>NZ_BMRP01000033.1:71834-72256 GCF_014648695.1 Streptomyces albospinus
CTGGCGGCGACAACGGCGGTACCACTGGCGGCGACAACGGCGGTACCACCGGCGGTGACAACGGCGGTACCACCGGCAGCACCACGGGTGGCGGCAACACCGGTGGCACCACCGGCAGCACCACCGGCGGCAGCCACTCCGGTGGCACCAGCTCCACCGGCGGCGACAGCACCGGCACCGGCACCGACAACCAGGGCTCCAAGCCGGTCGAGCAGCCCGGCCAGGGCAAGGAGCAGGTCGTCGACACCCCGGGTCAGGCCAAGCAGCAGGCCAAGGGCGGCCAGCTGGCGGAGACCGGTTCGTCCGGCACCACCTTCCTGATCATCGGTGCGGCCACGATGATCGTCGGCGGTGTGGGCTTCCGTGTCCTGCCCCGTCTGGTCAACAAGAACGGCGGCGGCGCGGCAGCTGCCTGACGCTGA
>NZ_BMRP01000033.1:72339-76807 GCF_014648695.1 Streptomyces albospinus
CGCACACGGCGGCATGCCGCTCTTGCCGGCGCCCTCACCCGGCAACCGCTGCGGTAGCGGGGCGTGCGGGCGCCGTTACGCCACAGTCTGGCGCAGCACAGCCGCGAGCGCGACCAGCACGATCACCAGGGCCACCAGCATCGCGGGGTTGAGCTGGCCGAATATGCCGGCTTGCTGCTGGAGCCGTTCCCTGCTCGCCCGGCACACAGGGCAGCGGCCCTCGCTCACAGGGGCCGCGCAATTGGCGCACACCAATCGGTCGTACGTCATGCGACCTCCTTCTTTACTGCACCAACGCACCAGGAGGCGCGACGGTTCCCTCTACCACTGTGCCAGCTCCGCGGCCGAACGGCGCGCCCCGCGGGTTTGTGCGCCTTTTGTCCCCCTAGGCGCCGTGACGAAACGCACCAACCCCGCACGACGGCTTCGCGGCCACCCGAGGTTCGCGTAGGGTCACGCTCACCGACGGGAGCCCTCACCGGTATCCCGTGCCCCTACCCAGGTCGACCGTGGTGCATCAGTGATCCGATTCGACAACGTCTCCAAGACCTACCCGAAGCAGAACCGCCCCGCACTCAGGGATGTCTCCCTGGAGATCGAGCGCGGCGAGTTCGTCTTCCTGGTGGGCTCCTCGGGCTCCGGTAAGTCAACCTTCCTGCGGCTGCTCCTCCGTGAGGAGCGCGCCAGCCATGGCGCCGTACACGTACTGGGGAAGGATCTCGCCAAGCTCTCCAACTGGAAGGTCCCGCAGATGCGGCGCCAGGTGGGCACGGTCTTCCAGGACTTCCGGCTGCTCCCCAACAAGACAGTGGGGCAGAACGTCGCCTTCGCGCTGGAAGTCATCGGCAGGCCGCGCGGGCAGATCCGCAAGACGGTGCCCGAAGTCCTCGACCTCGTCGGCCTCGGCGGCAAGGAGGACCGTATGCCGGGTGAGCTCTCCGGTGGTGAGCAGCAGCGCGTCGCCATCGCGCGGGCCTTCGTCAACCGCCCGATGCTGCTCATCGCGGACGAGCCCACCGGCAACCTCGACCCGCAGACCTCCGTCGGCATCATGAAGCTGCTGGACCGGATCAACCGGACCGGCACGACGGTGGTCATGGCAACGCACGATCAGCAGATCGTCGACCAGATGCGCAAGCGGGTCATGGAACTCGAGAAGGGCCGGCTCGTACGCGACCAGTCGCGCGGCGTGTACGGCTACCAGCACTGAAAGGACGCCATGCGCGCCCAGTTCGTCCTGTCGGAGATCGGCGTCGGTCTCCGCCGTAACCTCACGATGACCGTCGCCGTCATCGTCTCCGTAGCCCTCTCGCTCGGCCTGTTCGGCGCCTCGCTGCTGATGCGGGACCAGGTCAGCACCATGAAGGGCTACTGGTACGACAAGGTCAACGTCTCCATCTTCTTCTGCAACAAGAACGACGCCGAAACGGCAGGCAACTGCGCCAAGGGCGCGGCCACCCAGCAGCAGAAGGACGACATCAAGGCCGAGTTGAGCCGGCTGCCGATCGTGCAGAACGTGGAGTACGAGTCCAGCGACCAGGCGTACAAGCACTACAAGGAGCAGTTCGGCGACACCCCCGTCGCCGGTCTGGTGACGCCCGACCAGCTGCCGGAGTCCTTCCGGGTCAAGCTGAAGGACCCGACGAAGTTCGCGGTCATCAAGTCGGCGTTCTCCGAGCGGCCCGGCGTCGAGCAGGTGCAGGACCAACGGGACACCGTTGAGCCGCTGTTCAACCTCCTCAACGGCATGAACATCGCCGCGCTGTGCGTGATGGGGCTGATGCTGGTCGTTGCGCTGATGCTGATCGTCAACACCGTGCGGGTGTCGGCGTTCAGCCGCAGGCGGGAGACCGGGATCATGCGGCTGGTGGGAGCGTCGAGCTTCTACATCCAGATGCCGTTCATCCTGGAGGCCGCCATCGCCGGCCTGCTCGGCGCGCTGTTCGCGTGCGTGCTGATCGGCGGCGGCAAGTACCTCCTCATCAACAACTGGCTGGCGAAGAAGATCCAGGTGATCAACTTCATCGGCTGGGACTCGGTGATCACGGTGCTGCCGCTGGTGCTGCTCATCGGGCTGCTGATGCCCGCGCTCGCCGCGTTCTTCGCGCTGCGCAAGTACCTCAAGGTGTGACCTTCGCCAAGGGCGCCGTACGGACAACTCCCCGTATGGCGCCCTTTCGTCGCCTAGACTCACCCGCATGTCGGGCCCGTGTTCGTACGACCGGCCCCGCCGCATCCGCAGCGGGGCGGCCCTCACGTTGCTCCTCGCCGGGGTGATCGCCTTAGGGGCGGTGACCGGGGCGTGGCACGACGAGGCCGAGGGCGCGGTGGAATCGGTCGCCGCGCAGCGTCCGGCCGAGGGGCCGGCCGCGGACCGCGCGGCCGTCGAGCGGGCCGCCGCGAAGGCCGTCGAGGACGGCAAGTCCGGTTCGCAGGCCGCCGCCGAGGTCGTCAGCCGCAGCGGCGACCGCTGGTCGACGATCTACACACACGGAGAATTCGAGGACTTCCAGGAGCAGTTGGACGGCGCCTACGTCGGCGTCGGCCTGTGGGTGCGGCAGCAGGCCGGCGGCCGGATCGCGGTGTCCCGGGTGCAGCCCGGCAGCCCCGCCGCCCGCGCCGGGATCGCCGTCGGCGACGGCCTGGACGCCATCGACGGCCGGGCCTCACGGGGGCGGCCGGTCACCGAGACGGTCGCCCGGCTGCGCGGCGACGACCATGGGGGCTCCCGGGGGGCCGCGGCCGGCACCCCCGTCCGGCTGGACCTGGAGCGGGCCGCCCGCCATTGGAGCGTGACCCTGCACCGCGCCCGGCTGCGCACCCAGAACGTCACCGTGGACCGCCCGGCCGGCGCCGGCGGCCCGACCCGGATCCGGGTCGCCGCGTTCGCCAGGGGCACCGGGGCCGCCGTCCGCCGCGCGGTCGCCGCCGCCGATCCGCGGCACGGGCTGCTGCTGGACCTGCGCGGCAACACGGGCGGCCTGGTCACCGAGGCCGTCGCCACCGCGTCGGTCTTCCTGGACGGCGGACTGGTCGCCACCTACGACGTCCGCGGCAGCCAGCGCGCCCTGTACGCGAAGCGCGCCGGCAACACCCGTATCCCCCTGGTCGTCCTGGTCGACGGCGGCACGATGAGCGCCGCCGAGCTGCTGTCGGGCGCGCTTCAGGACCGCGGCCGGGCGGTCGTGGTCGGCTCGCCGACGTTCGGCAAGGGCTCGGTCCAGATGCCCAGCGAGCTGGCGGACGGCTCGGTCGCCGAGCTGACCGTCGGCCACTACCGCACCCCCTCCGGCCACACCGTCGACGGCGCCGGCATCACCCCCGACCTGATCGTCGAGGATCATGCCGAGAACCGTGCCCGGACAGTATTGAGTGGCCTCGGCACCGGCGCGTAGTGCGAAAATGGCCGCACTATGGCTAAGGACAAGGGCAAGGACAAGAACGCCGGGCGCAAGCTCGTCGCGCAGCACAAGAAGGCGCGGCACGACTACCACATTCTGGACACCTACGAGTGCGGTCTGGTGCTGACCGGCACCGAGGTGAAGTCGCTGCGTCAGGGCCGGGCGTCGCTGGTGGACGGATTCGTCCAGATCGACGGCAATGAAGCCTGGCTGCACAACGTACACATCCCCGAATACGCCCAGGGCACCTGGACCAACCACAGTGCGCGGCGCAAGCGGAAGCTGCTGATGCACCGCGCCGAGATCGACAAGCTGGAGTCCAAGAGCCAGGAGTCGGGGCACACGATCGTGCCGCTGTCCCTCTATTTCAAGGACGGCCGGGCCAAGGTCGAGATCGCGCTGGCCAAGGGCAAGAAGGAGTACGACAAGCGGCAGACGCTCCGCGAGAAGCAGGACCGCCGGGAGGCGGATCGGGCGATGTCGGCGGCCCGCCGCAAGCAGCGCGCCTGAGCGGACGGACCCTTTGAGGGGGCTGCCGGGGGGCCGCCGGGGAATTCGCTGGCACCGCCGTGCGTTGGTCACGTACGATGGGTGCGCACCCCAGGAGAGGGGTGTGCACCACCTTGATAAATCAACATGGGGATGATCGGTTTCGACAGCGGATGTCGAAGCAGGGGAAGCGAGTCGAGGAAGCGGCAATGATCTCGTTAACCATGTGTCGCAACCAATAATCGCCAACACCAAGCGCGATTCCTTCGCCCTCGCTGCCTAAGTAGCGACCTGCGAAGTGTCAGCCCGGGGATGTTCCCGACCCGGATCCTGGCATCAGCTAGGGGACTAAACTCCTGAACCCGGTCACGGGGTGCAGGAGGAAATCAAACAGTGGCTGGGCCCGTCGGAGACTTGTTCGCGTGATCTCCGGGGCCGAGAAAAGCGCAGCGAACTGCACTCGGAGAAGCCCTGATTCCGCACCGTTGGACGCGGGTTCGATTCCCGCCATCTCCACGAAGACGACAGGCGACGTGTGCCCGCGAAATGAGCGGGCCACGTCGCCTGTCGTCGAAGTC
>NZ_BMRP01000034.1:0-11090 GCF_014648695.1 Streptomyces albospinus
TAGCCCTATTTTTAGTCTTCGGCTGAGTCGAGCTCAGTCTTGACGAAGGCTTAAGAGTTAAAAAAGTTAATAACCCTTTTAGTACAGGGCCCAGATTATTTTAGGAACACTTATTTAAGCTTAATGTGCAGGCTTGCTTGCTGCAAAAAGATACCGTTATTATAACAAAAAAAAAAAGCAGTAGGGTCAAAAACAAAATGCAGTAAAGTAAAATGCAGTAGGGTCAAAAAAAGGGAGCATTAATCACAAGATGCTTATTGCGCCGATCGCAATAAAAAAAAAAAAAAAGAATAAATTTTATTTTTTTTTTATTATTAATATAATAACAACCATGACTAATTTAGTAAGAGCACAATTTCAAGCTCATCCTTTCCATTTAGTAGAACCATCACCTTGGCCATTAGTTACTTCGTTTGCTTTATTAACATTAACAGTTTCTGGAGTTATGACAATGCATGGCTATGCTTTTGGTGGATATTTAGCAGCAATAGGATTATTTTCTGTAATTGGAAGCATGATCTTTTGGTTTAGAGATATAATCGCGGAAGCGACTTACCAAGGAAGTCATACATTCGCAGTACAAAAAGGTTTAACTATAGGAGTAGCTTTATTTATTGTTAGTGAAGTATTCTTTTTTCTATCAATTTTTTGGGCATTCTTTCATAGTTCATTAGCTCCAACAGTAGAATTAGGAGGACACTGGCCGGCCAAAGGAATCGAGGCAATTAATGCTTTTGAACTACCTTTATTAAATACTGTATTATTATTATCATCAGGTAAATTTTGCCTAAAATGGCCAAAATTAAAATTAACTAAGTTTAATAATATTAGGTTATCTGTTATTACTAATTCCTTTAGTCTAGCTCGAGTTCAATCTGTAAAACGAATAGGTCCTCATAATATTGACTTATTATCTGTCTTAATTGGATCTTTACTCGCTGATGGACATATGGAGAAAGATGGTAATGGTTCAAGATTTAGCTTTTATCTAAGTAAAAAAACATGGACATGGAGAATATTTATTATGGCAGGCTTCGCTTTAAAAGATTATTTGAATTAGGATACTGTAAAAAAGAACTACCTTTAATACAAACTCGACTTTATTCTAAAGGTGAATTGTACTATTTCTATAGATTTCTAACTTTTACTTATTCAAGTCTAACTTGATTCATTCTGCTTTTTATGTAAATGGGCGAAAAGTTCTCCCCTCATTTATAAAAGAATATTTATAAGCTGAATCTTGGGCTATTTGCTGCTTTTATATAAATATATATTTTATTAAAACTACTTGTATTATTTATATCTATTATTATTTATATATTATATATATACAAATAATAAGTTAATATAATTTATATTATATTATAATATAAATCATATTTTCTAAATAAGACCAGATTACTATGTGGAACTCTTAAGCCTTCGTCAAGACTGAGCTCGACTCAGCCGAAGACTAAAAATAGGGCTATAAGATTTTGTACTCACAATTTTTTACTTACTGAATGTAAATTTATGCAAGAAATATTAAAAGACAAATATTGCAAAATTTGATCTTGATACAACGTTACATAAAATATCAGGAACAGTACCGTTACAATATAATATCTATGTTCAATAGTCTTGAATGGATAAATAAAAAAAAGCAGTAGGGTCAAAAAAATAGTCAAACCTTTTATTCATGAGACAATGCAATATAAAATAGGTTTATTTTTTCTCTTTAGTTATTTAATTAAATCCCATAGTTCCGTTAATCAGACATGCAATGATCAGTCAAAAATGTTTAAAAAAAGGTTAACGTTAAAATACAATTAATTTTGTAAGCAAAGCCTGTAAAATTAACTGTATGAGCAACACGAGTGTAAACGGTTAAAGAACTGCCTTTAGTTTAAGACCGTCGGCTTATTGATAAGTCGCTACAGACTGGTTCACTTGTGGGTGGCTGAAATGCTGCTTAATGTATAGTCGGAGTTTTTTAGATGAAGAGCACATCTAAGCAAGGATCTCAAAAAAGGTTTCAAAGATCAACCTAAGCTTGATAGGAACCATAAAATTTTTTTGAAGGTTACAGCGGTAAAAATAGCGCAGTGCAGTGCACTGTGCTGCAGCGCAAAAAGGTTAGTCTCAAAAAGGCTATTGTTTTTACTCAAAATTTGGCAACAGTAACATATGCTCATCATTCATTAATTCAAGGTAACAGAAAAGGGACAATAAATGGACTTATTATTACAATAATCTTAGCTCTTATTTTTACAAGTTTACAAGGATTTGAATATTATACTGCACCATTTACTATTAGTGATGGAGCTTTTGGATCGACATTTTATTTTGCTACTGGTTTCCATGGGTATAACATATGCCCCAATTTATTTACTAAAACAAATAAGAGTTCGGCGGACCCTATCGCCAAAATTAATATCAAAGAATGGTTATCTGGATTTACAGATGCCGAAGGTAACTTTAATATAACTCTTAGAAAAAAACAAATTGATGCCAAAACTAATCAAATAAGTTCTTATTCTAACGCTAGCCTTACATTCCAAATAGGATTACACATTGACGATTTAAATGTCTTAAAAACTATCCAAACATATCTAAATTGCGGAAAAATATCAATATCAAAAAACAGATGTAACTATTTTGTTAATGACATAACTTCACTGCAAAATATTATAGTCCCCTTTTTTAATGAAAATAAACTTAAAAGCTCTAAATTTAGTCAATTTTTAATTTTGGCAAAAGCTGTAGATTTATTTAGTTTAAAAGCTCATCTCTTAATTAAGAATAAACCATTATTAATTTCTTATTACAACGAAATTAAATCTCAGATAGAATTACCTTGTAATATTAATATAACAGATAGTTGGTTATTAGGATTTATTGAAGGAGATGCAAGTTTTTCTACGTCAAATTTAAGACCAAGGCTAAAATTTGAAAATCATATTAAAGAAATGGAACTTATTAAAGCAATTAAAGAAAAGATGGGAACTGGTTCTTTAATAGAGAATAAAAAAAGATCTATTGCTCGAGGGTTCAATGAAAACCCAACGGTTGTTTTAGATATTGCTAATATTTCTTTTTTATATAATATTATATGCTTTAAATTTAAGCCAAATGATTTTTTATCAAAAAAGAAATTAGACTATATTGACTGGATGATAATAGTTAAACTAAACTATTTCGGTTATCATCTTACAGATAAAGGGAGAATGTTAATAATGAGATTAAAATCAGGAATGAATAATTATAGATTATCTAGTTCAAAATTAGAAAAAATAATTAATCCTATTTTATGCGAGGAGATTGATTTAGTATTTAATCTAGCTGCTCCATATAAGATAGTAGATGGAGTTAGAGTTAATGTAATTACAAATAAAAAAATTAGTGATCAAAAATTTAAGGCAAAATAATTTAGTAAAAAATTGAAAAAACAGGGTGAATTGCAAGAAACTCTTTAATTAGAAAAAAATGAGCAAAAAAAAATTAAAGACAATTTGCAGCGAAGCCTATATTAAATATAACTATTAAATTTTAATTAATGGAATATAGGAACGTTCAACGACTAATGGGTGAGTACTATATTTACAATAATCCCGACAAGAGTGCCCTGCAATTTAAACAAGCCTGTTTAAATTGATGACATAGTCTGAACTTTTTCGTGAGGAAAAGAAGTAACGAAATTAAAAAGGTTACGATAACAAATTTGTACATGTTATTATCGGTACAATATTTATTGCAACTATGTTTTGGAGAATTCTAGCTTACCAATTAACTGATCATCATCATGTTGGATTTGAATCAAGTATTTTATACTGGCATTTTGTAGATGTAGTTTGGCTTTTCTTATATTGTGCAGTATATTGGTGGGGATCTTAAAACCTTGCAAAAAAATAAAATAAAATAAAAAAAATAAAAAAAAAATGAGTGCTAGGAATGCGACAGCTCTTCAATAATCGTAGTACTACTATTAATAGTAATATTATTATTATATATTGTAGTGTAGTGTAGGATAAAAGGGCTTTTAAAACCTGCAGTAGGGTAAAAAAATTATGCTTTTATGTAGAGACGAAATACATTATACAGATATTATCTTAGTAAATTTAAGCCTTATTGCCAGAGGAATCGGAATCGGAATCGGAATCGGAATCGGAATCGGAATCGGAATCGGAATCGGAATCTTTTGGAAGTCACCCTCTCTTTTAGCTGCGCGTGCTGCGCGTGCTGCGCGTGCTGCGCGTGCTGCGCGTGCTGCGCGTGCTGCGCGTGCTGCGCGTGCTGCGCGTGCTGCTCGTGCTCTCTTTTTAGACTTAAAATACCCCTTTTTGTTACAGAAAACCAACCTGCAAAAAAAAAAACGTTTCTATTTAAATAATTATGATTAAAAATAAAAGGGAGTAATTATAACAACTGAATATAATTATCTACAAATTTAGTAAAGGAACTGGGGTATTACTTCAGAAAAAAAAATTAAAAATTAACATGTTAGCAGCAGCAAAAATTATAGGATCAGGATTAGCTACAATTGGATTAGCAGGAGCTGGAGTAGGAATTGGATTAGTTTTCGGTAACTTAATTACAGCTACATCAAGAAACCCTGCACTTAGAGGGCAATTATTTTCATACGCTATTCTAGGATTCGCCTTAGCCGAAGCTACAGGTCAAAATAGGCCTATAATTAAAAAGTTAATTACAGTTATATAGCATATTATATTAAGTCCACAACCTACTCAATCTGTGCGCAGCAAAAATAATTATATTCTTTCTCGATGCAGTAGGGTCAAAAAGACGAGGATTTCATTTAGTCTTAAATCAGCAGTAAGACCCAAATATAAAATACATTTGCTATTAGCTATAAAAAACTTGTTAATTATCAAATTCCTCTGTATGCTGGAACCTTTTTTTTTTTAGTTTTAAAAGGGAACTTAAAAGTGGGCTTATTGATAATATAATTTAAAAGAAAGATCCTAAACTAGTTTTTCATTTTAAGGTCATAATATTGTTATATTATAATCCACTCTTTTTGCTGCTTTTTTTTTATTAGAATAATAAACTATTTGCTTAGTGTTCTGCTCTTTTAGCACATCCCAAAGATTAAGAAAAGGTTATTTTCGTGCTAAAGTAAAGAAAAAGACAAAAAAAAAAAGCAATCAGCAAGAAACCAGATAAGTAAAATAACTTAAAAGGGATCTTCAGAGACTTTACGAGGAATTACTTTAACTTAGATTTTTTTATGCTTTTGAATAGTTATAGTAGAAAGGGGCGTCTAAATAAAGTGCCGGAATTACAATCCCGACCCCTTTAATATAATAATTATTCTTTATAATTTTTTTTAGATCAAACAAGTTTTAGTAAAAGATAAAGTCCAACTTATGCATTATATCTAAAGGGTTAGAAACCTTCTAAGAGTCACTTTTAATTCAATGCATAATAACGCTATTCTGTTTAATGATGGCATTCTTATTATTATTCGGAGTTTAGTCGAAAATTAATTTGCTCTTGGTTTAATAATAATCAAGTTGCTGCGCTGCAAAATTATTCTTCGATTCTGGCCCTGTGCTAATCCTATCGCTAAGAAAGCACTAAGGATTAGCAGTACGGTAAAATATATTTTATAGGATACTAGACTAATCAATTTGCCTTCTAGCAGATTATTATCTACTATCAATATATATAAATAAAACAAAATAATAAGATCATTTCTAAAATATTCCAAAAATCATCCTATTAGTCGACAGGAGCAGATGAAATCTTGCCCCTCGGTTAATTAGATTTACCTTTATTATTACCCCATTTATTTATCTATAATATATATAAACAACAAGTTTGGCTTAATGCAGCTAATCGGTTTTAATTCTACGGACGGCAAAGCATGACAAAGCACGACAAAGCATATTACAGCCCAGCCAAATGGTTATTAATATAATATGATATAGTAATTATATTATAGACAACTAGACTAACTAAGCGTAGTAAGCTTAAAGCTACAAATAATAACGAAAAAGGGAGGAAAAAACTGCAGTTTACTATGAAATAGGACGTAGTAGAAAAGGGCATCTAAACAAAGTGCCCATATTACAATCCCGACCCCTTTAAATAATATTCTATAAGAGAAAATAATCTTTTGCCGAAAATAGGGCAGAAGCAGCGAAAAAAAAAAGGCAAATCTCAGTTTAAATATAGAGGAAAAAAGAATAAAACTAATTATGAATTTATCATTAATATTATTTTTAATAGGAATATTAGGATTTGTTTTAAACAAGAAAAATATCATTTTAATGCTTATGTCAATTGAAATAATGTTATTAGCAGTAACCTTTATGATTTTAGTAAGCTCATTTAGCTTTGATGATATATTAGGGCAAACCTATGCTATATATATAATAGTAATAGCAGGAGCCGAATCAGCTATTGGATTAGGAATATTAGTAGCATACTACCGATTAAGAGGAACAATAGCAATTCAATCATAATGTATCTAGCTATAATAACTTTACCATTATTAAGTGCTATAAGTGCGGGATTACTAGGAAGAAAATTAGGAGTAACAGGAGCGCAACTTATAACTTGCGGATCCGTTATAATAACTTGTTTATTAGCCTTAATAGCATTTTATGAAGTTGGTTTAACCATTAGTCCGGTATCAATTAAACTATTTAGTTGGATTGACTCGGAATCATTAACAATAGATTGGGGATTTAATTTTGATGCTTTAACCGTGTCTATGTTAATCCCAGTTTTAATTGTATCAGCTCTGGTACATGTATATTCCATAGGATATATGAGTGAAGATCCACATCAACAAAGATTTTTCAGTTATTTAAGTATGTTTACCTTTTTCATGTTAATTCTTGTAACTGGAGATAATTATTTAGTTATGTTTATAGGTTGGGAAGGTATCCATCTATGCCTTAAATGGTTAAATTTAGATTTAAATATTATTGATCAAACATCTCTTATGGTTTTGCCCATAACTCTTTCATCTGCTAATTTTACTAATAAATCAAAAATTAAGTCAGACAAACGTATAGGTCCACATAATATAGATATCATTTCTTTAATAGTTGGATCTACATTAGGTGATAGCCATTTAGAAAAAAGAGTTAAAGGAATAGGAACTAGAGTTATTTTTGAGCAATCTAATAAAAACATTGAATATTTAATGTGGTTTCATTTGTATTTGTCTTCCAGAGGATATTGTAGAAAAGAAAAACCTGTTCTTGCCAAAAGAATTAAAGAACATGGACAAATATTTTATCATTATCGAATAAACAGTTATACTTTTACTAGTTTTAACTGGATTCGAGAAATGTTTTACAAAGAAAATGGCGATAAGATTATTCCTTTAGAGATTAAAGAATATCTTACTCCTTTTGCATTAGCAATTTGGTTTATGGATGACGGTTCTAAACTAGGAAAAGGAGCTAAAATAGCTATGAATGGTTATGAACTTTCTGAATTAAAATCGATTATTGTTATTTTAAAAGAAAAATATAATTTGGAAGCTCTATATCATAGAGGAGCGATTAACAAAGGATATACTATTTATATTCCTAGTAAATCAATGGTAACCTTTTCTAGTCTTGTAAAACCATATATGTTACCATCAATGTTATATAAATTAGGACAATATTAAAGTTAAGTTTAATTATAGTGAAAATCAGAAATATTGTTTAGTAATTAAAATAAAAAATAAACAACTTTCCTTAAAGGAAGGAAGATTTTTGCGATGTTATTGAAAACGATCAAAGAAACAGGTTTTAGTTTCAAGATCGTCGGTTATATTTTTGATCGCGATCGACTGGTTCAATAATGGGTGCCTGAAATGGTGCTTAATGCACAGTCAGAATCTGTTCTCTGCTTTTTTTACAGTACAGAGAATCCAAGGCCTTATGTAAATCCTGATAGGTTATAAAAGGTACAGGGAAATAAATATAAATAAAACCAACTGTTAGTTCAAAGAGACAAAGAAGTCCTTTTGGCTGCTTGTCCTTTTATTTAGCTAATGGTTTGTTTATTTCTAAGATTTGGTAGGAATTTCTTCTTATTTACTAGTAAGTTTTTGGTTTACAAGAGTTCAAGCAAATAAATCAGCTATTTCAGCTTTATTATTTAATAGAGTAGGAGATATGTTTTTAACAATTGGCCTATTTGCCCTAATTTTTGCTTTAGGTAATATTGATTATGCTATAGTATTTTCTATAGCTCCTTATTTAAATGAAAATACCGTTACAATTATAGGTATTTGTTTCCTGATTGGAGCTATGGCTAAATCAGCTCAAATTGGATTACATGTTTGGTTGCCACAAGCTATGGAGGGTAAACGAAAACAAATTTTTTACTGTGTATAGAAAATAGATTCAAATCTATTAGATCGTCTTCGAGTTTGAATAAACAGAAGTTACCTATTTTACAGGGAATCTGTAAAATCAAAAGTCAAAAAGTATTAGATGCCATAGTAGGTGATATGCTAGGAGACGGAAGTATAAATAGAGGTAACTATATAAAATGGCCAGGAACTAACGGAAGGTTAGAATTTACTTTTGCAATTTCAAATCTTGCCTATTTGCGTCATTTAAAGTTTAATGTTTATTCATCAATATGTACAGTACAACAAAAGAGCCAACTCCTTGGCCTAATATTTTATTTTATCCGAATAAAACGGTAACACAATATTGGTTTGCAAGTCGCCGATTGCCGTTTTTAACTGAGTTACATAATATTTGGTATAAGTCTGTTTATGTTAATAACAGTGACCGGTTTGTAAATATATTACCAGATAATATATTTACAACACTAAAACCAATAGGTTTGGCTCAATGCTGCTTTTAATAAAATATATATTTTATTAAAACTACTTGTATTATTTATATCTATTATTATTTATATATTATATATATACAAATAATAAGTTAATATAATTTATATTATATTATAATATAAATCATCTTTTCTAAATAAGACCAGATAATGGCTGATGGATATTTTTCAGAAGGAACCGTATATTTATCTACAGATAACTTTACTAAAGAAGAAGTAGAGAAATTAATCCAAGTTCTAAAGAATAAATTTAATCTTTTTGCTAGAATAAGAATACGGCGAAATAAACAGGGGCAGTCCTATTACAGAATAGGATTCAGCAGTAAAAGTTTAAATAGACTAATAGAATTAGTAGTACCATATTTTATTCCTGAAATGTTATACAAATTGAATTTATCAGAAGAAAAGGTTTAAACTAAAAAAAAAAATGTTTAACAATAAAGGGCCCTCCTTAAATTTCACTGTATGCTGGAACAATCATTGGCTAGATACGGCTAAATGATCAATCAGCAGGAAACCTTTTTTTTTTGTCTAAAAAACCTAGGGATCCTCAGAGACTTTACGTGAAAATTTCTATTAAGGCTAAAAATAATAATAGAAATAAGATAAAGTCCAAGAAACTATTACATAAGTTGTTTAAGTTTAACTCAAATAGTTTCAATAAAAAAAAGTAAAATGCCAACACCAGTATCTGCTTTAATTCATGCAGCCACAATGGTAACAGCTGGAGTTTATTTATTAATGAGATCATCACCCTTATTAGAATATAGTCCAACTGTATTATTATTAGCTTTATGGATAGGAGCAATAACTACATTATTTGCCGGAACAATTGGTTTATTTCAAAACGACTTAAAAAAAGTTATTGCTTATTCTACTTGTTCTCAATTAGGAATGTTATTTATAGCAGTAGGATTAAGTCAATATAATGTAGCATTATTCCATTTAGTAAACCATGCTTTCTTTAAAGCATTATTATTTTTAGGTGCAGGATCAATTATACATGCAATGGCCGATGAACAAGATATGAGACGATTAGGTGGGTTAGTAAAATTATTACCATTCAGTTATGCAATGATGCTTATAGGTAGTTTATCATTAGCAGCTATGCCATTTTTAACTGGATTCTATTCTAAAGATTTAATTATTGAACTAGCTTTTGGTCAATTTGAATTTAGTGGACAGGTAGTTTATTGGTTAGCTGTGATTAGTGCTATATTTACAATGACATACTCTATTCGGTTACTATTTTTAACATTTTTATCAGCTCCAAATGGTGCTAAAATTAACTATGAACATTCTCATGAAGGCCCATTAACTATGGCAATTCCATTAATAATATTAGCTATTATGAGTATTATATTTGGATATTACGCTAGAGATTTTTTTGTGGGATTAGGATCATCTTCTTTAGCACATAGTCTTTTTGTACACCCTAATCATATTATATCTGTAGAAGCTGAATTTGCAGTTCCAACTATTTTAAAATTATTACCAGTAGTTGCATCTGTTTTAGTGGGATTAACTGTATTAGCTATTTATCAGCTAGCACCAAGTTTATTGGTTTCAATTACAAAAACAAAAACAGGTAGTTCTATTTACGCCTTCTTTAATCAAAGATATTGGCTGGAGCTTATTGTCAATAAATTTATTGTTCTTAAAGGTTTATCTTTAGGATATGTTTTCAATAAACAACTTGATAGAGGAGCTATTGAATTAATTGGACCTTATGGTGTTGTAACCGGTTTATCATCTGTAAGTGGTTTAATTAGTAAACTAGATACAGGAATCATAACTAACTATGCCCTTTATATTTTATTAGGACTAATCAGTTTCATTTCTTTAGTATTTTTTGCACCTATTGACCCTCAAGGTGAATCAATTAAAGCAGCACAATATAGTCAACTATTTATTTTATATATCTTTGCTTTAACCGCTTTTTAATTCCGGGCCGGGACGGAATAAAATCCTCCTTCTGTTAATAAATAAGAGGACTTTATTACCCGACCAACATATTGTATATTATGACTATAATAATATAATTATAATAATAACTAGACAAATAATATTATTTATAATAATATTATTCTTTCGTAAAAATAGAATAACAATAGGCGATTTGTAAGGTTAGGGTAAAAAATAATAGCAATAATTTTTTAACCTAAAAATTAGTGATAATATAAACTCTATTTTAGAACATGTTATTCACTTATTACAGTAAACTATATATTATATAAATTTAAATAAATTTAATCTGCTTTTTAATACCCCTATAG
>NZ_BMRP01000034.1:11204-63308 GCF_014648695.1 Streptomyces albospinus
AGCAAAAAAAATGGGTGCTATGTTTTATAATATAATTAGAAAAGAAAGAAGTTAAATTACTTTAAAATGCTTTATTTTGATAGTGAGGATTTCATTCCGGCCGGTGTGGTTTGTAGGCGCTAAAGGAAACCTTTTAATTAATTTATTGGTCCCCACCTAACTTTAATCTATTAGTAGCTAGAGGCTTACTACGCTCTTCTAGAACTATAAATTAGTTGGATTGTAAAGTTATGGTTTTAGACCGCTCAACTGTAAAGCAATTAAACTCTGCTGTTATTAATAATCAGGTTAAGATTAGTAATCTATTTAAGTAAGGTAAAAAAGGAGTGGTAAATTGCCTACTACGCTTCGACGGTGACCTCTAATTTTTTTGACCCTACTGCTTTTTTTTTGCTGCAACCCTATTTTGAGCGTTGCGCCGCCTGTATATTATATATATTGCTTTACCTTGATTTAGATTCAATTTATTCGGTCGCTGATTTAAGATTAATTTAAAGACAGAAAGGACCTATTATAAACAATTTAACCTTGAATCTATCATCAAATGATAAGGGCCATCTGCCTTCTAAAAAATATTATGCCTCAATTAGTACCATTTTACTTTGTAAATCAAGTTACATTTGGTTTTGCTGTTCTATTAGTTATGCTATATTTATTTTCTAAATATATTTTACCTAAATATTTAGAATTATTTTTAACTCGAACATTTATTACAAAATTATAAGTTGGTTTGGCACAAAGAAAAAATAAAATGCGGGTCGCCTCTTCTTATTCTATGTTTGTCTTAATAAAATATTAAGCCAACAATATGAACGGCGGCTGGATTTAATCTTGCAAATAGGATAACTATAACCAAAGCCAGCTTACAGCAAAAAATTCTTCTGCTAAATTAAAAGAACGTTAAAATCATAATTATCTTAATCTAGTCGATTTACGTGTCCCTACCGCTAAAAGGAAGAGGACTGACTAAAAAAAAAAAAACAAATTATATAATCTGGAAATATTTTTTAGATTATTATAATAACAACAGAATATTTTAGAAGACAAGTAAAAAAAGCTTTAGTATAAGGCTTCATGTTCTAAGATATCTAATCTAATAATTGCGGTTTGGCCATAAGCCTAGTCGCCTGCGTTCATATTCTTAGCTATTGCTAAAAATAGTGTTTATTATTATTATTATTATTATTATTATTATTATTATTATTATTATTATTATTATTATTATTATTATTATTATTATTATTATTATTATTATTATTATAATAATAACTAGATAAATAATATTATATTAATATATAATAATATTCTTTCGTAAGGATAGAAGGAGAAGTGGCAGATAAAATCTCTCCTAGAGTTAGGATCTAAAGATATCTTATCTTTAATTCTTTTCTATATACTGATTACAAAATAAAAACATAATATCACTTGTATTAAAAATTCTTCTTAATTTAGCAGAGGCTTTTCTTTAAGAGATTTACGCAGTTCTAACTAGTTCTCTTTTTGACAGAGGGCAAAGGGTTCTTTTTTTTTGACCCTACTGCTTTTTTTTTTGCAGCATTAATCCCTTGGACCTTATTTGTAAAAGTTTCTAAGTTATTATAGCAAAAGCACTGTAACAAGAAGTTAAAACAAGAAAAAAAAAATTTTTTTTATGACATATACACATATACAAAGTCCTTTAGAACAATTTGAAATTAATAGTTTAATGGGTATTAATGCACCGTTATTTGGTTATGCCCAATTATCATTAACAAATATAGGATTATATTTTATTTTAGCTTTAATAGTAGTAGTAGGATTTAATGTTATTGCAAATAACAACAACCAAATTATTGCAAACAAATACTCGATTAGCCAAGAATCATTATACACTACAATATTAAATATGGTTCAAGCTCAAATAGCTAGTCCCAAAGGTCAGCTTTACTTTCCTTTTATTTATTGTTTATTCATGCTAGTTTTAGCTGGTAACTTTATTGGAATGGTTCCTTATAGTTTTGCTATTACATCACATTTAATCTTCACTTTATCTGTAAGTATGACTATTTTAATAGCTGTTACTATTATCGGATTCCAAGAACACGGATTAAAATTCTTTTCATATTTTGTTCCAGCAGGAACACCATTAGCTTTAGTGCCTTTATTAGTTCTAATTGAATTAATTTCGTATATTGCAAAAGGTCTTTCATTAGGTATCCGATTAGGAGCTAATATTATGGCTGGGCATATGCTTACAAAAATTATAGGAGGGTTTATTTATCAAATAATGGCCGCAAGTCCTTTAATGTTTGTTATAGGTATTATACCATTAGTTTTATTAGTAGCCATTACAGGATTAGAGTTAGCTATTGCATTTATTCAAGCTTATGTTTTTGCAATTTTAACTTGTAGTTATATTAAAGATAGTTTAGATCTTCATTAGTAACTTAAGCTTATAGCTAATATTAATAGATCTCATTTATATTATCAGACGTTTATTATATAAGCTCAACCAAATGATTATAAATTAATACTTCCCCATTCTTAAATTAGATTATCCCAAATAGTTGGATTAAAACCTAAACAATTAAATCTGAATTTTTCGGCCGTTACACTCTTTTTTATTTTTGTTAATAGATGTTGGTTAGGCAGTGCTTTTTCTAGAGACAGAAGGAGGATTCCATTCTAGTTTACTTACGGTTAGTAGCTCGCGATCCCAAGATATAAACGGCATCCAAATGATAAATCTATGCTCAATTGCATCGGTCCCCCTTTTCTTTTTTATTACTATAAATAGTAATTGGTGTTAAGTATAATATTAATATATTCTATGGTAAATCAAGTCTTATTACAGTCATTTCTATTATTTGTTCTAGAAACTAAAACCAGCTTTCTTTGCTTAATCGGTAGAGCGTGATACTTCTAATATCTTAGTCTAGGTTCAAGTCCTAGAGAGAGCTTATAATATATCTATATATATATTTTAGTAATTTTGTCCAAAAGGAAAGGCGAGTAAATATAAGGCAACTAGTCTAGTTTAATTAAAAATTTGGCTCCTTGTCTTGGAGATGAAATCCAGGGGCGGGGCTGGGCTGGGCTTGGCTTTGCTTTGCTTTGCTTTGCTTTGCTTTTTTTTTTTGCTTTGCTTTGCATGGCTTTGCTTTGCTTTTTTTTTATAGCTGCCCTAACTCTGTAGTGGCAAAAGCTAGCGGTCAATGGTTGTAGCCGGGAAATTTATTTAAGCTTTTTTATAGTGCATATTAGTGTAAATATATGGGGTGGAATTGCATAAGGTATGCATTTGGATTGCAAATCTAACGAAGTGGGTTCGATTCCCACTCTGCCTTATCTCTATAATAATTAAACGGGCGGGCCGCTTTTGGCAATAGAATAATAAATCTCTTTCCTTCTTTGAAAGAATAATATTATTTATAATATTATTTATATTTTAATCTAAATAATCTTTTGATTCTTCCTGTTTGCAGTAAAAAAAAAAGCTAAAAAAAAAAGTACTACTGTAAGAGTAAAATGGATCGCCTTTTCTTATTGTCGGTTGGTTAGGCTGTGTTTTCTATTACTAAGAGAAAAAGGATTTCAAACTAGTTTTACTTACGGTTAGTAGCTCGCGATCCCAAGATATAAACGGCCTAAAATATAAATCCACAGGAACGGTTTTATTTATTTTTTTACTTTTTTTTGGACCCTAGTGCATTTTTTTTATTCTTTTTCTTTAAAAGAAGTAAGAGGAAATAGATTTGTCTAATATAAAAACTATAAAATATATATCTTTCTCGGCCAGTTTCTAGTCCTAGAAAAAATAATATTATAAAGAGGAGATGAAATCTTGCTTCTAATTTAGTATTGAATATTTTTGGATGTTCAAAGGGAACGTGCTAAATATAAAACCTTTTGGTCCCTTTTAGTAATCCTTTAAGGTTTTATTAAAAGAGTGTAGTTTAATGGTAGAATAAGTGGTTCCAAACCATTTGATGAGAGTTCAATTCTTTCCATTCTTGTTAATATTGTACACATAGGGTTCAAAAGGTTTTCTAAAAAAAAGAAAAGCGGCAGCGCAGTGTAAAATAAAAGTCTAATGCTTACAGTAGGGTGGGGGGCGCTAGCTCGCCCTACCCTACCCTACCCCCACTCTGCGGATAAATAATAAAGTTTCTAATCTAATTCTTTCAGTTGTCTTAATATTCCATTAAGCCAACCGAAATAGTGAAAATGTTTTCACTATTTCTTGGCTTCTTGTTTAAAATATAATTCTGCCCTGCTGCATAAAGAGGTTGCATCATAGTTTACTGACCTAAAAACCTAATAATATTGTCTCTAATAGAATAAACAGGTTTCTTCTATAGCTTTGTTAACATAATAAAATTTAATAAATTTGCAGCAAATTTAAGCTTTAAATAAAAAAAAAAGCAGCACGCGAGGGTGACTTTCAAAAAGGTAGCGCACTGCCAAAAGTTGGGGGCTGGCGATTTCGCTACTATCTTTTGGCTAGGTTCCCTTAGAACCTTAAGCCAAATAATAATAATTGTCTTTTCTTATTGTCGGTTGGTTAGGCTATGTTTTCTATTACTAAGAGAAAAAGAATTACAAACTAGTTTTACTTACGGCCAGTAGCTCGCGATCCCAAGATATAAACGGCCTAAAATTGAATCTTAAATTTCTTTAAGAGATCTAAAAACTATTTTATACCTATTTTGTAATATGGTTTTTTAACTTAACGGTTAAAGTGCAAACTTGATAAGTTTGAAATGTTGGTTCGATTCCTTCAAAAATCAACTAATGGACGGGGCGGAGCCTCCTACGGAAAGATAAGGGAGGCGCAAGCTCTCCTTTTAATATGTCGTATATTATAACGAACGAAATTAGTAAGAGTAAAGAAAAAAAGCAGCAAAAAGGATTGCTAGGCGATTTAACCCTAGAACAAATCACCGCATTAATATATTAGTATAAAAAGCATTTTTTGTTATGACCTCTTCTTATTATGAATAATACAAGGAAAAGTGGCTGAGTCTGGTTTATAGCGTAATACTTGAAATATTAAGGGTCTTTGCCCGCGCGGGTTCGAATCCTGCCTTTTCCTTACAGGGAACCTCTAATGGAAAAAATTAGGAGGACTCCATCCCTTCTTTTTGCTGTCATTCTTTTAATGGGCTAAAAATATTTTTTAGCCTACTGCTTTTTTAATTCTTTTTGCTGGATTTCATTCCTTTTTTTTTTTTATTTGGCCAGCTTTAAGTAATACTTGCAAAGTAAAAAGGAGTAGTCGTTGGTTTACTTTGTGCTATTTAAGACTACTAGAGGTTCCCTGATATAGATTTATTTCTATCTAAAATCTTTCTTTTCATAAAAGAAAGATTAGGCTTTAAGTTTATTTTTAGCAAAAGTCGGCGTAAAGCAAAAAAAAAAAGCAGCACGCGAGGGTGACTTTCAAAAGAAAAGAAAAGACGCGCAGCTAAAAAAAAAAAACAAGACTGCCTATTTATAGTAAGTTTTATTTAGCAGCACGCAAGGCTGACCTCCAAAAGATAATATTAATTATATTACTTAAATTGTTTTTAGCTTAAGATAATGGGTTAAAGGTTAAAGCGCTATTTATTTAAACAAAGATATGTTTATATAGACAACTAACCTTAAACTTAAACGAACCTGATTATTTATATATGGGGATATAATTTAGTTGGTAGAATATTGACCTTGCACGTCAAAGAGATGGGTTCAAGTCCCATTGTCTCCAATAGTCATAGATGTAGTGCTTATAATTTGTCTTAAGGTTGAAAAAAAAAGCAGCACGCGAGGGTGACTTTCAAAAGACGCGCAGCTAAAAAAAAAAAAGGGAACTTGCCAAATAATAAGGTTAGTCTCTCTTTTATTCTGGTTTTATTGTAAGTAGTTCTCGGCGGGTCGCCTCTTCTTATTCTATGTTTGTCTTAATAAAATATTAAGCCAACAATATGAACGGCGTTAAAGAGATAATCAAACATAGGGATAGAGTCAAAACTAGAAACAACATATATAATATAACAATATTAGTGCAGCAGCTACTAAATATCTACAGCTATATAAATATATTTTTGCAATACTATAAGGTTAAATAAATTAGATCCATTTGCACTAAGGATCGCCGGAGGCGGTCAGATTGCTAAATCTATTATTTATGGCAGTGCGCAAGCTTTTTGCTAGTTTTTTTTTTTATTTGTTATTAATTTAACAGAAAAAAGTTTTACTGTGCTTTTATAAAAAAAAAAAACAATAGGGTCAAAAATATTATGACTAATGTTATTCTTTTGCTAAATACTCCTTTCCTTTTTTTCTAAGATATAATAATATTATCCTTTCGAGTTTCCCTTATGGGCTAAGGATAAAAGATAAGCCCGGATAGCTTAACGGTAAAGCACAGCCCTGAAGATGCTGTGATAGAGGTTCAATTCCTTTTCTGGGCGGTAATCGCAAAAGCAAAGATCTTTTAAGGCTTTGTATAGATCTTATAAAGATGAAAAATTTGCAGCGCAATTTAAAAGCAGAAGCTTTTCTTTGGTTGATAATATATTTTATAAGATGGCTTTTCTGTCACATAAAAAAGTTTTTTCCGGTCCTTAAAAGTTTGTACGGTTGTGGCGAAATTTGGTATCCGCGATTAGTTTAGGTCTAATTGTCTCACGACATGAGGGTTCGAGTCCCTCCAACCGTAAGTTTGGCTTTTTTTTTAAAGACGGTTGGTCCGCCTTACATAGTTTGAATTAGTTTTATAGTTTTGAGGAGCGCTGTAGAATTTATATAATATATATATAACTAAACAAAGAGTTATTATTATTATTAATTATTATAATTATTATTATTAATATTATTATTAATAATAAAATAAAGCACCTTTAGCTAAATGGTTAAAGCGTCGGTCTTCGAAACCGTCCATTGTGGGTTCAAGTCCTACAGGGTGCTTATCGCAAGTTATTACTATGCGCTAGCAGCTTTTAGCGCTGCGCAGTTTTTAGCAGCAGGAGCAAAATCTAGGTTTTTGATAAGACCGGCTATTTTTTATACCAGTGACAAGTCTAAAAAATAGATCTTTTATACTTATTTTTGACCCTACTGTTTTTTTTTGAGCCTAAAAAAGTATTTTTCTAATCTAATTAGATTAGAAAGGGAATTATTAATAATAAAGCAGGTATAAGTTAATTGGTAGACTCACTGATTTCCAATCAGTTCGTGCTTGTTCAAGTCAGGCTACCTGTAAAAAAAGCAGCAAAAACAAAAAAAGTGAATCGGGAATGAAATAGCGCAAAAAAAAAAAGTAAAGGCTCCAAGGACAGAAACCTTTATTTATAATTTTTGCTGCCGCACTCTTTTTGCTATTACAAATAAAATTTTAGACCAGGAGCCAAATTGGGGATCCTATTGCAGCAATTAAATAGATATAATATTAAAGAGACAGTTAATTATAAAGTTAAATTATTAAAATACAGTGCTAATTAACTCCAAATAATTGAAGGGCTTGTAGCTTAACGTAAAGCTCCAGCTTGTCACGCAGGAAGATGCCCGTTCGTGCCGGGTCAAGCTCGACTAAATGCAAATCAATACTAAGCTTACCGCGGAATAAAAAGAAAGAAAAAGCAGTAGGGTCAAAAAAAATGCGGGTCGGCGACGCTGGCAAAAAATATTGGAGGGTAACCAGTAAGAGGAATTTGTTTACTTCATTTATATATTGTAGAGCTTATAACTCTAGCTATTATCGATAAATTTTTTTGCAGCACAATGGTAAGGGAATAAAAATAACTTTTTACTCTAATAGAGTTTTTAATTTGGCTTAATAAATAAGAGGACTTCATTGGCTTTAATAATAAGTTTTTGGATATTGAGGGTAACCTCATTAAGAAAATACAAATAATATTATTAATAATAATATTCTTTCGTAAGGATAAGAATAAGAATAGAAGGGCAGTAGCTGAACGGCGTCAAAGAACCACTTTGCCGGCCTTTGTCATAACTAAGTCTAACCTGGTTAGAATAAATAAATTAGCAATAAATTTATTCTTCTTTGGCCAATGACTCCAAAGGAAAAATTTCCATAGGTAAGGTAAAATACTTGCTACGTATTTGGATGAAAGTCCTTGAGGGTTCGACTCCCTCTTTTTCCACTTCTACGTATGAACTATAGCGAGGAATGCTTAGCTATTGACTAGTTGTTTTAAATACCACCAACGAAAAGAAATAAGGACGGTCAGCAGCAAATCTGACTGTTATATAATATAATTAGACTATAAATAATTAGTAGTATGAAATAGCACATAGTAAGCTTTAGGAGTGTATTCAAAAAAAAAGCAGCAAAAAGCAGTAGGGTCAAACTGCAATAATAATATTCACTTATTCGCCCTCTTTTTAGCTTAGAGATAATTATATTATATTAATAATATTGTTTGTATTTTTATAATGCAACATTAAGAAAACTTATAATAATTATAATAATTATTATTATTATGATAAACATTTATCTTTAAGAAAGAACTAAGGATGAGAAAAAAAGCAGCACGCGAGGGTGACTTTCAAAAAGAAAATTGTTTAACCATTATTTCTATCCTTAGTCCAAAAGAACAATTAATTGTTATTCATTGTAATTTCCGTTTATATTGTTAGCTTAATGACTAATTAAGACTAGTCTTATTGGCAATATGTTATGACAAATATTGCCAATAGAAGAAGTTTTGGACGGCTGCGCCTTTAGGATTTTATCTGCATATGTCCCCGGTCCTATTACGCAAAGCTCTTCTACTAGGGACAGTGACAGCGTAAAAATAGTTATCATTATAATGATAATTTAATAAAGTTATTTTTAGTTTGCTGCAAAATTATATTATAATACACTTTTGCAGCCGCTTATCTAAGATAATTCTGCTTGGCTATAATCTCGCAAAAATGAACCGAATAGAATAAAATAATTGATTGGAAGTTCCTTTTTAACTTTGCAGCAGTTATTAACTTTAGCCAATTATAGCCTACAATCCATTTGCAGTGCATTATTATAATATTATATATATAAGTAGTATTGCGATATGAAATATATAATCAACGTTCTTAAAAAAAGTGCTCCTTCTCCATAGGTAGAAGGACTACTACGAAATAATATATTATAATATATTATATTCTAGAGAACGAATGTATAAAAAGGGACTATTATGGATTACTAGCTAACATATCAAGGAGGGAGCTAACAATGCAAAATCATAGTTAAAAAATTATCTATGTAACTCCTAAGGGAAACCAATTATAATTACAGAGTGAAGTGAAACATCTAAATAACTCTAGGAAAAGAAATCAACCGAGATTCCATTAGTAGTGGTGAGCGAACGTGGATTAGCCTAAAATATATAAATATTATTTAACTTAATAATATTGAGTTTTATAAAAAAAAGATCTTAATTTGATTAAGGTTCAATTAAGGGATTAATAGATTTGAAAATCTAGCCAAAGATGGTAATGAGCCCAGTATCAACCTTAATATATATTTAAACAAGTAGAACGGCAGAAAAGCTGTTTGAATTGTTTCTCAAGTGGGGGAACCATCCTCTAAGGCTAAATATGGTATGTTAAGCGATAGAGAAAGTACCGTGAGGGAAAGTTTGAAAAGATTTGCCTAAGGCATAGTGAAAAAGAGATGAAATAGTAGTTCTACAAGCAGCCGGAATGAAGCTTTTAATAGCTAATAACGGTGTACCTTTTGCATAATGGGTCAGCAACTTAATCGGTGATGCAAGCAGAAATGCCTAGATAAAACGACTATATAAAGAATGATGGTATAATCTTTCTGCTCCTAATTTAATTTATTAAGAAAGATATAAGTATCCTCGATTAGACCCGAAACCAAGTGATCTTACCATGGTCAAGTATATAAATGACTGAACGGGTAGAAATGCCCATTAGATAGGTGACTATCTATTATTATTAATTAATAGTTAATAATAAGTTAATATAATTAAATTATATTTTCTATGTACCAGCTCAAAACGGTGGAACCCTAAAATAAATATTGAATTTATCATGGCAATACCGTGGGTAAGTTTTATAATTCTAGAAATCAAGAATGCAGTAGGGTCAAAAAATTCTTATTGTTATTTTAACGAGAAATAAATTAACAAGCTTTATAAAACCCTGTAACGACTGACCGAAAGGAAGGCTTTAATTATTATTAAGGCAACACGCTGGCACTCGATGATTTCAGTTCTATTATGAACTAAACTAAACAAAACAAAAATAAAATAACAAAAAAATAAATAAAGAATATAAAGTAATATCTTTTATGACTTTGAGTTATCCCTGTTTAAATTATTACAGTAGGGGAAACCCCACTCTTTTATGTTGATGGAATCAAAATCGTTCCTCTTAACATAAAAGAGATGCTAACTGCTAGAGCATTGGCTCAATGCTGCTTTTAATAAAATATATATTTTATTAAAACTACTTGTATTATTTATATCTATTATTATTTATATATTATATATATACAAATAATAAGTTAATATAATTTATATTATATTATAATATAAATCATCTTTTCTAAATAAGACCAGATAATGGCTGATGGAGGAGCGGATGGAAATGGTTTAAGACTCTATACCAACAGGAGGCAAAGCCCCTCTAAAAAGTATAGAATTACTTAAATCGGCCTAATTTGAAAATTTTGAAATAAAAGCTCAAATTAGCCATGTAAATAAAAAAAGCAGCGCAGCCGCCCGATCAGTATAAACTATATATTCCTGTTGAATCCATGGATAGACTTATAAATCTTGTTAAAGATTATATTTTACCTTCTAGGTATTACAAATTAAATTATTTAATAAGTAAATTAGCCTACTAGTTAAAGTTAAAAGGGATTTAATTTAAATATGATGTTATTTTATTATGTTATCAAAATTTAGATCTACTATAGAAAATCGAGTTGAAGGTATAGTCTAAACATAAGCGAAAGTTTATGCTAATGTAATTGGTTTGTCGCAAAAAGCTCCGATGAACTGTGGTAAGTAAGTGAAAGACAAATCTGACTTGGAGATAGCTGGTATTCCGCGAAACCTATTTTAGTAGGTCATCCATACAATAACTTCTAATGCGAAATATAACTTTGCTGGAAAGTTAACTTATTAGCAGGTACAGCACTTGAATTCCATAATCTTTATTTTAACTTCTTATTTTGTTGCAAAATAAGAATCGCTTTAAAGGCGAAAAGTTGATAAAGCTTTATATTGGGGGGTCGTGAAGGCTCTATCATTGGAAATTAACCTCGGAATGGCAAATAAGAATAATGGACAATCAGACACCTGGTGCTAAGGTCATGTGTCAAAAGGGAAACAGCCCAGAACAAGAAAATTAAGGCTCCAAAATCATTGTGGTCTTATCCTTAGGATAAGACAACTTTTTGACTATTAAAGGTCAAATCAGTTAAGTGAAATAAAGGGAGTTATTCACCTTCTACAGCCATGAAGTGAGCTTAGAGGCAGCTATCTTTTAAAGACCGCGTAATAGCGCAGTGGTCCAAATGAAAATGGGAGAATAGCACCGAAAATTTACCGGATCTAAACAATGTGCCGAAATCTTGTGTTTTATAATTTGGCTTAATGTTTAAAAGCACAGCCAGACAAATTATAAAGCGGTAGCGGAACATTCAGTAAATGGATGAAGAGTAGTGTTTCATTACTTGGACATAACTGAAGAGAGAATGCTGACATGAGTAACGTTAAAGGTGGTCTATTTTAAATAAAAAAGCAGCACTGCGCAGCAAAATAATTTGGACAATGCGCAAGCTTTATCTATTTGCTATTTTTTTTTTATCTTTAATAAATATAATCCACCTCGCCTTAAGCAGAAGGGTTTCAAGGCAATGCTTAACAGCCTTGAGTAAAGTAACGGCCTCTAAGATAATAACCGAAAGGGTTAAAACGATGAGAAAATAAATAAAACTTCTTTCTGAATAAAAACCAGTTATATTAGTATAAAAGGTTCAGGAAAAAACAGTAGTTGCAAGCTTTTTTTTTTTTTTGAAAAGCTTTAGAGTGGTTAGGGACTTGTTTTCTGCCGCTGCAGGTTAGCCTGCAACTATCAAAGAAAGAAGTCTATAAACTATAGGCTTCTTATTAAACCGTACCCTAAACCGACACTGGTTTGCTAGTAGGGAATACTAAGGCGTATGAGAGAACTATCGCGAAGGAACTCGGCAAAATGCCTCCGTAACTTAGGGAGAAGGAGTACCGTTCGTTAATTTAGCCCGTAAGTGTAGAGCTTGCGCATCAAATTAACGAACGGCCACAGAAAATCGTGTTGTACAACTGTTTACTTAAAACACAGTACTTTGCAAAGACGTAAGTCTAAGTATAAGGTATGAAATCTGCCCGATGTCATAGGCTAACTGACTTTCTATTATTTAGGAAAGAAAGGAACCCCTGATCAATGGCGGCCTTAACTATAAGGGTCCTAAGGTAGCGAAATTCCTTGGCCGTTAAATGCGGTCCAGCATGAACGATCCCATGATACAACAGCTGTCTCCGCGATAGACTTAGTGAAATTGGAATAGCTGTGCAGATACAGTTTACCCATAGTCAGACGGGAAGACCCTATGCAGCTTTACTGTAACTAGTTATTGCTTGCGATCGGATTAGGTTGTAGAGTATAAGGTAGTCGATTAGACTAGGGAGATTCCCCGTGAAACACCTTTACCTAATAGGCCGTAAGCTGGTGGAGATATCACTCTACCCTTTTCGCTTTTTTTATATAATTGAGAAAAATAGTAGTGCAAAAAGTTTTTTGTTTAATTAAACATTGACTTATATAAATATAGATTGCTAATTTAGCAAACTTGAATAAGATAAAGTAGCAATTATTAGTTTTTTAACATAATTGTGACAGTGACTAGCTGGCAGTTTTTGTGGGGCGCAATTCTCAAAAAAAGTATCTGAGTAAGTCCGATTAATTAAAGCACTCCATAATTATTAGTAATAATAATTAAGCTTAATTTAAAACATAAAGGTTTGGTTGAACCCAATGGAAATGGGTAGATGAATTCTCTAAAATTTAAACAAGTTATGACAAATATTCAAATTAGTAAAAGATGTTTAAATCAAAAAGAATTTGGTTGACTACTTTATAATAATAATAGTCGATTAAGCATAATCTAACAACAAGTGTAATGGCATAACCAAGCCTAACTGCGAGACCTACAAGTCGAGCAGACACGTAAGTGGGGCATAGTGACCAGATGGTTCATCATGGAATGGCCATCGTTTAACGAATAAAGTTACGCTAGGGATTAGCATAAAAGTCCTCTTAAATTGTGAAATTTAAGTAATAAACTGGGTGAATTGCAAGAACAACCTTATTTGACCGAGTTAAAGTTTAGATTTTATCTAAGTCAATAATTATATATTATTAATATAAGGTCAATTTGCAGCGAAGCTTACTTTTACACTAATTTTTAAGTAAGAACGTTCAACGACTAGAAAGTGAGTAGTGTAAACAATAATCTTTTTATTTATAATTTTTTATAAATAATGACTTTTAATTTGCTTTATTTTTAGTAAATTAGAAGTTTCCACGAGCGCCCGGCGTCTTTAACATATATAATATAAAATATAAAATATAGAGGAAAATAAACTAAAATGAAAAAAATGAAAAATTCAATAATAGGACTAGGTTTAAATAGTAGATTAGTCAATGAATATAAAAATTCATTGACTAAGTTAACTGCTGATCAGTTTCAAGCATCAATAGGTCTAATGCTTGGTGATGCTAGTTTACAATCTCAAAATAAAGGTAAGACTCATAGAATGAAATTTGAATGGGGAAACAAAAATAAACCTTATTTAATGCATGTTTATAATTTATTTGATGAATGGGTATTATCTCCTGCTCACCAAAAAACCAGAATTAGTCCTAAAGGTAATAAGGTTACTAATTGGGCATTTCAAACAATCAGTCATTTAGCTTTTAATGAATTAGCCGAATTATTCTTAATAAATAAAAAGAAAGGAGTGGCAAATAATTTAATAAGAGATCATTTAACTGAAAAAGGATTAGCTTATTGGTTTAGTCTTCCTCTTGTCTTTTAGCAGCAAAGCCAAAGAAAGACCAAGAGTGGATGACGGAGGTAAATTAGATTATAACCTTAATTCCAAAAACAAAAGTATTGTTTTAAATACTCAAAGTTTTACTTTTAAAGAAGTTGAAATGATGTCAGAACAGTTAATGTGTAAATTTAATTTATTATGTGAAACACGTTTAAACAAAAACAGGAGCAAAAAATTATCGTTATTAAAAACGATAGTTACAAAAATTTCCTGGAATTGGGAGCTAGCGCCTCCTCATATTATTTCATAAATGAGATATAAACTACCTTAATAATAATAATTATTATTACTACTACCCCTTTAAATAAAGGGTAGAACATATTATATTTAGTGAAGACGAAGACATAGTCTGAACTTTTGGATTAAGATTATAAATAATTTTAAATATCCATTGTATTTAGATTTTACGATTTATCTCTAATATACAACCTGTAAAGGAAAGAAGCAACATAATTAAAAAGGTTGCGATAACAAAATTGAACAGGCTAATGGCGCAAGAGAGTCCATATTGGCCGCGCAGTTTGGCACCTCGATGTCGACTCGACCTATCCTCCCGGTGTAGGTGCTGGGAAGGGTTCGGCTGTTCGCCGAGTAAAAGGTCACGCGAGTTGGGTTAAGTACGTCGTGAGACAGTACGGTCCCTATCTTCTATGGGAAATTAGAGTCGAAAAAGGATCTGTCCTTTGTACGCAAGGATTTGGATGGACTAACCTCTTGTTTACCTGTTGTTTATTTTAATATAATCTTATTATATTTAGAATTCTATTAAAACTAATTGGAATTTCATAAATAGGCACGGCAGGAAAGCTACGTTGGGAATGGAGAAAGGCTGAAAGCATCTAAAGCCTGAAATCAACCTTTACATACTCTTATAAATACGTAATAGAATATTACGAAACTATTTATTAATTAATCTTTAGTTTTAATTAATAAATTATAGGTAGGAGCTGTAAGCATGGTAACATGTTAAGGTATCTTATACTAATTTATTGTAAACTTGATTATATCTTATCGCAACCCCCCCCATATCTTTAGTATTTTGAACTAGATATTAAATCTTTTAGTAGCGAGAGGTTTACTACGTTCCACTAGCTTTATCTAAATTATTAGATCTAAATAAGACAAAGACGCGCAGCTAAAAAAAAAAAGGAAATTAGCTCAGTTGGTAGAGCGATCGCCTTACAAGCGATTTGTCAAGGGTTCGAATCCTTTATTTCCTAATAAAATTTTGTTGATCCCCCCATTTTTAATCCTGCTCCTAAAATAAGGGCTTTCTTTAAATAAACTTATTATTTTGCTGCATTTTGGACCCTACTGCTTTTTTTGCTGCATTTTTGCTGCTGCTACTTTTTGCTGCTTTTTTTTTTTTCTTAAAAGAAGGAATAAATTGGCTAATTTTATTAATTTTATTATTCTTTATAACTAGCTTTCTAAATTCACCGTTTCCATCATTGAATAAGATTAATAATAAAGGTTCGACTCCTTAATATTCTAAATGAAACTAATAAAAACACATCCACTTTTTAGCTTATTAAATAGCTATCTTATAGATTCACCACAACCGGTAAACATTTCTTATTTATGGAACTTTGGTTCATTATTAGGAGTATGTTTAGTTATTCAAATTATAATAGAAATTTCACTAATATCTTCTAACTTAGATATTGGGTTAGAAACGATAGAATTTTCTACTGTATCCAGTACTTTTTTTTTTAGTTTATCCAGAAATATAAAAAAAAGTAAAAAAAACCTGTCTGTTTCGTTAAACAGATTCATTTGTTGGGTTAATTCATTTGATTTTATTAAAGGTATTTCAATAGGATTATCCGAGGCCAGTTTACCAAAAAACTTAGCAAATTATCATAATAGCATCCTAGGTAGAATAATGAGAGTAATAGGAGGAACTTCAGCCATTATTATTATCTGTAAAGCTGAAGGGATATTGAATGAAAAAGGATTTGCTTTTCTTACTCCTTTTGTTATAGTTTTAGGTCTTTGGCATTTTATTTATGTATTTGCGGTATTTTTTACTAGATTTCTATTTACGATATATCATATTTTGACAGGACCGCCTATCGGCGACAAATGGATACATAAAAATTCTCCCTTGAAATGGTTTTTAAGTGAGGGCCATGGAGCTATTTTATGTTTGCTGCTAAAAGGAATTTGTTACTTAAGTGGTAGTTATATAGGAATGGCTGGAGCTGCTATTACATTAGATCATCTATTAGCTGAACCTTTTTTTTGTGAGCTTCCTATTATAAAAGCACCAGCACATGGATTAAAAACCATAGTCGAAAATATGCAAAATAACGTAACATTTGGGTCTGTAAATAAACCTTTTGATGGTACAAATACTGTACCATCAAAAGTTCTTGGAAAAATAAAAGAATATGAAGAGTTAGCTAAGTTAAAAGATTCTTTAACTGCTGAACCTGAAATTGTTAAAACTTTTACACAGTTAAAACTTGAATATGCTAGAGATATTTTTAAAGAAATAGATGATGAGATTAAAAAAATTAAAGATAAATAACTATTAGATTAAAATACCCCTAAAAATAGGAAACGAAATAGGGTAGGAGAGAACGGACCAACAAAAACATCAAGAAAGACAAAAAGTACCAATATAAAATAGCTGGACAAGCCATTTTTATAAAAAAATATATCTTATAAGGGGGGTAGTATATAAGCGACATATAGAAGGAATATAACTCAAAAAGGAGAAGTGATTGCTGATAATAATAATTATTAATAATAAAGGTTCGAATCCTTAATATTCTAAATGAAACTAATAAAAACACATCCACTTTTTAGCTTATTAAATAGCTATCTTATAGATTCACCACAACCGGTAAACATTTCTTATTTATGGAACTTTGGTTCATTATTAGGAGTATGTTTAGTTATTCAAATTATTACAGGAATTACATTAGGTTATATATTATATATATGGATATATTTTTCTTTTTAAATTAACATACAAACGTTAGAATTTTTTCCTTTTTTTCTATCCACCATTCATTTAAAACTTAATAACTTAAAGTTTAAGTTAAAAGAATATATAAGTTCATTTGATTTTATTAAAGGAATTAAATTTGGATTATCTCTTCCAAGTCTACCTGCAAAGCTAGAAGCGTATCATTCTAGCCCTTTAGGTAGAATAATGAGGGTACTAGGTGCTATCTGTGCTCTTATTCTTATTTATGATCAACAAAAGTCTTTTTATTATCCAGAATCCTTAGTCTTTTCTGTTGTATACAAATTAATAATAGTATTAGGTCTTACGCAGTTAGCCTATATGTTTCTTATTTTTTCTTTACGGTTATTATATACTCTATACTATCTATTTACAGGACCGCCTATCGGCGACAAATGGATACATAGAAATTCTCCGTAAAAATATATTATGTCGGAAGGGTCAGGAGTAATTTTTTGTGTGCTGCTAAAAGGATTTTGCTTTCTTACTGGAACTTATTTTACTATGGCAGCAGCTGCTAATTCTTTAGATAATATATTAGAGGAACCGTATTTTAGAGAATTAGCAATTATTAGAGAACCTGCTTTACAAGTTTTATTAATATTCTATTAAAAAAACCTAAATAATACGAAACAACATAACAATTGGTCCAAAGTTTCACGAAAGAACAGAACAAAAATCAACGTGCCGTTAAAAATTATTGCTAAATTAAAGGAATACGAGGAATTGTCCAAGTTTAAATCATTATTAGTTAAAACTTCTGAGTTTCAAGCAGTTTTTGATGAAATAAAAAGAGAATGCGGTGAAGATATTATTTCGGATATGAAACGGGAGATTGATAAAATAAAAAAAGCCTAAAGATATAGGCTTTTTTCCGCTAATTAATAATCTATAACTACCCCTTTAAGTGCAAGTGCAAGTGCAAGTGCAAGTGCAAGTGCAAGTGCAAGTGCAGTGCAGTGCAGTGCAGTGCAGTGCAGTTTTAAAGCGTCAAGTAAACAGCTTAAAATTAATTCTTAAAAAGGAGCAAAAAGGAAGGGTAGCCTCTTACTGCTGTCCTTATTCTTGGCTTGATGTACCATTAAGACGGACATAGGATAAGAACTAGTGGCCGGCGGCGGTAGTCCTCCTGTCTTTTTACTGCTGTCCTTATTCTTATTCTAAAGCCTAAGGTTAACATTACAACGAAAATAAGAACTAGTGGCGTACAGTAGCCCTTGCAAGCTGCCCTATTAAAAGAAGAATTTGCTCCTTTTTAAGAAATGGTTATTATAAAAAAAACCAGCTTTATTATTAAAATCATCAGTTCTAACTTTAAATGAATCTATTTATTTTTGCTGCTAAATTATAACTTTAATTCTGTTAAATTAGCCCATTAAGGATAAGCTTAGTTTAAACCAAAATGTAACTGTTTCTGATTCGAATATTTTAAGCAAATTAAATGAACAAGAACAGTTAATTAAACTAAAATCTAGTATAACTTAAGGGTCCCGTCTTCCTTAAATTAAGCAAGATTTTTATAATAAAAAAAAAGCAGCAAAAAGAATTAAACCTGGATATTTTAAATGAAATTTAAAAACCGATTTGTTCTCATTCCTGCTGTTAGTGTATTTGAAAATACATTAATGGATATTGCTTTAAGCGAAAATTCAAATAAAAAGAAAAGCTAACGCAATAAATTTAAATCCATCAATTAATAGTTTTATCAAAAACATAGTATATCTAAATAATTTATTTATTTTGAATAAAAAGAGCAGCTGGTTTTCATATTAGACTATAAATAAAAGGGTCCTTGAAAAAAGCTGTTTGTTTGGAGGGTGGTACTGTCCCGTCAATCTTCTTTAGTTTTAGAATAATAAACAGCCTTTAATATATTTTATATATAAGGGATAGTAGTTAATAGTTAAATATTATTTCTACTAAAAATAATTCTACTAGGGTAGAATGCAGTTGCTATATTATAGTAAAAAAAAAAAGACAAAAAAAAAAATAAAAGTAAACGGGATATCTTTCTTAATTGGTAAGAAATTTTATTTATAGTTTAGCAGGACTCCGTCCCGTGAAAATCTAAATGGCAAATATAAATAAAATAATAATTATTAATATATATTAATAATAAGTTAATATTATATATATAATATATATATATATATATATATATATAATATTTTCTAAAAAAGGTTCGAATCCTTAATATTCTAAATGAAATTAATAAAAACACATCCACTTCTTAGCTTATTAAATAGCTATCTTATAGATTCACCACAACCGGTAAACATTTCTTATTTATGGAACTTTGGTTCATTATTAGGAGTATGTTTAGTTATTCAAATTATTACAGGAATTACATTAGCTATGCATTATACACCATCAATTGATGCAGCTTTTATTAGTGTAGAACATATTATGAGAGATGTAAATTATGGTTGGTTAATTAGATATTTACATGCTAATACTGCTAGTTTTTTCTTTTTATTCGTTTATGCACATATGGCTAGAGGACTATATTATGGATCATACAGATCACCAAGAGTATTAGTTTGGAGTATAGGAGTAGTAATTTTCTTAGTTATGATTATTACAGCTTTCCTGGGTTTGTTACATAGCCCAAAATGGATTATATTAAAAAATAAAATTTTAAATAAAACAAGATTATATTAAAAAATAAAATAGTTAAAAATTTTCTAATTGAAAAAAAGTTAAATCCAGTATTTGTATATGATGATTTATCTAATACACAAATCGCTGCGCTGCAAAAATAAAGTATTAAATGAAACACGAGAACTTGCTGCTATTTATTTCATTCTTAACAAGATTACTTTAGATTATTACATAGGTTCGGCCTCAACAGGTAGATTTCATAGTAGATTCGTAAATCATTTATTTTACATGACTGGAAGTAAAATAGTAAAGAATGCAGTTAAAAAATATGCAGTAGGGTCAAAATTTCGAGGTCCCCCTTCATTTGCTTTTATAATTTTACTCCGCAATTATTTGAAGAAAAAGTTACAAGAGAAAATAATAAGAAATTAATGGACTTAGAAGATTTTTATTTAAAATCTCTTTTACCTAATTATAATATTTTAACTGAAGCAGGATCAAGTTTTGGTTACAAACATTCAGAAGTAACAAGATTAAAAATGGAAACTAATTATAGTGAAGAAAGACGATTAATTATTGCAAATCTTAATACTGCTAAAACTTTTAATAGTGAAACTATTGAAGCGATGAAAAAATCAGCTTTAAATAGATAAGTTTAAAGTCGAAAATTATCACTTGAGTCTATTTAAAATCTGCTATTATTATTTATAACGTTAACGGAACAGTTTACGGGGAATTTAAAAGTATAATAGATGCAGCAGCATTTATCGGTACATCTACTAAAACTATTCAAAGAGCTTTAAATAATAAAAATTCAACACCATTTTATAAAAGACGGTTTTTAGCTGAATACGTTTTAACATAAATAATAACCTAATTTATAATTAATAAATTATTAATTATAAATTATATTATATTTAATTTTATTTAATTTAATTTAATTTTATTTTATTTTTGCTGCTTTTTTTTTTTTATAAAAAAAATTTATTAGTGAATATAATTTATAGTCCCATGAGTAAAAATTTTTATGCAATTTGTAGAAAGAAATAAAAATTAAAGTGGAATAACTCGACGGAGTTATTGAACTCTTTTTAATCTTATATTAAGAATAGTTTGGCAATGTTAGTGAAAACGATCAAAGAATTTATTAATCGTTTTATTTTGCAGAAAAATTATGAAATAAGCGTGCTAAAAAATTAGAGATCGTCGGTTATCTATATAATCGCGACAGACTGGGTCACTAATGGGTATCTGAAATGATGCTTAATGTACAGTCGGAATTACTTAGATCAAATTTGTCCTTATGTCCGGATCTAAGTTATAATAAACGAAAAAATAAGTTATTATAGTTTGTTAGATTAATCTCTAATAAATAATATGTATGTATTACCTTATGGACAAATGTCATTATGGGGTAAACTTATCGCCCCAAATGGTGAATTTTTATTAAATTTTATATCAATCGATCAAACACAAAATATATCAAATATAGAGAATTTAACGGTTTTAAGTGGAATTGTTAGTTTTAAACAAACTCGTATAAGGGCTATTAAACGTATAGGACCTCATAATATTAATTTATTATCAATTTTAATTGGTTCGTTACTTGGAGATGCTTCGGCAGAAAAACATGGAAATGGGACTCGTATAGCATTTTACCAAGAAGATAGTCATTCTGCTTATTTATTGTGGTTTCATCATTATTTAGCAGAATTAGGTTATTGTAATGGCACTATCCCTAAATTAGTCAAAAGACTAGGTTTAAAAGGAAAAAGTCGAACAATAATTAGATTTAAAACCTTTACTTATTCAAGTTTTAATTGGATTCATGAAGGATTTTATATTAATAACATAAAACGAGTACCTGATTTTATTGAAATCTATCTAAATCCCATGGCTTTGGCTGTATGGATTATGGATGATGGAGCTAAAGTTTCAGCAGGCTTAAAACTGTGTACCAATTCATTTAGTTATTCAGATGTAGAAAAGTTAGCATCAATATTAAGAAATAAATATGAACTTAAAACTTCTATTATAAAAACAGGTAGATTAGATCAGTATAATATTTATATTGGTAAAAGTTCGATGCAGCTTTTATTTGATATCATCAAACCTTATTTACATAAATCCATGTACTATAAATTTGGCCAGATTGTAACTTTTGGCTTGACTTTTGCGTCAAGCAAAAGGAAAGCTAAAAAATTAATAAAACACTATAGTTAATAAATCTAGTTTATTGCCAATTTACACAAAAAACAATAAATGATAAGATTATTAGCGATATCGATGAAAACGGTTAAAGAGTATTATTTATTATTACTTAAGACCGTCGGTGATGTGTATCATCGCTACAGACTGGTCCATCGATAGGTGGCTTAAATGCTGCTTAATGTACAGTCGGGATCTCTGTTAATAGACAAGATATTATCTCTAGATCTATTAATCACAAGGTTATCTTTAGCCTAAAAGCAATTTATAGATTCTATAAATAAAGATAATACAGGTATTCTTATTAAGAATAAGAGATTTGGCAACAGTTATTACTAATTTAATGTCAGCAATTCCATGGATTGGACAAGATATTGTAGAGTCAAAAAACATTATAGAATTAATAAATTGCACTATTTGTGGATCTGTTATAACAAACAGATTGTCTACAATAGGCATTATTAGTAATAAAGCATTAACAAGAGGAAACAAACGTCGTTTAGAATCACAAAAACAAGAATATTTATCGATACCATCATCATTCCTAGCTTTTTTAGCTGGTTTAATAGATGGAGATGGCTATATTCAAATAACTAAAACAACAAAAGGATTTATTGCAATTAAATTAGTCTTATCGTTACATTTAAGTGATATTTCAACATTAAAATATATCGAATCTGTATTAAAGTTAGGTAAAGTGATTGAATATAAAGATCTTAAAAGTCCAAGTTGTAAACTAATAATAAATCGAACTGATTTACAAGAAGTTCTTTTCCCATTATTTTTACATCATAAAATCTTTTTTTTGACCGAAACTCGTAAAACACAATTTAATTTAGCTATTGATATTTTAAAAAATGATATAAAATTATATGATGAAATAGAAGCTTTAAATGATAGACAAAAAAAAGAAAATAATTCAATTCAAATGCTAACTAGTCCTTCAGATTATCTAAACTTACCTTTTTGGGCAAATTGGATCATAGGTTTTACTTTAGCTGAAGGTTCTTTTTTTATAAAATCAAATAATGATGGTTGTTTTAGTTTTAAACAAAGAATACAGCTAAACCTGTTCGAAGCTTTCAAATTAGTTTTTGACAGCAACAGGAAAATAAGTCTGGAAAAAGATATGTATCATGGGTTTTGTGTTTCAAGTAAATCTGATATACAAAAAGTTATTAATTTTTTTTCATTTTCAGGTCATCATCCATTAATTGGTTTAAAAGGAATTAGTTATTTCAAATGGTTAAATGATTTACAAAAAACACTTCGTTACAAAAACTTAAAGTTTCCTTCAAATTAAACTTATTAATAATAATTATTATTAATTTTCTAAGATAGGCTCCTTAAAACAGTGATGTTTTAATGAAAAATGGGGAGAATTGCAAGAACGTCTTTATTAAAGATAATTTGCAGCGGAGCTTGATTCGGTATTTTATGAATCAAGAACGTTCAACGACTAATGGGTGAGTTATACCAACAATAAGCCTGACACGAGAACCCCACAACTTATCATGTTTAACTCTAATATATTATATTATAATATTACAAAAGAGAAACATTGTTAAGTTGAAGACATAGTCTAAGCTTTTTAATCTTTTAACACCTGCCAAGAGATTAATATTAATAATCAAAAAGATCATTAATATCTGTGAAGAAAAGAAAATAGAGATTAAATGCCCTATTATAAATAAAACTGTTATTTGGGGAGGTTTATACAATGATGAACCACATTATGGTGACATAATGTTAAAAATTCTGCTTAATGCTGGAAACTCTTCCGAAATTGCATACGATTTGATATTAATAACATTATTAATAACTTACGTAAAAATTGCAGTAACATGGAGACAATCAGCAGGGGTGAGAAGTATTTCTACTTCAGAAGCCTCTCAGAGACTAGACGCAGAAAATCTTATTTACGCTTATTTAGTAGGTTTTATAGAAGGAGATGGTTATTTTACTGTTACAAAAAATGGTTTATATGTCAAATATGAACTAGGAATTGAATTATCAATTAAAGATGTAGAATTATTATATAAAATAAAAAAATTATTAGGAGTAGGAGTTATTAGTTTCAGAAAAAGAGATAATGGAAGTGAAATGGTTTTATTTAGAATTAAAAATAAAGATCATTTAAAAAAATACATTCTACCTATTTTTGATTTATATCCTATGTTATCAAATAAACAATATGATTATTTATTTTTTAGAAAATCCTTGCTTTCGAATATCATTTATTCAAATGATTTACCTGAATATAATAGAATTATTGAGCCTAGTTTAAATAATGTTGATTCTATCTTAAATGCTCATTATTTTGAAGCATGGTTAGTTGGATTTATAGAAGGAGAAGGCTGTTTTAGTATTTACAATACAGCAAAAAATAAAAGTCTAGAGTCTTCTATTTATTTAACAGCTAGTTTTGAGATAAGTCAAACAAATGGAAATGTTATTATTTCTGCTATTGTAAAATATTTATCATTTAAAACAGCGATATATATTGATAAAACAAATTCTAGTAAACTCAAAGTTACAGGAATAAGATCAATAGAAAATATAATAAAATTTTTAGATAAAGCTCCAGTTAAATTAATGGGTAATAAAAAATTACAATATTTATTATGGATAAAAGCTTTACGTCAAATAAAAAGATATAGCGATAAAATAAACATACCGTCAAATTACTAAAAAAGCAGTAGGGTCAAAAATAAGTGTTATAAGATTAAGATATAGTCCGATCAATAAAGAGATTTATTGCGTATAGTGAGAAGTTTTAACTTTACTTTACAGGTTATCAAGCGAAGCCTGCAAACCGAATGAAGTTAAATACTGGTGACTATCAACAAAAATGTTCCGTATCAAATGCTACATTAAATAGATTTTTCAGTTTACATTATCTATTACCATTTGTATTAGCAGCATTAATTATTATGCATATGATTGCTTTACATGAAAGTGGTTCAAATAATCCAGTAGGAGTAACAGGAAATTTAGATAGATTAGCAATGCATCCATACTTTATCTTTAAAGATTTAGTTACAATCGTAGCATTCTTTTTAGTTTTATCTTTATTTGTATTTTACGCTCCGAATGTGTTAGGACATAGTGATAATTATATTCCAGCTAATCCTATGCAAACACCAGCTTCTATTGTACCTGAATGGTATTTACTTCCTTTCTATGCTATTTTACGATCAATTCCTAACAAATTATTAGGAGTTTTAGCTATGATTGCTGCAATTTTAGTTTTATTCTTAATGCCTATTGTAGATTTAAGTAGATTAAGAGGAAATGCATTTAAACCATTTAGTAAAATTGCTTTTGCTGTTTTTGCAGTAAACTTCCTTTTATTAATGTGGTTAGGTAGCCAACATGTAGAGTCACCTTATGTAGAAATAGGACAAATATGTACAGCTTATTATTTTGCTCATTTCTTAATTATTATTCCTGCCGTTTCTGTATTTGAAAATACATTAATGGATATTGCTTTAAGCGAAAATTCAAATAAACAAGCTTCTGCTACAGTAAATTTAAATCCTGTCATTAATACCCCTGCTATTAATAATAAGTTTAGATTTCTAAAAGACGTTAGATCATATTCCAATTCAAAAAAAACAAAGGTTAAGTCTTTAACTTATTACAAATTAATTATTAAAGAATTTGTAATAAGTTAATTTAAAGAAATAAAATTTATAGTTCTAAACCCTGTAATTAGTTTTAAAAAATCTTTTAATATCTTAATTTGTAATATAAAATATATTTTTGCAGCAAATTTAAGAGTTATTCAGTTAGCCTTATTATAGTGAGTTTAGGACCCCGATTAGCTACCTATTCCGGGAAGGCGAAGCCTCTCAGATTATTTAGCCAATTCGCTAGAATATCCTTTATTTATCTTCTTTTTTTGCTGCATTTTTTTGCTCTTATTACGTATTTCCTTTTTGGTTTAACATTATATCAATCAACACTACTAATCTTGTTTGCATTTAAAAAAGGTACAATAATTCAAAAAGGTCTAGCAATAATATTTTTTATTAATTCATTCAGTTATGTTTTCGCTATAATTAATATATTTGTCGATTTTAATTATTATTTTAGTAAATATATTATAACACCGGTTTACTGTGCAAATGATAATGTTCCCTCTAGTCCAGGTTTAGACCCATTTAATGATCACTCAGGTAGAGGAGGATTCCAACCGCCGGTAGATATAAACAAAGAAATCAAATCTGGCTACGATTCGGCTATAAAAACTTTGGAAGAAAAAACATCGGTGACTGAACGATATTCAATGGCAATTGGTACAAATACTTGCGCTAAGTTAGCTTACCAAAGTAATAGTAAACTAGCAGCATTAGGATTCGGTCTTGGAACTGCTGTTAGTGCAGTTTCAGCTACAACTGAAATTTTAGATAGCTTTAAAACTAATTACGATGAAGACATGAAAAAATCACAATAAAAAAAAATATTAATGGTAATAGGTTCAATTTGTCATCTAATTAAATATATATAATCTTTAGGCATTTTTTTTTTTATGCCTCTATACAAATAAACAAGCTTCTACTACAGTAAATTTAAATCCTGCCATTAAACCCCTGTTCTAAGCTATATATATAATATAGAGCAGGGGTGGCTGTAAGCCTACTACGCTTCGAGTAGGCTACAGCCACTCCAAATAATATTATACCTATTATATATTTGTTTAATTGAGAGGGAAGTTAGGCTTAAGGCCCCCCCCCTTTTTTTCAGAGTCCGCTTTTTGCTCCTTGTTTTTTTTTTTTTTTGCTTCTTTTTTACTAAACCATTACATGTTTAATCTAGGATTTATATTGCTAATATATAAAAGGAAAGTCCGGGACTTATTAACCATAATATCTTTCATATCTTGTAAGAACAAGGGAACTTAAAAGAAAATAATCTATTATTATATTTATAGCTTTTATAAAGGCAGACATAGTAATGCCTTTAACAGATTATATGAATAGAATAAATGGCGAACTTAAAATCCTATGGTTAGTCAAAAAAAAAAAAGGGCGGGTCGGCTACGGCGGTAAAAGGAATTTCTATTTACAGAAAGAGATTTGTTCTACTATAATAAGTGTAATTAGCAAATAAAACATAATCCGGCTTATTTAAATCTAGATATCAATTATTAAAGGGAAACCTTGCAAGCTCTCCTCTTTTAATTAATTTGGTGAGGGAACTTTTGCAATAAAGAGGCCTCTAAATTTTCTTTACAGATTACCCTCAAATAGTGCTGTTCTTTTTGTTTCTTCATCTCTTTATTCCATATAAGAAAGATAAAAAAATTTTATAAAAAAAAGGTAACAAACAGAGAAAAAAAAAAAAAAAAAAAAAAAAAAAAAAAAATTATGTCCAGATGGTTATTTTCAACTAATGCTAAAGATATAGGTATGTTATACCTTATGTTTGGTTTATTTTCAGGAATGATTGGAACTGCATTTTCAGTTTTAATTAGACTTGAACTAGCGTCTCCTGGAGCTCAATACTTACAAGGAGACAATCAATTATATAATGTAATTGTAACAGCGCACGCATTCCTTATGATCTTTTTCATGGTTATTGCAAAATCAGATTTTAATTCTAATTTCATTTTATTTAAAAAAAATATAGTTAGCATTGCGGCAAATTCTAAGAGCTCAACCTCTTCAACTAATTTTGATTCTAATAGGTTTGAACCTAATATTAGAGCTCTTCCTAAATTTATTGAGATTTTCATTGAAGACCCAATAAATAATAGAACAAAAATTAAAGAAGCAGCTAAAAAAAAAAAAGGTGTATATATTTGGGAATCCGTTTCAACTAATGATATTTATGTAGGTCATTCCATTAATTTATATAATAGAGTTTCATCTTACTTTATGCCTTCTATTTTAAAAACGGCAAATAGAAAAGTTTTAAAATTTTTAAATTATCATGGTTTTAGTGAAATTAATCTCCGTCTTTTAATCTTAAAAGATTCATCAACTGTTGATGAAGTAATTTTATTAGAACAATATTTTATAGATAATCTTAATTCAACATTAAACGTTGATAGAATAGCCCAAGGGACAGGCTATCATTATCCCATGTCAATTGAAATGAGAAACAAATTAAGAGAAATACGAGTAGCCGGAGGCAACTACGCTCCGCTAGGAACTCCTATATTTTTTTATGATAAAGATAATTTAGATTTATTATATATTTTTGCAAGTAAAACTGAAATGTATAATCTAATAAAAATACATCATAAAACATTAGATGATTGTTTATCATTAGGAAAATTATATTTAAATTCTTTCTTTATATCATTAGATATAATAGAAGAAAAAATAAATCTAGATGATAACAAATCACAGCTGCGCCTCTGTATTAAAGAAGAGGCGCAGCTTGTAAATTTAGTGCAGATAAAAAGAAATAATTATGTTTCTATACAACCTAAAGCTCAACGAATCAAAGCAATAAATATCCTGGATGATAAATTAACTAAAGAGTTTAATTCATTAAATGATCTAGCCAAACATTTAAAAGGTGATAGACAAACAATTCGTAATTATATAAATTTAAATAAAGAAAATATTAGTAATAATAAATTATATCGTAAAAGATGGAAATTTATATTAATCTAATTTTAATATGGCATAGCCGGGTAATATAGTAATATATTACTTCTTTTTCACTATTTGCTGGAAACTCCTTAGAGATTTTAACACTAGGTCCTTTAGCAAAATATAATATATTTAGTTTAGGAAAACAGTAACAGTTTATAAATATTGGACAATCAGCAGGAAACTTTGTTTAAATATCAAAGGATCCTCAGAGACTATACGTGAAATATCCTAGGCTTCGCTTCTTAATTAGAAGTTAAGCTTTAAAGGATAAAGATAGAGTCCAGGTTTGTTTTAATCAACAAACGTAAATCGTATGCCTGCAATGGTTGGTGGATTTGGGAACTGGCTTGTACCTTTAATGATAGGGGCAGTCGATATGGCATTTCCCAGATTAAATAATATTAGTTTCTGGTTATTACCACCGTCATTAATATTATTACTATCATCATCCTTATTAGAAGGTGGTGCTGGTACAGGTTGGACTGTTTATGCATTAATCATCGTAAGTATAACTTCATTATTTACTGTATTAGGAATAATAAATCTATTAACAACTATAGTATATTTACCAATACATAAAAAGAGAGAAAAAATAATTTTATTAATAATTATTAATATGTTCATCTATACATACTTTAGCGCTTTAAACTTAAACATAGACAACAGTTTATTTACTAACGAATCAGTTTTACTTCTGGGTAATTACCTGATCGTTGTTTTATGTTTTAGTGGTATTGTTTTTGTAACAACACTGTCTATGCTAATTATTTGTTTATACGGTTCGAGAATACTATTTTTGCAGCATATTTTTATCCTAATTAGTCTTGTTGTTTTAATTTACTTTCGCAGTAATTTAATACTATTAGACGATGAAGAAACTATCAAAGTAACAACAGAACTAAAAGTTGCAACTGTAAAAAATCTCGTATCTAGCACTGTGCATATTGGCGGAACAAGTCTAGTCACAATTGGTTGTGTTAAAGCTATTAGTAATATATCGATAGAAATGATGAAACTGGGAGCAGCAGTCAAACTTCCTGGCTATATTGGAATCGGTATGACTAGTTTTATAGCTGCTGGCTCTTCTTATCTAGCATATAAAAAGGCGGTTAACGCCTCTCAGCTAAAAGCACAATTGACATCTTCAGCTATAAAAAAAAATAATTTAGTAGACGGTGGAGGGTTTTCTTTAGAAATTGCGGAACTAGATTCTCTGGATCTTCTTGTTTTTAGTATGAGATGTAATACAAACGTTACAATTTATTGTGCTATTTGTCTAATACTAGTATATTGTGTGAATAATAACAAATTATCATTAGATTCTATTAGCAATAAATTTATTAGATTTATTGCTATTAGAATATATAATAGATTTAATAAACATGCATTAGTTATTTACCTATTTATTATTGTAAATCAACTAATGCTTGTGTTTTCATTAATAGCAGTACTACCTGTTATACTAAAATAGTTGAATATGTTTAGACTACTTAATATTAAAAGTTTTTTTTTTTTATATCTTATAATGAATAATATGTGGCAAGGTTTACTTTTTTTGTTGATTAAATTAAAGGGTAAGCAGTCCATTAATCCTTCTCTTCTTAATCTTATATTAAGAATAGTAAAAATAAAAAAATTCCACTCGATGCGTGAAACTCCTCAATTCGGAATAAACTACAATAATAAAAAAGCAAACCTTTTAACGGGTTTAATTATTAATGTAATAATGTTTATTACAAGGGGACAATATGCCTGTTGCAACTTAATTATATCGCAACATCAGAGACTTAACGTGGAACATTCGAGCTTTTTATCTTTAACTGTTTCAAATCTAAACTTATGTGACCGTAAAAATAACGAAGAATTAACAGACAGAACAACACCAGTATCAGCTATTTTTGGTAAAACTCTACAGAATAATGTTACTGCTGATAATATTATTTGTAAAAAGGCAACTATAGTTGCCTTTGGCCACCATCCTTATATTGTTGCTCCTAAAAATAAAAAGAGCACTAATTCATCTTCAGATGAGTTTTTTAAACAGTGGTTAGCTGGTATGACCGATGGAGATGGTACTTTTGCAATATATAGTTCTGTTAGTTCATTTAAATCTAATTTAACCTTTAAAGTAAGCCAAAATAAATATAATCTAAGAGTATTGTATTATATAAAAAAAAATCTTAATTGTGGTACGGTAACAGTAGAAAAAAATACAAATAATGCTTCTTTCATAATTCGAGACTTGGAAACTCTAAAAAAAGTTATCTTACCGATATTTGATAAATATCCATTACTAACAAGTAAAGCATTCAATTATGAAAAATTCAAACAAGCTGTTTTAATTCTAGATAATTCTAAGCTAACTAAAGAAGAAAAAATTTTAGAATTAGAAAGGTTAAAGAATCAGGAGATCCCTTCAATTAATTATCTATCTGCCGGTTGGAAAGGGAAAGTGACCTTTAAAGAAGATTTAAATAGTAGTTTGGTTACTAGTATAATGAGTAAAGCTTGGTTAATAGGTTTTGTAGAAGCACAAGGGAGTTTTTATCTTGTAAATAAATCAAAAAGCATCATTTCTTCATCAGAAAAAAAAGAGATTGCACTTAAAGAGGGCGCTGAAAAAACATCTAAAGCTTCGGCCTGTGCTTTTTCTACTCAAAGTCGTATAGTTCATGGTTTTGGAATTAGTAAAAAACTAGATCCTATTTGCTTAGAAGCCATTCGAATAATTTTACATATAAAAACTAAAGTAGTTTATAAAATAAAACATAATTGTTATATGCTTGATACTACTAACTCAAGGGCTATTGAAAATATAATAAGGTATTTTGACAGCAGTATGAAGGGTATGAAATCAGTTGAATATAGAATATGGGCTAGAACTTACTTAAAACACAAGGGAAATTATGCTAGATTACAAGCTATTCGTCAAAATACACGAGTTATGCACAAGTTTAGATTTAAAGAAGAAGAAGAAGAAGATAACTTTTCTTAATAAAAAGGTAATAATGTATTATATTGTATAATATAATATAACTTATGGAGCTTAATCTAAAGATTAAGACTCAATCCATTAAGAAAAGAATAGGTCAAAACTGACTTAAGCTAGATAAAGGTATAGTCCGATCTATAGTGAGAACTATAGCGTATACGCATACTTTCACTATTTACGCCTTTCTTTTTGAGCTTTCATATAAAATATGGTTTATATAATTCTTATATGCTAGGAATAAAACTAGATATAAAAAATAAATAAATTTAGTGCAGAGGGAACCTTAAGAGTAAATGGTAGAAATGAACGTATCAACATAATGTTACCCGCCATTATCATCAATTCAAAGTCACAGTGGAGGAGCTGTAGATTTAGCTATCTTCAGTCTTCATTTAGCTGGAATTTCAAGTATGCTTGGAGCTATGAATTTCATTACAACAATTTTAAATATGAGAGCTCCAGGAATGACATTACATAAAATGCCTTTATTCGTTTGGGCTATTTTAGTAACAGCAGTATTACTATTATTATCATTACCTGTACTAGCCGGTAAACCTCTAATTCTGCCGGCTCTAAATTTGGCCATATGCTGGGAACTCTTATTTAATATAATAAGACAATCAGCAGGAAACCTTATTGATTTGAATCAATTTGGCATCCTCAGAGACTCTATGCCAGAATTTATTTTTTATATTAGTCCAGTAATTATATCACAATCGACAGAAATATTAGACAAACGATTTTTAGATCAAAAGAGCTTAAAGCTAATAAACAATAAAAAATATGCCGACTCTAGTTCAAACAATTTTTCTTATTACTTAACTGGACTAATTGAAGGTGATGGTACTATAATAGTCCCTGATTCAATTAGATCAGAAAAAGGAAGATTAAACTATCCATCTATACAGATAGTATTTCATTTAAAAGATTTACCATTAGCACTGTTAATTCAAAAAGAGCTAGGACATGGTTCTTTATCTAGAAAAAAGGGAGTTAATGCCTATATATTAACTATTAATAATATTTCAGGTTTATTATTAATAGTTAAATTGATTAATGGGAAAATGAGAACACCAAAAATAGTTTCTTTAAATAAATTAATCAAATGGCTAAATTCTAGATATGAATATCTATGTTTAGATTTAAATCCTTTAAATAATGAATTATTAATAAATAATAGTTGGCTAGCTGGTTTTATAGAAGCTGATGGACATTTTGCTTTACGAACAACCGAAACAGGTAAATATCCAAGAGTAGAATGTAAATTAGAAATATCTCAACGACAAAAAGATCATAACAATTTAGATAACTATGATTTTTTAAACGAGATAGCATTATTTTTATTATGTAAAGTTAAAGCTACAAGAATGACATCAAAAACACCTGAATACAAAGTTAGAACAACTAGTGTTAAAGGAAATTTAATATTAGAAAATTATCTAATTAATTTTCCATTATTTGGTAGTAAATATCTTGATGCATGTGATTGGCAAAAAGCTTTTAATATTTTTAAAAAAGGAGATCATTTAAAAGATAAAATGATAAATTTTGAAATATTAAACCTAAAAGCTAATATGAATGAGAGTCGTAGTTTGTTTGTTTGGGATCATTTACAAGAGTTTTATAAATTAAATAAATAAGATCGTGTCCGATCTCGTATGTGAATACGAGCAGCTTTACCCTTTTTATATAGTACGCGCAGCTGCGCGCAGCTACAAAATTGAGATGTTAAAATCATCATGGGACCTAGTCCAGTAAAGCAACAATTAAGGGAATTACAATGTTATTAACAGATAGAAACTTTAATACTAGTTTCTATGAGCCAGCAGGTGGAGGTGATCCATTATTATACCAACATCTTTTCTATAAAAATATTAATTTAAGTTTAATGCCATGTTTATTTAATTATAACCTGTTTATACAAAATTATGAGAAACTAATTTGCACAGATGAAAAAGAGCAATTAAATTTGACCAAAGCTTCAAATAAAAGCTGCGCTTTAAATTATCCTATCGACAATGAATTTTTAGATTGGTTTCTAGGTTTTAGTGAAGGAGATGGATCATTTATTAGAGCTAAAAGAGGAGATATATCATTTGTTATTACACAAGATACTCGCGATATTCATATTTTAAATTTAATTCAAAATGTATTAGGATTTGGAAAGGTAATTAAACAATCAAATATAACGAGTAGATATGTAGTACAAGATAAAAAAGGTTTGTATTTGTTAGCTTTACTTTTTAATGGTAATATTATAACTAGTGCAAAAAGAGAAAGTTTTAAACTTTTTTTGTCTGCTTTAAATAGACATATTTCTAAAGGTCGAATTACATATAAGCCTATTGTTTTTAAAGATAACTTATGTCAAATAAGTTTACAAAATGGTTGGTTATGTGGATTTAGTGATGCTGAATCTTGTTTTGGTGTATCATTTTCATCGGTTAGCTCTAATAATTATAAAATATATTATGATATAGCTCAAAAAGGTGCTTGTAATATTATATTATTTGATTTATTAGCCAAATTATTTGGAGTAGGTAAAACTTATAAACACAGTCAAGAACAGTGTTGGTATTATAGAGTTACAGGATTAGCAAATACTGAAATATTATTTAACTATTTTGATAAATTTCCATTACGAACTAAGAAATTAAAAAGTTATGTTCTGTGGAAAGATTTGCACTGTAGAATTAAAAATAAACAACATTTAAACTTGCAGTTAAGACCTGGGTTGATAATTTTAGCAAAAACAGTAAATAATCAATGGGCCATTTAAACAAAAAGTAGCAAAAATATATTGGAAAAAAGGTTTAGGTTTTATCGTAAGATAAAAAGATTAGTTGCTAAAAGCTTGGCAAACAATCAATAACATTTTAAAAGCAGATAGATGTCATAATAAATATAATTAGACATAATATAGGATTTATCCAAATAAAAGACTTTTAAAATTAAAAGATATTTTCTTACCTAAATCTAGTCTTAAACTTACAGATAAAGTTAACTCTTAGCGAAATTTATCTGAAATAAGTTTAACTAACCCTGACAGGGGCTAGGGATAATTAACTTTCTTTGTACAGCTAAAATATCTTTTATTTTATTTGTTAATTATCTGGCAATGCAAGTGAAAACGGTTAAAATTCATTCGGAACAAGACCGTCGGTTGTTAAGCAATCGCTACAGACTGGGTCACTTGTGGGTACCTGAAATGGTGCTTAATGTACAGTCGGATTCTCTCTTAACATTAAAATAAATTAAAATCTACTTTAAAGGTTAAATAAATGTTAAGCACAAGGCTATTTAGGATGAAATAACTAAATTAAGTAGTCCAACTTTTGGGACGTTATTTTTACCGCGAAATAGTAGTTGAATTCTAAAAAGAAAAATAAAGAATTTAGAATTTAGAGAATTGGGTTCTTTGGTCACCCAGAGGTTGTCACTAATATTTCGTATTATTCAATAACGATTTAAGATAGGCCTCTTAAGTCCGCTATATGCTGGAACCTCCTTAGAGCCGTTATTACTGCATAGATTATATACTATAATATATTGGACTAATTCTAATAAAAGAAAGAAAATCAAAAAATGAACTATTTATTAATTAAATAATTTCTTTCTTTCTTTCTTCTTTCTTTGCAAAATTAGTAGAGAGTGAGAACATAACGGATTGGACAATCAGCAGGAAACCAACATTTAACTTAAATTTACTCATCTTCAAAAGTTAAATTAGTAGGATCCTCAGAGACTTTATGCGGACTCTTCAAAAAAAAAAAAGAAAAAAAAAAAAAAAAAAAACAAAAAAAAATAAATAGCAAAAAGAAAAAAGGAAAGATTACAGGGTAACCTGTAAAAAGAATTTAAATAAGGAAATAAAATTAAATTCTATCATAGACTTTAATTTAGCAGTTTAAATATTTTATAAAAAATAAATAAGGGGGCAATAGAACAAAAAATACAGTACAGTACAGTACAGTACAGTACAGTACAGTACAGTACGGTACGTAATTTTGGACCCTACTACATTGCATTGCTATTTATTTTTGACCCTACTATTTTTTTTTTTTTTAAGAAAGAGAAAGTCCAAATTGTTATTTAAAGATAACAATATTGATGCTATCTCTATTGCATAGCGGTAACTTGGTTTAATTTTGCACTATTTGAAGTTTCTACTATTTGTAGTAGTAATAAAAAGCTGTTAAAAAGTAGTCCAGTAATAATAGGAATAGAAACTACAACTAACGTTTTAGGTGAAAATAATTCAAATTTATTGTCAAATAATGTTCCAGATTTTGAATTTAATTCATCATTTGATGATGAAACTAGATCAGAGGCTTTAGAGCGATTAGAAGAGCAAAGAAGCATTTTCGCAGAACATGATTTAAAAATGAGACTAGCAAAACAAGCGGAGAGCGCCGGTGATAATATGACTAGTACACAGAACGCGACTAGTGAAAATCCAATTGTGAACAATTCAACGGATTCTATTGTAGGTTTAAATGATACTAGCAGCACTATTTTAGAAACAGCTAGCAATGTGATCGGCTCATTACCTGCTTCAACTTTACCCATCTTAGGTTTATTATTTACTTTACCATTCACTTGGCGTAGATTACATTCAGGATATATGTCTGGTCATGCACGTTGGCTTAGAATGATGGCTCCAGCGAGAACTACAATTAGTGTTACTAGTTATCCATGGTACACTGTAAGTCATTGGACTCGTGGTACAGTTACAACAACAACAACTATACCTGCTAATATTAGAACAATTAACCGGGGGGGCGTAGCCTCTAGACATTATCATATGGCAATGACGTTATCAGGATTAGGTATTTTTTCTTTATTACATGCTAGAAATCAGGATTCAACAAGTAAAAGATCTATTATGGATCTTATCTCAAAGAAAAATGTAAATGAAGACTTAAAATTTAACCAAAAACATAGCTCTCCATTATTATTATTTTTAAGCCAAACTCAAATATTGTCTTTCAATGATTTTATAACAAATTATGGATTTGCCATTATAGTATTTATACCAGCCTTAGGTTTCATTTGCCTAACATTGAATCTTTTATATAACATAATTCTAATTATTATTGTGCAAAGTTATGGTAAATTTGACGATAGTAAATATAAATTTATTTTGATAGTTAATTCATTAAAATATTTAAATGAATTAGCAAGCGAAGATAATGTTCTTGCTAATTTTACGAGAATGTTAAAATTTATGCTATTTATGTCTTTTGTTTGGTTATTTGTTGGGTTATACTTATGTTCTTCTTTTTACTAAAAAAGGAAGGTTCGCTGTCTGTTTTTAACTTGGTGCAAATTTAGAACTTCTATTAATACCCCTATTAAGGAAGGGTGGAAGAATTATGTTTATAAAGCTTAGTATTGTTATATAAAAAAAAGATATTCTCTTTTACTAGTATGATAAACGGTGTTAATATAGCATATTTGTATAAAACAGATGAGCTAACTTGCTCTTGTGTTAGCATACGCTCTTGTTCCTTATTTTGGACCCTACTGCATTGTATTTTTAGCTGCGCGTGCTATTTTTTTGGAGGTCACGGTGCTATTTTTTTTTTTTTTAAGAAAGAGCAAGTCCAAATTGTTATTTAAAGATAACAATTTTAATGCTATATTTTAATAATTCCAGGATTTGGAATGGTTAGTCACACAATTTCAGCATTCTCTGGAAAACCAATTTTTGGTTATTTAGGAATGGTATATGCTATGATGTCTATTGGAGTTTTAGGATTTGTAGTTTGGAGTCAATTGGTGGCTCTCTTCTATTGTGAAATAGAAGTAATAAATTTCGCTGTATGCGGGAACAGTTTAGTGCTTTCTGGTACTTTTTATAGTAAAAATTCAGTTAGCTATACTCAATCCGCCAGAAATCGTTTTCCTAATTTAGTCAAAAGACTAAATAGTGCGAGCTCTTCAGAGACTATATGCGAAAAATCTTTCTGCAGTAGCAGTAAAAAGTTTGATAAATTTTGCCCCTTGAATTGTACAATGATACTATTAGCTTAGATCTGCAACAAAGCAGATCTAATAAATTTTTAGATGCTAACTGGTTAACTTGGTTTATAGGATTTTAAGAAGGAGATGGAGCAATATTAGCTTATAATAATAAACCCAGGTTTGTGTTAACTCCAAAAGAAGGAAATGTGCTTAACCATATACAAAAAACATTAGGTTTTGGTAAAATAGTATTCTTTCCACAAACTTGCACAAATACAGGATATCATCGTTATATTGTTACAAATATTAATGAGATATTATTATTAACTTTAATTTTTAACGGTAATTTAATGTTAAATCATCGAATAAATCAATTAGCTTTAGGGATAGAAATTTTAAATAAATCTAAATCTGTAAAAGCCTCTTATTGTTCTAAACGCAATTTAATTATTAATAATGAAGTTAGTTCATTTAGTTTAAATGATAGTTGGCTATCAGGGTTTACGGATGGTGGCTTCGCCCGTTGTTTTAATGTTAATATTACCAAAAGAGTTTAAAGCAAAACAACTTACAGAGTTGTTTTAAGATTTATCTTAGATCAAAAAAACGGCTTTGATGTTTTAACTCAAATTAAAACCCTTTTTTGATTTGGAAGAGTTAATTTACGATCTGGTACTAAAAATGTTTATAGATATCAAAACGATTCATTCAAATCTGTTTTAATTGTGCTGCAATAAATTATTTCGATAGTTATAATTTAAAAACAAAAAAATCTAAATCTTATTTAAATTGGTTAAAAGTTAATGATATTATTACAAATAAAGAACATTTAACTGTAATTGGTATAAATTATATTACACAAATAAAAAAAAAGATAAATATTTTAGATAGTTTAACAAATAAAACAGGAGCTATATCAGCTTAAAAAAAAAAAAGATTAAGAGATAGTCCGATTTATCTTAATATAATTAGATAAACTTTTTTGCACCATATGTATAGTGTAGGATTAGATGTTGATACTCGAGCCTACTTTACAGCAGCAACAATGATTATTGCTGTACCAACAGGAATTAAAATCTTTAGTTGGTTGGCTACAATTTATGGTGGTTCAATAAGATTCACAACTCCAATGCTATTTGCATTAGGATTTGTATTCTTATTTACAGTTGGAGGACTAACAGGAGTAGTACTTGCGAATGCATCAATTGATGTAGCATTCCATGATAGAGAAACAAACTTAGCCGATTATTTTAGCAATGGATTACAAGCAGCTTTAATTTCACAGAATAATAAGACTGTAGATTTTTTAAAAAAATTTTGGGTAGGATTAATGGATGGAGATGGATCGATACAAGTAAATCATTGGCGTAAGCAATCTTTACAATACAGATTAGTTATAAAATTATCTCCATTAAAATCTAATATTGACATGTTAACTTTAATTTCGCAAGAAATAGGTGGTTCAGTCAAATTAGTGCGAAATAAAAAACAAGAATTAGACGCAGTTTTATGGGTTGTTAATAATAAAAATAATATTATTGAAATCTGTAAAATATTTGATTTATATCCACCATTAACTACAAGAATGACATTACAATTAAAATTTTTAAAATATTGCCTTTTAAATCCAGATGTTAATCTGTATTTAGAAAATAGAAATAAAAAATTTGAAAGTCAAAAAGAGTTAATTTTGCTGCACAGTCAACAAAAAAACAGTATTAGAGCAGTGAATTATTTTGATTGTTGGTTAAGTGGATTTATAGAAGCCGAAGGATGTTTTAGTTTACGTCAATCAAATAATCATTCGTTTTCTATTGGTCAAAAAAATGATAAATTTCTGATTGATATGATAAAAAATTATTTTAATTTATCTAATAATATTAGAACTATAAAATATGATTTTTATTTATTAGAAGTTTATAAAAAGGAAAGTCTAGTAAAAATTGTTAACCATTGTCTAAGTCCTAATAATCCATTATTGGGGGCTAAAGCTACAAGTTTAGCTTTATTCCTAACTAAGTTTAAATAAAGTGTCATGTTGTCAATCCACTAACCTTTATACCATAAAATATATTTTATGGTATAAAGGGGTAACTTAATTAAATTAAGTTGCTAACGGTGAAATCTTGTAGATTTTCTTAATGCGGAAAACAACACTTATTTACAAGACAATACCGTGAAAACTTTATTTCTTAAAAAGAGAAACAGATTTAAAGGCTTTGTAGAGACTAAACGTGGATATCGAAAAGTTATTAAGTTAACCCTTTAGATAAGTTATAGTCCGAACCTTCTTGTGAAAGAAGAAAAAAATCGACTTACTATGTTGTAGCCCATTTCCATTATGTATTATCAATGGGAGCTGTATTTGCATTATTTGCAGGATGGTACTATTGGTCACCTAAAATCTTCGGATTATCATATAATGAGTTAGCTGGACAAATTCATTTCTGGATTTTATTTATCGGGGTTAATGTTACATTCTTACCTTTACATTTCTTAGGATTACAGGGTAAAAAAGCAGCACAGCAAAATTTTGTTTGTCAACTTTTTTAATTAAAGTTTTATCAAAAAACAATAGTTTTTTAGTTAAGCTTATCAATTTTGTAAGCTTAACCTTTTTATTTCTATCATTTTTTATATTAATAAATTCTTTATTTAAAAATATTTATCTTTATGATTTAAATGTTTTTTCAATTGCACCTTTATCTGTATCTTTAAAATATCGAAAAAGAAAAAAGGTGGTTGGAGAGTATAATTTTCCAATTGGTCCACATATTAAACCAAAGTGGTTAACACTGCCAATAAGAACATATGAAAATCCTAATCTTTATAGAAATTTAATTGGCCAGGAGAATAGAAAAAGATCTATTATCTATCAATGGATAAATCTTATTACCGGGAAAACATATATTGGAAGTAGTCAAACTGGTTCTGCTAGATTATTAAGTTATTGGAGTCCAAGTTTCTTAAAAAGAAATTCTCCAATTTATCTAAATTTAAACTATTATGGAATTCATAATTTTGCTTTAGCTATTTTAGAAGATTTAGGTCCTGCTTATTCTATCTCTAAAGAAGAAATCTTTAAACGAGAACAGATTTATTTAGATAAACTTTTTAATGAATCTCTTTCTGAGACTCTTAATTTAGCTCCAACAGCTGGAGTTTTAACAGGTTACAAATTTAAGCAAAAACCGGAGTTTGGCTTAAACCGTTTAGCAGAATTAAATCCTATGTATAATAAACCTAAATCCAAATAATTTATAGAAATGCAAATAAAAGATAAAAAAGGAATTAATAATCCCATGTTTGGAATAACAAAATCAGATTCAACGATAGCTAAATTGACTAAACTTGTTTATGTTTATGATGATTTAAATAATCCTAGAGGGGAACCTGATTATTTTATTGGTGAATTTACAACTGTAGATTGTTCTAAACAGTTTGCTGCAAAATGGGAAAAGATACCTTATCAAAATATATAAAAAATGGTAAACGATTTAAAGGAAAATTATTTAGTCGGATAAAACTTCATTAAAAAAAAACAGCACAGCAAAAAAAGCAGCGCTGCGCAGCAAAAAAAATTGCCCCAATAATATTTATAATCTAATTAGATTATAAATATTATTTGAAAATTGGGTGAATTGCAAGAAAAACCTTTGAAGCTGCGAAAAAGTTTCTCAAAGGTCAATTTGCAGCTTATCTTATTACGAAGAATGATTATATTTATATATGATTAGTAATAAGCAAGTTCAACGATTAACGGGTGAGTCTCTTCAACAATAATCCCGACACGAGCGCCCAACATTATAAATTTAGAAGTAAAATTTCTATTTATAATGATGACATAATCTGAACCCAGTAGTAATATTGGGAAATAGGGTTTAAACTACCCTATGTTAACAAATTTGATGCCTAGAAGAATACCCGACTATCCTGACGCTTTTGCAGGATGGAATTTAGTTGCAAGTTATGGATCAATCATGTCAGTTGTAGCTGTAGCCGTATTTATTTACGTAATTTACGATCAATTAGCTAATGGTAAAGCAGTTTCAAATAATCCATGGAGAATTCCAGCATTTTTTGAATCAACTGCCGAATTTAACTTAAATGCTAATATAGCTAGTTCATTAGAATGGTCATTACAATCACCACCAGCTCATCATGCATATAATATGTTACCCGCTGAAACAGTGCAAACAAATTAATTTAAACCCTTTTAGATAGACTAAATCTATTATTATAATATAATTATAAATACCCCTATTTTTTTAAATGTAATAACATATTTTTCATCAAAGATGAAAATAAAAGAAAAGAAAATAAAAGAAAAGAAAAGAAATAAAATAACATTACTACTTAGTAATGGGATATTAAAGTCTCTTAGATTAGAGGTTCCTTTTAAAACTAAAGAAACTATTACAATGCGGATTATCTTAGATATAGTTGGCAAAGTTTCCTCTAATGAAAAAAAAAAAAACAGTAGGGTCAAAAATGCAGCGCAGCAAAAAGCCATTGGCTATCACTTTGGCCAGCATCTAATAAAGAAAAGATAATTATTTATGGAGCGCGTTTAAACGCTAGATCTAAGTGATATATATATACTATATAAGCAAAAAAACAAAATAGCAAAAAGAATGACAGCAGCAAAGTGTTTTATATAATAATATATATTATAATACAAATACGTTTGCAGGCTTCGATTTCGAAGATTAAGACCAAATTAAATAATTATATTTATAATATTATTATATCTGTTGCATTATTTTTTTTTGCTGCATTCTTTTTGCAACTGTTTATTTTATTTTGTTTATTAATTTTGCAGCAAGTGAAAAAATTTTATTTCCGGTACTCGGAGTGCTCAAGTATTTTATATTATATTAATAGTAATATTATTCTTTGTAGCTACAAGGCCGCAAGTTTTGACCGGCACTCTATTTGCTAGTAGGGAATTTGCCACTGCTTTTTGCGATTAAATTCGTTCTATTAAATCTAAATCATGTTAACAATATTACTATTAATTCCTTTAATAGGAATTTTTTCTATGTTATTAGTCCAGCCAGTGTCTGTAGAATCAAATGGACAAAAAACAGAGTCATCAGCCCGTTTATATAAAGACATAGCCTTAGGCTTTTCAATTGTAAACTTCTTTGTATCACTTGTTTTATGGGCAAATTTCGATAGAAATACAGCTGAATCGCAATTTGTAGCAGAATATAATGAATTAAGTTTTTGCCATTTCACATTAGGTGTAGATGGAATTTCTTTATTCTTTATTTTATTAACTTGTTTATTATTTCCAATAATATTTTTAGCTGATTACAAAGCAATTAAAACTAATGTTAGAACATATCAAATAATAATGCTTTTATTAGAAACATTATTAATTGCAGTTTTTACAGTAAAAGATATATTACTTTTCTATATTTTTTTTGAAAGTATACTACCACCTTTATTCTTATTAATAGGACTATTCGGATCAAGTAAAAAAGTAAGAGCTAGTTTCCATTTATTTTTATATACATTATTCGGATCATTAGCTATGTTACTAGCTTTCTTAACTATGTATTACTTAACTGGATCAACAGATATAGAAATTTTAACATCGACTAATTTAAGTTTTGATTTACAAAAAATACTATGGTTGGCAATATTCTTTTCATTTATGATTAAATTTCCATTAGTTCCTTTCCATTTATGGCTTCCTTTAGCCCATAGTGAAGCTCCTTTAGGTGGTTCTATTCTTTTAGCTGGAGTAGTATTAAAATTAGCTTTATATGGTAGTTTAAGAATATTAATTCCATTATTACCAGAAGCAACAATATATTTTACTCCGTTAGTTTATACTATTGGAGTTATAACTATAATCTATGCTAGTTTAACTACTTTAAGACAAATAGATATGAAAGTTATTATTGCTTATTCTAGTATTGGACATGTTGCAATTATTCTTATGGGAGCTTTTTCTAATAACATCCAAGGTATAGAAGGTTCTATTTTATTAGGTATCGCTCATGGATTTATTAGTCCAGCTTTATTTATAATTACTGGTGGCTGTTTATACGAAAGATATCATACACGAGTTTTAAGTTACTATAGAGGATTAAGCACTCAAATGCCTTTATTTTCAGTAATTTTTATGCTTGCAACATTAGGTAATATAGCTGTTCCCTTATCTTCTAATTTTGTAGGAGAATGGTTGTGTTTAGCTGGTGCATTTGAAAGATCACCGATTATGGCAGCATTGGCTGCTTCTGGAATATTCCTATCCGCTGCTTATTCTATTTGGTTCTATAACAGAGTTTGTGGAGGAGCTTGGAGTCCATATTTAGCCATTACAACTGATTTATCTAGAAGAGAGTTTTATGTTCTTTTCCCTCTTATCTTTTTTGCTTTCGGTTTAGGAATTTTCCCTAACGTAATTTTAGATTCTATTCATTATTCAGTTTCAACTGTATTATATCAAACTATTACCCCTAAAAAAAAAATAGAACTCTTGTCTCGACAAAAAGAGAAACTGGATTTTATATCAAAGAATAAAGCACTCACTCTCACTTATTAAATAATATTGTAGTAATATTAGTTATAAATAGTTTAACATTAAAAAATTTTTTTCTACAGTGCGTCAAAGTTGAGCTCAAACTATTATTATCTTTAATTTAATAAAACATTAAAGAGAGAACTGGACCGACTACGTCGAAGGGAAGATTTCATTCCCCTCTTATCCCCCTACTACTAAAGTATATTATATATATAACTATAATTATATTATAATAATAAGAAGAGGTAATTTTCTTCGCTTTCTATATAATATTGCAGGTTACTTTCTAATAGTATTACTGCTGCGCAGCGCTGCATTTTTTATAGATAAAAAGCTTATAAACTTATAAGAAAGTAACCCTTAAACCTTTTTACTTTCTTATAAGTTCAATAAATGATGTGGCAGAAGAAGATAAAAAAGCAGCGCAGCGCAGCAAAAAAAAAAGCAGCGCTGCGCAGCAAAAAAAAAGTATCAATGTTAATATCAGGATTATTTATATTATTATTTATATCAGCAATATCAGCAAAAAGAATTAATGGAATCATTATAAACAGAGCAGCTGCTTTAATTTTACTTTATTCTTTTATTCTATCAATTTATACACTAAATGTATCTATTATAGGATCTGGAGTAGGAGTATTTGGAGGGCTCTATCAAGTTACAGTATTATCTAAAGTAATAGAAGGTTTTATCTATTTATTAGGAGCAATGATTTTATCAAATACAATGTTTGTAAGTTCCATGGTAACTTCTAATGGGCAAAAATCAAATAACAAAGGAACAGGGCAAAACCCCCTTCCAGCAATAAGATCAGAGTATTCTCTAATTGCTTTATTTACTGTAGTAGGAGGAATATTATTAATAACAAGTAACGATCTAGTTTCTATGTATTTATCGATTGAACTTCAAAGTTTTGGACTTTATGTTTTAGCTACAATTTATAGAGATAGTCAAGCAGCAACTTCTGCTGGTTTAAAATATTTCCTATTAGGAGGGTTATCATCAGGATTTATTTTATTAGGATCATCAATTATTTATGCGTATTTAGGAGTTACTAATCTAGAATCAATATATCTTTTAATGTCACAAGAAGCATCAGTTGGTTTAAGTAATTTAACAGAAAAATCAATAGAACTATCATCATTTAGTTTTTCAGCAGAGCAATCAATTAGATCACCATTCGGTGCGGATTTAGGACTATTAATAATGACAGTAGGATTTTTATTTAAAGTAGCATCAGCTCCATTTCATAATTGGGCTCCAGATGTTTATGACGGAGTACCCACAAAAGTAACAACTTGGTTAGCAATTATGGCCAAAATTTCTATTTTAACTTTCTTATTAGATTTAGTTATAGGATCAGGAAGCTTATATCTTTTAGAACCATCTTTATCGTTAGTAAATCTAATGTTAATTGCCTCGTTTCTTTCTTTATTAGTTGGAACTATAGTTGGATTAGCTCAATCTAGAATTAAACGATTATTAGCTTATAGTACTATTTCGCATGTAGGATTTTTACTATTAGCTATAGCAATTAATACTGAAGATTCAATTGAATCATTTATCTTCTATTTAATTCAATATAGTTTAACTAGTGCTAATGCCTTTTTTGTTTTAATTGCATTTGGTACCTTATCTCTATCTTTATCAAAAAAAAATAATTTGGCAGAAGCAGATGGTGTCTTTTCATATCAAGAAGAAGATCATAATGCAGAAAGAGAGTATTCGCCTATACAATTCATTGCACAATTAAGAGGACAATTTAATGCTTTAGAACCTTCTCCTTTATTGGCTTTATCTTTGGCTATTATTTTATTTTCTATGGCAGGTATACCACCATTAGTAGGGTTTTTTGCTAAACAAGCAGTATTATTATCAGCAGTAAAAAATGGTTTTATTTTTTTAGCATTAGTTGGTATTATTACTAGTGTAATTAGTGCTGCCTATTATTTAAGAGTTATAAAAGTTATGGTATTTGATTCGAGTTTAGAAAAAATTAATGACAAGGTTGAATTAAAAAAAGTTGCATCAAATAAAAAGCTTGTTGCCGAATCAGATAAATTATTATCAATAAATGCATCTACAGGCTTACCTTTGGACATTAATGAAAATACACAATTATCTAACAGTTTAAGTTTTTCAATATCAATTTTAACTGTTTTAACTTTATTCTTTGTATTGAAACCTACTTTAATATTAAACAGTGCACATATTATGGCATTAAGTTTATTCTACCTATAGTTATGGCAACAATTAATACTTTATCCGTTTTATTTATTCTTGTTCCTATTTTAGGAGCTTTATTATTAGTTTTAAATTTACTATTAGCCGTTCATAATCCGGACAATCAAAAAATTCAAAGTTTTGAATGTGGTTTTAGTGCTTTTAGTCAAACTAGATCAAGATTTAGTGTAGCTTTCTATTTAGTCGGTATACTATTCTTATTATTTGATCTTGAAATTATTTTAATTTTTCCTTATGCAGTTTCAGCCTATAATAATGAAGCTTATGGGCTTTGGATGGTTGTTATCTTTATTTTAATCCTAACTTTAGGATTTGTTTTCGAATTTGGTAAAGGAGCTTTAAAAATAAGTCTCGTAGAATCAGATTCTAATTCAGCCTCTAATTCGAAAAACGATTACATTATTTAACTAAAAAGCATAAGTGGCTGGAAGCCTACTACGCTCCGCTAGTCGATCTCTTTAGTAGAGGTCTTCGTTTGACTGAGACTCTCGGTCTTTTCTTATTTTATGTCCGTCTTAATGATAGATTAAGCCGACAATAATGAAACGAGGGCCCCAAATAACTCTTTTAAAGTCTAGAAAAAAAAAGGTGACTTTGGGTCTATTTTAGACTTTATCAGGCTGTGCTTCAGGCTGCGCTTCAAATTAATTTATTACCCCTATTTATAGATAATCATCTTTAAGTTCTTATGACCTTGACAGGCTTCGTTTATCCTAATTCTAACCTTAACCTATTTTGCTGCATTCTTTTTTTTCTATAAACAGTAAAAAAAATAGCGAAAAGACGCGCAGCTAAAAAAAAAAAAGAAACTAATAATAAGAGCGTTAAAGAAATGTTTTTGCACTCTTTTTGACCGTACCGGGACTTGTTCTAGTTATCTTTTTATTATAATTAATAAAAAGAACACTCTTTTTGCCGTTTAGCTAGTCTATCATTTATAGATTTGGCTTAATGTAACATTAAGACCAAATTAGTACTGAATATTTCTTAATGTAAAAAAAAAAAAAGTAGCTCAAATATTAATATAATATATATTTCCACCTAAGGGCGCCTCTATCTTTATTATTGCTACTAAAAAAATATATTTATATAAACTATATTTAATATAAAATATGCAGCGCAGCAAAAAAAAAGTTTTTGCAGTACTATTAATTAGTATATAATAATATTCAGGCTTTAACAAAAATGCAGCAAAAAAAAAACAAAAATAAATAACAAAAAAAAAAAAATAAAAAAAAAAAAATGCTTTTAAATTTAATTATTAATAAAGGTGACGCGCAGCTACAAAAATTATTTTCACCAATCTTAACTGATGCACCTACACCTTGGGGATTATACTTCCAAGACGGAGCTAGTCCCTCATTTGAAGGAATCGTAGAATTGCATGACCAAATCATGTTTTACTTAGTAGTAATTTTATTTGGTGTAGCATGGATTATGGGTTCAGCAATGAAAACTTTTTCAAGCAATCAAACAAAAATCGTACACAAATATTCTAATCATGGTACTTTAATCGAATTAATTTGGACAATTAGTCCAGCTTTAGTATTAGTTGCAATTGCATTCCCTAGTTTTAAATTATTGTACTTAATGGATGATGTATTAGATCCTGCAATGACAGTTAAAGCAGTGGGTTTGGTTTAAAAACCGGTGGCCCCAAATTGTGTTTAAAAAATAAAATAAAAGACACTTCTTTAAAAAGAAGTCAAAAAAATGTTATTTTTAATAATAGTAATATATTATTCAATAAAAGTTTCTTCTCTATAAAAAAAATTTGGTCTAATAATTTTACTCAAATAAACTTAACAAGATATTTTCATCAAAGAGTTCGATCTATAAATAGAATTGGTCCACACAACTGTGATGTAATATCAGTTATAGTTGGATTAATGTTAGGAGACGGATACTGTAATGTTAGAACTGGTGAAGGGACAAGAATATGTTTACGTCAAGGAGCAATTCATAAAGAATACTTATTTTATCTATATGCATTCTTTTTAGAAAGAGGCTATTGCAGTAAACTTGAACCTAGACAATATACCAGAAAATTAAACCATAACGGTTTAACAAAAACACATTATGGTTATGAGTTTAATACTTATACATTTAGAAGCTTAAATTGGATTCATAAATTATTTTATAAAAATGGTAAAAAGATAGTTCCATTAAATATTGAATATTTAATAACTCCATTAACATTAGCTGTGTGGATTAGTGATGATGGAGGATGGGCAAACGGAGGAGTTCGAATAGCAACAAATGAATTTACATTAGCTGAAGTTACTCTATTAGCAAACATTTTAAGATCAAAATTTGCATTAGATGTAACAATACAAAAAATATCCATCGAAAATAAATTTTGTAGCTGCGCGTCAATTTATATAAAGAAAAATTCGGTATCTAAATTAAAAGAAATAATATTTCCTTATTTAAATAGTTCTATGTATTATAAATTAGGTCTAAAAACAAAAGTTTAATTTATTTAGTAAAATACAAGTAAGTCTCTATTAAGAATAACCTTCTTTCTTTTTCAGTAGTTTTATACGGTCATATACAGGCCAGTTAAAAATAACCAAGTTCTTTTAACTCCACCAATTAAACATAATAGTCGTGAAACATAAAAATTAATTTGCAAAAGCGTACTACAAGAAAAATTAGCGTTACCGTAAAAAGGTAATTTAAACATTTTTATGTTTCTAAAAACTCGACAGGGTTTTTTAAGTTTATAGTAGAAATATTATATTCTTTGGCGACATGAGTGAAAACAGTTAACATATTATAATAATTACGCAATACCAGATTATAATACAAGACTGTCAGTAAGCCTTTTATTTTTTTCCGAGCTTATTGCAACAGACTGGGTCACTTGTGGGTAAGAAATAATTCTTGCTTAATGTACAGTCGAAAACGCACCAATGGTATTGGTCATACGAATATTCAGATTTTGTAAATGATGACGGAGAGTCAATCGAATTTGATAGTTATATGATACCAGGAGAAGATTTAGTTGATGGACAATTAAGACAATTAGAGGTTGATTCAAGAGTAATTGTTCCAGTTAATACTCATATAAGATTTATTGTGACTGGAGCTGATGTTATTCATGATTTTGCTGTGCCTGCTTTAGGATTAAAAATTGATGCTACACCTGGTAGATTAAATCAAGCTTCAGTTTTAATTCAAAGAGAAGGAGTATTCTATGGACAATGTTCAGAAATTTGCGGAGTATTACACTCAGCTATGCCTATTGCTATAGAAGCTGTTTCAGTTGAAAAATATTTAGCCTGGTTAGATTCACAAGCTTAATTTATTACTTGCACTAAAGATCTAAATTTTCTTATCTATAATTTAGTTAAGATAAATTTGAAAGAACCTGCTGAAGCTTTTTAATTATAATTCCCCTATTAAAATGGGACGCGCAGCTCTAAAATTTATTTTACACTAAACTAAACTCTTTAACCGTCCATATAATAAAAAGGTGCTAGTAAGAAATTTGTTTGCACATAGTAAAAGCTACTGTAGCCCCCCTAAACTTATTTTCATCTAAAATTTGACCTTAGCAGTATTAAAAATAACTACAGCAGCGCAGCGCAGAAAAAAAAAAAAAAAAAAAAAAAGCAGTAGGGTCCAAAATAATATAATATTATTGTCATTAGGTTAGGCTGCCTGTTGTGCAAAAGAAGAAAACCAGTAAGACCTTCTTTAAATTTCTTACAAATTTTAATAGTATGTTATATTGTCTCTAAGTTATAGCTAATATTAAATAATAATTTTATTAGTTCAGTAGGAATTTCCTTAGTACGCTTCAAAAGGAACCCTCTATAATATTAGTTTTTCTTATAAGAAGTATAGGATTATAACAATATTTGTTATTTGGTAGCCGATTTGAAAAAAAAAAGCAAAGCAAAAAAAATAGATTATAAAAAGAGATCTTAGATTTCTAAAAAAAGATGAGTTTGATGTTGGCTCCGAATGAACGCTGTCCAGAAGCTTTAACACATGCTAATCGAACGATCAAACCTAACCTTTTTGTTCTTAAATTTATGTAGAAGGCTTTGTTTTTCTACACTTAAATAAGACTAGAAGATGGTTTGAAAGTGGTGTACAGGTGAGTATAAAGTAGGAAGACTAGCCCAAAGAAAGGCATAAAATACCTTATAGAGAGGGTGCAGATAAACCCTAAAAGATATATAATTTCGCTTTGGGATGAGCCTACTCGGGGAGGTAGTAGGAGAGGTAATTGCTTAACTAGCCTAAGATCCGTAGTCGTATCTGAGAGGATGATCGACCACATTGGCTCTGAAACAACAGCCAAGTCTACCCATAAGGGAAACCAGCAGTGAGGAATATTGGTCACTGACCGCAAGGTTGAACCAGCTATCTGGAAGGGTGTAAACTAAATAAGGATAAAGCCCTAAAAAAGAGAGGATAATGACGTTATCTTTTTGACAAGTCTCGACCAAATCACGTGCCAGCAGTCGCGGTAAAACGTGGGAGGCAAGCGTTATTGATCTTAAATGGGTCTAAAGGGTCCGTAAAACGGTAAATTAAGCGAATACCTCTCCTATTTGGGAAGGTAGTTTAATCGAACTGATTTACTAGAGTCTTATAGAAGAACAGAGGAATTGCAAGAGTAAGGATGAAATCTATTGATACTTGTAGGACCGCCAAAGGCGAAGGCATCGTTCTAGGTAAAGACTGACGTTGAGGGACGTAGGCGTTGGGAGCGAAAAGGATTAGATACCCCTGTAGTCAACGCTGTAAACGATGAGTGCTTAAGATTAGTAATAATTATTAATAAGTAATTAGGCTTTAATGCCTTTAACTATTATAAAATGCCGTAGGGTAAAAATTAGTCTCGAAATGAAGATGTTAAGCACTTCACCTGGGGAGTACTGTCGCAAGGCTGAAACCCAAAACATTAGACGGTCACGGAAACCAGCAGTGAAGCATGTTATTTAATACGATGATCCGCGTACAACCTTACCACTTCTTGAATGTCCTTTTCTGTAAAAAGAAAAGGCCTATTTAATTAAAAAAATAAACATTAATTAAATTTGGATAAATACAACAGGCGTTGCATGGCTGTCTTCAGTTCGTGTCGTGAGATGTCAGGTTCATTCCGGTCAACGAATGAAACCCTTCTTTCTTAATTTTGCTTTTTTTTTTTTTTTATTAATTAAAATTAAATTTGCTGCATTAAGATGACCCTTGGAAAACGAGGATATAATGGGGATTAAGACAAGTCGTCATGGCCTTTATGAAGTGGGCTATAGACGTGCCACAAAAGCTTTTACAATGGGATGCTAAGACGTGAGTCAGCGCTAAACCTTAAAAAAAGCTATGTTCGGATTGTAGTCTGCAACTCGACTACATGAAGCAGGAATTGCTAGTAATCGTAAATCAGGACGTTACGGTGAAGTATTAAATCTGTGATGTACTAACTACTCGTCAAGCGCGGAAAGGTGCGTGGCCCCGAAGAGGTTATCCCTTTTCCTTATTAATATGGGGAAAAGGGATGGTTTCGACTGGTCGGCGCTGATTCGTGTTAAGTCGAAATAAGGTAGGTGTAGGGGAACCTGTACCTGAATAATTAATATCCAACTACCCCTTTATTATTAAATATAACTTTGCTGAAAACTATAATTAGGGTTATCTTAATAGAACATTCAGAAAACTTAAATTACTAAAACAAATTACAATATAAAGGGTGGGCCTAGTTTTAGTACAATATTATACATAATAAGTGTTCTTAATGCAACATTAATAACCCCTAAATAATATTATTAATATGATATTATTATTTGGCCCTCTCCTTATCCTTTCGCTAAAGGAGGACTAAGGATAAGGTTTATAATAATATAATTATA
>NZ_BMRP01000034.1:63351-74524 GCF_014648695.1 Streptomyces albospinus
AAATTAACAGGTTTAATAATTTTGCAGCGCAGCAAGTTTTAGTGTTTATTATTATAATAATAATAATAATAATAATAATTATAATAATAACTAGACAAATAATATAATATATATATTATATTATTCTTTCTTTCTAGTCACGGGAGGGAGCTGGCGCCCCCATTATTATAACAACTAGATCTTTATAATATATAAATATATAAGCTTAAAGCTCAAATTATTAATGATTTGAGCTTTTTTTTTTATAAAACATTTCTAATTTGGCCGTTAACGTTGAGATAAAAGGCCTCTTTGCATTTGTAGCTGCCGCACCCCCATTTTTGTTTTGACCCTAGCGCATTTTTGACCCTAGCGCCATTTCATGCCAATCCGCAATTTTTTGCAAAAAATAAAAAAAACAAAAATGGAGTGGAGTGGCAAATTGCCTACTACGCTTCGACGGTGACCTAAAAAAAAAAAAAAAAAAAAATATAATATATTAACTTTTTTACAATATATTATTATATTGTAATTAGTTGTAATATAAAAGAGTCGCTATAGCTTAACGGTAAAGCAGGCCACTGTTAATGTCTAGATAGAGGTTCGATTCCTCTTGGTGACTAATTTCTTCTAGAATCTAAAACTATCGGCTTTGGTTTTAACCTTAACGAAATTGCGTTCTATAATATATTAGATATAATATATCGATAGATTTATATAATAACTATTACTAAACAATAAATGAGCAACGTACCGTTCCGTCAAAAGGGAGGGAGAATAATATTCCCTTGTTTTATAAGCTACTTAAAATATTCGAATGGAAATTAAAATCAAATATTCTAATCATAACTTTATTTTAATAAGGAGAAGACGTGCAGCTAAAAAAAAAATTCTCGTTTTTTTTTTTTATCTAGAGCAGAGCAGAGTAGAGTAGAGTAGAGTAGAGTAGAGTAAAATAGAGTGCAGCAAAGCAAAAAGATTTGGACTCTCTTAATGTAACATTAAGACCAAATTAGTATTAATATTTTTTAATGTTGCATTATATAAATATATATATTATACTGCGGTAGCTAGTGGTTACTATAATATAATATATCTAATTTTCTAATAAGACTTTGCCCTTTACAGCAAAATGATAAACTAGCTTAACTTTTGACAAAAACTGTGATTATGTTTACTTCTAAATGTTATCTATTTTGCAGCGCAGCAAAAGGTTAGATGCTAGAGCTGGAATAGTTAGACTAATAATCAGGGCTAGAAAAAAGCAGTAGGGTCAAAAAAAAATACCTCCAGATTCACCTTATTAGATTGAAGAAGAGAACTAAAAACATCTTGTCGCCGTAGGCGGTCGCCGTTCATATTGTTGGCTTAATATTTTATTAAGACAAACATAGAATAAGAGGAGGCGGTCGCAACAAAACTAGTGAAAAGAGGTCAACTCTTTGACGCCGTTTATATCTTGGGATCGCGAGCTACTAACCGTAAGTAAAACTAGAATGGAATCCTCCTTCTGTCTCTAGAAAAAGCACTGCCTAACCAACATTAATAAATGCGACTAGCTACAGCCAACCCCCTTAAATATAAGTTTAATTTCAGGAGCATTGTTAAGAAGCTACTGCTAAAAAACAAAAGGGTAAAAAAACAAAAAACAAAAATGACAAATTTAATGCTAATTTCTGAATCTTTAACATCAGGATTTTCACCTTTAGGTTTAGATATTTTAAGTTTTGGAGCAATATTATCAGGAATATTAGTAATAACTGCCCGAAATCCGGTTATATCAGTTTTATTTTTAATTGCCTTATTTGTAAATATAGCAGGTTATTTAATATTATTAGGAATTAGTTTTATAGGTCTAGCCTATATAACAGTTTATGTAGGAGCTATAGCAATTCTTTTCTTATTTGTAATTTTCTTACTTGATATAAAATTAGCTGAATTACACCAAGATAATAATAAAAACAGTTTACCTTTAGGTGCTATTATTGGAGTAGCTTTTTTATATCCACTATACTCTATAATCCCTAGTAATATAACAGAAATGAAATCATTTTCTTACTACGTTTTTAATTGGCTTAATTCTTTAATAACAGGAACAACTCCATCACTTAAATTTTTTTCAATCTCATCAAGTGAGCCATCATTTACAGGATTAGATAATTCAAACCTAGAGTCAGTAGCCAAATTAGAAGTTGAATCAGTATTTACTAATTTATGGGATGGAAATTTCGCAGCTTTCAGTCAAATTTCTTCAATAGGTAATGTAATGTATACTGGTTATCTTTTATGGTTTTTCGTTGCTAGTTTAATTCTTTTATTAGCTATGGTAGCAGCTATTAGTTTAACATTTAAACCAGCAGCAGTTTCTAATTCTCATTAAGTCTAAAAAAAGCAGTAGGGTCAAAAATAAAGGCTTATTTTTGCTGCGCAGCAAAAACATGGGCGGAGATTACATCCCCTCCTCTTTATGACTGTACTTCAATCTAAATACCAGAAAGTAAAAGTCGAAAACATTTTTGCGCAGCGCAGCGCAGAGGTTATCCTCAAATTGCAGCCATATTATAATATAACTTATACCACCCTTAATTTTTCCTGTTGCAAGTTCCTTCTCGACCAGCTTAGGGTATAAAATAGATATTTATTAAGTTATTTAATTTATAGTGACTGTAAACCTTTTAGCTGCTATTTCATACTATTAGCAAATTTACGATAATAATTAAAATATTCGTTGGATCTTGTAGTGGGGTAAAAGCTCTTTATAACAAAGCTCTTTTGCTTTGCTTTGTTTTGCTTTGCTTTGCTTTGCTTTGCAAATAATGACAAACGGATTACTCTAACAATTAAATTTAAAGATATTAATTATAAGTTATAAATATAACTATTGTGCTAGTTCTCATCTAAAGACAAATATTGGCAAAATTGGTCTGCTAATAACTTGGGGTCGGGAATGAAATGCCGGTCGCCTATTTTTATTGTAGGTCCGTCTTAATAAAATATTAAGCCAACAATATGAACGGTGGCCAACAAAAAACATTAAAAATTTGACCCTAGTGGCATTTCATTCCGTTAGCTGCAGGGTTTCACTCTCCGCAAATAGGAGTGTTAAGGCTCCAATAAAATAATTTTACTAGAAATAATATTATTTGTTTGAGTACAGTCTTAAAGCTTATTATAGTGCGCTAGTTATTTCTAATCTTATTATTATTTAATACTACCCATTGGTCGGTTCTCAACCGAACCATAACAGATATAAGTTATACGAAAAAAAAAACTTTAATATCATTAATTGTTATAACCTTTATCTATATATATATATATATAATTATAAAAATAGCTTTAGTATAAAAACAGACTCGATTGAAAAAATTAAACTAGATTAATCACAGATTAGCGGCTGAAGAAACGTTAGTTTGGATGAGCAAGAAAAGACCTTTATAATATTATGGGGTCGAGGGTATCAGTTCTGCCGCCTATTAATTATCTTAAAATAAGAGTTAGTCTCTTTTAGTAGCAGAGAGATCCAAATTATTTATCCAAGAGAATGAATGAATAATTAGTTTGAGTTTTTAGCTTTGAAAGGTTCCCTAAAACAATAGATGAGTTATTTTATCAATAATAATGTTTCTTTTGGTAGAAATGTTAAAGCCTAGTCTTTGATAGAAATAAAGATCTCTTTTGCCGGCTCCATTTAATTTTATTTAATTTAATTTAATTTTATTTTATTTTATTTTATTTTATTTTATTTTTTGACCCTACTGCATTTTGCTGCTTTTTTTTTTTTATTTCAGCTGCTTTTTTTTTTATAGATATAAAGAAGGTTAATATAACCAAAAGCTATGTTAGTTTTATTTAGTTTATTTGAAGTTCTGATAGTTTTACTTCCAATACTATTAAGCGTAGCGTATGTTACAGTAGCTGAACGTAAAGCTATGGGAAGTATGCAAAGACGTTTAGGTCCAAACAAAGTAGGATATCTAGGAACATTACAAGCGTTTGCCGACGCATTAAAATTAATCGTAAAAGAAACAATTATTCCAGCACATGCTAATTCAGTGTTATTCTTTTTAGGTCCAATTATTACATTAATATTTGCCTTATTAGGTTGGGCAGTAATACCATTTGGTCCTGGTTTAGCAATATCAGATTATAATTTAGGATTATTATATTCAATAGCGATATCATCATTAGGTGTTTATGGACTATTAATAGCCGGATGGGCAGCTAATTCCAAATATGCATTTGTAGGATCTTTAAGAAGTGCAGCACAATTAGTAAGTTATGAATTGGTATTGAGTTCAGCAATGTTAATCGTTTTATTTATAACTGGTTCATTAAATATGACAACAATAATAGAATATCAACAAGCGGTATGGTTTATAATACCATTATTTCCTGTATTTATAATTTTTTTCATAGGAGCATTAGCTGAAACTAATAGAGCACCCTTTGATTTACCAGAGGCTAAGAACAACTAACAAACAAACTATGCTATAGATTTGGCCTCGTTAAATTTCGCTATATGCTGGAAACTCTAAAGCTTATGGGTTTTAATAATAGAATTTAGATTATTTTAGATTAATTTGAATATTAGTTTAAGTCTATAAGGTATTGTAATGAGCAATCAGCAGGAAACCGAAACCCTATTAATTATTCTAGATATATAATATATATATAATAAGTTATAATAATTTATACTATAAATAAAATTAAAAATTTATAGGGGATCCTCAGAGACTACACGCGAAAATACAGTAGCCCATACTGTATATGATATAGTCCAATAGTTATTTGCGGCAAAAATAACAAAGTAAATGAAACTTATAACAGGGCTAAAAAAAAAGCTTACGGTATATTAAGTAACGATAGGTTTGCGAGGAGGGTATCCCCTTTGCAGTGCACAGCCTATCATTTAATTATTCATTTACATACACTGGAATCAGAATTAGTTGCAGGATTTATGACAGAACATTCGGCCGTTATTTTTGTTTTTTTCTTTTTAGCTGAATATTCTAATATTATTTTAATTTCAACTTTAACTGCTATTTTATTTTTAGGTGGGTATTTATTACCTTCAATTTATATTGGAAGCCTAACTTCTTGGTTAGCTTTAGATAGTTTCTCTTTTATTAATCTTATTGCATTCAGTTCTATGCCTTTAGTCAGTGGTGCTATAAATGGCTTAGTTATAGGATTTAAAGCTACTGCAGTTGTCTTTTTATTCATTTGGGTAAGAGCTAGTTTTCCTAGAATTAGATATGATCAATTACTGCAAGTTTGTTGGATGGTATTACTTCCTTTAGTTTTTGCCATTATTATACTAGTTCCTTGTATAATTTATTCTTTTGATTTATTACCATTTAATCTTATTTAATATTATAACTATTAAGATAAAAAAAAAAAAAAATGGGTGGGCTTATTACGCTTTGCTAGTGGGGAGACCCGTCTATTTTATGCGCACTGCAGTCCGTTATTATTCTTATTAAGAATAATATAGTTTAAAAGAAAGATTCAAAACAAGTTCTTTCTAATTTAAGGACATTATAAAGTATAGCTAAGGCATAAGTATACTCTTTTATTCTATTCTACGCACAAAAAATATAATGTTTGACCTTATTCATTAATTAAACATCTACAAGCTTTTTTTTTTTTGTTATAGTAGGGTAACTTTTGCGCAGTAAAGTCCACTGTTTTTCCGCCTTGGCGGATTGCAGTGCACAAACGAATCTAAATGATAGGACTTTTGCAAAGGATAATTTATCTCTATCAATCATAAAATACCCCTTTATATTTTATATATAGCGAAGCGTAGTAGGCAATTTGCCACTGCTTTTGTTTTTGACCCTACTGCATTTTTTTTTCTGCATTTTTGACCCTACTGCTTTTTTTTTGTAATCTTCTGTTTTAATGTCTAAAGGCAACCTGCCAAATAACAATGAAAGAATCATATTACTACAACTAGTAATAATATTATTATTTATCTTAGCTAGTTTTGCTAGAGCCAGGAGTGCCCATCTTTGTTTGCTCCTTTTTTTTAGTTTTAGGCTTAGAGGTAATCTTACGACGGGTCGCCTACGGCGGTGAAGAGAATTAAAGGTAAAATAGAGCGGTCGGCGCCGCTGCTCGGTGTTTTGTTACCGGTTTTTTTTTGCTGCTTTTTTTTTTTTTCTTATAAAGATTATAATTTGGCTTAATAGATAAGAGGACTTCATTAACTTAAATAATAAGAGGAGATGAAATCTGGCCCCTAAATAATAATATATAATATATTATATTATTCTATCGTAAGGATAAGATGTAAGGTCAACAACAATAAAACATTTGATAAAGTTAAATCACGTGTACAAGGTGAATATAGTTTAATGGTAGAACAGGCGCTTGTGGCGCACCTTATCTCGGTTCGAGCCCGGGTTTTCACCCTTTATAATCAAACAAATTGAATGCTATTGCCCTCTAATTATAGAGATAAATCGGAAAAAAGGGGGGCTTAAATCTTTTCGCCGGGATTTCATTCCCGATCCGTTTTTTATTAATAATAACAATAATAATTATTATTAGGGTAAGTAAGCCCCCTTTCCAATAGTATGAAGGGCCGTCAGGAAAAAAAAAAATAAGTGTAAGGATTTAGCTAATGACTTCTACAAGTTGTTTATAAGAGGTAGCCGGTATAGTTTAAATGGTTAAAACACTCATCTCATAAGTGGGTTATGTAGGTTCAATTCCTTCTTCCGGCTAGGTTTATTTCCCAGGGAACCTGTAGCCAGCGAAGCACTCTCGACCGGGATTTCATTCCCGACCCGCTTTTTATTCTTGTTCTTCTCTTCTATGATAAAAGAATAAAAATAACTGCAGAATTAGTTATATTAGAGATATAATTTAATTTACCCTAGTGCATTTTTTATTTTGGACTTTACTGCACTGCTTTTTTTTTTTTTTTTTTTTTGCTGCTTTTTTTTTTTATTTTGACCCTACTGCATTTTTGACCCTACTGCTTTTTGACCCTACTGCTTTTTCAAGTTCTCTCTTTTAGCTACCAATTAAAAAGATCTATTTTCTCAGCTACAATTCTATAGTATGTATAAAATATAATAAATTGTTTTAGTTATTAACTGTTTTAACTTCATTTTTTCACTGCACTGTAAAAAATTATATTTATAATACTAACAATAATAGTATTGTTCGTGCAATAAATAAGAAGACGAGGGCCCAACTTAAACTAGTTAGTGTTGCAATAGCCTTAAAGTTACTAATAAATTATTTACTAGTAAATTGTACTAAGATTATCCTGAGTTATAACCTGGGAACGGACACTGCAAAAATTACTATAAGTAATAGACAGTTGTTGATTTAGTTTAAACCTTAAGTTGTTATAATTTGTCTTAATGTTCAAAGGGAACTTGCCAAATAATAATAATATTAATAACGAAAAAGGAAGGAAAAAACTGCAGTTTACTATGAAATAGGACGTAGTAGAAAAGGGCATCCAAACAAAGTGCCCATATTACAATCCCGGCCCCTTTAAACAATATTAATATTATTTGTATAATAGAATAAAACTAGCTTTTGTTTTGCTTTTTTTTTTTTTTTTATGAAAACTTGAGTTGTTGACTAATGGGTAAGTCGCTGATTTTTGAATTCAGTTTATGAAAGTTCGAGCCTTTCCAACTCATTTAAGAGCTGCGCGCTAGCAAAAAAAAAAAAAAAAGGGCGGAGTGACTAGAAGCCTAATCGAAGCCTAGTAGGGAAGAGTATATAAAAAAAAGTGTCCAACTAAAATAATAATAACAAGAAAAAATGAAATCTTGCCCCTAAATTGGGAATGTAGCTTAATGGTAGAGCCATTGCCTTTTAAGCAATTTTATGTGGGTTCGATTCCTACCATTCTCACTCCAGATAATTATTTAATATATTCATTCATTTTTATAGACTGCGGTTTAAATTCACTATTCTATCGAATAATTTATTATAAAAAAGCAAATGGCTAAATTCTTTTTCTATCTAATTAAAGAAGCGGCAGAAAGAAAAAAACAATCTATTTGCTAGCACGCACTGCTTTTATTTTAGCTCCATTTTTGACTTTACTGCTATTTCTTTTTGCTGCTTTTTTTTTTCTTTCTTTCTTTCTTTCTTTCTTTCTTTCTCTTTTATAAAGCCAGGTTAACTCAACTGGTAGAGTGTGCATCTTGTAAGTGCAATGTTAAGAGTTCAAGTCCCTTACCTGGCTTAGAGTTTAAATAAATGGCTAGCCCTTTGTTAAGGTTAAAACGGAGAAAATTTAACATTCTTTTAACCCTACAAACAGTTTCTGCCAATTTGGTTAGAAGTTAAAATCTTTCTGCCGCTAATAAAAACGAGGATTTTTTGCTCGTTTTGTTTGCTCCTTTTTGCAGCAAGTGGATAATATAAGATTATTATCATACTGCCCCTTTAGTTTGTTGTTAGTTTTATTACTACTGATAACTAAAAAAAAAAAGACGCGCAGCTAAAAAAAAAAAAAAAAAGGCAGTAAAGTCAAAAAATGCGGGTCGCCTCTTCTTATTCTATGTTTGTCTTAATAAAATATTAAGCCAACAATATGAACGGCGGCTGGATTTAATCTCAAAAATAAAACGAGCCTTGTGCTTTGATGTAAAGTTCTGCTATTGTAAGCAAATATAGACCTATTAAATAATTAATAATAATCTGTGAAGGTAAAAGTTAAAACCATATTTATATTAGACCTTATCGTCAAACTGGTTAAGACACAGCATTTTCACTGCTGTAATCCTGGTTCAAGCCCAGGTAAGGTTATAGATTTATAATTAGAGCGGGTTGGTGTAATTGGTAACATAATTGGCTCATGACCAGTAGTTAAACGTTCAAGTCGTTTGCCCGCACATAAACAAAATAACAAAATGATAGTATTTCTTGTTACAACAAATTGCTTAAATGACAAGTTTTATTTTTAATAAAAGGACGGTAGCAGAAAAGGATTTTTCGTCCAAATAATTAGTCTAATCAAAAAGCTGTCAGTGTCAATAGATTACAGCTATATGCTCTGCTTAGTAAAGCAGATATTAATATAATTAGATCATAATATTAATTCTCTCTCTGACCCTAATAAAGCCTTAAAGGTTTTTTTCTCGCCAATTTATTAGTATTTTAAAGTTTGTGTACTTTTGACCTTAGCGCTATTTCATTCCGTTGGCTACAGGGTTTCACTCTCCCAGATTTCATTGCCGACCGGGATTTCATTCCCAACCCGCATTTATATAGTAAGATTTACTTCAAATTACTTCTAAAAAAAAGCAGCAAAAACAAAAAAATAATAATTATCAGCAGATAGAGCAACAAAGGGGCTATAGCTTAACGGTAAAGCAGGCCATTCATGATGGCTGGATTAGGGTTCAATTCCTTGTAGCCTTATATTAATCAAATAATCAAAAAAAAAGGGAAGTTGGTGATAAATGGTAAACACTCATTTGTCTTTTTTGATTATTTGATTTTAGCTGCATTTTTTTAATCTTTTCATAGACGCGTTGTGCCGATAATAATTTATTCGGCAGGATTTCACTGCCGACTTACCGTTCATATTGTTGGTTGGCTTAATAGATAAGAGGACTTCATTAACTTAAATAATAAGAGGAGATGAAATCTGGCCCCTAAATAATAATATATAATATATTATATTATTCTATCGTAAGGATAGAATAAGAATAGGCGACCGGGATTTCATTCCCGACCCCAATAATAATGTATATTGTATATTAATATAATTCTTATTGCAGCAGATAAAAATAGACTAAACTCGACTCAAACGAAAACCAGAATTATAGTTATCTTAACAAAATATATTAAAATAACGAAGTCTAGATTTATGCTAGTCCTGTTTAATTAAAGAAAGAATAACAAAAATGCGGCTAAGGTTAGGATAAAAATTTTTCTATCCTATCTTTTTAGTTAGTTAGTTAGTTAGTTAGTTAGTTAGTTAGTTAGTTAGTTAGTTAGTTTGTTTTAATTAAAAATAATATCCATTAACAGATTTAAAAGATAATAATAAAAAACCAAACTAGCACTAAAATTCTAGTGCTAGTGCTAGTACTAGTGTTAGTGTTAGTGCTAGTACTAGTGCTAGTGCCAGTGTCCAAAGATATGCAATTTAATGACCTGCGTGCTGAAATGGTAGCCAGAATAAACTTAAGATTTATTGTCCTAAAGGGCGTCAGGGTTCAAGTCCCTGCGCAGGTAAAAAAAAAAAACAGTAAAAAGTCGAGGTAAAAAGGAGAAGAAATTAATTATTAATTAATTAATTCTTCTTCAAACGAAGACTAGAAAGAAAGAATCAATTATATGATAGATAAAAATATTATTTGTAGCTGTAAACTTACTACGCCTTGGCTAAGGATTACATTTACCTAAAAAAACTATGTTATAAGTAAAGCCTTTTCCTAGTATTTTTTAGTTTGACCCTACTCGTAAGGCTGTAAGTTCTTACGGCCAGGAACTCTTTTAATTTTTGCTTCTATTACCTAAAATTTTCTTAGCGAGGGGAACTATCGGTTTCTTTGATTATATTTAGTTCAGGATTTGTGACGGATAGAAGCACGATTGGAAGTGCGTCCGCTTTGGGAGTGGGAGTCTGATGGTTCGAATCCATTCTATCCGATAAATAGTGCTTATTATAATATAATATAACAATTATATTATAATAACACTTTCCTTCTTTCATTAAAACCGAAATAGGTTTAAATAGTCCATATAATCGATATATGACAATTACTAAGCAACCTAGACAAAATTAAAGATTGTCCCTTGTATTACCCTAAACTCTGGATTTGTTAGCTTTGACAGGGTAACCTCTGCCAAATAAATTATAAATAAAAAAACGTTTTTTTTTATTATATATAAATATAAGCTAAAGTCATTGGCTTAACTTTCATTACAGGATTAAGAGGTCTAATACCTTTACTTTATATTAAATATAATAGTTATATTTATAAAAATTATTATAATAATAAGTTATGTTGTAGTTTTGGCTAGTGCTGCACAGTAAAACAGGGCCCCTAAATAATAATATCATATTAATAATATTATTTAGGGGTAAGATTACATCTTTTCTTATATTTTTGCAGCGTTCGCTCTGCCACCTTTTTTTTTGGTGCGCTGCTTTTTTCAGTCTTGGGCGGAGTCGAGCTTAGTCTCGACGAAGGCTTAAGAG
>NZ_BMRP01000035.1 GCF_014648695.1 Streptomyces albospinus
AGGAAATCCTCGGCTCCCTCGCCCACTTCTGCCGACGGATCTCTGGCGCAGGACACTAGCCGAGGTCGGGTGCAGACCGTACTTCGATCCGGCTCCCGGTCCGTTCCATCTCCAGCACGACGAGTTCGTTCTGCCCCCTCCGCCATAGATGGCTCGGCGCGTACAGGGTGACCTGCGGACCGAGTGACCAGTAGCGGCCGAGTGCGAAGCCGTTGAGCCAGACCATGCCCTTGTCCCAGCCCGGAAAGGCGAGGAAGCCGTCCGCGGGGGTGTCGACATGAATCCGGGCTCGGTGGAATGCGGGGCCGGTCGGGGTGTCTGCGCTGCCGAATGCCAAAGTGGAGAGGTTTTCCAGGGGCAGTCGGCGGATCTCCCAGTTGCGGAGTTCTTCGTCGCCGAGGAGTACCTTGCCGCTGATTCCCTTCGGGTCGTTGAGGCCCTGGCCGAAGTTGACCCGCCCGGTGGGGTCCACCAGGAGGTCGAGGGTGGTGGTCGTGGCGGCGGCGGTGAATTCGACGGTGTGGTCGGGCTGGTTGCGGTCGAAGGTGCCGATCCGTTTGCCGTCGCCGAAGACCAGCGCTCGGTCGCCCAGCCCGGTGATCTTCAGGCTCTTGGCCCCCTGCGGCCCGCGCACCCGCGTGCGGTAGTGGATCAGCCCGTGCGGCTGCCCGAGGGCCTCCATATGGACGGGTGTGGTACGCCGCACCGGAGTGCTCAGTGTGTCGAGGGCGTGCATCAGCGGCACCGACTCGCGGACTGCGACCTTCTGGGGCGGCATCCGGCGTGGTGTGGGCGGCAGGGGCGCGCTCGGCAGCGTGGTGTACTTGGCGAGCACGTCGCGCACCTTGTGGAATTTCTCGGTGAGTTCGCCGGATTCGCTGATCGGGGAGTCGTAGTCGTAGCTGGTGACGGTGGGCTGATAGGTGCTGCCGCTGAGATTGGCACCGGCAGACCAGCCGAAGTTGGTGCCGCCCACTGCCATGTAGAAGTTGATCGACGCTCCTGCTTCGAGGAGCTTGCCCACGTCGGTGGCGGTCTGTGCCGGGTCGGTGGTGTGGTGCCGCTCTCCCCAGTGGTCGAACCAGCCGTCCCAGAACTCCGTGCAGAACAGCGGCTTGTCCGGCTGGAACTTACGCAACTCCGCGAGGGGTCCGGTGGGATCGCCGTCGAAGTTGACGGTGGCCAGGAGATCCGGAAGGGTGCCGGCCTTCAGGGCGTCCTGGGTGGCTCCGTTGGAGCAGAACAGCAGGCTGTCGATGCCCTGTGCCCGCATGGTGTCCCGCAGATGTCCCAGGTATGCGTGGTCGTCGCCGTAGCTGCCGTACTCGTTCTCGACCTGCATGGCGATGATGGGCCCGCCGCGCGTGGCCTGTAGATCGACGAACCGGGGTAGCAGTTCGGCGAACCAGGCATCAACGGCCCGTTCGTACGCGGGGTCGGAACGGCGCAGCGGAGCGTCCTTGTCCTTGAGGAGCCAGGCGGGCAGGCCGCCGAAGTCCCATTCGGCGCAGATGTACGGTCCCGGTCGCACGATCACCTTCAGCCCGAGCTCGTCCGCGGTCCGTATGAAGGCGGTGACGTCGCGCCATCCGGTGAAGTCTGCTTTTCTCTCGTACGGTTGGTGGAAGTTCCAGGCGACATAGGTCTCCACCGTGTTCAGGCCCATGGCCCGCATGCGCAGCAACCGGTCGCGCCAGTCCTTGGGATGCGTCCTGAAGTAGTGGAAGGCACCCGAGAGGATCCGGAACGGCTTGCCGTCCAGCAGGAATTCGTGACCGTGGACGGTCAGGCCCCTCGGGCTCTGGGCCTGGGCAAAGGTTGTGCGGCTGCCGCCCAGGGCGACGCCTACGGATGCGGCTCCCACCGCAGCCGCGCTCAGGAATCCACGTCGGCTGAACTGCGTCATGTCTGCTCTCCTCGGCTCGACCGGGCGTCGCCCATGACTCGGAAATGTTCAGTGGTGTGTGTTTCTGTTCGTTGAGAAGTGTTGTGTAGAACAGAAACGAGCACAAGGGTTCGTGACCGAACGCGGTGAAACAGGTGCGGACGAGTCGCGGGTGAACTCTCGGGCGAGGCAACGACGTTCATGTCTCCAAGGGCGTCGACGTGCTGTTCCGGTTCTCCGCGACCCCGTTGTCCGGGGGAGACGGGCTCGGAGGTGATGCGCCCTCGCCGTAGGCCATCGTGCCGCCTTCATCGGACGCGGGCAGACACCCGGAGACCGCACATGCCGGCCGGGTCATCCACACGAATAAGCCTGCGCAGCACGGGATGCGGCAGCCGCGGCCAGAGCGCGCGGCAGGGCGAAGTGCGGCATGCGACAGGCGGACGGCACCGTGTTCATGAGGTACGCCGCGTCGCGGTGTCGGCCAACTGCCGTAGCGTCTGCCGGGCCACGGGGCGGATGCTGTGTGCGGAGGCGAGCAGCCGCAGCACCTGCCTACGCCGCTCGGCGATCATCTCCTCGACCTGTGTGCGGGCCCCGGTGACGGTGAGGATGTCGCGGACCTGGGCCGCCTCCGCCACGGTGAGCTGCGGATTGCCGACCAGGCGGCGCAGGATGGCCGCATGGCGGGGTGCCGCATCGCGCAGGGCCAGGGCGACGAGCACGGTGTGCTTGCCCTCGCGCAGGTCCTCCAGATGGGACTTGCCCGTGACCTTCGGGTCGCCGAAAACGCCGAGGAGGTCATCGCGCAGTTGAAACGCCTCGCCCAGCGGCAGCGCGTAGGCGGACAACTCCCGTAGCAGCGCCTGCCGGGCGCCGCCGAGCACGGAGCCGATGTGCAAGGGCCGCTCGACGGTGTATCCGGCCGTCTTGTAGCGGATGATCGCCAGCGCCCGCTCCAGATCCGCGGTCAAGGCTCCGGTGGCGGTCACGTCCAGATACTGACCGTGGATCACCTCGCTGCGCATGGCATCCATGACCGGTACCACGGCGGTGAGTTGACGACTGGTCAGGCCTGCGGTGTGGAGGAGCTCATCACTCCAGGCCAGGGCGAGGTCGCCGATGAGGAGAGCGCAGGCGGTGCCCAGGCGCTCGGCGAGCGGGCCGGGCCGGCCGGCGCCGTACTGTCGGGCGAGAGCGCGGTGGACCGTGGGGTGGCCGCGGCGGGTGTGGCTCTGGTCGATGATGTCGTCGTGGATGAGGCAGAAGGCATGGAACATCTCCACGGCAGCCGCCACCCGCACCACAGGCTCGGGCGGCGGTGCACCGCTCGCCGCTTGCCAGCCCAGCGCGCACAGCACGGGCCGCAGCCGCTTCCCCCCAACTACGAGGAATTCGGCCAGCACATGGGCGCCTTCCTCGGGCAGGTTCCGGGCCGCTGCTTTGACGGCTTTGGCCTGAAGGAACTGATGGAGCACGGCGTCGACCCGGCAGCGCAGGTCCGGAAGGTCCAACGGCTCGGCCACGGACTGGACGGGTGCGGTGGTCAAGGCTGTTCACCTGCCCTGGCGGTGTCGAGGGGTGATCTCTGCCGCGGGCTCGGCCATCGCCGTGAGGGCATGGGCTTCGTCGAGGAGTGCGTCGACGATGTGGGATTCGGGGACGGTCTTGACGACCTGGCCGCGTCGGAAGATCTGCCCCTTGCCGTTGCCGCAGGAGACGCCGAGGTCGGCTTCCCTCGATTCGCCCGGACCGTTGACGACGCACCCCATCACCGCGATGCGCAGCGGGTGCGGGAAGCCGTCGAAGGCGGCTTCGACCTGGGCGGCGAGTCGGTGGATGTCGACCTGGAGACGTCCGCAACCGGGGCAGGAGACGATCTCGAGCCTGCGGGGGCGCAGATCGAGCGAGGCCAGGATGTGGCAGCCCGCCTTGACCTGCTCGATCGGATCGGTCGACAGGGAGACCCGGATGGTGTCGCCTATTCCCTCCGACAGCAGGACACCGAAGGCGACCGCGGACTTGATGGCTCCTTGAAACGCGGGCCCTGCCTCGGTGACGCCCAGGTGCAGGGGATAGTCGCAGCGACTCGCGACGCGGACCCCGGCACAGCCGGCGTCGAGCGCGGCGAAGACGTAGCGGGGCTGGAAGTGAATGTCGGCGATCACCGGGATCGGCGACTTGGCCACGATCCTCGGCAGGGCCTCGGCATCATCGGCGGAGGGCACGGCGACCCGGACGATGTCGCACCCGGCCGCCGTCACCGCGGCGATCTGCCGCAGTGTGGCGTCCACATCGGCGGTGTTGGTGGTGGTCATGGTCTGCACGCTGACCGGTGCGCCGCCGCCGACGGGCACCGTCCCGACGCGGAGTTGACGGGTGGGGCGGCGGCGCACCGGAGTCCGGGGCGCGGGCAGGGCGGGCAGGCCGAGAGCGACGGCGGTCATGGGATCCCTCCCAGGCGACGAGCTGTGGCAGGGGCCGGATACCGGTGGCCGAGGGAGGCCAGGACGGCACGGACCAGGCCCGCGGCGTCCAGCCCCGCCTCGGCCAGCAGCCCTGGGCGAGAGCCGTGTGGGATGAAGGCGTGGGGCAGGCCGAGGACCTGAACGGGAGTCGTCACGCCCTCGTCCTGGCACCGCCCGGCCAGGGCCGCGCCCGCGCCGCCGGTGCGAACGCCGTCTTCCACGCTCACCACCAGCCGATGGCGGGCCGCCAGTGACGCCAGACCCTCATTGACGGGGAACACCCAGCGCGGGTCGGCAACCGTCACCCCGACACCGTGCTCGGTGTCCAGCACACCGGCTGCCTCCAGGGCCGCCTGGGCCAGCGGCCCAACGGGCACCATCAGCACATCCAGCGGACGACCCTTGCTGCGGTACAGGATGTCCATGCCGTCCATACGCGCCAGGGCCCCCATACTCACCCCGGCGGCGGCCCTGGGCAGCCGCAGCACAGTCGGGCCCTCGCCCCAGGAGACCGCCTCCGACAACAGACGACGCAGCTGGGCCGCATCGCGGGGAGCGGCCAGGCGCAGCCCGGGGACCGTGGACAGCAGCGCCAGATCCCACATGCCGTGATGGCTGGGCCCGTCCGGGCCGGTGATACCGGCCCGGTCCAGGACGAAGGTGACCGGCAGCCGGTGCAAGGCGACATCCATCAGCAGCTGGTCGAAGGCCCGGTTCAGGAACGTCGAGTAGATCGCGACGAGAGGATGGAAACCGCCCATGGCCAGGCCCGCCGCCGAGGTGACGGCGTGCTGCTCGGCAATCCCCACGTCGAAGACCCGCCCGGGAAACCGCTCCTTCATCAACCCGAGCCCGGTGGGCAACAGCATCGCCGCGGTGATCGCGACCACCTCGGGATGGTCGGCAGCCACCTCCACCAACGCCCGGCCGAACTCGCTCGTCCACGACGGAGCGGACGGCGTGCAGACGGGCCGTCCGCTGGCCGGGTCCACCGCACCGACGGCATGCAGACAGTCCGCCGTATCCGCCTCGGCGGGCGCATGGCCTCTGCCCTTGACGGTCATCACATGCACCACCACCGGCCGCTTCACGGCACGCGCCCGGCGCAGCACGCCCTCCACCTCCGCGGTGTTGTGCCCGTCCACCGGCCCGAAGTAGACAAACCCCAGGTCGGTGAAGAAGTTTCGGCATGCCTCCGCCCCACCTCCGTACCTGAGCATGTGCAGGTGCCCGGCGAGTGCACCGGTGGTGGGGGCGTACGAGCGGCCGTTGTCGTTGACCACCACCGTCACAGGCCGATCCGGGGCGCCGCCCAAGTTGTTCAGCGCCTCCCACGCCATGCCACCGGTCAGCGCCCCGTCCCCGATGACCGCCACCACGGCACGCTCCTGCTCACCGGCCAGCTGCCGAGCCTTGGCCAGCCCGTCCGCATACGACAGGGCGGTGGACGCGTGCGAGTTCTCCACCAGGTCGTGCACGGACTCCGGACGCGAGGGATACCCAGAGAGGCCGCCCCGTCGCCGCAGCGCGTCGAAACGATCCCGACGCCCGGTCAGCAGCTTGTGCACATATGCCTGGTGACCGATGTCGAAGACCAGCGCGTCATCGGGGGAGTCGAAGACCCGGTGCAGCGCCAAGGTCAGCTCGACCACGCCCAGATTCGGACCCAGATGGCCACCGGCGGCGCACACCTTCGCCACCAGGAACTGCCTGATCTCCTCTGCCAACACGGCAAGGTCCCCGTCCGACAGCGACCGCAGCGCACCCGGGTTGGTCACCTGCTCAAGAACCGACGAGGAGCGTTCCACCGGGGCCGTTGCCATGCCGCTCTCCCTCCCTGACGGCGCGCGGATACCCACCGCACGAACCGGAAAAGGGCCGCAATACCAGCAAGGCAGACACACGGCAGGGAAGGGAAGAGAGAACCGCACCGAAGAGCGTGAAGGCGTTGAAAGGGGGTGCTTCTGTGAACGCGACGGGACCGACGATCCCGCGTGCGTCGCTCAGCTCACCTTCCCCCCCCGAGCGACGCCGGCATCCAGCCTCGGGCCGAACGCCTCCGGCCGGATGCCCGGCTCATCTGTGCTGCACTCGCCGAACCGCCTGAACTCGCCGAACCTCCCGGAGCGCTCGGTCAGCCACGGCAGTACGGCGAGATGTGGAACTCACGGCGTCCGTGAGCGCCCCGGTCAGGCGCCGACGTAGGCCGCGAGGTGTTCACCGGTGAGGGTGGCGCGGGCGGCGACGAGATCCGCGGGCGTGCCCTCAAAGACGATCTTGCCGCCGTCGTGACCGGCGCCGGGACCGAGATCGATGATCCAGTCGGCATGCGCCATCACCGCCTGGTGATGCTCGACGACGATGACCGACTTACCGGAATCGACGAGCCGGTCGAGCAGACCGAGCAACTGCTCGACATCCGCGAGATGCAGACCGGCGGTCGGCTCGTCGAGGACGTAGACACCGCCCTTCTCGGCCATGTGCGTGGCCAGTTTGAGCCGCTGCCGCTCGCCGCCGGACAGCGTGGTCAGCGGCTGGCCGAGGCTGAGGTAACCGAGCCCGACGTCGGCGAGCCGCTGAAGGATCTTGTGCGCGGTGGGCGTGCGTGCCTCGCGGTCGCCGAAGAACTCCTCGGCCTCGGCCACCGACATCGCCAGCACCTCGCTGATGTCGCGACCGCCGAGGTGGTGGTCCAGCACCGACGCCTCGTACCGCTTGCCCTCGCACTCCTCGCAGGTGGTGGCGACGCCCGCCATCATCGCCAGGTCGGTGTAGACGACGCCGGCGCCCTTGCAGGTGGGGCAGGCACCCTCGGAGTTGGCGCTGAACAGCGCCGGCTTCACGCCGTTGGCCTTCGCGAACGCCTTGCGGATCGGGTCGAGCAGTCCGGTGTACGTCGCCGGGTTGCTCCGCCGCGAACCGCGGATCGCGCCCTGATCGACCGACACCACTTCCGCGCCCGCAGGGATCGACCCGTGCACGAGCGAGCTCTTGCCGGAGCCGGCGACACCTGTGACCACGGCAAGCACCCCCAGCGGGATGTCCACATCGACATCGCGCAGATTGTGCGTCGACGCGCCGCGGATCGAAAGTCGTCCGGTGGGCTTGCGCACCGTCTCCTTGAGCGCGGCCCGGTCGTCGAAATGCCGGCCGGTGACGGTGCCGCCGGCCCGCAACCCCTCGACGGTGCCCTCGAAGCACACGGTGCCGCCCGCGGTACCCGCCCCGGGGCCCAGGTCGACGACGTGGTCCGCGATCGCGATCGTCTCCGGCTTGTGTTCCACGACGAGCACCGTGTTGCCCTTGTCCCGCAGCCGCAGCAGCAGGTCGTTCATCCGCTGGATGTCATGCGGGTGCAGGCCCGTGGTGGGCTCGTCGAAGACGTAGGTGGTATCGGTGAGCGAGGATCCGAGGTGCCGGATCATCTTGACGCGCTGCGCCTCACCGCCGGACAACGTGCCCGACGGCCGGTCGAGCGAGAGATAACCCAGACCGATCTCCACGAACGACTCAAGACTGTGCAGCAACGTCGCGAGCAGCGGCGCCACCGACGGCTCTTTCAGACCGCGGACCCATTCGGCCAGGTCGCTGATCTGCATCGCGCACGCATCGGCGATGCCGACCCGCTTGATCTTCGATGACCGGGCCCCCTCGCTGAGCCGCGTACCGTCGCACTCGGGGCAGGTGGTGAAGGTGACCGCCCGGTCCACGAACTCCCGGATGTGCGGCTGCATCGCCTCCCGGTCCTTGGAGAGCATCGACTTCTGGATCCGCGGGATCAACCCCTCGTACGTCATGTTGATGCCCGCGATCTTCATCCGGATCGGCTCGCGGTGGAGGAAGTCGTGCAGCTCCTTCTTCGTGTACCTGCGGATCGGCTTGTCCGCGTCGTAGAAGCCCGACTCGCTGTAGAGCCGGTAGTTCCAGCCGCCCGCCTTGTAGCCGGGAACGGTGATCGCGCCCTCGGCGAGCGACTTGGCGTCGTCGTAAAGCTGGGCGAGGTCGAGATCGGTGACCGCGCCCCGGCCCTCGCAGCGCGGACACATCCCGCCGGTGCGGGTGAAGGTCACCTTCTCCGCCTTCTTGGCACCCCGCTCGACGGTGATCGCACCGCTCGCCCGCACCGAGGGCACGTTGAAGGCATACGCACTGGGCGGGCCGATGTGCGGCTTCCCGAGCCGGCTGAAGAGGATGCGCAGCATCGCGTTGGCGTCGGTGGCGGTGCCGACCGTGGAGCGGGGGTCGGCACCCATCCGCTGCTGGTCGACGGTGATCGCGGTCGTCAGCCCCTCCAGGACGTCGACCTCGGGCCGCGCCAGCGTCGGCATGAAGCCCTGAACAAAGGCGCTGTACGTCTCGTTGATCAACCGCTGCGACTCCGCCGCGATCGTGTCGAACACCAGCGAACTCTTCCCCGAGCCGGACACGCCGGTGAACACCGTCAGCCGGCGCTTCGGGATCTCGATGCTGACGTCCTTGAGGTTGTTCTCACGCGCGCCGTGCACACGGATCAGGTCGTGGCTGTCGGCAACGTGCGGCGCAGGCGACTGGGCGTCCGTCCTCTTGGCCTTGCTCATCGGATCTCCCTCTGTCACGCGAGGCCGCCTTCGCGGTCCCCTTCGGCGTCGCCTGGCCCGGTCGACCAGCCACGAGCAGGACGTCTGCTTCTTCTTCATCGACGCGGTCGCGGCAACGGTAGCTGTCTGCGGGCGGCGGTGTCGGCCGGGGCGGTACGACGGCCGTCCGGCTGCCGCCGGCCCGGGGTGCGCTCGGTGTTCGCACCGGGCGTGCATGCGGCTTCGGGCTCGTGGAGCCCGGGGTGCTGTCGTGTGAAAGAGGTCACACCGGCGTTGCCGGGGACCGGGCTGATCGCTTCTGTCGGCGGTCGGGGGAGCGCATCGGATCACTCCGCGACGCGTCGAGCCGCCGATCGCGCCTGCCTGCCGGACGGCTCGGGCCGAGGAGGAGGTCCTTCCCCGTCAGGCAGGGGGAGAGATCCAGTCGACGGCGGCGACACCTCTTCCCCAGAGGGGAAGAGGGTTGTCCACCTGCGGGGGAGGGCGCGACGGGTGTGGGGTGGCGTGTGTCGCGGCAGCGGTCGTCCGTGGCCGCCTACAGCCCAAGTGTCGCCTGCTCGCGCCGAGTCGGAGCGACCGTCGTACGCCGTTCGCCACGCGACTGACCACGACGGTGCCGACCGAGACGGGCGTGATGGAGGGGAGCCCCCTGCCCGAGGAGCCGGCGTGTGTGACGGCGCCGGCGCCGGGCGCGCCGGTGCGAGATGGCGAACGGGCCGTTAATCCTGCGCGGTGGGACGGACGACGATATCGCCCACGTCGACGCCGTCCGGCTGCTCGATGGCGAAGGCGATGGCGCGAGCCACCGCGTCCGGTGAGATCGCGATCTCGTCCATCTTGTCGAGGATCTGGGTCTTTATCTCGGGGTTCGGCATGGCTTCCGCGAAGTCCGTGCGGACGAAGCCCGGTGAGACGACGGTGACGCGCAGGCTGTCGCCGGCTTCCTGGCGCAGGCCCTCGGAGAGGGTACGGACGGCATTCTTCGTGGCGGCGTAGACCGACTGGAGCGGAACGATCCGCAGTCCGGCGGTGGAAACGGTGTTGACGAAGTGTCCGGAGCCCTGCTGCCGGAATACGGGCAGAGCAGCCACGATGCCGTACAGCACGCCTTTGAGATTGACGTCGATCATCTGCTCCCAGTCCTCGACGCGGAGTTCGTCCAAGGGGGAGATCAGGCCGACCCCGGCATTGCTGATGAGGACGTCGATCGTGCCGAACCGGTCGCATGCCAGCTTGACGAGGGCGGCAAGGTCCTCGCGCCGCGTCACGTCCGTGCGGGCCCAGGCGGCTTCACCACCTGCCTTTTCGATGCGGGCGGCCAGGGCTTCCAGGCGGTCGGGGCGGCGTGCTCCGAGGACGACTTTCGCGCCGTGCTCGGCGAGCAGGAGTGCGGTCGCCTCCCCGATGCCGCTGCTGGCGCCGGTGATCGCCACGACCTTGCCTTCGATTCCCAACATGATCGACAGCCCTTTCGGGAGAGGAGTGAGGGCAGGCCGAGCCATGCCCTAGAGTGAAAGTGGAGGCGCCGCCACTTCGTCCAGATTAAATGGCGGCGTCTCCACTTAGCAACGATGGCGAGGGGAGAGCCGCTGATGGCCCCAGACGCAGGACGCCCACGGAGGGCTGATGCGCAGCGCAACCGGGACAAGATCCTGGCCGCGGCGGTGCGCGTCTTCACCGAGGAAGGACTGGACGCGCACTTCGAGCGCATCGCCAAGGAAGCGGGCGTGGGAAGCGGCACCCTGTACCGGAACTTCCCGACCCGAGAGGCCCTGATCGAGGCGGCCTACCGCAACGAGGTGGCTCGCCTGTGCGACGCCGTCCCTGGCCTCCTGGAGACCATGCCCCCAGGTGAGGCCCTGCGTGCGTGGACGCGTCGCTTCATCGACTACGCCACCGCCAAACTCGGCATGGCCGACGCCCTGCGAGCCGTCGTCGCCTCGGGAGCCGATCCCTACGCCGACAGCCGCGAGATGATTCAGGCCGCCCTGTCCTCCCTCATGGACGCCGGGGTCGCTGCCGGCGTGCTGCGGTCCGACATCCTGCCGACCGACATGTTCGCCGCCCTCGCCGGGATCGCCCTCACCTCGGCGAAGCCCGAGCAGCGAGAGCAGGCCGAACGCCTCCTCGACCTCACCCTGGACGGGCTGAGAGCCGAGGCGGCGCCACAGACACCGAAGGCCGGCGGCGCGACCTCGTAGGGAGGCCCCAACTCGGCGTCACCTCAAGGCGAACCGATCCCGGCGCGTGCCGACGACGACGGCCTGGACAGTGCCTGTGGTGGGGTCTGTTCGCTCGGCGAACAGACCCCACATCCGTCTCCCCCCACCCCATCCACCGCCCCTCACGTCGCCGAGACCCAGGCGTCCCGGGTCACCGCGACCGACGGATACCCGCATGCTCGCCCTCGCCCGTGACCTGCGGCGGTGGCCCGCGCCGCGGCGCCGGTCCGGTGGCGAGCGAAGTGGTATCCGCCGCGGGCGGCTGAGCACTCCCCACACAGTGATCCCGGAAGCCGGTGCCGTCGCCCGGCGGTCCCTGGCTCGACGGTTCCGTATGGTTCACGCGGACGCGGGCGGCGTTTCCTGGCTGACTGCGTCGAGGAGCAGTTTCGCGGCCACCGTCGCCCCGTCGGAGCGGATTGTGCCGGCCACGGCCCTCGCGCGTGCGCGGGTCTCAGGCACCAGGGCCGTGGTGAGCGCGGCGGACAGGGAGTCGAAGGTCGGCGTCCGGCCGTCGTGTGCCGCGCCGATGCCCAGCTTGGCCACTCGGTCGGCCCAGTACGGCTGGTCCGCGATCTGGGGGACCACCACCTGGGGCGCCCCGGCCCGGGCCGCCGTCGTCGTGGTGCCCGCGCCGCCGTGGTGCACGACGGCGGCCACCCGGCGGAACAGGGCCTGCTGGTTGACCTCGCCGACGGCGAAGCAGTCGTCGGCGTCGTCGATCGGGGCCAGGTCGGCCCAGCCGCGGGCGAGGAGGACGCGGCGGCCGTGCGCGCGGCTCGCTTCAATGGCCACCCGGGCGATGTCCGCCGGGGCGTGCGCGGCCATGCTGCCGAAGCCCACGTACACCGGCGGTTCGCCGGCGTCCAGGAAGGCCTCCAACCCTTCTGGGAGCGGACGGTCGTCGGGCAGGATCCACGCCCCGGTCTGCACGAGGTCGAGGTCCGTCATGCCCTGCGACGGACACAGCGCCGCGTCTGCCGCCAGCCATGGCTGGTCGGTGAGGACGTAGTCGCGGACGTTGTCCACCGGGGGCAGGCCGATCGCCGCCCGGTGGCTGTTGAGCGCCTCGCCGTACAACGCGTTCACCCTCTGGGCGTCCTGCTCCCACAGCACCCGGTTGTCGGTCTCGTCCTGCGGGGAGGGCTTGCCCGGCCGCACGCCGGGACGGAAGTGCCGCGACGGCAGTCCGGCGATATGGAAGCACGCGCACACGTAGCGGATGCCCAGTTTCTCGGCCACGTCCCGTGCGCCGGCGGGCATCAGGCCGGTTGCCAGCAGCGCGTCACATCCCTGCGCCGCTGCGGTGAGCGTGTCGAACCGCGCGGCGACCAGTTCGGGAGCGAGCCGGAACGCGTCCGCCGCCGACGGCGGCTTCTCGCCGGCCACCACCGAGCGCACCGACGGGCCGAGCGGCACCAGTGGCACACCGACACGAGCCAGCAGTGCCGCGAACTCCTCGTCCGGCGGCGCGCACACCCGCACCTCCGCACCGAGTTCCCGCAACCCCACCGCCAGTCCCGCCAGCGGTTCGACGTCCCCGCGCGATCCCCACGCCGACAACACCACACGCATATCGCACATCCCCCATTCCCATTGGTTCTGGTCTCGGCCGACAATCTTGAGGCACCTCCCGGGCCTTGCCGCAAGCCCCCCGGTGCGTTATAAGTTGAAAGTGGCAAGGAGTGGAATCTCCTTGCCTTTGTCTTTTCAACCTCCACCGTGGACGGACAGTCTTCTCGCGACGCGGCGCCCGCCGCGTACGGCGGTACGACGGGCAGTGCGGATCTCAACTGAGCCGCCCGCCTCTCGCCGCCTCGGAACTCCTGACGCAGTGACGCGAGCCGCCTCCAGCAGATCGGCGTGCATCCGAGGCCGAGGAGAGCTTCGTGCACGTCATCGCGCATCTCCCGGCGGATCCGCAGCCGGCGGAAGGCAGCGCGCTCCTTCTTGGCCGACCCGGCCTCGGCCCGTGCCCGGGACGTCGGGCACAAGGGGTTCGCTCAGGGGCCGCGTCCGACGCCGGAACGCGATTCACCCCTTTGCCCCGGAGCGAGAGCTGGTGCCCGGCTACTCCAGGATCATCGATTTGGGCACCCGCCCCGCACAACCTACCTATGAAGGAGCAATCGCAATGGGGATGAAGGACGAGCTTCAAGCCAAGGCGCAGCAGGCGAGGCAAAAGGCCCAGCAGGCCAGGGAGCAGGCGCAGCAGCGGGGACAGCAGGAAAAGGACAAGTCGCGCCAGCAGCAGGGCAGGCAGCAGTCCCTCGACGACGTTCGGGACGAGTTCGACGACCAGTGAGCTGACGTCAGCCGGGCATCGCGGCGAGCGCCTACACGCGCTGCCGAGACACGACGGCTGAACGCGATGTGAGCGCGGCATCCGGCGAAACCCGCCACGTGCCGCGCTCAGTCACGATCACGGCTGTCAGGAAGTGTGAGGGACGCACCTTGGGCCGTTGACCGTGGCCGCCAAGGGCTTGGGGAAGCGAAGCCCTTGTGGCGACCCCTCGGGCAGGCCGTAGCGTGCTGCCATGCGCGAGATGCCTGACGCAGCGCGCCGTGTCCACCTGAGCCGGATCTTCGACGAGGACGCCGAGCTGTACGACCGGGCCAGGCCCGGATATCCGCGGTCGTCTCGGCGACGGCGTTCCACTGGATCGAGCCGGCGGTGCGGATGGTCAAAGCCGCCGACGCGTTGCGGCCCGGTGGCGCTCTCGCAGTGGTCGCCACGCGTCATGTGGCGGGCGGCAGCGAGGAGTTCTTCGTCGAGGTCCAGGACTGCTACGAGCGTTTTGACCCGGCCACTTCTCCGGGGCTGCTGAGGTGCATCGCCGGGCTGATCGACAGGCGGTACGGAGTCCGGGTCACCAAGCGGTATCTCACGGAACTGCGGGTGTCGCGAACGGTCCCGCGTGTTGGTTGACTGCGGCTGAGTCCTGCCCACTTCGTATCTGACGGATCGCCGGGCCCCACATAGAGCCAGCGGGCACCAGTTGGCCATCAGACGACCCGCCGAACAGCCCCTGGAGGGAGGACCGAGCCGGAGGAGGGCCCTCTCCATATCCACTGTGGTTTTCGCTCTTCGCCCAGCAATACGGCGTGGGGCGGTAGCTCCGAACGTGGCCGAGCCGAGCGGCCGGGACGAGCCGTTCGTCTAGGCTCCGCCTGGATCGGTCGACAGAGGAGGCGACGTGGACATGGACTTCTCGGCAGGGGAGGAGCAGTGGCGGGCTCGTTTGGGGACCTTGCGGCAGGTCGTGCGCCAGGAAGTGGTGTCGCGACAGCTGGTGGCCCACCTGCCGGACCTGCCGTCCCGACGGGTGCTCGATGTCGGTTGCGGTCAGGGCACACAGGCTCTGCGCCTGGCCCGTCGAGGGCACTTGGTCACGGGACTGGACGCCTCGGCCCGGCTTCTTGACGACTTTCGCGCCTCGTTGGACGAAGAGCCGGTGGAGGTCGGCGACCGGGTGCGGCTGATCCAGGGCGACGTCGAGCAGTTGGCCGGCATGTTCGCGCCGTCGAGTTTTGATGTGGTGCTGTGCCAGGGCGTGTTGATGTATTTCCCGGATCCCGGTCCACTGCTGGACGCTGTCGGGCAAGTCCTGGCGCCAGGCGGGATCGTCTCCCTGCTCGTACGCAACGGCGATGCCCTTGCGATGCGCCCCGGGCTGCTGGGCGATTGGGGCAGTGTCGAGAGGGCATTCGAGGGGGAGTCCTACCTCAACCGGATCGGTGTGCATGCCCGTGCCGATCGCCTGGAGGATCTTACGGCGGCGTTGGCCGAGCGTGAGATGTGCGTGCGCCAGTGGTACGGGGTTCGGGTGTTCACCGACACTGTCGCGTCGGATGCGGCACTGCCGGACGCGGAGACGCTCGACGCCATTCTCCGCTCCGAGGAACGTGCCGGTCGTACCGACCCCTATCGGAGGGTGGCGGCCCTGCTGCACTTGATCGCTGAACGCCGGTAGCCGGCAGTGGGCGGGATCAGCACCGCGACCGGCAGGCTGTCCGGCTTTACGGCCCTCGGGCGGTCCATGACCTGTGCGCCGAAAGGCCGCGTGCCGATCACCGTAGCTCTGGCGGGACTGCCATGCGCAGGGCGGCGGTGACGGTGGCAACGGCCGGGTGGTCGTCAGCGCCGGCGCGATGGACGGTGCGAGTGCGGCGGGAGATGGGGAGCCGTGTGAGGGTGAGGCTCGGGGGTGAGGCGGCGATGCCGAGGTGGGGGACCAGAGCGACACCCTGGCCGAGGGCGACCAAGGCGAGGACGGTTGCGAAGTCGTCGACCTCATGGCGCACGTGGGGCGTGAAGCCCGTTGCCTGGCAGGCCCGTACCGTCATAGCGCGGCAGAGCGTGCCCGGCGGGGCCATGATCCACGGGCTGGTGCGGTGGTCGGCCAACGAGCTCGGGGTCCGTGCCGCGAGGTACATCGGTTCGGTGAACAACTCCTGGCCGGTCAGGCCGGGTTGGGGTTCAGACGGGACGAAGTCGTACTCGTGCACCAGGGCCAGGTCGAGTTCCCCGGCCCGTAGCGCAGCGGGGACCCCGGCCGGATCGACATCGGTCACCCTGGCCTCCAGCGCCGGGTGTTCGCGAGCGAGAGCAGCCAAGGCTGCCGGGGCGATCGCGCGGGTCGCAGACGGGTAGCTGCCGATCCGTACCGGTCCGGCCAACCCGGTGCGCACTGCGGCGAGTTCGGCGTCAGCCCGTTCCAGACGCTCCAGCACTGCCTCGGCGTGCCGGACGAGGTTCTGCGCGGCCGGGGTGAGTACAACCCTGCGGCCTGCACGCTCCAGCAACGGCACACCGGCCTCGCGCTCCAGCACGGACAGTTGCTGGGAGACCGCGGAGGGACTGAACGACAGCGCCTCGGCAACAGCGGCGATGGTGCCCCGGTGCGCGAGTTCCCGTAGCAGACGCAGACGTCGGACATCGAGCATCAGCTGAGCTTACGGGAACCATCGGAAATGTGAACTGGACCTGTGCAGTGGCGATCGCCATGCTCAAAGCCATGGAACTGCACGGCATTTACGTACCGCTGGTGACACCGTTTGCCGAGGACGGGACGGTGGCGCTGGAGGCGTTGGAATCACTGGCCCGCTCGGTACTGGCCGAAGGCGCATCCGGGCTGGTCGCACTGGGGACGACGGGGGAGCCGGCCGCACTCTCACCGGAAGAGAAGCGGGAGGTGGTGGAGGTCTGCGCACGGGTGTGCCGGGAACGCGGGGCGACACTGATCGTAGGCGCCGGAGGCAGCGACACGGGACAGAGCGCGGTGGCGCTACAGGAGTTGGCGGGGGTGGCGGATGCCGCGCTGGTCCCCGTCCCCCCGTTCGTCCGACCGTCGGAGGAGGGGGTACTGGCTCACTTCGCGCACCTGGCCGAGCGGAGCCCCGTACCGCTGATGACCTATCACATCCCGTACCGGACCGGTCAGGCACTCGGGGTGAACGCCCTGCGCCGACTGGGTCGGTTGCCTGGGGTCGTCGGCGTCAAGCTCGCGATGGGGGCGGTGGATCAGGACACCGTTGAGCTGTTGGGCGATCTGCCACCCGGCTTCGCCGTCCTGGCCGGGGAAGATGCCTTCCTTGCCCCGCTGCTCGCCCTGGGCGCGGCAGGCGGGATCCTCGCGTCTGCGCACCTGGCCACCGGGCACTACGTCGAACTGGTCGATGCCTGGCAGAAGGGGAACGTGGCGCATGCCCGTCCACTCGGTCACCGGCTGGCGTCACTGGCGCGCGCGGTCTTCTCCGAGCCCAACCCGACGGTGGTCAAGGCGGTACTGGCAGCTGAGGGGCGGATTCCCACAGCGGCGGTACGCCTGCCGTTGCTGCCCGCAAGCGAGACCGCGGTGGCACAGGCGCTGTCCTGCCTCGGTGCGGTGGCACGATGAGGCTGCCCGCCCAGCGGATCCGAGACCGGGTCAGGGCGCGGCTGGGGTTGCGCGGGATCAGTGGCTGAGACAGAGCTCGCAGCCGCAATCGGGGGCTTCTTGGCGGATGTTTGCCGGACTGGGTGCGTATCCGCGATGTGAATTGGTCGCCAAGGCCATCCGAGTGCTGGACTTCTACCAGCGACCGGGACCGCCAAGAGCCGTTTCACACGATGCTGTGGCTGTGACTGAGACGGGACCGGACGAAGGGACCTGTTGCGAGCACGAGCAGCGTGAAGGCAGTGAGCCGTTGCAGGCCCGGCTGTGCGAAGAAGCCGCTGTGTTGGATGCCGTAGACCGCGTACCAGTTGGCCATCAGATCAGTCGCCGTGATCACGCACGTGAGGTCCATCCCCGCTCTCCTCCCGCTGACCAGGAGCAGGGCCGCCAGCGAGTCGAATGCCGCCAGTGAGGACCAGTACAGGTTCAGCCACTCCGGAGCCCATGCGTACGGATGCAGGCCGCTGCGGACAAGGTCGGCGACGTGCGAAGCGGCGCCCACGAAGACCAGCACGACCACGTACACGGCCACCAGAGCCACCACCCACTGTGGGGCTCGACGGGTCCATCGGATCACAGGATCGATTCTCTCAGCGATGTCTCTCAGCGTCTCTCAGCGATGGAGGCCGGGCCGGGTGTGGTTCAGCGTGTGAGGCGGCGGTGGTTGGGCAGATCGCCAACGACTGCACTTCCAACGGCAGTGCCTGTCTGCTGGTTTGGGCGGGGCGGTGCGGATCGTGAGGTCCGTGATTGTCCACGAGAAACAGTAGAGCGGGTGAGCACGCGGTGTGCCGTGCCCGCGGTGTGCGGTTGCTTGGCGTGTGAGCGGGTGAGTCTCCCGTTCCGACCCTGGTCAGCATCTGGCCGAGCGGTGGATGGCTTGTGCCCGTGTCGGCATTCCGCGCGCTGTGCCCGCCCGGTAAGCATCGGTGATCTTCCGGGAGTTGAGAGCGGTTGCAGGAGGGCGCGCGAGGGGTGGAGGGGGGAGAAGGATGTGGAATTACGAAAGATGCAGGTGATGAATGACTTGTGAGGTGGTGTTGGGTGATCGGAGGGTCACCCGGCCAACTTCTTTGTGCCATCTGCCAGTACGGCGGCCAGGCAGGGCGGAGGAGACTTTCTGCCACGAGCGCGACCCGGCGAGCCCTTGAATCCGGAGGGCCGGCGCGGTCGCGTACAAGACGAAGCACAGGAGGGGGCGGCACGTGAGCGTGCAGCAGTACGACGAGATCGGCGAGGCATTCGAGGGGTTCAAGTCCTTGCCGCTGATACGTTACGGAGAGGTGCCGAGCTTCCTGGGCATGGTCGGGGACGTGAGTGGCAAGTCGGTTCTCGACCTGGCGTGCGGCACCGGTTTCTACAGCAGGGAGTTCAAGCGGCGCGGCGCCACGGATGTTCTCGGTGTCGACATCTCCGTCGAGATGATCGCCGCCGCGCGGGAGATCGATCAGCGTGACCCGCTGGGTGTGCGCTATGAGCTCGGTGACGTGGTCGAGCTGCGGCCTCTCGACCAGCGCTTCGACATCGCGGTCGGAGTGCAGTGCCTCAACTACGCCGAGGGCATCGCGGCGATGGAGCGGATGTGTCGCAACATCCACCGGAGCCTGGCGCCGGGTGGAGAGTTCTTCGTGCTCGCCCAGAAGCCCGACTACCGGTTCGACTGTCCGTCCCTGGACAAGTACGGGTTCCGCTGCGAGCCGACCGGCGAGGAAACCGAGACGGGTCCGCGGGCGCGGGTCACGGCCCTCCTTGACCCGCAGCCGATCAGCATTGTCACCACGGCCCCGCGCCGCGAGGTCTACGAGGAGTGTCTGCGGGCGACCGGGTTCAGTGAGCTGGAGTGGGTTCCGCTTCAGGTGTCCGAGGCCGGCCTCAGTGAATTCGGCGAGGATTTCTGGGCGGACCTCCTCGCGAACCCGCCGCTGGAGATGCTGCGCTGCCGTGCCTGACCGGCCGACTGGCCGGACGTCGAGGACGGTTCCGCCCCGCGCAAGACCTCGGGACGCCGCGAAACTCGCTGGAGCGGGTGGCGTGACCAGGGTGATGTCGTCGGCGGTGTCCGGCCGCCGCGCGGCTGCGGGAAGCGTTCGCCCGAGCCGCTGTCGCCGACGGACGGCGCCGTGGCGCCGCGGCGGCGGGTGAGCCGCTGCCGGTGCTGATGACCCGTTCCGGGGGGGCGGCCGGACCGTTCCTAGGCGACCCAGGCGTTCGTCAGCGCCTGCACGGCCGAGCCGTCGAGATCCTTGAGCTTCGTGCCGGCGAAGGCGCGCGCGGTGTCGGAGGTGAGCAGCCGGAAGGCAGGCTGCTCGGCTGCGAGCAGATCGACCATCCGGGCTGCCACGTCCTGCGGCGTCTGCGCGCCGGCGAAGGCACCGCGAGTGCGGTCCAGATAGGCGGACAGAGCCGGCGCGTACGGCCCGGCCTGCTCCAGTGCGTTGTCCGGGAGGCCTACGTTGCTGACGAACTCGCTGGCCACTGCACCCGGCTCGACCACGCTGACGTGCACGCCGGCCGTGGCCGCGACCGGCGCAAGGGACTCCATGAAGCCCTCGACCGCGAACTTCGCGGCGCAGTACGCCTCATTGAAGGGCTGGCCGATCACTCCGCCGACGCTGGTCACGGTCAGCACGCGGCCGTTGCTCGCCCGCAGCAGGGGCAGTGCGGCCTTGGTGACGTGCAGCACGCCGAAGAAGTTGACCTCCATGACAGCGCGCACGTCCTCGACGCTCTCCTGTTCGAGGGTGCCGACGTGGCCCGCGCCGGCGTTGTTGACCAGTGCGTCCAGCCGGTCGAGGCCGGCCAGGCATGCCTCGACCGAGGCCGGGTCGGTCACGTCCAGGGCCCGGACGTCGACGGTGACTCCGGCTTCCTGCGCCGCCGCCAGCAGCGCGCCCGACTTGGCGGTGTCTCGCATGGTGGCGATCACGTGCCAGCCGCTTCGCGCGGCGGCGACTGCGGTGGCAAGGCCGATGCCGGAGGAGGTGCCGGTGATCAGGAGGGTCTTGATGCTCATCCTCGGTTACCTAACTTGATTATGGAACGTAACTAATGTTCTCCATAACTATGTGCCCAGACATTTGAACTGTCAAGCAGCCCCCTTAGGCTGGACTCATGTCCAACCCACCGGATGAACTCACCAGGGAGATCGTCGGCCTCTTCGCGGCCATCAACCGCCGCTACACCCAGGAGTCCGAAGCCGCCTCGGCGACCTATGACCTGACCCCGCTCCAAGCCAAGGCGCTGCTCGCCGCCGAAGGCCCGGTCCCGATGCGCCGCATCGCCGACCGGCTGCACGCGGAGCCGTCCAACGTGACCGTGATCATCGACCGGCTGGAGTCCCGCGGCCTGGTCGAGCGCAGCCCCGACCCGGGCGACCGCCGCGTGAAGCGCGTCGCAGCCACCGCAGCCGGCCGCACCATCGCCGCCGATCTCCGCGCACGCACGCCCTTCGCCGCCGCACCCCTGGCCCCGCTCACCACGCAGCAGCGCGAGATCTTGCGCGATCTGCTGCAACTGATCCTGGAGGCATGACGGCGCCCGGCGCGGTGCCCCGCTACGCGACGGCCGACGCGTCAACGGTTTGGACACAGGAGCTGACAGGCCACTCGGCGATGCGGGGGAGGCCGTCTCGGCCGTGAGCGCGACGGTGGGTTGTCGTCATCGCGTGCCCTCGTGGTCGGCGTACCGGGCAGTCTGAGGGGCGGGGCCACATGGTCCGCACGACGAGGCGAGGACGCCGCCCGCCCCGGCCACGCGGCACAGGTCGCGGACAGGCGGCGCGGCGGCACCAGCACCAGGCGCGACAGCCGTATGGCAACGGACAGGAGGGGCTGGGGCCGGCTCTCCGTGCGGTTCGCTCCGGCTCGGAAGGACGCTGTTACCTCGGGGCGGCCGGGCCGGCACCGCTGGACCGTCAAGCGCACCATGCCCTGGCTCGCCGGCCGCCGCCTCCACCGACGCCAAGAATGCACAGCCGAACACTTCCTCGCCGTCACCAGCATCGCCTGCCCCCCCGTCTACTACCGCACGCTCGCCGACCCAAGCACTCACCAATGGCCCTGGCTTGGGGGGAGGAGGGGGTCGTCCCATCGAGCGCTGGGCGCGTGCCAACGGAGCTTGACTGTGGGGACGCCGGACCGCTGGGCGGCCCAGAACAATGCCCCGGGCTCCGCGAAGCGGTGCCCAGGGCATGCGCTGCTGGTGCCGGACGGCACCGGCGGCGACGGCCGTCCCGTCAGTGGACCTGGCCGACCTGGTAGTCGCCGGCGGGCTGCTGGGTCATGACGTTTCCGCGGTTGAAGGCGTTGATGATGGCGATTTGGGCCACCAAGGCGGCGAGCTGGTCCTCGTCGTAGTGCTTGGCGGCATTCGCCCACACCTCGTCCGAGACGCCACCGGCCGCGTCGGCGATGCGGGTGCCCTCCTCCGCCAGCTCCAGCGCGGCGCGCTCGGCGTCGGTGAAGACCGTGGCCTCGCGCCAGGCCGCGACCAGATTGAGGCGCACCGCGGTCTCCCCGGCTGCGGCGGCTTCCTTGGTGTGCATGTCGATGCATCCGGCACAGCCGTTGATCTGGCTGGCGCGGAGCATCACCAGTTCGCGTGTCGCGGCCGGCAGCGTCGAGTCCGAGAGCGCCTTGTGCGCCGCGATGATGTGCTTCATGGCCTTGGCTGCGACCGGGTTGGCCATGATGTTCAGTCGAGCTTCCATGGTGCGCTCCTGTGCCGTTGTTGGTGGTTACACCGTCTTGGACGGAACGGCTCCGCAAGTTGTGACACGCATGAATGTGACCTGCGTCTCCCCCCCTGTTGAACGGCGGCGAAGGCACCCACGACGACGTTCAGGTCCGGTGCCAAGACGTCACCCCTGGCCCCGAGCTCCCCACTCTTCGACGGTACGGACCCGCGAGCCCCGCAGCCACCGCGGCCAGCACCACGATCGTCCACAGGGTGCCGTGGTCCTTCCTCGCGACCTCCGAGCGAGGCAAGGGCGCGGAAGGGAGAGCAGGCGTGAACTCAGGTCAGTTGGTGGGTGCGGCACCGAGCCACTCCCGGGCGGTGGACACCACCGTCGAACCCACGGTGGTGTCCCGCTTCCCGGTCACGAACTCCTTCGCCAACTGCGAGGTCTGGACGCGGCACGGCGGTACCGGAAATCGGTCAGCACAACCAACACGTCCAGCACGGTCGCAGAGAAGGAGGGGTGGTGAGGGGGATCAGCGCCGGCGGCCCTGACCGAGGTTTTGGCATGAAGAAACCAAACGACCCGCACCAGATGGCGCGCTGGGGGTGAGGAGCTCCGGCACCCTTCCTTCACTACATCTCCCCGATCATTTGACAGTCGTCTTACCAGGTCAGGGGCACACTGATCGGAATGATGTTGCCGAGCTGGGCGATCCAGCCGCAACGAAACGTGCAGTACCGGTACTTTCACGATCGCAGTGGGTGACTTGTGGCTGAAGTGGCGCTGTTCCTCCGGGAGTACGCGAGGACCCGTCGGGATGTGGGGGCGATCGCCCCGAGCAGCGACCGGCTCAGCAGAGCTCTCACCCGGTACCTGATCCCCAGCCCTGGGCGCTCCCGCGCGGTACTGGAGGTAGGGCCTGGCACCGGAGCGGTGACCCGCCACATCGCCGGATCACTCGGCCGACTGGACACCCTGGATCTGATCGAGGCCAACCCGCGCTTCGCCGCCCTGCTGCGACAGACGTATGCCGATGATCCCAGGCTCCGGATCCGTACCGGCCTGGTGCAGGAACACGAACTCGGCTCCTACGACACGATCGTGTGCGGCCTGCCGTTCGCCAACTTCGACGCCCGGACAACGGAAGAGATCTTCGACCGGCTGCTCGGGGCGCTGCGGCCCGGCGGCACGCTGTCGTTCTTCGGCTACGTGGGAGGCGAGACGATGCGCCGGACGTTCGCCGACGGGGCGGACCGGGAGCGCACCTTCGCCGGGCTCGGCGTACTGCGCCGCATCCTGCGCCGGCACACCTTCCGTACGGAGACGGTGCTGGGGAACCTGCCACCGGCCCGGGTCCATCATCTGGTGCCGGTCAGCCCACCGGTTCGCTCGGAGCAGGCACGCTCCTGTGACTGCCGCGAGACGTCCTCCTGAGTAATCCGGCGCTACGCGGCCATGAAGGCGTCGCCCACAGGGGCCCGAGCGCCGGGGTCCTCGATCTTGTCGTCAGTGCTCGGGGCGGGTGTGAGACAGACCGGTTCGGCGGCGGCACGGCTCCGCGCCGGCGGTGTGCGCAGGGAGGTGGCGCTCCAGCCCGTGAGTGCGTCGTCGCCCGCGGCATCGGCTGCGGCCGGGATCTGCTGGAGCAGGCGTTCCCCGGTGCCGTCGGCCGGCCACAACCGGTGCCGCCCGTAGACGGTCTGCCAAGGCCCGCAGCGATCGGGCAGGTCACACCACTGCACCCCGATCCGCACCGGGTGAGGGATCTCTTTTATGACCTGTCGGTGACCCCGCCACCGTGTACGGGAGGCTACCTCTGGCCGGAGGTTGGGGCCTGTCCTGAGGCAGCTGAGCGACTCTCGCGGTACGGGCGGTTGAAGTCGTGCACGGTGTCGGGGGCGAGCCAGCCGCGTGATGCCCGCCGCTGAGAGGAAGCGGCGGGCATCACGTCGGCCCTGATTCGAGTCGCGGTCATCCAGAGACGGCCTGGCCCCAGCCCTGGGAGATGGTGAACTCGGCGTTGCTCTGCTGGGACTCGGTCGGGAAGGTCGGCGTGCCGGAGACCTTCGGCAGCTTCGCCGCCGCGGCCTTGTCGAGCGTGCCGGCTTCCTTCATGGCGGTCATCAGAGCAGGTCGGGCGTATCCCTTGAGTCTGAGGTTCTGGCCCTCGGTGCTGTAGAGGTACTCCTGCCACAGGCGCGCGGCTGCGGGGTGCGGCGCACTCCCGTTGATGGCCTGCGAGTAGTACTGGGAGAACTGGCCGTCCGAGGGGACTGCGACCGTCCAGTCGAGGCCCTTGGACTTGAACTCGTCCGTGTACCCGGCGTTGAGGTAGTCCCAGTCAATGCTGATCGGCGTCTCGCCCTTCTCGATGGTGGCTGAGGTGGATTGGACGGACGTGTAGTTGCCGTTCTTCTTCAGCTTGGCGAAGAAGTCTATGCCGGGCTGGATGTCGTCGAAGGAGCCGCCGCTGGCGAGGGCCGCCGCGTACACGGCGCCGAAGGCGGAACCCGACTTGCCGGGGTTGCCGGTGAGTGCGACCTGCCCCTTGTACTCCGGCTTGAGCAGATCCTTGAAACTTGTCGGGCAGGTTTGCACACGCTTGGCATCGCAGCCGAAGGAGATGTAGCCGCCGTAGTCGTTCGACCAACGGCCGATGGAGTCCTTCTGGTCATCGGGGATGTCGGCGAAACCGGCAACCATGTACGGCGCGAGCAGCCCCTGCTGGGCGGCGCTCTGCGCGAAGGAGCTGCCGAGGTCCAGGACGTCGGGCGCGCTGTCCTGTCCCTTGCGCGAGGTGACCGCGTTGATCTCGTCCTGGCTGGCGCCCTTCGGGTTCTCGACCTCGACCTTGATGCCGTACTGCTTTTCGAAACCATCGATCACGGCGCCGTAGTTGGCCCAGTCGCGGGGCAGCGCGATCGCATGCAGCGTGCCCTCCTTCTTGGCCTCCTTGGCCAGGGCGTCGATACCGCCGAATGCCTTGGCCGTGGTCGCGGTGGCCGCGCTCTTTGCGCCGGCGGTGGTCGACGCGTCGGAGGCCGCGCCACAGGCGCTGAGGGCGAATGTGGCGGCGGTGGCGAGGACGCCGGTGAGGGCGGCGGTTCTCGGCAGGGGCACGGTCACGGTCTCTCCAGGGGTACGCACAGAGGTTTGAGGGGGTTCATGCGGGGCCACACAGGGGATGCACGTGGGGGGTGAGCACCTGTTCGACGGTTACTGAACAAGCTGGGCCTCAGTAGGCCCAACTATGGTGTACGCCGGGTAAACATTGGTGAAACTAATGACTTCGATTGCCTCGCAATCGCAGCTCACGGCGGTTGTCACGGCACCGCGTCCGGAGGACTTGTCCGGGCGATCATGTGCGGAGTCGAATGACGAGGGCTGCGGCGGTGGCGGTGCGGAGAACACTTAGCCGTGTTTGTCGTAAGTGCGTGTCTACGGCGCGAGCGTGCTTGAGCCGATTGCTCGTCCGTTTGACCCTGTTGTGTCCGGGATGGTGTGCCGGATACCCCGGCGCCAGGGGTAGTCACGGCAGGGCCCGATGCTGTATGTCCTGTCCGCGGCGAGGCTGTCGGGCCTCTTGCACGGTCCGCTGCGTCCGAGCTGGAGGACGCGAATCTTGTCCAGTACCAGCTTGAACCGGGTGCAGTCCGCCTGCTGCCCGGCCGTCACGACGAAGGACAGTGGCCGGCACCGGCCGCCTGCGCTCAGATGGATCTTGCTGGTGAACTCTTCGCCCACAAGCGAAGCCCGCACTGTCGCGTCTTTCCCTGACACCTGGGACATCATCGGAGGCCACGTCGAGCCTGGAGTGACCTTCCTCGACCTCTCGCGCGAGAGGTCGAGGAGGAAACCGGCTGGTGCTTCCGTCATGTGCGGCGATTTCTGGGCACCACGACCTGGAACGGTGGCGATGGCGCTGGACTCCGTCATGAGGCCGACAATCTTGTCGAGGACGAAGGCGACTTGGACCATCCCACTCTGGAACGGTCCACGCACTCAACCTAAGGTCCGCTGCCGCTGATGCTCGGCATGCTGGCGGAGCCCGCATGTAACCGTGCGAACGACTGGCTCAACCGTGCGAACGACCGGCTCGGGACTACTCGGACAGGACGTGGAGGTGTACGTCACGCTGCCGCCTCGCGAATCGTAGCCCTCGGCCTACGCCTGACCTGCTTCGAAGCGCCGCATCTTTGCGCCGGCGACATCGAAGCGCCAAGCCGTCCGCATGGAGCTCCATCTGTCGTTGGTGTAGTCCACGACCAGGGCCCGTCCGCCGTCCGCCGTCCGACACTGACTCGACATTCATGCGGACATCGGAACCGAAGATCTCGGAACGCACCCAGTCTCGAACCTTGCGGTCGGAGTCATCGTCTGCCCCCGCATGGACCGGGCGCCCCTGCAAGATCTTCGTCTGCCGTCAGGCATTCACTCGCAGCAACAGCTTGCCGGTGGTGGTCCGGCTGCTCAGGAGCTGGTGGGCTTCGGCTGCTTCGGTGAGGGGGAATTCGGCGGTGACGGGGAGTTCCACAGTGCCCTCGGTGACCGTACGGAAGGCTCGTTCGGCCAGTTCCCGCAGCGCGTCCGGGGCGGTTTGCGCCAGGGAGAGGATGGAGAAGCCCGCGACGGTGTGGGCTGTTGGGTAGAGCTCGGACTGGCCGACCTGCCAGGGATCGGCCGAGGAGGCGTTGCCGAAGGAGACCAGTCGGCCGAAGACGGCCAATGAGGCCAGGCTGCGGCGGAGAGTGTCGCCGCCGACCGGGTCGAGGGCGAGGTCGACGCCTCGGCCATCCGTGGCACGGCGGACCTCGTCCGGGAAGTCGACTGCGCTGAAGACCTCGTCGTAGCCGTACTTGAGCGCGTGACCGGCCTTCGCTGGCCGCGAGACGACCCCATACACGGCGCCCGCCCCGGCTGCTCGTGCCAACTGCCCGGCGACCGTGCCGATTCCCCCTGCCGCTCCCTGGACGAGTACGCTCTCCCCCTCTCGCAGCCGTCCCACTTCGTGAAGCAGTGCATGTGCCGTCGGTAGCACGGTGGGCAGGGTCGCGGCGGTGCGCAGGTCCAAGCCGTCCGGTACGGGGAACACGGTCGCGCTGTCGGCGACAACGACGTCCGCGTACGCCCCGCCGGGCGTCAGAGCGGCCACATCCTGGCCGACATGGAACGCCTCCACCCCCTCTCCCACCGCGCGGACCCGGCCGGAGACCTCCAGGCCCGGCACGAACGGCAGCGCGGGCACGCGGTAACCCTCGGCCCGTGCCTTGAGATCGGCGAAATTCACCCCGGCGAAGGCGACATCGATACTCACCTGCCCGGCGCCGGGCTCGGGCACCGCGGCCTCCGCCACCGAAAGGACCTCCGGGCCGCCATACCGCTCAAACCGGATCACACGCATACGGACACACCTCACGGAGTCGAGTGTTCAACGAGTATCGAACACCAGGAGTGTATGATGTTCATCGAACACCAGGCAAGGGGTACGACATGGCAGACCGCACCGCACGGACCACCAGTCACCGTGCCGCCCCGGCGCACACCCACCCCGACGATGTTCCGTTGCAGACCGCGCTGGCCGCGCTGGCCGACCCGGTCCGACTCCAGCTGGTCCGCGAACTTGCCGGCAGTGCCGACTGGACCCGCGCGTGCGGCAGCTTCGACGTACCGGTGCAGAAGGCCGCACTCAGCCACCACTTCTCCGTACTGCGCCAGGCGGGCATCGTCGAACAACGCGACGCGGGTCCGAAACGGGTCAACCGACTGCGCCGCGAGGAGTTCGACGCCCGCTTCCCCGGACTGCTCGACCTGGTACTGCGCCAAGACCCGCTCGACCGCTGAGCCGTCCGGTCGAACGGTGAAGTGTCTGCCCACCCGGTGAACCGTCGGACGGACGTCACAGGGCGCCCGCCGGTCCGACGTGGTTGTCCTGGCCGCCACCCCCTCGTCCCGTCGCCGGCGGCAGCATCACTCCTGGGGCGGAGTGGGTCCCTATGCCCCAACTCGCGGCGTACCGCGGCCATTTCACCGTGAGGGTGCAGTTCAGGGACGCAGTGGCGTGGTGGTAGATCCCACTCTCCCGAAGCTCACACCGCGTCCCTTTTGGTGAGGTGGGCGTCGGCCCGGACCGTTGGGTGCTCGAACGCGCGATGTCGTGGCGTTCCGGCTACCGCAGACGCGGCTTCTGCTACGAACGCGACCTTCGCAACTACCCGGTATTTCTCGGACTTGCCGCAGTCATCTGCGACTCGGGGCATCTGCTCCGCCTCACCACGGAGGACACGGTGTGAACGGTGTAAAGCGTTTGACGTGGGCGGCGTTGGGCGATCGGATGGCGCGTCATGAGCAGAGGGCAGATGCAGCCGGGGCTCCAGCCCATCGACGATGACTTGGTACGGCGGTTGATCGCTGGGCGGTTCCCGCAGTGGGCGGGGATGTCTGTGGAGCGGTTGGCGTCCGGTGGCACGGTCAACGCCATGTATCGGCTGGGCGACGACATGGCCGTACGGTTGCCGCTGGTGGCGGGCGGAGCCCAGGACGTGGTGACGGAGCAGGAGTGGCTGCCCCGGCTGGCGGACCGGTTGCCCGTGGCCATCCCGGAGGTGCTCGGGGCGGGGGAGCCGGCCGAGGGGTATCCGTGGCCGTGGTCGGTGCATCGGTGGCTGGTGGGGGAGCACCCTGATGCGGGGGTGTTGGGCGAGCCTGTGCTGCTCGCGACGGACTTGGCCGGTTTCGTGGCGGCGATGCGGAGTATCACCCTGCCCAGGGCGCCACGCGCCTACCGCGGTGGGCCTCTCGCCGCGCTGGACGCGTCGACGCGGGCGGCCATCGAGGAACTGCGTAGGATCCCGCAGGAGGGTGTCAACTGCGATGCTGCGGTGGCCGTTTGGGAGGAGGCGCTGCGGACCCCGGAGACGGAGGGGGCGTCGGCGTGGCTGCATGCCGATCTGATGCCGGGCAATCTGCTGGTGGACGGTGGCAGGTTGACCGCGGTCATCGATTTCGGATGCATGGGGGTGGGCGATCCGGCGTGCGACCTGTTCCCGGCGTGGAACCTCCTCCCGACCGATGCGAGGCGGGCCTTCCGCGAGGCGCTCGACGTGGACGACGCGACCTGGAAACGCGGACGGGCACGGACGCTCTCGCAGGCGCTGATCGCGCTGCCGTACCACCGCAGGACGAACCCGGCGATGGCGCACAACGCACGGCATGTGATCCGGGAGGTGCTGGGGGAGGGCTGATCGGAAGGTCCACTCCTGGGTGTCCGAGTGATCTGGCTGAAGGGTTCTTCGCATGACCGCGCCCGTCTCTCTCGACGGTCCCACGACCGGGGACCCGCTGCCGCAGTGCCGCGACCCGTGGGCTGCGCTGCCCGCCAGGGGTGGTGCGCACTGGGCGCCGTCCTCCCCGGCAAGGAATCCGTGGCCAAGTACGCCTTCTCCCTGCCGCCCGATGCCGTCGACCGGATCGAGGGCGAGTTCAGCCCCGATGCGAAGCGGTGGGAGGACGACTACGGGAGCGGCCCCGCCTCCTGACGGCGTACCGGGCGGCATGCTGAGACGGTCATCGCGAACCTCTACGACGCGCACGGGCAAGCGGTCAGTCGTGGCTGCCAGTTGTCGCTTCGTTGCCGCCGTAGGGCCGTCGGTCCACGAGTGGGCTCAGCCGGTCGTCCCGTGCCGGGGAATCGTGTCCTTCACGATGCGGCCGGAGGCTTCGGAGACGAACAGAGCATGCTGTGCGCTGTGCTCACCGAAGCCACGGGCGACCCGCACGCTGGTAGGCATGCGGAGGCCGATCGCGAGGGTGCCGGAGCGGCCGGTGGTGGGATTCACCTGGATGAGTTCGCCGTCCCGGAAGGAGGTGATGATCAGGTTCCCGTCGAAGGTGGTGAAGTCGTCAAGGGGCTTGGCATCGAAGGGATTTGGGCTGAGGTTGGCGAGCGTGGTGCGGTGGGTCGGGTCGTTGAGGGGAGTGCGGACGACCGGAGAGGCGGCGTTGGTGAGGACGCTCGCGTAGAGCCGGTCGCCGGCGATGTGCAGGCCGTTGGTGCCGAAGAGGTTCGCGGTCCGTGTCCACTTCTCGTCCTTCGTGCCGTCCGGGCGTATCTTGACGATGCCGGTGGCCAGTTCGCCGCTGAGGTCGAAGCTGCCGTCGGCGTCGATGGCCAGGCCGTTGATGCCGGACACCCCGTCCACGACCTTCACGGGCTTCGGCCTGGCGGCGGTCGGGTCGAAGCGCAGGACGCCGCCGCCCGAGCAGCGGTATGCCGCCCTCCCGGAACACCTCCGTGTGCGCCTGGCGGGCGCACCAGCCCGGTGGCGCCGCGGCTGGTGCGCCGTCGGCTACCTCACCAGCGGTCGATGCCCATGGTTCGCGCTGCGTCGTGGATCGCCGTGTAGTGGGGGATCGACATGCCCGACTTCTTCTTCGGGACGTTGCGATCCTTGGACCGGAACTCGTCCCGCGAGCCGGCCAGCAGGCTGGTGCCGTACCTGACCGGCACGTCGCCGGTGCCGTGGACGGGGTGCGACTTGGCCGCGGTATCGCTGCCGGCCTTTGCCAGGATGCTCCGCGCCTGGTTGTACGCCGCGGCTTTGATCGTATTCGGGTTCGCCGCCAGGCGGGCGCCCATCGCGTGGTTGCCGACGGCAGCCGGCGTGACAGCGGCTGCGGTCGCCCGGAAATGTTCATTCGCCGCCTGGTCGCCCTTGGCGGTGGTGGCGCCGGCGGGAGGGGCGACCACGGCGAAGGCTGCGGCCGTGACCGCGGCGACCAGTCCGGTACGAATGGCTAACTTCATTGCTGCAAGTCCTTTCTGTGTACATTGCTGTCGTCGACGCTACACCTGATGTCATCTGTGATGTCAACGAAGTGCCGTCAGCAGCAACGAAGTTGTGGATCCTGGACTGCGCATGCCCGGGGTGGGATGGGCTGCTACGCTCGGGCCGATGCCAGGGCGCTCGGCGCCCCTGCTCGCTCCTGGGCCGGTGCGGAGCGTAACCGGTCATCGACTCCTTCCGCCGTCGGCGGGGTACCTCGATGAATGACTGGCTCTCGGCACGCTCGTGTCCGCCTCGGCGAGGCCCCGGTACCGCTGCCCCCAGAGGCAAAGTGACCAGCGGAGGGAGGGACTTGCTGCCGTTGCGGTCAGAAGGCTCCCAGGTCGGCGGATACCCAGTGGGCCGGCTGCATGTAGATGGCGATGTGCTCACCGAGCTGGGTACGGTCATATTCCACGAAGTCGGCGACCTTGTCCTGCGGGAGGTACCGAGCGGCCATCTCCCAGGATCGCTCACGGCTGTCTGATTCCATCCTGGATACCGGACCCTCCACCGACACGTAGCGCACCGTCGGCTCGGTCCGCTGCACCATGACGCTGAAGCGCCCTGCGGACCGAATCGCACGCGCCTTCCGAGAATCGGGCCCGGTACGGACCCACAGCTCGCCGCCCGGCGTGTACTGGTACCAGATGGGAACTGTCAGCGGCGCGCGGTCCGGCCGTTCGACCACCGACAGCGCACCGATATGAGGTTCCGCCAGAAACCGCTCTCGTTCCCGCAGCGACAGTGCCATGTGGCCGACCATAGCCCGACCGAAGCTCCTAGATGTGCGGATTCCCTGGCGAGTCCCGAACGCCGAGCACGCCCCGGAGTACAGGCCGACTCGTCCCTGTGGCGAGTTCGTCGCCTACGCCGATGAGGGCGGCCAGGGAGGGGGCGGTGTCTTCGACCCGGTCGCCGTCCTCGTCCTCGCCGGTGAGGTCGAGCAGGAGGTGGGCGCGGGCGGCCCAGATGGCCGGACAGTGATCCGACGACCAGTAGGGCTGCCAGCAGGCCGATCGCGTACGAGGCGAAGGCGACCGTCCGCACCCAGCATGGTCCCGTAGAGGCTTAAAGCAAAATAATGTGCGTTATGGTGGGAGCGTGGTTGCGGAATCGTCGCCGCGGCACCGCACCGCCATGGTGTCGGCGTCCGTCAGGAACGCCGTCGAGGGGCTGATCGCCGAGCAGGGCCGTGGCGCCGTCGCGATCCCCGTGGTCGCGGAGCGTGCGGGGGTGATCACTCGAACATTACCGACGGTGGGGCGATGCGCGGACCATGATCAATAATTTGGCGACTCGCCGGCTCGACCCGGGCGGCGGTCTTCACGACACCGGAGACCTGCGTGCCGACCTGACGGCATGGATGCAGGAAAGACTTCCGCATTCCTGACCTTGCATAGCAGACCATGACAGCCACCCATAAAATGGGCACTGCTGGCGCACTGTCGTGCCGGTCAGGCACGTGAAGTCGGTGCGGAAGGGTGATCGACGCGGGGGTGGGATGCCTATGGATCAGGCTGCCAGTCCGGCGCGGACCGTCATCCTGACTGTGGACGACGACCCGGGTGTGTCGCGTGCTGTCGCCCGCGATCTGCGGCGTCAGTACGGCGAGTCGTACCGCATCGTCCGCGCGGAGTCCGGCGCGTCCGCCCTTGCCGCCCTGCGGGAGCTGAAGCTGCGCGGCGCCCCCGTCGCGGTGATCGTGGCCGACTACCGGATGCCGGAGATGAACGGCATCGAATTCCTGGAGCAGGCGATCGACATCCACCCTGGCGCGCGGCGGGTGCTGCTGACCGCGTACGCGGACACCGGCGCGGCCATCGACGCGATCAATGTCGTCGACCTCGACCACTACCTCCTCAAGCCCTGGGAGCCGCCCGAGGAGAAGCTCTACCCCGTCCTCGACGATCTCTTGTCGGCCTGGCGGGTCGCCGACCACCGGCCGGTGACCGTCACCAAGGTCGTCGGACACCGCTGGTCGGCGCGTTCCTCGGAGGTACGGGAGTTCCTGGCCCGTAACCAGGTGCCCTACCGCTGGTACTCGTCCGAGGATCCGGAAGGCCGGCGGCTGCTGTGCGCGGCGGGCGAGGAGGGGTTGCGGCTCCCGCTGGTGATCACTCCGGATGGAACGGCCCTCGTCGAGCCGGAGGACCGGGAACTCGCCGCCCGGGTCGGCCTCGCGACGACACCGGCAACCGACTTCTACGACCTCGTCATCATCGGCGGCGGACCCGCCGGTTTGGGTGCGGCGGTGTACGGGGCCTCCGAAGGCCTGCGGACCGTCCTCGTGGAACGCTCCGCGACCGGAGGCCAAGCAGGCCAGAGCTCGCGCATCGAGAACTATCTCGGCTTTCCGGACGGAGTGTCCGGGGCACAGCTCACCGACCGGGCCCGGCGTCAGGCGGCGAAGTTCGGTGCCGAGATACTGACCGCGCGTGAGGTCACCGGGCTGGAGATCAATGGTGCGTCGCGCGTCGTCCGGTTCTCGGACGGCTCCGCTGTCGCCGCGCACGCCGTGATTCTTGCGACCGGCGTGTCGTACCGGCAACTGGATGCGCCCCACGTGTCCGAGTTGACCGGCTGCGGAGTGTTCTACGGCTCGGCCCTGACCGAAGTGGCCGCGTGCCAAGGCCAGGACGTGTACATCGTCGGCGGTGCGAACTCCGCCGGCCAGGCCGCGATATACCTGGCCCGCAGCGCCAAGTCGGTCACCCTGCTGGTGCGTAAGCCGTCCTTGGCCACCTCGATGTCGCACTACCTCGTCCAGCAGGTCGAGGAAACGCCCACGATCTCTGTGCGCACGAACACGGTCGTCGACGCCGCTCACGGCGCGCGTCAACTGGAACAGATCACCCTGCGCGACACATCGACCGGCCTCACCGAACGCCTCGACGCCCAGTGGATGTTCGTCTTCATCGGCGCAGCCCCGCTGACCGACTGGCTGGAGGGCTCGGTGCTCCGGGACTCCCGCGGGTTCATCCTGACCGGCCCCGATCTGACCTCGGACGGGCGCCCGCCGGCCGGCTGGGAGTTGGACCGGCCGCCCTACCACCTGGAAACCAACGTCCCCGGCGTATTCGTCGCGGGGGACGCTCGCGCCGAGTCCGCCAAGCGTGTCGCTTCCGCCGTGGGCGAGGGAGCCATGGCGGTCATGCTCGTCCACCGATACCTGGAGCAGTCATGAGCGGTCGGCCGATGCCGTGCAGCCAGGAAGAACTCGGCTCGCTGTTCCTGTTCGAGAAGCTGGCCCCCGACCAGCTCGCCCGGCTCTGTCGCGAAGGCCGGGTGGAGGAGTTCGCACCCGGGCCCGTGTACGGGGAGGGCGACCCGGCCACGTGCTTCTACGTGCTCCTCGAAGGGACCGTCGTTCTCTCGCGCCGCATCGGGGACTACGACGTGGAGACGAGCCGGAGTTCCAGCCGCGGGGTGTATGCGGGAGCCTTCCAGGCCTACCTGGGCGACCGCCTGCGGCAGGTCTACAACAGCTCCCTCCACGTCCTTGAGCCCACACGCTTCTTCGTGCTGCCCGCGGAAACCTTCGCCGCGGTCATGCATGAGTGGTTTCCCATGGCCGTGCACCTGCTGGAAGGCCTCTTCTTCGGAGTCAAGAGCGCCCAGGAGGCGGTCGGCCAGCGAGAGCGGCTCATGGCTCTCGGATCGCTGTCCGCCGGGCTGACCCACGAGCTGAACAACCCGGCCGCCGCGGCCGTGCGCGCCACCTCCGCACTCCGCGAGCGTGTCGCCGCAATGCGCCACACGCTCGGGATCATCGCGGCACGCCCGTACCGGCGCGACACCCTGGAGACGCTCGTCGATGTCCAAGAACGCACGGCCGAGCGCGTTGCCAAGGCCACCGCCCTGAGCCCGCTGGAAGCAGCGGACCGGGAGGACGCCCTCTGCGACTGGCTCGACGACCACGGCATCGCGGACGGCTGGCAGCTCGCACCGACCTTCGTGCAGGCCGGCCTCGACACCGACTGGCTGGACCAGGTCACCGCAGCCGTGGACAGCGACACCCTCGAAGGCGCCGTGCGGTGGCTCAACTACACCGTGGAAACAGAGCTGCTGATGAACGAGATCGAGGAGTCGACCACCCGCGTCTCGGCCCTCGTCACGGCGGCCAAGCAGTACTCGCAACTCGACCGAGCGCCCTACCAGGTCACCGATGTCCACGAACTGCTCGACAGCACCCTGCTGATGGTCTCCGCGAAGATCGGCCCCCACATCACCGTCGTCAAGGAATACGACCGCAGCCTGCCGAAGATCCCGGCCTACCCCGGCGAACTCAACCAGGTATGGACGAATCTGATCGACAACGCAGCCGCGGCGATGAACAGCATCGACGCCGACGGCACGTTGACCGTGCGGACCGCCCGCGACGGAGACCACCTGCTCGTCGAATTCCGTGACACCGGCCCCGGAGTCCCCGCGGACATCCGCGACCGCATCTTCGACCCGTTCTTCACCACCAAACCGGTGGGTGAAGGCACAGGTCTCGGTCTGGACATCTCCTGGCGCATCATCGTCAACAAACACAACGGGGACCTGAGGTTCCACTCCGTCCCCGGCGACACCCGCTTCCAGGTACGCCTGCCGCTGGCCTCCGCCGACCCCCGTTCCCCACAGTAGCCCTCATGAGTTCCCCCCACGGAATCGACCCCGCAGTCCCACCCAGCGGAACCGGATGCGCCGAATGCGCCGCCAGTGGTGGCTGGTGGTTCCACCTCCGACGCTGCGCACAGTGTGGTCACATCGGCTGTTGCGACGACTCGCCCGCCAAGCACGCGACGGCCCACGCCCGGGACAGCAGGCACCCGGTGATCCGCAGCTTCGAACCGGGCGAAACCTGGTTCTACGACTACGAGACCTCGCAGGCGTACGCCTCGGGCCCGCCCCTGGCTCCCCCTGAGAGCCACCCGGCCGACCAGCCCACCCCCGGCCCCGAAGGCCGAGTCCCAAAGGACTGGGCCGACCGCCTGGGATAGACAGGCCCCGAACTCTCGCTGCCGAAGGCGCCGACCGGGAAGATCCTCAAGCGGGAGATCGTCCCGCCGGCCGAGCCGGAAAGGCGAAGAGGCGACCTGGCCGACATGAGCGTGCGTCCCGCGAGCGCCGCCGGTCGATGACCAGCCCCCGGGAAGTTCGTTCCGGCGCCCTCCCAGGTGGACATCGACGATGACCCTGATGATCTGGAAGGCGTCGCACACGCACCCCCTGTCGCGTGGTGTGCACCCGGTGGTGCCATCGTCCGGCATTATGGTTGAAGGTAGAACTAATTTCGGCTGGGAGGCGGTACACGGTGAGTAACACCGAAACGAAACCCATGGAACTCCGATGCGGCGCCGCGGTGGACAGCAGGCTGCTGATCGAGGCGGCACGGGTGGATGTACTGACCGCACGTGACGTGCCTCTTGGCGGCCCCCGGGCGATGACCGTGCGGCGGACACTGCCTCAGCGCGCCCGGACTCTGATCGGCGCGTGGTGCTTCGCCGATCACTACGGCCCCGACGACGTCTCGCTGACGGGTGGCATGGATGTGGCCCCGCACCCGCACACCGGGCTACAGACGGTGAGCTGGCTGTTCAGCGGAGAGATCGAGCACCGTGACAGCCTGGGCAGCCACGCCTACGTACGGCCGGGCGAACTGAACCTCATGACGGGCGGATTCGGCATCTGCCACTCCGAGGTGTCCACGCCGCGGACCACCATCCTGCACGGTGTCCAGCTGTGGGTCGCGCTGCCGGAGGAGCGCCGCAACACCGAACGGGACTTCCAGCACTACGCCCCCGAGTCCGTGCGGATCGACGGGGCCGAGATCAGGGTCTTCCTGGGGTCCCTCGCCGGTGATGTCTCCCCGGTACGGACCTTCACCCCCCTGCTCGGCGCCGAGATTCTCCTCCAGCCCCGCGCGGCTGTCACGCTCGCCGTCGACCCCGGCTTCGAGCACGGCCTCTTGGTCGACCACGGCGACGTACGTCTGGGCGACACCCTGGTCGGTCCCTCGGAGATGGGCTACGTCCATCCGGGCAGCGAGGCGCTGACGCTGGCAAACGATTCGGATGACACCGCACGGATGGTCCTGCTCGGCGGAACCCCATTCGAGGAGGAGATCGTCATGTGGTGGAACTTCGTCGGCCGCAGTCACGAAGACATGGTGAGGGCTCGGGAGGACTGGCAGAACGCCTCCGATCGCTTCGGCGCCGTCGAAGGGTATCCAGGAGACCGTCTTCCCGCCCCTGCCCTGCCGAACGCCATCATCAGGCCGCGCAGGAATCCGCCGCGCCACTGACCTGTTCGACGCGTCACAGACGCCCTCTGAAAGACCCCGATGAACCGCCCTCACAACCACCCTGACGAGAGAGCGGACAGCAGCCACCAGGGTCTTCCTGCCGGCTCGCCGGTGCTACCCCATGGGGCCGCGTCGCGAGCGGCGCGGCCCCGGGGACTCATACGCGTTCGGCGGCGATCAGCAGGTACTGGAAGCTGCCGTTGCGGTATGCGTTGAGGAAGGTCTCCTCGATGCCGGTGACCAAGTGGTCGGCCTGCCTGCGCAGTTCCCAGTACGGCAGGGCGGCCTCCGTCAGGTCCTGGACGTGTACGGGGACGAGCCTGTTGTGGGCCATGGCGCTGAAGTACGCCGAGCGGGGATGGATGTCGCAGATGTAGTGGGCGTTGATGAGGGAGACCTCGCGGGAGGCACGGCCGTAGGCGTCGTTGTAGCAGCCGGTGATGGTGACGTAGCGTCCTCCGCGCCGTAGCAGGCGCGCGTGCTCCGCGAACAGCAGCTCCAGCTCGACGTACATGGTCGACTCGTTGTTCCAGGACGCCGCGTACGCGCCGGAGGTGAAGCCGGTGTCGAGCATGTTGCGGTGGTGGTAGCGCACCTTGTCGTCGATGCCGCGCTTGCGGGCCTGTTCGTTGGCGAAATCGGCCTGCTTGGCGGAGATCGTGGCCCCGTCGGCGTGGCAGCCGTGGCGCAGATGGGCGACCACGCTGCCGCCGCCGCGTCCGCACCCGGCGTCGAAGACGCGGTCGGTGGGGGAGAGGTCGCCGAGGTGCGAGGCGAGGAGTTCGGCCTGGGCGTGCTCCAGGCGGTGCAGTTCGCCGGTGACCCGCTCGCGGCGGCGGTCGGGGTCCGGCTCGTCCAGTACCGACCAGTCGGCGTCCCCGATGCCGTAGTGGTGGTGGTACAGGTCGTCGATCTTTCCGAGTTCGAGGTTGACCGGGTTTTCCTCGGCGTTCCAGTAGTCCGCGACGCGTGACTGGTACGTGGACTGGGTCGGCACCGGTGTGCGGACGGTGTCGGCGTGTGCGATGGTCAACGGTGGCTCCTTGCGATGGGGCGCGGGATCTACCAGTAGTTGGGCAGGTGGTAGCGGTCGGTGTTGGTGGCGTGCCATTCGTGGTTGCCGGCGACCCAGTCGGACAGGCCCCGGACGTACCTTTCGAGAAGGGGCGAGGCGGCAGCCAGCGGGGCTGACTCCGTCTCGAACGCCTCGAAGACCTGGTTGTGGATCTCGACGCTCTTGAGGTAGGCGGCCTTCAGACCGCGCTTGTCGTTGGCGGCAACCACCTGCGGCAGGTTCAGATGGTTCGGGTCGCTCTCCAACTCCTTGGTGAAGGAGTAGAGGTCGTTGACGATGGTCGTGGCGTTGCAGGCCAGGGCGGTGACCCGCTGGACCTCGGGGCGGGCGTAGAGCGCTTCGGGCAGTTCGTAGCCGTCCACGGCGTCGACGAGCGACAGACAAGGGCGGAAGTTGTTGAACTGCCGCATCACCAGGTACTCCCAGACATGCGGTACATGGCGCGTCGCCGCCCAGGATGCCTCGGCGAGATAGCCGAGGTGCAGCCGGGCCATGTCATGGACGAACCGGCCCGTCTGACTGGGAGTCGCGAAGGCCGCGTAGTCCTGCATCGCCCAGTGGTAGGAGCGCAGGGGGCCGTCGGCCTGTATGCCGCGGCGCCACTCCTCCTCCACTGCGGGGGTGCCGTGGAACGGGTCGAGGGCCGACTGGGCAAGGACCAGACGACCGCCCAGGCTGCGGCGCGAGGCGCCGCGGCCTTCGTCCTCCTCGCAGTAGCAGCTGTCGACGATGTTCTCGGCCAGGAGGAACTCGCCCGCGACGGTGAGGCGTTCGAGATCGGCCGCACCGGGATGCTGGAGGACGACGGCCCTGCCGACCTGGAACTGCGCGAAGTCCCCGGTCCACTGCGCGGGGAAGAGATCCAGCCGACGGGCCCAGGACTCCAGCCTGCGGTCGATCTCCCTGGCCTTTTCCGGGTCGGCGGGGGTGGCGGGCCGGTACGTCAGCCCGGGGACTGCTCCGCCGCGTCGGGCCCGCAGGCTGCGGGCGAGGTTCGGCGGGCCGGGCAACGAGTACCCGGCCGCGGTGTCGGGGGGCGTGCTCATGGTTGGGTACTCCACCCGGTCAGTCGGCGCTCCGGCCGATCTGGACGTTCTCCAGGATTCCGGCGGCGTCGGGCACAAGGACGGCCATCGAGTAGTAGGCGGTGACCAGGTAGTTGATGACGGCGGCGGTGTCGATGCCCATGAAGCGGACGTTGAGGCCCGGTTGGAACTCCTCGGGCAGGCCGGTCTGGTGCAGGCCGACGACTCCCTGGTCCGCCTCCCCGGTACGCAGCGCGATGATGCTGCTGGTGTGCTCGCCGGTGATCGGAATCTTGCCGCACGGGAAAATCGGGACGCCGCGCCAGGCGGGAACCTCGTGCCCGTCGACGTTCGCCGAGCCCGGCACCAGACCGCGTTTGTTGCACTGCCGGAAGAACGCGGCGATCGCCTTGGGATGGGCCAGGAACAGCCGTGTCTTGCGGCGCATGGACAACAGCTCGTCCATGTCGTCGGGGGTGGGCGGGCCGGTGTAGGTACTGATGCGCTGGCCGTAGTCGGTGTTGTGCAGCAGCCCGAACTCCCGGTTGTTGACCAGCTCCCACTCCTGGCGCTCGCGGATCTCCTCGACGGTCAGCCGAAGCTGCTGCTGCGTCTGGTCCATGGGTTCGTTGTAGAGATCGGCGACCCGGCTGTGCACCCGGAGCACGGTCTGGGTCAGGGAGAGCTCGTACTCGCGCGGGGTGAGGTCGTAGTCGACGAAGCCGCTGGACAGCGTCGGCTCGCCGACGTGTCCCGCCTGTACCGGCACATCCGCCTCTCCCTTGCGGTTCACCGGGCGCTGCTGCTGCTCCGCGTACGCCGTCAGGTGTGCGGCCAGGGACGGCACGCGATCGGTGAACTCCTGGACCACGTCCCAGGGCAGCACCAGCAGTACGCCCGCCGTCTCGGCCCGTACCGAGCTCTGCCAGCGCGGTTCGGGCCGGCCGATCGCCTCGTCCCCGATCTGGTCGCCGTCCGTGACGACGCCGATGACCTCCTCCTCGCCGTACTTGCCGGCCGCATAGCGCGCGAACCGGCCGTGGACGACGAGGTACGCCTCGGTGGCGAGCTGTCCTGCCTCGAAGAGGACCTGGCCGGCCCGGACCTCCCGGACGCGGAACCGGCCGGCGACCTCCTTGAGGACGTCGATGTCGTCGTAACCGCGCAGGACGGGCAGCTCGGTGAGGGTCTGGGGGATCACCTTGATGTCGTCCGCGCCGTTGTGCTCGAACTGGACACGACCCCGGCCGACACGGAGTTGCAGACGCCGGTTGACCCGGTAGGTGCCACCCTTGACGTCCACCCACGGCAGCGCCTTCAGCAGCCACCGCGAGGTGATGGCCTGCATCTGGGGCTCGGACTTGGTGGTGGTGGCCAGTTGTCGCGCGGCCTGAGTGCTGAGACTGGTGAGCGCGGTGTCTGCGGGTGGTTCGAGTACGGGCTCTTCGGTGGCGGAACCGGTGACGCTGTCCGGTGCGGACACTTTCCCTCCCGGGACGTGAACAGACGTGAGCAGGACGGCCGGTGGTGCGCAGGGCGGCCGTGCGCAGGATCAAGCGAAACAGGCGGGAGATCATCTCGATACGGCGTGAAAGGGGGCGGACTCGTATTCAGGAGTCAAAAACCCCGGAACGAGGTAAACGGACCCCGATCGTGCTTCCGCGCGCCCTCGGTCGGCGGCGTTTCCCGGGAATACACGTCGCCGGAACCGGGAGCGCCATCACTCATCTGCGGCTGGTTCGCACGATGTTCCGAAATGAGCGGGCGGGTCCTGTGGCATCCGGGGCGTGGCAAGGGTGTGGCCAAGGGCGGGGTGGCGGGCACGGGGCGAGGTGATCCAGGGGAGCCGCGGTGCTGCCCGTAGCCGCGGAGTGGGGCTGGGCGACTTGCAGTTGCCCGGGTTGCCCGGCTCCGGGCCGCCCGCGCTGCGGTGGTTGTCGCGCCGTCCACGCGCGGCGGCAGACCGGCTCCCATCGGATCGTTCTCGACTGGATTGACTGGGCCGGTGGGCTACGGCGTCGTCAGGACAGGGACTGGGTGATGCGCCACAGGCGGCGGGGCAGTTCGCCTTCTTCGAAGCCGTGGACCTCGTCCAGGCGCCAGCCGTCGGCGAGGCTGTCGACCAGCTGCCGGGGGAAGAAGTGGACGGCGAAGCCGCCGTGCTCGTAGATGTCGTCGCCGTGAGCAGTGCCGGTGCCGTAGTGGGCGTCGCCGGTGTGCCGCACGGTGTAGACGAAGACCCCGCCCGGGCGGAGCACGCGACGGACTTCGGCGACCAGGGTGCGGATCTCGCGGGTGGACAGCGCCATGCACAGCAGCATGTGCGCGAAGACGGCGTCCACCGAGTCGTCGGGCAGCGGCAGAGGCGTACGGACATCGTGGACGGCGGTGGTGATCCGGTCGGCCAGCCCCTGGGCGCGGGCGGCCTCGCGCAGCTGCCCAAGTCCGGTGGAACTGAAGTCGGTTGCGCGAACAGTGAAGCCCTTGCGGGCGAAGTACAGGGCGTCGCGGCCGTGCCCGGCACCGAGTTCCAGCACCCGATCGGCCCCCGCAGCCCGGAAGACGCCGGCCGCGTGCACGGCCGGGGTGGAGGGCTCGGCACCGTACATGCCGGGGTGCGCTGCGTGGGTGTCCTGCCAGTGCCGCCGCTGCTCGTTGGTCGGTTCCCGGCCGCTGCCCGGTCCCGCTGGAGCATTCCCTGTCTGGCAGACGGCGGCCAGAGCCTGGCGCAACTGGTCGAGAGTGGGCAGGCCGGCAGGCCCCTGCGGCGTCGCGTACATCCGGCACGTCAGCCCAGCTGCGCGACCGGGCTCGGCGAACAGGTCGCGTCCGTCGATCAGAAAGGTGGGCGATCCGGTGAAGCCGATCCGCTCGGCCTCGTCCTGATCGGCCACCACCTGCGTATCCCACGTGACGTCCGTCAGACCGACATCGTCCAGCGCCCGGCGCAGCAGCTCGACTGCCGCCTTCTCGTGCGGACAGTCCGGCACGACCAGAACCTCGATCTTCATGGTCCCAGGATGACGCAGGTGCCGACCCGGCGCGTCTTGGGGCTACCGCCGATGTCGCATCGCCTGGGCCGGTCTGCCAGGGCCTGGCTCTCGGTGCCGAGGTGGGGCAGAATCCGCCGACCCATCGAGGTGTCCACCAGCGGACCTGTGACGCCCACGATGCATCAGCCGCACTGCCCCGGCCCGGCCCCTCCCGCAGACAGCACCAGTTCTCCGGTTCACCTCCGCCAGGCGGAGGTGAACCGAATCCGCCGAGCAGGCAGAGCAGGCCGTTCGCGCCATAGGTACGCGACGCGGTGCGGCGTCACACGGTCTGTCCGGTCTCCGGCCGCCCTCGATCGGCGGCACCTCCGGGTGGCCGAGCCGGAGGACCTCGTCCAGCTCGGCCTGGGGCGTTGCCACGACGTGGCGCACTCCGCCACAACGGCCGACATCTTCGGGCGGCGACTGCGCGCGCTCAGCTGACGGCGGCGCCGAACCACTTGGGCAGCTGGCTGAGAAGGTCCTGTTGATCGTCCCCGACCCACGCCACGTGGCCGTCCGGGCGCAGCAGCACCGCGGGCGCGTCCAGTTCCTCGCTGACGTCGACGACGTGGTCGATTCGGTCTTCCCAGCCTGCCACCGTGAGTCGGCCGGTCTGGTCGAGCAGGAGTCCACGGCCGTGGTGCATCAGCTCGTAGAGGCGGCCCTGCTTCAGTGTCACGTCCCGCAGTCGCCGGCCGAGCAGTTCGTGGCCTTCGCCGAGGTCGTAGCGGACATCGACGGCGGTGATCATCCCGGTCACGTACCGGTTTACCTCCTCGAAGTCCATGAGCTTCGAGAACAGTTCCCGTAGTGCGGTGGCGCCCGGATCGGTTCCCAGCAGCGTGATCTGCGCGCGGGTGTTGTCCAGTACGTGGGCGCCTACCGGGTGCCGTTCGGTGTGGTAGGTGTCCAGTAGTCCCTCCGGTGCCCAGCCGTTGACGTCGGCGGCGAGTTTCCAGCCGAGGTTGAAGGCGTCCTGCACGCCGAGGTTGAGGCCCTGTCCGCCGGTTGGTGGGTGGATGTGTGCCGCGTCGCCGGCCAGCAGCACCCGGCCGACCCGGTAGCGCTCGGCCTGCCGGGTGGCGTTGCCGAACCGGGAGAGCCAGCGCGGCGAGTGCACGCCGAAGTCGGTACCCGCGACGGCCCGCAGCTGCTGCCTGAACTCCTCCAGGGTCGGCGGGGCCGTGCGGTCCTCGGCCACGCCGTCGGCGGGCACGACGATGCGGTACACCCCCTCGTTCCCGTCCATGTTGGGGATCGCACCGAACCGCAGTTGGGTCTTCCGGACTTCCTCGACGACGGCGGTAATCGTCGCCGGGTCCTCGGTCACCTCCATATGTCCCAGCAGTGTCTCGACTGTGGCGGGCTCACCGGGGAAGCCGACACCGAGCTGCTTGCGCACCGCGCTACGGCCACCGTCGCACCCGACGAGGTAGCGCGAGCGCAGGTGCGTGCGGTCCGCCAGCTCGACGGTCACCCCGTCCTCGTCCTGGCTCAGCCCTATGACGTCGCAGCCGCGCCGGATCTCGGCGCCGAGTTCGAGGGCACGCTCGTCCAGCAGCCGCTCGGTGACAGGCTGCGGGGTGGCGAGGCCGTAGGGGTGAGCCGTATCCAACCGGTCCGGCCACGCCTTGTGGATGCCGCCGAAGAAACCGCCGACCTGGAACTTCTCACTGACCGCGCGGAACCGGTCCAGCAGGCCGCGCTGGTCCATCAGCTCGACGCTGCGCGCGTGCAAGCCCCGTCCGCGGGACTCCTCGACCGGCTCGGTCAACTTCTCCAGCACGACCACGTGCACGCCGTGCAGCCGCAACTCGCAGGCCAGCATCAAACCGGTCGGTCCGCCGCCGACCACGATCACGCCAATCATCACCACGCCCATTCAACGAGATTGGATTCGGCCAGCAGCTCCGCGCAGTCAGGCGGCGCGCCCACCCGCACCTTCGCGCCGAGTGCCCGCAACCGGACTGCGAGTCCCACCGTCGCTTCGACGTCCCCGCGATCCATACGTCGACAACAACACATGTCCTTCATGGATCTCTGATTTCCGCAGGTCCTGGCCTCGGTCGGCAATTCTGCGGTACGACCCGGGCCTTGCCGCAAGGCCCCCCATGCGCTATACGTTGAGAAGGGCAAGGAGGGGGGTGCCCCCTTTCCCGCGCCGTGGACAACCATGGCAGGCTTCCGCCGTAGCGAGGAAGCAGCGAAGAAGCCCAGCAGTCCAGTCGCAAGTCCGCCGGAAGCACCGGCGATTGACGCGACGTACCGTCGTCGCAGTCGCCCCGAGATCTGCTGTTGCGGCCGATGACGATGACCTTGCCGTCGAGGTGGTTGTGGGTGTGCTCCCGGCAGGGTGGCGCGGTATGTGCCGTCCGGTGTGGCGGCAGGGCCGGTCGGCCGGGATGTGCCGTGGGATCAACGCCGAACCGCGTGACTCGTGTTGCCGGTCAGACTCCGAACGGGACGCCCGCGACGCCTTGGCCGGACGGGGCAGGACCGGCGCGCCGTCGGCTCTGACATCGGCACGCTCGGCTTGCGTCACTGCGGTAGGCCGGAGCGAGTCGCCGTTCTTCGCCGTCCGGCCACTCCACCGTCGTCATGGAGCCGCAACGACGCGGCGGGCAGGGGTACGTCCTGCCCCGTGCCTCCGCCGCGACGTCCACGACGCTTCCCGCCCACTGCCGCGGGCACCGCCGTCGGGCGTGTCCGAACGTGGCGTCAGCGCCGCTCGGCCAACCCCTGGGTTTTGAGCGGGAGTTTCCACGTGTTGCGGCGATGAACGGCATGGAACGTGCGGTGGAGGGGGGAGGGCGGCACGGCCAGGACGGGGCAGCAGGCGCGTGCCAGGCAGTACCGGGCCACGGAGGGCGACAGTGCCCGACGCAGCCGACTGCGGGTTCCGGCCCCGACCACCAGCAGGTCTTCGGGCTGGTCGGCGACGGCCAGCAGGACTGTGCCGGGTTTGCCGAGTACGACGAGCCGCTCCAGCGGTACCCCGGGTCCGGCGCTGCCGAAAGCAGTGTCGAGAGCTTCGGTGAGACGCTCGACCGCCATGCGGCGCCAGGCGGCCATCGGTGCCGGGCACGGCCCGCCGCGATGGACGATGTCGCCGCCCGGTGGTTCCCAGGCCAGCACGGCCCACAGGGTGGCGCCGGTGGCGCGTGCCTCGGAGGCTGCCCGGTGCAGAGCGGTCAGACTTCCCAGCGAACCGCTCACCCCGGCCACAACGCGGTCGCCCGGTCTGTTCATGGGGGTCAGCCCCTCGCCCAGTTCTACGTTCACATCGCCCATCGAAACGAACCAGACGATGCCATCGCGAGGTGTTGGCGTTTCCTTTGCGTGGGGAGGGGCGGCCCTGACGGTTCCTTGACGCCCGGCGGGCCGGCGGTAGATGTGCGGCGGCTTGCCGAGGCACGGGCACGGGCACGGCGAGCGGCGGCGCGGTTCGCGCGGGCCGTACGGCCCTTGGAGTGGCTGGCGGGAGTGAGTCGGGCGTGTGCCTCGACCGGAAATTCCCGGCTCCTCGACATCTACCGAATCTACAGAATCTACCGAATCTGCCGATCGTGGAACACATGCCTGCTCGCCGGCGACATGCGGGGAGCGGCACGCTTCATCGACCTCCGGGTGTCCCCGGCAATGGTGAGGGCTTGGCCGCTCAGTGCTTTGGTTCGAACACCCTGGGATCTCAGGGGAGTTGGTGAGGGACCCATAGGTAGTGGACGATGCCCTCGCCTCCGTCGGACACGGCAGTCCGGCCGGTGCGTGCAAAGCCCACACCTTCGTAGAGGCGTTGGGCGCGGGTGTTGTCGACGTGTGTGAACAGCTGGAACCGGGTGTAGCCGAGGGCGCGACCGTGGGAGAGCAGTGCCTGGACGAGGTGCTTGCCCACCCCTTCGCCCCAGTGCTCGGGGCGGACGGCGACCATGCTGATGTGGCACAGCCCGGGGATGGTCGGGCCGACACCGCCGTCCTGGCGGCCACTCAAACCGGCTGCAACGCCGATGGGATTGCCGTCCGTGCGCTGTGCGACGAAGAAGAACGCGTCGGGACCGGCGAGTCTCGGGCGCATCCGATCACGGCTCTCCCCCGCGCAGGGCGAACGCCCGCTCCGCCGGGCGTCGGCAGTGTTCAGGATCGTCAGCGCCTCCTCGATATCAGTCGCGGTTCCGGGGCGGACGATGAAGGCATGGTCGGCTGACACAGTGGCACGGTAGCCGTCTACCGACAGGTGTGGTCAACCCCGGGAACGCCTACGGGCCGTGCTTGGTGCCCGGCGCGGGAGGGCGACGGCTCGGAGGGGGGAGTCCGGGTACGGTCGGCCGACGGATCAACTCAGGTGTGGCTTTTACCTGTTGGGGCTGGGGGAGGCCGCGCCGGTTGCCGGCCCGGAGCGTTCGCCGGCCTCGGCGTGGGTGCTTGCCTCGTCGCCGGGAGAGGGGCAGGCGGTGGCGTGCAGGGTGCGGTGGGCGGCGGTGCGCAGGTGGGTGAGGACGTCCGGGTCGGCGTCGAGGGCGTAGTCGGTGTCGAGGCCGGCCAGGGTCTGGGCGATGCGGGGCAGGTGGTCGCCGGAGGCGTCGACGAGGCAGGTGGCCTCGTCGAGGGGCTGGATGCGGGTGGCCAGGCCCCGGGTGCGGGCGCGGACGTGGTCGGCTGAGGCGTGGACGGTGGCGACGGCGCGGTAGCGGGTGGGGGCGGCGGACAGCCGGCCGGCGACGAAGGCGGCGGGGTCGTCGCCGGGGACCGGGCGGGGCGGGACGCGGCGGCCGGTGGGTGTGGCGCTGGTGATGCGGTCGAGGCGGAAGAGGCGCCAGTCGTCTTTGGCGGTGTCGTGGGCGAGGAGGTACCACAGGCCGCCGGAGTCGACGAGGTGGCAGGGTTCTGCGCGGCGGGGGGCGGTGGTGCCGCGGCGGGGGGCGTAGTCGAAGGTGACGATCTCGTGGTCGCGGCAGGCGACGGCGAGGGTGGCCAGGAGGGCCGGGTCGGCGCGCGGCCCCCGGTCCTCCCAGGTGATGCCGTCCAGGGACGTCTGTAGTGCGGTGACCTGCCCGCGCAGGCGGCGGGGGAGGACCTGTTCGAGCTTGGCCAGGGCGCGCAGGGCGGTCTCCTCGATGCGGGTGAGGCCGCCGGCGGCGGTGCGCAGGGCGACGGCGATGGCGATGGCTTCGTCGTCGTCGAGGAGGAGGGGTGGGAGGTCGGTGCCGGGGGCGAGGCGGTAGCCGCCGGAGTGCCCGCGGGTGCTGTCGACGGGGTAGCCGAGCTCGCGCAGCCGCTCGATGTCGCGACGGACCGTGCGGACGGTGACCTCCAGGCGTTCGGCGAGGTCGTCGCCGGACCATTCCCGCCTGGTCTGGAGCAGGGAGAGCAGCCGGAGCATGCGGGCGGTCATGTCGCTGGTCATGAATTCCATGATGCCGCGGTCAAAGGACAGGGCCTGTCCTTAAAGGACCCTATGGTGGACCTGTCCGCACGGAGCAAATCAGGAGGTTTTCCATGAAAGTCGCTGTTCTCGGTACCGGTGGCGGTGCCCGCGCCCACATCGCCAAGCTCGTCGAACTCGGTCACGAGGTCCACGTCGGCACCCGCGACCCGCAGGCCACGCTGGCCCGCACGGAACCCGACATGATGGGCACCCCGCCCTTCAAGCAGTTCCTCGCCGACCATCCCGGTATCGAACTGCACACCTTCGGTGACGCCGCAGCCGCCTCCGACGGCCTGGTGATCAACGGCATCGACGGCCACAACGCCGTGGCAGCCCTGTCCGCCATCGCCGACCGGCTCGCCGGTAAGACGCTGATCGACTATGCCGTGCCGTACATCTACAACCCGGACATCGAGCGGCCGTGGCCCACTCCCTGGGGCGTCAACCCCATCCTCGACCCCTGCGACAGTGACAGCCTGGGCGAGCAGATCCAGCGCGCCCTGCCGCGCACGAAGGTCGTCAAGGCGTTCGTCACCCAGGAACAGGCCACCGTCGTCGACCCGCAGGCCATCGGCGGCGGCGACCACACGATGTTCGTCGCGGGCGAGGACGACGACACCAAGCAGCAGGTCACCGACCTGCTCAAGGAATACGGCTGGACCGACGTCCTCGACCTCGGTTCCCTTATCGCCGCCCGCGCCATGGAGATGTACGCCCACATGCACGGCGCCATCGGCATCGCTCTCGGCTTCGGCACCCACTTCGGCATCAAGGTCGTGCGCTGACCATGACCACCGAGACCGACGCCCCCCTCAACGGCAAGATCATCTGCCACGCGATAGGGGCCCGCGACGGCCGCGCGCTGGCCGACTTCTACGCCACCGCCCTGGGCACCACGGTGTCCCGGACCTACCCCGACGGGCAGGGCAACGAAGCCGCCTGCGCCTGGTACGTGAACGGCGCGATGTACCTCTTTCATACGTCCGAGTCCTTCACCACGCCCGCCTGGCCCGAGGAAGAACTCCCCTTCCACATGGACTTCTCCTTCCCCGACGTCGCGGCGGCGGAGAAGCGGCTGCTGGAGATGGGCGCCACCAAGCCCGACCACCAGCCAGGCGGTCAGCACTGGACCGTCCTGCTCGACCCGTCCGGCCAGCCCTTCTGCATCCACGGCACCTACTGACACCGCATCACACCATGACTGTCCTCACTGTCCTGCCCCGCGTCACCGGCGACCAGCGCCGCGCCCACCTGGTACGCCGTCATCTTCTCGCGCCCTCCGTGCGCGAGAAGACGGCGGAGGCAGTGGCGCAGGCACTGATCGGCCTGCACGCCACCGACCCCGCCACCGTCTTCCTCGCCGCCGCGGCCCGCATGCACGCCCCGACCGCCGCCGGTATCGACCACTCCCTCTACCACGCCCCCGCCGGAGCCCCGGCTCTGGAGCGCATACGGTGCATGCGCCGCACCATGTTCGTCGTCCCGGCCGGCCTGGCCCCGGCCGTACGCTCGGCGACCGTACGCGACCCCCACCGCCACCGTGCCGAGACCCTCATCCACCTGCACCAGACCCTCGGTTGGGACGCACACCGCTACCAGGCCGTGGAGCAGGCCGCCGTGGCGGCGATCGAGGCCCGCGGGCGAGCCACCGCCGCTCAACTCGCCGTCGACGTACCGGACTTGCGCGAGCAGATCGTCACCTTCCCCGGCAAGTCCTACGAGTCCCGCCAGCGCGCCGGCACACCGGTCCTGGGCGTGCTGGCCGCCGAGGGCCGCATCCGCCGGGACCGCCCGGCCGGCTCGTGGACCTCCGCCCAGTTCCACTGGGCACCGGCCCGCCCTCTGCCGGAGATCCCCGGCCCCCAGGCGAAGGCCACGCTCGCCCGCCACTACCTGTCGGCGTTCGGCCCCGTCACCGTGGACGATCTGAAGTGGTGGACCGGCTGGAACCTCACCGACACCCGCAAGGCCCTCGCCGGCACCGGCGCCCGGGCCGTCGAACTCGACGAAGGCACCGGCTACCTCCTGCCCGAAGACCTCGACACCACCCCTGCCGACCCCGAGCCCGCCGCAGCCCTGCTGCCCAGCCTCGACCCCACACCCATGGGCTGGCGCCACCGTGACTGGTACCTCGACCCCGGTCACACCAACGCCCTCTTCGACCGCAACGGCAACATCGGCCCCACCATCTGGTGGAACGGCCGCATCATCGGCGCCTGGGCCCAACACCCTGACGGACACATCAACCACCACCTCCTCACCGACCCCGGCGCCGAGGCCCGCGCAGCCGTGGAGACCCAGATCAGCCGCCTGACCGCCTTCCTCGACGGCACCCGCATCACCCCCTGCTACCGCACCCCTCTCGAACGCCAACTCACCACCCACCCCTGACCAAAACCCCAGTCGGCTCCGACCGGTCCACCGCCATGGACCGAGACGTGATCGTCGTCTGTCACGGAAGGCTGATGACCGGCGAGTTCGTGCCGCCGAAGTCCGAGCGGCATGGAGTACCGGTCCCGTAGGCCAACGCGGGTGCGGCTCGCGCCTCGCCAGGTGAGCATGACGAGAGGGACCGCGCGGCCGGGCCGACGACAGGAGGGCATCGGATGCAACCCAGGAACGTGTTCAAGGCCCTGATCATCGGCGGATCCGTCGGAGGTCTCGCAGCAGCCCACGACATGCGAGCCGTCGGTGCCGTCGCCGCCGTGTACGAACGCTCCGCGGGCGGGATGGAGGCCCGTGGAGCCGGGATCGTCATGCAGCCCGAAGTGGAGTCACTCCTCGTCCGGCTGGGCATGTCCGCCCGATCGGTGGGCGTCGAGCTGAGCGAGCGCCAGCAACTCCACGTCCATGGCGGCGCCACCCGGTATGAGGCCCCCAGCTGATGACCGCCTGGGACACCCTCTACCGGACGCTGCGCGAACCCCTCGGCGGCGTCTGCTACCGCCTGGACAGTGCCCTGCGACGCGTCGGGGTGGAAGGCTCCGCGGTCACGGCCGAGTTCGCCGACGGGTATACGGCACAGGGCAACTTCCTGGTGAGAGCGGCTCTCGCACCTGCTCGCTCTGTCGCATGCCGGGATCGAGCCGGCCAACCGATCAGCACTCGGGACGGTAGCCGGCCGCCGCTTCTTCGCCTCCGCCACATAGCCGGGCGCTCAGCCGCCGTCACGCTTCGCTGCATGCCTCGGCGAACGGCGCCACGGACACCGCTGTTCCCGGCGCCCCGCCACCGAATCCGATCGGCGGATGCGCTGCATCGACGGCGGCCTGCGGGCGGCGACCCGTGCCGATCCCGCTCGCTGACCGCCACCTTCTCCGGAGGAGATGTCATGCCTGCCGAGTCGGCAGCACGATCGCCTGGCGCAGGTTCACATGGCGGGCGCGGCTGGTCGTGTAGGCGATCAGGTCCGCGATGTCGTCCGCCGACAGGCCGATCAGCGCGTCGAACATGCCGTCCAACTGGCCGGACAGCTCCGCGTTGTCGATGTGGCCGCCCAACTCCGTGTCCGTGAGGCCCGGTTCGATGTTGGTGACACGGACATCGCGCGGGCCCAGCTCCGTGCGCAGGGACTGCGAGAGGTACGTCAGGGCCGCCTTCGTCGCGCCGTACACCGCGTAGTTGGGGAACGCGATGTGGGCGCCGATCGACGAGATGTTCACCAGGTCCGCCGTCCGGCCCGCCGCCGCCACCGCGATCAGGTCCGGCGTGAACGCGCGGATGACGCGCAGCGCGCCGGCCACATTCGTGTCCAGCATGCGCTGCCACTCGTCGGCGCGGCCGTCGGTGACGGGGTTCGGCAGCATCACGCCTGCCGCATTGACCACCAGGTCGACATCGCCGTACGCGGCGTGCACCCGCTCCACCGCCGCATCCACGGAGGCCGCGTCGGTGACATCGGTGGCCACCACGAGGGCCTGACCGCCGTCCGCCTCGATCTTGGCAGCCAGCTCCGTCAGCCGCTCGGCGCGGCGGGCGAGCAGCGCCACCCGCACGCCGTGCGAGGCGAGCAACCGGGCGGTGGCCTCGCCCATGCCGCTGGCGGCTCCGGTGACGACGGCGGTGCGGCCGGCGAGGGTGTCGTACGACATGGGAACTCCTGGTTCGGTGGTGTCGTCGCCGGGCGTCTCCCGGTGACGACAACCACTCTGGGCCCGGCCGGCACGCTTACCCAGGGCTGCCGTTTTCCTGGGTCCGGCAGTACCAGGAACGGCTCGGACCCGGGGCCTAGACTCGCCGGCATGGACATACCCATCGGCCGGGAACTCGGCGACTTCCTGCGCTCGCGGCGCGCCCGCATCCAGCCCGAAGAGGTCGGGCTGCCAGGACATGGCAGGCGGCGGGTGCCGGGCCTGCGTCGCGAGGAGGTCGCCCAGCTCGCGGGCGTCAGCGTCGACTACTACATCCGCCTCGAACAGGGCCGCGGCCCCTCCGTCTCGGACGCCGTACTCGACGCCATCGGGCGCGTCCTGCGCCTCGACGACACCGAGCAGGAATACCTGCGAACGGTGGCCCGGCCCGCCTCACGCGGTACGTCCACCACGCGCTGTAGGTCCGCCGCCGGCCCCGTGCCGCAGCAGGTCCGCCCTGGCCTGCGTCTGCTCCTGGACGCCATCGACAAGGTCCCGGCGTTCGTACTCGGCCGCCGTATGGACGTGCTCGCCTGGAACGACCTGGGCGATGCCGTCGTCGGCTTCTCGCAGATGGCGCCGAAGGACCGCAACATGCCGCGCCAGGTGTTCCTCAACCCCCGGGCGCGTGAGCTGTACCCGGACTGGCCGGCGGTGGCCGCGGAGACGGTTGCCCATCTGCGCCTGGACGCGGGCAGCCATCCGCAGGACGGACAGCTGGCCACGCTGGTAGGTGAGTTGTCGCTGGGGAGCGAGGATTTCCGCCGACTGTGGGCGGACCACCAGGTCAAGGAGAAAACCTACGGGGCCAAGCGCATGATGCACCCGGTGGTCGGCGAACTCACCATGCCCTACGAGACGTTGACGGTGTCGGGGGAGCCCGATCAGATGCTGGTGGTCTACACCCCGGAGCCGGGTTCACAGTCGGAGGAACGCCTGAAGCTCCTGGCCAGTTGGGCAGCGACACCGGAGGTCTGACCCGCGCACGGTCCAGCAGGGGACCGGACAGCGCGTCTCCGGGACCGGAAGGCACAGCGCCTGTGACGGCCCGGGCGACGGCCCGGGAGCGCACGGGCGGGGCTTTCGATGACAGCCCGGATCACGCCAGACAGGAATGCGGCGGACACCCAGCGGGTGGTATCGGTGCCAACACCGCCCTACGCGACGCGAGCCTTCTCGCCGCCGCGTTGGAGCAGGCAGCCGACGGCCGCCCGAATGTCGAGACCGTTGCCGCGTACGAATCCGTGATGACCGGATACGGCTTCGACGCGGTGTGCTCGTCTACGGAAAACGGGCAGCGCACGCTGGGCCAGGACCCACTGCCGATGTCCTGAGAGCGCTCCCGCTCACGCGGATACGGCAGCCGCGTCGCTCAGACCGCATCTGCGAACAGCACACCTGGCGCCGCAGGATCGGCCGAGCGCGCCGCCGCTGGTCACGACCGGCTCGCGGCGCGGCGGACAAGAAGGGCGCCGAGGGCGGTGCGGCGGTGGATGACGGCGCGGCCGGCGCGGGATGTGGTGATCAGGCCGGCGCTGCGCAGGGTGGCGGTGTGGGTCGAGGCGGTGGCGTTGCTGACGCCGAGCCGCCGGGCCAGGTCGCTGGTGGTGTGCTCGTGGTCGAGGAGCAGCAGCAGCGCGAGGCGGGTCCGGCCGAGAACCTCGGGCAGTGAGTTCTCGCTTGCGAGCGGGAGCGGCAGGCCAGGGCCGGCCGGATAGGTCAGAGCCACGGGACGGTCGGGCAGGTCGCAGATGAGGGGGTGGCCGGTCCAGTGGAAGGAGGGCAGGAGCAGCAGGCCGCGGCCGTCGGGCCGGATGTCGCGCCTGAACGGCGCGTCCAGCTCCCAGAAGTCGTCGCGCAGCCGGGAGCCGGGGACGAGGTCGGTGAGTGCGGAGACGATGCCGTGCTCGGCGACGGCCACGGCGTAGCGGGTGAACTCCGCGTGGTGCAGGTCCTGTACTGCCGACCAGACCGGCCGCAGCACGGTGTCGAAGGCGGCCCGCTGGGCGCGGCTGAGGATCTGCCAGGCGTCGGTGTCGCCCCGGTGCAGGTCGCGGACCCACGGCGGGGCCGCAGACGAACTCGGGGCGTTGGCATAGATGCGCTCGAGCTCGGCGCGGACCAGCTCCGGGCGCCAGGACCGGGTGGCGTCGAGCCCGTCGTCCAGCGTGTCGTCGAATACGTCGAGGAAACCGGGGGCCTGCCCGGCCGGGACAAGGTCCCTCAGCGGACGCACGGCGGCGGGCAAGGCTCGCAGCAGCTGCCGTCTCCAGTGGCCGAAGAGCAGATCCCCGTCGTGACTGCACGCCATGGACAAGGCGGTGTTCAGCTCCTGCAACGGTGCGGGCCGGGCCGCGAAACGGATGCGGGCGATGTCGGCGACGGTGAGGTGGATCCGGATCACTACACCCCCCTGCCGAGGCGCCGCCATGGTTTCGGGAAGAGCCTAAACGATCGCCCGAGCGCGCCGCCGGGCGCCAGTATCCGGGACATGAGGTCTTCATTTTCGTCAATGGCGGTAACCCGCCGGACAGTTGCCAGGGCGGCGGTGCTGGGGGGGCGCGCTGCTGCTCACGGGCGGCGGCATCGCACGGGCTGCGGTACGAACGCAGGCGCAGCAGCAGGCGGCGGGCGGGGTGACCCTGCGGCTGCCGAGGCCGACCGGGCCGCATCCGGTCGGGTCGACGACGCTCTATCTCGTCGATCCCAGCAGACGTGACCCGTGGGACCCGGCCATCCCTGTCCGGGAGGTGATGGTCACCGTGCTCTATCCGGCCGACCGCCCGCGTATCAGCCGCTACCCGGTCGAACCGCAGATGACCGCGCGCACGGCGGCGGTGTTTGCTCAGCTCGCTCCCCTGGAACACCCGCAGTTGCCGACCGTCGGCGTGGACTGGGCGGCCACCTCGACCCACGCCCGCGCGGGCGCGCCCGCCCAGGCGGTGCGGCGGCCCGTCGTGCTCTACAGCCCCGGTGGCGGCGACCTGCGCACACTCGGAACCTGTACCGCTGAGGAACTGGCGAGCCGGGGCCATGTGGTGGTGACGATCGACCACCCCGGGGACGCTTGCGCAGTCGAGTTCCCCGTCACGACGAACTACCGGCCCGAGCCCGTCCGCACGACGGAGCTTCGAGGCGATCCCCGGACGCAGCCGGACGTGTACCGCACCGTGATCGCTGCCCGCCTCGCCGACACCCGGTTCGTCCTGGACCAGCTCGCGCTCCTGACGGACGGACACAACCCCGACGCGGCCGGCCGCCCGATACCCCAGCACCTTCCCCGGGCCCTTGATCTGGCACGGGTCGGCATGTACGGGCACTCGGTGGGCGGCACGGCGGCGGCCGAGGCAGCGTACGACGACCGTCGGATCCGTGCAGTCGTCAACATGGAGGGGTATCTGGACTACCCGCCCGACCATCCGGGCAAGCCGGGGCCGCTGTTCCCTGTTGCCCGGTACGGACTGGACCGGCCGATGCTCTTGCTCGGTACGGACGGCTTCCGTGACGCGGACATCAACCGGTCCTGGTCGGCCATGCTCGCCCACCCGAACCGGCGCAGCCACTGGCGGCAGATCGACGACTCCATGCACTGGGTGTTCAGCGACTTCGCCGCGTTGGCTCCGCAATTGCAGGCGACGGGGTTGATGACGGTCGAGGGCCGAAGTCAGATGGTGGGCACGATAGCCCCGACGTGCTCGGTGCCGAGGGTGCGCGGCTGCATCCTCAGGTTCTTCGAGCGAAACCTGTCCGGCGCACAAGGGCCCCGGCCCGCGGCTACGAACCGCGCATCATCGTCATCCACGAACCGTGCTTATGGTTACTTCAGCCCTTCTTGCAGTCGCCGCCATCGGGCCACGTCCGCAGTCGAGCCGTACGACTGAACTGTAAGAAGCTGTTGTCTTTCCGATCTTGAGGTCTGCGTTTTGGCTGTTCGGGCATAGGGTCGGCGACCTCTTGGGAGTGGTGACCTGTCGTGTCGTCGCTCTGGTGGGGGTTGTGGATGCCGTCGGTCGTGGGGCTGCTGGAACAGCGCGAGCTCGCTGCTCGCCGTCGCGTGGAAGAGCTGCGAGAGGAGGCCGAGCGCATTCAGGCCGAGCTGGCCGCCGCCGAACAGGACGGGCAGGAATGGGTGATCGCCCGCTCGCGGGTCTGTGAGGTGCTGACGCCCGTGGACGAGAGCGGGCAAGGTCACGCCCAAGCCGCCCGGACGGCGCCGGCCGCCGAGGGGCAGCCCGGGAAGACGTCTTCGGAGCCGGGGGCGGCGAGGCCGACGTCGCAGGTGCCGGTGTGGCGTGTGGGGCTTGCCTGGTCGGTGCTGTCGGTGGACTACCAGCGCATCCTGCGGGCCCTCGCGGACCGGGCCCGGCTCGGCCAAGGTCCGGGGAGCTGCCAGGAGTTGGCCGCCTGCTTCGGTATGGAGATGGTGCCGGCCCGGGTGGAGGCACTGCGGTCGAAGGCCAAGCGCCTGCTGGCCCGTGGGTGGCTGGCCGAGCCCGCACCGGGCCGGTTCACGCTCGCGAAGGGCGTGACCGGGCCAGGCGGCGGGTCATGAGCAGGGGCATCGACCAGTAGACCATCGTCTCGGCGCTGCTGGTGCGGCGCTCGAAGTCGCGCACCAGGCGGCGGGTGCGCATCAGGTGGGCGAAGAACCGCTCGACGATCCACCGCTTGGGCAGCACCACGAACCCCTTCCGGTCGTCGCTTCGTTTGACGATCAGAAGCACCAGGGTCAGTGCGGTGAGGCAGTGCTCGATGAGGCCGCCGGTGTAGCCGCCGTCGGCCCAGACGAGCTCCAGAAGGTGGTGCGCGTCGGCCACCTGGGCGAGCAGTCCCCGAGCGGCGGTGCGGTCGCCGATGTCCGTGGCGGTGACCGTCACCGCCAGCAGCAGGCCGAGCGCGTCGACCACGACTTGCCGCTTACGGCCGTTGATCAGCTTGCCGCCGTCGAAGCCACGGCTGTCGGATCCGACGACGGCGTCCGCCTTGACCGACTGCGAGTCGATCACGCCCGCGCTCGGCTCGGCGTCCCGCCCCGCCCTCTCTCGCACCCGCGAACGCAGCCGGTCGTGGAACTCCTTGACCAGGCCCAGGTCGCGCCAGCGGCGGAAGAATGCATATAAGGGGTCTCACGGCGGAAAGTCCGCCGGCATCGCCCGCCACTTGATTCCGTTGTCGACCAGGTAGTGGATCGCGTCCAGCATCGCCCGGTGGCAGTACGCCTCCGGCTGCCCGCCCCGCCCCTCCAGCCACCCCGGCGTGGGCAGCGCGACGAGGACCTGGGCCCACTCGGCATCACTCATGTCCGACGGATACCGTCGCACACGCACGCCATGGTCGGCCGCATTCCCGTATGTGTGAGCGAGGCAATCACACGACGACACGAGGGAGTTGGACGCGGCAGGAGCGAGCGCGACAGACTGGGACAACAGGGCCTCTCTGTCGCTCGGTAGGACTTCGACAATCCCCGAACTGTGCAGGAGGCCCTGCCTCTATGCCTCCGCTGGCCCGCGATCACCCGATCGAGATTCCCCTCCGATCGGCAAGCGCCCTGATCGTTACGACAACGGTCGGCGCACCGCACCGTAATCCTCCGGCCGGGCTGACACTCACGATCCGGCTTCCCCCGCGCGGGGGAAGCCGGATGATCCGTGGGATGGATGTGATCAGCGCGGGTGGTGCGGAATCTTGGAGCGTCGGCAATCCGGATATACGGGGGTCACGGTGGTTGTTCCTGCGAACTCGGAGGTAGGTGGCGTTCCTAAGCCGCCGACCGCAAGCCCGGGGCGGATGTTGTGGTGGCGGCGGTGGCCCGTGTGGGCGCCCGCGGCAGCCGCATCCTGGGGCGTGTTGTACGCCGCTGTCGAGGTCACCTGGGCGGTAACGGGCACCACCGTGCAATGGAAGGAGCACTCCGCGTACGCGCCAGGGGTCCAGCTCTTCCTGGCGGCCCTCGCGCTCCTGGCCGGCGGCGCCTGCCTGGCCAGCACCCGAACGCTCGCCAAGCTCGGCCGGGTTGTGGTGGCGACGGCGCTGATCGTGGCGCTCCCGGTGTTCGTCGTGGGAATGAACGGGCTGCCGATCTATTTCGTGACGATTGCGACGCTCTCGGGGGTCGAGAGCGCCACCGGGCTGGCCCAGGTGCTGCTGAACACGGCCGGCGCCGCCCTCCTGCTCCTCGTCGGTCTGTCGTACCGCCGACGGCTGCGCGGAGACTGCCCGCGATGCGGGCGGCCGCACGCCGGCACCAGCGACGGCCCGCTTGCCCACCCAGCCGCCTCCCGAGCCCCGAAGCGGACCCGCATCGCGGTGTACCTGCTCATGGGAGGACTGCTGCCGTGGGCGGGAACCAAGACCATCTGGACGCTGGGCGGCAACGCGCTCGGCGTCGCGGGCGATGATTGGCAGAGGACGTCGATCGCCAGCGCGTCGGGGCCGTCGAAGGCAACCGCGTCGGCGGGGATCGACGTGACCGTGCTGGCCGCGATGGTCGGGATCTTCCTGCTGCTGGGGCTGCTGTACGCGTGGGGGCAGGTGTTCCCCCGCTGGACGCTGTTCTTGTCCGGACGACGGGTCCCGCGCCTGCTGCCCTTGATTCCAGCCTGGCTGACCGGTATCCCACTGGCGATGTACGGGGCCGCCCTCCTCAGCATGGCCCCGCTCATGGCTGCCGGTGTGCTGCCCAAGATCAAGCCGGACCCGCCGTTCACCACCAGCTCGGGGATCACCTGGTTTGTCGAGTTCGGCGGCCTGGCATTCGCCGGTCTGGGCATCGGCCTCATCGTGGCCGCCCGCTCCTATGCCGCCCGCACCCACCCCGTCTGTGCCAGCGCCACGGCAACGGAGAGGCCCAAGTAGCCAGGTACCGGAATGTCAGCTTCCCGCTGGCGATCAATGAGCAGCCGCGGCGGTTCCCGGTCAAAGCGCAAGATCGCCCGTCAGGCCGACTGGGCTTTCGCACGCCCGGCACCGCCCGCGATCACCCGAGCAAGATACCCGTTCGATCGACAAGCCCCGCGATCGGTACGACAAAGGCTTCTCAGGCACTTGGGGAAGCTTGGCGATCAGCTGTGCGATTGCCTTTGCGTCCCCCTCCTCGGGGCGGGGGCGTACCCGCGAACGTCGTGCACCCTCGCGTACTGCTACAGCTGCCTGCCGAGTTCGGCGGCGGCCCGGCCGGGTGCCCCATCATCGCGGTGGGCCGGCGCGCGATGATGCCGAGCAGCCGCTGCTCGGCATCGGCGTACAGCTCTTGGACCCCGGCCGATAGATGCTTCGTCATGGCGGGGTGAAGGGGCATGTCGGCTCACCCCCGGGGGTGTTGCCGGATGCGCCGGTTACTCGTGGTGGGTGGCTCCCGGGGAGTGCCTGACGATGCTGAGGTGTTCCGCGTGCCAGCCGTTTTCGTCTTCCACCGGCACGTAGGTCACCCGCAAGCCTTCGACGACAAAGGTTCCGTCCTCTATGGCCCGGCTGTCCACCCTCACCTCGCGGTCGTCGTCCCCGTCGATATAGCCGATGCCCCGGACCTGGTTGTACCACCGGACCACACCACTGACCTTGTCAGCCATCTTTTCGCCTCCAACTGAGGTGCCTGAGCACGCTGTTGTCTGTCGCATCGGGTCATTCCCGCCCCGACGTGGCGCGCACCCTGGTCAGATGTATTAACTTCGCTACAGTCCCCCCAGAGACCGGCGGCTTTCCAGCACGCCCGGCGCCCCCGGTGTTGTACGCCTCGGTGACGGCGTCGAGGAATTCGAGGACGGGCGGCCGTTGCCAAGCTCAAGAAGGCCTCAGATCAAGCGTGTTGTTCCGATGCCCGATGTCGGATCGCCCGTGACATACGCCGAGCGCACTCGGCTTTCCCGTCGGAGCGCAGGACCGAGGAGGCGTGGTCCCTCACGCTGATGCGTGGTGTCATCGGTTCGCCAGTAGTCAAGGGCCGCCGGTTCCGTGGGACGCGGAGCGACCACGCGTAGCCCGGTATTCGCGGGCGAGGTGGTGTTGGAGGCGGGCGTGGCGGAACTGGTAGACCGCGCCGGCCTGTCGGAGGACGCCCCGCTGATAGGCGTCCTCTAGGAAGGTGACGACGGACCAGGGCAGCCGGCCGGTCAGCGGTAGCCATATCCGGGCGAGGACTGCCCACTGGCCCCAGGCGGTAAGACTGAGCACGTAGCCGAGGACGCCGCCGAGTCCGCCGATGACGCCGAGCTTGAGCGCGGCCGTGACATTCCAGACGAGCGGGCCCAGGACCGCCGACATGGGCCGGATCGCCATCTCGGATCCGAAGCCGACCAGGAGGCCGAAGGTGGGGCCCCAGACAAGGAACTGTGCGGCGACCGTGCGGGAGTTCGCGCGCAGGAGGCTGACCGGATTGACGGCGGACCGGATGTCGAGAGGGGTCTCCAGAAGGGTCAGGAGGCCGAAGGTGGGGCCGGCTCCCAGTGCGAAGAACAGTCCGTAGAGGATGCCGTCGCCGAGGCCGACGGCAAGGCTGGTCGGGAGGCTGATGTGAAAGAAGAAGCCGTTGATCACTCCGCGTACGAAGCCGTAGCCACAGCCGAAGACGAATCCGCACAGCACCCCGATCACCAGCCGGGGGAGGGGTCTCCGCATGGATTTCCCCTGCCTGCCGAACAGCTTCATGCGCACGCCGGACGGCTCCACCGCCGCGTCCTTGGCCGCGACCATGAACCAGTATGCGATCCCGAACATGAGCCCCGACATGAGCCCTGCCACCAGCCCGTCCGCGAGCTGGAATTCGAGGGGGTCGAAGAGGGCACCGACGACGCAGTCGACGAGCCCGATGGCCAGGCAGATCACCAGCGCCGTCGTCAGCGTGCGCGTGGAGCGGCGAAGTCCGCAACCCAGCCGCCACCACTCCAGGTTGGGGGTGTCGAGTCGGGTCAGGTGGTGGGCGAGGTAGCCGAGCCAGTACTGGGCGCGTTCCGGGTCGAAGGCACGGTGGTGGCCGGGGCGGTGCTCGGGCCGAGGGCGGTAGACCGTGGCGGTGAAGTTGTCGAGGAGGTGGTCCTCCAGGTCCTCGGGGCTGCCGAATCGCCGGGTGTCCAGGAGAGTGGCCGGGTCGGTGTCGGGGGTGTCGCTGTAGACGGCGCGGGCGAGCGTGACCATCAGCGGAGTGGTCAGCACCGTGGCGAGGTTGGCACCGGCCCGGCCGTGCGGCCGTTCACGCAGCTCACTCAGCACGGGGTCCCAGGCGGTCGCTGCGGGGTCTCCGCCGCGGGCCTTGCGTGCGGTGCGCGGAAGGTAGGCGGCCAGGTCGTCCAGGGTGAGGTCGGTCATCTCCACCGCTGCGGCGGAGGTGAGCACATCGGTCTCCGCCACGGCGGCGGCGTACTCGGACGGGCGGCTCGTCAGCAGCAGGGGCAGCGTGGTGGCGTTGAGCGCTTCGAGCGCGGGACGGCGCAGGCCGCCGGCGATCTCGTCGAAGCCGTCCAGTACGGGGAGCACGCCGCCGGTCTCGACCAGCGCGGCGGCCAGGCTCGACCCACCGGGTCCCGGGGCGGCAAGGCCTGGGTGATCGCGCGTGAGCTGCGCGGTCAGCCAGTCCCGGAACGTGACGGCGGTGGGGTCCCACGAACCGATGCTGAAGATCACCGGTACGGGTTCGGCGCGGGCCCTGGACTTCAGATGCTCCAGGACGAACCGGACGGCGAGGATCGTCTTCCCGGAGCCGGACCGGCCGAGCACCACCAGCCGTCCGGACGGGATCCGCCGGTATACGCCCACGATCTCGTCCAGTCGCCCGCTCAGGTCCAGCGGGCCGCGCGTATCGCCGGCGGGCAGGCGGCGGATGTTGGCCCAGTGGTCGGTCAGTTCCTCGGGAACCGGTTGCCAGCGCACCGGCAGTGGGTAGGGGTCATGGACCTGCCGTTGTTCCTCCTCGCGCTGCCAGCGCGCAGCCACCGCCTGCGCGAGTTGCTCGGCGACGTCGGCCAGGGATTCGTGCAACGCCGAAACCGGCTGCCCCGTGACCGGTTCGGTGTGGTCGGCCGGGTCCTCGGGCTGGTCTCCGTCGCCGCTCCGGGGGATGGCGGCGGCCAGCAGCTCCTCGCGTTCCTCGGCTGTGAGCCCGAGGGCATCGGCGAGCAGCCGCACGGTGGTCACCCTGGGGTCGGCCCGCTCTCCGGTCTCCAGTCCGCGGACGGTGCGCACGCCCACCCCGGCGCGCTCGGCCAGGGTTTCCTGAGTCATCCCCGCCTTGCGCCGCAGCTGCCGCAGCAGCGGGCTCAACTCATTGGTCACAGGTCACGCCTTCCCCCCGGCATGTCGATTTCCCCAGGTGAGGGACTCTATCGCGGCCACCGGCCGGATACGGCCGGTCTGCTGGCCTGTCCGCTGCCCGGTGCCGAGACCAGCATCGACGGCATCCGCCAGACCGACCAGCAGGGAGCCCGGGGGAGCCCGATGCCGACGACCGTAACCACCGGCCAATCGACCGTCACCACACTCACGCAGCAGGAGCGCGAGGTGCTGTACGCGGTCGGTTGCGGCCTGGGAGACGCCGAGATCGCCTCGGTGCTCGCCATCCCGAAGGACACCGTGGCCGAGCACCTCGCGCGGATCCTCGCCAAGCTCGAACTGCGCGACCGAGCCGCCGCCATCGTCCACGCCTTCGACTGCGGCCTGGTCGTGCCCGGCCGCGGTCCCCGTAAGCAAGCGGCGAGCCCCGCTCCGCGGACCGCCGTCCGTCCCGCGCGCGAACCGCAGTTGCGGATCTCCGTGCTCGGACCGTTGCAGTCGTGGCGCGACGGACAACCCGTGGATCTGGGCCACCTGCGCCAGCAGGCCGTGCTGGCAACGCTGGTGCTGTGCCCGGACCGGACGGTCAGCCAGCAGGAACTGCTCGACGGAGTGTGGGGAATGGAGCCGCCGATCACGAAGGTGGTGCCGGTGTACATCTACCGGCTGCGCAAGATCCTGCACATCGGGGACGGCAGCCCGGCCCCGGTGATCCGGCGCGATCGGTGCGGCTACCGGCTGACCCCCGGCGCGGTCGAGGTGGACGTGGCACGCATGGAGGAACTGGTCAGCGCCGCCGGGAGGGCCGAGCGAGCCGGTGAACTGCCGGAGGCGGTCCGCATCTGCGCTCAGGCACTGGACCTGTTCCGCGGGGAGCCGCTGGCCGGTCTGCCCGGGCCGTTCGCCGAACTGGAGCGGCTGCGGCTCACCGAGCGCCGGATCGCCCTTGTGCAGCGGAAGCTGGACTGGCAGCTGAGGCTGGGTCAGCACGCCGAGGCGATCGCCGAGCTGCGGGCCCTGGCGGTGGCGCAGCCCCTGAACGAACCGGTCGCCGCGATGCTGATGCGCGCCCTGTACCGCAGTGGCCGGCAGGTCGATGCGTTGACGGTGTTCGACCGTACCCGCCGCCGGCTGGCGGACGACCTGGGCGTGCCTCCGGGCCAGATGCTGCGGCGCACGCACCAGATGATCCTGCGCGGGCACGACGCCGGCCTCGGCCTCACCCGAACCGCGCCGTGAGCCGACGGACGCCGCGTACCTGCGGTGACGAGCTGCTGCTGGCGAGGATCTCCGCAGCGGCCGGCCGCGAGCACATCGGCAAGAGACGTGCCACCTATGCGGCAGCCGTGCACACCACCCCCTCGCATGCCGTCCCGGTCCGGGTGATCCGGGGCCTGCTGGCCTTCGCCCGGTACGGCCGGCCTTGCGGAACGAAGGCGGGTGCGGAGGCGCGACTGGACCTGTACGAGCGCGGGATGACCATTGCCGTCAAGGGGCGGATCCATGTCGTCCGCTACGACACCACCGCGGTGTTCCGGAAGAGCATCCGGAACCGGCACGACTCGGCCCGCGTCGGTACCACGCGCATCTACACGCTCATCGATGTCGACGGGGAGCGGGTCGTGTTGCAGGGCAGGCCGGCGGACAGCGCGGCGGCGGAATGGGAGCCCGAGATCCAGCGGGCGGTCACCCATGCCCAACTGCCCTGGGCATGGGCCGCGCTGGACAACGGCGAGCGACTCACCTTCGGCGACATCTGGCTGACCAAGGAGAAGGCCGGGTCGGGAGAGGTGTCGGCGCGGTGGCCGCAGGTGCAGCAGATCGAGATGAAGGACGGGGCCATCAGCCTCAACATCGACGGGAATTGGAGCATTCTGGGACCAATGGTGTCCCAGGTCCCGAATCTGTTCGTCTTGTGCAAACTCGTTGAGCGCCTTCGAGCGGACGGCACGTGCTGATGGCGGTGAGCTGACTCTGGGAGGCTCCGTCGATGCCCGCAGGCGATCCGGCAGGCCGCCACAGTCGCCAGGCTCCAGGAACGCAGGGTCCGTTGCTGGGTCGAAGGCGGCGCCATCAGCGCTTTCATCGCGTTTCATCGGCATTCCAACGGCCGCGGTTAACGTCAAGGCCGAGCACGGCAGTTGTGTTCTACCTCAACTCGGGGAGAAGCAGAGATGACCTTGTCCAACAGGTGGAAGAAGGCGATCGGCGCGGCCGGAGCGACGGCATCCGTGGTCGCCCTCACCGCTGTCGCGCCCACCGTTGCCCACGCCGACCCGGTGCACCACTACTACCTGGAGGTCGGCGGCACGGGCTCGGCGGCGCCCGCGCCCGACTGCACCTCCACCTACGGATTCGCCAACAAGCACCTCAACGGTGGTATCCCGGTGCCGGTCTGCTACCCGGCGAGCGCCGGACCCTGGCTCAACGGTCACAACCTTCCGGACCTCAACGCACCGAGCTACGACGCCAGCGTGCGCGAGGGGTACCGCAGTCTGTTGGCCGCCGCCGAGGACACCTACCACCGTGATCCGGGCGCCCGCTTCACGATCGTCGGTTACTCGCAAGGCGCGCAGGTGGCCGACCAGGTGCTCCAGAAGATAGCCGGCGGCGGCACCGACATCCCCCGCTCGCAGGTGAACGGCATGCTGTACGCCGACCCCATGCAGCCCGGCACCGGCATCGGGGCCCGGGTGCCCAAGGGATGGAGCGCGTTGGGATTCACCTCTCCCGGCGCCGGCCCGGCGAAGTTCGACGGCGTCCCGGTGCACCGCTTCTGCATCCGCACCGACCTGGCGTGCGACGCCACCTCGCTCCAGTCGATCCCCGGCTTCCTGACCCAGCACCCCAAGTACTGGCAGGACGGCAACGTCATGGTGCAGACCATCGGCCACGACGGTGGTGACGGGGTCACCTGGTACAACTCCTGATCGCCCTTCAGGCAGCCCCGTAACCGCGGGATGTGCGGCACGGTCCGGTCGGCGCAGCCCGGTCGAGCCGTTCTCGTGGGGGAACGGCCGCTCGCAGGGAGGGAGTCGGGAGGCCGTCGGGGAGGCGGGCTCGGCGGGTGGGCTCCGGCCGTGTCGTGTCCTACCTGTGCCAGATCTTCCGGTATGCCGCGCGGTAGCCGGGTGGGTCCCATGTCGTGGCCCCGCTGCTGTTGGCGGCCGTGGAGATGTGTACGGGGGCGACGTATCCGCTGGCGGGTTTCCGGGAGAAGGCGCGGTTGAACTCGTCGAGGATCTGCCAGCCCTGCTGGGAGAACGGTTCGGGCACGGTGGCCGCCTGGAACTGCCTGCTGTTGATGCGCTGGAAGGCGGAGGGGTCGCCGTCGCCCGCGCCGATGTTGAAGGGGGCGGCGCCGCCCTTCCTGCGTGCGGCGCGCAGGGCCGGGGCGGCGTCGGCGAAGTACACGTCGTTGATGGCGACGGAGTGGGTCCAGGCGTCCCGGAAGCGGGAGAGAAGTGAGGAGACCGCCTGGGGGGTTCGGCTGCTGGTGTCCGAGATCGGGATGTTGTCCTCCGCCAGGAGCTTCACGCCTGAGCAGGTGGCCAGTTGCTTCTTGATCAGTTCGGACTTGGTTCTGGCGAAGGGGATCGAGGCGTCGGTGAACAGGACGACTCCGGCGTGGCCGTGGGAGTGCGCGATGATCCACTCCGCGCTGATCCTCGCGACGTCCTCGACCCTGGTGGTGATGTTGGTGAAGAGTTCGGGGTGCTTGCTCGGGCCGGGTGAGCCGACCGCGTGCCAGCCGACGAGCGGGATGTGTTCCGCGGTGGCCTTCGCGACCTGCTGAGACGTCAGGTCGGGGTCGAATCCACCGATGACGATGCCCGATGGACGCAGGGTGATGGCCTGGCCGAACGCCGCCTGGATCCCGTCGGGGGTGCCTTGGCCGTCGATCACCCGGAGGTCCCAGCCGATGGCACGGGCGGCTTCCGCCACGCCGTTGGCGGCGCCGGCGACGCCGGGGTTGGTCATGGTCTGCGCGACATAGACGATGTTCCTTCCGGTGGTCGCCGTGGGGCCACCGGTGGGGCCGGTGGTCGCCGGGTTGGCTTTCTCGGCCTGCTCAACGGCCGCTTCGGCGCGGGCCAGGGCGATGGGGCAGCCGCTCTTCGCCGGGCCTGGCGAGGGGGGGCCGCCGCCGACCGACGTGCCGCGCTCGCAGCCGAGGAGGACCGTGCCTGCGGTGAGGACAGCAGCCGCCACCGTCACCGCGACCGCGCTGCCCGGGGTGGTCGTGCGCGGCGAGAGGGCGGGGGCGCCTCGCAGGGGGATGACGCGGCGGCGACGGGCGGAGGTCACGGGGTGACCTCGGGCGGGTCGGGGAGGGCTCGGGGAGGTTTTGTCCGTTGGCGGCGCAGCTGTCGGCGGGTGGCGTATCCGGCCATGCCGACGGCGAGGAGCAGGGTGGCGCCGTTGAACAGCGGGGTGACCCAGAACTGGGCGCCCAGCTGCCCGATGCCGGCGAGGCCGATGGCGAGGACGACGACGGCGACCAGGGTTCCCAGGGCGTTCGCCCGGCCGGGTCTGATGGCGGTGGAGCCGAGCAGCGCACCCACGAAGGCGGGCAGCAGGTAGTCCAGGCCGACGCTGGGGTTGCCGATGCGCTGCTGTGCGGCGAGCAGGACACCGGCGATGCCGACGACCAGGCCCGATCCGGCAAAGGCGTAGACGACATAGCGCCGGGTGGGGATGCCCACCAGTTCGGCGGCGCGGGGGTTGGAGCCGATGACGTACAGGTACCGGCCGAGGGGCAGTCGTTCCAGGAGCAGCCACAGGACGGCGGTGAGCGCGAGGACGTAGCAGGCGGATACCGGCAGGCCGAGGAACCTGGAGTCGTAGAGGTCGGTGAAGGCGGCCGGCAGGCCGTGCGGGCCGGGGACGATCCGGGCCCCGTTGGTGATCCAGCCGGTGACGGCGTACAGGATGCTGCCGGTGCCGAGGGTGGCGATGAAGGAGTTGATCTTCGCGAATTCGACGACCACGCCGTTGAAGGCGCCGACGAGTGCCCCGCCGAGGACCACCAGGAGACAGGCGAGCGGCCAGGGCCAGGCTTCGTGGGCGACGAGCTGCATGGTCATGACGTGGGCGAGGCCGAGGCCGTAGCCGATGGACAGGTCGAACTTGGCGGTGACGATGGGGATCATCGCGCCGAGCGCGAGGATGGCGGGGATCGACTGGTTGGACAGGACCTCGGAGATGTTGTCCAGGGTGGGAAAGGTGTCCGGCAGCGCGAGGGAGAACGCCAGGAACAGCAGGGCGGCCAGGGCCAGGAGGCCATATGCACCGATGAGGTGCCCGAACCGGCGGCTCGGCGGGCGGCGGGGGGAGGGGGTCAAGGTCCCGTCGTCCCGGTGAGCGGGGGCATGGCCGAGGAGGCGCGGGCGAGCCCGGCGACGGTGAGGGCTGCGCCGCTCAGTTCCGTCGTCACCGCCCCGCGGACGAATACCAGGGCGCGATGGCACACGTGGGCGACCTCCTCGAAGTCGGTGGACAGGAGCAGGACCGCGAGGCCGTCGGCCAGCGCGTCCTGGAGCAGGTGGTAGATCGCTGTCTTGGCGCCGACGTCCACGCCTGCGGTCGGCTCTTCGAGGATCAGCAGCTTGCGGCTGATCCGGAGCCACCGGCCGACCATGACCTTCTGCTGGTTGCCCCCGGACAGGGTGGAGATCGGTGCTTCGCTGTCCTGGGGGTGGACCGCAACCCGGTCGATCAGGGCAGTGGCCTGGGCCCGTTCGCGCCGGGGACTGATCCAGTGGAAGGCCGGGAGGCCGTCCAGCCGGGGGTTGGCCAGGATGTTCTCCCGTACGGTCAGTTCGGCGGCGCAGCCCTCTTCCTGGCGGTTGCTCGTCACGAAGCCGACGCCGGCGTCGACCGCGGCGGCGACCGAGCGCGGTGCGTACGGCCGCCCGTCGAGCAGGGCCCGTCCGCCGAGGACGGGCCGGGCGCCGGCCAGGGCGCGGCCCAGTTCCATGTGTCCGGCGCCGGTGAGACCCACCATCCCGAGGATCTCGCCGGCGCGCAGTTCCAGGCTGATCGGTGCCGTGTTGTCGGTGCGTACGCGGTCGAGGCTCAGGACGGGGCGGCCCACGGCGGGGGTGAGCCGGTAGCGGACGGGCTCGTGGCCCACGATGTCGCGCACCAGTCGGGCGGGGCTGTGGTCGGCGAGTGCGCCCTGGCTGATGAGGCGGCCGTCGCGCAGGACGGCGAAGGCATCGGCGACCCGGTAGACCTCGTCGAGCCGGTGGGTGACGTAGACGATGGCGTGCCCCTGGTCGCGCAGGGTGTGCAGTACGCCGAAGAGCCGGGCGCAGTCCGCGGCCGGAAGACTGGCGGTCGGCTCGTCGAGGACGATGAGTTCGGCCTGTGTGGACAGTGCGCGGGCGATGGCCACCAGGGAACGTTCGGCGCGGGGGAGGCCGGCGAGGGGGGAGCGCGGGTCGAGGTGCGCGGCGACGATGCCCAGGGCCGCGGCGCCCTGCCGGCGGGTCAGCCGCCAGGAGACCAGTCCGGCGCGGCGTGGATAGCCGGTGCCCAGTGCGATGTTCTCGGCGACCGTCATCCACTCCACGAGTCCCAGGTCCTGGTGGATGAAGGACATGGAGCGGGAGGCCGCTTCGCTGCCGAGCGGGTGGCCGGCAACCGTCACCGCGCCCTCGTCCGCGTGGTGGACGCCCGCGAGCACCTTGATGAGGGTGGACTTTCCGGCACCGTTGGGACCGAGCAGGGCGAGGATGCTGCCGGAGTGGATGTCGAGGTCGACGGCGTCCAGCGCGAGTGTGCCGCCGAACCGCTTGCTGAGGCCGTGGATGCGGACGAGAGGCTCGGGTCCGCGGTGCGCGGGAGGGGGGTGGGCAGGAGCGTCGTGCACGGACTTCTCCGGGGTCGGCCTCTCGATCGTTCCCGGCTGACGGGGCGGTGTCGCCGGGCGCTGCGCGGTGGTCACGGCGCCGTGCGGTGCGGTCTCACGACGTACTTCCGGCATCTGCTACCGCATTTCCGCCATGCTACGACCCCTTTTGCCGTCTCTGTCTGATGAAACCTCAGATGGCGGGAATGTCGTCGAAATGCGGTAGGGCGATGCCGGGCTTTCCGCCGGTGAGTTCCAGGGCGCACTCGGCCCAGATGGCTTTGCCCTCGGGGGTGTAACGGGTGCCCCATGCCTGGGCGATGTGCGCGACGAGGAACAGGCCACGGCCGCCCTCGTCGGTGGTGGCCGCATGGCGCAGGTGCGGGGCGGTGCTGCTGGTGTCGGAGACCTCGCAGGTCAGCGTGCGGTCGTAGAGCAGGCGTACCTGGATGGGGGCGGTGCCGTAGCGGATGGCATTGGTGACCAGCTCGCTGAGCAGCAGTTCGGTGGAGAAGGCGACCTCCTCCAGTCCCCATACGGCCAGTTGACGGGCCACGGCCGCGCGCACGCCGGAGACGAGCGCCGGGTCGGCGGGCAGCTCCCAGGTGGCGATCCGGTGTGCGTCCAGGGCATGGGTACGGGCGACGAGCAGCGCGATGTCGTCGGTGGGGTGGTCGGGCACCACCGTACGGAGGACCGCCTCACAGGTGTCCTCGGGCGGGCGGTTCGGGTGCGCCAGGGCTCGGCGGAGCTGGTCGAGGGCGGTGTCGAAGTCGCGGTGGCGGTCGTCGATGAGCCCGTCGGTGTAGAGGATGAGCTGGCTGCCTTCGGGGAGGTGGAATTCGGCGGTTTCGAAGGGCAGACCACCCAGCCCCAGCGGCGGGCCGGCGGGCAGATCGGGGAAGGCGACGGTGCCGTTGGGGTGGACCAGCGCCGGTGGGGGGTGGCCGGCGCGGGCCATGACGCACGTCTGCGACGTGGGGTCGTAGACGGCGTACAGGCACGTGGCGCCGATGATGCCGGTGGTTCCGGTGCTTCCGGTGGAAGGCTCCTCGTTGCCCTCGTCCCGGTCGAGACGCCCCACCAGGTTGTCGAGGCAGGTGAGGACTTCGTCGGGGGCGAGGTCGAGTTCGGCGAAGTTGCGGGCGGCGGTGCGCAGTCGGCCCATGGTGGCGGCGGCGTGCAGCCCGTGCCCGACGACGTCGCCGACGACGAGGGCGACGCGGCTGCTGGACAGGGGGATGACGTCGAACCAGTCTCCGCCGACTCCGGACGCGGCAGGCAGATAGCGGTAGGCGACCTCGACGGCGTTCTGGTCGGGGAAGCTGTGCGGCAGCAGGCTGTGCTGGAGGGCGAGGACCATGCTGTGTTCGCGGGTGTAGCGGCGGGCGTTGTCGATGCAGATGGCGGCGCGGGTGGCGAGTTCCTGGGCCAGTGAACGGTCGTCGTCCCCGAAGGGGGCGGGGTCCCGCGAGCGGTAGAAGCTCGCTACGCCCAGGGCGATGCCGCGGGCCACGAGGGGGACGGCGATGAGGGAGTGGACGTTGTGGTCGAGGAGGTCCTGGGCGTGCACGGGATCTTGGGCGATCCAGCCTGCGGCAGTTCTCAGGTCGGGTTCGAGGACCGGCTCCCTGCTGGCCAGGCAACGGAGTTGGGGAGTGGTGGGGCGCAGCTCGACCGGCTGGCCGGCGGGGTAGAAGGGGCAGTCCTCGCGATAGCCGTGGACCACCGTGCGGTGCAGGCCGGTGCGGGCATCGGTCGGCTCATCGCCGCGCAGTACGGCCTCGGGAAGGTCGATGGTGACGAAGTCGGCCAGGCGCGGAACGGCCATCTCGGCGAGCTCCCCGGCGGTGCGGCTCACGTCCAGGGTGGTGCCGATGCGGGCGCTGGCCTCGGACAGCAGCTCCAGGCGGCGCCGGGCCGCCACGGCGTACGTCCCCACTCCCGGCTCGCCCACCATCACCAGCCCGCTGGCCGCCCGGTCGGCGGGATGTCCGGCGGCGCCGGGTGCGCGAGCCGTCGTGGCCGTTCGGCGGGGCGGGGTGTCCGGTGGGTGCCCGAGCGGCCGGCCGGTGGGGTCGAGGACCTGCCCGGCCAGGGGACTGACCGAGGGGCCGGCCGCGGCGGGGACGGCGATGCGCTGGTGCGGTGCCGGGAAGATCGCCTCGATGACGATGCCCGCCACCCCGGTTCGGCTCGTCACCGGGCTGCTGAGCAAGGTCACCCGCCGGCCGCTGGGGAGGGGAACCTCTACGGCGGCGCGCTGGGCCAAGGAGATCAGATCGGCGGCCCTCTCCTTGAGGATCATCTGGTCCCGCCAGTCCAGTCCGCTCTCGGCGAGCTCGCCGAGCCGTCCGTCGCCGGCCGGCGTGCGGCGCCTGGCATCGACGTATGCCTCCAGGAGGGCGCGCTCCCGCGACGAGCTCTGCTCCAACAGCCGCCGTTCGATGGCTCCGGCCGCTCTGCGGATCACGGTGTTCAGCTCCGCGTCCACGTCGGTGATCGGATAGCCGAAGCAGAGGATGCCCTCGATGCGTCCGCTGAGCAGGTCCCGGACGGGGATCGCCGAGCACGCATTGGACTGGGAGCGTTCGGCGAAGTGCTCGGCGCCGTACACGTGGATCAGCTGCCGTTCCGCGAGCGCCAGACCGATTCCGTTGGTCCCGCCGAACTGCTCGGCGAACACGAAGCCCGGGAGGCTCTGGATCGCGGCCAGATGCCTGACCTGGGAGGCCTCGCCGAAGCGGCGTTGCAGCACGGCCCCCTGTCCATCGGCCAGGGACACGTTCATGTTCCTGCCCTCGAACAGGGTCTGGAGCCGGTCCAGTACGGGCGCGGCGGCGTGGACGAGCCGTCCGTCCAGGTCGAGATCACGGCGATAGGGAAGCTCGCATCCGTCCGGAGAGAGCCCCAGTGAGAGGGAACGCTGCCACGAATTCAAGATCGAGTTTCTTACGGTCCCCTCGATCGACTCGCCGTGAAGGAACTGGTCACGGGCGCGTGCGGGGCCGATCTCAACTCCCACGAGCCCCATCCCGACCACTTCCCTTTTCGGTACAAACGCTGTAGTCACCCTGCGTCGGAAAATCCGTACCGTTTGATCCAATTGTAGAGCTTTGCGTAGTCGGTGGTACGCGCCTCCCATCGGGACGCGACGGTCGCCGCCGCGTCCTCCGAGGCCGGATCCCGGCCCGTGGGGGCAGGTGTCCCGGACCCGGCCCGGCGCCGCGCGGCCCGGTGGTCACAGCATCGCGAGCGGAGTGACGGGTGAGCCGGTGCCTCCGGGGATGTTCAGCGGAGCCACGACGAGCAGGAACGCGTAGCGGCCCGCGCCGACGCAGGCGGCGGAGAGCGCTTCGAGGTCGAGGTTGTCCAGGAGCGGTACCCCCATCGCAACGATCGCCAGTGCATGGACCGGAGAGTGCACACCCTCGACCGGCGAGGGGCGCACATCGCTGTCGCCGTCGCCGCCGAGCAGGGCGATACCGCGCTCGGCCAGCAGGGGCATGGCGTTCACGTGGAGGCCCGCGCTCGCCGCGTCGGGGTTCCAGGCGCCCCGTTCCGCGCGGCGTCGGACGCTGCCGGTGCGCAGCAGCAACGCGTCGCCCTCGCCGATCGTGACGTCGAGCGTGCGCTCCGCCGCGAGGATGTCCGCGGCGTGCACAGCTTGTCCGGGCTCCAGCCACCTGCTCCCCGAGACGCTGGGCAGATCGAGGAGCACGCCCCTGGTCACCAGCGGACCGAGCGTCGACACGGCGCCGAACCGGGCACCTCGGGAGTCGACGAGGTCGCGCGCCGGGCGGCCGTCGTGGAGTTGTCCGCGGTAGGCGACGTGGGACAGCGCGTCGAGGTGGGTGACGGCCTTGCCGTGGTAGTCGACGGCGATGAAGTCCTTGTGCGTGGCGGGTTCAGGCGCCTCGACGTCGCCGAGGTCGGACATGAAGTGCAACGCGGGCCTGCTGTTGTCCGGGCCGGCCGTCGTGTCCCACGGGCGTGCCATCGGGACGACCGTTCCGGACCGCACCAGGGCGGTGGCCCGGCGTACGTGGTCGGGGGATACCCGGTTCCAGGCGCCGCGGTCGGCGACAGCCCAGCGGCCCCACGTGCGGACCGTGTCGAAGAGCGCGTCGAACTCCTCGTGGGAGACGGCGGGTCCGTTGCCGGTACCGGCCGGCGGAGGAGTGGGGGAGTCGCTGGGGTTGCTGGTCATCTGCCGCTCACGGGTCGCACCAGGAGCCGCTCCTGACCGTGCGGCCCACCTTCCCAGCATGTCCCCTTCGAAAGGTGCCCCGCATGCCGTGCGGCGTCGGCGATCCGCGGCGCCTGCCGGCGGCACCTCCGCGGGGCTTCGATCTCTCCGCGCCGCGATGATTCAGCACCGCATTCGCTGAAGAGGGCGCAAGACCATAGGCGCTGAAAAGTAATGCCACCAGTACACAAGCTCAAAGATTTCACCAAAGAGAATTCGCCCATTCGGTGGGCTGTACAGGTAATTGTCCGCCTACTGACCGGTATCCGGACTGGTCTGTCGCGGTCGGGTGGCCGCACATTCCGCCATATGTCCCGAGTGGTGATCACCGAAGTCGGTATGAATTTTCTTTGGAATGTAACTATTCAGCCAACGGCTCTTTGCACGGCTCTCAATGCTCCCTACGCTGAGGCAACTTTTCGGCCAGCTCTGTCTTGAAAGGCCCTCCATGGCAAGCGTTGACGAGATCACGCCCATGACACGCACATCAACATCCCTTCGGAGGGACGTAGGACTGATCGGCCTGATGTGGGCCTCGGTCGGTTCCATCATCGGGTCCGGGTGGCTCTACGGAGCCCAGAAGGCCGTCGTTGTTGCGGGTCCGGCCGCGATAATCTCCTGGGGCATCGGTGCGGTCGCGATCGTGCTCCTGGCACTGGTGCACGCCGAGCTCGGCGGCCTCTTCCCGGTGGCCGGTGGCACGGCCCGCTATCCGCACTACGCCTTCGGCGGCCTGGCCGGTATGTCCTTCGGCTGGTTCTCCTGGCTCCAGGCCGCGACCGTGGCCCCGATCGAGGTCGAGGCCATGATCGGCTACGCCGGCCACTGGTCATGGGCCAAGAGCCTCCAGAATGCGAACGGAACCCTCACGACATCCGGCATCATCGTCGCGGTCGTCCTGATGGCGATCTTCGTGGCGGTGAACTTCCTGGGCGTGAAGGTGCTGGCCCACACCAACAGCGCCGCGACCTGGTGGAAGATCGCCGTACCCCTCGGGGCGATCTTCGT
>NZ_BMRP01000036.1 GCF_014648695.1 Streptomyces albospinus
ATCGGCGTCTCGGCGCCCAATGTCCTGGACGGTGAGGATGTGGCGCGGATGGCGAAGGACGCGATCGTGTTCGCACTCGCCAACCCGGATCCGGAGGTCGACCCGGCGATCGCCCGGCAGACCGCTGCGGTGGTGGCCACCGGTCGTTCGGACTTCCCCAACCAGATCAACAACGTTCTGGTCTTCCCGGGCGTCTTCCGCGGTCTGTTGGATGCGGCGTCGCGTACGGTGAACACCGAGATGATGCTGGCTGCGGCCCGCGCGCTCGCCGAGGTCGTGCTGGACGACGAGGTCAACCCGAACTACATCATCCCCAGCGTCTTCAACGAGAAGGTCGCGGGAGCGGTGGCCGGTGCGGTGCGGAACGCGGCGAAGGCCGCCGACCCGGCTGTGACGGCTGCCACGACGGTCTGAGTCCGGCGCGTCGCGGGACACGCCCTCAGCGGGCCACCCATAGGGTGGCGGGTGACCCTCCAGGGTGCCGGATTGGCTTTACCGCCGCAGGTGGGGGCAGGATGCTCTCCCAAGGACATTGTCCAGGGGGACCCCAGGCGCGAGGGAGCTGAAGGACGGACCCGGTTCCGGGGACCGTTCGAGGGCCCTGGCAGCATCGGCTTCGATCTCACGCCTCATTGGCAAGAAGAACACGGGAGTACATACATGAACCGCAGTGAGCTGGTGGCCGCTCTGGCCGATCGCGCCGAGGTGACCCGCAAGGACGCCGACGCCGTTCTGGCCGCGCTTGCCGAGACCGTCGGCGAGGTCGTCGCCAAGGGCGACGAGAAGGTCACCATCCCCGGCTTCCTGACCTTCGAGCGCACCCACCGTGCCGCTCGCACCGCGCGCAACCCGCAGACCGGTGAGCCGATCCAGATCGCGGCCGGCTACAGCGTGAAGGTGTCCGCGGGCTCCAAGCTCAAGGAAGCCGCCAAGGGCAAGTAAGGCCCTTCCTACGGCGCAAAGGGCGGCCACCCCTCTCCCGGGGTGGCCGCCCTTTCGTATGCCCGCCCACGGCGCGCTCAGGCGGCCCGGGGGAACGGCAGGTCGGTGAGCTCCACGTCCTCCAGCGACGCCACCACGGCCGTACGGGGGCCGGGGACGATGCCCGGCACCGTCGGCACCGCGAGCAGCCGGCAGCCCGCGGCCAGCGCGGCGGCGGCGCCGGTCGGGGTGTCCTCGACGGCCAGGCAGCGGGCCGGGTCGACGCCGAGGCGGGCCGCGGCGGCCAGGTACGGGTCCGGGTGCGGTTTGCCGCGCGGTGCCTCGCCGGAGGTCACCGACAGCGCGAAGCGGTGTGCCCCCAGGGTGCGCAGCACCAGATCGGCGACATGCCGCTCCGAGGCGGTGACCAGGGCCGCCGGTATGCCGAGCGCCCGGGCCCGGTCCAGCAGCCGCAGCGCGCCCGGCCGGACGGTGACCCCGGCCGCGACCCGGGCGGTGAAGTCCCGGTCCAGGAGGGCGGCCGTCCGGGTGATGCCGATGCGGATGCCGTGATCGCGCACCAGGCGCTCGGCGGCGGCGTCGATCGGGGCACCGGCGAACGAGGTGACCAGCTCGTCGGAGGCCGGGGCGCCCTGGTCGCGCAGGAAACCGGCCACGGCCTCCAGCCACTGGTGCTCGGTGTCGACGAGGGTGCCGTCCATGTCGCACAGCAGGGCGGCGGGCAGCGCGCGGTCGGGGGGAGTGGGCATGCGGACTCGCTGTTCGGTAGGGGAGCGGGTACGTACGGGTGGGCCGGACGGGAGCGGGGTCAGTCGGCCGGGGTGCGGGCCAGGGGGTTGGCCTGGGTGGAGTTGCGCACGGTGAAGACCACCGCGCCGGGGCGGTAGCGGTCGTCGGAGGTCTCGACCGGGCGGCCCTCCGCGGTGGTCGTCGTACGGCGCACCCGCAGCAGCGGGCTGCCCCGTCGCACCCGCAACTCCCGGGCGTCGGCGGTGCCCGCGGCGACCGCGTCGAGATGGTGCTCGCCGTGCGCGAAGACCACGCCGTGGGAATCGAGGAGGGCCTGGGTGACCGACTCGCAGTCGGCCGGCAGTGCCTCGACGGCCTCGGCGATCCAGCCCGCGTAGACGGTCCGCTCCAGCAGGACGGGTGCGCCGTCCAGCGTTCGCAGTCGCCACACCCGCAGGACCTCGGCGCCCGGTGCCAGCTGGAGCAGTGCGGCCTCCCCGCCGTCCGCGGCGCCGCGGACGGCCTCCAGGACCCGGCCGCCGGGGGAGTGGCCGCCGGCCCGCGCCCACTGGGCGAAGCTGCGCAGCGCGGTGAAGCTCTGGCTGGGCGCGGTGCTCAGCACGATGTGCCGGGCGCCCTGGCGGGAGCCGATCAGCCCCTCGGCGAGCAGCGCGGCCAGCGCCTGGCGGACCGTACCGCGGGAGACGCCGTGGGTGGCGGCCAGTTCGGTCTCCGAGGGCAGCGCGCTGCCCAAGGGGAGGTGGCCGTCGGTGATCGCCCGGCGCAGTACCTCGGCGATCTGCTGGTGGCGTCGGGTCAACGGGGCTCCTTGCGGGTCAGTTCCCTGTGCACAGGATGACTTGTCCACGCAGGTACGGGGTATGCGTCTGACCGCTCTGCGAAGCTCTAAACCTCTTCCATCATAACGCTTATGACCTGCGGTTTTACTATTCACCAGGGGTTGGTGCCGGGGTCGACTTGAGGTTGGTTTGACGGGGCCTACTGACGGCGGCTTGTTCATACAAGTGGAGAGCCGAAGACCCAGGAGTACCGACGTGAAGCCACCCCGACCGGCCGGCCGGCGCCGCGCGCTCGCCGCCTGCGCCGCCGCTCTCGTGGCCGCCCCGGCCGCCGCCGGTGCGGCTACGCCCCGGCCGCCGTCACCAGCAAGGCGGCCACCGCCCGGTCGGCCGCGGACCTCGGCGGGATGGCCGCCCTCGTCAAGGCAGCCAAGAAGGAAGGCCGGCTCAACGTCTATGCCCTCGCCCCCGATTGGGCGAACTACGGCGAGATGATCCGGACCTTCGAGCGCAGGTACGGCATCCGGGTCCACAACGAGAACCCCGGCGGCACCGCGCCGCCGCCATGCTCAGCCTGCTCCTCACCTGGGGGCTGCTGCTCCTGCTCACCACCGTGGCCGGCGGCCGGGCCCGCCGGGCCCGCAAGCAAAGGAGGAACGCATGACCGTCCCGGTGCAACTCCGAGGAATGCGCCGGGAGTTGGGCGGTCGACGTACTGCTGCGGCCGGAGGGGCTCGCCATCCGTACGGACGCGGACGCGGAGGGGACGACCGCGACCGTACGGGTGGCGACCTTCCTGGGAGCCACCACCCGGCTCCACCTCACCACCGAGTCCGGCGTCCCGGTCAAGGCCGACCTGCCCAGTTGGGAGGCGCCCGACCTGACGGCGGGCGCCCGCTGCACGGTGCTCCCGCACGAGAAGCCGGTGCTGGTGGCCGAGCGGGCGGGGTGAGTTGAGGTGGGGCGCGTCCCACCTGCAACCGCCGATGGTTCTTCGGTGCCGCCTCCAGGCGGGCATGCGAACGGCCGCCCTCCTGGCAGTGGGAGGGCGGCCGTCCGGCTTGTCTCAGCGGTGGAACTCTCCGCCCTTGACGGCAGCGACGAACGATGACCAGCCGTCCGCCGAGAACATCAGCGCCGGGCCCTGGGGGGCCTTGCTGTCTCGGACGGGGACATAGCCGGGGACGTTGTCGGCGGCCTCGACGCAGTTGCCCCCGCCATTGCTGTAGGAGGACTTGAACCAGTTGGCGCCCTCCAGGTCCGATGCCGTCACCTTGACAGGGTCGATCTTCATTCTGTGATCTCTCTCGCTAGTTGGTGCAGGAATTTCGGGGTGTCGCAGGGGGGCAGGGCCGAGGCCACCATGGCGTCGAACATGCGAGAGAACCGCCCGACCTCGCGAGGCTTGTCCGTGACCGCGACGGTGAACCATGCGGTATCAGTCTGGACGGTTGTCGGCAGACCGTCGCCAAGGGTCATGATGTTGACATCGTGAAACGCAACGTAGCCGCGCCCCGTCTGGGGCAGGACTTGCAGGGTCACGTTCTCCATGGCGGCCAACTCGGCAAGCGCGGCGTACTGCTCCCGCATCACGTCTGAGTCGCCGATGGCATAGCGCAATGCCGGCTCATACAGGACTGCCCATACCTTTATCGAGTCGTCATCGCGCGTCACCGCCTCCTTCCGCTTCATACGAAGCTGCACGCTCTGTTGCACAAACTCCGTGGTCGTCTCGTCGATGGGCTTGTGCAGGTCGTGCACGGCTTGCGCATACGCCTCGGTCTGGAGAAGTCCGGGAACGACAGTCGGGTGAAAGATACGGATCTCCCGCGCTGCGGACTCAACGCCGAGGAATCGCGGCATGCCGGACAACATGGTGGTACCCGTACCGGTCCACCACTCACGGCTCGACGCCTCGCGCTGGACGGCGACCAGCCTGTCCACCTGCTCCTCGTCGGTGACGCCGTAGCGCTCCAGCAACTCTCTTAGGTGCCCGGCCTGTCGGAAGGACTTCCAACCGGTCTCGACGCGCTGGAGCGTGCTCTCGTCGAAGTGCAGGTCCACAACTGCCTCCGCGATCGTCAGACCTGCCGCCTTGCGGAGCTGGCGCAGTTCGTGTCCCAGCCCGATGCGCCTGGCGGTCGGCTGCGGTCTTGCGGCCATGTGCGCTCCATTCTTGCGCAGGTGCGCGCCGTTGCCTGCCTCGTGTTCAGCCTGGCATGCGATGCGCACGGTGCAGAAGCCATGCGCACGCCTTGGCATGTGCCATTTCTGGTTCCGAGACTGATTCCCAGCAGATTCTGTTGCCTTCAACTCTCCCGCACGAGACGGTGGTTGAGCCATGGGGCGCCTTCAGGGAGCGACGTGGAGGTGTGGCGTGACGAACGGGTTCAGGCCGCATGCGCTCATGGCTGTAGAAGCCCACGTGCCACGTGAGAACCCCCGCGACGCGGCGAACGTCCGGGGGCACGGCCGTCAACCACAAGGGAGTTGACAACATGACCAACGCTACAGCGAGGTTCTTCATCGACACCGGGCTGCGCCGGATCCACCATCCGGAGGTGGCGAGTTGACGCCCCGCGACTGCCGCCCCGTTCACCTGGTGGACCCGGTTCCGGTGCCGGAGCCCGAGCCGGTCGCCGGGTGCGACGTGTGCGCGGCCCTGGCCGGACAGCGTGCGGCGGCGCGTTCCGTCGGGGACCGGACGACGGCGGTCGACTGCAATGTCGAGATCCGTCGCCACCCCCACCCCGGGGCGGTGCGCACATGAGCGCGGGCGGGTGGTCGCGCTGGTGCGGCCGGGCCGAGGAGGCGTGGCACCGGCACGTCAGGTATCGGGAGTTGTACCGGCAGCTCGATCTCGTGCGGGCGGAACTCAGGGCCCGTACCGCGTGGGTGGACGAGCTGACCGAGGAGGAGGTCGCGGAGGTGCTGCGCGGCCTGGGCGGGTGCGTCGACGCGATGCGGGCAGCGGGCGGCGAGGCCCCGGACCGTCCGGAGGGCGCGGCATGAGGGCGCGTGGGGGAGGCGGCGGGTCAGCGCCGACGCCCTCCCCGACGCGCGCGATGCGGGCGACGGGCGGCGGCGCCGGCGCGTCCGTGTCGGATCGCGCCCGGCTCAGCCGCGCGCCGTGCCGGCCGACCTCAGCCCCGGGGCGACCCGTTGGGGAGTTCGACCTTCGCGCCCAGTTCGACGAGCTTCTCCATGAAGTTCTCGTAGCCGCGGTTGATCAGGTCGATGCCGTGCACCCGGGAGGTGCCCTGCGCCGCCAGCGCCGCGATCAGGTACGAGAAGCCGCCGCGCAGGTCGGGGATGACCAGGTCGGAGCCCTGGAGCCGGGTGGGGCCGGAGACGACCGCGGAGTGCAGGAAGTTGCGCTGGCCGAAGCGGCAGGCGGAGCCGCCCAGGCACTCGCGGTAGAGCTGGATGTGCGCGCCCATCTGGTTGAGCGCGGAGGTGAAGCCGAGCCGGGACTCGTAGACCGTCTCGTGGACGATCGACAGGCCCGAGGCCTGGGTGAGGGCGACCACCAGGGGCTGCTGCCAGTCGGTCTGGAAGCCGGGGTGGACGTCGGTCTCCAGGGCGATGGCGTTGAGCGAGCCGCCCGGGTGCCAGAAGCGGATGCCCTCGTCGTCGATCTCGAAGGCGCCGCCGACCTTACGGAAGGTGTTCAGGAACGTCATCATCGACCGCTGGTGCGCGCCGCGGACGTAGATGTTGCCCTCGGTCGCCAGCGCCGCGGACGCCCAGGAGGCGGCCTCCAGACGGTCCGGGAGAGCGCGGTGGGTGTAGCCGTCGAGCTTGTCGACACCGGTGATCCGGATCGTCCGGTCGGTGTCCATGGAGATGATCGCGCCCATCTTCTGGAGCACGCAGATCAGGTCCTCGATCTCCGGCTCCACTGCGGCGTTCGACAGCTCGGTGACGCCCTCGGCCAGTACGGCCGTCAGCAGCACCTGCTCGGTCGAGCCGACCGACGGGTACGGCAGCCGGATCTTGCAGCCGCGCAGCCGCTGCGGGGCCTCCAGGTACTGCCCGTCGGCGCGCTTCTCGATCTTCGCGCCGAACTGCCGCAGCACGTCGAAGTGGAAGTCCACCGGCCGGCCGCCGATGTCGCAGCCGCCCAGGCCCGGGATGAAGGCGTGGCCCAGCCGGTGCAGCAGCGGGCCGCAGAACAGGATCGGGATCCGCGAGGAGCCGGCGTGCGCGTCGATGTCCGCGACGTTGGCGCTCTCCACGTGCGACGGGTCGAGGACCAGCTCGCCCGGCTCGTCCCCGGGACGCACCGTGACGCCGTGCAGCTGGAGCAGTCCGCGCACCACGCGTACGTCACGGATGTCGGGCACGTTGCGCAGCCGGCTGGGACCGCTGCCGAGGAGGGCGGCGACCATGGCCTTGGGCACAAGGTTCTTCGCACCGCGAACCCGGATCTCGCCCTCCAGCGGGGTGCCGCCGTGGACAAGCAGTACGTCGTCAGTAGAGACGGTCATGGATCTCGCGTTCCTGGAGTCGGTCAGGGCCAGGGGAAATGGTAAGGGCGGCCGAGGGGGTGCCCGTATGGCCGTGCGGGGGTAAGGCATGTAATGGCTTTGCCACAACACGCTCCGCTACGATCACGCTTTGATTCGTAATCGCCATTTGGTGGGGAATGCGCAGGATGTCGTGATTGCGGCATCCGGCGCGGACGTCGTGCGCCGGTGCTGCCGCCGTACGCCCTGCCCTGCTCTCGCAACGGTCCCGGCGTCGACTCCCCGCTCGGGGCAGAAGTGCGGGATCATGTGGCCATGACCGAGGTGTCCTCGCTCACAGGCCGGCTGCTCGTCGCCACACCCGCACTCGCCGACCCGAATTTCGACCGCGCGGTGGTGCTCCTCCTCGACCACGACGAGGAGGGCTCCCTCGGCGTGATCCTGAACCGCCCCACACCGGTCGGCGTCGCGGACATCCTCGCCCCCTGGGCCGAACTCGCCGGGGAGCCGGGAGTGGTCTTCCAGGGCGGCCCGGTCTCGCTGGACTCGGCGCTCGGGGTGGCCGTGGTGCCCGGCGGGCTGCCCGGCGACAGCGGCGTCCCGTCCATGGAAGACAGCGGCGTCCCGTCCATGGAGGGCGGCGCCCATACGGACCGCGCGGGCGGCGACCCGGCCGGGGCGCGGGCCATGGGGACGCCGGACGACCCGGCGGCCGGGGACGAGCCACTGGGCTGGCGCCGGGTGCACGGTGCGATCGGACTGGTGGATCTGGAGGCCCCGCCGGAGCTGCTCGCGGCGGTGCTCGGCAGCCTGCGGATCTTCGCCGGGTACGCGGGCTGGGGGCCCGGCCAGCTGGAGGACGAGCTGGTGGAGGGCGCCTGGTACGTCGTCGAGTCCGAGCCGGGCGACGTCTCCTCGCCCGATCCCGAGCAGTTGTGGCGGGCGGTGCTGCGGCGGCAGCGGAACGAACTGGCGATGGTGGCCACGTATCCGGACGACCCGTCGCTGAACTGACCCGGGGCCCGTCGCGGCCCGTTCAGCAGGGGGCGTGCGCGCCCCCATACCCGCCGGGTGGTGCGCCCGGGAGCGCGCCGGGCACTTTGTGACGGCTTCGTCATGGGGGATTGTCAGACCTCGTCGCTATCGTTCGTTGTGTCAGGCAACAATGCGCGGTCGCTCCCCGGGCTCTCGGCTCCTCCCCCAAGCTCTCGACTGCGCTCGAACAGGGGACCCCCATGCGCAGGGGACACCCCGACCGGGGCCGCGCCGGACGGACAGGAGAGAGCGCCATGCACAGGCCGAGTGTGCCCGAGGATCTGGATCACCCGGAGCAGCTGTGGGCGCGGGCCGCGACGCTGGCGGTGGTGGCCTCGGCCCTGGACGACTGGGACGAGTTCACCTGGGGTCCCGGCGGCTTGCAGTGCTGGAACGACGGCAGCGCCTACTGGTGGCGGCTGAAGCTCTACGACGACGGCCGCGCGGTGCTCTGCGGCCAGGACTCGGACGGCAGCTACACGCACAGCGGCGACCGGCAGATCGACTTCCTGGCCGGCGGCCCCGAGTGGCTGCCCTGGGAGCGGCTGCGGGACGACGCCCAGGGGAATCTCTTCGGGTTCGTCTACTGGTACGAGGACGGTGCCTGGGCCCGCGCCCCGTATCCGGCGGCGATGCCGGACGACGGGCTGGCGATGGCGATGAGCTGGGCGGCGCCCGGCGACGAGGCGATCGACGAGATCGTCGAGCACCTGGTGGCGCGGACGGAGACGGAGGTCGACGCGGCGGCGGCGGTCCGCGCGTTCATCGCCGCGGCCCGGGCCCGGACGGTCGGCGCGCAGGACATATCGGCGCTGCTGGACGCGGTCTGCGGCCAGGACTGCTGGTACGAGGTCCGCCCGGAGGCCGGGCTGGCGTTCGCCGCGGAGCTCGGGCTGACGGCCGGGGACCGGGGCGGTGTGCCGGTGGCCGCGCCGTAGCGGCGGGCCGGGCGCGGCAGTGCCCCGGCAGCACCGCCTGCCGGAGCCGAGCGCCCACCGCGGCACCGTCGCCCTGGCGCGGAACAACTCGGCGCTCTACCCGGGCAGCGCGGTCGGCTCCGCGCCCGGCGGGCTGGCGCCGGTGTTTGGACCGGCGCCGTCCGCGCCGCCCCGGGCGGCGGCCGGACCGGCGCTGCACCTGGCGGCGGGCCGACGCTCCCGGCGCGCGGCGCGCGTGAGTACCCTTGGCTGTTATGAGCACTCTTGAGCCCGAGCGCGGGGCAGGTACGGGGACCCTCGTAGAGCCGACACCGCAGGTGTCGCACGGCGACGGCGACCACGAGCGCTTCGCCCACTACGTCCAGAAGGACAAGATCATGGCGAGCGCGCTCGACGGCACCCCCGTCGTGGCGCTCTGCGGCAAGGTCTGGGTCCCGGGTCGCGACCCGAAGAAGTACCCGGTCTGCCCCATGTGCAAGGAGATCTTCGAGTCCATGGGCGCCGGTGGCGACAAGGACAAGGGCGGCAAGGACGGCGGCAAGAAGTAGCCGCAGGCCCAGCGCCCCGGGCCGCTTCGCCGTACCTCCGGGTCCGGGTCCCTCGCGGACCCGGACCCGTCGGCGTCCCCGGTCCGCGGGACCGGCCGGCCAGGCCGGAACACCGACCGACGCGGCGGGTTTTCCGCCGTGCCGGGGCGGTGAGGATTGACGCCGTGACAGAAGTACGGACCAATCCTGACCGCGACGGCGACACGGGTCTGATCCCGGCACCGCTGAGCGTCGACGGGCCGCACCCCGGGACCGTACGGCTCGGCGGGCAGACCGCGCTGGCCGCCGCCCCCGGGACCGAGGACACCGCGCGCTGGCTGCGCGCCACCCTCGGCGACGCCTTCGGGCTGCCGCTGCCGCCCGGCTCCGGCGAGGCGTCCGACACCCTCGCGCTGGCCCTCGACCCGGCCCTGCCCGCGGAGGGCTACCGCCTGGAGGCGGACGCCCGCTGGGGCGTGCGCATCGCCGGCGGCGGCCCGGCCGGCGTCTTCTGGGGCGCCCAGACGCTCCGTCAGCTCCTCGGCCCGGACGCCTTCCGCCGCGCCCCGCTCGCCCCCGGCCGGCCGGCCACCCTGCCCGAGCAGACCGTCGAGGACGCCCCGCGCTTCGGCTGGCGCGGCCTGATGCTCGACGTCGCCCGGCACTTCCTGCCCAAGGACGGGGTGCTGCGCTACGTCGACCTGCTGGCCGCGCACAAGCTGAACGTCCTGCACCTCCACCTCACCGACGACCAGGGCTGGCGGATCGAGATCCGCCGCTACCCGAAGCTGACCGAAACCGGTGCCTGGCGCGAGCGCACCAAGCTCGGCCACCGGGCCTCCCCCCTCTGGGACCCGCGCCCGCACGGCGGTTACTACACCCAGGACGACCTCCGCGAGATCGTCGCCTACGCCGCGCGGCGGCAGATCACCGTCGTCCCCGAGATCGACGTCCCCGGCCACTCCCAGGCCGCCATCGCGGCATATCCGGAACTGGGCAACACCGACGTCATCGACACCACCTCCCTGAAGGTCTGGGACACCTGGGGCGTCAACCCCAACGTACTGGCGCCCACCGACACCACCCTGCGCTTCTACGAGCACGTGCTGGAGGAGGTGCTGGAGCTCTTCCCCTCGCGGTTCGTGCACCTCGGGGGCGACGAGTGCCCCAAGGACCAGTGGAAGGCGTCGCCGGCCGCCCAGGAGCGGATCGCCGCACTGTCCCTGGACGGTGCGGACGGCCTCCAGAGCTGGTTCGTCCGGCACTTCGACCGCTGGCTCACCGACCGCGGGCGGCGCCTCATCGGCTGGGACGAAATCCTGGAAGGCGGCCTCGCGGAGGGCGCCGCGGTGTCCTCCTGGCGCGGCTGCGCGGGCGGCGTCGCGGCGGCCAAATCCGGCCATGACGTCGTCATGTGCCCCGAGCAGCAGGTGTATCTGGACCACCGTCAGCACGCCTCCCCCGACGAGCCGGTGCCGATCGGCTACGTCCGCACCCTGGAGGACGTCTACCGTTTCGAGCCGGTGCCACCCGAGCTGACGGACGAACAGGCCGCACACGTCCTGGGTACCCAGGCCAATGCCTGGACCGAGGTCATGGACAGTCAGCAGCGCCTCGACTACCAGGTCTTCCCGCGGCTGGCCGCCCTCGCCGAGGTCGCCTGGTCGCGGCTGCCCGCGCCGCCCCTCCGCGACTACCGGGACTTCGCCCACCGGATGAGTGCCCACTACGCCCGGCTCGACGCGCTCGGCGTCGACTACCGCCCGCCCGGCGGCCCCCGCCCGTGGCAGCGGCGTCCCGGCCTGCTCGGACGCCCGATCGACGGGGCGCCCCCGAACGTGTGAGCCGCGGGGCAAGGCAGGCGCCCGTGCGGCCGGACCCTGGGACGGTGGTGCCCGGTCACCGGCACCAGCGGACGAAACCGGACCAGCGCCCTCTTCCGGGACGGATCGTCGCTTCGCGGACCCTCGCGTACCGGGCCCGCGAAGATGTGCCAGAGTTGCCACGTCCGGGCTCTGAGCACGTACCGTACGGCGGAGCGGAACTGCCGGGACACCGGGGAAGGGGCAGCTGGGTTGACCACGCACGCACCGCAGGCGTCGCACACGGTGACGTTGCCGGCCTCGCTCGACGAGGCGGTGGCGGCACTGACCGCGATGCCTGCTGCCGTGCCCGTCGCGGGCGGCACGGATCTCATGGCGGCGGTCAACGCCGGACTCCTCAGACCGGCCGGCCTGGTGGGCCTCGGCCGGATCAGCGAGATCCGCGGCTGGCAGTACCTGGACGGCCATGCGCTGCTCGGCGCCGGCCTCACCCTCGCCCGTATGGGACGCCCGGACTTCGCCGCCCTCATCCCGGGCCTGGCCGCCGCCGCCCGCGCGGCCGGCCCGCCGCAGATCCGCAACGCCGGGACCCTCGGCGGCAACATCGTGACCTCCGCCCCTACCGGCGACACCCTCCCGGTGCTCGCCGCCCTGGAGGCCACGCTCGTCATCGCCGGCCCCGAGGGCAGCCGCCGCGAGATCCCGGTCAGCCATCTGCTGACCGGCCGCGAGATGCTCCAGCCCGGCGAACTCGTCGGCTTCGTACGGGTGCCGCTGCTGCACGCCCCGCAGACCTTCCTCAAGGCCACCGGGCGCACCGGCCCCGGCCGGGCCACCGCCTCCGTCGCGCTGGTCCTGGACCCAGCCCGGCGCAATGTGCGCTGCGCGGTCGGCGCGGTCGCCGCGATGCCGCTGCGCCCCCTGGAGGCCGAGCAGTGGGTGGCCTCGCTCATCGACTGGGACGGCGAACGCGGCCTGGTCCCCGAGGCGCTGGCCGCCTTCGGCGACTACGTGGCCGCCGCCTGCATCCCCGACCCGGCGCCGCCGCAGGACGGTTCGGAACCGGCGGCCCTGCCGCCGGCCGCGCTGCACCTGCGCCGTACGGTGGCAGCACTGGCCCGCCGCGCACTTGGGAGGGCGCTCTCGTGACCGACGCCAACAACCGCCATCCGCAGCACCCGCACCCCGAACAGGGCTGGCAGCGGCTCCCCCAGGGAGGCGAGTACGAGTCGGAGGCGACCGCCTTCGTCCAGCTCCCCGAAGGCTTCACCACCGGGGCGTACGGGGCCGGCTACGGCACCCCCGGCCAGGACCCGCTCGCCGCGCCCGGCCACGGCTACACCCCGCCGGCCTCGTTCACCCAGCACACCGCCGCGCCCCAGGTCCCCGGCGCGGCCACCGACCCGGCGGCGACCGGCCAGTGGACGATGCCGTTCGCGGACCCGTCGGGCGGCTACGCGGACCCGTCGGCCGGGTACGCCGGGGCGGGCCGGGCCGGGCACTCCCCGGCCCACCCGAGCCCGTCCGCGGGCTATCAGGCGGGCACCCCGGAAGCGGCTCAGCCGTGGGGCGGTGAGCAGGTCAACTGGCCCGTCGCGGGCAGCGCGGAGGCCACCGGCGGCGCCTGGACGGTCCCGGCCGCCGACGACGCCCTGGAGGAGTCCGGCGAGTACCTGGTCGGCGACGACCGGCCCACCGGGCACGGCGGCGCCGCGCTCTACGAGGACGGCGGCTACGGCGGATACGGCGCGACGCCGCACGCCGGCACCGGGCAGCCGGGTGGCACCGGGCACTGGAACTTCGCGGCCGGCCTGAACGCCACGGGCGGCGCCGGCGGGGCGGCCGACACGGGCGGTGCCGGCGAGCAGTTCGCCGCTCCCGCGGCGGACCCGTACCCGGCGGAACCCGCCCCGACCACCGGGACGGGCGGCGCGACCGGGCACTGGTCGCTGCCGGCCGACGCGCTGGCCCAGTGGCCGCCGGCCCCGCCCCAGGAGGACCCGGCGGCCCGCCAGGAGGCACCCGCGGACGTCCCCGCGGCCGGCACCACCGGGAGCTGGACGATCCCGGCGGCGGACGGCGAACAGCCGGACACCTCCGGGGAGTTCATGATCGACCCCGGTGCGGTGGCCGCCGCGCCGGCAGCCGGGCCCGCGCCCGCCGGGCAGCACGCACCCGCCGGACACGGCGCGCCCGTCGAGCACGCCGCCTCCGTCGAGCACGCCGTCTCCGTCGAGCACGCCGCGCCCGCCGAACCGGCCGTTGCCGACGCCATGGACGCCCCCGGTGCCGCCGAGGTGCCCGAGGAAGCCGCCGCGGCGCACCGCCCCGCGGCGGATCCCGGGCCCGCCGGACCGACCGGACCGGCAGATGCCGCAGACGCCGCAGACGCCTCGGATGTCGCGAATGCCGCCGAAGAGCCGGAACCGGCCGGACCCGTCGTCGCGGTCGCCGAGGCGCACCCCGCCCCGGCCCCCGGCGACCCCGCGGGGCCCGACGCCCACGACGAACACCCCTCGATCTCCTACGTGCTGCGGGTGAACGGCGTCGACCGGCCGGTCACCGACGCCTGGATCGGGGAGTCGCTGCTCTACGTGCTGCGCGAGCGGCTCGGCCTGGCCGGTGCCAAGGACGGCTGCTCCCAGGGGGAGTGCGGGGCCTGCTCGGTCCAGGTGGACGGGCGGCTGGTCGCGTCCTGCCTGGTGCCCGCCGCCACCTCGGCGGGCAGCGAGGTCCGCACCGTCGAGGGCCTCGCGCAGAACGGCGTGCCCTCCGACGTGCAGCGCGCCCTGGCCGCCTCCGGGGCCGTGCAGTGCGGCTTCTGCGTACCGGGCATGGCGATGACCGTGCACGACCTCCTGGAGGGCAACCACGCCCCCACGGAGCTGGAGACCCGTAAGGCGCTCTGCGGCAACCTCTGCCGCTGCTCCGGCTACCGGGGCGTCCTGGACGCCGTCGCCGACGTCGTCCAGGCCCGCGCCGAGGCGGCGGAGCCGGCGGGGGCAGCCGAGGCAGCCCCCGAGGCACCGGCCGAAACCGCGCGCATCCCCCACCAGGCGGGTCCCGCCGACCCGATGGAGGGCGCACCGCACCAGCATCCGCAGCCGGGGGGTGCCGGGTGAGCGAGCGCAGCACGGGGGTCCTCCCGGCCGGGGGCCGGGGGAGAGTTGTCGAAGGGGGCCCGTCCCGCGCATGCGGGGGCGGGCGAAGCGAGGGATCGGCATGAGTGGTACGAGCGACGGCGCGGGCGCCGTCACCGCGACTCCCGCAGCGGGCGTCCAGATCCCCGTCGAGCCGCCGCCGCACGGCCTGGGTGTCTCGCTGCCGTCGGCCGACGCCCCGGCGAAGACCGAGGGCACCTTCCCGTACGCCGCGGACCTGTGGGCGGAGGGGCTGCTGTGGGCGGCGGTGCTGCGCTCGCCGCACCCCCGGGCGCGGATCCGGTCCGTCGACACCCGCTACGCGACCGAGATGCCAGGCGTGCGCGCCGTGGTGACGCACGAGGACGTGCCCGGCGACAAGGGGCACGGCCGGGGCACCGCCGACCGGCCGGTCTTCGCCCACGACGAGGTCCGCTACCACGGTGAGCCGATCGCCGCGGTGGCCGCCGACCACCCGGACACGGCACGGCTGGCCGCCGCCGCCATCGCCGTCGAGTACGAGCTGCTGGACGCCGTCACCGATCCCCAACTCGCCTTCGAGGCCGAGCCGCTGCACCCCGACGGCAACCTCATCCGGCACATCCCGCTCCGCTTCGGCGACCCCGAGGCGGTCGGCGAGGTCATGGTGGAGGGGTTCTACCGGATCGGCCGCCAGGACCCGGCGCCCATCGGGGCCGAGGCCGGGCTCGCGGTGCCGCGCCCCGACGGCGGGGTGGAGATCTACACCGCCTCCACGGACCCGCACACCGACCGCGATCTGGCTGCCGCCTCCTTCGGGCTGGAGCCGGATCAGGTCAAGGTCGTGGTGACCGGCGTGCCCGGCGCCACCGCCGACCGCGAGGACCCCGGCATCCAGCTGTCCCTGGGGCTGCTGGCGCTGCGTACGGGCTGCCCGGTCAAACTGGCCGCCACCCGGGAGGAGTCCTTCCTCGCGCACTCCCACCGCCACCCCACGCTGCTGCGCTACCGGCACCACGCCGACGCCGAGGGCAGGTTGGTCAAGGTCGAGGCGCAGATCCTGATGGACGCCGGCGCCTACGCGGAGACCTCCGCCGAGGCGCTGGCCGCCGCCGTCTCGTTCGCCTGCGGCCCGTACGTCGTCCCGCACGCCGTCGTCGAGGGCTGGGCGGTGCGCACCAACAACCCGCCGTCCGGCCATATGCGCGGGGAGGGGGCGCTCCAGGTCTGCGCCGCCTACGAAGGCCAGATGGACAAGCTGGCCGCCCAGTTGGGCATCGAGCCCGACGAGATCCGCCTGCGCAACATCATGGCCACCGGCGATCTGCTCCCCACGGGGCAGACCGTCACCTGCCCCGCGCCGGTCGCCGAACTGCTGCGCGCCGTCAAGGAGGCGCCGCTGCCCGAACTGCCCAAGGACACCCCGGAAGCGGAGTGGCTGCTGCCGGGCGGGCCCGAGGGCGCGGGCGAGCCCGGTGCGGTACGGCGCGGTGTCGGCTACGCCCTCGGCATGGTGCACATGCTGGGCGCGGAGGGCACCGACGAGGTGTCGACCGCCACCGTCAAGGTCAGCGGCTCGGTCGCCACCGTCATCTGCGCGGCCGTGGAGACCGGTTCCGGGTTCTCCACCCTGGCGCGGCAGATCGTCCAGGAGACCCTGGGCGTCGACGAGGTGCACGTAGCGGGCGTCGACACCGACCAGCCGCCGGCCGGCCGGGCCTGCCACGGGCGGCACACCTGGGTCTCCGGAGGCGCCGTCGAGCGCGCCGCCAAGATGGTCCGTACGCAGCTGTTGCAGCCGCTGGCCCACAAGTTCGGGATGTCCACCGAGCTGCTCCAGATCACCGACGGCAAGATCACCTCCTACGACGGGGTGCTCAGCACCACCGTCGCCGAGGCGCTGGACGGCAAGGAACTGTGGGCCACCGCCCAGTGCCGGCCGCATCCCACCGAGCCGCTGGACGACACCGGCCAGGGTGATGCGTTCGTCGGGCTCGCCTTCTGCGCCATCCGCTGCGTCGCGGACGTCGACATCGAGCTGGGCACCATCCGCGTGGTGGAGATGACCGTGGCCCAGGACGTGGGCCGGGTGCTCAATCCGGCCCAGCTGCGGGCCCGTATCGAGGCCGGGGTCACCCAGGGCCTGGGCGCCGCCCTGATGGAGAACCTGCGCACCACCCGAGGTCAGGTCCGCCACCCGGACCTGACCGGCTACGCGCTGCCGACCGCGCTGGACGCCCCGGACATCCGGATCGTCAAGCTCGTCGAGGAGCGCGATGTGGTCGCCCCGTTCGGCGCCAAGCCCGCCAGCGCGGTACCGGTCGTCACCGCGCCGGCCGCGGTGGCCTCCGCGGTCCGGGCCGCCACCGGCCGCCCGATCGGCCGGCTCCCGATCCGCCCGCAGGCGGCGGTGGCGCAGACGCCGCAGCAGTAGCCCGCGACCGGCGGCGGTCCGGCGTCCGGCCGTGCCGCCCCCGAGCTGCCTTGCCCGACCCGCATGTCCCGACCTGCATTCTCCGACCTGCGCTTTCACCCTCCGCCACGGCCGTTGTCAGTGGCGTCACTTACCGTCGTTTTCGATGCGCGATGCGGCAGCGCCGGACGTCGGAGCGGTGCCGCGTCGGACCACTGTCGAGTCTGCGGGGGGGGCAGCGATGTGGTACGGGACGGCACAGGAAGGGACCGGCGGGAGCGGCAGGACCAGCGGGAGCAGCAGGACCAGCAGGACCAGGGAAGCCGGGGGGACCGGCGGGAGCGGGGGCCCCGTGCACCGGAAGGCGGTCCCCGCCACCGTCGGGGCCGCCGGCTCGGCATGCCGAGCCGAGGGCGACGAACGGACTTCCTCCGCCCTCCCCGCCGGCCGCCCCGGGCGACCTGCCCAGCTCCGCCGCAAGAGTCCTATCGTGGAGATACACCAGTGGCGACGTCAGGGCGGGAAGGGACGTGGCGGAACCGGAGATCGACTACGCGGCGGTGTTCCAGGCCCTTCCCGGGGCGGTGGCACTGCTGACCCCGCAGCTGATCTACGCGGACGTCAACGACGGGTTCTTGCGCACCTTGGGCCGCACCCGCGAGCAGGTCATCGGCAGCTACCTGCCCGACGACTTCCGCGACAACCCGGACGCCCCTGCCGCGGCCGTCACGCCCAACGTCCAGGCGTCACTGCTCCGGGTGGCGGAAACCGGCGAGCGCGACATCATGGCGGTGCAGCGCGCCGACCTGGAGGCCCCTGAACGGCCCGGGGTACGGGACGAGCGGTACTGGACCTGGATCAACACTCCCGTCTTCGGTCCGGACGGGCGGGTGGCGCTGCTGCTGCACCGGGTGGAGGAGGTCACCGAACTCATCCGCGCCCGTGAAGTCGCGCTGAGCCTGCAAGAGGCCATGCTGCCCGCTCCCTGCCCGGTCGGGCGCCATCAGGCGGCCGTACGCTACCGGCCCGCCGTCGACACGCTGCACGTGTGCGGCGACTGGTACGACCTGGTCGACCTGCCCGGCGACCGCATCGCCATCGCCGTCGGCGACGTTGTCGGCCACGGCCTGACTGCGGCCAAAGTCATGGGACAACTGCGCAGCGCGCTCAGCGCCGCCTGCCGCGCCGCCGACGGTCCCGGCAGGGCCCTGGAGGTCCTCGGGCTGTACGCCCGCTCCATCGCCGGCGCCGAGAACACCACGGTGGCCACGACGTTCATCGACTGGGACACCCACACCGTCACGTACAGCAGCGCCGGCCACCCTCCACCCGCCCTCCTGCAGAGGGACGGCACCGTGGAGTTCCTGGACCAGGCCACCGACCCCCCACTCGGCGCCCGCCCTGAACACGCCCCCCGGCCCCAGGCCACCGTGCCCTTCACCGAGGGCGACGTCCTCGCGCTGTACACCGACGGCCTGATCGAACGCCGCCGCGAAGACATCGACACCGGCCTCGCGCGGCTCGCCGATTCCCTGGCTCGCCACCAGGCAGCCGCCCCCGAAACCCTCGCCGACGCCCTGCTGGCCGACCTGCTCCCGCCCGGCGGAGTCACCGACGACACCGCCCTGGTCATCGAGCGCCTTTGACCCGGCCTGCCACCTCCGCAGCAGCGCGCTCCGTCCAGACCACATCGGCGCCTGAGCGCGGGAGGGGCCGGACTGGAGCGCCCATGGGCTTCCGCCATGGGGAAGTCGGGCCTCGGGGGCCTGTGTCGGGCGTGCCGTGGACAGTGCCCGGGGGGAATTGACGTTGTCTCCCATCCGGGATCTCAGCACGTCGACCTCACAGCCCGGCGCGGTCGGGTCGAAGCCGTGCTCGACCGGTCAGCGAATCGCCAGCAGGCTTCGCAACGACCACCACGCGCGGATCACGTCGAGGTCGACGTCGGTGCCGTGGCCGGCGACGACAGCGCCGAGGTGCTCCTCGTGTCCGAGCGTCAAGGTCTGGCAATACAGGGACGGACCGCCCGGCCGATGACGACGGCGCGGCCGGCGCCCTCGTACCGGCCAACTGAGACGGGAACAGAGACGGACGACCACAAGGGCGGCACCCCTCATGGGGCGCCGCACTTTTCTTCTGCCTGGTCAAGGCGGTAGAGGCCGTGGCGGGATTCGAACCCACGTAACTCGCTTTGCAGGCGAGCCCCTGAACCACTCGGGCACACGGCCGGGTTGCGGTGCGCTTCCGACTCTAGGCCGCGGGGTGGGGGGCCGGGCAAGGGCGCCGGGCGGGCTGCCACGATGCTGCAACACGCGGTTCACGAACGGGCGTCGGGCGGTGTTCGGGCGGCCTCAGGAGGCGCGGAGGAACTCCCCGACGACGGGGCCGAAGGGCTCCGGCTCCGTCCCTCCAGGGGTAGTTGCCGACGAGGGGCAGCGGGCGCACCCGGGCGTCGGGGAAGGAGGCGGCGACGAGTTCGCCGGCGCGCATCGCGGGCACCGCATTGCGGTTACCGCATCCCGGTCGCCGGTCGCCGGTCACCGCCAGGACCGGGCAGGCCGCCTGCCGCAGCCGGGCATCCAAGAGGCCGCGAAGTGGCGCGAGTTGCCGAACCGGCTCGGGTGACGGCCTTCCTTCCCACCGCCGAGGCGGCGCCGGCCCGCGCGCGTATCGGCTGCGACGACACGGAGATCGCGGTACGCGACCCGGGCCTCCTGGAGTCGGCGGTGCGCCGGCCCGCGGCGGCGGTGTTCGCCCGGGAGGTGCACCGGGACCTCTTGGGCAGGGCGGCGTCGCCGCTCCGGGCTCTGTTGATCAACCACCCGCTCGTCGACGGGAACAAGTCGACGGGAACAAGTCGACGCGAACAGGTCGACGGCAACGAGCGGACCGCCCGGCTGTCGTGCGTGGTGGTGCTGCGGGTGGGCGGGGTGGTGCTGCGCCCTGACATCGGCGCCGCGGAGCGCCTGGTCATCGAGGTGGTCACGGGGGGAGCCGGCGGAGGTGCGCGCCATCGCCGCCCGGCTCCGCGCGCTGCACGCGGCGGCGGCCTCGATGTGACCTCGCTCCCACCCCCGGGTGGGAGCGTGCGGTATCCCCGGAGCGGGCTGCGGCGCACGGGTAGGCTGACGCGGTTGCCGATCGCCGAGTTCAGCCCGACGGAGACCGTGACTACCACCACCAGCGCCACCAACAGTCATCACCTGTCCCCGGCCTTCCCGGGCCGGGCCCCCTGGGGTACCGCGAACAAGCTGCGTGCCTGGCAGCAGGCGGCCATGGACCGGTACATCCAGACCCAGCCGAGAGACTTCCTCGCCGTGGCGACGCCCGGCGCCGGCAAGACCACGTTCGCGCTCACCCTCGCCTCGTGGCTGCTGCACCACCACGTCGTGCAGCAGGTGACCGTCGTCGCGCCGACCGAGCACCTGAAGAAGCAGTGGGCGGAGGCGGCGGCCCGGATCGGGATCAAGCTCGATCCGGAGTACAGCGCGGGGCCGCTGGGCCGGGAGTACCACGGCATCGCGATCACCTACGCCGGTGTCGGGGTGCGGCCGATGCTGCACCGCAACCGCATCGAGCAGCGCAAGACGCTGGTCATCCTCGACGAGATCCACCACGCCGGCGACTCGAAGTCGTGGGGCGAGGCGTGCCTGGAGGCGTTCGAGCCGGCGACCCGGCGGCTGGCGCTGACCGGTACGCCCTTCCGGTCCGACACCAACCCCATCCCGTTCGTGTCCTACGAGGAGGGCAACGACGGGATCCGCCGGTCGTCGGCGGACTACACCTACGGCTACGGGAACGCGCTCGCCGACGGCGTCGTCCGGCCGGTCATCTTCCTCTCCTACAGCGGCAACATGCGCTGGCGGACGAAGGCCGGCGACGAGATCGCGGCGCGGCTCGGCGAGCCGATGACCAAGGACGCGGTCTCGCAGGCGTGGCGCACCGCGCTGGACCCGCGCGGCGACTGGATGCCCAATGTGCTGCGGGCCGCCGACCGGCGGCTGACCGAGGTCCGCAAGGGCATCCCGGACGCCGGTGCCCTGGTCATCGCCTCCGACCAGGAGCAGGCCCGCGCGTACGCCAAGCTGATCCGGGAGATCACCGGCCAGGGCGCGACGCTCGTGCTGTCCGACGACTCCGGCGCCTCGCAGCGCATCGACGACTTCTCGCACTCCGACGACCGCTGGATGGTCGCGGTCCGGATGGTGTCCGAGGGCGTGGACGTGCCGCGGCTCGCGGTCGGCGTCTACGCCACCACGATCTCCACGCCGCTGTTCTTCGCGCAGGCGGTCGGCCGCTTCGTCCGGTCCCGCAAGCGCGGTGAGACCGCGTCCGTCTTCCTGCCCACCGTCCCGATGCTGCTCGGCTTCGCCAACGAGATGGAGGTCGAGCGCGACCACGTCCTCGACAAGCCGAAGAAGGACGGCGAGGAGGACCCGTACGCCGAGTCCGAGAAGGAGATGGACGAGGCGAACAAGGAGCAGGACGAGGACACCGGGGAGCAGGAGCAGTTCTCGTTCGAGGCGCTGGAGTCGGAGGCGGTCTTCGACCGGGTGCTCTACGACGGCGCCGAGTTCGGCATGCAGGCGCACGCGGGCAGCGAGGAGGAGCAGGACTACCTCGGCATCCCCGGCCTGCTGGAGCCCGACCAGGTGCAGATGCTGCTCCAGAAGCGGCAGGCACGGCAGATAGCGCACAGCCGGAAGAAGCCGGACGAGGAGGCGGATCTGCTGGAGATGCCGGCTGAGCGGCGGCCGGTGGTCACGCACAAGGAGCTGCTGGAGCTGCGCAAGCAGCTCAACACGCTGGTGGGCGCCTATGTCCACCAGAGCGGCAAGCCCCACGGGGTGATCCACACCGAGCTGCGCCGGGTGTGCGGCGGGCCGCCGAGCGCGGAGGCGACGGCCGGTCAGCTCAACGAGCGCATCAAGAAGGTGCGGGAGTGGGCCACGCGGATGCGCTGAGCGTCGCGAGGCGGGCCCCGTCGGGCCCCGGCGGGGCGGGCCGCACCGCCCTGCCGGAGGTCACGCCCGGGTAACGGCGAGGTTCCCCACCGCTGGTCAGGGCGGCATCGTGGGTGGATGAAGCGGGATGTTCCGGACGCGGAAGCCCGGATTCTGGACGGACTCTTCCGCTGACCGGACTGGATCGCTACTGTCCCCGACACGCACACGCCCCGTGGCAGCGCCGCCGCGGAGCGCAGCCGGTGCTAGCGGCCGGCGGCTCTTGCGCGCTGCTCCGGGACCTCAGCGCGCCCTGTACGGACGCCGCCACTCACTCCAGGAGGCGGCGTCGTGACCGCAGAGACCTCCCAAACGCTCGACCGAGGACTGCGTGTCCTCAAACTCCTCGCCGACACCGACCACGGGCTGACCGTGACCGAGCTCTCCCACAACCTCGGCGTCAACCGCACCGTGGTCTACCGCCTGCTGGCGACGCTGGAGCTGCACGCCCTGGTGCGCCGCGACTCCGGCGGCCGGGCCAGGGTCGGCCTCGGCGTCCTGCGCCTGGGCCGCCAGGTGCATCCGCTGGTCAGGCAGGCCGCGCTGCCCGCGCTCCGGGCGCTCGCCGAGGACGTCGGCGCCACCGCGCACCTCACCCTCGTCGACGGCAACGAGGCGCTGGCCGTCGCGGTCGTCGAGCCGACCTGGACCGACTACCACGTCGCCTACCGGGCCGGTTTCCGTCACCCACTGGACCGCGGGGCCGCCGGGCGGGCCATACTCAAGGCCCGCCAGGGCCGACTGCACGACTCCGGACTCGCCCTGACGCACGGGGAGTTGGAGGCCGGCGCGAGCGGTGCCGCCGCGCCGCTGCTCGGGGTCAGCGGTATCGAGGGCAGCGTGGGTGTGGTGATGCTCGCGGACGCCGTCGACGAGCAGGTCGGGTCCCGGGTGGTCGAGGCGGCCCGGGAAGTGGCCGAAGCGCTGCGCTGAGGCCGCGGCGCTTGTCAGGTGCCGCCGGCCGGTCGGGCTGCACGCCGGCCGGCGGCACGGCACCGGCGCAGGTCACCGGCGTTCGCGCCCGCCCCCGCGCCGCCCGTCCCCGCCCCCGTAGGGCCGCCCCGCCCCGGGTGACGATCACCTACCGCATATGGCGAGCCTGTGGCGCCGCGGTGTGACGACAGGACCTGACGGGGCCGGTGGGGCGGGGTTCATTTAGGCTGGCGGGGTGTCCTCACGCGCCCGGGCCCTGCTGGTCTGCACCGCCCTCGTCCTCGCCGTCCTCGTCACCGCGGCGCTCGCGCCGCTGCCGTACTCGGTCGCGTATCCGGGTATCACGGCCAACGTCCTCGGTGACGACAAGGGCAAGCCGGTGATCACCATCTCCGGCGCCGACACCCGTGCCACCAGCGGGCAGCTGCGGATGACCTCCATCACCGCCACCGGCCCGGACGCCTCGGTCCACCTGCCGGACATCGTCACGGCGTGGTTCCGGACGGACGAGGCCGTGATGCCGCGCCAGTCGGTCTACCCGGTGGGCAACAACACCGAGGAGATCGCCGAGCACAACGCGGAGCAGATGAAGCAGTCCCAGGACAGCGCCACCCGGGCGGCCCTCGGGCAGCTCCACAAGTCGCCCAAGGACGTCAAGGTCACCCTGAGCCTGGCGGACGTCGGCGGGCCCAGCGCCGGCCTGATGTTCGCCCTCGGGATCATCGACAAGCTCGACGGCGACGGCGCCGGGCACGACCTGACCGGCGGCCGGACCGTCGCCGGGACCGGCACCATCGACGCCGGCGGCGCGGTCGGCGCGGTCGGCGGCGTCCCGCTCAAGACCCAGGCCGCGCACCGCGACGGCGCCACGGTCTTCCTCGTGCCCCGCCAGGAGTGCACCGACGCCCGCGCCGAGCTCCCGCAGAGCATGCGGCTGATCCCGGTCACCACCCTCGGCAGTGCGGTGGACGCCCTCAAGGCGCTCCGCACCGGCGGCGCCGTCCCCACCTGCTGACGGGCGCCCCCGTCCCGGCCCGTAACCCTCCCCGATCTCACCCCTCCTTGACGAAGCCCTCGTCGATCAGCCACTTCTTGGCGACGTCGTGCGGGTCCTTGCCGTCCACATCGACCTTGCGGTTGAGCGTCTGCGCGACGGTGTTGTCCAGCGCCCGGGTCACCGGCGCCAGCACCTCGGCGATCCGCGGGTACTTCGCCAGCGCCTTGGCGTTGATCTCCGGGGCGGCGTTGTAGTTCGGGAAGAAGTGTTTGTCGTCGGTGAGCACCGTCAGGCCCATCACCTTGATCCGCCCGTCGGTGGTGAAGACCTCGCCGAAGGTGCAGGACTTCCCCTGGGACGCCTCGGTGTAGACCACGCCGCCGGTCATCTTGCGGATGTTGCCGGACGGGATGTCCATGCCGTACGCCCGCGCCATGCCGGGCAGCCCGTCGTTGCGGGTGGCGAACTCGTTCTCCACGCACAGGGTGACCGCGCCCGGGGCCTTCTTCAGCAGCGCGGCGACGTCGGAGAGGGTGCGGACCCGGTACTTCCTGTCGTTGGCGGCGTTCAGTGCCAGCGCGTAGGTGTTGTTGAGCCGCGACTGCGGCAGCCACACGATGCCGTTCCTCCGGTCCGCGTCCCGTACGGCCTCCCACTGCTGCTGGACGTCGGGGATCGGCTTGGTGTGGCCGAGGTGGGTGATCCAGCCGGTGCCGGTGTACTCGTACATGCCGTCCGCGGTGCCGGTGCGCACCGCCTCGCGGGCGCCGATGGTGCCCTGGATGTTGGTCTTGTCGACGACGGTGGCGCCGGCCGCCTTGAAGACCAGGCCCATGATCTGGCCGAGGATGATGTTCTCGGTGAACTCCTTGGACGTGACGGTGAGTTGGGCGCCCTTGAGGGGCAGTCCCCGGCCGACCGTACCGGGCTTGACGTCGTCGGACATCGGACTGCCGCTGACCAGCCCGCAGCCGGCCGGCGCGGCCAGCGCCAGCAGCAGCGCGCAGACCGGTGCGAGGGCGCGCCCGCGCCGGCGGGCTCCGCGGCGCGCCATCAGGCCGCCACCTCCAGCCCGCGGGGCCGCAGCAGCAGCTCGGCCAGCGACGCCAGCCATTCGACGAGCAGCGCCAGCGCCACGGTCAGCACCGAGCCGAGGATCAGCACCGGCATCCGCTGGGTGATGATGCCCGCCGAGATCAGGTCGCCCAGCCCGCCGCCCCCGCCGAAGGTGGCCAGCGTCGCGGTGCCGACGTTCAGCACCAGCGCGGTCCGCACCCCGGCCAGGATCAGCGGTACGGCCAGCGGGAGTTCGACCCTGCCCAGGACGCCCATGGGGGACATCCCGATGCCCCGGGCCGCCTCGGTCAGCGTCGGGTCGATCCCGCGCAGCCCGGCGATGGTGTTGGCCAGCACCGGCAGCACGGCGTAGATCACCATGCCGGTGATCGCCGAGCGGGCGCCGATGCCCAGCCAGACGACCAGCAGCACCAGCAGGCCCAGCGCCGGCACCGCCTGCCCCAGGTTGGCGACGGCCATCGCGAACGGGGTGAGCCGGCGCAGCCGGGCCCGGGTCAGCGCGATGCCCAGCGGGATCGCGATGACCAGGACGAAGAAGGTGGAGACGGCGGTGAGCCCGATGTGCTGGCGCAGCGCCAGCCCCACCTTGCCGTTGTCGACCGCCTGGTGGGCGATGGAGTCCAGCCGGGCGCCGCGGAACCACAGCCAGGTGGCGAGCAGCGCGAGGACCAGGAAGGACGGCATGAACGTCCACTTCTGCCAGCTGATCCGGCGCTCCCCGCGGGCCGCGGACGGCGTGGGCGTCTCGTCGGACGCCGGCTCCCGGTCCGCCGCCGCCACCTCCTCGTCGTCTTCGGGCATCGCCCTCGCGGGGCGCTCCCCGCCCCGCGGCGGCTCCCGGCGTGCCCCGCCGCCGTCGCCCGCCGTCATGCCCGGCCTCCCGGACCGCCCTCGGGCCCGCCCGCGCCGTCCAGCCCCTCCTGGGCGAGCAGGGTGCGGTGGGCGCGCTGGAGCTGGAGTTCGTGCTGGTGCTCCATGGCGTCCAGGCGGTCCGCCTCCAGCAGTTCGTGGACGTTGTTCATCAGCGTCTCCATGTCGACCACACCGATGTACTCGCCGCGCCGACCGGTGACCGCGACCCGGCCCGCGTTGTCGGTCAGCACCGCCTCCAGCGCGTCCCGCAGCGTCGCGTCCCGGGTGACCGTGTCGGCGACCAGGGTCCCGGCCCGCGCCAGCGACTGCTTGGCCCGCGAGAGGTCGCCGCGGCGCAGCCACTTGTACGGGCGGCGGTGCCGGTCCAGCAGCAGCACTTCGTTGGTGGCGCCGTCGCGCAGCAGATCGAAGATCGACTGGAGCGGGTCGTCGATCCGGGCGGTGGGGAAGTCGACGACGCCCACGTCCCGGACGCGGGTCAGGTTCAGCCGCTTGAGCGCCGCCCCGGCGCCCACGAACCCGGAGACGAAGTCGTCGGCCGGGTTGGTGAGGATGGCTTCGGGGGTGTCGAACTGGGCGATGTGCGAGCGCTCGCGGAGCACCGCGATCCGGTCGCCGAGCTTGATCGCCTCGTCGAAGTCGTGGGTGACGAAGACGATGGTCTTGTGCAGCTCGTGCTGGAGCCGGATCAGCTCGTCCTGGAGGTGGTCGCGGGTGATCGGGTCGACCGCGCCGAACGGCTCGTCCATCAGCAGCACCGGCGGGTCGGCGGCCAGCGCGCGGGCGACCCCGACGCGCTGCTGCTGCCCGCCGGAGAGCTGCCGCGGGTAGCGCCCGTGGAACTCTCCCGGGTCCAGGCCGACCAGGTCGAGCATCTCCTCGACCCGGCTCCTGGTCCGCGCCGCGGACCAGCCGATCATCTTCGGCACGAGGGCGATGTTCTGCGCGACCGTCATGTGCGGGAACAGGCCGGACGCCTGGATCGCGTAGCCGACCTTGCGGCGCAGCTTGACCGGGTCGATGTCGGTGACGTCCTCGTCGCCGATCCTGATCCGCCCGGAGGTCGGCTCGATCAGCCGGTTGATCATCTTCAGCGTGGTGGACTTCCCGCAGCCGGACGGCCCGACGAAGATCACCGTCTCGCCGGCCCTGATCTCCATGCTGACGTTGTCGACGGCCGGTCCCGCGGTGCCCGGATAGACCTTCGTCAGGTTCTCCAGCCGGATGCCGGCGCCCGCGGCGGCCGGTTTCGCCGCCGCCGGTGCGGTGGTCTCCGCGGTGCTGCCGTTCCCGTACGTCTCAGGCACGGATCCCCCTGGGGATGGTCAGGCGTCCGATCAGGACGTACGCGGCGTCGAAGAGGAGGGCGAGGACGGCGATCCCGAGCGTTCCGGAGAGCACCTGGTTGAGCGAGTTGGCGCTGCCCAGCGAGGCGATGCCGCGGAAGATCTCGTTGCCGAGGCCGGGGCCGGAGGCGAACGCGGCGATGGCCGCGATGCCCATCAGCATCTGGGTGGAGACCCGGATGCCGGTGAGGATCGGCGGCCAGGCCAGCGGGAGTTCGACGCGGAAGAGCCGGGCGGCGCGCGACATCCCGATGCCCTTGGCCGCGTCGACCAGCGCCGGATCGACCCCGCGCAGCCCCACGATGGCGTTCCGGACGACCGGCAGCAGCCCGTACAGGGTCAGCGCGATGACGGTGGGCGCGACGCCGAGGCCGACGATCGGGATCAGCAGACCGATCAGGGCCAGGGACGGGATGGTCAGGATGGTGGCGGTGGCGGTGGTGGCGAGCGCGCCGGCCCATTCGGTGCGGTAGGTGGCGACACCGACGGCGACACCCAGCACGGTCGCGATCACCATGCACTGGAAGACCGCGCTGGCGTGCTGATACGTGTCCGTCAGCAGCTGGGTGTGCCGGCTGCCGACGTACTCCCAGAAGCTCACCCGTCGCCTCCTCGGTCGCTCGCCCGGTCCGGCCCGCCCTCCGGGCCCGGTCGCCGCCCGCCGCCGGTCAGTCCCCCGCCGCCTGCTTCACCAGCGGGATGATCCGCAGCGGAACGGGATTTTCCATCACAATCGCCGTCGAAGCCCGCACGATGCCATCAAAGCCCACAACCCGGTCGATCACCCGTTGCAGATCGGCGTTCGAGCGCGCGACGAGCCTGCACAACATGTCCCCGTGTCCCGTGGTTGTATGCAGCTCCAGTACTTCCGGCACGGTCGCCAAGTGGGCCCGGATGGCGCTGCCCTGGCCCTGCTTGATCTCCAGCGTCGCGAACGCGGTCACCGGATAGCCCAGCGCCGCCGGATCCACGTCCGGCCCGAAGCCCCTGATCACTCCGTTCGACTGAAGGCGGTCCAGCCGCGCCTGCACCGTCCCGCGGGCCACCCCGAGCCGCCGCGACGCCTCCAGGACGCCGATCCGCGGCTCCCGCGCGAGCAGCTCCAGCAGGGCCCCGTCCAAATGATCGATCGCCATGCCCGCAGCCTCCGATTTCGATGGTCATGATGTACAGAACGCCCGGTGCTACCGCCAGTCCGCTGTACAGATTGCCCAGCCAATACACAAACTATTGCGCACCTTGCGGATCGGCGGGACTCTGCGGCCATGGCAGACACCACGATGCACACCCAGCCCACCATCCCCGGCACGGCCCGGCAGGCGGACCCCTTCCCGGTCAAGGGGATGGACGCGGTCGTCTTCGCCGTCGGCAACGCCAAGCAGGCCGCGCACTACTACTCGACCGCCTTCGGCATGAAGCGCGTCGCCTACCACGGACCGGAGAACGGCAGCCGCGAGACGGCCAGTTACGTGCTCGAATCCGGCGGTGCCCGGTTCGTGTTCACCTCCGTCGTCAAGCCCACCACCGACTGGGGCCGGTTCCTCGCCGACCATGTGGCGGCGCACGGCGACGGCGTCGTCGACCTCGCCATCGAGGTGCCGGACGCCCGCGCCGCGTACGCCTACGCCGTCGAGCACGGCGCGACGGGCCTTACGGAGCCGTACGAGACCACGGACGAGCACGGCACCGTCGTCCGGGCCGCCATCGCCACCTACGGCCAGACCCGGCACACCCTTGTCGAGCGCTCCGGCTACGACGGCCCGTACCTGCCGGGCTACGTGGCGGCCGACCGGATCGTCGCCGCTCCTGCCAAGCGTTTCTTCCAGGCGATCGACCACTGCGTCGGCAATGTCGAGCTCGGCCGGATGAACGAGTGGGTCGCCTTTTACAACAAGGTCATGGGCTTCACCAATATGAAGGAGTTCGTCGGCGACGACATCGCCACCGAGTACTCCGCCCTGATGTCCAAGGTCGTCGCGGACGGCACCAAGAAGGTCAAGTTCCCGATCAACGAGCCCGCGATCGCCAAGAAGAAGTCGCAGATCGACGAGTACCTGGAGTTCTACGGCGGCCCCGGCGTCCAGCACATCGCGCTGGCCACCAACGACATCGTCGCGACGGTCCGTCAGATGCGGGCGGCGGGCGTGGAGTTCCTCGACGTCCCCGACTCGTACTACGACACCCTCGGCGAGTGGGTCGGCGACACCCGCGTCCCCCTCGACGAGCTGCGCGAGCTGAAGATCCTCGCCGACCGCGACGAGGACGGCTACCTGCTCCAGATCTTCACCAAGCCGGTCCAGGACCGCCCGACCGTCTTCTTCGAGATGATCGAGCGGCACGGCTCCCTCGGCTTCGGCAAGGGCAACTTCAAGGCGCTCTTCGAGGCCATCGAGCGCGAGCAGGACCGCCGCGGCAACCTCTGATCAGGCTCCGGCCGGCGCCGTCCGGCCCGCCCGTCGCCCGACCTCCACCCCCAGAGGACAGCGCTGCGCGCCGGCACCTCCCGTGGGCCGTACACGATCTTCCGTGTACGGCCCACGGGTGCGAAGGTGAAGCCATGGACCTCATCGAACGACTGCGCGCCGGTCTCCCCGACGGAGCCCTGCTCACCGACCCCGACGTCACCGGCTCCTACGCCCGGGACACGGCCAATTTCTGCGCGGCCGGCACCCCCGCCGCCGTCGTCCTGCCGCGCACCGTCGAACAGGTCCAGCACGTGATGCGCACCGCGACCGCGCTGCGCGTACCGGTCGTCCCGCAGGGCGCCCGCACCGGTGTCTCCGGCGCCGCCAACGCCGTCGACGGCTGCATCGTCCTCTCCCTCGTCAAAATGGACCGCATCCTGGAGATCAACCCCGTCGACCGGATCGCGGTCGTCGAGCCCGGCGTGATCAACGCCGTCCTCTCCCGCGCCGTGGCCGAGCAGGGCCTGTACTACCCGCCGGACCCCTCCAGCTGGGAGATGTGCACCATCGGCGGCAACATCGGCACCGCGGCGGGCGGCCTGTGCTGCGTGAAGTACGGGGTCACCGCCGAGTACGTCCTCGGCCTGGAGGTCGTCCTCGCCGACGGCCGGCTGATCACCACCGGCCGCCGCACCGCCAAGGGCGTCGCCGGCTACGACCTCACCCGCCTCTTCGTCGGCTCCGAGGGCAGCCTCGGCGTCGTCGTCCGCGCCACCCTGGCCCTGCGGCCCACCCCGCCCCAACAGCTCGCCATGGTCGCCGAGTTCGCCTCCGTGTCCGCCGCCGGCGAGGCGGTCTGCGCCATCATGGCGGGCGGCCACACCCCCTCCCTCCTGGAGCTGATGGACCGCACCAGCATCCGCGCGGTCAACGCCATGGCGCAGATGGGGCTGCCGGAGACCACCGAGGTGCTGCTGCTGGCCGCCTTCGACACCCCGGACCCGGCCGCCGACCTCGCCGCCGTCGGCGCCCTGTGCGAGGCGGCCGGCGCCACCCAGATCATCCCCGCCGAGGGCGCCGCCGAGTCCGAACTCCTCCTCCAGGCACGGCGGCTGGCCTTCCCCGCCCTGGAGCGGATCAGGCCCGCCATGCTCATCGACGACGTCTGCGTGCCGCGCTCCCAGCTCGCCGCGATGCTCGACGGCACCACCGCCATCGCCGAGAAGTACGACCTGACCATCGGCGTCTGCGCCCACGCCGGCGACGGCAACACCCACCCCCTGGTCTGCTTCGACCCCGCCGACCCCGACGAGGAACAGCGCGCCCGCGAGTCCTTCGACGAGATCATGGCCCTCGGCCTCCGCCTGGGCGGCACCATCACCGGCGAACACGGCGTGGGCGTCCTGAAGAAGGACTGGCTCGCCCGCGAACTGGGCCCGGACGGCATCGAGTTGCACCGCGGCATCAAGCAGGTCTTCGACCCGCTCGGCATCCTCAACCCGGGGAAGCTGTTCTAGGTTCCAGGGGCTGTCCGACGGGTCAGGGGGACCGGCGGTCCCCTGCCCGAACCACCGCGCGGGCAGGCCTCCCCGGCGGGATGCCGGTCCGCCGACGGACGAAGGATGCCGTTGGTCACCCTCGGCGGCTCTCCCGTCCGTCCGGCACCGCCCGGGGTCACAATGCCCCCATGACCGATGACCAGTCCCGAATTCCCGCCCGTCCGCTGCTGCGTCGCCCCCGGGACGGTGAGCTCATAGACGTCGCCGGCGTCGCGCACTTCTTCCGGTTGACCGGCGAGCACACGGGCGGGCACTTCGCCGTCGAGGAGTTCAGTCTCGCCCCTGGAGTGATGGGTGCCAGGCCGCACGTGCACGAGGGGCACGACGAGTACTTCTACGTCCTGGAGGGCGAGTTGACGCTCCACACCGGGGACGGCGAGGTAACGGCCGGCCCCGGGGATCTGCTCGCCGCGACCCGTGGCACCCCGCACGGCTTCCGCAATGCGGGCTCGGTCCTCGCACGCGCCCTGTGCCTCTACACTCCCGCCGGCTACGAGAACTACTTCCGTGACGTCCACGCCGCGGTGAGCGCCGGGGCCGAAGCGACCGATGAGCTGCTGGCCGAATTCCGCAGCCGCTACCGGACCAGTTCCTACCAGGTTCCCCCGGACAAGCCGTAGACCGACGGGGGCGGTTGGCCGCTGTGGCGCCCCTCACCGCCCGGAGGCGGCACCCCGCATACGAGGGCGGACGGGGCGGGACGGTGTCGGCACGCTGCTGCCGTGCCGCCGTCGCGCTGCGTCCCGTCGGGGGGCGCCACACCGGCTCACCGAGTGGCCGCTGAGCCGGGGTTCGGGATGGCGCGCTGCATGTCGCTGCGGTCCGCGTCTTCGTCGCCGTCGATCCCGCCGTCGGCTACGGGCAGACGCGCGCCGCGGCTCTCCGCGACCCGGTGCACGGTGTCGAGTGATTCGGTCAACTCGACGGCCAGCAGGTGCAGTTCACCGGATGTCCAGGCCCGCCCGTGAAGAACCTTCCGCGCCTCCGCGACGAGCACGGCGGCCGAGCCGAGCTGCTCCGTCTCCACTCGGTCGGCGAGCCGGGAGACGTACCCGGTCCCGTCACCCGGGAGGAGGAAGCACGGCTTGCCCTCCGGACTCGCCCACGGCAGCAGCCGCGGGGTGCTGTTGGTGTGGCCCGTCATGCGGCGCGCACCTCCGTTCCGTGGATGTGGCGGCGTTCGATGTCGACACCGTGCACGGCCAGCCACAGGGCGCGGCGCCGCCCGCGCCGCAACCGCCGCTCCCGGCGCTCCTTTTCGGTGAGGACGTACGGGCGGAGGAAGGGGCTCTCCGTGCTCCGCAGGAGCACCGGCGGGCGGAGGGGTGCGCGGGGCGGTGCGGGCGCCGTAGGGGCGCCCTCGCGGCGCGCGGTGATGGGCGGCGAACCGGGGGCCCGATGCCGACCGGCGGCCGGAAGTAACAGCCGCAGCAGCGGCAGGAAGAGGATCGCGATACGGTGCATGACGTTGTCAACTCCTTGGTAGTTGATGGCCACGCCCCCGGACCGGTCGCTCGGTCGCGGGGGTCTTGTGTGAACGGCGGATGGCCCCGCCCTGGGCCCATTACGTTGGGTAGGTACAGCGTTGCTCTGCGGAGTGCCGGGGGGGCAATGCCCGACGCGTGCCACTCATCGACTGTCACAAAGGGGGAGGCGTGAGCCGACGCAACGCCACAGGGGGAACAGCAGCCACCAATGCCGCCGTGTTCGGGGAGGTGCTGAAGCACTTCCGGGAGGCGGCGGGCCTCACCCAGGAAGAACTGGCGAGGAAGATTCCGTGCGACCGGTCGCATGTGGCCCGTGTCGAGGCGGGCACGCGCGTACCGCAGGACGCGTTTGCCGAGACGTGCGACGAACTCCTCTCCACGGGAGGGGTTTTACTGAGGTTGTGGGGGCGGATCGATTGGTATCCAGAGGTGGAGCACCCAGACTGGTTCCAGCGTCGCGCCGATATGGATGCTGTGGCCGTAGCTGTGCGTGCCTATCAAACGCAGGTAATCCCGGGGCTGTTGCAGACTGAGGACTACGCGTGGGCACTGTTCTCCGACATCGCGAGCAGCGAGGATGCGGAGGAACGCGTCAGAGCACGGATGAGCCGACAGCAACGCTTCCGCGCCGCCGACGGTCCTCTGTACATCGCGGTGTTGGACGAGAGCTGTCTGCGCAACGTGGTAGGGGGTCCAGCCGTGATGCGTGAGCAGTGCGTGCACCTGCTGGCTGTAGGGCAGCGCCCCAACGTCCGGATCCAGGTCGCTCCGGCCGCCCGCGCCGGACTCGTCCGACCCAAGACTTCCATGTCGCTGATCACGCTGCCCGATGGCGGTGAGTGGGTCTATTCGGAATCGCTGAACAGTGGCCATTTCAACGACGATCCAGCCGTCTACGCGCGCCACAGCCGTGCCTATGATGTGCTCAGGGCGGACGCTCTGTCAGCCCGCGAGTCCGCCGCTGTGATCAGTAAGGCGATGGAGGGGTACGAGCAGCATGGACAAGTACCAGCTGAGCGCGGCGACCTGGATCAAGAGCAGCTACAGCGACCGCGACGGCGGCGACTGCATCGAGGTGGCCCGCGGTATCCCCGGCGCCGTCCCCGTCCGTGACAGCAAGGTCCCGCACGGACCGGCGTTGGTGTTCCCGGCGGGGGAGTGGGCCGCGTTCGTCGCCGCCGTGAAGAGTGGGGAATTGACCGCCTGACGTCGGTGCATGGCCACTGGGGGCCATAAGATTCCCGGCATGGACACGCTCACTCCCATCGCCATCTTGGTTCTTGCCGCAGCCGTGCTCGGCTCCACCGTCACCCCCAGTCGTAACAAGCCGCTGGAACGGCGCCTCGCGCGGCTGGAGGAGAAGGTGGACCTCCTGATGGCCCACGTCGGTGTGGAGCAGCCTCAGGACCCCCGCATGGCCCAGCTCGACGAGCTGCTGGCGGAGGGCAAGCAGATTCAGGCGATCAAGGTGTACCGGGAGATCACCGGCGCCGGGCTCGCCGAGGCGAAGGAAGCGGTCGACCGCCGGATGCGCTGAGCGCGCCGTGGGCAGAGGATGGCGGGACAGGGCTTCGGGGCAGCGCGCCCCGGCCCACCTCATGCCCAGCAGGGGAGCGAGCGCCGATGGCAGCGAGCGAAGCGACAGGTCCGAACGGGGCCGCCGGGAGCGGTGACGGGCTCTACGACGTGATCGTGCTGGGCGGCGGGCCCACCGGCGAGAACGTCGCCGACCGGGTGCACGCCGCCGGGCTGAGCGCGGTCCTCGTGGAGAGCGAACTGGTCGGCGGCGAATGCTCTTACTGGGCCTGCATGCCCAGCAAGGCCCTGCTCCGCCCGGTCACCGCCCGTTCGGAGGCGCGCCGGGTACCCGGCGTGGACGAAGCGGTCGGCAGGCCGCTGGACCCGCCCGCGGTGCTCGCCCACCGCGACGCCTTCGCCTCGTACTGGAAGGACGACGGGCAGGTCCGCTGGCTGGACTCGGTCGGCGTCGACCTCGTCCGTGGCCACGGACGGCTGGCCGGGCCGCGCCAAGTGAGCGTCGACGGCGGTCGGACGCTGACCGCCCGGCACGCGGTCGCGGTGTGCACCGGCAGCCGTCCTCTGCTGCCCCCTATTCCCGGCCTGGCCGAGGCCGAGCCCTGGGTCAGCCGGAACGCCACCAGCGCGCAGACCGTCCCGGGCCGGCTGGTGATCGTCGGCGGCGGAGTGGTCGGTGTCGAGATGGCGACCGCCTGGCGGGCCCTGGGGTCCTCGGTGACGCTGCTGGTCCGCGGTGACGGGCTGCTGCCCCGCATGGAGCCGTTCGCCGGGCACCTGGTCGCCGAATCGCTGGCCGAGGCGGGGGTGTTCCTCCGTACGGGAGTCGAGGTGCGCGAGGTGCGGCGGGAGGCGCCGGGCGGGCCGGTCACCGTCGTGCTGGACGCGGGGGACGAGATCGTCGCCGACGAGTTGCTGATGGCCACCGGCCGCGGCCCGCGCACCGACGACCTGGGACTGGAGACGGTCGGACTGACGCCCGGCAGCTGGCTGGACGTCGACGACAGCTGCCGGGTCAAGGCGGTCGGCGACGGCTGGCTCTACGGCGTCGGCGACGTCAACCACCGCGCGCTGCTCACCCATCAGGGCAAGTACCAGGCCCGGATCGCCGGCGCCGCCATCGCCGCGCGCGCCCGCGGTGTCCCCCTCCTGGAGACCGACCGCTGGGGCGCGCACTCCGCCACCGCCGACACCGACGCCGTCCCGCAGGTCGTCTTCAGCGACCCGGAGGCCGCCGCGGTGGGGCTGAGCGCCGCCGAGGCGGAACGCGCCGGATACCGCATCCGCGTCGTCGACCAGGACCTGGGCGCGGTGGCCGGCGCGTCCCTGTACGCCGAGGGCTACCGCGGCCGGGCCCGGATCGTCGTCGACCTGAGCCGCGAGGTGCTGCTCGGGGCCACCTTCGTCGGGCCCGGCGTCGGTGAACTGCTGCACTCCGCCACCATCGCGGTCGCCGGGGAGGTCCCCGTCGAACGGCTCTGGCACGCGGTGCCCGCCTACCCGACGATCAGTGAGGTGTGGCTGCGCCTGCTGGAGGCGTACCGCGGCGACTGAACGGCGGCGTAAGGCGACTGAACGGCGGCGTAAGGCGCGTGAACGGGGACGTAAGGCGCGTGAACGGGGACGTAAGGCGCGTGAACGGGGGCGTAAGGCGCGGACCGGCACCCCCTTACGCCCCGGGCTCCGGGCACTCGTCCGACGGCCACGGCGCGTCCGGCCGGGCGTCGTCCCGGGGGGCCAGTGCGAGCAGTTCGCTCAGCCCTTTGTCGATGCCCAGGTGCGCCTGCTCGGTTCCCGGCGGCACGATCCGCAGGGTGCGCTCCAGCCACGCCGAGACGGCCGCGGCCGGCGCCTCCAGCAGCGCGTCGCCGTCCGGCGAGCTCAGCGCCACGCAGACCAGGCTGCGGCCGTCCAGCTTCGTCGGCCAGACCCGTACGTCGCCCTCGCCGCACGGCCGGAAGACGCCCTCGACGAGCAGTTCGCGGGCGAACGTCCAGTGGACGGGGGAGTCCGACCCGACATGGAAGGTGACATGGACGGCATAGGGGTCGTCCGTCCGGTAGGTCAGCCGCGCGGGCACCGGAATGCTTCGCTCCGGCGACAGGACCAGGCCCAGTTCCAGCTCTCGTTCCACCACGGTGTGCATCAGATCCGCCTCTCTCCAACTCCCTGTGCGCGACCCGTGAGCGGGCCGCCACAGGAGAGAGGCGGTGGGCACCGGACTCTTACACGACTTCGTACAACTTTTTTCCGCGGTCTCTTCCAGGTGGTCGGGGCAGGGCGCGGGCACCGATGTGACCCGGGGTCTGATAGATGTGGACGCCGCGTTGCGGCAGACTGCACCCCGACACCCACCAGGCCGAGAACAGATACGGGACTTCGGACATGAGCGCCCCTACCTCAGGATCCGCCGGCGGCAGCCCCACGCCAGGCTTCTACCCGGACCCGTCCATCCCCGGCTACATCCGGTACTGGAACGGTGCCGCGTGGGTGCCGGGCACCAGCCGCCCCGCCCCCGCAGAGGGCGAGGCGATGCCCGCACCGCCGCCCGGCGTGGCCCCGGCGCCCGCCGCCGTCGACGAGACCGGCCCGGTCTTCCTCGACGAGGCGGACCCGGCGAGCGGCACCGCGACCCCGGTGGTGCGCCCCCGCGGCGAGGTCGAGGCCCCCGGCGTCGCCTGGGACGACCCGGCCCGGCTGCACGGCGCCGGCCCGGAATCGGCCGCCTCCTGGCACGCCGACGCCTCCCGGCAGAGCGGCTTCGGCGAGGACGGCCGGGTCTCCTGGGGCTCGCCCGACCAGGCCCCGGCAGGGACGCCGTCCGGCGGCGCCTCCTGGGGCACGCTCCCGCCGCAGCGCGCGGGCGGCGCCGGCGAGCCCGCGCCCGGTGACGCCCCCGGCACCCCGCCGTCCGCCACCCCGGCCCCGGACGCTCCGCGCACGCCCGACGCCCCCGCCGACGGGACGGTCACCATCCGGGCCGTCAACCCGGGGGCCCGCCCCCGCTCCGGCGACCAGGGCACCACCGCCATCCGCGCGGTGCAGCCCGGCGCCGGCAAGCCGTCCGGCGACCAGGGCACCACCGCGTTCCGCGCCGTACGGCCGGACGCCGGCGGCAAGCCCGCCCCCAAGAGCGAGACGATGGCCTTCCGGCTCCCGTCCGGCGGCCGGTCCAACTCCGCCCCGCCCGCCGGCGGTACGCCCCAGGCCCTGCCGTCCGTCGGCACCCCCGACCGGGCCCCCGCCCAGCAGCCGCCCGCCCAACAGCCGCCCACCCAGCAGCCCCCGGCCGCGCCGTCCCCCGGCTTCCCGCCGCAGGGCGGTGCCGGTGCCGGTGCCGGTGCTCCGGGCGATGACGGGGTCATCCCCTGGAAGCCGCCGTCCGCCGACGTCTTCTTCGCCGCCGCGCAGGCGCAGCAGGGCCACCCGGCGCCCCTCGGCCGCCGGCTCGCGGCCCGGCTGGTCGACAGCCTGGTGCTGGCCGTGCTCACCCTGGCGGCGGCGCTGCCCATGTGGTCCACGGTCACCGACCACATCGACGCCAAGGTCGAGGCGGCCAAGCAGTCCGGCCAGACGGTGACGGTGTATCTGATCGACGGCACCACCGCCCCGGTCCTCCTCGCGATCCTGGCCGTCTTCCTGATCGGCGGGGGGCTCCTGGAGATCCTGCCGACGCTCAAGTGGGGCCGCACGCTGGGCAAGAAGCTGTGCGGCGTACGCGTGCTGGACATCGAGAGCCACGACACCCCGGCGCTCAGCCAGGCGATCAAGCGCTGGTTGCTCTACGGCGTGCTCGGGGTGCTGGGCATCGGCGTGATCAATGTCGTCTGGTGCGTGTTCGACCAGCCGTGGCGGCAGTGCTGGCACGACAAGCTCGCCCGTACCTTCGTCGCCGACCGGCCGGCATCCGACTGACCTTCCCCGAGCTCTCCGCTCCCCCCCAAGTTCTCGGCTGCGCTCGAACAGGGGGGACCCCATGCGCAGGGGAGACCCGTTGGCGCAGGGGGTCCCGTGCACGCACGGGACCCCCCGATCCCGGCCCGGCGGCCCGGCCCGACCGACCGTCACCCGGCCCGGCGGCCCGGCTCCGCCGAACGGACGTCGCCGGATGCGGCGGCCGTCCGCAGGGGGTCGACTCGGGCCATGAGTACCGACCAGCCCCGGCCCGGCCCCGGTGAACCGCCGGAGAACGACCCGCTCCTGAAGAAGCCGCCGGAGCCTCCGGCGGGCGGCGCTCCGTACGGCAGCGCACCGCGCAACGGCTCCGCGCAGGGCGCCGGAACGGGCGACGCGGGCGGCACCCCACCACCGCCGGGCGGTACGCCTCCTCCCGGCGGTACGCCTCCTCCTGGCGGTACCCCGCCCCCTGGCGGTCCGCCCCCCGGAGGTCCGCCGCCTCCGCCCGGAGGCCCTCCGCCCCCGCCCGGTGGCCCCCCGCCGTCCTACGGAGGCGGTCCCTACGGCGCGGGGGAGTACGGGGCCGATCCGCTGGCCGGGATGCCGCCGCTGGCGAACCGCGGCAAGCGGCTGCTCGCCCGCATCATCGACGCGATCATCATCGGTGTCCCGATCACCCTGATCATGAACGCGATCGTCGGCTGGGTGGACTACTTCAGCACCAACAGCGTCGAGACCAGCAAGCAGGCGACGGTGTCCGGCGTGACGATGCTGGCGTATCTGATCTACGAGGGGCTGATGCTCACCAGCCGCGGGCAGACCCTCGGCAAGATGGCGATGAAGATCCGGGTCGCGATGCTCTCCAACGGGTCGATTCCCACCATGCAGGCGGGCTGGACCCGGGCCGCGGTCTACACGCTGCCGGAGATCGTGCCGTGCTGCGGCTTCATCTTCTGGCTGGTCAACGTGTTGTGGTGCACCTGGGACAAGCCGTACCAGCAGTGCCTGCACGACAAGGCCGCCCGCACCGTGGTGGTGGCCACGGACTGAGCGGGCCCCGGAGCCGGGTCAGCGGGAGTGCTCGCCGACCCGGGCCCCGGCGCGCGGACGCGGCGGTGCGAAGCGCTCGGCCGGGGCCGGTACCGCCGTCAACGGGGCGGGCGCGGCAGCGGACTTGGCGCGGGCGGCGTGCCGGCGGACCACCCGCGACTTGCCGGGCATCGGGACCGTCATCGCGACCAGCAGCCCGAGCCCCAGCCCGGCGATGGCAATGACCGCGACCCCGATCCCGGTCTGCGTCTGGGAGAGCAGCAGCATCGCGAGGGTGGAGAGAAAGACGGTGGCCGAACCGTAGACGAGCTGGGTGGCAGTCGGACGAGGCATGGCGGGATCCGTCCTCGGAGGGTCGGCAGGGAGGGGGTGTCGGCTCAAGGGCGCGCCATCGGGCGAGCCTACGGTCCCTACTGCCCGAGTGGAACGCCAGGTAAGCGTGACCTTACCCACGGGTCGGGAGCACAGGGGGCGCACGGGCTCGTTGCAGGTTTGCCCGACAAGAAACCCCCAATGGTGTCATGCCTGTTGAGGGCGGGGGCGCATGCCCGGCAGGCATATACCCCGGCCGATGGCGGCGCCGGGAGCGGCCCGGCACGGCGGGGAAATTTTCCGGCGCGCGGTGTCCGATATCCGTAACACGCGGGCGCGGCATCGTACTTGACGAACATCCCGCGTCAAGATCCGTATCTTCCCCCTCACTTCCGGTCCCAGGTTCCGACCGGTCCCGACTTCCGGTCCCGACGTTCCGACTTGCGGTCCCAAGTCCCCAGGAACCGACCGGTTCAAGGAGAGGGCTTCGCCAAGTGGGATGCCGGGGAGGGGGGTTCGGCGCCGGGCGGGATTCGCCCGGTCGACGCGCGCCCGCGCGCGGTCGTTCCCGACGGTCGGCACGGCGTCCACCACAGCCCGGCGCCCCCCGGCCGGCGGGGCGGCCGTTCCTGACGCCGGCGCCCGGATCGCGATCACGGACGAAGCCGAGGGCGGCTCGACGGTGACGCTCCAGTTCGGTCCCGTAGGTAAATGAAAAATAAAAATCGCAGGTCAGCGCATTATTGGTCGATACCCCCTAGCGGGCGGCGGTCGACTCGCGTTTAGATGCGTCCTACAGTTCCTTGTTGACACCGAGTCTCACGGGGGAGATATGACAATGACCCGAGGCGGCTTCATCAGGCTTCCAGGCGGAAGCGTGGTGGTCGCCCTCTCACTGCCCAGACCGGACCACGGACCGCTCTGCGGACCCTACGACGGCGGCTGCCGCATCCGGGTCCTGGTGCACGCCGTGAACCGCCAGCGCGCCCTGACCAGGCTGCGCAACCTCGGCCTGCGGGCGGTCTACCTGCGCGGCAACACCGAGCCGCCGACACCGGACGAGATCACCGCCGTCCTGCACCACCCGGACGGCCTGGTCTGGCGCGAGGCACCCGAGGACGAAACGGAGTCCTGGCACCCGATACGGGCACTGCTGCGGCCCGCCGCCCACCAGGCCGTGGGCGCCTGACAGGGCCGCCCGGCCGACCGGCCGCTCAGCCGCCGAGGACCACCGGCTTGCCGCTGAGCTCCGCGCCCGCCGCGCGGAGCTCCTCCAGCGCCCGCTCGGTGGTCCCGGCGGCCACCCCGGCCGTCAGGTCCAGCAGCACATGGGTGCGCAGCCCGGCGGCGAGCGCGTCCAGGGCGGTGGCCCGTACGCAGTGGTCCGTGGCGATCCCGACCACGTCCACCTCGCTGACGTCCCGCTCGCGCAGCCAGTCCGCGAGCGGGGTGCCGTTCTCGTCGGCGCCCTCGAAACCGCTGTACGCAGCCGCGTACTCACCCTTCGAGAACACCGCGTCGATCGCCCCGGAGGCGATGGCCGGCGCGAAGTTCGGGTGGAAACCGCTGCCCTCGGTGCCCGCCACGCAGTGGGCCGGCCAGGAGTCCCGGAAGTCGGGGTGGTCGGAGAAGTGGCCACCGGGGTCGATGTGGTGGTCGCGGGTGGCCACCACATGGCGGTAGCAGCCGCCGGCCGCCTGGCCCACGAGATCGGTGATGGCCGCCGCGACATCCGCACCCCCCGCCACCGCGAGGCTGCCGCCCTCGCAGAAGTCGTTCTGTACGTCGACGACGATGAGTGCCCGGTGCATGGTGCGTGCCTTCCGGCTCGGGAGGGAGAGGCGCTGATTTCTCTGCGTACGGAGAGGCGCTGATGTTTTGGAGGAGCGGTGTGACCGAGGGTAGCCACTGCGGGCCCGGTAGGGGAGGGCCCGGCGGCACCGCGCGGGTACGGGGCCGCCCCCGCGGTGTACCCGGGGCCGGTCAGAGGAATTCGGTGGCCAGCACCGGCTCCCCGCGCGAGAGCTGGGTCGCCGACAGCGGCAGCCCGGCGCGGGCCGCGATGTGCCGGTCCCGGGCGGCGTCCAGCGGCTCCCGGGCCACCACCTTGCCGCCGCTGACCAGCGGCACCTGGAGCTGCCGGTCGGCCAGCTCGGCCGGTACCGGACCGGTGCCGATCACCTCGGCCTCGGCCACCCCGGCCTCGTCGAGCCGGCGCGCCGCCCACTTGCGCCCGCCGACCGAGGACTTGGCGCCCATCGACTTCTTCGCCACCGGCCGCAGCGGCGCGCCCGGCTTCTCGGTGTCCGCGCGGGCCACCAGCTTGTAGACCATCGAGCAGGTCGGGTGCCCGCTGCCGGTCACCAACTGGGTGCCGACCCCGTACGCGTCCACCGGCGCCGCGGCGAGCGAGGCGATGGCGTACTCGTCCAGGTCGCTGGTGACCACGATCTTGGTCTTGGTCGCGCCCAGCTCGTCCAGCTGCTGGCGCACCCGGTGCGCGATCAGCAGCAGGTCGCCGGAGTCGATCCGCACGGCCCCCAGGCCGGGGCCGGCTACCTCGACCGCGGCGCGCACCGCCTCGGTCACGTCGAAGGTGTCCACCAGCAGCGTGGTGCCGCTGCCGAGGGTGTCGACCTGCGCGGTGAAGGCGTCCCGCTCGGTGTCGTGCAGCAGGGTGAAGGCGTGCGCGCTGGTGCCGACCGTGGGGATGTTGTAGCGGAAGCCGGCCGCCAGGTCCGAGGTGACGTGGAAGCCGCCCACATACGCGGCGCGGGCCGCGGCCACCGCCGACAGCTCGTGGGTGCGCCGGGCGCCCATCTCCATCAGCGGCCGGTCGCCGGCCGCCACCGCCATCCGGGAGGCCGCCGCGGCCACCGCCGAGTCGTGGTTGAGGATCGAGAGGATCACCGTCTCCAGCACCACCGCCTCGGCGAAGGTGCCCTCCACGCGCATGATCGGCGAGCCGGGGAAGTAGACCTCGCCCTCCGGGTAGCCCCAGATGTCGCCGCGGAAGCGGTAGTCGGCCAGCCACCGGAGCGTGGGCTCGTCGAGGATGCCGCGCTCGCGCAGGAAGCCGAGGATGGTCTCGTCGAAGCGGAAGTTCTCCACCGCGTCGAGCACCCGCCCGGTCCCCGCCACCACGCCGTAGCGGCGGCCCTCGGGCAGCCGCCGGGTGAAGACCTCGAAGACCGACCGGCGGTGGGCGCTCCCGGACCGCAACGCGGCCTGGAGCATGGTGAGTTCGTACTGGTCGGTGAAGAGCGCAGTCGACGGCACGGCCACCGGCAGTCCCAGGTCTGCTGTGTTCACTTCGGCATACCTCGCAATTCTCTCCCTGCGCACCGCGCCGGGCACCGGCCGGGGCCCGGGAGCCCGCGGCGGCAGCCCCAGTTGTCACAGCCCCCGGAGAGGCGGCATGGAGACGATGCTACCCCCATTACTCGTCACTCTGACGATAGCGGGGTGCGGGCCGCACCGGCGGCCCGTGCGCCGCGCCGACGCGGCCCGCACGGGGGGCATTTGTGCACCACCCGCCCCCTGGTGGCAGCATGGGCCCTGTGAGCGCCCACCCGTCACCCACGATCACCCTCCGGCCGCACCGCTGCACCCTCAGTGTCCCGGTCGAGATCGAGCGTCCCGAGTCGAGCGAGGCCCCCTTCGAGGTGCCGGAGCCCGACGTCCCGTGGGTCACGATCGTTCACAACGACCCCGTGAATCTCATGAGCTATGTCTCGTACGTCTTCCAGTCGTACTTCGGCTACACCAAGGACAAGGCGCACCAGCTGATGCTCGACGTCCATCACAAAGGCCGCGCGATCGTCTCCAGCGGCACCCGCGAGGAAATGGAGCGCGACGTGCAGGCCATGCACGGCTACGGCCTGTGGGCGACCCTCCAGCAGGACCGCGCATGACCGGCCAGTTCGAGCCGCTGCCCGACGGCGGCGCCGCCGCACCGCTCGACGACGTCGAGATCTCCATCCTGCGCAGCCTCGCCGTCCAGCTCCTGGAGCTGATGGGCCCGGGCGTGGAGCCCGCCGGTGGCGGTGACGACAGTGACGACCTGCTGGCGTCGATCTTCAGCGACGGCCCCAGCGAGCCGCCCGCCGACCCGGTCCTGGCGCGCCTCTTCCCCGACGCGTACGGCGGCCCGGACCTGGTCCCCGACGACGATGTCCGCGCCGCCTCCGCCGAGTTCCGCCGCTACACGGAGAACGACCTGCGGGCCCGCAAGCGGGAGGACGCCCTCGCGCTGGTGCGCGCGTTGGACGCGCTGGAGTCCGCGAAGGGCGGCGCCGTGCTGCGGCTGAACCCCGACGAGTGCCGGCAGTGGCTCGGCGGGCTCAACGACCTCCGGCTGGCCATCGGCACCAGGCTGGAGGTCACCGACGAGGACGACGGCGGGGAGCTGCTGCGGCTTCCGGACAGCGATCCGCGCAAGCCGATGGTGCTGGCCTACCTCTGGCTCGGCGGACTCCAGGAGACCCTGGTCGAAGCGCTCACCGGGTGAGATCCGGGAGCAAAACCGGGCGTACCCCCGCGATTGATCACCAGGTGTTCGCTCAGCGGAGCCTCAAATCCGGATAACGATCGCGTCACCACCCCCGTGCGGTGTGCCGCGGCTTCCGAACTTTGTCCGGATTTCTCTGTGTCTCTGCTCACTTTGTCCCTAGGCGATCTCCGACAGCTCGTGATAAAAGTTCTCGACCTGCCGTGAGCGACGCCACCCCTGTCGCTGCGGGAGCGCTGAGCCGGCCGACCGTCGGCGTGCAGGACTCCATCCGGGGGGATCGGGACCCGATCCGGACAGACCGGGTCGGAATGGAGAAAGGCGCACCAACTCATGACCTCAGTGCAGGTCGACAAGGAACACGACGGCGACGAGGCCGCTGGCAACGCCCCGGAAGAGGGCTACCAGCGGGGTCTGGGCAATCGCCAGATCCAGATGATCGCCATCGGCGGTGCCATCGGAACCGGTCTGTTCCTCGGGGCGGGCAAGGCGATCTCGAAGGCCGGGCCGAGCATCATCCTGGCCTACGCCATCGTCGGTCTGGTCATCTTCTTCATCATGCGGGCGCTCGGCGAACTGCTGATGTACCGGCCCGTTTCCGGCTCGTTCTCCGAATACGGCCGGGAATTCCTCGGCCCCTTCATCGGGTTCGTGACGGGCTGGACGTACTGGCTCTTCTGGGTCGTCACCGGCATCACGGAAGTGACCGCCGCGGCCACCTATATCCAGTACTGGGACAAGGGCATACCGCAATGGGTGTCGGCGCTGGTCTTCACCGTCGCGCTCTTCGGCATCAACCTCATCTCGGTGAAGATCTTCGGTGAACTGGAATTCTGGTTCTCGATGGTCAAGGTCACCGCGATCATCGGCATGATCCTGATCGGCCTCGGCGTCATCACCCTCGGCTTCTCCAAGGCCGGCGACACCGCGTCGTTCAGCCTCCTGTGGAGCCACGGCGGCTTCTTCCCCAAGGGCATCGGCGGCACGCTGATGACGCTCCAGATCGTGATGTTCGCCTTCCTCGCCGTCGAACTCGTCGGCGTCACCGCGGGCGAGGCGAACGAGCCGAAGAAGGTGCTCCCCAAGGCCATCAACACCGTGCCGTGGCGGATCGGCCTCTTCTACATCGGTGCGCTCATCATCATCCTGTCCGTCGTCAGCTGGACGGCCTTCAAGCCGGGCGTCAGCCCGTTCGTCGCCGCCTTCCAGCAGATCGGCCTGCCGGCCGGCGCGGGCATCGTCAACTTCGTCGTGCTGACCGCGGCGCTGTCCTCGGCCAACTCCGGTATGTACTCCACCGGCCGGATGCTGCGCGACCTGGCGCTCAACGGCCAGGGCCCCAAGATCTTCACCCGGCTCAGCAAGACCGGCCTGCCCACCTGGGGCACCGGCATCTCGGTCGCGCTGATGCTGTTCGGCGTCTACATCAACTACCAGTGGCCCGGCGACGCGTTCAACTACGTCGTCTCCTTCGCCACCATCTCCGGTATGTGGGCCTGGATCGTCATCCTGCTCTCGCAGCTGCGCTACCGGGCCAAGGCGAACCGCGGCGAGCTGCCGCAGTCCGAGTTCAAGGCCCCCGGTGCCCCGTACACCTCGATCTTCGCGCTGGCCTTCATCGGCATGGTGATCGTGATGATGGGCATCGACCCGGACGCCCGGATCTCGCTCTACGCGGCGCCCCTGTGGGCGGTCATCCTGGGCGTGGGCTACCTCGCCATCAAGCGCCGGGGCGCCGCCGCCCCGGTGGCCTCCGAGAAGTAACCCCCGCGGCCGGGCCGGTCCCGCACCGCGCGCCTGTCCAGCATTCGGGCCCGTACGTACCACTCTTCGGTACGTACGGGCCCTCTGCTTGCCCGCCCGTCTCCCTCCACCACCCACAACCGAGTTCCCCCAGGCTCCGCCCGGGGGGACCCCCATCGCACACCCCTCTTATTCTTGGCCGCATGCTGACCCTCACCAAGGCCCTCCACGACCGGATCGTCGAGCACGCCCGCCAGGACCACCCCGACGAGGCGTGCGGCGTGGTCGCGGGACCGGCCGGCAGCGGGCGCCCCGAGCGGTTCATCCCGATGCTGAACGCCGCCCGCTCGCCCACCTTCTACGAATTCGACTCCGCCGACCTGCTCAAGCTCTACCGCGAGATGGACGACCGGGACGAGGAACCGGTCATCATCTACCACTCGCACACCGCCACCGAGGCCTACCCCTCGCGCACCGACATCTCCTACGCCAACGAGCCCGGCGCGCACTACGTCCTCGTCTCCACCGCCGACACCGACGACGCCGGGCCCTTCCAGTTCCGCTCGTTCCGCATCGTGGACGGCGAGGTCACCGAGGAAGAGGTCGAGATCGTCGAGGCGTACTCCTGAGCCGTGGCCGACCTCATGCCGGAGCCGGGCAGCGGGCGTGACCTGGGGGTTCGGCCCCCGATGGGGTCCGCCCGGACGACCCCGCGGGACCCGCGTCCCACCTGGCGTACAGCAAACGTCCGCATCATGGGACGAGGTTCCAATACCCGGACCGGGAATCGCTACGATGACCGCATGGTTGACCACGTCGTGGGCGTAACGAGCGAGCAGAGGCCGGGCATGCTGCCGCATGCCCCGCTCGCCACGCGCCGCTCCGCATCCGCCCTCCTGGGCGCCTTCGGCTGCGGAGCCGCACGGCTGCACATCGACCTGTGCCGCCTCTCCAGCGCCATCTGTCCGCGCTGCGCCGCCGGCTGACCCGGCCCCGCCCTCCCCGGCCTTCGCCGGGCGGTCCCCCAGCCCGCGGCGCCCCGCCGCACCCGTCCCGCACGGGCCCCGCGCCACCCGGCGCACCCGCACCCCGTCCGTCCGCCGCACGGCCGGGCGCACCGCACGCAGCGCACGTCCCGCATCCCGCCACCGCACTCCGACAGGAGCAGTCCCATGGCCATCGAGGTCCGAATCCCGACCATCCTGCGCACCTACACCGACGGCGAGAAGGCCGTCGAGGGCACCGGCGCGACCCTCGCCGAGCTCATCACCGACCTGGAGACCCGGCACACCGGCATCCGCGAGCGCCTCGTCGACGGTGAGCAGCTGCGCCGCTTCGTGAACGTCTACCTCAACGACGAGGACGTGCGCTTCCTCCAGGGCATCTCCACCGAGCTGGCCGACGGCGACAGCGTGACGATCCTCCCCGCGGTAGCCGGCGGAATGGTCTGATGCGGTACGACTCCCCGCTGGCGGCGGTCGGGAACACCCCTCTCGTCCGCCTCCCGCGCCTCTCGCCCTCCGACGACGTCCGCATCTGGGCGAAGCTGGAGGACCGCAACCCCACGGGCTCCGTCAAGGACCGGCCCGCGCTCCACATGATCGAGCAGGCCGAGAAGGACGGCCGGCTCACCCCCGGCTGCACGATCCTGGAGCCCACCAGCGGCAACACCGGCATCTCGCTCGCCATGGCGGCAAAGCTCAAGGGCTACCGCATCGTCTGCGTGATGCCCGAGAACACCTCCTCGGAACGGCGCGAACTGCTCGCCATGTGGGGCGCCGAGATCATCTCCTCGCCCGCGGCCGGCGGCTCCAACACCGCCGTACGGGTCGCCAAGGAACTCGCCGCCGAGCACCCCGACTGGGTGATGCTCTACCAGTACGGGAACCCCGACAACGCCGGTGCCCACTACGCCACCACCGGCCCCGAGATCCTCGCCGACCTCCCCTCCGTCACCCACTTCGTGGCCGGCCTCGGCACCACCGGCACCCTGATGGGCGTCGGCCGCTATCTGCGCGAGCACGTCCCCGGCGTGCAGATCGTCGCCGCCGAACCCCGCTACGACGACGTCGTCTACGGCCTGCGCAACCTCGACGAGGGCTTCATCCCCGAGCTCTACGACGAGTCCGTGCTCACCTCCCGTTTCTCCGTCGGTTCCGAGGACGCGGTCCGCCGCACCCGTGAACTCCTCGCGACGGAAGGCATCTTCGCCGGCATCTCCACCGGCGCGGCCCTGCACGCCGCCATCGGCGTCGGCAGGAAGGCGGTGCGGGCCGGCGAATCCGCCGACATCGTCTTCGTCGTCGCGGACGGCGGCTGGAAATACCTTTCGACGGGCGTCTACACGGCCGAGTCGACGGAAGCGGCGATCGCGACGCTGCACGGCCAGCTCTGGGCGTAGGCCACTCCAGGGGGCGGGGTGCCACCCGGCGGCAGCCGGGCGCCACAGCCGCCCCCCGGACTGGTGATTCCGCCCACAGCTCGCCCCACCAAAGGCGCCACAGGACCTTTCGCGCCTTACGCTCGTGGGCACCGCACAGACCGCCAAGGACCCGGCAGACCCCGGTAAGGACCCGCCGGGACGACCCATATGGGCCCTTCCCCAAGCTCTCCACTGCGTTCGAGCTGGGGGAGGCCCCAATCCGCCGACCCCGCCCACGGAGGTTCACGCCCGCATGAAGCTCACCGTCGTCGGATGCTCGGGGTCGTTCCCCTCCACGGAATCGGCCTGTTCGAGCTACCTCCTGGAGGCCGACGGCTTCAGGCTGCTCCTCGACATGGGCAACGGCGCCCTCGGAGAGTTGCAGCGCCACTGCGGTCTCTACGACCTGGACGCCGTACTCCTGTCGCATCTGCACGCCGACCACTGCATCGACCTGTGCGGCTACTTCGTCGTCCGCTACTACCGCCCGGACGGCGGCCGTTGCGCGCCGATGCCGATCTACGGGCCGGCCGGCACCGAGCGCCGGCTGACCGACGCGCACGCCGACCTGCCGCACGACAAGGCGATGAGCGAGGTCTTCGACTTCCGCACGCTGACCCCGGGCACCGTCTCCATCGGCCCGTTCACCATCCGCACCGAGCTGGTCAGCCACCCCGTCGAGGCGTACGGCTTCCGCATCGAGCACAGCGGCAGCTCGCTGACGTACTCCGGCGACACCGGCCCCTGCGACGCGCTGGACAGCCTCGCCGAGGGCACCGACTTCTTCCTCTGCGAGGCGTCCTTCACGCACGGCAAGGAGGACATCCCCGACCTCCACCTCAACGGCCGGGAGGCCGGCGAGCACGCCCAGCGGGCCGGCGCGGGCCGGCTGGTGCTCACCCACATCCCGCCGTGGACCGACCCGGACATCAGTGTCCGCGACGCCCAGAAGGTCTACGACGGCCCGGTCGAGGTCGCCCGGGCCGGCGTGGCGTACGAGATCTGACCGCCGCGCACCCGGCGCCCCGTACGGGCACACCGGCGCACCTGCACACCTGCACACCTGCACACCTGCACACCTGCACAAGGAAAGGGGCCCCGGAACCGCGGTGACGGTTCCGGGGCCCTTCCCGTGCGCTGCGGACCGGGCGGCTACGCCTTGGTCAGGTCCTCGATCTCCTCCTCGGGCTCGCGGCCCGGGGTGGTGAGGTTGAACCTGGTGATCGCGAAGCGGAACAGCAGGTAGTAGACGACCGCGAAGGCCAGGCCGATCGGGATGATCAGCCACGGCTTGCTCGCCAGGTGCCAGTTCAGCACGTAGTCGATGAAGCCGGCGGAGAAGGTGAAGCCGTCGTGCACGCCGAGCGCCCAGGTGAGGGCCATCGAGACGGCGGTCAGCACCGCGTGGATCGCGTACAGCACCGGCGCGATGAACATGAACGAGAACTCGATCGGCTCGGTGATACCGCAGACGAACGAGGTCAGCGCGAGCGAGACCATCATGCCCAGGACGGCCTTGCGGCGCTCCGGGCGGGCGCAGTGCGCGATGGCCAGCGCGGCGGCCGGCAGACCGAACATCATGATCGGGAAGAAGCCGGACATGAACTGGCCGGCGGTCGGGTCGCCGGCGAAGAAGCGGCCGATGTCGCCGTGCACGACCTTGCCCGTGGCGTCGGTGTAGTCACCGAGCTGGAACCACGACACGACGTTGACGAACTGGTGCATACCGATCGGCAGCAGCCCGCGGTTGATCAGGCCGAAGAGGCCGGCGCCGGCCGCGCCCAGGCCCGTCATCCACTCGCCGAAGCTGGAGATGGCGTTGCCGACGGGCTCCCAGATCAGCAGGAACAGCACACCGACCGTGGTGCCGACGAAGGCCATGATGATCGGGACGAGCCGGCGGCCGTTGAAGAAGCCCAGCCAGTCCACCAGCTTCTTGCGGTGGTAGCGCTGCCACAGGACCGCGGCGAGCAGACCGATCACGATGCCGCCGAGGACGCCGGGGTTGTTGACGACCGGCTCGACCCACTTGCCGTCCTCGATGTGCCCGTCCTTGACCGGGAACGCCTTGAGGACGTTGTTGTAGACCAGGAATCCGACCAGGGCGGCGAGTGCCGTGGAGCCATCGGCCTTCTTCGCGAAACCGATGGCGACGCCTATGCAGAACAGCAGCGGCAGATTGTCGAAGACCGCACCGCCGGCGGCGGCGAAGACCTTGCTGACCGCGACCCAGTGCAGGCCCTTTTCGCCGAAGACGTCCGGCTGGCCGAGACGGTTGAGGATGCCCGCTGCGGGCAGGACGGCGATCGGCAGCTGGAGGCTGCGGCCGATCTTCTGTAGGCCCTGGAAAAGGCCGGAGCCCCGCTTCTTCGCGGGGGCCGCCTTCGCGGCGGTGGCCGTGCTCATCGGATTCCTCCTGGTGAGGCGGGTCCGCGGAAAGAGGAACGGCCCGCTGTTGGTCTACGCCTTGGTCTACACCACTGGTGGTTTAGACCATTCTTAGCACGTAGCCCCGAGATAAAGGAATCCATTCTTCCAAGTGGTGTGGACCACATGACGGCCGGCCCTCGGACCCATGGATCCAGGAGCCGGCCGGCACGGGACGAAAGGCCAGGTGGGACGGGCACCACCCGTCTCCCGCACGCTATTTGACGTTGTCCCGCTCCATCGCGTCACCCACCTCGGCCGGCTCCCGGCCCGGCGTCGCAAGATCGAATTTCGTGATCACGAAACGGAAGAGGAGGTAGTAGACGACGGCGAAACACAACCCGATCGGAATGATCAGCCACGGTTTCGTCGCCAGCTCCCAGTTGATGACGTAGTCGATCAGCCCCGCCGAGAAACTGAAGCTGTCGTGCACGCCCAGCGCCCAGCACACCGCCATCGACACACCCGTCAGCACCGCATGAATCCCGTACAGCACCGGCGCGATGAACAGGAACGAATACTCCACCGGCTCGGTCACCCCCGTCACGAACGAGGTCAGCCCCACCGACAGCATCATCCCCGCCACCTCTTTACGGCGATGCGGCTTCGCGCAGTGCGCGATCGCCAGCGCCGCCGCCGGCAGCGCGAACATCATGATCGGGAAGAACCCCGTGGTGAACTGCCCCGCCGACGGATCGCCCGCCAGGAACCGGTTGATGTCACCGTGCACCACCGTCCCGTCCGGCTTGGTGAAACTCCCGAACTGGAACCACACGAACGTATTCAGGAACTGGTGCAGCCCCACCACCAGCAGCGCACGGTTCGCCACACCGAAAATCCCCGCACCCCACGACCCCAGTGCCGACAGCCACTCGCTGAAACTCGTCAGACCGTCACCGATCGGTGCCCACACCCACAGGCACACCACCGCGAACGCCAGCCCCACGAAGGCCATCACGATCGGCACCAGCCGCCGCCCGTTGAAGAACCCCAGCCAGTCCACCAACTTCACCCGGTGCAGTCGCTGCCAGAACCACGCCGACAGAAAACCCATCACGATGCCGCCGAAGACCCCCGGATTCTGGAACGTCGCCTGCGTCGCCTTCCCCGCCCGGTCGACACACACCCCCGCCCACAGCCCCGCCTGCGTGAACGACTGCCCCGGCGGGCACAGCACCGGGAATTGATGCAGCACCGAGAAATAGACGAGAAAACCGGCCACTGCCGCCAGCGCCGTCGACCCGTCCGCCTTCTTCGCCATCCCGATCGCCACACCGACGCAGAACAGCAGCGGCAGCCCCAGCCCCGAATCCAGCAGCGCCCCGCCCGCCCCCGCGAACACCTTCGCGACATTCCCCCAGTCCAGCCCCTTGTCGCCGAACACGTCCGGCTGGCCCAGGCGATTGAGGATGCCCGCCGCGGGCAGCACGGCAATCGGCAACTGGAGGCTGCGGCCCATCTTCTGCAACCCCTGGAAAAGCCCCGACGCCCGGCTCTTCACCGGCCTCTTCCCCGGCTCCGCGCCCGCCGCGCCCGATGCGTCCGAAGTCATCCGCGCCCTCCGCGTGCTCCCGGCGTCGGCCGGGCGGCAACCGGTCCGCCGCTTGCCGCATACTGGTGGTGTAGACCATTCGTCGGAGTGCGTTCGGCGCGCACTGCGATGATCGCCATCCTTCGCCAGGTAGCGGTCAAACGCCCACGTAGTTGGGCTGAACGTGCGTTACCGTGTGAAATCCGCGCGGCGGAACCGCCGGCGGCCGAGACAAGCAGGAGTGGACATGGCCACCAAGGCTGAGAAGATCGTCGCCGGGCTCGGCGGACTCGACAACATCGAAGAGGTCGAGGGCTGCATCACCCGTCTCCGCACCGAGGTCAACGACGCGTCCCTCGTCGACGAAGCCGCCCTCAAGGCCGCCGGCGCCCACGGCGTCGTCAAGATGGGCAACGCGATCCAGGTCGTCATCGGCACCGACGCCGACCCCATCGCCGCCGAAATCGAAGACATGATGTGAGCACCCGCTCCTGACGAGGGCCTCGTTCCCGCCGACGCCGGCATCCCCGATTCCCGGCGTTCCGGCACCGGAACGAGGCCCTCTGCACAGCCGATAGGGTCGGAGCCATGTCTCGCATCGACGGCCGCACCCCCGAACAGCTCCGCCCCGTCACCATCGAACGCGGCTGGAGCAAGCACGCCGAAGGCTCCGTCCTCGTCTCCTTCGGCGACACCAAAGTCTTCTGCACCGCCTCCGTCGCCGAAGGCGTACCCCGCTGGCGCAAGGGCACCGGCGAAGGCTGGGTCACCGCCGAATACGCGATGCTCCCCCGCTCCACCAACACCCGCGGCGACCGCGAGTCCGTCCGCGGCAAGATCGGCGGACGCACCCACGAGATCAGCCGCCTCATCGGCCGCTCACTGCGCGCCGTCATCGACTTCAAGGCCCTCGGCGAGAACACCATCGTCCTCGACTGCGACGTCCTCCAGGCCGACGGCGGCACCCGCACCGCCGCCATCACCGGCGCCTACGTCGCCCTCGCCGACTCCATCACCTGGGCCCAGGGCAAGAAGCTCATCAAGCACGGCCGCCAGCCCCTCACCGGCACCGTCAGCGCCGTCAGCGTCGGCATCGTCGACGGCATCCCCCTCCTCGACCTCTGCTACGAGGAGGACGTCCGCGCCGAAACCGACATGAACGTCGTCTGCACCGGCGACGGCCGCTTCGTCGAGGTCCAGGGCACCGCCGAAGCCGAGCCCTTCGCCCGCGACGAACTCAACTCCCTCCTGGACCTCGCCGTCACCGGCTGCGCCACCCTCGACACCACCCAGCGCGAGGCGCTCGCCCGGACCCGCTGACCGCCAGGAGGGGTGCGCCGATGACGACGCCGAGGGCGCAGGCGGAGACGAGGTAGCCGGCGGTGGGCACGGAGGTGCCCAGATCGTCCGCGACATCGGGCAGCAGGCCCATCGTCACGAATTCTGTGGTGCCGATACCGAAGGCCGAGATCGCGAGTGCGAGCAGAGCCGAGGGCATGGAGTGCCTTTCGGGCGGCGGGCGGCGGGCGGCGGAACCGGCCCCGCCGCCCGCCTGGCCGATCTTCGCCCCCGCCCAGCCGGCCCTGGCAACCCCCGCCCGCCACCCCGCGTTTCACCCCTTGCCCCGGTACGCCCCCCGTACGCCGCAAGGGAAGGAACCACCCCATGGCCCGCCCGCACCGCCGCCGCCACGCCGCCCCCGCACTCGCCGCGTTAGCCGCCGCCACCCTCGCCGTACCGCTGCTCTCCGGCTGCGGCGCCGTCCAGAAGGCCATGGATTGCGCCAAGACCGCCACCGCCGTCGTCAACGGCGTCGACAAGCTCCAGAAAGCCGCCGACAACGCCCTCGACGACCCCCAGGAAGCCAACAAGGCCCTCGACGAGATCGACACCAGCCTCAAGAAGGTCGGCAACTCCGCGCACGACCCCGACCTGGCCAAGGCCATCGACAAGATGAACACCGGCATCAAGAACGCCCGCAAGGCCATCGACGACAACAAGGCCCCCGACCTCAAACCCATCGGCGAAGCGGCCGACGAGATGACGACGATCTGCACCCCCGGCCACACGGGATAATCACTCCCCATGCAGCCACACAACGGCGGGCACCCCGCAACCCCGCGCCGCCTCGTCCTCGCCACCCGCAACGCCGGCAAGATCTCCGAACTCCGCGCCATCCTGGAAGCGGCCGGCCTCGGCGTCGAACTCGTCGGCGCCGACGCCTATCCCGACGTCCCCGATGTCAAGGAGACCGGCGTCACCTTCGCCGAGAACGCCCTCCTCAAGGCACACGCCCTCGCCCGGGCCACCGGCCACCCGGCCGTCGCCGACGACTCCGGCCTCTGCGTCGACGTCCTCGGCGGCGCCCCCGGCATCTTCTCCGCCCGCTGGGCCGGCCGGCACGGCGACGACCGGGCCAACCTCGACCTCCTCCTCGCCCAGCTCTCCGACATCGCCGACGAGCACCGCGCCGCCCACTTCGCCTGCGCCGCGGCCCTCGCCCTCCCCGACGGCACCGACCGCGTCGTCGAGGGCACCCTCGAAGGGACCCTCCGCCACACCCCCGCCGGCACCGGCGGCTTCGGCTACGACCCGATCCTCCAGCCCCTCGGCGAGACCCGTACCTGCGCCGAACTGACCCCCGCCGAGAAGAACGCCATCAGCCACCGCGGCAAGGCGTTCCGGGCGCTGGCGGGGGTGGTGGGGGCGTTGTTGGGGTGACATTACGAAGCAGGCCCCGTGCCTAAGGTACGGGGCCTGCTCTTCTTGTGCGCCCGGTCGGATTCGAACCGACAAACACGACCACCTAAAGATCGCCGCTCAGCCGTTGGCGCACGGGCGCGTGTGCCGCCTCCTACTCTACTGGGCGACGTCGCCTCTCGGTGAGGAGAAGCCGGTTATGAGGTGCACCGTCGACCTCCTCGGCACCAGGTGCTGGTGATCGCATGGCAGTTTGGGCACAGGTAGCGGAGGTTTTCCGCGCGATTGTCGCACCAGTCGCCGTTGATGTGGTCGATCTGCAGGGTGATGCTCCGCCCCCGCCACGTGCCCAGGTTTCCGCAGAAGGTGCAGGCGTACGGGACGCCGACCTCGCCAAGCGCGCGGTGCAGGCGTTCGCGGTTGACTCGCGGCGAGCCTTCAGGTCGCACGCACAGCACGTGGCCCACGCTGGGCTTGGGGCGCGCGGGTCGGATGGCCCGTCGAGACCTCCGCTTGAAGTGGGTGGTGTCCAACTGGAGCTGAGTGACCTTGCGTTGGAGGCGGCGATGGCTTGCGTCGTTCACGGGTAGCCCCAGCATTCGCATGACGTCCGCGTAGCTTGTGGACGCCGTGACCGCCTCGCGAAGCTGGTTCTCGGGTAGGGGCGGGCGCGCATGGGCGAAGTGGCCCGTGTCCACTTCGAGTTCAGCGAGCAGGCGTCGCAGCGCGGCGCGTGTCCGGACGTCATCCGAGAGGCCGAGTGCACGGGCCATGGCGCGGATGCTGGTCGTGGACCGAGCGGCCGATCGCACCTCCTCGGGCGTACAGGGGAGCTCCGGGCCGAAACGCGCCAGGCCGGGGAGATGGCTGACGTCGATCCCAGCCGCCGCGATGCGTCGGCGGAGGTGCGAGAGCGTCCCTGTGGAGGGCGTGGCACCCAGCCTCTGTGCGACCTCGCGCAGTGTGGTGGACGATGCCGCGGCCGCGGCCACGGCCTCGTCGGAGTACTTGCGCCAGGGGCTTTTCCGCGTGAAGTGGGAGGTGTCGATCCCGTACGCGGCGACTGTCCGCTGGAGGACCCGCCGCTGTCCACCGCTGATCTTCAGGTCGAGCGCGCGCATCAGCTCGGACCAGTTCGACGCTCGGGTGACTGCCGCTGCCAGCTCGGTCGGCGGGAACCTAGCCGACATGTGCCGCCTCCGACTGAGGTCGTGCCAAACCGGGGTGCTGACTCACGTTGGTTGGGCTGTCGGGCCAGGAGCAAAGGATCGCGGCGAAATGGCAGTTTCCCATGCGCAGTTCGGCGATGCGCCTGCCGATGTGCGCCTGGTTCCCGCCGACCGGGCTGATGCCGAGCCTCCGCACCACCTCTGCCACGCTCCGCGAGCAGGCGACCAGTTCGCGGAGGCGGGTCTCGGTGTGGCGTACACCCTGCGGTGTGAAGTGCGCGGTGTCGATGCCCGCTTCGCGCAACTTGGCCCGTACGTAACGGCGGTTGCCGGGAGTTGGTGTGCTGCCGAACCAGCGGACCACCTCGTCGTACGACGACGAGACGTGCGCGGCTGTCGCGAGCCGTTCGCGGGTGTATTTGAGCGCCATGTTGCCCCCGTTTCCGTGCTCCGTGCGGGGGCATTCGTCAGCCCCCCGCACCCGATCGAACTGGCCAACGATCGAACGCGGGGTCGGTCACGCGGAGTTGGGCGGCTTCGGAAGTGCGGCTCGGGGGTTCGGGCGGCGACGAGGGTGATGGCTTCCTGGTGGGTGCCGACGGAGGGTGGGGCCGTGGCGGACGTGCGGAAGAGCATGCGGCGGCGGGGCGCCGCCGGGTCCTGGTCGGGGGTGCCGGGGTGGGGCTCGGTGGTGCGGACCGGCGCGCCGCGGTCCGATCGCGGGGTCGGTGCGGGTGCGGGCAGGGGGGGCGCGGTCGGAGGCGGGGGGATCGGTCTCGGTGGCGGACGCGGGTTGCGTCACGCACGGCGCCGGCTGTGTCACCCAGGGCAAGCCGTCCGGAGGTGCGTGCGGTACGGGACGTCGAGCGGGACTTCGGGGCTTGTTACACGACTGGTACACAGCCGAGCGGTCACCGCAGCATTCGGGCAATCAGCCTGTGTCCGGGGGAGGGGAGAGTGGCGATGGCGAAACTGCACCTTTCCGGCGAAGGTCCGTCGATGGGTGCCTTTCGCGGCAGGGTGTCGTAGTGCGGTGACGAGGTGCCGGGGCCTGTGCGGAGGGGTTGCGGCGGTCGTGCTTGCTGGTGTGGGTTGCGGGGCGAGGGTGCCCCGGGAGGAGTGTGTGATGACCGACCGCGAAGGGTCCCGCTGGAGGCGCGGGCGTACCGCTCTGGCGGCCTTTGTCGTGGTGACCGCGCTGGCCGCCGGCGGGGTGTGGTTCAGCCAGGCGTCGGAGCGCGCCTCGGCGGTGGACGCCGCGCCGAAGACCTCGGCCGTGCAGGACGTGAAGTCGGACGGGCAGCCGACGGCGGGGCTGCCGGGTGTGCGGGACTGCGGGATCGGCGAGCCGGAGATCAAGCCCCGGGTGATCACGCTGACCTGCGCGGATGCGGGCATGGTGGCGACCGCGATCACCTGGGACCGCTATGACTCCGAGGAAGCGGAGGGCAAGGGCGTGGTGCAGGTCGAGAAGACCGCGGCGGGGGTGGGGACGGACGCCGGCTACCGGGCGACGTTCCGGCTCTACGGTGCCAAGGAGGTCGACGGTGCGCGGGCTTTCACGGGCCTGGAGGTGACCTACGACGGCTCGACGCCGCTCGGTGACACGACGGAGATGTACAACCTCGCGTGATGGGCATTCGAGGCCGGATCGCCCTGGCCATTTCGTGTATGACGGCGCTGGCCGTTGTGGTGCTCGGGTTCGCCGTGCACCACATCGCCGGCAACGAGCGGGAGCGGTCGGCCCGCGCGTATCAGGACGAGCGGCTGAGTTCGGCGCTCCAGATCTACGAGCGGGACGGGACGCTGGCGCTGGGTGCGCAGCTGGATGACGCGACGCTGCCGCCGCCGTTGCGGGCGGCGGTGTTCCACAACCGTTCGGGGACGTATCTGAGCGGGGGCGACGATCCCCGGGTGTGGGCGGCGACCGGGGTCGGCGGGGACGGGGCCCGGCCGGCGCGGTCGCTGTCGGTGTCGGCGGCGTACCCGTCGGACGATCCGGCGCAGCTGGCGCTGGACCGGGCGCTGCTGATCGCCGGGTGCGGCACGGTGGTGCTGATGGCGGGGGTGTCGTGGTTCGTGGCGCAGCGGCTGTCGCGGCGGCTGCGGCTGAGTGCGGCGGCGGCGCGGCGGATCGCGGCCGGTGAGCCGCCGGACGCGGACGCGCTGGCCAGCAACGGCCGGGACGAGGTGGCCGAGCTGGGCCGCAGTGTGCACCACATGGCGACGTCGCTGGCCGCGCGGGTGGAGGCGGAGCGGGAGTTCACCGCGGATGTGGCGCATGAGCTGCGGACGCCGGTGGCCGGGCTGGTGGCGGCGGCGGAGCTGCTGCCGCAGCGGCGCGCGGTGGAGATGGTGCAGGACCGGGCGCAGGCGATGCGGCGGCTGGTGGAGGACCTGCTGGAGGTGTCGCGGCTGGACGCAGGGGTGGAGCGGGCCGATCTGGACGCCTGTGAGCTGCCGTCGCTGGTGCGCGGGATCGTGACGCGGGCGGCGCGGCAGCGCGGGGTGGACGATCTGTCGGTGTCGGTGACGGTCGAGGGGGAGCCGCGGATCGTGGAGACGGACCGGCGCCGGGTGGAGCGGGTGCTGGTGAATCTGCTGGCGAACGCGGCGAAGCACGGCAAGCCGCCGATCGAGGTGGTGGTGGCGGGCTCGCGGATCGTGGTGCGCGACCACGGTCCGGGGTATCCGGCGGAGCTGTGTGCGGAGGGGCCGCGGCGGTTCCGTACGGCGGCGCCGGAGCGCGGTACGGGGCACGGCCTGGGGCTGACGATCGCGGCCGGCCAGGCGGAAGTGCTGGGCGCGCGGCTGGACTTCGGGGCCGCCGCGGAGGGCGGCGCCGAGGCGGTGCTGGAGCTGCCGGACCGCGCGGTGGTGGTGGCGCCGGAGCCGGCGGCGGCGCCGTAGCGCGGACGGGTACCGTGGGGCAGGGGCGCAACGGCCCCTGCCGCGGCGGCTGTTACGGCGGGACACCGTGACGTTGGCGCGGCGTCACGGTGTCGCCGTGTCACGGCGTTACAGTCCCAGATCCTTGATGATCTTGGCGACGTGCCCGGTGGCCTTGACGTTGTACAGCGCGCGCTCGACCTTGCCGTCCGCGTCGAGGATGACGGTGGAGCGGATCACGCCGGTGACGGTCTTGCCGTAGAGCTTCTTCTCGCCGAAGGCGCCGTAGGCCGTCAGGACCTCCTTGTCGGGGTCGCCGAGCAGGGTGACCCTGAGGTCTTCCTTCTCGCGGAACTTGGCGAGCTTCTCCGGCTTGTCGGGCGAGATGCCGATGACGTCGTAGCCGTGGCCGGCGAGGAAGTCGAGGTTGTCGGTGAAGTCGCACGCCTGCTTGGTGCAGCCGGGGGTGAGCGCGGCCGGGTAGAAGTAGACGATGACCTTGCGGCCCTTGTGGTCGGCGAGCGAGACCTGCTTGCCGTCGGCGTCGGGCAGGGTGAAGGCGGGCGCGGTGTCGCCGGGCTGGAGTCGCTCGCTCATGCCGAGACCTCGCTCCGCGCGCTGTGCTCCCTCATGGTGGCCTCCGTCTCCTCGCGGGTGGTTCCGTACGCTCCGAACACTAGCCAGGCGGGCGGCGGGACGGCGGCAGGGGCGGTGCGGCTGCCCGAAACGGGGGTGCTGTGGGGCGCGCGGAGGTACGAGCTGACAGACTGTCCCTTACGAATCGGTGCACGGAGCGTGGTGGCCGGTTCCCCACGGGGCTCGGTGCCCGGCCCTTGGACGCATCGGCACGAGATGACGGAGGCAGCGCGGTGTCGGAAGCCAGGACCCCTGCGCAGATCGAGGCGGACATCGTCCGCAGGCGGCAGGATCTCGCCGTGACGCTCGACGAGATCGGTGTGCGGCTGCACCCGAGCACGATCGTGGGCGAGGCGAAGGCGAAGGCGGCACAGGCCGTGGACCGTACGGCGGGGCGGGCCTATGTGGCCGCCCATCGCGTGCTGTCGGACGTGCGGGCGCAGCTGGTGTCGGAGGACGGTGCGCCGCGGCTGGAGCGGATCATTCCGGTGGCCGTGATCGGGGTGGCCGTGGTGGGCCTGCTGGCGCTGGGCTCCAAGCGGCGGCGCGACTAGCGCCCGTCCGATGCCGGTCCGATGCCGGTCCGATGCCGGTCCGGTGACTGTCCGATGCCGGTCCGGTGGCCGTCGGGTGCCGCTCGGGACGGCCGAACCCGGCCCGCGGTGCATGATCGCCGCCGCCGGGCAGGTACGGTCATGCCGTGAGCCCGAATAACACCAAGGACACCCACGACAAGCTGCCGATCCGGATGCTGCACGACCGCGTGCTGGTCCGGACGGACATCCCCGAGGGCGAGCGCCGCTCGACCGGGGGCATCGTCATTCCCGCGACCGCGGCGGTCGGCCGCCGCCTGGCCTGGGCCGAGGTGGTCGCGGTCGGGCAGAACGTCCGGACCGTCGAGGTGGGCGACCGGGTGCTGTACGACCCCGAGGACCGGGCCGAGGTCGAGGTGCGCGGGGTGGCGTACGTGCTGATGCGCGAGCGCGATCTGCACGCGGTGGCCGCGGAGCGGCTGGAGGGCGCGGACGACGCGACCGGGCTGTACCTGTAGGACTCCTCGGCTCCCCCGGGGGTGGTGACCTGGCTCACCACCCCCGGGGGAGCCCTTTGCTAGCCTCGGGAGAACCCGACGAGACGCGCCGTACCGGGTCAGGACAAGACGACGCACCCCTGTTGAAGCCCTGCTCACGGAGGTGCCGTCATGGCCTGGATCCTGCTCGTCGTCGCCGGTCTGCTGGAGGTCGGCTGGTCGATCGGGATGAAGTTCACCGAAGGGTTCACCCGGCTGTGGCCCAGCGTGTTCACCGGCGCGGGCATCGTCGCCAGCATGCTGCTGCTCTCGTACGCGGCCCGGACGCTGCCGATCGGCACGGCCTACGGCGTGTGGGTGGGCATCGGGGCGGCCGGCGCGGCGGTCGTCGGGATGCTGGTCCTCGGCGAGCCGGCGACCGCGGCGCGGATCTTCTTCATCTGCCTGCTGCTGGTGGCCGTGGTCGGGTTGAAGGCGACGTCGGGGCATTGAACCGCCGGCGGGCCCGTGCGGGTCAGCCGTTCTGCCAGCGGTCTTCGAGCTCCTCGGGGTTCGGGCCGAGGGTCGGGTACGACTCGGTGGGCCCGGTGGGGGGTCCCCCGGTCGGGAACGGCGGTGGGGTCGGTGCGCCGGTCGGTCCGGTGGGGGTGCCGGATCCGGGCGGGGCGGTGGTGGCCGTGGGGTTGCCCGTGTCGGTGGGGCCGGTGGACGGCGAGACCGGTCCGCTCGGCGACTCCGAGGTGCTGCCGGACGGTTCGGGGGACGTGCTCTGCTCGGCGCCGTCCTCCAGTTGCAGGTCGAAGTCCCGGACGGGGCGGCCGTTGAGGGCGGCGGCGGTGTAGTCGGCCCAGATCTGGGCGGGGAAGTCGCCGCCGTTGAGCCGGGGTTGGCCGGCCGCGCCGTACAGCGGCTCCTGGGCGGCGCTGTCCGGGTTCTGGCCCAGTACGGCGACGACGGTGGCGAGTTCGGGGGTGTAGCCGGCGAACCAGGCGGCCTTGTCGTCCTCCGCGGTGCCGGTCTTGCCGGCCGCCGGGCGTCCGGCGTCCTGGGCGGCCTGGGCGGTGCCGCCGTCGACGACGCTCTGGAGGATCTGGGTGGTGGTGTCGGCGGCGGCCCGGCCGATGGCGGTGGTCTGCTCGCGGTCCGGGAGTTCGACGTCGTCGCCGCTCTTGGCCACGGAGTCGACCAGGGTGTACGGGCGTTGGCTGCCGTGCCGGGCGAGGGTCGCGTAGACCTGGGTCATGTCGAGCACGCTGGGGGTGGCGGTGCCCAGCGAGATGGCGCCCTGGGAGGAGGCCAGGCTGGGGGTCTTGGCGGGGATGCCGAGGGCGACGGCGGTGTTCTTGACGGTGTCCGGGCCGACGTCGATGCCCATCTGGGCGTAGACGGCGTTGACGGACTTGTCGGTGGCGTCGGTGACGGTGATCGGCCCGTAGGAGCGGTCGTCCTCGTTGGCGGGCGCGAAGCCGGTGGGGTGTCCGTGGCTGACGGTCATGCGCTTGTTGGTGCCGTCGTAGAGGGTGCTGGGGGTGATCCGGGTGCCGTCCTGGGTGGTGGAGTTGTTCTGCACGGCGGCGGCGAAGACCAGCGGCTTGAAGGTGGAGCCGACCTGGTAGTCGTGGCGGGTGGCGCCGTTGACGTACTGCTTGGCGTAGTCGATGCCGCCGTAGAGGGCGACGACCCGGCCGGTGGCGGGGTCGATGGAGGCGCCGCCGGCGCGCACGTACCCGTCGACCTTGCGGGAGTCGCTGAGCTTGTCCATCAGCCGGGTGCCGACGGCCTTGACGAAGGCGTTCTGGCGCTTGCGGTCGATGGTGGTGGTGATGCGGTAGCCGCCGGCCCGCAGGGTGTTCTCGTCGAGGATGTCGTGGTCGGTCAGATAGTCCTTGACGGCCTCGACGAGGTAGCCGCGCTGGCCGGAGAGGCCGGCGGACGCCTTGGCCTTGCCGAGGGTGGGGAAGGTCATCGCGGCCCGCTCGGCGCGGCTGAGCCACTTCTTCTTGACCATGCCGTCCAGGACGTAGTTCCAGCGGGCCACGGCGCGCGGCCTGTTCTCCGGGTGGGCGGTGATGTCGTACGCACTGGGGGCGTTGAGGAGCGCGGCGAGGTAGGCGCCCTCGGCGGTGGTGAGCTTGTCGGAGGTCTTGGAGTAGTACGCCTGGGCGGCGGCCTGGATGCCGTAGGCGTTGCGGCCGTAGTAGCTGGTGTTGAGGTAGCCCTCCAGGATGTGCTCCTTGCTCGCCTCGCGGTCCAGCTTGATCGCGATGAAGAACTCCTTGGCCTTGCGGGTGAGGGTCTGCTCCTGGCCGAGGTAGTAGTTCTTCACGTACTGCTGGGTGATGGTGGAGCCGGACTGCTTGCCCTTGCCGGTCACGGTGTTCCAGGCGGCCCGGAGCATCGCGGCGGGGTCGACGGCGGACTCGGAGTAGAAGTCCCGGTCCTCGGCGGCGAGTACGGCCCGCTGCACGGTTCTCGGGACGTGGCTGAGCGGGACGTTCTCGCGGTTGACGTCGCCGTCGCGGGCGAGTTCGGAGCCGTCGGAGTAGAGGTAGACGTTGCTCTGCGCCTTGGCGGCCCTGTTGGCGGGCGGGATGCCGACGAGCAGGTATCCGGCGACCAGCCCGCCCACGATCAGCAGCAGGACGAGCAGGACGCTGCCCGCCACCATGCGCCAGGTGGGGATGAGCCGGCGCCAGCCGGTGCGCCGGGGGCGGGGCGCGGTGGCCGGGGATTCCTCGCCGCCGGCTTGCGGATCGTCGCTCAAGTCTGTGTGACTCCTCGGTTCCGGTTCGCTCGTCCGCCGCCGATGGTTGTGCCGCGGCGGAGCGGTGTCGTATCAGGACGGTGTCGTACGGGGTCGTGCCGTACCGGGTGGTGCCGTACCGGACGGTGTGCGGTGGTACCTGCGCGGTGCCGGGGGCGGCGGCGGACACCCGGGAGGAACTGTCGCATCCTGCGTCCCCGTCCCCGGGGGTGGCGCACACCCGCGCCCGCCCCCTGACCGGCTGAACGGCGCTCCTGACTCACCCGTAAGGGTGATAAATCGATGGTGCCCATCGTGGGCAGACCTTAGGCTCCGGTGTTTTGCCGTCCGGCCCGCCCGGGCCCGACCGAGGGCGGCGCACGACGACCACGGCCGAGCGGCCAAGAGCTGGGGGAGCGCGGAGTGTTGTACGGGGCCGTGGTGGCCGGCAGCTTCCGGCGGTACGCCACCTATCGCGTCGCGACCGCGGCGGGGGTGGTCACCAACACCGCCTTCGGCTTCGTCATCGCCTACACCTATCTCGCCCTGTGGAGCCAGCGCCCGCATCTGGGCGGCTACGACCGGGCGCAGGCGCTGACCTTCGTCTGGGCCGGGCAGGCGCTGTTCGCGCTGATCGCGTACGGCGGCCTGGACGAGCTCCAGGACCGGATCCGCAGCGGCGACGTCGCGGTGGACCTCTACCGGCCGGCCGACCTCCAACTGTGGTGGCTGGCCACCGAGCTGGGGCGGGCCGGGCTCCAGCTGATCGGCCGCGGGGTGGTGCCGATGGCGGTGGGCGCGCTGGCGTTCCCGCTGTCGCTGCCCGGCAGCCCGCTGACCTGGGGCTGGTTCCTGCTGTCGGTGACGCTGGGGGTGGTGGTCAGCTTCGCGCTGCGCTATCTCGTCGCGCTGGCGTCGTTCTGGCTGCTGGACAGCTCGGGGCTGGCCATGGTCAGCACGCTGGCGTGCATGTTCTTCTCGGGGCTGGTGCTGCCGCTGCGGGTCTTCCCGGGCGCGCTGGCCGATCTCGCGCAGCTGCTGCCGTGGGCGGCGCTGCTCCAGGTGCCGGCCGATGTGCTGATGGGCGCCCGGACGGGCGGCGCGCTGCTGCGCGGGCTGGCGTTCCAGGCGGCCTGGGCGGCGGCGCTGCTGGCGCTGGGGCGGCTGGTGCAGTCGGCAGCCACCCGCAAGGTGGTGGTGCAGGGTGGTTAGGGCCGCTCCGCCCCTGACCCGTCGGACCGGCCTTGGAGACCGCGCGGCTGCCGTGCGGCAGGGGCTGTCCGCGTACGGGCTGCTGGTGTGGATGTGGGTGCGCGCCACGCTCGCCTACCGGACGTCGTTCCTGCTGATGGCGTTCGGGAACTTCGCGGCCAGCGGGCTGGACTTCGTGGCGATCCTGCTGATGTTCTCCCGGATCCATGCGCTCGGGGGCTTCTCGCTGCCCGAGGTCGCCTTCCTCTACGGCACGTGCAGCCTGGCGCTGGGCCTGTCGGATCTGCTGGTCGGCAATCTGAGCCGGCTCGGCGCCCGGATCCGCGACGGCACCCTGGACACCTTGCTGCTGCGGCCCGCGCCGGTCTTCGTCCAGATCGCCGCCGACCGGTTCGCGCTGCGCCGCCTGGGCCGTACCTTCCAGGCGCTGCTGGTGCTGGGCTGGGCGCTGGGGCGGATCGACGTGGACTGGACGGTGGGCAGGGTCCTGATGGTGCCGCTGATGGCGGTGTGCGGTACGGCGATCTTCGGAGCGGTGTACACCGCCGGGGCGGCCTTCCAGTTCTGGGCGCAGGACGCCGCCGAGCTCCAGAACTCGCTGACCTACGGCGGCAATGCGCTGCTCCAGTACCCGCCGACGGTGTTCGCCCGGGACCTGGTGCGCGGGGTCACCTTCATCGTCCCGCTGGCCTTTGTGAACTGGCTGCCCGCGCTGTGGCTGCTGGGCCGCCCCGACCCCCTGGGGCTGCCGGGCTGGGTCGCCTTCCTGGGGCCGGCGGTGGCGGCGCTGATGTGCGCGGGCGCCGGGCTGGCCTGGCGACGCGGGGTCCGGGCGTACCGCAGCACCGGCAGCTGAAGAAGCCTCAAGTCATGGTTCCGAAGAGGGAGTTACCGGTGGTGTCAGGGGATCCGCTGATCGAGCTGGACGGCGTCGAGAAGGTCTTCACGGTACGGCGCCGGGCGGGCCGGCTGCGGCGTACCAAGCACGAGGTGCGGGCCGTGGACGGCATCTCCTTCCGGGTGCCGCGCGGCGAGATGGTCGGCTACATCGGGCCCAACGGCGCCGGGAAGTCCACCACCATCAAGATGCTGACGGGCATTCTGGTGCCCAGCGGCGGGCGGCTGCGGGTCGCCGGTATCGACCCGGCGCGGGAGCGGACCCGGCTCACCCGCCGGATCGGGGTGGTCTTCGGGCAGCGCACCACCCTGTGGTGGGACCTGCCGCTGAAGGACTCCTACGAGCTGGTGCGCCGGATGTACCGGGTCCCGGACGCCGTCTACCGCGCCAACCTGGCGCGCTGCGTCGAACTGCTGGACCTGGCCCCGCTGCTGGACGTCCCCGTCCGACAGCTGTCGCTGGGCCAGCGGATGCGCGGCGACATCGCGGCGGCGCTGCTGCACGACCCCGAGGTGCTCTACCTGGACGAGCCGACGATCGGCCTGGACGTCGTCAGCAAGGCGAAGGTCCGCTCCTTCCTGCGCGAGGTGAACACCGAACGCGGCACCACGGTCCTGCTGACCACCCACGACCTGACCGACATCGAGCAGCTGTGCCGCCGGGTGATGGTCATCGACCACGGCCGGCTCGTCCACGACGGGGATCTGGCGGGGCTGCGGGCGGCGGCGGACGGCGAGCGGATGCTGGTGGTGGACCTGGCGCGGGAGCTGCCGCCCATCGAGGGCGTCCCGGGCGCCCGTACGGTCAAGGTGGAGGGCCCGCGGCAGTGGCTGGCGTTCCCGGCGACGGCGAGCGCGGCGCCGCTGGTCGCGGCGGTCGCCGACCGCTATCCGCTGGTGGACCTGTCCGTACGGGAGCCGGACATCGAGGCGCTGATCGCCGAGCTGTACGCCGGCGGCGGCGCGGCCCGCCGCAAGCCGGGCGACGTGGATCCGGGCGCGCCTTAGTCTGTCCGTATGACTGACGAACGGCTCCCTCAGCTGCGTGCCTCCGACGCCGACCGCGAGCGGGTCGTCGAGATCCTGCGGGACGCCCTCGCCGAGGGGCGGCTGGACATGGCGGAGTTCGACGAGCGGTTCGACGCCACCTACAAGGCGCGTACGTACGGGGAGTTGGAGCGGATCACCGCCGACCTGCCGGCGGCGGCCCCGGCCCCGGCGCCGCTCTCGCTGCGCAAGGAGCCCGCGGCCGGCGGTGCGGTCGGGGCGGTCGGCGCGGTCACAGCGTGGCCCGAGCGCATCCGCCCGGACGTCCAGGGCTCCACCTCCGGCGTCGGGATCATGGGCGGGTTCGAGCGCAAGGGCCGGTGGACGATCGGGCGCCGGTTCACCGCGATCTGCTGCATGGGCGGCGGCGAACTCGACCTGCGCGAGGCCAACTTCGCCGCGCCGGAGATCGAGATCAGCGTCTGGGCGCTGATGGGCGGCGTCAATGTCATCGTGCCGCTGGGTGTCGAGGTCGAGACGCGCGGGCTGGGCATCATGGGCGGCTTCGACTCCCAGGAGGACGGCACTCCGGGCGAGCCCGGCGCGCCCCGGGTGATCGTCACCGGCCTGGCCCTGATGGGCGGCGTCGGTGTGGAGCGCAAGCTGCCCAAGGAGGAGCGGCTCCGCCTCAAGGCCGAGCGCCGGGAGGAGCAGCTCCGGCTGCGGGGCGAGCGCCGGGAGGAGCGGCGGCGGCTCCGGGACGAGCGCCGCGGGCGCCGCGAGCTGGAGTGACGCGCAGGCCGGCGGCCGAGGCCGACTGCGGGTCGGCTCCCGTCACAGCGCGGCGGGCACCCGCTTCTTGAGGTGGTCCAGGTCGACGGCGTCGGCCATCGCGCGGTAGCCCCGATCGCTGGGGTGCAGATGGTCGCCGGAGTCGTACGCGGGGCGCAGCTGCTCCGGCTGGTCGGGGTCGCGGAGCGCCGCGTCGAAGTCGATGACGTCGTCGTAGACGCTGCCGGAGCGGATGACCCGGTTGACCCGTTCGCGTACCGCGTTCAGCCGGTGGGAGTAGCCGCGGTGCGCGCCGAAGGGGGTCAGGGTGCTGCCGATGACCCGCACCCCGCGGGCGTGCGCCTCGCGGACCAGCCGCCGCATCCCGGCCACCACCTTGTCCGGGTCGAGCTGGCGCGGGGACTTGAACAGGTCGTTCAGGCCGATCTCGACGACCACCGCCTGCACGCCCGCACGGGAGAGCGCGTCGCGGTCCAGGCGGGCCAGGGCGCTGGGCCCGTTGGTGGGCGAGTAGCGGCTGCCGTTGATCAGCAGGCGGTTGCCGCTGATGCCCTCGTTGAGGACGCCGTAGCGGGGTGCGCCCGGCTCGTCGCGCAGCCGGGCGGCGAGGAAGTCGGTCCAGCGGTGGTTGGCGCCCGGGGTGGAGGTGATGCCGTCGGTGATCGAGTCGCCGATGGCCACCACCGCGCCGCGCGCCCGGGTGCTCCACACGTCGACCCCGGTCAGATAGCGCCAGTACGGGCTCTGCTCGGTGTAGGCGGTGCCGGTGGCGTCCTCGGTGCGGTCGCCGCGCGCCAGGTAGGACGTCTGGCGGGCGTACGGGTGGTAGGTGGCGGGGCCCGAAGGGGCGGGGGAGTAGGTGGTGACCAGCAGGTCGGCGTCGCCGGGGACGGCCAGCCGGACCGGGTCGCTGGTGACCTGGCCGCCGATCGGGATGGTCACCGAGGGTTTGCCGCCGAACGACAGCCGGCGCATGGTGCCGGCCACGGCGGTCGGGCCGCCGGGGGCGCCCGCGGCCAGCGCCAGCGAGGCGTGGCTGAAGGTCAGCGGGCGGGTGCCGAACAGGTTGGACAGCTGGATACGGGCGCCGGTGCCGCCGACGCTGGTGTGTACGACGTTCCGTATCGACATCTGCGCATAGCCGTCCTTGGTGCCCGGCTCGGCCGATGCGGCGGCTGCCGACCAGGTGCCGACCCACCGCCCGGAGGCCGCCGGGGCGGCCGGGGGGTGTGGGGCGTACGGGGCGCTGCCCGGAGTGCCGCGGTCGCCGCCGAAGCCGGCGAATATCGCGGCCGAGATCAGCACCACCACTGCCGCCATACCGGCGAGCAGGGTGTAACCCACACGTCTGTTCATGCGGGAGTGGTCTCCTGGGGCTGGCGGAGCTGCGTGCTCCGGGCGGGCAGGGGCAGCTGGACGCGGCATGACCCGCGTCCCGTGGCCGGCGGCACCGTCGCAGTCCGGCGGGCGTCCATGATCCCACGGACCCCCGGGGGCCGCCCGGCGCACCGGGAACTCGTACGCGGTTCCGGGAGTAGGGCACTGTGGGACATACGGGCGTACGGACGGTGTGCGCGGGACGGACGGAACAGGTGGTACGGGCGCCGCGCGCGGTGCGGGCGTACGGATGGCGGGCGGGGGCAACGGTGGGAACGGTGGAGCGGATGGAACGTACGAAAGCGCAGGCGTCGCGGAGGGCGCCGGCCGCGGACCCGGTGGCGGGCGGTGCGCCGGCCGGCCGGGCGTCGGGGCCCGGCGGCTTCCGGTACAGCGCCGCCGACGAGGAGAAGCGGCGGGGCGTGCGCCGGATGAAGACCCTGGCGACCTGCCTGCTGCTGGCCGTCGCGCTGGTCTACGCCCTGGCGAAGTGGGCCGGGGCCGCCGGGGCGGGCGGCTGGACGGGGTTCGTCGCGGCGGCGGCGGAGGCCGGGATGGTCGGCGCGCTGGCCGACTGGTTCGCGGTCACCGCGCTGTTCAAGCGGCCCCTGGGACTGCCGATCCCGCACACCGCCATCATCCCCACCAAGAAGGACCAACTCGGCCAGAGCCTGGGGGACTTCGTCGGGGAGAACTTCCTGTCCGGCGAGGTGGTCCGCCGCCGGCTGCGCTCCGTCGGCATCGGCGCCCGGCTGGGCCGCTGGCTCGCCGAGCCGCACAACGCCGACCGGGTCACCGCCGAACTGTCCGCCGCGCTGCGCGGTGCGCTGACGGTGCTGCGCGACTCCGACGTCCAGGCGGTGGTCGGCGAGGCCATCACCCGGCGCGCCGATGCCCAGGAGATCGCGCCCGGCCTCGGCGCCCTGCTGGAGAAGGTCGTCGCCGAGGGCGGCCACACCCGGCTGGTGGATCTGGTCTGCGCCCGCGCCCACGACTGGCTGGTCGAGCACGGCGACTCCGTCATGGCGGCGGTCTCCGGCGGCGCCCCCGGATGGACGCCCCGTTTCGTCGACCGCAAGGTGGGCGACCGGGTCTACAAGGAACTGCTCCGCTTCGTCACCGAGATGCGGGACATGCCCGAGCACCCGGCGCGCGGTGCGGTGGACCGCTTCCTCAAGGACTTCGCGGGCGATCTGCGGACCGACCCGGGCACCCGCGAGAAGGTCGAACGGCTGAAGTCGGAGGTGCTGGGCCGCGGTGAGGTGCAGGACCTGATCGCCTCCGCCTGGGGCGCGGTCCGCGCCATGATCGTGGCCGCCGCCGAGGACGAGCGCAGCGAACTGCGGCTGCGGGTGCGCGCCGCGCTGCTCTCCCTGGGGCAGCGGCTGGCCGCCGACGGGCGGCTCCAGGGCAAGGTCGACGGCTGGCTGGAGGGCGCCGCGACCTACGTGGTGACGACGTATCAGGGCGAGATCACCTCCCTGATCACGGACACCGTCGCGGGCTGGGACGCCGAGCACACCTCGAAGAAGATCGAGGCGCACATCGGCCGCGACCTCCAGTTCATCCGGATCAACGGCACGGTCGTGGGCGCGCTCGCCGGTCTGTGCATCTACGCGGTGACACAGGCCTTTTGAGGGCCGGTCCGCTGCGCTTGGCTGGGCTTCGCACGTTGTCGGCTGTCCCGCCGTGGGGGTTGTTCGCCGTTGCGGCTCCGCTGCGCTTTGCGTCGCCCTACGTTGTCGGCTTTCCCGCCGTGGTGGTTGTTCGCCGTTGCGCCTGCGGCGGGCGGGGCCGCTGCGCGGGGCTGTTGGGGTGCGGTGACGGTCCTGCGGGGCTGGGTGTCCGGACTGCTTCGCTTTACGTCCGGACACCCAGCCCCTCCGGCCCGCCCCCTCCCGTTGCGGGTGGAAAAAACCAGTGAGGGTGGGTGTGGTCGGTCCACTGCACGCAGGAGACCACTCACACGCACCCCCACCGGGCCTCTTCACCCACCACCCGCGGGAGGGGGCGGGCCGGAGGGGGCGGTGTGCAGGACGTAAAGCGAAGCAGTCCTGCACACCGCCCCCGCAGGACCGTCACCGCACCCCGAAAGCCCCGCGCAGCGGACAACACCCCGCGCCGAAGGCGCAAACACGCGCACCCCCACGGCGGGACGGCCGAAAACGTGGGAAGCCGGCCAAGCGCGTAGCGGCTAGGCTCTCCCGACGTGCGAAAACGGACCTACGGCGGGAAAGCCGAAAACGCGGGGCGCGGCACAGCGCAGCGGAACGGCGGGGAAGCCGAAAACGTGGGGCGCGGCACAGCGCAGCGGAACGGCGGGGAAGCCGAAAACGTGGGGCGCGGCCAAGCGCAGCGGAACGGCGGGGAAGCCGAAAACGTGGGGCGCCGGCACAGCGCAGCGAAATGGCTGCTGCTGCCGTATGTGCTGTTCCTGGTGGTGCTGCCGCTCGTCAACCGGGTGGCGCCGACCGTCGCCGGGCTGCCGTTCCTCTTCTTCTGGATGCTGTTGGCGACGCTGCTGACGCCGCTCGCGGTGTGGCTGGCGCGGCGCGGCGACCTCCGGCGCGCCCGGGCGCAGGCCCCCGCTCCGGCGGACGAGCGGGGGCGGGGATGAACGCCACCGTCGCCACCGCCGTCTTCGCCGGCTTCATGGTGCTGACCGTCGTTCTGGGACTGCTCGCGGTCCGCGGCCGGGGGGCCGGCGGCGGGCTGACGGAATGGTCGGTGGGCGGGCGCAGCCTGGGCACCGTCTTCATCTGGGTGCTGATGGCCGGGGAGAGTTACACCAGCTTCAGCTATCTGGGCGCGGCGGGCTGGGGCTACAACTTCGGCGCCCCGGTGCTCTACGTCCTGGCCTACATGTCGTGCGGCTATGCGATCGGCTATGTCGTCGGCCCGATGCTGTGGGCGTACGCCCGCCGGCACGGCCTGGTCGGCATCACCGACATCGTCGCGCACCGCTACCGGCGGCCCTGGCTCGGCGCCGCCATCGCGGTGCTCGCCACCGTCTGCCTGCTGCCGTACATCCAGTTGCAGATCACCGGCATGGGCGTGGTGGTCTCCACCATCTCCTACGGCGCGATCAGCCTCAACTGGGCCTATTTCATCGGCTTCGCGGTCACCACCGGCTTCGTCGTCGTCAGCGGGCTGCGCGGCAGCGCCTGGGTGTCGGTGCTCAAGGACCTCCTCGTCATCGTGACGCTGGGCTTCCTGGCGGTCTATGTGCCGCTGCACTACTTCGGCGGCTACGGCCCGCTCCTGCACCGCATCGTCGCCGAGAAGCCGGAGTGGCTGACCTTTCCGGGCCACCGGTCGGGCGGGCTGGGCCAGGTCTGGTTCATCACCACCACGCTCGTCAACTCCCTGACGGTGGTGGTCTTCCCGACGACCGTCGCGGGCTGTCTCGGCGCCCGCAACGCCGATGCGCTGCGCCGCAACGCGATCTACCTCCCCTTGTACAACGTCCTGCTGTTCGTCCCGATGCTGCTGGGGATGGCGGCGCTGTTCGTGGTGCCGGGGCTGGCCGGCGCGGACTCCAACCTGGCGCTGTTCAAGCTGGTGGTGGACTCCCTTCCGGCCTGGGCGGTCGGCGTCATCGGGGTGGCCGCGGCGCTCTCCTCCATCGTGCCGATGGCCGTGTTCATGCTGGTCATCGGCACGATGTGGGGGAGGAGCGTGCTGGGTGCGATTCCGCGGTTCAACAGAGGGGCAGCGCGGAGCGCTTCCGGCGGGGGTGGTGGTCGGGCGACGGGCGGGCGCCAGAAGCTGTGGTCGCAGCTCGTCGTGGTCGCCGCCGGCGGGCTCGCGCTGCTGCTCACCTACACCGCCCCCACCACCCTCGTACGGCTGTCCCTGATCTCGTACGAGGGGATGGCGCAGCTGGTGCCGATGCTGTTGCTGGGGTTGGTGTGGCGCCGGCTGACGATGTACGCGGCGGTGAGCGGTCTGGCGGCGGGCTTCGCGCTGGTGTGTGTCCTGGTCTTCGGGGGACACGATCCGGTGTGGGGGATGAACGCGGGCATCGTCGGCCTCGCACTGAACGTCGCGGTGGCGCTGGCGGTGACCTGGTTGGGTCCGCGCGAGGCGGGCGACGACCGCCCGGACGGCGAAGTCCTGGCGCTGGACGGCGAGTTCCCGCGGGGCGGGGTGCCGGCACCGGGCGGTCCGGTCAGTACGCCGGTGTCGCGGTGATGTCCGAACCAGGCGTGCTGCCCGAACTCGGGGTGCTGCCCGAGCTCGGCGTGCCGTCCGACCCCGCCGTGCTGCCCGACCCCGCCGTGCCGTCCGAACCCGCCGTGCCGGTCACGGTCTTGGTGATCTTCTTGCCGTTGTCGGAGACCGCGAACCACAGGCCCATCTTGCCCTGGCCGTTGATGTCGCCGGGCTGCTTGTCGCCGGTGAACCAGTAGACCGGCCAGCAGTCGACGGCGAGCTGGCGGGTGCCGTCGGGCCGGGTGACGGTGGAGATGAGGTGGGGGGCGATGCCGTTGAGCTTGGAGCGGTCGGCGGGCTTGGCGGGCTTCCAGGTGTCCAGGCAGCTGTCGTTGCAGCCGAACTTCATGGGCCAGGCGCTGTCCTTGTTGAAGCGGTAGAGGGTGCGGCCCATGCCGTCGACGAGGATCTTGCCGAGCTGGGGCTGGGCGAACACCCCGACGTCGCCGGGCTGCTGGGTGCCCGCCTTGGTGCCGTCGGAGGCCAGCGCGTGCCAGGTGCCGCCCACACCGTGGCCCTTGGTGTCGCCGGCCTTGGTGTCCTTGGCGTAGCGGTAGGCGGGCCAGCCGCCGATGGTGAGCTGCTTGGTGCCGTCGGCGCGGGTGACCGAGCCGAGGGCGTCGGGAGCGATTCCGGCGGGGGCGGTGGCGCCGTCGGCGGGGACCGGTGGCCAGGTGGTCGCGCAGGCGCCGGAGCAGTTGGACGTGGGCGGTTTCGCGGTGTCCTTGTCGAAGCGGTAGAGGGTCATGCCCTGGGCGTCGGTGACGACCGGGCCGAGGGTGGCGGACTGGTGCAGGGCGAGGGCGCCGGCGGGCTTGCCGGCCGCGGCGGGTTTGCCGGTGTCGCCGCCGGCCTGGCCGCCGTAGCCGCCGCCCGTGCTGCTGCCGTAGCCGCTGCCGTAGTCGCTGGTGCCCTGGCCGGCGGGCTGGACGTTGTCGGTACCGGAGCCGGCGGCGTGGCTGCCGCTGCTGCCGCAGGCGGTGGTGAGGGTGAGGGCGGCGGCGAGAGCGGTGACGGCGAGGGCGGCGTGCCGCCGGGCCGAGGACGGCGCCGAGGGGGTCGAGCGGGTCGAGCGGGTCGAGGGGGCCGAAGGGGGTGTCGTGACGGGCATGGGGAATCTCCTTGGGTGGGGGTGAGGGT
>NZ_BMRP01000037.1:0-28413 GCF_014648695.1 Streptomyces albospinus
CCCGGCTGGTCGCCGGGAAGCGCGCCTCCGCGCCGGCCGGCCGGCCGCCGATGGCCACCTGTGCCCTCGCCGAGCCCACCGGCCAGGACACTTGGGGCAGTTCGGCCATTACCTCCGGTACGGAGGGAGCGACCGTCACCCCGGCGGCCACGGCCGATATCGTCTTGCCCTCCCCCGAGCCGCCCCGCCCCGGCGCGGACCGGCGGACGGCGGATGTCGGCGGCAGCACGCCCGCCGGTGAAAACCCCGGTACCAAGGAGATGTTGTGACCACCCCTCCCGCACTGCTCATCGCCGGTCACGGCACGCGTCACGAAGGCGCCGCCGACGCCCTGGAGGCGCTGGTGCGCACGCTCGCCGAGCGCCACCCCGAAGTGCCCGTCGCCGGCGGGTTCTTCGGCGCCGCGGGGTCGCCGCGGCCGGTGTCCGGCGCGGTCGGCGACCTCGTCCGGCGGGGCGCCACGCGGATCGTCGCCGTCCCGCTGCTGCCGGGCCCCACCGGGGCCCTGCGGGAGAGCCTGCCCGACGCGCTGGCGGCGGCGACCGCGGCGCACCCCGGGGTCGGTTACGACTGCGCCGCCGAGCCGGGACCGCACCCCAAGCTCCTCGGCGTCCTGGAGCGGCGGCTGGACGAGGCGCTGGGCGGCGGCGCGCGGCGGCCGCAGGACCGGGCCCGGACGACGGTGCTGCTGGTGGGGCGGGGCGCGGCCGACCCGTACGCCAACGCCGAAGTGGTGCGCGCCGCACGGCTGTTGTGGGAGGGGCGCGGCTTCGCGGGGGTGGAGACCGCGTTCCTCACGCTCACCGCGCCGGACGTGCCGGCCGGTCTCGACCGGTGCTGCGCGCTGGCCGCCGCGGTGCCCGGCGCCACCGCCCCGATCCGCATCGTGGTCCTGCCGTACTTCTTCCTCGCCGGCGACCTCCTGGAGCGGCTGCGGATGCAGACCGAGGGCTGGGCGGCGGCGAATCCGTGGGCCGAGGTGATCGGCGCGGAGGTGATCGGCCCGGCGCCGGAGCTGGCCGACGTGGTCATGGAGCGCTACCGCGCGACGGTGGCGGGCGAGGCGCGGGGCGGCGGCCGGGCGGCGGCGGGGGACGCCCGGCCTCCGTTCGGCGCGGTGCCGCCTGCGGCGGTGGGCGCCGGGGACCAGGCGTGAGGCGGCCCGCGCCGTATCCGGCGGTCGCCGTGGAGCGCGAGCCGGACCCGCCGCACCGCGAACCGGATCTGCGGCACCACGGCGACGCCGAGGTGCGCGGCGCCGACGGCCCGCTGACCGGGCTGGCCGACCTCGCGGTCAATGTCCGCACCGGCACTCCCCCGGCCTGGCTCAAGGCCCGGATCGCCGCGTCGCTGGACGGCCTCGCCGCGTATCCGGACGGCCGGGCGGCCCGTCGGGCGGTCGCGGCCCGGCACCGGCTTCCGGTGGGGCGGGTGCTGCTGACGGCGGGTGCGGCGGAGGCGTTCGTGCTGATCGCGCGCGCCGTACGGGCCCGCCGGCCGGTCGTCGTGCACCCGCAGTTCACCGAGCCCGAGGCGGCGCTGCGGGACGCCGGGCACGACGTCGCGCGGGTGCTGCTCACCGAGGCGGACGGCTTCCGGCTGGACCCGGCCGCGGTGCCCGCCGACGCCGATCTGGTCGTCGTCGGCAACCCCACCAACCCCACGTCCGTGCTGCACCCCGCCGCCGCACTGGAGCGGCTGGCGCGGCCCGGCCGCACCCTCGTCGTGGACGAGGCGTTCATGGACGCGGTGCCCGGTGAACGGGAGTCGCTGGCCGGGCGGGTGGGCGAGCTGCCGGGGCTGATCGTGCTGCGCAGCCTCACCAAGACCTGGGGCCTGGCCGGTCTGCGCATCGGCTACGTGCTGGCCGCCGAGGACACCGTCGACGCCCTGGAGCGGGCCCAGCCGCTGTGGCCGGTCTCCACTCCGGCGCTGGCCGCCGCCGAGGCGTGCTGCGAGCCGGCGGCGCTCACCGAGGCCGCCGCGGCGGCCGAGGAGATCGCCGGGGACCGGGCCCATCTGCTGGCCCGGCTGGGCGAGTTCGCCCCGCTGCGGGCGGTCGGCCCGGCCGCCGGCCCGTTCGTCCTGGTCCGGCTGCCCGGTGCCGCGGCGGTACGCGCCGGACTCCGGGCGCGCGGTTTCGCGGTGCGCCGCGGTGACACCTTCCCCGGCCTGGGCCCCGACTGGCTGCGGCTCGCCGTACGGGACCGGTCCACCACGGACCGCCTGGTGGCCGCGCTGGCCGACGTGCTCGCCGAACAGCCCCTGGGTTAGGGCCTGGAGGGTCTCCCCGGGGCCCCGGCCGGACCACGCTCCGACCAGGGCCCCGGCGAGGAGGGACGCGCCGCGCGGGCCCACCCGGCGCGCCCCGGACCGTACCCCGCGCCGGAGCCCCCACAGCACCGGCACGGCGTACGGGTCTGTCAGCCGCGCCCGCCCGGCACGGCGGTGCGGCGGCGACGGGCGTAGGCCAGCGATCCGGCGCCGGCGGCGACCAGCAGGGCCGCGCCCCCGGCGACATACGGGGTGGCCGAACTGCCGCCGGTCTCGGCGAGGTTCCGGGTGGCCGGACCGGAGCCGCCGTGGGCGGTCACATGGTTGCCACCGGTGCCGCCCTGGGGTCCCCCGGGCTTCTCCGGGGTGCCGGGCGCCGTACCACCCGGAGTGGTGCAGGTGGCCTGCGCCAGCGTCACCTGGCCGTGCACCTCGGCCACGTTGAGCTTCAGCGGATCGACCGAGACCCGCAGGGCGAGCGCGGTCGCCGCGGCGCCGGTCGACGTCACGGCCTTCTTCGACAGATCGAGCCGTACGTCGCCCACCCCCGGCACGGTGACCGCGGTCGTCCCGCTCGCGCTGAGCGTGACCCGCTTGCCCAGCACCAGGACGCTGCCCAGCACCTGCGACGCGGCCCGCGGGTGCTGCCCGGCCCGGCACTCCGCCGTGGAGGTCACCTGCTGGACCTCGATCAGCGGCAGCGCCGGAAGGCCGGGGAGGTGCACCGCGGCGTGCACGAGGTTGGCGTACCCCTTCGTCCCCTCGGGGCCGGCGGTGGCCCGCGCGGTGGCGACCTCGGCCCGCAGCACGCTGAACGGCCTGCCCTGGTCGATCCCGTCCAGATTGACGGTGAGCGCGGTCCGGTCGGCCGAGGCCGGTGCGTGCACCTCGTTCAGGGTGGCCCGCAGCGGGACGCGGAGCGACTTGTCGAGCAGCCCGACGTCCAGGCCGGTGCGCAGCACGACCGCACCCGAAGTGCCGTTGGTGCGGCCGTGGTTGCCGGCGGCGTAGGCGGCGGGTGCGGCGCCGAGCGCGACGGCGGGACCGGCCGTCAGCGCGGTGGCGACCAGGGCTGCGCCGAGCCGCCGCGGCACGCCGGAGGAGCCGGTGGAACTTGTTGACACGTGTGTGGAACCCCCACGAGAGAAATGGAGCCGCCGACCGCGCCAATGGGGGACATCGCGCGGGCCGGCGACCTCGACCCGCACATCGTGTACGTGCTGAGGGTGAACGGGAGGAAATGTAGAGGCAGTTCACCCCAAAGGGCGGTTTTCGCGCTCCCGTTCGAGCACTTCACCGCACCGGGGCGCCGCCGTTGACGTCGTATGTGCGCCGGTGACGAACGGCTCCGGGGCGGCGACACGGGGGCCTCCGGCGTGGAAGGCGCGGACCAGGGCTGCGCCGAGGCCCTGGGCGCTGCCGGCGATCGGGGCGATGCGGCCGGGTAGGCCGGTGTCGAGCGCAGTGGACCTTTCAGGACGTACCGAAGAAGCCGTACCGAAGAACCGGGGGGCGGCCGGCCCGGGATTCGCCGCGCGGACCGCGCCACGGCCGCCCGGTGCCGGCCCCGGTGTCGCGGACGATGCCGCACACCGTCAGCCGATGGCCCGCCCCCGCAGGACGACCAGGCGCGGCGCCGCCAGCACGCGGACGTCGGCCCGGGGGTCGGTCTCGTAGACGACGAGGTCGGCCGGGGCGCCCTCGGTGAGCCCCGGGCGGCCCAGCCACTCGCGGGCGCCCCAGGTCGTCGCGGAGAGGGCGGCGACGGCGGGCAGCCCGGCCTTCATCAGCTCGGCGACCTCGTCGGCGACCAGGCCGTGCGGCAGCGAGCCGCCCGCGTCGGTGCCGGCGAAGATCGGCACGCCGGCGTCGTGGGCCGCGCGGACGGTGTCGTAGCGGCGGGCGTGCAGCCGGCGCATATGGTCCGCCCAGCGCGGGAACTTCGCCTCGCCGCCGGCCGCGAGCTGCGGGAAGGTCGCGATGTTGACCAGGGTGGGGACGATCGCCACGCCGCGTTCGGCGAAGAGCGGGATGGTGTCCTCGGTGAGGCCGGTGGCGTGCTCGATGCAGTCGATGCCGGCCTCGACGAGCGGGGCGAGGGACTCCTCGGCGAAGCAGTGGGCGGTGACCCGGGCGCCGAGCCGGTGCGCCTCGGCGATGGCCGCCTCGACGGCGCCGGCGGGCCAGCAGGCCGCCAGGTCGCCGGTGGAGCGGTCGATCCAGTCGCCGACGAGCTTGACCCAGCCGTCGCCGCGCCGGGCCTCCTGGGCGACGTAGGCGACCAGGTCCTCCGGCTCGATCTCGTGCGCGTAGTTGCGGATGTAGCGCCTGGTGCGCGCGATGTGGCGGCCGGCGCGGATGATCCGCGGCAGGTCGGCGCGGTCGTCGATCCAGCGGGTGTCGGAGGGGGATCCGGCGTCCCGGATCAGGAGGGTGCCGGCGTCACGGTCGGTGAGCGCCTGCTTCTCGCTGGTGGCGGCGTCCACCGGGCCGTGCGCGTCCAGTCCGACGTGGCAGTGGGCGTCGACCAGGCCCGGCAGCACCCAGCCCTCGACGGTCATGGCATCCCGTGCCATCGCAGGCCGCTCGAACGTCACCCGGCCGTCGACCACCCACAGCTCGTCGCGGACGTCGTACGGCCCGACGAGGACCCTCCCCTTGAGGTGCAGCACCGCACCTTCGCTCATGGACGTCATGCAGGCACTTTATGCGCGCGGGCGAGCCCCGGGCCATGGCCGACCGGAGGATACCCGGGGGTCGTATTCGACCGGGCGCCCCATAATCCCCCGCGGCTTCTCCCGCATCTTCTCGCGAGGCTTCGCATATGTCACCGGGAAGACTTCTGGTACACCTTCCGGTGAACCGCTACGGTCACCTTCCACCGGAGAATTCCCAATTCGCAGAAGCGTAGCTTCCCGTATTCTTCTGCCCGCTTTTCCGCAGCTCAAACGCCAAGATTTCGCTAGTGCCAAGTCCCGTAATTCGGACGCATCTCAACGCCGTTACGGAGCTGTGACCGACTACACAGCGTGTCCGTTTCGCCCCGAACTATCGGGTCAAACCCAGACATCTTTCCGTCGCACCGCGCGCTCGCGCGCCCCCGCGTGATAACACAAAGTGGGGCCCCACGTAACCCCTGCCCGCGATGCATTTTCCTTTTTCCCTCGGTAAATTTAATTTCCATGACCGCCGCACAAGCAGAGCATGCAGGTGCCCGAAGCGAAATCAGGGAAATTCCGGAGGGCTTCAAGCTCGACACCCCGCGCGTGGAGGACGGAGCCGCGATCTGGCGCATCGCCCGCGACTCCAACGCACTGGACCTCAACTCCTCCTACAGCTACCTCCTGTGGTGTCGCGACTTCGCCGCCACCTCCGTCGTCGCACGCGACCCGGAAGGCGAGCCGGCCGCCTTCGTCACCGGCTACATCCGCCCCGAGCGCCCGGACACGCTCGTCGTCTGGCAGGTCGCCGTCGACGACGCACACCGCGGACAGGGGCTGGCCGCCGCGCTCCTGGACGGGCTGACGACCCGCGTCATGGATGAACTGGACATATCCCTCGTCGAGACCACCATCACCCCGGACAACGCCGCGTCCAACCGGCTGTTCGCGTCCTTCGCCGAGCGGCACTCGGTGCCGGTCAAGCGCGAGGTGGTCTTCGACGCCGGGCTGTTCCCGGAGCAGGGCCACGAGTCGGAGGTCCTGCACCTCATAGGCCCGTTCCGTCCACCGTCCCGCCCCGGACGCTGACGACGGACCCAGAGCCGCGCGGCACCGACCATGCCGCAGCGGCCGTGCGGGGCCACCACCCCCGCCCGTGAACCACACGGGAGCCCCGCCGCCCCGATCCCACCCCCGGACTTCTCCTCCGCCGCATTCATCTCCCAGGAGCCTGCTGTGACCATCACCCAGCCCGATCTGAGCGTCTTCGAGACCGTGGAGTCGGAGGTGCGCAGCTACTGCCGTGGCTGGCCCGTCGTCTTCGACCGCGCCCAGGGCAGCCGCATGTTCGACGAGGACGGCCACGCCTACCTCGACTTCTTCGCCGGTGCCGGGTCGCTCAACTACGGGCACAACAACCCGGTCCTCAAACGCGCCCTGATCGACTACATCGAGCGGGACGGCGTCACCCACGGCCTGGACATGTCCACCACGGCCAAACGGGCCTTCCTGGAGTCGTTCCAGAACATCGTCCTGCGCCCGCGCGACCTGCCCTACAAGGTCATGTTCCCGGGCCCGACCGGCACCAACGCCGTCGAGGCCGCGCTGAAACTGGCCCGCAAGGTCAAGGGCCGCGAGTCGATCGTGTCCTTCACCAACGCCTTCCACGGCATGTCGCTGGGCTCCCTCGCGGTCACCGGCAACGCCTTCAAGCGGGCCGGCGCCGGCATCCCGCTGGTGCACGGCACCCCGATGCCGTTCGACCACTACCTGGACGGCCAGATCCAGGACTTCCTGTGGTTCGAGCGACTGCTGGAGGACCAGGGCTCCGGCCTGAACACGCCCGCCGCAGTGATCGTCGAGACGGTCCAGGGCGAGGGCGGCATCAACGTGGCCCGCGTCGAGTGGCTGCGCGCCCTCGCCGACCTGTGCGAGCGCCGCGACATGTTGCTGATCGTCGACGACATCCAGATGGGCTGCGGCCGTACGGGTGCCTTCTTCTCCTTCGAGGAGGCGGGCATCGTGCCGGACATCGTCACCGTCTCGAAGTCCATCAGCGGCTACGGGCTCCCGCTGGCGCTGACGCTGTTCAGGCCCGAGCTGGACATCTGGGAGCCGGGCGAGCACAACGGCACCTTCCGCGGCAACAACCCGGCCTTCGTCACCGCCGCCGCCGCGCTCGACACGTACTGGGCCGACGGCCAGATGGAGAAGCAGACCCTCGGCCGCGGTGAGATCGTCGAATCGCACCTCAAGGCCATCATCGAGGCGCACCCGGACACCTTCGTCGAGTACCGCGGTCGCGGGCTGGTGTGGGGCATGGAGTGCACCGACAAGAGCCTCGCCAACAAGATCGCCAAGCGCGCCTTCGAGCTGGGTCTGCTCATCGAGACCTCCGGCCCGGAGAGCGAGGTCGTCAAGCTGCTGCCCGCGCTGACGACCACCCCCGAGGAGCTGGACGAGGGTCTGCGGATCCTCGCCCGCGCGGTCCGCGACTGCGCCTGAACCGCCACGAGCTCCTGACCGTTCCACAGAAAGGCACCAACTCACCGTGATCGTCCGATCGTTCCAGGACATCGAAGGCACCGACCGCCACGTCAAGGCCAAGTCCGGCACCTGGGAGAGCAAGCGCATCGTGCTCGCCAAGGAGCGGGTCGGCTTCTCGCTGCACGAGACCGTCCTGTACGCCGGTACCGAGACCTCCATGTGGTACGCGAACCACATCGAGGCCGTCGTCTGCGTCGAGGGCGAGGCCGAGCTGACCAACGACGAGACCGGCGAGAAGCACACCATCACGCCCGGAGTGATGTACCTGCTCGACGGGCACGAGAAGCACACCATGCGGATCAAAAAGGACTTCCGCTGCCTGTGCGTCTTCAACCCGCCGGTCACCGGCCGCGAGGACCACGACGAGAACGGGGTCTACCCGCTTCTCACCGAACCCGACCCGGAGCCCAAAACGGGCTGAGGCCGACCACCGGGCCACCTCCCTGCCCCGTCCGGCAGCGACGAGGAAGGCAACGCACTGCGCGCGTGAACCACGTTCCGTACGAGAGGAGAGGAAGGCACCACCATGACCACCGCACCCGAGCGCATCGCCGACCTGTACCCGACCCGTGGGACCGCAGAGGTCATCACCCCGCGGAAGGACCCGGTGGTGTGGTCGCAGCCCGGAGCGGCAGGCCCGTTCGCGGCGTCCGAGCTGAGCGACTTTGAACGCGACGGCTTTTTCGCCATCGGGGAACTGCTCACGGCGGAGGAAGTCGCGGTGTACCGCGCCGAGCTGGACCGGCTGGTGCTCGACCCGGCGATGCGCGCCGACCCGCGCTCCATCGTCGAGCCGAAGTCGCAGAGCGTCCGGTCCGTGTTCGAAGTGCACAAGATCAGCGAGGTGTTCGGCCGGCTGGTCTCCGACCCGCGCGTGGTCGGCCGTGCCCGCCAGATCCTCGGTTCGGACGTCTACGTCCACCAGTCGCGGATCAATGTGAAGCCCGGCTTCGGTGCCTCCGGCTTCTACTGGCACTCCGACTTCGAGACCTGGCACGCCGAGGACGGTCTGCCGAACATGCGCACCGTGTCGGTCTCGATCGCGCTGACCGAGAACCACGACACCAACGGCGGCTTGATGATCATGCCCGGCTCGCACCGGCACTTCGTGGGCTGCGCGGGCGAGACGCCGAAGGACAACTACAAGCGGTCGCTCCAGATGCAGGACGCGGGCATCCCGTCGGACAAGGTGCTCACGAAGATGGCGGACGAGCACGGCATCCGGCTGTTCACCGGGCCCGCCGGCTCGGCGACGTGGTTCGACTGCAACGCCATGCACGGCTCCGGCGACAACATCACGCCGTACCCGCGCAGCAATGTCTTCATCGTCTTCAACAGCGTGGACAACGCCGCGGTGGAGCCCTTCGCCGCGCCGGTCCGGCGGCCGGAGTACATCGGGGCGCGGGCCCCGTTCGTTCCCGTCAAGTAGGGGCGCGCCGGTGAGATAGCGCGCGACCGCGTACCGGGGACGGCGCGGACCGCCCATGGCCGCCGCACGGCATCGACCGTGCGGCGGCCATGGCACGTTCCGGCAGGGCGTCGGCGCTGCGCGGCTGCCGGCCGGTCAGTCCGCCAGGGCCGGGTGGTCGACGTAGCCGGTGTCGTCGCCGCCGTAGGAGCTCGACCGGTCCGGTAGGGTCATCGGCGCCATGACGATGCGGTCGGCGAGCGGCAGACCGGCGAGGTCCATGGGGCCGAACGCGGTGGTCACTGATGGCCTCTCAGCTGGGTTCAACGGGGCGCCGTCCCGGCTGCCGGACGGCAACTCGCCCGCCCGGCCGGAACGTTGGCCCTCACCTCGGCGCCCCGGGACCGCGGCGCATTCCCCGGCTTCCCCGGCTTCCCGCCCACCTCAGGAATCGCGCAGCAGCGCCAGCACCTTCTCCACGTCCCGTGCCGAGTTGTAGAGGTGGAACGAGGCGCGCAGCAGGCCGCCGCGGACCGCGATCCGCACCCCGGCCCCGGCCAGCCGCGGCTCCGCGCCGGCGAGCCCCGGGGTGGAGACGATCGCGGAGCCGGGGGCCGGCCGCGGGGTGAACCCGGCCTCGGCCAGCCCGGCGCGGTACCGGTCGGCCAGCGCGGTGTTGTGCGCGTGCACGGCGGCCACCCCCACCTCCGCCATCAGGCCCAGGGACTGCTCGGCGGCCACGTACGAGTAGTGCGCATGCGGTTCGTCGAACCGCCGGGCGGTCGCCGCCGGCCGGCCGATCACCCCGTAGTTCGACTCGCCGACGTCCTCGCCGGCCACCCACCCGGCGTGCACCGCCGGCGGCCAGCCGGCCGGGTCGCCGCCGAGGTACAGGAACGTCGTACCGCGCGGGCACAGCAGCCACTTGAAGGCCCCGCACACCGCGAAGTCGAAGCCGGCGATGTCCAACGGCAGCCATCCGGCGGCCTGCGTGATGTCGACGTACGTGCGCGCACCGTGCGCCCGGGCCGCCTCCCGTACGGCCGCCAGGTCGGCGATCCGGCCGTCCAGCGCCTGTACCGCGCTCACCGCGACCAGCGCCGTCCCGGGCCGTACCTCGTCGGCGAGCGCCTCCAACGGCACCGCGCGGACCGTGCAGCCGGGGTGCGCCGCCAGCGGGTTCACCAGTGAGCTGAAGTCCCCCTCGGCGACCAGCACTTCGGCGCCCGCAGGCAGCGAGGCCGCCACGAACGCCGAGTGCACCGCGACCGAACTGCCCAGGGCCACCCGCTCCTCGGGCACCCCCATCAGCCGCCCGAACGCCCGCCGCGCGGCCGTCGCCGGGCCGAAGTAGTCGCGCCCCATCGTCCCGTACGACGCCGACTCCGCCAGCGCCTCCCGTACCGCGGCGGCGCTCCGCGCGGGCAGCAGCCCGCTGGACGCCGAGTTCAGGTAGACCGTTTCGGGGGCGAATTCCTGCCCGCCCAGTGCCTCGTATCGCAGCATGGCCCCACTCTGCTCGGCGAACGGCGCGGCGTCCATCTCCCAGGAGCCGCACCGGACCCGCCGGTTGCGGGGTTCAGGGCCTGTCCGGGACCGCGCAGCCCTCGTCGCCGCAGACCTCCGCGTCGCCGGCCGGCAGGATCTGGACGGCGCCGTCCGCGTGGGCGCGCTCCAGGGCCTGGCGGAAGACCTCGGCGGGCTGGGCTCCGGAGATGCCGTAGCGGCGGTCGACGACGAAGAAGGGCACGCCGGTGGCGCCGAGTTCGGCGGCGGCGCGCTCGTCGGCGCGTACCTCTTCGGCGTAGGCGTCCGGGTCGGCCAGCACGCGGGCGACCTCGTCGGCGGGGAGGCCGGCGGCCACGGATATCCGGGTCAGCTCGGCGGGGTCGCCGAGCGGGCGGGCCTGTGCGAAGTTGGCCTCGTAGAGGGCGGACAGCAGGGCGTCCTGGGCCCCGTGGTCCCTGGCCAGATGGAGGAGGCGGTGCAGGTCGAAGGTGTTGCCGTGGATGCGGTCGGAGCGGTAGTCCAGACCCTCGGCAGCCGCGGCCTCGGCGACCCGGGCCTCCATCGCCTCGGCCTCGGTGCGGGTGACGCGGTACTTCCGCGCGAGCATGTCGAGGACGGGGATGTCGGTGGGCGCCGGCGCGTTCGGGTCCAGCTCGAAGGAGCGGTGGACGACCTCGACGTCGTCGCGGTGCGCGAAGGCGGCGAGCCCCGACGCGAAGCGGGCCTTGCCGATGTAGCACCAGGGGCAGGCGATGTCGGACCAGATTTCGACGCGCATGGAGTGGCTGACTTTCCTCGTCGTGCTCGTTGGGAGCGGGCGTGCGGGCGTGCGGGTGTGACCTGGTGCAACAGCGGAGGATTGCGGAGTATTCCGCGGGTAGCGTCCCGGTATGACCACGCCATCACCGCAGGAGCCGGCCGGGTTCTGGGAGACGACCGGGGCCGCCAAGACCTTCACCCATCCGCTCGACCCGGCGCTGCTGGCGGAGTTCGTGCCGCGCACCGCCCGGGTGCTGGACTACGGCTGCGGCTACGGGCGGCTCACCGCCGAACTGGCCGGGCTGGGGTACGGGGCGGTGTGCGGGATCGACCCGTCCGCAGCGCTGATCGCGCGCGGGAGGCGGGAGCACCCGGGGCTGGAACTGCTGCACCGGCCCGGACTGCCGCTGCCGTTCGCGGACGCCAGCTTCGACGCGGCGCTGCTGTTCGCGGTGCTGACCTGCGTTCCCGAGGACGCGGGGCAGCGGGCGATCACCGGGGAGCTGGGGCGGCTGGTGCGCCCCGGCGGGGTGCTGTACCTGAGCGATGTGCCGCTCCAGGCCGACGCGCACAACCAGGACCGCTACGGGCGCTTCGCGGAACGGTACGGGACGTACGGGGTGTTCGCGACCGACGAGGGCGGGGTCTTCCGGCACCATCCGCCGGAGCGGCTGCGGGAGCTGCTGCGGTCGGCGGGGTTCTCGGTGGTGCGGGAGCGGCGCGGGACGGTCGGCACGCTGGACGGGCGGACGGCCGAGCGGTTGCAGATCATGGCCCGGCGGGAGCCGGCCGGCCGTCCGGACGGGGCAGCGCGAGCGTCAGGGTGAGATGGCTGGCGTCGGGCGCCGGGCGGCGGTCCGGGTCGGGACGCCAGCCGAGGCGGGCGTAGAAGGCGCGGGCGCGGTGGTTGTGCCAGAGCACGTCGAGGACGGCCCGGGAGAATCCGGCGGTGCGCCAGGCGTCCAGGCAGGCGGCGTGCAGCGCGCGGCCCACGCCGGTGCCCCAGTGGGCGGGGTCGACGTGCAGCTGGTGGAGCTCGACGGTGCCGCGGGGGTCGGTGCGGCGGCGGTACGAGGCGGCGCCGACGACGGCGCCCCGGCGTACCGCGCACAGCGACGGGGTCCCGTCATGGTGCAGCACCCGCGCCCAGGCGTCCCGCCGGCGGGCGTGCTCGGCCGGGGTGTCGAACGGCGCGTCCGGCACCCTGCCGCGCAGGTACGCGGCACGGGCGGCGGTGTGCAGGGCGGCTATGGGCTCCAGGTCCGCGGGGGTGGCGGAGCGGACCTGGAGGGCGGGGTCCTGGGTCTCGGGGTGCACCGGCGAGGCCCTACGCCCCCTCTGGCCGGCCGTCGATCCGGCACGGCAGCCCCAGCGGGTTCCCGTCCCGCAGCTCCGGCGGGAGCAGCGCCGGCGGGGTGTCCTGGTAGGCGACCGGTCTGAGCCAGCGCTCGATGGCCGTGCCGCCGACGGAGGTGGCGGTCGACGTGGTGGCCGGGTACGGGCCGCCGTGGTGCTGGGCCGGGGCGACCGCGACGCCGGTGGGCCAGCCGTTGACGACGACGCGGCCGGCGAGCGGGGTGACCTCGGCCAGCAGGCGGGCGCCGCGGCCCGCCGCGTCGGTGCCGGCGCTCTCCGCGTCGCCGAGTTGGAGGGTGGCGGTGAGGTTGCCGGGGAGCCGGGCGAGGACGGCGCCGATCTCGGTGTCGTCGGCGTAGCGGGCCACGACGGTGACCGGGCCGAAACACTCCTCCAGCAGGAGGTCGTGCGGGCCCCCGGCGGCGAGCCGGGCGGCCGGCACGGTGAGGAAGCCGGCGCTGACGGTGTGTTCGCCGTCCCCGTCGCCGGGGGCCAACGGCGCCTGGACGCCGGGCAGTTGAGCCCGGCTGCGGACGCCGTCCAGGAACGCGTCGCGCATCCGGTGGTCGAGCAGCACGCCGGCCTCGGTGGCCGCGGTGGCCTCGGTGGCCGCGGTCAGCGACGCCAGCAGCCGGTCGCCGGCCTCGCCTTCGGGGGTCAGGACGAGGCCCGGCTTGACGCAGAACTGCCCGGTGCCCAGCGTCATCGAGCCGGCCAGCCCGGCGCCGATCCGCTCGGCGCGCTCGGCGGCGGCGGCCTCGGTGACCACGACGGGGTTGAGGCTGCCCATCTCGCCGTGGAACGGGATGGGGTGCGGGCGGGCCGCGGCGGCGTCGTACAGGGCACGGCCGCCGCGCACCGAGCCGGTGAAGCCGGCGGCGGCGACCAGCGGGTGGCGCACCAGGTCGAGCCCGGCACGGAAGCCGTGCACCAGGCCCACCACGTCCGCCGGCAGACCGGTCTCGGTGGCCGCCCGGCGCAGCAGTTCCGCGCACAGTTCGGAGGTGGCCGGATGGTCCGGATGCGCCTTGACGACGACCGGGCAGCCGGCCGCGAGCGCACTGGCGGTGTCCCCGCCGGGCACGGAGAAGGCGAGCGGGAAGTTGCTCGCCGCGTAGACCGCCACGGCGCCCAGCGGGATCTTGTAGCGGCGCAGGTCGGGGCGGGGCGGGGTGAGGCCGGGGTCGGGGCGGTCGATCCGCACGTCGAGGAATCCGCCCTCGTCCACGATGGCGGCGAAGGACCGCAACTGGTAGGTGGTGCGGGCCAGTTCACCGGTGAGGCGGGCGGAGCCGAGTGCGGTCTCCGCGTCGGCGGCGGCAACGATCTCCTCCCCCGCCGCGTCGAGCAGGTCGGCGGCGCGGCGCAGCAGGGCGGCGCGCGGGGGGCGGTCGGCGAGCGCGCCGCGGGCGGTGTGCGCCGCGCGGACCGCGGCGTCCACGGCGTCGGTTGTGGCTTCCTCCGCAACCTGCGCCCGCCGCTTCCCGGTTCGGGGGTCGACGCTCCAGACTGGTGCCGCCGCTGCTGCCACCGTGCATCCCTTCTCGGCGAAGTCCTGCCGCACTGCGCCTTGCCGCGCACAGGACGGCGTTCGATATGCTGAACGCCGTCCCGGATGATGAATCCCTGGGACTCTATGGCTGTCCGAACAAAGGGGTCAAGGGCGATGTCAGCTGCCGAGCCCGGTGGAGCGCAGGTCAAGTCCGCGGTGCGGACGGTGGAGTTGCTCGAATACTTCGCGGGCCGCCCCGGCATGCACAGCCTCGCCTCCGTCCAGGAAGCCGTCGGATACCCCAAGTCCAGCCTCTACATGCTGCTGCGCACCCTCGTCGACCTGGGCTGGGTCGAGACGGACGCCACCGGCACCCGGTACGGCATCGGCGTCCGCGCCCTCCTCGTCGGCACCTCGTACATCGACGGCGACGAGGTGGTGGCCGCCGCCCGCCCCACCCTGGACCGGCTCTCCGACGACACCACCGAGACCATCCACCTCGCCCGGCTCGACGGCGTCAACGTCGTCTACCTCGCCACCCGCCAGTCCCAGCACTACCTGCGCCCGTTCACCCGCGTCGGCCGCCGGCTGCCCGCCCACTCCACCTCCCTGGGCAAGGCGCTGCTCGCCACGTACACCGACGACCAGGTGCGGGCGATGCTGCCGCCCACCCTGGCGGCGCTGACCGAGCACACCATCACCGACCGCGAGCAGCTGATCGAGGAGCTGCACGCGGTACGCGAAGCGGGCTTCGCGGTCGACCGCGAGGAGAACACCCTCGGCCTGCGCTGCTTCGGCGTGGCGATCCCGTACCGCACCCCGGCCCGGGACGCGATCAGCTGCTCGGTACCGGTGGCCCGGCTGACCCCGGCCCACGAGCAGATGATCAAGGACACCCTCTTCGACGCCCGGGACCGGCTGACACTGGCCACCCGGCGGCTGTGAACCGAGCCGGACGGCCCGGCTGTCGGGCGGGCGGCGGGCGCCGCATCGTCCTGGCCGCCACCCCCGCCTCCCCCGTGCGGCGGAGGCGGATCGCCGGCGGGGACGACGCGGTGCGCCCGGGCTCCCGGAAGTCTGGACGGCATGACGAACCGCACCGCACCGGCTTTCGCACCGGCCCCCGGCACCGTCCGCGCCGTTCTGCGGGCGACGGCCATCGCCGCCTGCGTCCCCTATCTCTCGCTCAAGATCGCCTGGCTCGCCGGCAGCCACCTCGGCATCCCCGCGGGCAGTCCGCTGCGCCGGGACGGCGGTCCCCTGATGGCGTTCAACGCGCTCACCGTCCTGATGGACGCCGCGGTGATCGTGCTGGCGTTCCTGCTGACCCGGCCCTGGGGGCGGCGGGTGCCGGCCTGGCTGTTCGTGCTGCCCATGTGGTGTGCGACCGGGCTGCTCGCGCCGATCGTCGCGGTCTGCCCCGCGCAGCTGCTGGCCGGGGTGCTGCACGCCCGGCCCGCGTCGCGCGGCGGCGACCCCGGAGCGCTGCTCGCGCCCTGGGTGTGGACCGTCGTCTACACCGGCTTCATCGTGCAGGCGCTGGCGCTGGGCGCACTCTTCGTGCCCTACGCCCGGGAGCGCTGGGGGCATCTGTGGCGCGGTCCGCTGGGGGCGCTCCCGGAGAGCGCCACCGGGCCCGCGCGCCGGCTGACCGCGGGGCTGGCGGCGGTGCTGACCGTGATACCCGCCGGGATGCATCTGCTGTGGGCGGCGGGCGGCACGGCCGGTCTCAGCCCGGCGCGGGTGGCGGCCCGGGATCTGGACGCGCGGCTGAACGACGCGGGGTATGTGCTGTTCGCCGTGCTGTTGGCGGCGGGTGTGCTGCTGCTCGCGTACAGCCGCGGCGGGCGGGTTCCGCTGCGCGTTCCGCTCGTCGCCGCCTGGATCGGCTCGGGGGCGCTGGCCTGCTGGGGCGGCTGGATGACGCTGACCGCACTGCCCGTCCCGGCGGGTGACCCGAAGCTGCCCGACCCGCTGATGAGCCTCACCTACGCTGTGCAGATGATCGTCGGGATGCTGGTCGCCGTCGCCGGGGCCCACTTCTTCGCGGAGCGCGACGCACAACGCCGCGCGGAAGGTGAGCCGGAGCACGCGGCGGACGGCGCCGCCTCCGGGCCGGCCGGGATCCGCCCCGGAGCCGTACGGTGCGGCTGACCCCGGGCGCCCTGGTCCGGCGCTGGGTCCATCTCGTCCTGGGCGGCGCGCTGTTGATGCCGTTCTTCCTGCTGGCATCGGCGGCGCTGCCGCTCCTCGTGGACGGCGCCGACCCGCTGCGCCGTCCCCTCTGGCAGCTGGCCGCGTTCGGCTGCGCGCTGCCGCTCGCCGCCCTGGCCGCGCTGGCCTTCCCGCTGCTGAGGCCCCTGGAGGTGGCCGCCGTGCGGTCGCTGTGCGGGGTGCCCGCGGAGCGGCTGGCCGACGGTCCGGCCGTCTCGCGGGACGCCCGGTGGCGTACCGCGCTGTGGTTCGTGGCGCATCTGCTGGCCGGCGGGATCGTCAGCGGGATGACGCTGGCCGCGCCGCCGGCCGCCGTACTGCTCCTGCTGACGCCGCTCACCGCCGACCCGCTGGGGATGTCCTCCCTGGGGTGGCCGCGGGCCGTCCAGGGCCCGGCGGCGCCGCTCACCGGGCTGGCGCTGCTGGCGCTGGTGCTCGGCACCGCCTGGGGAGCCGGGACGCTGCTGGCCCGCTGGGCACCGGCGCTGCTGGGGCCCTCCCCGGCCGACCGGCTGGCCGCCGCGGAACGCCGTGCGGCCGAACTCGCCGCCCGCAACCGGCTAGCCCGCGAACTGCACGACGCGGTGGGCCACGCGCTGAGCGCGGTCACCCTCCAGGCGGGCGCGGCCCGCCGGGTCCTGGACACGGACCCGGAGTTCGCCCGCCAGGCCCTGGCCGCCATCGAGGACACCACCCGCGCGGCGGTCGCCGAACTGGACACCGTACTGGGCCTGTTGCGCGAGGAGCGGGACGGCGAGGACGGCGCGCCGGCCGCTCCCGCGCCCACCCTGGACGGCCTGGACACCCTGGTCGACCGGACCCGCGCGGCGGGGGTCCCCGTCACGCTGGAAACCGCGGGGCACCTCGCGGGACTGGCGCCGGTGGTCTCCCGGGAGGCGTACCGGATCGTCCAGGAGGGGCTGAGCAATGCACTGCGGCACGCCGGACCGGTTCCGGTGCGCGTCCGTATCCGTGTGAACGAGGGGGAGTTGGCGGTGACGATCGAGAACCCGATGGCCGCGGCGGGTGAGGCGCCCGCGCCGGCCCGTCCGGGCGGCGGGCGCGGTCTGCGCGGTATCGCCGAACGGGCCCGGCTGCTGGGCGGCCTCGCCTCGGCCGCCGCCGAGCAGGGCGTCTGGCGGCTCACCGCCCGGCTGCCGGTGGCGGCGGCCGGCACCGGGACGGCCTCCCCGTGATCCGTATCGTGCTCGCCGACGACGAGCGGATGGTGCGTACGGCGCTCCGCGCCATCCTGGGCGCGGAGGCCGACATGGAGGTCGTCGGTGAGGCCGCGAACGGCGCCGAGGCGGTGTCGCTGATCCGCGGACTGCGCCCGGACATCGTGCTGATGGACGTCCGGATGCCCGATACGGACGGGATCCGGACGACCGAGCAGGTGCTCTCCGGGATGACCGCACCGCCCCGCGTCATCGTCGTCACCACCTTCGAGAACGACTCCTATGTCTATGACGCGCTCCGGGCCGGGGCCAGCGGGTTCCTGCTCAAGCGCGCCCGGGCGGACGAGCTGGTGCAGGCCGTACGGCTGGTGGCGCGCAGCGACTCGCTGCTGTTCCCGGCGGCGCTCCGCGCAATCGCCGCCCGGCACGCCGGGGAGCGGACCTCCGGTGCAGGCACCGGCTCCACCGGAGCGGCCGGCGCCGCGCCCCCTGATGCGGCGCGGGCGCTGCGGGACCGGCTCTCCGGGCGGGAGAGCGCGGTGCTGCGGCTGATGACGACCGGGCTGACCAACGCCGAGATCGCGGACCGGCTGGGCGTCGGCCCGGCCACGGTCAAGACGCACGTCGCCGGGGTGCTGGCCAAGCTCGGGGTGCGGGACCGCACCCAGGCGGTGATCGCCGCGTACGAGTGCGGCTTCGTCCGGCCGGGGTGATGCGGCCCCCCGCCACTCGTACGGCGCACCCGACCGACGCGGTCGCGCCGTTCCTCACCCGATCGTCGTAGGCCAGCAGGCCGTCTCGCCTCATGAGGGCTTATCTCGATGGAGGAGGCGCGGAACTCCACCGACTTCCCTGTGGCACGGAGGTGTGCCACATCCGCGCTTCGCGGAGGTTCTTCCCATGCGTTCCACGCGACTGCTCACCGGTGCCGCGCTGTCCGCTGCCGCGCTCGGCCTGTCCACCGCCGCCGCGTACGCCGGCGATTTCGGCTCGATCGAGGTGTCGCCGGGCATGACCAAGGCCGGTTCCACGGTCTCCCTCTCCACCAAGGACTGTGGGAGCAGCAACTCGGCGAACGTCGATGCCGGCACACTCGGGACCGGCTCGGTCAAGCTCGCCCCCGGCGCGAGCAAGGGCACCCTGACGGGCCAGATGCAGATCAAGTCCGGTGTCAAGAACGGCAATTACGGCGTCAGCGGCAAGTGCAGCGACGGCAAGGAGATCACCGGTACGGTCCATGTCGGGATGCAAGGCGCCGGCAGCAGCCCGAGCAGCCAGGGCGGAATGACCCACAGCGCCGCGCCGTCCATGCCGGCCAAGGAGAAGACCGGGCCCTCGATGCCCGCCAAGGAGAAACCCTCCCCCTCCATGTCCGCCAAGGCCACGCCCGGCTCCACCATGCCTCCCAAGGGCAAGATGAAGACCGGTGAGGGCTCCACCAGCGAGGACGGCAGCAACACCACCGAGATCGCGGCGGGCGCTGGCGTCCTGCTGGCCGCTGCCGCCGGTGGTATCTGGGCCGTTCGCCGGCGCCGCCCGGGAGGCCGGTACTGACCAGTCGGATCGGCTCGTGCCGTCCGACGGCCCCGAACGGCGTGTCCGGCCCGCTCCCCCGTCGACCGGAAGCGGCGGAGGGGGCGGGCCGGGCCCGTCCAGGGGCCCGCGTGCACGGCGGTCGCGCCGGACCGCCGCCACCGCCCTCATAGCCGGCGCCACCGCCGCCGCGCTCGGCGCCGGCGGCTGGCTCGTCGCCAACGGCAGCGAGGACACCGCTCCGCCGCCCCAGCCGTCCGCCGCACAGGGGTTCCCCGCCCGGCCGCCGGGCGCCCGCCCGCCGGCCGCCGCGCCGCTGCCCGCGTCGCCGCCGGTCCGGGTCAGGGTGCCGTCGCTGCACATCGACGCGCCGCTGGTCCGGCTGGGACTGGCCGCGGACGGCAGCCTCGCCGCGCCGCCGGCCGGCAACCGCAACCTGGCCGGCTGGTACGGGGACGGCACCCCGCCGGGCGCCACCGGAACCGCCCTGGTCGCCGGCCATGTCGACACCCGCGACGGCCCCGCCGTCTTCTACCGCCTCGGCTCCCTCACGAAGGGCGGCACCGTCCAGATCCTGCGCAAGGACGGCCGCACGGCGGTCTTCACCGTCGACGCGGTCGAGGTCTACGACGGGCGGCACTTCCCCGACGGGAAGGTCTACGGCGAGGCCGCCCGCCCCGAGATCCGGCTGATCACCTGCGGCGGCGGCTTCAGCCGGTCCCGGCAGGAATACCTCGGCAATGTGGTGGTCTTCGGCCATCTGACAGGCAGTCAGGAGGCCGCGCCGCTGCCCTGGGCCAGGCCCCGGCCCGACCGGTTCAGCGCGCGCAACGCCCCTCGTACGGCCGCCAGATCGGCGTCGCCGGCCAGCCCCGCGTGGTAGAGCCGCAGCTCGGTCGCCCCCAGTGACGCGGCGTGCGCGGCGTCGGCGGCCAGGGTGCCGGGGCTGCCGCCCATCCCGGCGACCACGGTGAGGTTGGCGGCCACGCACGCGGTCCGCCCACGTGCCGCGAACGGCCCCAGGGCGTCCGCCCGCGCCGCCGCGTCCCCGGTGCACGGCACCACCACCCCGTCGGCGTGCGCCAGCACCGCCGCCGGGTCCACCCCGGCGTTCGCCCCGCAGCGGTGCGCGGCCCCGTCCGCGTGCAGCAGCACCCGGAAGTCCGCTCCCGCCGCGGCGTCCCGTACGGCACGCACCGCCGCGCGTTGCAAGGCGTCCGCCGCCCGCGCCCGCCAGGTCCGCACCGCGCCCGCCGGCCCGTCGCCGAGCAGCGCCTCGATCGCGGACCACTCCGCCGCCCGGCCGCCGCCGTTCACAGCAGCCCGCCCGGCCCACACCGGCTCCAGCGCCCGGCGTACCGCATCTCTCAACTCCCGCTCGTCCAGGCCCAGTTCGGCGTAGCCCCGGACGCACACCGAGCAGAAGCAGAGCGACATCAGATACTCCGCGGCGCCGTCCAGGCGGACCCCGGCGGTCTTGTCGTGCCCGTGCAGATGCGCGAACCCGTACCAGCCGCAGGACTCCAGCTCCGTGCCGCGGGCACCGGGCCGTACGGCGGCCTCCGCGGCCAGGGTGACGAGATGGTCGCGGACCTCGGGCCGGGCGATGCAGGGCGCCCACGGATAGGCGTCGCCGTAGGCGTTGCGGACCGCGATCGACGGATGGTCGGCGCCCAGGCGGGAGTTGTGGGCCAGCACGACCCAGGAGTGCACCTCCAGGCCCGCGGCGGCCAGCGCCCGGGCGGCCTCGCCGAAGGGGTCCGGGCCCGGGACCCAGTCCTGGGTGTACGGGCGCAGCGCGCGGCCGGACCAGCGGGCCGGGTCCGGCGGGTAGAGGACGGCAGAGTGCCGGGCGGTGACGATGCGGTGGCGGGGGTGGCGCGGGGTCAGCGCGCGGGTGGAGTGGTAGGCGGCGGCCAGGGTGACCTGCCGGACGCCGAGATCGGCCAGGCGGGCGGGGGCGTCGGGGTCGCCGATGACGTCCCAGGGATAGAGGAAGGCGGCGGCCCGCATCAGGCACCGGCCCCGGGCGCGGCCGAGGCGAGGGCCAGGCCGTGCTCGACGATCCTGGCGAGCTGTTCGACGTGCGCCGGGTCGGGGTCGCTGAGCGGTGGCCGGACCCCGCCGACGGCCGGTCCGCCGCGCAGCCGCACGCCCGCCTTGACCAGCGAAACGGCGTATCCGCGGCCCTGGTTGCGCAGTTCCACCAGCGGCCGGTAGAAGCCGTCCAGCAGCCGGGTGACGGTGCCGTGGTCGTCGGCCGCCAGCGCCCGGTGGAAGGCCAGCGCGATCTCGGGGGCGAAGGCGAAGACCGCCGAGGAGTACAGGCGGACGCCCAGTCCCCGGTAGGCGAGGCCGGTGAGTTCGGCGGTGGGCAGGCCGTTGAAGTACACGAAGGGCCGGCCGGCGGCGTCGGTGCGGACCGCGCTGATGATGCGCTGGAGCAGATCGAGGTCGCCCAGGCCGTCCTTGAAGCCGATGACGCCGGGGGTGCGGGCCAGGGCGGCGACGGTGGCGGGTTCGAAGACGGCGTTGCCGCGCTGGTAGACGATGACCGGCAGCGGGGTGGCGGCGGCGAGTTCGGTGTAGTGGCGGAGCAGTCCCGGCTGGTCGGCGGCGACGAGGTACGGCGGCATGGCGAGCAGTCCGTCGGCGCCCGCGGTGTGCGCGAGGTGCGCGAACCGGGCGGCGAGCGCGGTGCCGTAACCGGTGCCGGCCACGACCGGGACGCGGCCCGCGGCCTCGGCGACGGCGACGGCGATGCACGCGGCGTACTCCTCGGGAGTGAGCGCAGGGAACTCGCCGGTGCCGCAGCAGGCGAAGACGGCGCCCGCGCCCGCCTCGACACCGCCGCGCACATGGGCGCGGAAGGCGTCCAGGTCCAGGGCGCCGTCGGGCGCGTAGGCGGTCACGGGGAAGAACAGCAGTCCGTCGAGGCGGTCGGCGAGCTGGGGGGACCTCCCAGCGCCGGCTGGGGGAGGGTGTGCGGTCACGGGTTCTCCCTGGTGTACGCACGCGAGTTCTCGTATACGCTTATGATCGGTGTCCATATCCCTGAACAGTCGACGTGAGCAGTCACGGTATTGCAGCCGTCCCGAGCGGGTCAAGGGTCCCAAACCCGTGCCGCGCAAGCGGATTTGAGCAGCCCGTCAAGCGTCTTGACCGGCCATGATCCGGCTCCCTACCGTGTCCATGCATCTGAATCCCGTCCGCGCGCAAGGCTTTTGCAGCTCAGCCGGAGGAGTAGCCGCCCATGACGCCGCGCCCGTCACCCCAGCCGTCCCGGCCGCCGCAGCCCCGGACCATCCTGCTCACCGGCGCCGCCGGCGGGGTCGGCACCCTGATGCGGGAGCTGCTGCCGCCCTACGGCTACCGGCTGCGGCTCTTCGACCAGCGCCCCGTCGAGGGCGAACCGGACGCCGTCACCGCGGAGTTGGCCGACACGGAGGCGCTGCGCGCGGCGGTCCGCGGGGTCGAGGCGGTCATCCATCTCGCGGGCATCTCCCTGGAGTCGACGTTCGAGAAGATCCTGCGGGCCAACATCGAGGGCACGTACCGGCTGTACGAGGCGGTGCGCGAGGCCGGCGTCCGGCGCGTGGTCTTCGCCTCCTCCAACCACGCCGTCGGCTTCACCCCCCGCCCTCCGGACGGCTCCGCCGCCATCCCGGTCGACACCGCGCGCCGCCCCGACACCTTCTACGGGCTCTCCAAGGGCTTCGGCGAAGACCTCGCCGCCCTCTACTGGGACCGGTACGGCATCGAGACCGTCTCGCTGCGCATCGGCTCCTGCTTCCCCGCGCCGACAACCGTGCGGATGCTGTCCATCTGGCTGAGCCCGGCGGACTGCGCCCGGCTGCTGCACGCCGCGCTGACCGCCGAACACGTCGGCCACACGGTCGCCTACGCCTCCTCCGCCAACACCCGCCTGTGGTGGGACCTCTCCACCGCCCGCGCCCTGGGCTACGAGCCCCGGGACGACTCCGAGCCCTACGCCGCCGAACTGGTCGCCGCCCAGGGGGAACTCGCCCCGGACGACCCCGAACACGCCCACCTCGGCGGAGCCTTCTGCACGAACCCGCCCATCTGGCCGCACTGACGGCATCCATGGCATCCATGGCATCCACGGCAATCCGCCACCGTACGGAACCTCTCCGCCGCCCCTCGCGTCCTTGACCGGGAACGCCGTAGCACACCACGGCAGCACACCACGCAGGAACGAGGAAACGCATCATGGGCATCGTCAGCTGGCTCGTACTGGGCCTGATCGCGGGCATCATCGCCAAGGTCCTGCTGCCGGGACGGGACCCGGGCGGGATCGTCGGCACCACCCTCATCGGCATCGCCGGCTCCTTCATCGGCGGCTGGCTCTCCACCCGCTTCCTGCACCGTCCGATTCCGAAGAACTTCTACGACCCGTCGATGTGGATCGCCGCCGTCGCCGGCGCCCTGGTCCTGCTGATCGCCTACCGGCTGCTCTTCGGCAACTCCCGCAGCCGGCGCTGACCGGACCGGCCACCCCGCCGGCCGGGACCGGCCGGGCCGCGGCGACGGAACCGCGGCTGATCGCCGACCGTTAGGGCTGTCATGACCGCTATGACTCCTGGCTCGAACCTTCCGCTCAGCGCCACGCGGGTGGCGGTGGCCGTCACCGCCCCCGTGCGGCTGGATGTGTCGGGCCTGCTGCTCGGCACCGACGGCAAGGTGCGTTCCGACGACGACTTCGTGTTCTACAACCAGCCCGCCGGACCCGGGGTGACCCACACCGCGGCGGCCGGCGGGGCGGGCGACACGATCACGGTGGACACCGCCGCGGTGCCCGGGGGCGTCGAGAAGGTCGTGGTCACCGCGAGCCTGGACGCGCCCGGCGCGACCTTCGCCGGCACCGAGCCGACCGGCACGGTCCGCGACGCCGCCAGCGGCGCCGTCATCGCGACGTTCACCCCGCCGCGGCTCGGCACGGAGACCGCGCTGGTGGTCATGGAGATCTACCGGCGGGGCGGCGGCTGGAAGGTCCGCGCGGTCGGCCAGGGGTATGCGAACGGGCTCGCCGGGATCGCCACCGACTTCGGCGTGAGCGTGGCGGAACCGGCCGCCCCGCCGGCGGCGCCGCCGGCCGCCCCCGAGCCCGCACAGGCCCCGGCACCTCCCGCGCCCCCGGCACCTCCCGCGTCACGGGCTCCCGTGACGCCCCCGACGCCCGCCGACCGGTGGGGGCCGCCCAGCGGCGCCCCGGCCCCGCTCGCCCCGCCGCCGCAGGCCGCCCCCGCCGCGCAGCCGCCCGCCACCGGCAAGATCAACCTCGACAAGGGCCGGGTCAGCCTCCGAAAGAACCAGACCGTCTCGCTGGTCAAGTCCGGCCGTCCGGTGCTCGGCTCCGTCCGGATGGGCCTCGGCTGGGAGCCCGCCCGCCGCGGCCGGAGCATCGACCTGGACGCCTCCGTCATCGCGTACGGCCCGGACCGCGGCAAGGTCGACAGCTGCTACTTCGGCAAGCTCATGATCCTCAACGGCGCGATCCAGCACTCCGGCGACAACCTCACCGGCGACGGCACCGCCGACGACGAGGTCATCACCGTCCATCTCGGCGGGGTGCCCCCGGAGGTCACCGGCCTGGTCTTCACCGTCAACTCCTTCTCCGGCCAGAAGTTCTCCGAGGTCGCCAACGCGTACTGCCGGCTGACGGACGCGCAGACCGGCGAGGAGCTGGTGCGCTTCGACCTGACCGGGGCGGACCCGCGGACGGGCGTGTTGATGGCGAAGCTGGTCCGGCAGCATTCCGGCGAGTGGGAGATGACCGCGCTGGGCGAGTTCGTCGACGCCCGTACGGTCCGCGGCATGGTCGGGCCCGCCGCAGCGGCGCTGTGACCCCGCGCGCCCGCTGCGGGCCCGCCCCGGCCGGCCGGCGGGCCCGTCAGGAACGGCCCGCCAGCCCCGCCACCCGGGCCAGCCGCTCGAAGGACTCCAGCAGCGCCGGCCGGTCGTAGGAGCTGGTGGTGACCAGTACCTCGTCCGCCCCGGTGCGCTCGATCAGCGTCCCGAGGGCCTCGGCGACCTGCTCCTCCGTGCCGTACACGTGCCCGCGCATCGCGGCCTCGTAGAACTCCCGCTCCCGTGCCGGCATCGGCTCCCCGCCGTCCTCCTCCGGGGGCCGCAGCGGCGGGAACACCCCGTGCGTACGGGAGTAGGCCAGCGCACGCGCCTCCGGTACCAGCAGCCGCCGCGCCGCCACCTCCGTACCGGCCACCGCCACCGTCCCGGAGATCACCACATACGGCCGCTCCCAGAGCGCCGAGGGGCGGAACGCGTCGCGGTAGACGCCGATCGCCTCCAACATCGCCTGCGGGCCCCGGATGTCACCGATGACCAGGGCCAGCCCGGCCTGCGCCGCGATGCGCGCGCCCGCGCCGGTCGCCAGCACGAACGCCGGCACCGTGAGCCCCTCGGCGGGCCGGGCGTGGACCTGCGGATGGGCGGTCTGGGTGCCGGTGAAGTAGCCGGTCAGCTCGGCCAGTCGGTCCCCGAAGTCCTCGGCGGCGTCCTTCTCCGTGCCCAGTGCCCGGCGGATCCCGCCGGTGAAGCCGACCGACCGCCCGAGCCCCATGTCGATCCGCCCGGGGAAGAGCGATTCCAGCACCCCGAACTGCTCGGCGACGACCAGCGGCCGGTGGTTGGGCAGCATCACCCCGCCCGTACCGACCCGGATGGCGGAGGTCGCCGAGGCCACCGCGGCGGCCAGGACCGTGGGCGCGGAGCCGGCGACCCCGGGGACGCTGTGGTGCTCGGAGACCCAGAAGCGGTGGTAGCCCAGCCGCTCGGCACGCCGTGCCAGGTCCACGGTGTCCCGCAGCGCCGCCGCGGGCGGGTGACCAGCCCTGGTGCGGGAGCGGTCCAGGATCGAAAATTGTGTCGTCCCTATCGTCGAGCTCACGTCCCCTTCAACGTCCGCACGCGCCCATGATTCCGCCCGACACGCCCCCTCGGCGCTTTCCCCCCACGGCACAGACGAGGAGCGTCCGATGACCCAGCAGCCGCCCCCGGCCGGCGAACCCGGTCCCCCCGAGCGCCCGGAACACCCGGACGGCCCAGCGCAGCCGGACATCCCCGACCGGGTCGCCAAGATCTACGGCGATCACGACCTCAGCACCGTCCCGGCCTTCGCCGGCGGCTTCATCAACTTCGGCTACTGGGCCTGGCTGCCCGAGGTCGCGGACCGCCCGCTGACCGAGGACGACCGGATCCGCAGCGAGCAGGACCTCTACCGCCTGGTGCTGGACACCTTCGACCGCCCGCGGGGCCGCACCGCCCTGGAGGTCGGGTGCGGGCGCGGTCTGGGCTGCGCGCTGGCGCTGCGCGAGTTCGGCCTGGGGTCGGTGATCGGCCTGGACGCCCACCCCGACCAGATCGCCCGCGCCCGGGAGGCCAACGCCGACCTGCTGCACGCCGGCCCTTCGGGCGCCGCCGGCCGGCTGGACTTCGTCCTCGGCCCGGCCCAGCGGATGCCGCTGCCGGACGGCTCGGTCGACCTCGTGTACTCCGTCGAGGCCGCCCAGCACTTCCGCGACATGGCCGGTTTCGCCCGGGAGGCGGCGCGGGTGCTGCGCCCGGACGGCCAGTTCGCGCTGGCCACCTTCTTCGCCCGCATCAAGGAGGCCGGCCCGGTGCTGCCGGAGCTGCTGCCCCCGTACGCCGACGGCCTGGACGTCCCGCACCTGGTGGACGACGTGGCCGCGACGCTGTCCGCGGCCGGGCTGCGGAGCGTCGAGGTGACGCCGATCGGCGAGGGGGTCTGGGAGTGCTACGACCGCTACATGGCCGAGCGGCCGGAGCTGCGCGACAAGTGGCCGCGGCACTACCTGGCGGCGTATCAGACCGGCCTGCTGGACTACTACCTCATCACCGCCGCGGCCCCCGCCGCCACGGCGCCGTGACGGCCACCGTGAGCCCCGGCTCCTGGATGTGGGCGAACAGCGTCCGCCCGTCCGGCGAGAAGACCGGCCCGGTGAACCGGCCGGACTCCGGCGCGTCCTCGGTCCCGGTGGTGAGGTCGTTGCGGGCGACCGGATACGTCCGGCCGTCCTTCGCCACCCCGGCGAGATGCGGAAGGCCCGCGGCGTCCCCGGCGGTGATCAGCCCCCCGTGGGGCGAGGCGGCGACGGCGTGCGGCGCCGGGTCCACGCCCAGCAGCCCGTGCAGCGTCAGGGTCCGCCGCCGCGGGTCGTAGCGCCAGACCTGCCCGCCCTGCCGCACCGGGCTCCCCTCGCGGGCGTACGACACGACGAGGTGGGCGCCGCCGTCCGCCCACCATAGGCCCGCCGGCTGCCCGGCCCGGGTGACCTCCCCCTCGGCGAACTGCCGGCGCACCGGGTCGGCACGGGCGCCGCGGTCGGGGACCTCGGTCCAGTCGACGCCGTAGACCGTGCCGGGCCGGGTCGCCCGGGACAGGTCGTCGACAGGGCGCCCACCGGAATCACAGCAGGTGAGGGCCGCCAGCACCCCCGCGCCGGCGGGCAGCGCGGGCAGCCGGCCGGGGCCGTGCCGGAAGCCGGGCGGCGGGGCCCAGCGGTAGAAGAGGCCGTCGGGGTCGGCGGCGTCCTCGGTGAGATAGAGGTGGCCGCGCTGCGGGTCGACGGCCACCGGGCCGTGGGCGAAGCGGCCCAGCGCGGTGACCGGCCGGGGGCCGCCGGACTCCCGGTCATCGGGGCCTGTCCCACCCGGACGCAGCGGAGTGCGCGCGGACGGATCGACCTCGAAGACATAGCCGTGGTCCCGGGTCATCCCGTTGCGGCCGGCCCGGTCCTCGGTCCGCTCGCAGGTGAGCCAGGTGCCCCAAGGGGTGGCTCCGCCCGCGCAGTTGGCGGACGTACCGGCGAGCGCGACCCGGGCGCCGGCCGGTGTGCCGTCCGCGGCGACCTCGGCGACGGTGCAGCCGCCGGCCGCCGCCGGGTCGTAGACCGGTCCGCCGGCGAGCGGCACCGGGTGCGGCCCCTCGCCGCGTAGCCCTTCGAGCGCGTGGTCGGTCACGAGCAGGGTGCCGCCGCGGCGGCCCTCGAAGGCACCGGTGCCGGCGGGGTGGGAGGGGGCGGGCTCACCGCTGTCGAGCCGGGTGGCACCGGCCCGGGTCACGACCCGGTACGAGAAGCCGGCGGGCAGCGCGAGCACGCCCTCCGGGTCCGGGAGCAGCGGGCCGTGGCCGGCCGGGTCCGGCGCCTGGTCCGCCGTGCCGCCGCGGCCCGGGTCCACCGCCCGGAGAACGCCGGACGCCGTGGCCGGCGCCCCGTGGCGGCTCACCGGGGCGCCCCCGGCACGGGCGGCGGCGGAGCGCCCGGCGGCGTCTCGTCGGGTGAGCGGCATGGTCATCTCCCGGTCGGCCGGTCTCTTGCCCTGCACCTGCGCCGCACAGGCTGCCGCGCGCCCCCGAACACCGGTTGAACACGGCACGACATGTTGAACACGGCACGACATAAGGGAAGCGGCCGGGGAGCG
>NZ_BMRP01000037.1:28436-56743 GCF_014648695.1 Streptomyces albospinus
CCCGGGCGCCCCTGCCCCGTGCGTTGCCCCGCCGGCCTCAGCCGGAGTGCCGCGACCGCGCCTTGAAGGCCGCCTTGCGCGCCTCCTTGGCGGCCTTCTTGTCCGGGTGCAGCCGGCCCATGGCCTCCAGGACGTCGGCGGTCGCCGGGTGGTCCACCCGCCAGGCCTCGTCGAAGAACCCGCTGTGCTGCTCGGTCAGGTCCTGGACGAGATCCCGCAGCTCGGCCGCGGCCTCCTCGTCCACGCTGTCCAGCTGGGCCGCGATGGTGTCCACCGTCAGCCAGAAGATCATTTCCTGGGACGGCCCGGGGATGCCGGGCAGTCCGCGCTCGGCGAGCCAGACCCGGGCCAGTCCGCCCAGCTGCCGGTCGTCGAGCACCTCGCGCAGCGCGGGCTCGGCGTCCGGGGCGAACAGCGAGAGCGTCTGCTGGGCGGCGAGCCGGCGCAGCGGGGCGCGCTCGTCGTCGCCGCGGGCGGCGGCGAGCAGGTCCCGGGCGGCGTCCAGGGGCGTACGGGCGGCGAGCCACTGCTCGGACTCGGCCTGGGCGAGCGCCTCCGGGTACTCCGGCAGCGCCTCCAGGAGGACATCGGCGCCCTTGTCGGTGAGGTCGCCGACGGCCGGGGCATGCACCCCGGCGTCCAGCATCCGGGCGCGGACCGCCCAGACGCCGAGCGGGGTGAGCCGGACCATGCCGTAGCGGGAGACGTCCTCGTCGTCCAGCGACTCGGCGGCGGAGACCGTCTCGCCGTCCTCGTCCAGCTCCTCGATGAGCGCTTCGTCGACCGGCCGGTAGGCGACCAGCCCGATCGGCTCCAGCACCCGGAACTGGTCGTCCAGCCGCATCATCGCGTCGGAGACCTCTTCGAGGATGTCGTCCGTGGGCTCGTCCATGTCGTCCGGGACGATCACGGAGGCGGCCAGTGCGGGCAGCGGGACGTCCTGGTCGGGGGCCTCGTCGAGGGCGCTGAGCAGGTAGAGGTTGCCGAGGATGCCGTCCAGCAGCTCGGCCTCCTCCTCCGGGTTCCAGTCGATCGCGTCCAGGTCCAGGTCGCCGCCCTCGGCGAGCTGGTCGGCGATGTCGGAGAGGTCAGGGGCGACGGCGTCGGCGAGCACGGCCTCCATGCCGCCGAGCCAGATGTCCAGGACGTCCTGCGGGGTGCCGGAGGTCAGCAGGGCGAGTTCGTCGCCCGGGGTGGCGGTGCCGACGGCCGCGTCGTCCGGCAGCTCCGCACCGTCTGCGCCGTCGGCGCCGTCTGCGGACTCCTCCTCCGTGATCTCCACGAGCCCGGTGTCCACCGCCAGCTGCCATGCCTCGGCGGCGTACGCGAGCCCGTCCTCGTCGCCGGAGAGGCCCAGGTGCTCGGTGGCGGCGACCAGCGACTCGTGGAGGATCTCGCCGCCCACACCCACCGGAACGCCGCCCTCCGCCCAGCGGGCGAGCTTGGCGGCCCGCGCCATCAGTGGAGCGCTCAGCGCGTCACGGGCCAGCTCCGCTTCGGAGTGCAGCCGCACCGGCGGCATGGTCGGGCGGTCAGCGGACATCGGGCTCAGCTCCTCGAACGGACTACGGCTGGTGCGCCGCCCAAGCGTAGACGGAATTCTCCCCATCTCGGGCGGTTCACTATCCGTACGCCCCCGTCCACCGGGAGAACCTTGACAACTCCCTTGCGCGCACAAGAAATTGACGCGCGTAGCGAGCGCCGGTCCCGCTCCCCGGCATCCTCCCGCCCCCCTTTCCCCGGAGGCATTCACGCCATCCCGTCGTACGCTCCGCGGACCGGCCGCCCTCGGCGCGGTGGCCGGTGCGGCCCTCGCCGGAGGACTGCCTCACGTGGCGCAGCCCGCCTCGGCGGAAGCCGCCGGCAGGCGGGTTCGCGCTCAGGGGCAAGCCCGGCGACCGGGTACCGCGGATCGCGGCCACGACCACCCTGCGTCACCGGCCGTCACTCCTCTGGCCCACGTCCGCACGCCAACCGCGTCCGGGGGTGCGGTACTGGGCTCGTAACCACTGTTTCGGCGAGACAAAGGGAGTCATGATGCCGAAGTCGCAGAACCGTAAGTCGGGCAACAAGGACCGCGCCGCCGAGCGGCGTTCCGACCAGCACCGTCCCCAGTCGGAAGAGTCCGCCGCCGAGCGGACCCAGGACCTGAAGCCGCGGGCGCGCAAGGCTGACTGACGCGTGAGGGGCATGTGACCCGGGCGGCCGTCGCACTCCGGTGCGGCGGCCGTTGCGTGGTTCACGACCGTACGTCCGCCGCCCTCACCAGCCGGCCCGGGGACGGACTCCGGACGGCCCCGGCCCGCTCTGCGGCGGGAGATACGCCTCCGGTGCCGCTGCCCGTCCCCCGGGCCCGGCCTCCGGCTCCGCGTCCCCCGCGGACGGGTCCGGTACGAGATCCCGCACCAGCAGCGTCGCCCCCGCCACCGCGCCCGGCATCAGCACCACCGCGATGAACGGGATCAGGAACAGCAGTACCAGCGGGGTCCCGAAGCCCACCGCCAGCGCCTTCCGACCGCGCAGCAGCCGCAGGCGCTCGCGCACCGGGATGTCCCGGCGCTGCATCGCCACCGTGGTCAGCTCGACGGCGAGGAAGAAGCCGGAGACGCAGAAGCCGATGGCCGGGACCAGGGTCTGCCCGACGACCGGCAGGAACCCCAGGAGGAACAGCAGCACCCCGAACCCGGCCGCCCGCAGCAGCACGTGGACCATGTCCCGCAGCGCGACGGCGATCTCCCGCCACAGCGGCCGGCCGGGGCCGGGCGGGCAGTGCCCCTCGCTCTCCTCGACCTTCTCCGACAGGGACTCGTAGAAGGGGTCGCCGATCAGCAGGGTGACGGCGGTGAACGTCAGCACGGACAGCGTCAGCCCGCCGGCGAACAGCAGCACCACGAACAGCCCGCGCAGCAGCCCCTGCCAGGGGGAGCCCCAGCCGTCGGCGAACGGCGTGGCCCAGGCGGCGAGATCGCCGGACCAGACGGCGAGCGCGGTGAGCGCCCCGGCGTACAGCACCAGCGCGATCAGCGCGGGCAGCAGTCCGAAGCCCCACCACCTGCCGTGGCCGGCGATCCAGCGCTGCCCCCGGCCCAGATACCGCATCCCCGCTACAAGATCACGCATGGCCGCAACCCTATCCGCGAACGGCCCGCGGCCCGGCGGGAGTCCCACCGGGCCGCGGAGCTGCCGTACCGCTCGCTCAGTTGTGGCTGTGCAGGATCTCGTTCAGACCGCCCCAGACCGCCTTGTTCGGGCGGGCCTCGACGGCGCCCGTGGTGGAGTTGCGGCGGAAGAGGATGTTGTCGCCGCCGGAGAGCTCCAGCGCCTTGACGATCTGGCCGTCGGGCATGGTGACCCGGGTGCCCGCGGTGACGTACAGACCGGCCTCGACGACGCACTCGTCGCCCAGCGCGATACCGATACCGGACTCCGCGCCCAGCAGGCAGCGCTCGCCGATCGAGATGATCTGCTTGCCGCCGCCGGAGAGGGTGCCCATCGTGGAGGCGCCGCCGCCGATGTCGGTACCGTCGCCGATCACCACGCCCGCGCTGATCCGGCCCTCGATCATGGAGGTGCCCAGCGTGCCGGCGTTGAAGTTGACGAAGCCCTCGTGCATGACGGTGGTGCCGGCCGCGAGGTGGGCGCCCAGCCGCACCCGGTCGGCGTCCGCGATCCGCACGCCGGCGGGCGCCACGTAGTCGGTCATCCGCGGGAACTTGTCGACGCTGGTGACCTGGAGGTGCAGGCCTTCGGCGCGGGCGTTCAGCCGCACCGTCTCCAGCCGGTCGACGGCCACCGGGCCGAGCGAGGTCCAGGCGGCGTTGCTCAGCAGCCCGAAGATGCCCTCCAGGTTCTGGCCGTGCGGCTTGACCAGCCGGTGGCTCAGCAGGTGCAGGCGCAGATAGGCGTCGTGCGCGTCCAGCGGCTTGTCGTCGAGCGAGGCGATGACCGTCCGGACGGCCACGACCTCCACATCGCGGACCGGGTCGGGACCGATCGCCTTGAGCACGGCGGCGCCCAGGAGTTCGGTGGCGCGCTGGTCCTCCAGCCGCTCGGTGCCGGCCGGGCCGAGGCCCTCGGCGGTCGCGGAAACCAGCTCGGGCTTGGGGAACCAGGTGTCGAGAACAGTGCCGTCGGAGGTGACGGTGGCGAGCCCGGCGGCGACGGCGCCGGTCGTACGGGGAGAATCAAGGGAAACAGCAGCATCGGTCATGCCGGAAACCTAACCGGAGGTCGCCCGCCGAGGCGAACCGGTCTCAGCGATCGGGCCGCGCCCGTACGGTCCCACAACCGGCCTCGTGCGCTCGCACGAACCGCCCGCCCACCCGCCGCCGCCCCGACCGCGGTCCCGGCCTCAGCCGAGCACACCGGCCAACCCGTCCCGGACCACGGCCCGTTCGAAGGGCCGGCCGGTCAGCAGGTGCTGGAGGAGCAGTCCGTCGGCGAACGCCACCACGGCCCGCGCGGTGGCCGGGTCGCCGATCCGCCGCCCGAGCAGCGCCACCATCTCGTCCAGACATTCCGCCGCGATCGGCCGCACCGCCTCGTGCCGCAGCGCCGCCAGATACAGCTCGTACTCCAGCGCCACCCGCGACCGGTCGCCGGCCAGCGTCTCCTCGACCAGCCGCGCCACCTCGTCGGCCAGCGGCACCGCCGGATCGATCCCCGCCACCCAGCGCGCGAAGTCCGCCAGCCACCAGCCGTTGGCCTGCCGCAGCGCGGCGACCAGCAGTTCGTCCAGCGTCGCGAAGTGATACGTCGTCGAGCCCAGCGGCACATCCGCCGCGGCGGCCACCGCGCGATGGCTGAGCCCGGCGATCCCCCGCTCGCCGACCACCGCGATCGCCGCGTCGATGATCCGCTGCCGCCGGTCCGGGTCGTACCGCCGCGCCATCAGTGCGCACCGTCCAGATTCAGCACGACCACCCCGGCGATGACCAGCAGCACCCCGAGGATCTTCAGCGGGCTGGTGCTCTCCCCCAGGAACACCGTCCCGATCGCCGCGATGACCGCCGTGCCCGCCCCGGACCAGATCGCATAGGTCGTCCCCACGCTCATCGACTTCAGCGTCTGCGCCAGCAGCGCGAACGCCACCAGGTACCCCAGCGTCGTCCCGACCGACGGCCACAGTTTGGTGAACCCGTGGCTGTACTTCATCGCCGTGGTCGCCAGGATCTCGGAGAGGATCGCCCCGGCCAGCGTCAGATAGGCCATGCGTACGAGCGTACACAACGATGTGTACGGGCGTACGCAACTGCGCTCCGGGAAGCCCCGGGAAGCGGAACGGCCGTGCCCGCCAGTGGTGACTGGCGGGCACGGCCGTATCGCGGCGGCGGATCGGTCAGACGTTGAACCCCAGCGCGCGCAGCTGCTCGCGCCCATCATCGGTGATCTTGTCCGGGCCCCACGGGGGCATCCACACCCAGTTGATCTTCAGCTCGCTGACGATGCCGTCCGTGGCGGACTTCGCCTGGTCCTCGATGACGTCGGTCAGCGGGCAGGCCGCGGAGGTCAGCGTCATGTCGATGGTGGCGATGTTGGCGTCGTCGATGTGAATGCCGTAGATCAGGCCGAGGTTGACGACGTCGATGCCCAGCTCGGGGTCGACGACGTCGTAGAGGGCCTCGCGGACCTCTTCCTCGGAGGCCGGCTTGGTGGTGGTGGGGGTGTCGGTCATGCGGTCTTCGCCTCCTCGGAGAGGGCCTTGGCCGTGGCGTCCTTCCAGGCCATCCAGCTCAGCAGCGCGCACTTCACGCGCGCCGGGTACTTGGAGACGCCGGCGAACGCCACCGCGTCCTCCAGCACCTCCTCCATCGCGTCGTCCGGCTCGACCTGGCCCTTGGACTGCATCAGCTCCAGGAACGTCTCCTGGATCTTCTGCGCCTCGCCGAGCTGCTTGCCGACCAGGAGTTCGTTGAGCACCGACGCGCTGGCCTGGCTGATGGAGCAGCCCTGGCCCTCGTAGGACACGTCCCCGATCGTCGTGCCCTCCAGCCGCACGCGCAGCGTGATCTCGTCACCGCACGTGGGGTTGACGTGGTGCACCTCGGCGTCGCCGTCCCGGAGACCGCGCCCATGGGGGTGCTTGTAGTGGTCCAGGATGACGTCCTGGTACATGGAATCCAGCTTCACGACTCAGTCAGTCCTGTCCTCATCCGAAGAAGTTGCGGACGTGCTCCAGACCCTCGACCAGGGCGTCGACCTCGGCCGGGGTGGAGTACAGATAGAACGACGCTCGCGTGGTCGCAGGAATTCCGTACCGCAGGCAGACCGGACGCGCGCAGTGGTGCCCCACCCGGACCGCGATGCCCTGCTCGTCCAGCACCTGGCCCACGTCGTGCGGGTGGATGTCGCCGAGCGTGAAGGAGATCGTCGCCCCGCGGTCCTCGGCCGTGCTCGGGCCGATGATGCGCAGGTCCGGGACCTCCAGCAGCCGCTTGACGGCGTACTCGGTGATCGCGTGCTCATGCGCGGCGATCCTGTCCATGCCGATCGAGGTGAGGTAGTCCACGGCCGCGCCGAGGCCGACGGCCTGCGCGATCGGGGGCGTACCGGCCTCGAACTTGTGCGGCGCGGGCGCGTAGGTCGAGGAGTGCATGGACACCGTCTCGATCATCTCGCCGCCGCCGAGGAACGGAGGCAGGTCCTCCAGCAGCTCCTGGCGGCCCCACAGCACACCGATGCCGGTCGGGCCGCACATCTTGTGGCCGGTGAAGGCCACGAAGTCGGCCTGGAGCGCCTGGACGTCGAGGACCATGTGCGGCGCGGCCTGCGAGGCGTCGATGCACACCAGCGCACCGACCTCCTGCGCGCGCCGGACGATCGTCTCGACCGGGTTGACGGTGCCCATGATGTTGGAGACCAGCGTGAAGGAGACGATCTTCGTCTGCTCCGTGATGACCTCGTCGATGTTGGAGAGGTCGAGGCGGCCGTCGTCGGTGATGCCGAACCACTTCAGCTTCGCTCCGGTGCGCTGCGAGAGCAGCTGCCACGGGACGATGTTGGAGTGGTGTTCCATCTCCGTGATGACTATCTCGGTCTCGCGGTCCACGCGGTAGGGCTCATCGGCCCAACCCAGCATGTTCGCAACGAGGTTGAGCGACTCCGAGGCGTTCTTGGTGAAGATCACCTCGTCGCGGCTGGGCGCGTTGATGAAGGCGGCGACCTTGTCGCGGGCGCCTTCGTACAGCGCCGTGGCCTCCTCGGCGAGCACATGCACGCCGCGGTGGACGTTGGCGTTGTGGCGTTCGTAGTAGGCGCTCAGGGCGTCGAGGACCTGGCGCGGCTTCTGCGACGTCGCCGCGTTGTCCAGGTACACGATCTTCTTCCCGTCGTGGACCTGACGGTCCAGAAGGGGGAAGTCCTTGCGGATCGCCTCTGTGTCGAGGAGGCCCGGCAGCTGTGTCACGCGGTCGTACCACCCTTCACGTATGCCTCGTAGCCCTCGGCCTCCAGCTTGTCCGCCAGCTCGGGGCCGCCGGACTCGGCGATCCGCCCGTTGGCGAAGACGTGGACGTGGTCGGGCTTGATGTAGCGGAGAATCCGGGTGTAGTGGGTGATGAGCAGGGTGCCCACCTGGCCGGTCTCGCGCACGCGGTTGACGCCCTCGGAGACGATCCGCAGCGCGTCGACGTCGAGGCCGGAGTCGGTCTCGTCGAGGATCGCGATGGCCGGCTTCAGCAGCTCCAGCTGGAGGATCTCGTGGCGCTTCTTCTCACCGCCGGAGAAGCCCTCGTTGACGTTGCGCTCGGCGAACGAGGGGTCCATGTGGAGGCGCTCCATGGCCTCCTTGACCTCCTTGACCCACAGCCGCAGCTTGGGGGCCTCGCCGCGGATCGCGGTGGCGGAGGTGCGCAGGAAGTTGGAGACCGAGACGCCGGGGACCTCGACCGGGTACTGCATGGCGAGGAAGACGCCGGCCCGGGCGCGCTCGTCGACGGACATCTCAAGGACGTCCTCGCCGTCGAGGGTGACGGTGCCGCCGGTGATCGTGTACTTCGGGTGACCCGCGAGGGAGTAGGCGAGGGTCGACTTGCCGGAGCCGTTGGGGCCCATGATGGCGTGCGTCTCGCCCTGCTTCACGGTCAGGTCGACGCCCTTCAGGATCTCGCGCTGGCCGTTCTCGGCCTCGACGGAGACGTGCAGGTCGTGGATCTCAAGCGTTGCCATGGGGAACTCAGGACTCCTGGGTGACGGAGACGAGCACGTCGTCCCCTTCGATCTTTACGGGGTATACGGGGACGGGGCGCGTCGCGGGAAGGCCGGACGGCTTGCCGGTGCGCAGGTCGAAGCTGGAGCCGTGCAGCCAACACTCGATCGAGCAGTCCTCGACCTCGCCCTCCGACAGGGAGACGTTGGCGTGCGAGCAGATGTCGTTGATCGCGAACACCTCGCCCTCGGTGCGGACCAGCGAAATCGGCGTGCCGTCGATCTCCACCCTCGTGGGGGTGTCCTCCTCCAGCTCGCTGAGCGCCGCTGCGCGTACGTACGTCATGCCGCCGACGCTTCCAGTTCGGATTCGATCTTGCTCATCAGGCGCTCCTCGACGTCCGGGAGGCCGATCTGCTGGACCAGCTCGGCGAAGAAGCCGCGGACGACCAGGCGGCGCGCCTCGTCGGCCGGGACACCGCGGGCCATCAGGTAGAAGAGCTGCTCGTCGTCGAAGCGGCCGGTCGCCGAGGCGTGGCCGGCGCCGACGATCTCGCCGGTCTCGATCTCCAGGTTGGGCACCGAGTCGACCCGCGCGCCGTCGGTCAGGACGAGGTTGCGGTTGAGCTCGTAGGTGTCGGTGCCGGTGGCAGCCGCCTGGATGAGGACGTCGCCGATCCAGACCGCGTGCGCGTCCTGGCCCTGGAGCGCGCCCTTGTACGTCACGTGGGAGCGGCAGTTGGGCGTGTCGTGGTTGACGAAGAGGCGGTGCTCCTGGTGCTGGCCCTGCTCGGTGAAGTACAGGCCGTAGAGCTCGGCCTCGCCGCCGGGGCCCGCGTAGTCGATGCGCGGGTGGAGGCGGACCAGGTCGCCGCCGAAGGTGACGACCACGGACTTGAAGGTGGCGTCCCGGCCGACCAGGGCGTTGTGCTGGCCGCAGTGGACGGCGGTGTCGTCCCAGTCCTGGACGGAGACGACGGTCAGCTTGGCGCCGTCGCCGAGGAGGAAGTCGACATTGGCGGCGAGCACCGCGTCACCGGTGTGGTCGATGACCACGACGGCCTCGGCGAACGCGCCCAGCTCGACGACCTGGTGGCCGTAGGCGGTGCCGCCCTCGCCGTGGACGGTGATCCGGATCGGCTCGGTGAGCACGGTCTCCTTGGGGACCGTGACCACCGACGCCTTCTCGAACGAGCTGTACGCCTGGGCCGCGACCCGGTCCACCGGCTTGCCGGCCTTGCCGACCCGCGGGTCGGTGCGGTCGACCAGCTCGTGGGTGACGCCCTCGGGCGCGCTGATGTCGACCTTCAGGTCGGGACCGCCGGCCGCGGCGCTGCCGTCGTGCAGACCGCGCAGCCGCGCGAGCGGCGTGAAGCGCCACTCCTCCTCGCGGCCGTGCGGCACCGGGAAGTCCGCCACGTCGTAGGACGGCGGGGCGCTCATCCGGGTGGCGACGGTGGACTCCGCGGCCACCGCGATGGAGCCGGTGGTCGTGGAACCCGCCGGGATGTTCTGAGCCTCAGCCATGGCTGTCGTTGTGCTCGCTTTCTGCGTTCAGGGAGTCAGTCGCTGCGTGCGGACCGGCGTCAGCCGACCGCGCCTTCCATCTGCAGCTCGATCAGCCGGTTGAGCTCCAGCGCGTACTCCATCGGCAGCTCACGGGCGATCGGCTCGACGAAGCCGCGGACGATCATCGCCATGGCCTCCTGCTCGCTCAGGCCGCGCGCCATCAGGTAGAACAGCTGGTCCTCGCTGACCTTGGAGACCGTCGCCTCGTGGCCCATGGACACGTCGTCCTCGCGGACGTCCACGTAGGGGTAGGTGTCCGAGCGGGAGATGGTGTCCACCAGCAGCGCGTCGCACAGCACGTTGGACTTGGAGCCGTGCGCGCCCTCGCCGATCTCGACCAGACCGCGGTAGGACGTCCGGCCGCCGCCTCGCGCCACCGACTTGGAGACGATGTTGGAGGAGGTGTTCGGCGCCATGTGGACCATCTTGGAGCCGGCGTCCTGGTGCTGGCCCTCGCCCGCGAAGGCGATGGACAGCGTCTCGCCCTTGGCGTGCTCACCCATGAGGTAGACCGCCGGGTACTTCATGGTCACCTTGGAGCCGAGGTTGCCGTCGACCCACTCCATCGTCGCGCCCTCATAGGCGACGGCGCGCTTGGTGACCAGGTTGTAGACGTTGTTCGACCAGTTCTGGATCGTCGTGTAGCGGCACCGGCCGCCCTTCTTGACGATGATCTCGACGACCGCGGAGTGCAGCGAGTCGGACTTGTAGATCGGCGCCGTGCAGCCCTCGACGTAGTGGACGTAGGCGTCCTCGTCGACGATGATCAGCGTCCGCTCGAACTGGCCCATGTTCTCGGTGTTGATCCGGAAGTACGCCTGGAGCGGGATGTCCACGTGGACGCCCTTGGGGACGTAGATGAACGAGCCGCCGGACCACACCGCGGTGTTCAGCGACGCGAACTTGTTGTCGCCGACCGGGATGACCGTGCCGAAGTACTCCTGGAAGAGCTCCGGGTGCTCCTTCAGCGCGGTGTCGGTGTCCAGGAAGATGACGCCCTGCGCCTCCAGGTCCTCGCGGATCTGGTGGTAGACGACCTCGGACTCGTACTGCGCGGCGACACCGGCGACCAGGCGCTGCTTCTCCGCCTCGGGGATGCCCAGCTTGTCGTAGGTGTTCTTGATGTCCTCGGGCAGCTCCTCCCAGGAGGCGGCCTGCTGCTCGGTGGAGCGGACGAAGTACTTGATGTTGTCGAAGTCGATGCCCGAGAGGTCGGAGCCCCACTGCGGCATGGGCTTCTTGTCGAACAGCTTCAGCCCCTTGAGGCGGAGCTTGAGCATCCACTCCGGCTCGTCCTTCTTCCCCGAGATGTCGCGGACGACTTCCTCGGAGAGACCGCGCTTCGCCGAGGCGCCGGCCACGTCGGAGTCGGCCCAGCCGTATTCGTACTTGCCCAGGCCCTCGAGCTCAGGGTGAGCAGTCTCCGTAGGGAGCGTCATGCGGGGTTCCTCCCGGCCGTGCTTGCAGATGCTGTGGTGGTCTTGGTGGTGCTGCTGTGAACTGTGCTGCTGTGCGCTGCCTTGCCGGCCCCGGCCTTCGGGACGAAGGTCGTGCACACTCCGTCGCCGTGGGCGATGGTGGCAAGTCGCTGTACGTGGGTCCCGAGCAATCGGGAGAAGACCTCGGTCTCCGCCTCGCACAGCTGCGGGTACTGCTCGGCGACGTGGGCGACCGGGCAGTGGTGCTGGCAGAGCTGTTCACCGAGCTGGGGATTGGGCGCACTGCGCGCCGTAGCAGCGTACCCGTCCGCGGTCAACGCCTTCGCGAGGGCCTCCGTACGGGCCTCCGGCTCGGCGGCGTCGACCGCCTTGCGGTAGCCCTCGGCCTGGGCCGCGAGCCGCGCGCGGGCGAACGCGGCGACCGCCGCCTCGCCCTTCTCCCCGCCGCCCGCGCTCTGCGCGATCCAGCGCAGCGCATCGGAGGCGAGCTGGTCGTACGCCTGGTCGAAGGCGTCCCGCCCGCAGTCGGTGAGCGCGAACGCCTTGGCCGGACGGCCGCGGCCCCGCGTGCCGTAGACCCGCTTCTCGCGGGGCTCCACGACGCCCTCCGCGGCCAGCGCGTCCAGATGACGGCGGACGGCGGCCTGGGTCAGCTCCAGGCGGAGGGCGAGCTCGGCCGCGGTGGACGGACCGTGGTCGAGGATCGAGCGTGCGACGCGATTGCGGGTGCCCTGCTGCTCGTCGTGCGACGCCGGGGCGTGGCCGCCCTGGGCGGAGCGTCCGGGGTGCGCGGGCTGCTCGGGCGCGGAGGAAGCCGGGCCGGTCGGCTGGGCCGCCGGCCTCCTCTGATCCTCGCTCGCGTATTTCACAACGCCATTGTTGCGTAATTCGCCAAGGCGATTCAAGCCTGTTTCACATCACGGACTGGTGGCCTCGATCACTTAGGGTTACCTAATTCCGTGCTGCTCCAGAGCCCCCGAAATACCCTCCGGCCTGCGACGACACGGCCCCGTCACGCCGGCCCGCCGGACGCCTCCGCGGCGCACCGCGGACGCCTTCCCGGTGGCCGAAGTCCACCGCCGCCCGCACCGCCATCCCGGCGACCCGCCCCCGAACCGTACCCGAGCCCCCGCTCCCGGCGGCCCGGCCCCGCTCCGTAGACTGCCCGCCATGCGCAGTACCCCCCCGGGGGGTGACCCCCAGACCCCCGGCCGAGAGCCTGCCGTCGAGGTCGTCGGCCTGATCAAGCGGTACGGGTCCAAGACCGCCGTGGACGGGCTCGACCTCACCGTCGCCCGCGACTCGGTGACCGCCGTCCTGGGACCCAACGGCGCCGGCAAGACCACCACCGTGGAGACCTGCGAGGGCTACCGCCGCCCGGACGCCGGCCGGGTCCGCGTACTGGGCCTGGACCCGGTCGCCGACGCCGCCGCGCTGCGACCGCGCATCGGCGTGATGCTCCAGTCCGGCGGCGTCTACGCGGGCGCCCGGGCCGAGGAGATGCTCCGGCACACCGCCACCCTGCACGCCCACCCGCTCGACGTGGCCGACCTCATCGACCGCCTGGGGCTGGGAAGTTGCGGCCGTACGCCCTACCGGCGGCTGTCCGGCGGGCAGCAGCAGCGGCTCGCGCTGGCGATGGCCGTGGTCGGCCGCCCCGAACTGGTCTTCCTCGACGAGCCCACCGCCGGCCTGGACCCACAGGCCCGGCACGCCACCTGGGACCTCGTCCGCGAACTGCGCGCCGACGGCGTGAGCGTCGTCCTGACCACCCACTTCATGGACGAGGCCGAGCAGCTCGCCGACGACGTCGCGATCATCGACGGCGGCCGGGTGATCGCCCAGGGCAGCCCCGAGGAACTGTGCAAGGGCGGCGCCGAGAACAGCCTCCGCTTCACCGGCCGCCCCGGTCTGGACATCGCCTCGCTCCTCAAGGCCCTGCCCGCCGACAGCATCGCCGCCGAACTGGCCGCCGGCACCTACCGCGTCAACGGCCGCATCGACCCCCAGCTCCTGGCCACCGTCACCTCCTGGTGCGCCCAGAACGGCGTGATGCCGGACTCGATAGCCGTCGAACGGCACACACTTGAGGACGTGTTCCTGGAGCTCACGGGGAAGGAGCTGCGCGCATGACGCGGGGTCACTCGCCTTTCGGCCGGGGGTCCGGGGGTCGCACCCCGGGACAGCACAGCCCGGAGCTCACAGGGAAGGAGCTGCGCGTATGACCGCCGGGACCGGAACGTTCGCCCCTCGGCCGGGTGCCGCCCCGCTGCCGCGGATGATCCGCGCACAGGCGGCCCTGGAGACCAGGATGCTGCTGCGCAACGGTGAGCAGCTGCTGCTGACCGTCGTCATCCCGACGCTGCTGCTGGTGCTGTTCTCCGCCGTCGACATCATCGACACCGGGGCCGGGAAGTCGGTGGACTTCCTCGCGCCGGGCATCCTGGCGCTCGCCGTGCTGTCCACCGCCTTCACCGGCCAGGCCATCGCGACCGGCTTCGAACGCCGCTACGGGGTCCTCAAGCGGCTGGGCGCCTCACCGCTCCCCCGCTGGGCGCTGATGACGGCGAAGACCTGTGCGGTCCTGGTCACCGAGGTCCTCCAGGTCGTCCTGCTGACGGTGGTCGCCTTCGCACTGGGCTGGTCGCCGCACGGCAACCCGGTCTCCGTCGTGCTGCTGCTCCTGGTGGGCACCGCGGCGTTCTCGGGCCTGGGCCTGCTGATGGCCGGCACCCTCAAGGCGGAGGCCACCCTGGCCGCCGCCAACCTGGTCTTCCTGCTGCTCCTCGTGGGCGGCGGCGTCATCGTCCCCCTGGCCAAGTTCCCGGAGGGCGCACAGGCGGTGCTGGGGCTGCTGCCGATCTCCGCGCTCTCCGACGGACTGCGCACGGTCCTTCAGCACGGGGCCGGCGTCCCCTGGGGAGACCTCGGCATCCTGGCCGTCTGGGCCGTACTGGGCCTGGGCGCCGCGGCGAAGTTCTTCCGCTGGGAGTAGTCCCGCCCGCAGGCCGCCCGCCAGGCGGCCAACGCCCGAACCGCGCCGTCCTGCCTCCGTCCCCCGGGCGGGGGCAGGCGCCGTAACCCCCGGCGTAACCCCCGGCGGGACAACGGCGAACCGGACCCGGTACGCCCCCACCTCGGCGAATACCCCGCGAACCCGCGGCCGGATACGGCAAACCGGACCCTCGTGAAAACGCGCACAAGCCGTTGCCTACGATGGCACCCGTGCCGAACACGCTGAATCCCCTTGAGCTGATCGCCCGCCGCTGGCAGCCGTCCGCACGGTTCGTCCAGCGGGCCGCGCTCGCCACCGTCGTGATGGCCGTGGTCATCGTCGTGACCGGCGGGGCGGTCCGGCTGAGCGACTCCGGTCTGGGCTGCTCGACCTGGCCGCAGTGCACCCCGGGCAGTCTCACGCCGACCGCCGCGATGGGTGTGCACGGCCTGATCGAGTTCGGGAACCGCCTGCTGACGTACGTGCTCTGCGCGGTCGTCGGGGTGTTCATCATCGCCGCCCGCGCCCGGCAGCCCCGGCGCCGGTCGCTCACCAAGCTCGGCTGGGCGCAGTTCTGGATCATCCTGGCGAACGCGCCGGTCGGCGGCATCACCGTGCTGACGGGGCTCAACCCCTACATCGTCGCCGCCCACTTCCTGCTCTCCACCGCCCTGCTCACCGTGGCCGTACTGTCCTGGCAGCGGGCCTGCGAAGGCGACGAGGAGCCGCGCGACCTGGTGGCCCGCCCGGTGCGGCAGCTGACCTGGCTGCTGGTCGTGGCGGCCGGCGCGCTGACCGTGGTCGGCACCCTGGTCACCGGCTCCGGCCCGCACGCCGGCGACGCACACCAGGTGCACCGCATCCGGGTGAACTGGCAGGAGATCACCCAGCTGCACGTCGACCTGGCGTACATCGTGGTCGGCCTCAGCGTCGCGCTGTGGTTCACCCTGCGCGCCGTCAAGGCCCCGGCCGCACCCCGCAAGGCCGTTGTACAGCTGTTCGCGGTCCTCGCCCTCCAGGGCGTCTTCGGCTACGTCCAGTACTTCCTGGGCCTGCCGGCGCTCATCGTGGGGCTCCACATGTTCGGCTCGACGCTGGTCTGGATCGCCGTCCTGCGGGTCTTCCTCACACTGCGCGAGCGCGGTCCGCTCCCGGCCGTGCCCGGCCCGGCCGACCGCCACGAGGTTCCGGAGCCGCAGCCGGCCGTCTAGTCGGCAGACGTTCCGGAGCCGCAGCCGGCCGCCTGGTCAGCAGCTGTCCGGTGGGTCCCCGGCCCGCAGCCGGTAGACCCGCCGGGCGGTGCCCGAGCCGACCATCTCGGTGATCCGCCGCCCGTCCGAGGCGGCGCACAGCCCCTCGGCGGTCCACTCCCCCACGACGCGTTCCATCGCGCGTAAGAAGAACCGCGCGCCGGTGACATAGAGCTCGGGCAGACCGCGCGCCCCCGAGGAGAACAGCAGCTTGCCGAACGGGGCCTGGCCGAGGGCCTCTTCGGGGTGCGGCCCGGTGTCCGCGTACACGTGGGGGTGCACGGCGGCGAGCTGCGCGGCCCGCCGGTGGTGCGGCACCTCGGGCAGCAGGACGAGATCCGAGCCGAGGCCGGCGGTGGCCCGCAGGAAGCCCGCCAGGGGCTGCGGGTCGGGGCAGTGCAGCTGCACCGGCAGACCGGTCGCCACCGCGCTCCACAGCAGATGCCGGACGAGCGCCGGCTCCGCCAGCCGGTCCCCGGGCCGGCGCCCGCGCAGCCAGCGGTCCGCGGCGCGCCGCACCTCGCCCCCGTCCGGCGCGCGGCCCTCGCAGTACGTGGCGCCGGAGGCGAACGCGGTGGCGTGCTGGGCCGCGGCATACAAGGCTTCCGCGGTGTAGCCGATGAAGGAGTCGACACTGCCCGAGGTGTCGGCGACCTGCTCGGCGAGCGGTTCGAGCCGGACCACCTCATGGGCGCCGGCCTCGGCGGCGGCGGACAGTTCGGCGGCCGAGGTCAGTTCGCTGGGGGCGCCGGCCTCCAGCAGGAACGTGCCGATGCCGGCGCCGCGGAGCAGCAGCCGGCCGGCGTGGAAGGCGCCCACCTCGCGCCGCCGGGCCAGATAGCGCACCGGCGGGCAGTGCGGCTCCAGGCCGAGCAACGGGGGGCACCAGCGGCGTATCGCGAGGCCGGTGCGGGTGTCGAAGTAGCTGGTGCCCGCGGGGGCCGGGCCCTGGGCGCCGACCGCGGTGGCCAGGTGCGCCTCGAAGGATCCGAGGCCCAGTTCGCCGTGGACGGTGCCGTGGCTGTAGTGGTCGACCAGGGGTGGGAGTCCGTCCATCCGCCCCTCCTAGCCGTCAGCCCGCCAGGCGTGGCCGAAGCACCGCGCCTGGTGAGCCTAACGGGCGAGCGGGTGGTGAGGTAGCGGGCGCTGCGCCCCGGCGCACGACACCGGGGCCCGCCCACGGGGGTCTCACGGGTTGGCCGGGCCGCCCACCTGGATGCCTGCCATCCGGGACCACTCGTACGGGCCGGTGCGGACCTTGGCGGCCAGCTCGCCGTCGAAGTCGTCCTGGAGCGTGATGCCGGCCCGGTCCGCGGCGTCCTTGGCGCTGGCGTAGCTGTCCGCCACCAGGTTGCCCCACTCGCCGTTGGCGCCGACCAGCGCGATCCGGGTGCGCCCGCGGCCGATGTGCGCGAGCTGGCCCTCGGCGCTGCCGCCGTGCGTCTTGGCGAAGGCGCGGATCTGCCCGGCGAGCCTGGCCGTCCGCTTGTCGGCCTGCGTGGCCGCCTTGGTCGCGGACGCCGCGCCGTCCGCCGCCGCCTGCTCGTCCGCCTGCTGGGTGTCTGCCATGGACAGCATGCTACCCGCGGGTAATGGAAGGAGGAAGGGCTTGCGGACAGTGACGCTCAGCGCAGGAACGGGTCCACGGCGACGGCGACGAACAGCAGCGAGACATAGGTGATCGACCAGTGGAACAGCCGCATCTCCTTGAGCTTGGCGCCCGTGATCCCGGCCTTGGCGCGGGACTGGAGGGCGTGCGCCTCACGGAGCCAGAACGCGCCGCAGGCCACCGCGACCGCGGTGTAGAACCAGCCGGTGTAGCCCAGCGGTTGGAGCAGCAGCGAGACGGCGACCATCACCCAGCTGTAGACGACGATCTGCCGGGCGACGACCTTGTTGCCGGCCACGGCCGGGAGCATCGGCACCCCGACCCGCTCGTAGTCCTCCTTGACCTTCATCGACAGCGGCCAGTAATGCGGCGGCGTCCAGAAGAAGATGACGAGGAAGAGGACGAACGAGGCCCAGGAGACGGAGTTGGTCACCGAGGACCAGCCGATGAAGACCGGCATGCAGCCCGCGATGCCGCCCCAGACGATGTTCTGCGACGTGCGCCGCTTCAGGATCATCGTGTAGACGACCACGTAGAAGAGCAGCGCCCCGAGGGACAGCATCGCCGACAGCGGGTTGACGAGGAACCAGAACCAGGCGGTGGAGCCGACCGCGAGGACGGTCGCGAAGACCAGGCATTCGCGCGGCGAGACCATGCCCGTCACCAGCGGGCGCTGGGAGGTGCGGTCCATCATCGCGTCGATGTCGCGGTCGAGGTACATGTTGTACGCCGCGGCGCCGCCGGCGGAGAGATAGCCGCCGACGCAGGTCGCCAGCACCAGCCACAGGTCCGGCACCCCGCGGGCCGCCAGGAACATCACCGGCACCGTGGTCATCAGCAGCAGCTCGATGACCCGCGGCTTGGTCAGCGCCACGAACGCCTTGAGCCGGGGGCCGAACGGCCGGTTACCGGGACTCCCGGGGACCTGAGAGAGCGCCCCCGCAGGACGGGTTTCGACGGCCGTCACGCACACCCCTGGAAGTAACGTCAGCGGCTTGAGCCGCGGAGATAAGGCCAGCAAGCTCCGCCGGCGTGATGACCCGGTACGGCTTGCGCTTACCACGCCACTTTAGACGTTGGCCATACGGCGATCTTCGCGGGGGTGGTGTCGTGTTGGCCCGCCGGACGCGGCGCGGTGGCGGCGGCTCCCGGCGGTATGTCCGGAGGATCCCCTGAGCTTTCCCCGGCCGTTCGCCCGACGTTCAAGAGGCGAACGCGACGGCCGCCCGGCAGTCTGGTCGTATGGCGTCGCCCCCGGCGCCGGGAATGCCCGAAGTGCCGATTCAGTTGCCCGAAGCGACAAGTCCCGTGACCGCGGCCTACCCGACTGAGCGCCGATTTCACCGACTGAGCGTCGAAAAGGCGCGTGCATTCACGGGGGTAGGCTCGACACCGCCTGGCGGACATACCGTCCGCGGCATTCGACATGTGGAGAGGAGCCCTGACTCAGGGTGAGCACCAAGCCGACCACCACAGATTTCGAGTGGACCGAACTGGACCAGCGGGCCGTGGATACCGTCCGTGTCCTGGCCATGGATTCCGTGCAGAAGGTCGGTAACGGCCATCCGGGTACGGCCATGAGCCTGGCTCCCGCCGCGTATGTTCTCTTCCAGAAGCTGATGCGGCACGACCCCGCGAACCCGGACTGGACCGGCCGCGACCGGTTCGTCCTCTCTGCCGGCCACTCCAGCCTGACGCTCTACATCCAGCTCTTCCTGGCCGGGTACGGCCTGGAGCTCGACGACCTGAAGAGCTTCCGCACGTGGGGCTCCAAGACCCCCGGTCACCCCGAGTACGGCCACACCACCGGCGTGGAGACCACCACCGGGCCGCTGGGCCAGGGCGTCGCCAACGCCGTGGGCATGGCGATGGCCGCCCGCTACGAGCGCGGCCTGTTCGACCCCGACGCGCCGCAGGGCACCTCGCCGTTCGACCACACCATCTGGGTCGTCGCCGGTGACGGTTGCCTCCAGGAGGGCATCTCCGCCGAGGCGTCCTCCCTGGCGGGCCACCAGAAGCTCGGCAACCTCGTCCTGCTGTGGGACGACAACCACATCTCCATCGAGGGCGACACCGAGACCGCGGTCTCCGAGGACACCCTCAAGCGCTACGAGGCGTACGGCTGGCACGTCCAGCGCGTCGAGCAGCTGCCCAACGGCGACCTGGACCCGGCCGGGCTGGCCAAGGCTCTTGAGGCCGCCAAGGCCGAGACCGAGCGCCCCTCGTTCATCGCGGCCCGCTCGATCATCGCCTGGCCGGCTCCGAACGCCCAGAACACCGAGGCCGCGCACGGCTCCGCGCTGGGCGCCGAAGAGGTCGCCGCCACCAAGCGCGTACTGGGCTTCGACCCGGAGAAGGACTTCGAGGTCGCCGACGCGGTGCTGGCGCACACCCGCGCCGTCCAGGACCGCGGTCGCGAGGCCCGGGCCAAGTGGGAGAAGTCGTTCGCCGCCTGGCGCACCGCCAACCCGCAGCGCGCCGCCGAGTTCGACCGGATCGCCGCGGGCGAGCTGCCGGAGGGCTGGGAGGACCACCTCCCCGCGTTCGAGACCGGCAAGTCCGTGGCCACCCGCGCGGCGTCCGGCAAGGTGCTGCACGCGCTGGGCGCGGTCATGCCCGAGCTGTGGGGTGGCTCCGCCGACCTCGCGGGGTCGAACAACACCACCATCGACAAGACCTCGTCGTTCCTCCCGAAGGGCAACCCGCTTCCTGGCGCCGACCCTTACGGCCGGACCATCCACTTCGGCATCCGCGAGCACTCCATGGCCGCGGAGATGAACGGCATCGCGCTGCACGGCAACACCCGCATCTACGGCGGCACCTTCCTGGTGTTCTCCGACTACATGCGCAACGCCGTCCGGCTGTCCGCGCTGATGCACCTGCCGGTGACGTACGTGTGGACGCACGACTCCATCGGCCTGGGCGAGGACGGCCCGACCCACCAGCCGGTCGAGCACCTGGCCTCGCTGCGCGCCATCCCGGGCCTGAACATCGTGCGCCCGGCCGACGCCAACGAGACCGCGATCGCCTGGCGCGAGATCCTGCGGCGCTGGACGAAGAAGTTCGGCGTGGGCGCCCCGCACGGTCTGGCACTGACCCGTCAGGGCGTGCCGACCTACGAGGCCAACGAGGACACCGTCAAGGGCGGTTACGTCCGCTTCGAGGCCGAAGGCGGCGAGCCGCAGGTCGTGCTGATCGCCACCGGTTCCGAGGTGCAGCTGGCCGTCGCGGCCCGTGAGCAGCTCCAGGCCGAGGGCGTGGCGACCCGTGTGGTGTCGATGCCGTCGGTGGAGTGGTTCGAGGAGCAGGACCAGGCGTACCGCGACAGCGTGCTGCCGCCGTCCGTCAAGGCCCGTGTCGCCGTCGAAGCCGGCATCGGCCTGACCTGGCACCGCTACGTCGGCGATGCAGGGCGGATCGTTTCCCTGGAGCACTTCGGTGCCTCGGCCGACGGCAAGGTCCTCTTCCGCGAGTTCGGGTTCACCCCCGAAGCGGTGGCCGACGCCGCCCGGGAATCGCTGGCCGCCGCCGCGCGCTGACGCCCGTACACGACAAGTAGGAGATGCAGAACCCATGACAGACGCACTCAAGCGCCTCTCCGATGAAGGCGTCGCGATCTGGCTGGACGACCTGTCGCGCAAGCGCATCACGTCCGGCAACCTCGCCGAGCTGATCGACCAGCAGCACGTCGTCGGCGTCACGACCAACCCGTCGATCTTCCAGAAGGCGATCTCCGCGGGCGACGGCTACCGCCAGCAGGTCCACGACCTCGCCACCCGCAAGGTCACCGTCGACGAGGCCATCCGCATGATCACGACGGCGGATGTGCGCGACGCCGCCGACATCCTGCGCCCGGTCTTCGACGCCACCGGCGGCCAGGACGGCCGGGTCTCCATCGAGGTCGACCCGCGCCTGGCGCACAACACCGCGGCGACCATCGCCGAGGCCAAGCAGCTGGCCTGGCTCGTGGACCGCCCGAACACGCTGATCAAGATCCCGGCCACCAAGGCGGGTCTGCCGGCCATCACCGAGGTGATCGGCCTGGGCATCAGCGTCAACGTCACGCTGATCTTCTCGCTGGAGCGCTACCACGAGGTGATGGACGCCTACCTGGCCGGCCTGGAGAAGGCCAAGGCCGCGGGCCTGGACCTGTCCCTGATCCGTTCGGTGGCCTCGTTCTTCGTGTCCCGTGTGGACACCGAGATCGACAAGCGCCTGGAGAAGATCGGCACGGACGAGGCCAAGGCCCTCAAGGGCAAGGCCGCCCTGGCCAACGCGCGCCTCGCGTACGAGGCGTACGAGCAGGTCTTCGGCACCGAGCGCTGGGCCGCCCTCGACAAGGCGGGCGCCCACAAGCAGCGCCCGCTGTGGGCCTCGACCGGTGTGAAGGACCCGGCGTACAAGGACACCCTGTACGTGGACGAGCTGGTCGCCCCGGGCACCGTCAACACCATGCCGGAGGCCACGCTCCAGGCCACCGCCGCCCGCGGTGAGATCACCGGCGACACGGTGCGCGGCACCTACGCCGCCGCCAAGGCCGACCTCGACGCGCTCGCCGGCCTCGGGATCTCGTACGACGACGTCGTGCAGCTCCTGGAGGACGAGGGCGTGGAGAAGTTCGAGGCGGCCTGGAACGACCTGCTCAAGTCGACGGAGGCGGAACTGGCGCGCCTCGCTCCCTCGGAGGGCTGATCTCCCTTGTCTGGTTCACACGGAGCTAACCCGCTCCGTGACGCCGCGGACCGACGGCTCCCGCGTATCGCGGGGCCGTCGGGCCTGGTCATTTTCGGCGTCACGGGCGATTTGTCCCGTAAAAAGCTGATGCCCGCGGTCTACGACCTGGCGAACCGGGGGCTGCTGCCGCCGGGCTTCTCGCTGGTCGGCTTCGCCCGCCGCGAGTGGGAGGACGAGGACTTCGCGCAGGAGGTGTACGAGGCCGTCAAGCAGCACTCCCGCACGCCGTTCCGCGAGGAGGTCTGGCAGCAGCTGGTCCAGGGCTGCCGCTTCGTCCAGGGCGACTTCGACGACGACGAAGCCTTCGAGACGCTCAAGGACACCATCGACGAGCTCGACAAGGCGCAGGGCACGGGCGGCAACTTCGCCTTCTACCTCTCGGTGCCGCCGAAGTTCTTCCCCAAGGTCGTCCAGCAGCTCAAGAAGCACGGGCTGGCCGACCAGAAGGCGGACTCCTGGCGCCGCGCGGTCATCGAGAAGCCCTTCGGCCACGACCTGAAGAGCGCCCAGGAGCTCAACCGGATCGTCCACGAGGTCTTCCCGCCCAACGAGGTCTTCCGGATCGACCACTACCTGGGCAAGGAGACGGTCCAGAACATCCTGGCGCTGCGGTTCGCCAACACGATGTTCGAGCCGCTGTGGAACCGCGGCTATGTCGACCACGTCCAGATCACCATGGCCGAGGACATCGGCATCGGCGGCCGGGCCGGCTACTACGACGGCATCGGCGCCGCCCGCGACGTCATCCAGAACCACCTCCTCCAACTGCTCGCGCTGACCGCCATGGAGGAGCCCGCCTCCTTCGAGGCGGACGCGCTGGTCGCGGAGAAGACCAAGGTGCTGGGCGCCGTCCGGCTGCCCAAGGACCTCGGCAAGGAGACCGTCCGGGCGCAGTACACGGCCGGCTGGCAGGGCGGCGAGAAGGTCGTCGGCTACGCCGAGGAGGACGGCATCGACCCCAGGTCGAAGACCGACACCTACGCCGCGATCAAGCTGGGGATCGACAACCGCCGCTGGGCGGGCGTCCCCTTCTACCTGCGGACCGGCAAGCGCCTGGGCCGCCGGGTCACCGAGATCGCGGTGGTCTTCCAGCGCGCCCCGCACTCCCCGTTCGACCACACCGCCACCGAGGAGCTGGGGCAGAACGCCCTGGTCATTCGGGTGCAGCCGGACGAGGGCGTGACCGTGCGGTTCGGCTCCAAGGTGCCCGGCACCTCGATGGAGGTGCGCGATGTGTCGATGGACTTCGCCTACGGCGAGTCCTTCACGGAGTCCAGCCCCGAGGCGTACGAGCGGCTGATCCTCGATGTGCTGCTCGGCGACGCCAACCTCTTCCCGCGCCTGGAGGAGGTCGAGCTCTCCTGGAAGATCCTCGACCCGATCGAGACGTACTGGGACAAGCACGGCAAGCCCGCGCAGTACCCGGCGGGCACCTGGGGCCCCGACGAGGCGGACGAAATGCTCGCACGAGACGGACGGAGCTGGCGTCGGCCATGAAGATCGATCTGACGGAAACCACAGCCAGCAAGATCAACAAGGCGCTGGTCCAGGGCCGTCGTGCCGTCGGCACCCCTGCCATCGGCATGGTGCTCACCCTCGTCATCGTCACCGACGAGGAGAACGCCTACGACGCCCTGAAGGCGGCCAACGAGGCGTCCCGCGAACACCCTTCGCGCACCCTCGTCGTCATCAAGCGGGTCAGCCGGTCGCCGCGCGACCGCGCCAAGGCCCGCCTGGACGCCGAGGTACGGGTCGGCACGGACGCCGGCACCGGCGAGACGGTGGTGCTGCGGCTGTACGGCGAGGCGATCGACCACGCGCAGTCCGTGGTGCTGCCGCTGCTGCTGCCGGACGCCCCGGTCGTGGTCTGGTGGGCGGTCAACGCCCCGCTGGACCCGGCGAAGGACCCGCTCGGCGCGCTGGCGCAGCGCCGGGTCACCGACGCCTACGCCTCCGAGGAGCCCATCCGGGAGCTCTCCGCGCGCGCCGACACGTACACCCCGGGTGACACGGATCTGTCCTGGACCCGGATCACGCCCTGGCGCTCGATGCTCGCCGCGGCGCTCGACCAGTCGCCGTGCACGGTCACCTCCGCCGTGGTCGAGGGCGAGGAGTTCAACCCCAGCTGCGAGCTGCTCGCCATGTGGCTCGCCAGCAGGCTGGACGTACCGGTCCAGCGCACCGTCTCGGCCGGCCCCGGGCTCACCGCGGTACGGCTGGAGTCCAGTGGCGGAACGATCGTCCTGGACCGCCCGGACGGCTCGCTGGCCACCCTCTCCATGCGCGCCCAGCCGGACCGCGCGGTGGCGCTCAAGCGGCGGGAGACCGCCGAGCTGCTCGCCGAGGAGCTGCGCCGGCTCGACCCGGACGACATCTACGCCACCGCGCTGAAGTACGGCGTGGAGCGCATCGGCGAGCCGGACGGGCAGCCGGCGGCACCGGCCGCGGCGGACCCGGCGACCGGCAAGGCTGCGGACGCGGGCAGCGCACCGGCCAAGGCGGCGAAGAAGGCGCCCGCCAAGAAGGCAGCCGCCAAGTGAGCACTCCGCAGGTCGTCGTCCACCGAGACAAGGAGCTGATGGCCAAGGCGGCAGCCGCCCGGCTGATCACCAAGATCGTGGACGCCCAGGCGGCCCGTGGCTCCGCCTCCGTCGTGCTGACCGGCGGGCGCAACGGCAACGGGCTGCTCGCGGCCCTCGCCGAGGCGCCCGCCCGGGACGCCGTCGACTGGTCGCGGCTGGACCTGTGGTGGGGCGATGAGCGGTTCCTGCCGGAGGGGGACCCGGAGCGCAACTACACCCAGGCCCGCGCGGCGCTGCTGGACGGCGTCCCGCTCAACCCGGCGCGGGTGCACCCGATGGAGCCGGCCGGTGGCCGCTTCGGCAACGACGTGGACGCGGCGGCCGAGGAGTACGCCCTCGAACTCGCCGCCGCGGCCGGGCCGGAGGACCACGGTCCGGTGCCGTCCTTCGACGTGCTCCTGCTGGGCGTCGGCCCGGACACCCATGTCGCCTCGCTGTTCCCCGAACTGCCCGCGGTCTACGAGCGCGAGCGGACGGTGGTCGGGGTGCACGGCGCGCCCAAGCCCCCGCCGACCCGGATCACACTGACCCTGCCCGCGATCCGTGCGGCACGCGAGGTGTGGCTGCTGGCGGCCGGCGCGGACAAGGCCGGGGCCGCGGCGATCGCGCTCTCCGGTGCCGGGGAGGTCCAGGCGCCGGCAGCCGGTGCGCGGGGCCGCAGCCGGACGCTGTGGCTGATGGACGAGGCGGCGGCCTCCCAACTGCCGCGCAGCCTCTACCCACCGGCGTCGCCCTGAACCGCCGACCCGCCGACGGCCCCACACCCCCCGAGGGTGTGGGGCCGTCGGCGTACGGCATCAACGCCCGCGCAGCTCGCGGTACTTGGCGACCAGACCGGCGGTGGACGCGTCCAGGCCCGGCACCTCCGCGCCCTCGGTCAGCGCCGGCTCGACGCGCCTGGCCAGTACCTTGCCCAGCTCGACGCCCCACTGGTCGAAGGAGTCGATGTTCCACACCGCGCCCTGGACGAACACCTTGTGCTCGTAGAGCGCGATCAACTGGCCCAGTACGGACGGGGTGAGCTCCGACGCCAGGAGCGTGCTGGTGGGGTGGTTGCCCCGGAACGTGCGGTGCGGCACCAGCTCCTCGGCCACGCCCTCGGCACGCACCTCGTCCGGCGTCTTGCCGAACGCCAGCGCCTGGCCCTGCGCGAAGAGGTTGGCCATCAGGAGGTCGTGCTGGGCGACCAGCCCGGACCGAAGGTCGTCCACCGGCCGGGCGAAGCCGATCAGGTCGGCCGGGATCACCTTCGTGCCCTGGTGGAGGAGCTGATAGTAGGCGTGCTGGCCGTTGGTGCCGGGCGTGCCCCACACGACCGGGCCGGTCTGCCAGGCGACCGGATTGCCCTGGCGGTCGACGGACTTGCCGTTGGACTCCATGTCCAGCTGCTGGAGGTAGGCGGTGAACTTGGAGAGGTAGTGGCTGTACGGCAGCACGGCGTGCGACTGGGCGTCCCAGAAGTTGCCGTACCAGATCCCCAGCAGGCCCAGCAGCAGCGGGACGTTCTCCTCCGGCGGGGCGGACTGGAAGTGCTCGTCGACGAGATGGAAGCCGGCCAGCATCTCGCGGAACCGCTCCGGGCCGATCGCGATCATCAGCGACAGGCCGATGGCGGAGTCGTAGGAGTAGCGACCGCCGACCCAGTCCCAGAACTCGAACATGTTGACCGTGTCGATGCCGAACTCCGCGACCTTCTCGGCGTTGGTCGACAGCGCCACGAAGTGCTTGGCGACGGCCTCCTCCCCAGCGGCGCCCAGGCCGCTGAGCAGCCAGCTGCGGGCGGAGGTGGCGTTGGTGATCGTCTCGATGGTGGTGAAGGTCTTCGAGGCGATGACGAACAGCGTCTCCGCCGGGTCCAGATCGCGCACCGCCTCGTGCAGGTCGGCACCGTCCACATTGGACACGAAGCGGAACTGCATGTCCCGGTGGGTGTAGGCGCGCAGCGCCTCGTACGCCATCGCCGGGCCCAGATCCGAGCCGCCGATACCGATGTTGACGACCGTCTTGATGCGCCGGCCGGTGTAGCCCTTCCAGTCGCCGGAGCGGACCCGGTCGGCGAAGGTGGCCATCTTCGTCAGGACGTGCTGCACCGCGGGGACGACGTTGACGCCGTCGGAGGTGATGACGGCCGAGCCGGGCGCGCGCAGCGCGGTGTGCAGCACGGAGCGGTTCTCGGTGATGTTGATCTTCTCGCCGCGGAACATCGCGTCCCGCAGCTCGGCCACACCGGTCGCCGCGGCCAGCTCGCGGAGCAGCCGCAGCGTCTCGTCGGTGACCAAGTGCTTGGAGTAGTCCAGGTGCAGATCGCCGACCTGGAGGGTGAACCGCCGGGCGCGGTCGGGATCCTTGGCGAACAGCTCGCGCAGGTGCACCTCCCCCAGCTGCTCGCGGTGCTTGCTCAACGCGGTCCACTCAGGCATCTGGTCGAGCCTGCTGCGGCCTTCTGCGTTCATCTCGGACATCAGCCTTCTTCGTCTCGTAGCGGCCCCGCCATCCTCCAACCTAATTGATCAGGGCACGGTATGAGGTATCTGTCCGCTGTCGGACGAAGTGCTGTCGCCGGTCCGAACAGCCGGTATCAGCGCGAGGGTGCCCAGCCCCAGCAGCACAGCGGCCAGCAGCGCCGGGGCGTTGGGCCCCAGGGCCGCGGCGACCGCACCGCCGAGCAGCGCGCCCAGCGGGGTCCCGGCGACGGAGACCGTGCGGAACGCGGAGCTGATCCGGCCCACCATCCCCTCCGGGCTGCGCTGCTGCACGACCGTCGTCTCCAGGACGTTCCACACCATGCCGGCGAAGCCGAACAGGCCCAGTGCCAGGGCCGCGGGCCACAGCGCGCGCACCGTCCCCAAGGACACCAGCGCCGCGGTCTGCAACAGCCCTGCCACCAGCAGCGTGCGGGCCCGGCCGCCGGTCGCGGCGATCACAAGGCCGGCTGACAGCCCCCCGAGCACCGTCCCGGCGCCGTATCCGGTCGTCACCACGGCATAGCCGAAGTCACCGGCGCCCAGCCAGCCCTTGACGATGACGACGAGCGTCGCGATCAGCGCGCCGATGCCGATGTTGCCCAGCGCCACGGACAGGCAGAACGCGCGCAGCACCCGGTCGCGCCACAACGCCCGTATGCCGTCGGCGATTTCTCGCCGGATGGTGCGCCCGGCGGCGGGCCGCGGCCGGGCCGGGACGGCGATCCGCAGCGAGGCCACCAGGGCGGCGGCGACGAGATAGGTCACCGCGTCGGCCGCGAAGGGCAGCGCGGCGGCCAGTCCGATCAGCGCCGGTGCCAGCGGTCCGCCGACGAACCGGCTGACCAGCTCCTGGCCGGTCATCAGACGGGCGTTGGCGGTCTCCAGCAGCTCCTTGGGCACGACCGACGGCAGCAGAGCCGTGGCGGCATTGTCGAAGAGCGTCTGAAGGGTCGTCAGCGCGAACGCCAGGGTCAGCAGCAGCCCGATCCGCGCCTGGCCGAGCGCGACCGCCAGCGCGAACCCGGCCACCAGCAGCCCGCGCAGCACATCGACCGCCCACATCGCCCTCCGCTGGTCGATGCGGTCGGCCACCGCGCCGCCCAGCAGCCCGAAGAAGAGCCAGGGCAGAAAGCCGCAGACGGTGACCAGCGAGATCAGCAGCGGCGAATCCGTGAGTGCGTAGGCGAGCAGCGGAAGCGCCGTGCCGCGCAGCGCGTCACCGAAGCGGGAGACGGCCGCCGCGCTCCACAGCCGCCCGAACCCGCCCCGCCGGGCGAGCACCCCAACTCCCGCCGCGCTGCCCGCTTCCGCGCTCGTCATGCCCACCCCCGTACGCCGCTGCCGGTGCGGATCCGCTGCGCATCCGCCTATGAAAAACCGTACGGGCTACCACTGACAACGGGCCTCGGGCACCTTCCCCATCCACTGCCTCAGATGCCCGCGGGCGCCCGGCAGCGCCCGGATGGCGCCTCGCCCAGGGGGCATTCACCGGCGCGGACCACGCGAACGGCCCGGCCGG
>NZ_BMRP01000037.1:56780-66158 GCF_014648695.1 Streptomyces albospinus
GTCCGCCGCCGTCCGTCAGATCTCGCCGCGGAGCTTGGCGAGCGCCTCCGCCAGGATCGCCTCGCCGTCGGCGTCGCTACGGCGCTCCCGGACGTAGGCGAGGTGGGTCTTGTACGGCTCGGTGCGCGGCGGGTCCGGCGGGCTGTCCCGGTCCTTGCCGGCCGGGAAACCACAGCGCGGGCAGTCCCAGGTGTCCGGAACCTGCGCATCGCCGGCGAAGCTGGGCTGCGTCTCGTGCCCGTTGGAGCACCAGAAGGAGATGCGGATGCGCGGCGCGGACTCGCCGCGCTCGGCCTCCCCCATCGGCCCCGCCCCGACCCGACTTCCTCGGATCGCGTTGCCACTTGCCACGGTCGTAACTCCCTGCGTAATGGTGCTGCAATGCCTCTCACAGCCGCTGCGCTGCGGGCGCCCCAGTCTACGTAAGGCCCAACGCGCGTCCAGTGACACGAGTTACCCGTCCCAGGACGCTGCCTTCATGATAGGCCGCGTCTTCGACGGCATGTCAGCTGCCGAGCTTCATCAGGATGCCGAGCACGACGATGCACGCGAACCAGAGCAGACCGATGACGATGGTGATCCGGTCGAGGTTCCGCTCGGCGACCGAGGAGCCACCGACGGAGGACTGCATACCGCCACCGAACATGTCGGACAGGCCGCCGCCCTTCCCCTTGTGCATGAGCACCAGCATCATCAGCAGCACGCTGAAGACGATGAGGGCGATCGAGAATCCGATGACCACGGCTGGACCAACTCTCTAGGACTGACGGACGGAACGTGCCGGTCTTCCACCGAAGACCAAGGGTGCGGGGCCGGGGCGGCGCTCAAGACGCCGGACCCGGCCCCGACAGGGTACGACGGGCCGGGCCCGTCGTCATAGCTGCTACTGATCGCGGAAGCGGACGATCTTGACGAATTCGTCCGCGTCCAGCGCCGCGCCGCCGATCAGGGCGCCGTCGACGTCCGGCTGCGCCATGATCGCGGCGACGTTGCCGGACTTGACCGAGCCGCCGTACTGGATGCGGACCTTGTCGGCCAGCTCCTGGCTGTAGAGCTCGGCGAGGCGGGCGCGGATGGCACCGCAGACCTCCTGCGCGTCCTCGGGCGTGGCGACCTCGCCGGTGCCGATGGCCCACACCGGCTCGTAGGCGATCACGACGGTCTCGGCCTGCGCGGCCGGGACGTCCTTCAGGCCGCCGTCGACCTGGGCGAGGGTGTGCGCGACCTGGTTGCCGGCCTTGCGCACGTCCAGGCCCTCGCCGACGCAGAGGATCGGGGTGAGGCCGTGCTTGAACGCGGCCTTGACCTTGGCGTTGCAGATCTCCTCGTCCTCGCCGTGGTACTGGCGGCGCTCGCTGTGGCCGACGGCCACGTACGTGCACTTCAGCTTGGCCAGCATCGCACCGGAGATCTCACCGGTGTACGCACCGGAGTCGTGCGCCGAGAGGTCCTGGGCGCCGTACTTGATCTTGAGCTTGTCGCCGTCGACCAGGGTCTGCACCGAGCGCAGGTCGGTGAAGGGCGGCAGGACCGCGACCTCCACGGCGTCGAAGTCCTTGTCGTTGAGGGCGAAGGCGAGCTTCTGGACGTGGGCGATGGCCTCGAGGTGGTTGAGGTTCATCTTCCAGTTGCCCGCCATCAGCGGGGTGCGACCGTTGTTGAGCGCGTTCACGGTGGTTCAGTCCTCCAGTGCGGCGAGGCCGGGGAGCGTCTTGCCCTCGAGGTATTCGAGGCTGGCGCCGCCGCCGGTCGAGATGTGGCCGAAAGCATTCTCGTCGAAGCCGAGCAGGCGCACCGCGGCGGCCGAGTCGCCGCCACCGACGACGGTGAAGGCCGGCGAGTCCAGCAGCCCCTGCGCGACGGCCTTGGTGCCGCCCGCGTAGTCGGGGTGCTCGAAGACGCCCATCGGGCCGTTCCAGAAGACGGTGCCCGCGTCGGCGAGCTTCGCGGCGTAGAGCTCGCGGGTCTTCGGGCCGATGTCCAGGCCCTCCTTGTCGGCCGGGATGGCGTCCGCGGCGACGACCTCGCAGACGGCCGGGGCCTTGGTCTTCAGGTCCGGGAATTCGGCCGAAACCAGTACGTCGACGGGGAGCACGAACTCCACGCCGCGCTTCTCGGCCTCCGCCAGGTATTCCAGGCAGACCGGGATCTGGTCCTTCTGGAGCAGCGAGATGCCGACCTCGTGGCCCTTGGCCGCCAGGAAGGTGTACGCCATGCCGCCGCCGACCAGGATGCGGTCGGCCTTCTTGAGCAGGTTGTCGATGACGGCGAGCTTGTCGGAGACCTTGGCGCCGCCGAGCACCACCACGTAGGGGCGCTTGACGTCCTGGGTGAGCTTCTTGAGGACACCGACCTCGGCGGCGATCAGGTCGCCGGCGGCGTGCGGCAGCCGCCCGGGCAGGTCGTAGACGGAGGCGTGCTTGCGGTGCACGGCGCCGAAGCCGTCGCCCACGTACAGGTCGGCGAGCTCGGCGAGCCGGTCGGCGAAGGCACCGCGCTCGGCGTCGTCCTTGCTGGTCTCCCCCGCGTTGAAGCGGAGGTTCTCCAGGACGGCCACCTGCCCTTCGGCCAGACCTGCGACCACGGACGCGGCCGACTCACCGACCGTGTCGGTGGCGAACGCCACGTCCTTGCCGAGGATTTCGCCGAGCCGCTCGGCCGCCGGGGCCAGCGAGAAGGCGGGGTCCGGGGCACCCTTGGGACGGCCCAGGTGGGAGGCGACGATCACCTTGGCGCCGAGCCCGGCCAGCTTGGCGATCGTCGGGGCGACGGCGCGGATCCGGCCGTCGTCGGTGATGGTGGTGCCGTCCAGCGGGACATTGAGGTCGGCGCGGACGAAGACCCGCTTGCCCGCAACGCCTTCTTGGGCGAGGTCGTCGATCGTCTTCATGTGAAGTGACTCCGGTTGGTTCAGTCCGTCATGGGTCAGGGCCCGTACGACGCATCTTTGCGCCCTACGAGCCCCGTCCTCACATCTCGGTGCCCTGGATGTCTTCAGGCAGAGATCAGAGCTGGCCGCCGACGAACGTGGTCAGGTCCACCAGGCGGTTGGAGTAGCCCCACTCGTTGTCATACCACCCGACGACCTTGACCTGCTTGCCCTGGACCATCGTGAGCTGGGAGTCGAAGGTGCAGGAGGCCGGCCAGTTCACGATGTCCGAGGAGACGATCGGGTCCTCGGTGTACTCCAGGACGCCCTTCAGCTGGCCCTCGGCGGCCTTCTGGAAGGCGGCGTTGATCTCTGCCTTGGTGACCTCGCGGTCGAGCTCCAGCACCAGGTCGGTGACCGAACCGGTGGGAACCGGCACGCGCATGGCGATGCCGTCCAGCTTGCCCTTGAGCTGCGGGAGGACCAGGGCGGTGGCCTTGGCGGCACCGGTCGAGGTCGGGATGATGTTCTCCGCGGCGGCGCGGGCGCGGCGCAGGTCCGAGTGCGGGAAGTCCAGGATGCGCTGGTCGTTGGTGTACGCGTGGACCGTGGTCATCATGCCCTTGACGATGCCGAAGTTCTCGTCGAGAACCTTGGCCATCGGCGCCACACAGTTGGTGGTGCAGGAGGCGTTGGAGATGACGTGGTGGTTGGCCGCGTCGTACTTCTCCTGGTTGACGCCCATGACGATCGTGATGTCCTCGCCCTTGGCGGGCGCGGAGATCAGGACCTTCTTGGCACCGGCGGCGAGGTGCTTGGCGGCGTCCTCGCGCTTGGTGAAGATACCGGTCGACTCGACGACGATGTCGGCGCCCAGCTCGCCCCAGGGGAGGTTGGCCGGGTCGCGCTCGGCCATCGTCTTGAAGGTCTGGTTGCCGACCGTGATGGTGTCGTCGGTGTGGCTGACCTCGGCGTTGAGGCGGCCCAGGATGCTGTCGTACTTCAGCAGGTGAACCAGGGTGGCATTGTCGGTCAGGTCGTTGACACCGACGATCTCGATGTCCGCACCCTGCTCCAGGAGCGCGCGGAAGTAGTTGCGACCAATGCGGCCGAATCCGTTGATGCCTACGCGGATCGTCACGAACCGATCTCCTCGTTGGTACGCCGGTTTTGGATACCGGCGAGCTGTATGGGCTGTCCCCGACCGCCTACGACCCTACCTCCTGGAAGAGACGTACGTGACATTGACATCGGCGCTCAAAGATGCTCAGGTGAGCGGCTTCGAGCCCCTCTGTCGCCCGCCCGTACGCGCCCGCTCACGGCGTCCGCACGCACGCGCCCCCGGCACCCAGTGCGGGTGCCGGGGGCGCGTGCGGACAGGGACCGCTCCGGTCAGCCGACCATCCCGTCGGCGAGCTCCTCGGTGAGGTTGGATTCGGTGCCGGGGATGCCCAGGTCCTGGGCCCGCTTGTCGGCCATCGCCAGCAGCCGCCGGATCCGCCCGGCGACCGCGTCCTTGGTCAGCGGCGGATCGGCCAGGGCGCCCAGCTCCTCCAGCGACGCCTGCTTGTGCTCCATGCGCAGCCGGCCGGCCGCCGCGAGGTGCTCGGGTACCTCTTCGCCGAGGATCTCCAGGGCCCGCTGGACCCGGGCGCCGGCGGCGACCGCGGCGCGCGCCGAGCGGCGGAGGTTGGCGTCGTCGAAGTTGGCGAGGCGGTTGGCGGTGGCCCGGACCTCGCGGCGCATCCGCCGCTCTTCCCAGGCGAGCACCGACTCATGGGCGCCGAGCCGGGTCAGCAGCGCGCCGATCGCATCACCGTCCCGGACGACGACACGGTCCACTCCGCGCACCTCACGGGCCTTGGCGCCGATGCCGAGCCGGCGGGCCGCGCCGACCAGCGCGAGGGCGGCCTCGGGGCCGGGGCAGGTGACCTCCAGGGAGGAGGAGCGGCCGGGCTCGGTCAGCGAGCCGTGCGCCAGGAAGGCGCCGCGCCATGCGGCCTCGGCGTCGCAGGTCGCGCCGGAGACCACCTGCGGGGGCAGGCCCCGGATCGGGCGCCCGCGGCCGTCGACCAGACCGGTCTGTCGGGCCAGCTGGTCGCCGCCGGCCACCACGCGCACGACATAGCGGCTGCCGCGCCGCAGCCCGCCGGGGGCCATCACCACCAGGTCGGAGGAGTGCCCGAAGATCTCCAGGATGTCCTTGCGCAGCCGCCGGGCGGCGATGCCCGTGTCCAGCTCCGCCTCGATCACAATGCGGCCACTGACCAGGTGCAGACCACCCGCGAACCGCAGGATCGACGAGACCTCCGACTTCCGGCAGCAGGTCCGGGTGACGGGGAGCCGGGAGATTTCGTCCTTCACCGCAGCCGTCATCGCCATGGGCCGATCCTTCCATGCATCCGAAAAATACGGTCATACGCGGCTGCCAGCAGTTCCGGGTCGTGCCGGTCGGGAGCTCCGCCGGCGCCGGGCCCGGCGTCGTCTCCTTGTGCGGCGACCTCGGCCAGCTCGACCTCGCTGCCCACCAGCTGCTTGGCGGCAACCGTCAGACCATCGATGTCGGGCACCGCGGCCTTGTCGGCCAGCACCACGTCGAAGGCGAGTTTAGGGGCGTGTCGGGCCAAAACCTCCAAATGACGCTGCGGGGAGAAGCCATCGGTTTCGCCGGGCTGCGGCGCGAGATTGAGCGAGAGGACCTTCCGGGCCTTGGTCTCCTCCAGGGCCTCGCGCAGCTCGGGCACCAGCAGATGCGGGATCACCGAGGAGAACCACGAACCTGGGCCCAGCACCACCCAGTCGGCGTCGCGCACCGCTGCGACCGCCTCGGGGACGGCCGGCGGGTCCTCGGGGACGACGTGGACGGACTGCACCTCGCCGCGGGTGAGCGCGACGGTGGCCTGGCCGCGGACCGTCGAAATCCCGTCCGGGTGGTCCGGGTCCAGGCCCTTGACCTGGGCCTGGAGCTCCAGCGGCACCGCCGACATCGGCAGCACCCGGCCGTGCGCGCCCAGCAGCTTGCCGACCAGATCCAGCGCCTGGACGTGGTCGCCGAGCTGCTCCCACAGGGCGACGATCAGCAGATTGCCGACCGCGTGGTCGTGGAGCTCGCCCTCGCTCGTGAAGCGGTGCTGGATCACCCGGGCCCAGGTCTGGCCCCAGTCGTCGTCACCGCACAGCGCGGCCAGGGCCTTGCGCAGATCGCCGGGCGGCAGCACGCCCAGCTCGTCGCGGAGCCGGCCGCTGGAGCCGCCGTCGTCGGCGACGGTGACCACGGCGGTCAGGTCCCCGGTGATGCGGCGCAGGGCGGCGAGCGAGGCGGACAGGCCCATGCCGCCGCCGAGCGCCACCACCTTCGGGGTGGCGCCCTTCGACGTACGGCCGCTGGAGACGAAGCGGCGCACCCTGCGCAGCCGCGGCGTACGGGCGGTCACTCGCGCCCCATGTCCCGGTGGACGACGACCGTTTCGACACCTTCGGACACCAGCCGGCGGGCCAGCTTCTCGGACATCGCAACGCTGCGGTGCTTGCCGCCGGTGCAGCCCACGGCGATGGTCACATAGCGCTTGCCCTCGCGGCGGTAGCCCTCCGCCACCAGCCGCAGCAGCTCGGCGTAGCCGTCCAGGAACTCCTTGGAACCGGGCTGGTTGAAGACGTAGTTGGACACCTCTTCGTTCAGGCCCGTGAAGGGGCGCAGCTCGGGGACCCAGTGCGGGTTGGGGATGAAGCGGCAGTCGACGACCATGTCGGCGTCGACCGGGAGGCCGTACTTGAAGCCGAACGACATGACCGTGGCGCGGAGTTCGGGGACCTCCTCGCCGGCGAACTGGGCGTCCAGCTTGGCGCGGAGCTCGTGGACGTTCAGGCTGGAGGTGTCGATGACCAGGTCGGCGTCGCCGCGCAGTTCGCGCAGCAGATCGCGCTCGGCGGCGATGCCGTCGACGATCCGGCCGTCGCCCTGGAGGGGGTGCGGGCGGCGGACCGACTCGAAGCGGCGCACCAGGGCCTCGTCGGAGGACTCCAGGAAGACGATGCGGCGCTTCACGTTCTGTGCGTCGAGGGTCGCCAGGGACGCCTTGAGGTTGGCGAAGAAGCGACGGCCGCGGACGTCGACGACGACGGCGATCTTGGCGACATTGCCCTGCGAACGGGCACCCAGCTCGACCATCGGCGGGATCAGCTCGGGCGGGATGTTGTCGACGACGAACCAGCCGAGGTCCTCCAGACACTTCGCGGCCGTGCTGCGGCCGGCGCCGGACATGCCGGAGATGATCACCAGCTCGGGGATCGCGGCGCTCTCGCCCTGGTCGGCTTCGCGCATCGTGCCCGTACTCACCTGTGCACCGTCTCTCTCGGGTTCCTGCGTGTCGTGCGGTCTGCTGCTCATCGGTCCTGCCCCCGTTCTGCTGACAACGCGGCCGTCGGGGCCTCGTCATCTTCAATGATCTCTCCTGTGGCGGTATTCACCGCCGGGGCGGACGGTGCCGCCGCGGCCAGCGCCGCGGCGACCGTCTCGGCGGTCTTGCGGCCGACCCCCGGCACCGCGCAGATCTCGTCGATCGTCGCAGCCCGCAGCTTCTTCAACGAACCGAAGTGCTTCAGGAGTGCCTGGCGGCGGGTCTCGCCCAGCCCGGCGACGGCATCCAGCGGCGACGCCCTCAGCCGCTTGGTGCGCTTGCTGCGCTGGTACGTGATCGCGAAGCGGTGCGCCTCGTCGCGGACCCGCTGGAGGAGATAGAGCCCCTCGCTGCTGCGCGGCAGCACGACCGGATCGTCCTCATCGGGCAGCCACACCTCTTCGAGGCGCTTGGCCAGACCGCAGACCGCGACATCGTCGATCCCGAGCTCGTCCATGGCACGGCGGGCCGCCGCCACCTGGGGGGCGCCGCCGTCGACGACCACGAGCTGGGGCGGATAGGCGAACCGCTTGGGGCGGCCGTCGTCGTCGGTGAGGCGGCCGTCCGCGGCGTCCTCCGGGGCGCCGTCGGGCTCCGCGGGGGCGTCGGCGGGCGGCTCCTCCGTCCACTCCCCCGACTTCTGCTTCTCCTGGAGGTAGCGCTTGAAGCGGCGGCCGATGACCTCGTGCATGGAGCGCACATCGTCCTGGCCGGCGAAGCCCTTGATCTGGAAGCGGCGGTATTCGCTCTTCCGGGCGAGGCCGTCCTCGAACACCACCATCGAGGCGACGACGTCATCGCCCTGGAGGTGCGAGATGTCGAAGCACTCGATGCGCAGCGGGACCGCGTCCAGGCCGAGGGCCTGGGAGATCTCCTCCAGGGCGCGGGAGCGGGTGGTCAGGTCGGAGGCGCGCTTGGTCTTGTGGAGGGCGAGCGCCTGCTGGGCGTTGCGCCCGACCGTGGCCATCAGGTCCTTCTTGTCGCCGCGCTGCGGGATGCGCAGCGAGACCTGGGAGCCGCGGCGCTGGGAGAGCCACTGGGCGATCGGCTCGACCGGCTCGGGGAGCGCCGGGACCAGGACCTCCTTGGGGACCGCGTCGCCCTGCTCCTCGCCGTACAGCTGCTGGAGGGCGTGCTCCACGAGGCCGGCGGTGGTGACGGCCTCGACCTTGTCGGTGACCCAGCCGCGCTGGCCGCGCACCCGGCCGCCGCGGACGTGGAAGATCTGGACGGCGGCTTCGAGTTCGTCCTCGGCGACGGCGATCAGGTCGGCGTCGGTGGCATCGGCGAGCACCACGGCGCTCTTCTCCATCGCCCGCTTGAGCGCGCCTATGTCGTCCCGCAGCCGGGCGGCGCGCTCGTACTCCATCTCCTCGGCCGCCTCCTGCATCCGGCGCTCCAGGCGGCGGAGGTACGCGCCGGTGCGGCCGGCCATGAAGTCGCAGAATTCCTCGGCGAGTTCGCGGTGCTCCTCGGGGGAGATCCGGCCGACGCAGGGGGCCGAGCACTTGCCGATGTAGCCGAGCAGGCAGGGGCGGCCGATCTGGGCGGAGCGCTTGAAGACGCCGGCGGAGCACGTCCGTACGGGGAAGACGCGCAGCATCAGGTCGACGGTCTCGCGGATGGCCCAGGCGTGCCCGTACGGACCGAAATAGCGCACGCCCTTCTTCTTGGCGCCGCGCATCACCTGGACGCGGGGGAACTCTTCGTTGAGCGTCACCGCGAGATACGGATAGCTCTTGTCGTCGCGGTACTTGACGTTGAACCGGGGGTCGAACTCCTTGATCCAGGTGTACTCCAGCTGGAGCGCCTCGACCTCCGTGGAGACCACGGTCCATTCCACGGAGGCGGCGGTGGTGACCATCGTGCGCGTACGCGGATGGAGGCCGGCCAGGTCCTGGAAGTAGTTGGCCAGGCGCTGGCGCAGGCTCTTGGCCTTGCCGACGTAGATGACCCGCCCGTGCTCGTCGCGGAATTTATAGACCCCCGGCGAGTCGGGGATCTGTCCCGGCTTGGGTCGGTAGCTGCTGGGGTCTGCCATGACCACCACCCTACTGACCGCCACTGACAATCACGGCGTCAGTGGCGGGGGTGGGGCGGGGCGGAGTGGGG
>NZ_BMRP01000038.1:0-10562 GCF_014648695.1 Streptomyces albospinus
CCGGTCCGCTCTGCCCCGCGCCGACCGCTGTCCAGCGGTCCCCGTCCTGCCAGGCCTGGGTCCGGGGCACCAGCCCGGCGAGAAGCTCCAGCGGCGGCCGTACCGGCAGGCCCATCGCCACCCGCTCCAGCGTCTCCGTGAGGTCCGCCACCGCGGGCTCGCCCCACCGTAAGGACAGCACCGCGACCAGCGCCGCCAGTTCGGCCGCGCACTCCTCGGCCTCCGCCGGATCCACCTCCCAGAGCGGGCCGCTCTCCCACAGCCGCGCCACATGGAATCCCGGCCCGCTCTCGCCGGCCGCGGTCCGCTCCCGCTGCTCCGGGAATGCCCGGGCCCGTAACGCGTCGAGCACGCGGAGCGCCGGCCGCGGCGCTTCGGGTGGCTCGGGCGCTTCGGGCGCGTCGGCTCGGGCGGTCCGGGCGGTCCGGGCGGTCCGGGGCGTCCCCGGCATGTTCGGTGTCATGACGTCAGTAAACCGCCGGGGTCTGACAATTGGCCCTCCGAGCGGTCCGCACCGCCGCCGCGGACCGCTCCCCGGGCCTCGCCCGGCAGCCGGAGCGGGCTCGCCGCACACCCGCTGACCGGCTACGATCCGCCAGACAGGCGAGGCGAGGAGACGGACGTTGGGTCGGCTCACCGGTGGGGACCCCTCCCTGCTGCGACGGATCAACTCCGCGGTGGTGCTGCACGCACTGCGGGCCGCGGACTCCCCCACGCTCACCGATCTCGTCCAGGTGACCGGCCTGTCCCGGCCGACGGTCGAGGGCGTGATCGAGGGGCTCATCGAGACCGGGCTGGTGGCCGAGGCGGCGGCCGAGGAAGGCGAGACCCGGCGCCAGGGGCGGCCGGCCCGCCGGTTCCGCTTCCGTACCGAGGCCGGGCATCTGCTGGGCATCGAGATCGGTCCGCACCGGGTCGCCGCGCTGCTGTCCGATCTGAGCGGACAGGTGCTGGACTCCGCACAGCGCCCGGTGGCGGAGACCGCACCGGCGGACGAGCGGCTGGAGCGGGTACGCACCGTGGTGGCCGATCTGCTGCGCCGGACGGGCGTGGCGCGCGGTTCGCTGCGGGCGGTCGGGGTGGCCGGACCGGGCATCGTGGAGGCGGACGGCACGGTACGGCTGTGCACCGCGCTGCCCGGCTGGACGGGGCTGCCGCTGGGCGAGCGGCTGCGAAGGTCGTTCCGCTGCCCGGTGCTGGTGGAGAACGACGCCAACGCGGCGGCGGTGGCGGAGCATTGGCAGGGCGCGGCGACCGGTTCGGACGACATCGTCTTCGTTCTCGCGGGGCTGAGCCCGGGGGCCGGTTCGCTGATCGGCGGGCGGCTGCACCGCGGCTTCGGCGGGGCGGCCGGGGAGATCGGCGCGCTGCACCTGCTGGGCCGCGAGGCGACGCCGGAGAAGCTGCTGTCGACGACCGGGGAGCCGCTGCACCCGCTGGACGAGGCGCAGGTGGCGGCGGTCTTCGCGGCGGCCCGGGACGGCGACGTCCAGGCGCAGGAGGCGGTGGAGCGGTTCATCCGGCGGCTGGTGCACGATGTGGCCGCGCTGGTGCTGGCGCTCGATCCGGAGCTGGTGGTGATCGGCGGTTGGGCGGCCGGGCTGGCGGGTGTCCTTGCGCCGCTGCGCCGGGAGTTGGCGCGCTACTGCCTGCGCCCGCCGGAGGTCGCGCTGTCCCGGCTGGGTGAGGCGGCCATCGCCACCGGGGCGCTGCGGCTGGCGCTGGACCACGTCGAGGGTGAACTCTTCGCGGTGGAGGGGACGGTGACGGGCCGCCGCTGAGTCGCGGGCGCGCACGGGGCAGGCCCGCGCCGGAGAGGCGTCCGGTGCGGGCCTGTCGGCGCGGCGGGTCGGTCAGCCCGCGAGCAGCGGCTCCGTCTCGCTCTCCCCGAACGTGAGCCGGCACGTGTCGGCCCGATACGTGGAGACCGCGACGGCTGCCGTACGGCCTCCGGAGACATAGCGGGTGGTGACGACCAGGACCGGCGCGCCGGGCAGCCGGTCCAGCAGCCGGGCGTCCTCGGCGCGGGCCGAGCCGAGCTCGACGGTACGGTCGTGGCCGTCCAGCTCCAGCGTCTGGAGCTCCGCCAGCACCGCATGGGCGTGCGCCGGGCCGGTGGTCGACTCGGCGTCGCCGGGGAGCACTTCGGACGGTACGTAGAGCAGCTCGGCGGCGACCGGCCGGCCGACCGAGACCCGGTTGCGGCGGACGACGTGGACCACATCGCCGGGGGCCGTCTCCAGGAGGCGGGCCACCGCGGCGGGCACCCTGTCGGTCCGCACGGCGTCGACCGGCTGCCAGTCGTCGCCGGTGGCACCGGGCCAGGTGTGGCGGGCGGGGTCGACGGCGACGCCGACCCGCGGGGGCGCGACGGTGGTGCCCACTCCGCGGCGGCGCTGAAGCCTGCCTTCCAGCTCCAGCTGTTCGAGCGCCTGCCGGAGGGTGGCCCGCGCGACGCCGAACCGCGCGGCCAGGTCCCGCTCGTTGGGCAGGATCTCGCCGACCGAGAACTCCGAGTCCAGCGCCTCGCTGAGCACGGTCTTGAGATGCCAGTACTTCGGTTCCGGAGCCGTTTCGAGCTGCGTGGTCCCCACCCCCATGGACGCGGGCCCGCGGGCGGGCCGGATTATGAGCGCTTCTTTATTAAAGGTTGTTGCAGTATCCCGACGATATGACCGCCCCTACCCTTGGTCAAGACCAATCCACCAACCCTTTCCGGGCGACCACACGGCCTTCACCCGCACCGCCGCCGGGGCGGCGCGGTCGTCGCGCGAAGAGCGGTCCGGACGTCGGCCGGCGGGTGGGAGTGCGACGACAGGCCTTAGGCTCCGGTGCATGCTCACGCTCCTGCACACCTCGCCCGTCCATGTCCCCGTCTTCGACGCGCTCCGCGACGAGGACACCCCCGGGCTCCCGCTGCGGCATGTCGTACGGCCCGAACTCCTCGCGAAGGCCCGGGAGTCGGGTCCTGCGGCGGTGGCGGAGGAGGTCGCCGGGGCGCTCGCCGCGGCGGCGCGCGACGGGGCGACGGCGGTGCTGTGCACCTGCTCGACGATCGGCGCGGTCGCCGAGGAGGCCGGAGCCCGGCTGGACCTGCCCGTCCTGCGGGTGGACCGGCCGATGGCCGCGGCGGCCGTCGCCGCCGGGACCCGCATCACGGTCCTCGCCACCGTGGAGAGCACGCTCGCGCCCACGGCGGAGCTGATCGCGGCCGAGGCCGACCGGGCCGGGCGCGCGGTGCAGGTGCAGGCAGAGCTCGTTCCGGGCGCCTGGGAACGGTTCGCGGCCGGTGATACGGAGGGCTGTCTGACGGCGGTCGCCGCCGCGGCGCGCCGGGTGCGGGACGCCAAAAGCACCGACGCGATCGTCCTGGCACAGGTGTCGATCGCGGCCGTGGCGGATCGGCTGGCGGCGGAGGAGGCGGCCGGGGCGGCCGGCGGCGGGCCCGTGGTGCTGTCGAGCCCGCGGCCCGGTCTGCGGGCCGCGGCTCGGCTCGCCGGCGGCGCTGCGTAGACCGGGCGACGGTCCCGGGGCGGTTCAGGCCGTCAGCGACGCCAGCTTGTCCGGGTTGCGGATGATGTAGATCGTCTGGATCCTGCCGTCCTGGATGCCGAGCTGGAGAACGGTGTCCACGATGCCGCCGTAGGCGATCAACAGCGCCAGCCCGCCGTTGAGTTCGCGGAAGGCGAGCTCCGGGCCGGGCGGCAGGCCGCCGGCGACGCCGAGCAGGAACCGCGCGACCTTGTCGGGGGACTCGATGATCCGCAGTGGGGCCTTGGCCTTGCCGCCGCTGTCGCCGACCAGCCGCGCGTCCGCAGCGAGCAGGCTCAGCAGCCCGTCCAGGTCGTCCCCGGTGGCGGCGGCCAGGAAGCGCTCGGTCAGCTCGCGCTGCCGGTCCGGGTCCACCTCGAAGCGCGGGGTGCCGTCCGCCACGTGGCGCCGCGCCCGGCCGGCCAGTTGGCGCACCGCCGCCTCGCTGCGCTCCAGGACGCCGGCGATCTCCGCGTACGGATAGCCGAACGCCTCCCGGAGGACGAACACGGCGCGCTCCAGAGGGGAGAGCGACTCCATGACGACGAGGACGGCGAGTGTGACGGTGTCGGCGAAGACGGTGCGCTCTGCGGTGTCGGGCGCGGTGCCGCCGGACACCAGGACGTCCGTGGCGAGCGGTTCCGGAAGCCAGGGGCCCACGTAGGACTCGCGGCGGGACGTGACCTGCCGGAGGCGGTCGATGGCCAGGCGGGTGGTGATCCGTACGAGATAGGCGCGCGGTTCGCGCACCTCGGCACGGTCCACGTCCGACCAGCGCAGCCAGGCGTCCTGGACCACGTCCTCGGCGTCGGCGACCCGGCCGAGCATGCGGTAGGCCACGCCGTGCAGCAACGGGCGGTGCGCTTCGAAGACTTCGGTGGCGTCGGTCGCGGGATCGGTCAGCACCCACCCATACCAGCGGGCCGCCGCCGCATTGTCCAGCGGGAATCGTGATCGCCCGCCGTCGCCGGCGCCGGACCTCCCGGAGCCGCCCGTTCCGGATCCGCTGCTCCGGGGCGTTCGTTGCCGCCCCCGTTGCCGCCCCCGCGCCCCCGTGGGAGCAGCCCCGAGCCGAGCGCGACCCCGGCGCCGACCAGCAGGCCGGCGCCGCCCCGACAGCGCGGCCGGCTGCTCCAGGAGGCGCTGCGGGACGCGGTGCGCTCGGAGCGGCCGGCGGCCGGAGCGCTGCGGTCCCGAGGCGGCGTTCCTCGTACGGGCCCGGGGCGCTGGGCCGGCGTGCGGGGCCGGAGCTGCGCCCGCCGGCGGACTACGAGTGGGCCGGGCGGGACGGGCCGGCCGCCGGGCGGGACGGGCGGGTGCGGCTGGTCCTGGGATCTGCGCATCTGAGCCGTCGGATATCGCCCGCAGGGTGGCCCTGCTGGGTGGCCTCGGCACGGTCTGACGGGCGGACCGGCAGCGCCCGCAGGGTCACCGGTCGGCGGAGTTGCTCCAGTTTCGCTCGCAGAGCACCAGTCGGTAGCCGTCCGGGTCCTGGATCGTTGTGCCCCACTCGTCCCAGTAGGAGTTGTGGGCGGGCACCCGCTTGCCGCCGCAGTGTTCGAGGCGGGCGACGAGGCCGTCCGGGACCGGTTCGCCGAGGTAGACGACGAGCAAGTCGTCCGGCGTGGGGGCCGGTTCGAGCGCTCCGGAGGGGTCGTGGGTCAGCTCCAGGTGCCAGGAGGCGTCCGGCCAGCCGAGCATCAGGAGGGAGTGCTCGCCCGCCCCGGAGGTGTGGCGGAACAGCTCGGTCAGGCCCAGGCCGGTGCGCCAGAAGCGGTCGGCGGCCGTCAGATCGCGGGACGGGCGGGCGATACGGATATGGGCGGAGCCGTTGGCCGGCATGCGGTGTCACCTTCCGTGGGGCCGCCGTGCGGCGGCGCGTATCAGGACCGTAAGCGCTCCGGCGTCCTCCTGGCGATCGTTCTCCGGTCTTGCGACCCTGGTCCCGGTCCGGGGCAACGGGGCGGTTGTTCACCGGGAGTTCGGCTGCGCGGCACCCGATGGCGATACGAACGGGGGCGTACCGAGCGCGAACGATACGAAGGAGGCGGGAAGATGGCGGACCGATCCGGCGGCAGACCGGGACGGCGGGCGCTCCTTCGGGGCGCTGCGGCCGGTTCCGCGGCGCTGGCGCTGCCCGGGGTCGCCGGGACGGTGCCCGCCGCTGCCGCGCCCGCGCAGCTCCGCGGCGGGCGGCCGAACGCCCGCTGGGGCGTGCAGGCCGGGGATGTGACCGCGTCGTCCGGCCTGGTGTGGGTGCGGTCCGACCGGTCGGCGCGGATGGTCGTCCAGACCGCGGCGACCGAGTCGTTCCGCAATGCCCGGACCTGGCGCGGGCCGCTGCTCGGGCCCGGTACGGACTTCACGGGCGTGACCTCGCTGCACGGGCTGCCCGCCGGGGAGCAGATCCACTACCGGGTGCTGCTCGCCGACCCGGACGACCCGCGCCGCTCCGGCGAGCCGGTCACCGGCACCTTCCGGACCGCTCCCTCGGGGCGGCAAGGAGGTGCATCGCGGTGGGGGTCCCCCCGGACGGAGTCCGGGGGAGATTCCGACCGGAGTGGCGGCGGGCGACGGGCGGGGGTGCGCTTCCTGTGGTCGGGCGATCTGGCCGGGCAGGGCTGGGGCATCAATCCGGAGCGCGGCGGCTACCGGATCTACGAGGACATGCTGCGCCGGGACCCGGACTTCTTCCTGTGCAGCGGCGACAGCATCTACGCGGACAACCCGATCCCGGAGCGGGTGACGCTGCCGGACGGCCGTATCTGGCGGAATGTCACCACCGAGGAGAAGTCGAAGGTCGCCGAGACGCAGGCGGAATTCCGCGGTGCGTTCCGCTACAACCTGCTGGACGGGAATCTGCGCCGGTTCCATGCGCAGGTGCCGACGGTCACGCAGTGGGACGACCACGAGGTGCACAACAATTGGTACCCGGGGCAACTACTTTCCGATGACCGATACACGGAAAAGAACGTCGACGTCCTGTCCGCGCGGGCGCTGCGCGCCTTCAGCGAGTACTTTCCGATCCGCACGCTCCGCCCCGATCTGCGCGGGCGGGTGTACCGGGTAGTGCGGCACGGCCCGCTGCTGGACGTCTTCGTGCTCGATATGCGCCGGTACCGCAATGCGAATTCGCCGGACCGGCAGACCGACGACCCGCAGGGCATTCTCGGGGCCGAGCAGCTGCGTTGGCTCAAGCGCGAGCTGTCCCGCCCGCGTGCGGTGTGGAAGGTGATCGCCGCCGATATGCCGCTGGGACTGGTCGTCACGGACGGCCCGACCGACTTCGAGGCGGTGTCGCAGGGCGATCCGGGCGCTCCTCTGGGGCGCGAGCTCCAGATCGCCGAGTTGCTGCGGCACATCAAGCACGACCGGATCACCGGCACCCTCTGGCTGACCGCGGACGTGCACTACACCTCGGCGCAGCATTACGTGCCGGAGCGGGCGGCGTTCACGGACTTCGAGCCGTTCTGGGAGTTCGTGTCCGGGCCGCTGCACGCGGGCGGATTCCCGGCCGTGAAATTGGATGGAACGTTCGGGCCCGAGCAGCCGTTCATCAAAGCGCCGGACCGTGCGAATACCTCCCCCGCGGAGAGCCCGCAGTACTTCGGCGAGATCGATATCGACGGGGGAAGCGGGGAGCTGACGGTGCGGCTGCGTCAGGAGGGCGGAGAGGTGCTGTTCACGAAAAGACTGCAACCGGGACGGGTAGGGCAGTAGAGGCCAATGCATCGATTGCGTCTTTTACCCGTGCGACACAATGTGTTGGCGACCAGGCAACACCGGTCGGCAAGGCTGTCTGCATGACTGAAGCAACCTCTGCCCGTTCCGCCCGGCGCCACCACTGGCGCCGGGACGTCGTCGAACTGGCCGCACTGTTCACGGCCGTGGCGGTGGCCGACGCGGTGGCCAACACGGTCGCGCACGGCCCGTCCGGCCCGGTGCTGCTGTGCGCCGCGGCGGTCGCCCTGCTCGCCACGACCGCCTTCCACATCTGGTGGTCACGCCGTCATGAACACGCCCCACCGCCGACCGATACCGGCGCCACCGCACCGTCCGCCGCGCCGGCACCCGAGGCCCGCGGCCAGGAGACGGTGCTGTGGCGGATGCGGACCACGGTCCGGGACGAGCCGGGCAGCCTCGCCGCGCTGTGCACGGCGCTGGCCGAGCGGCAGGTGGACATCCTCAGCCTCCAGACCCATCCGCTGTCCGAGGGGACGGTGGACGAGTTCCTGCTGCGGGCACCGGCCGGGCTGGCGCCCGCGGAGCTGACCCGTACGGTGGCCGGCGCCGGCGGCGCGCACAGCTGGCTGGAGCGGGCCGATGCGCACGACCTGGTCGACGCACCGACCCGGATGCTCGGCCTGGCCACCCGCACGGCCCTCGATTCCGCCGAACTCCCGCTCGCCCTGAGGCAGTTGCTGGGCCGCTGCACGATCCGCTCGGTCCCCGCCCGGTCGCTGACCGGGCAGCGGCTCGCCGAAGAGGTGCCCGCCGAGGGCGTGCTGGAGGACCACACCATGAAGTTCCGCGATCCCTCCGGGGGTTCGCTCACCATCGAGAGGCCGCAGTTGCCCTTCACCCCCACCGAGTTCGCCCGGGTACGCGCGCTGGTAGAGCTGGACTCCCGGCTCGGCCAGCGGGTACCGCCGCGGCGCGAGGTGCTGACCCTGCCCGAGGGCAACGCGATCACGGTCCGCCGCGCCGGCACCGCCGATCTGGCCGCCGCCCGGGAGATGCACGACCGCTGCTCGGCGCAGACCCTCGCGCTGCGCTACCACGGCCCGGTCGGCGACGCCGACCGCTATCTGAACCACCTGCTCAGCCCGCGCTTCGGCCGCACCCTCGCCGCGGAGACCGCGTCCGGACGGCTGGTGGCGCTGGGCCACCTCCTGTGGGACGGCGAGGAGACCGAGGTGGCGCTGCTGGTGGAGGACGCCTGGCAGCAGCGCGGCATCGGCGCCGAACTGCTCCGCCGGCTGGTCGCGATGGCCGCCGAGACCGGCTGCGAGAGCGTCTACGCCATCACCCAGGCGTCAAACACCGGCATGGTGACGGCGATGCGCGGGCTGGGCCTGCCCCTCGACTACCAGATCGAGGAGGGCACCCTGGTCATCACGGCCCGTCCGGCGGGCGTCCCCGAGCACCGGGAATCCCGCGAGGCGCTCCGTGCCCGGGACGGCTCCCGGCACGGCTGATCCGGGCGACCGGCCGTGACCGGGGGGAGCTCGGCAGCGGACGCGACAGGAACGTCAGCCGGAATGATGGTGACGTGGCGGGCCCATCCGTACGAGGATGGCCCGCATGTCCAACACCACTACTCCCGCGGGCGGTCCGCTGCCCCGCCAGGTCGCCGACGCCTATGTCGACGCCCTCGTCGACCTGGATCCGATCACCGGCACCTTCCTCGGCGTCGCCGAGAGCTCCGACAAGCTCCCCGACTTCTCGCCCGAGGGCCAGGAAGCGGTGGCGCAGCTCGCCCGTACGACGCTGGAGCGGCTCGCCGAGGCCGAGGCCCGGCCGGGCGCGGACACCCCCGCCGAGAAGATCTGCGCCCGGCTGCTGCGCGAGCGGCTGACCGCCGAACTCGCGGTCCACGACGCGGGCGAGGGGCTGCGGACGGTCAGCAACCTCAGCTCGCCGCTGCACCACATGCGCGAGGTCTTCACCGTCACCCCCACCGAGACCGAAGACGACTGGGCGGCGATCGCCCGGCGGCTGCGCGCCGTCCCGGCCGCCCTGGCGGGCTACCGCGCCGCCCTCGAAGCCGGCCTCCGGCAGGACCTCCCCGCCGGACCGCTCCAGGTCACCACCGTCATCGGCCAGTTGGGCGAGTGGATCGGCACCGACCGCAGCTGGTTCGCCGAGTTCACCGACCCCGGGCCGGAGTCCCTGCGCGGCGAGCTGGCCGCGGCGGCGGACGCGGCCACCGGCGCCCTGGTGGAGCTGCGCGACTGGTTCCGGGACAGCTACGCCCCGGCTATCGAGGGCGCCCCGGACGTCGTGGGTCGGGAACGGTACGCCCGGCTCGCCCGTTACTACAACGGCGCCGACCTCGACCCGGAGGAGGCGTACGCGTACGGCTGGTCGGAGTTCCACCGGCTGCTGGCCGAGATGGAGGCCGAGGCCGAGAAGGTGCTGCCCGGCGCCAAGACGCCGTGGGATGCGCTGTCCTGGTGCGACGAGCACGGCGAGGCGGTCGAGGGCGTCGAGGAGACCCGGCAGTGGCTCCAGTCGCTGATGGACGAGGCCATCGACGCGCTGGACGGCACCCACTTCGAACTCGCCGAGCGGGTCCGCCGGGTGGAGTCCCGGATCGCCCCGCCGGGCAGCGCCGCCGCCCCGTATTACACCCAGCCGTCGCTGGACTTCTCCCGCCCCGGCCGCACCTGGCTGCCGACGATGGGCGAGACCCGCTTCCCGGCCTACGACCTGGTCTCCACCTGGTACCACGAGGGCGTGCCCGGCCATCACCTCCAGCTGGCGCAGTGGGTGCATGTCGCCGACGAGCTCTCGCGCTACCAGACGACCGTAGGCATCGTCAGCGCCAACGCGGAGGGCTGGGCGCTGTACGCCGAACGCCTCATGGACGAACTGGGCTTCCTGACCAGCGCCGAGCGCCGCCTGGGTTATCTGGACGCGCAGATGATGCGGGCGATCCGCGTCATCATCGACATCGGTATGCACCTGGAGCTGGAGATCCCGGCCGACTCCCCCTTCCACCCGGGCGAGCGCTGGACCCCGGAGCTGGCGCACGCCTTCATGGCCGGCCATTGCAGCCGCCCGGCGGACTTCGTCGAGAGCGAGATCATCCGCTACCAGGGCATGGCCGGCCAGGCGATCGGCTACAAGCTCGGCGAACGCGTCTGGCTCCAGGGCCGCGAGGCCGCCCGCGCCCGGCACGGCGCGGACTTCGACCTCAAGTCCTGGCACATGGCGGCGCTGTCGCAGGGGTCGCTGGGACTGGACGACCTGCTGAGCGAGCTGTCGTCGCTCTGACCGGACCGTCCGCCCGGCACGGCGCGCCCGCC
>NZ_BMRP01000038.1:10587-62528 GCF_014648695.1 Streptomyces albospinus
GGGTCCGCTGCCATGGCAGTCGATCCTGCGGCGGACCGCCCGCTCTTTCTCTTCTCCGGCGACCCCCTGCACCCGCGGCGCACCGACCCGCACTTCGCGGACGAGGCCGCCGCGGCACGTTCCGCGGGCGCGGTCACCTCGGTGCTGGACCACGAGGCGCTGCTGGCCGGGGAGGCCACGCGGGCGGTCGCCCGGGTGCCGCGCGAGGCCGGCCCGGTCTGGTACCGGGGTTGGATGCTGCCCGCCGGCCGCTACACCGAGCTGGCCGCGGCGCTCGCCGGGCACGGCTGCCGTCTGCTGACCTCGCCCGCCGCCTATCGCACCGCCCATGAACTCCCCTGCTGGTACGGCACCTTCCGCGCGCTCACCCCGTCCAGCGCCTGGCTGCCCTGTGCGCCCGGCAGGCCGCCGGAGCCCGCGACGCTCGCCCGGCTCGCCGCACCGTTCACCGCGCCGGGGCGGCGCCGGTCGCTCGTCGTCAAGGACTGGGTCAAGTCCCGCAAGCACGAGTGGCAGGAGGCGGCCTACGTCCCGGACGCCGCGGACACCGCCCGGCTGGCCTCGGTGGTCGGCCGCTTCGTGGCCCTCCAGGAGGAGTTCCTGACCGGTGGTGTGGTGCTGCGCGCGTTCGAGGACTTCGACCGGGCGGCGGGCGAGGCGCGGGTGTGGTGGGTGGACGGCGAGCCGGTGGTGACCGGCCCGCACCCCGACACCCCGGATCTGCGCCCCGCGCCCGATCTGGACCATGTGGCCGGTGCGGTACGGGAGTTGGGCGTGCGCTTCGTCACCACGGATCTGGCGCTGCGTACGGACGGGGTCTGGCGGGTGGTGGAGGTCGGCGACGGCCAGGTCAGCGGGCTGCCCGCGGGGGCGGACCACCGGCCGCTGTTCGCGGCACTGGTCGCGGCGGGCGCGGAACGGCCGCGCGCCGCGGCCGGGTAGGCCGGCGCATCGGCCTCAGCAGCCGCACTCCCCGTCGCCCACGGGCGCGGTGAGCGGATCGGCCGGGAGCCGCCGCGGGCCCTGCCGGGTCGTGACCGCGTAGCCCTCGCGGATCCAGTACTCGATGCCGCCCAGCATCTCCTTGACGCGGTAGCCGAGGCGGGCCAGGGCGAGGGCGGCCCGGGTGGCGCCGTCGCAGCCGGGGCCCCAGCAGTGGACGACGACCGGGACGGCCGGGTCCAGCAGCCCGGCCGCGTCCTGCGGGATGCGGGCCGTGGGGAGGTGCACGGCGCCGGGGACATGGCCCTGGTCCCAGGCCGCGGCGCTGCGGGAGTCGACGAGGGCGAAGCCGGGGGCGCCGGTGGTGAGCGCGGCGTGGACGTCGGCGACGTCGGTGTGGAAGGCGAGGTGGGCGGCGAAGTACGCGGCGGCGTCGGCGGGCGCGGCGGGCGGCACGGCGAGGACCGGGCCGGTGGCCGGGGGCCGCGGGGTTTGGGTGGTCATGGCCGATAATCTACGGTCGGCCGCCCGGCCGGCGAAGGGACGATCACCGGCAAGAGCCTTGATATGCCGGGGATTCCACTGCTAGACAGCGAGGATGACCGGTTATTCCCCTGACGCCACCGACTGGCGCATCCTCGACGTCCTCCAGCAGCACGGCCGCGCGGGCTACGCCGAGCTGGCGCGTGCGGTGAACATGTCCGCGAGCGCCGTCACCGAACGGGTCCGGCGGATGGAGGAGGCCGGGGTGATCTCGGGGTACGCGGCGGTGATCGAGCCGGAGCGGATCGGGCTGCCGGTGCTGGCGTTCGTCCGGCTCCGGTATCCGAACGGGAACTACAAGCCGTTCCACGATCTGCTGGAGACCACACCGGAGATCCTGGAGGCGCATCACGTCACGGGCGACGACTGCTTCGTGATCAAGGTTGCCGCGCGGTCGATGAAGCATCTGGAGGAGGTGTCCGGACGGATCGGTGCGCTGGGCGCGGTGACGACCAGCGTGGTCTACTCCTCGCCGCTCCCCCGGCGTCCCGTCAGCCGCTGATCCGGCCCGTCCCGGGGACCGGTCGGCCGGGCACCCGGTGGCGGACCGTTGAGCCGGCGCGGTCCTTGACGACCTCCAGCTGCGCGGGGATGCGCGCCTTGAGGTCCGCGACATGGCTGACGATGCCGACGCTGCGGTCCCGTTCGCGGAGCGCGTCGAGGACGTCCAGGACCTCGTCGAGGGTCTGTTCGTCGAGGCTGCCGAAGCCCTCGTCGATGAAGAGGGTGTCCAGCCGGGTGCCGCCCGCCTCGTCGGTCACGACATCGGCGAGGCCGAGGGCCAGCGCGAGCGAGGCGAAGAAGGTCTCGCCGCCGGAGAGGCTGGCGGTGTCCCGCTCCTGGCCGGTCCAGGCGTCGATGACGTGCAGGCCGAGGCCGGAGCGGCGGGCGCCACCGGCCCGTTCGTCGGAGTGGACCAGGGTGTACCGGCCGCCGGACATCCGGTGCAGCCGGGCGGTGGCCGCGGCGGCGACCTGCTCCAGGCGGGCGGCCAGCACATACGACTCCAGGCGCATCCGCCGTTCGTTCTCGCTGGAGGTGCCGGAGGTCAGCGAGGCGAGGCGGGCGATCCGGTCGTACGCGGCGCGCAGCGGGGCCAGGCGGCGGGCGTCCTCCTCGGCGCCGGCGGAGAGCCGGTCCAGGGCGGTGCAGCGTTCGCGGGCCGCGACCAGGCCGGCGGCGGCGGTCCGCAGCCGCTCCGCCGCCGCCCGGTGCGCGGTCCGGGCGGCGTCCGGGTCGGCGGGCGGCAGCGCCGCGGCGGCGGCGAGCTCGGGCCGGTCCAGCTCGGCCGCCACGGCCGCCGACTCGGCCTGCCGGTCGTCCAACTCCCGCTGGACGGCGCGCCGTTCGGCTTCCGGCAGCAGGGCCTCGGCCGCCGCTTCCGGTGTGCCGAAGCCGGCACGGTAGGCGGCGTCGGAGAGCTGTGCGTCGGCCTCCTTGAGGCGCTGGGCACAGCCGGCGGCCGTACGGGACGCCTCGGCCGCGGCGGCGAGCAGCGCGATCCGCCGCTCCAGCCGCTCGGCCCGCTCGGCGACACTGCCGCAGTCGCCCCGCGCCTCGGCCAACTCCGCCTCCAGCGCGGCCCGTTCGCGGTCCAGTGCCTCGCGGTGGGAGGTCCGGGCGGCGGCCCGGCGCTCGGCCTGCTGCTGTTCGTCGCGGCGCCGCTCGTACTCCCGCTCGGCGCGCGCCAGCGCCTCGCGGGCGCCGTGCAGATCGGCTCCGGCGGCGTGGGCGCGGGCGAAGTCGTCCCGCAACTGCTCGACGTGGTGGGCGAGTTCGGCCGTCGGGGCCTCGCCGGCCGCGGCGTCGGCGGCGGCCAGCGACTCCTTGACGGACTGGCGGTGCTCCTCGATCCGCTGGCGAGATTCCTCGGCGCGGCGGTGGACCTCCTGGGCGGCCTCCTCGGCGGCCCGGTCGACATGGCCGGCGCCGGCCCGGGCCGGGTCCGGGTGCTCGGTCGCGCCGCACACCGCGCACGCCCGGCCGTCCTGGAGTTGGGCGGCGAGTTCGGCGGCGATACCGCGCAGCCGCAGCTCCTTGAGCTCCAGCCAGTGCTCCTGGGCCTCCGCCGAGCGCTCCCGGGCGGTCAGCAACTGCGCTTCGGCGTCCCGCAGTTCGCCGGCGAGACGGTCGCGCCGGCGGGCCGCGTCCAGCCGTCCGGCGGCCGGGGCGATCCGGTCGCCGAGTTGTTCCGCGCGGCCTGCGGCCTCCTGCGCGGTCTCGATCCGCCGCTGGTGGGTCCGGCGCGCGGCGTCCCATTCGGCGAGCCACTGGGCGGCGTCCAGCAGCGTCTGCTCGTCGGCACGCGCCTCGCGGTCGAGGCCGGCGCGCTCCCGGCCGAGGTCGGCGGCCCGCCGCTCGGCTCGGCGCGCCGCCGCGAGCGCTCCCAGGTCGGCCCGCAACGTCCGCTCCAGCGCGGCGAGCCGGTCGCCCTCGGCGTCCGCGAGGTCGGGCGGCAGCGGATCGCGGTGCTGCCGTTCGGCGCGCTGGGCGGCGGCCAGCTCCTGCCAGGCGCCCTCGCGCAGCGCGAGGACGGGTGCCACGTCCGCGGCGGCACGGGCCCGCTCCAGCCGTTCCCGGAGACGGTCTCCCTCGTGGGCGCGGGCGGCGAGTTCGGCGGCGCGGCGGCGGGCGTCGGCGTGCCGCCGCTGGAGCCGGTCCCGCTCCAGGGTCTCCTCCAGCCGTGCGGCGGCCGACCGCTCCGCCGTCTCAGCGGCCTGGACCGCGGACGCGGCGATCTCCCGGCGCTCCCGGGCGCTCACCCGGGCGACCGCGGCGCGGGCCAGCACCGCCTCGGCGAATCCGGGCTCGCCGGGGCCGGGCGCGGCGGCAGCGGCGGTCGCAGCGGTGGCCGCCGCCCGTCCGCCGCGCCGGTCCGCGCCCGCCTGCACCGGCACAACCACCCTGGCCAGGGCGGGTACTGACGGGTCGTCGAGATCCGGGACCGCCCCTGCCGCCTGCGCCATCCGGTGCGCCAGCGCGAGCAGCCGGTCGTCCCCGGCCGCGACCTGGTCGGCCGCGGCCCTGCGGCGCGCCGTCAGCTCCTCTTCGAGCGCGGCGAACCGCCGGGTGTCGAAGAGCCGCCCCAGCAGCCGGGCCCGCGCCTCCGCGTCCGCCCGCAGGAAGCGCGCGAAGTCGCCCTGCGGCAGCAGCACCACCTGGCAGAACTGCTCCTTGCTCATGCCGAGCAGCTGCTGGATCTCCTCGCCGATCTCCTGGTGCGAGCGGCTGAGCGCCTTCCACTCACCGGCCGGCGCGCCGCCGGCGACCGGCCCGGCGGGGACGAACTCGCGCAGCCGGCTCTGCGCCTTCTCCTTCGTCGTACCGCCGCCGCGCTTCTTGGGCCGGGGCTGCTCGGGCAGCCGGGTGATCTCCAACCGCCGTTCGGCCACGGTGAGTTCGAGGACGACCTCGGTGAGGGTGGACGGGTCGGCGAGATCGCTGCGCAGCGCCTGGCCGCTCTGCCGCGCCCCGGGCACCGACCCGTACAGCGCGAAGCAGACCGCGTCCAGGACCGAGGTCTTGCCCGCGCCGGTCGGTCCGTGCAGCAGGAAGAGGCCGTCCCGCGCCAGCCGGTCGAAGTCGACGGTCTGGGCGCCGCCGAACGGCCCGAACGCGGTCACGGTCAGCCGGTGCAGCCTCATCACGCCACCTCCGCCGCCGCGTCGGCGGCCCGTACCTCGTCGATGGCGGACCGCAGTTCGACCCGCTCCGCGTCGTCGGCGGCGCGCCCGGACCGGACGTGTGCCACGAAGTCCTCGGCGATCTCCTGGTCGCTCCGGCCGCGCAGCCGCTGCGCGTACGAGGCCGCGGACCGGGCCGGGCCCTCGTCGGGGTCGAAGACCAGGCTGAGGGTGTGCGGGAAGCGCTTGGCGAGCCGGGCCATGGGCTCGTGCGGCCGGGAGCCGTCGGTGAGCGTCGCCTCGACCCAGGAGTCCTCGTGCCGGGCCAGTTCCGGGTCGTCCAGCAGCCGCTCCAGCGGTCCGCGGATGCGGGCCAGCGGTCGCGGGGCCGGGCAGTCCACCCGCTCGGCGTGCACGGTGCCGTCCGCGTCGAGGTCGACGAGCCAGGACGACTTGCGGTGCGCGGCCTCGGAGAAGGAGTAGGCGAGCGGCGATCCGGAGTAGCGGATCCGCTCGGTGAGGGTCTGGCAGCCGTGCAGATGGCCCAGGGCCGCGTAGTCGACGCCGTCGAACACGGCGGCGGGGACGGACGCGACCCCGCCGACGGTGATGTCCCGCTCGCTGTCGCTGGCGGTGCCCCCGGTGACGAAGGCGTGCGCGAGCACCACGGAGCGCGTCCCGTCGGGCCGGGCGGCCAGGTCGTCGCGGACCCGGTCCATCGCGGCGCCGAGCACCGCGGCGTGATCGGCGCGCGGGGCGCCGAGGGTGTCGCGCACCATGGCCGGTTCGAGATACGGCAGTCCGTAGAGGGCGACCGGGCCGTGTGCGTCGTCGAGGAGGACGGGGGTGCCGCAGGCCGCCGGGTCGGTGCGCAGGTGGATGCCGGCCTGCCGCATCAGTCCGGAGCCGACGCCCAACCGGCGGGCCGAGTCGTGGTTGCCGGAGATCATGACGGTGGGCACGCCGAGGGCGGCGAGCCGGTGCAGGGCCTCGTCGAAGAGCTCGACGGCGGCGAGCGGCGGTACGGCGCGGTCGTAGACGTCGCCCGCGACGAGGACCGCGTCGACCTCCCGGTCGCGGACCGTTCCGACGAGGTGGTCGAGGAACGCACGCTGGGCGGGGAGCAGGCTCACGCGGTGGAAGGACCGCCCCAGATGCCAGTCGGAGGTGTGCAGAAATCTCAAGAAGCTACTCCGACCTGCACGTTTCCCCCCACTGCACCTACAGAACCAGCACGAGCCAGCACGGGCTCGCCATCAGCACCCACCACGCTAGCGCCTGTCGGCACCTGATCCGTCACGATCCTCGGCCTGCCACTGGCATGCGACGTCAGATCGCCGCACATGTCCGTGGTGATCCGATTGGCGGCGCCGCGGTGATCAGTATGCGCCAGAGGAGGCAAGGCAGATCGTCTTCCGCAGATCGCCTCTCAGCGGGGGATGATCTGGTGGGGTCGCCTCGTCAAGGGGGGAGAAGACCGCGAGCCGGACCGCGCGGGACTGACAGGACCGGGCGGGCCGCAGGACTGGGCAAGCCGTGCGAGTGCCCGGCGTGGTGCATGACGTCCGTGCCGGAGCGAGGTTAGACAAGAGGCATGGCCCGAATCCCGGGCCGCTCCACGCGTGAGCGTCGACAGCGGCCGCCAGGCTCGCCGGAGACACCGAAGCAGCGTTCCCGGCCCAGGGCGAGCACGAGCAGCGTCGCCGGACAGATGTTCGCGCTTCAGGCGCTGATCATCGTGCTGCTCGTCGCAGCAGCTGTAGCCGCACTGGCGCTGATGGCTCGGAACGACAGATTCCAGGCGGCGCGAGCCCGCTCGCTGGCCGCCGCCGAGAGCTTCGCCCACGCCCCCGGCCTGCCCGCCGTGCTGCGCGGCCCGAACCCGGCTTCCGTGCTCCAGCCGCTGGCCGAAGCGGCCCGCAAGACGGGCGATGTCGCCTTCATCGTCGTGATGAACCGGGACGGCATCCGCTATTCGAGCCCGCGGCCGGAACGGATCGGCAAGAAGTTCATCGGCACCATCGGACCGTCGTCGACCGGCCACGTCACGGTCGAAAGCCTCCAGGGTCCCGTCGGCGAGGAGATGCAGGCCGTCGTCCCCGTGATGGACGGGGGCCGGGTCGTGGGCATGGTGGCGTCCGGGCTCAAGGTCAGCAACATCAGCGGCGCCGCCGACCGGCTGCTCCCGTTCCTCATCGGCGCCGGCGCCGGCGCGCTGGCCCTGGCCACGGCCGGGACGGCTCTGGTGAGCAGGCGACTGCGGCGGCAGACCCACGGTCTCGGACCGGCCGAGATGACGCGGATGTACGAGCACCACGACGCGGTGCTGCACGCCGTGCGCGAGGGCGTGGTCATCGTCGGCGACGAGGACCGGGTCGTACTCGCCAACGACGAGGCGCGCCGGCTCCTCGCTCTGCCCCCGGACGTGGTGGGGCGGCAGGTCGACTGCCTCCGCCTGGACCCCGCGGTGGCGGGGCTGCTGCTCTCCCGGCGCGATGCCTCCGACGAAGTGCTCCCCGTCGGCGACCGTCTCCTGGCGGTGAACAACCGGTCGACGGGCCGCCGCGGCGGCCCGCCCGGCAGCGTCGCCACCCTGCGGGACTCCACCGAGCTGTGTGCCCTCACCGGGAAGGCCGAGGCCGCCCAGGGCAGGCTGCGACTGCTCTACGAGGCAAGTGTGGCCGTCGGCACGACCCTGGACGTCACCCGCACCGCCGAGGAGCTCACCGCGGTGGCCGCCCGCTGGTTCGCCGACTACGTCACCGTCGACCTCGTCGAGCCCGTCCTGCGCGGTGACGAGCCGCCCGGCGCCTACGCGGAGGCGCCGGAACTGCGTCGCGTGGCGCTCAGCGGTACGTTCTCCCCTCCCCCATACCGGGTGGGCGAGGTGTACCGGTACGCCCCCGCCACGCCGATGGCCACCGTCTTCGTCAGCGAACGGCCCGTGCTCGTACCCGATTTGACCGCCGCCTCGGAATGGCGTGCGGGAGACCCCGAGCGCACGCGCATCGTCATCGAGCACGGTTTGCAGTCACTCATCACCGTGCCGCTCAAGGCGCGCGGTGTGCTGATGGGCGTCGCCGACTTCTGGCGGATGCGGGAAAGCCCGCCCCTGGAAGAAGACGACCTGACCCTGGCCGAGGAGCTGGCGGCCCGGGCGGCCGTCTGCATCGACAACGCGCGCCGCTTCACCCGCGAACACACCATGGCCGTCACCCTCCAGGGCAGCCTGCTCCCCCGCGTGCTGCCCGAACACACCGCGCTCGACGTCGCCTACCGGTATCTCCCCGCCCGGACCGGAGTGTGCGGAGACTGGTTCGACGTCATCCCGCTGCCCGGGGCCCGGGTCGCGCTCGTCGTCGGCGATGTGGTCGGCCATGGCCTGCACGCAGCCGCCACCATGGGCCGACTGCGCACCGCCGTGCAGAACTTCTCGACCCTGGATCTGCCACCGGACGAGCTCCTGGCCCATCTCGATGACTTGGTCGGCCGCATCGACCAGGATGCGGCCGCAGATACGGCCACGGACGCGAACACGGCCGCCGATACGGACTCGGACAAGGACGCGGGCCCGGCGAAGGACGAACTCGCCATCACGGGCGCCACCTGCCTCTACGCCATCTACGACCCCACCACCGGCACCGGCACCATGGCCCGGGCCGGCCATCCGCCACCCGCCGTCGTCCACCCCGACGGCACCGTGGAATTCACCGAGCTCCCCGCAGGCCCGCCGCTCGGCGTGGGCGGTCCCCCCTTCGAGGCCGTGGAGCTACGGCTCCCGGAGGGCAGCAACGTCGTCCTCTACACCGACGGCCTCGTCGAGGACCGGGAACGCGACCTCGACACCGGCCTGGAGCTCCTCGGTAGGACCCTGGCCCGCCCCTCCCGTCCACCGGAGGAGATCTGCGACGTCGTCATCAGCGCGCTGCGGCCCGACCGCCAGAGCGACGACATCGCCCTCCTCGTTGCCCGCATCCACCGCACGGATCCCGGCCGCATCGCCGAGTGGGACGTGCCGTCCGACCCCTCGGCCGTGGCGGGCGCCCGCGCCGACGTCACCCGACAGCTGACGGGCTGGGGGCTGGAGGAGCAGGCGTTCACCACCGAGTTGATCCTCAGTGAGCTGATGACCAACGCCATCCGCTACGCCCCCGGCCCGATCAAGGTGCGCCTCCTGTACGACCGGACTCTGATCTGCGAAGTGACCGACACCAGCAGCACCTCGCCCCACCTACGCTACGCCGCCGACGAAGACGAGGGCGGCCGCGGCCTCTTCCTCGTCGCCCAACTCGCCGAACGCTGGGGCACCCGCTACTTCCCCCGAGGCAAGGTCATCTGGGCCGAGCAGGCGGTGCCCGGAGAGATGCAGAGCAGTCCGTGACCTGGAGAACCGACGACATCGGGCGGTGTGCAGCGGTCGCCAACGCCGATCGGGAGCGGTCTCTGCGACAACGACATCGGAGCGACCTGCCGCGCACTCATGGGAATACGCCTTCCGAGCGTTGACCGACCGCCTTCTCGCCGCTCGGCGACTCATGCGATTCAACCGTATGCACGTGGACCCGACCGAACCACCAAGGCCGGAAGTTCATGACTGGGCACTCTCACCTCTTCTGTTGCCCCGGTGCAGTCGGATCCGGAAAGACCGCAAAGACCACGGACGAAAGTGGTACGTGTTCTCTTCTGGCCTCGACAGCACAGGGAAGCGGTATTCCGTGAGGGGAGTCGCCTACGACGCGACAGGCTGTGGCTGGACGCCGCACAGCTCCATGCAGCGGGTGCCTTGAGCCCCATACCCGTGACTTGGGTGTGGGGCCCAAGGAGGCCGGGTCAGGCGAGGGGAGCCGCCGCCAGCCAGGTGGCGATTGCCTGGGTGATGGGCTGGTCGGTGTCGAGCTGGATGAATCCGAACTGGCCGCCCTGGTTGCATTCGAGGAACCACCAGGTCCCACTCCCGTCCTCGGCGAAGTCGAATGCTCCGTAGGCGAGTTGGGCGGCACTCATATAGGCGGCCACCGACCGACGGACGAGGTCGGGGACCTCGGCCGGCTTCCAGGAACCGTTCTGCGTGAAGCGGCCGTCCACTTCCTCGGGGTCGGCCTCCTTGCGGGCGGCGAAGAGGCGACCGTCGACACAGGTCAGCCGGATGTCGGCCTGTTTGCGGATGTGCTGCTGGAGCAGGGTCGGGCCGGCCGCGACAGCGGTGAAATCCGCGTCGAGGCCGATGCGGGTGGTGGGCAACACCATCGGAGGGTCGCCGGGGTGCTTCCCGGACACCGACTTGACCACGAGATCCTGGTACGCGGCGGCGAACTGACGCGCGACCGCGGGGAACGAGGTGATCAGCGTGGCGGGCACGGCGAAGCCGCTCTGCTGGGCGGTATGGAGCTGCCAGGGCTTGTATCGGGCCTGTACGGCCGCCGCGGGGTGGTTCATCCAGCGAGCCCGGGTAGCGGTGAGCATGCCATAGAGCGCCTGCTCGGACTCCTCGGTGAGCCAGGTCGACTGTTCCGCTGCCCGACTACCCGGTGCACCGGGCCTGCGGACCCACACCGAACGCAGGCCGCTCAGGCTCACCATGCGTTCGTCCGTCTTGAGGTACCCGTGGAAGCCCTTGCCGACGTATTCCGCCGAGAGGTCGATCCTGCCGGGCAGATCGGCGGGGTCGAGCCGGACGAGCGGGACACCGAGGTCGTGCAGGTTCGCGACGACCATGTCCGCGGTCAGGTCTTCCTCACAGGTGAGGACCAGAACGGTCATCGACGTTCAGTCGTCGAAGTGGGTCTTGGAACCGGCGGTGGAGGCAGTGGCACTGGTGGCCAGCAGGACCAGTCGGCTACTGGTGGCCGGGCTCCCGTCGGGCAGGACGTTGAGTTGCCGCGTGGCGTCGTAGGTGTAGGGAGTGGTGGCCTCCGGCTTCACCGCCGGACGGGCGTAGCTCAACGCAAACGGTCGCATACCTTCTCCTTCAAAACCCCGTGTTCCAGCCCCAGGCCATGGTCAGGGACGGATATTTGGTCGAACAACTCTGCACATGTGACGCAACTATTCAGTCATTAGTTGCCACCTTTGCCGGTTTCCCGCGATCCACTTGACGGAACTGGCGCCGGAACGTATCGACGGACCGATGCATACCGCCCCAGAGTGAGGGCGGCACTACGCTGCGCATGCCCCACACTCGCTGAGACGAGACCGTCCGCGAGGGCGCGAGGCGCATTCCGGCCGCCGCGCCGGAAGCCGAAGTCAAGGCATATACAGACGAGTGGAAGGCGGCCACGTCGTGGAACGCCTTTCGGGCCTCGCGGTATGAACACCCCGGGCCACCTGCCGGGTTCTCTACCGCAAAACCCCTTGACCACCGCGGAGAAGCCGCGCCGGACCGTGGCCCTGTCTCACCGGTCAGCCCTTGCTGGAGAAGAAGATCGTGTGCGGGGTGGACCGGTCGAGGTTCTCTTTGCCGCACTCCCACGCTTCGTGCTCGACGTCCGGCATCTCTATGAGGACCTGGACGCCATAGGTGAAGCCGTCGTCGACCTTGTCCCGAACCGCGCAGCAAGCGTCCGCGGCGGGCTTGGCCTTGGCCGGCGGGAACATGCCGATGTGCGGGCCGCCCATAGGACAGTTGCTGGTCGGCTGGGAGGTTCCGGCGGCTCCGAGGAAGGCGACGACATCGACTTTGTCGGCGCTGCCGAGCGAGATGGTTCGGCTCGTGATCGCGCAGTTCCGGGTCGTATGAGCGAATCCGGCCACGACCGCCCTTACCGGATCGCGCCGCGGAGGCAGCCGGAGACAGCAGCAGAAGTGGCCTGATAGCGGAAGCGGACCCCTCGCGCCCGTCAGGTGGACCGGGATTCACTGGGCCGCGGCTGCCCCACCCCCCTATCAGCGCGCAAAGCCGCCCGACTATTGACGTCCGGGTAATGGCCGGAAATTTCAAGGTTTCGGCCGAACCGTCCCGTGCGTTTTACGGACAGAGACGAACAGGTCTCGATTGTCACTTGCCGGCTACCGCCCTCTACGGGAATGCAAATCCATTGAAATCCCAACATTCAGCGTCATGTGACGTCCTGAACGCACCTTTCGGGCAGGCAATGTCCGACCGTAGATTCCAGGGCGAGGCACGTGCCCCGGGAACATGCAGATCCCATCACTCGGTGACGTTCAGACGTCACGAGATCAGGAGGAGATCGTGGCAAGTCGCAAGGTCATCGCCGTCGCTCTGTCCGCATCGGCCCTGGTGAGCGCGGCGCTGCTGACCACCGGCAGCGCTCAGGCGGCGTCTCCCTCAACGTTCCGGCCGGACGTACGCTACACATTCCAGAACGTCGAGAGCGACCGGAACCTCGACGCCTTCGGCAACGACACCGTCAAGGCGTGGTCCGCAGATGCCTCCGGAACGCAGGACTTCTACCTGAGAGCCGGACGCTTCCAGGGGTACCAGTTGGAGAGCGCCCACCACGCCGGCCGATGCGTGACGGCCAAGGGCATAGGGCGGCAGGTGGCCCTGGAGAACTGCAACTCTGCCGTGCAGGCCCAGTATTGGGACTATGCGAACCGGGACGAGGGCTCGGCACTGATCAGCCGTAAGTTCGCCCGAGGCTGCATCGCCGACGCAGGCGAGTACAACAGCGTGGCTCTCGTGCCGTGCACCGGGGCCGATGCCCAGCGCTGGATTCCTCTGATCGGCTGAGCGGCACGCCGACTTCGGTCGCAGGGCCGCCTCGTTCCCGTCCTCGCCGACCTCCGCCGCCGGCATGTGGCAGCCGTGACCGGGAGGGCCGGTCAACGGGGTGGCCCGGACGGCCGGTCGGTCGGCCGTTCGGTCGGCGACGGTCATGCCCTGGCCGTCGCAGAAATCTCACCCGGCCGCTCCGCTCCCCTGACCCGCACCTGCGCCCGCCCGAACCCTGCCGACCGGCGCTTGTGTCCCGCTGACCGGCAGCCGACCAGGCTGGTCGCCGCGGTGCCCCGCCCGCTCACCGGCCGCATCCTGCCACCCCGATCACCGGTCCGTCGGACACTTGAGGTGTGGCGCGATGCGTTCGGCCGCGAGCGAGAACGGAGCGAGGTGAGGTCATGAAGGACGTCATCACCGTCGGAGTGGACGGGACGCCCGAGGCATCGGCCGCCGTCCTCTGGGCGGCGCGGGAGGCCGAGCTGCGGCGGGCGCGGCTGCGGCTGCTGCACGCCTGGGTGCTGCTCGCCCCGGAGCCGGTGCCCGGACCGGCCGGGGAGGCGGACCAGAACTACTGGGCGCACCGGATGGTGCGCGACGCCCACGAGGCGGTCCGGGCCCGCCATCCGGACCTGCCGGTGGACGAGGCCCTGGTCTCCGCGGACCCCCTGGCGGCCCTCAAGGACGCCGCCGACCGGTCCGACCTGCTGGTGCTCGGCTCCCGGGACGTGGGCACGATGGCCCGTTACGTCCTGGGCGAGGTCGGGCTCCAGGTGGTGGTGCACACCGACACGCCCACGGTGCTCGTGCGGGCACGGCAGCGCCCCGGGGCGCAGGCGCCGGACGCCCCTGTCATGGTCGGGCTGAGCCTGCACGAGCCGTGCGAGGCGCTGCTGGCGTTCGCCTTCGGGAGCGCCGCCCGGCGGGGGGCCGTGCTGCGCGCGGTGCACGGCCGGCATCTGCCCTCGTACGCGTACAACCGGGGCGGCGGGGTGGAGCCGGTCGCCGCGGAGGAAGCGGCCCGGGACGCCCGGCGGGAACTGGACGCGGCGCTCGGGCCGTGGCGGGAGAAGTTCCCGGAGGTGCGGGTGGACGCCCGGGTGGAGATGCAGAGCCCGGCGCAGGCGCTGCTCCGGGACGCCGGTGGTGTGGCGCTGCTGGCCGTCGGCCGCCGGCACAAACTGCGCTACCCGGCGCCGCGGATCGGCCACATCGTCCAGGCCGCGGTGCACCACGCGCCGTGCCCGGTGGCGGTGGTGCCGCACGAGTGAGCCGGTCCGCGGCGCCTCGGTGGGCGTGCGCGCGCCGACTTCGCCGGGTTGCTCCGACAATGGAGGTACGGGCCGGTCGGACGGCGCGGCCTGGAGGACACCGCGGAGGTGTGTCATGGCAAGGACCGCCGAGTGGCCCGTCCGGCTCGTTCTCACCGAGGAGGACGGGACGACCAGGGCGCGGGTGGATCTGGACACCGGAACACGGTCGCTGACCGGGCACGGCCGGGCCCGGTGCAATCCCGAGGACCAGGACGTACCGGTGATCGGGGACGAGCTGGCGGCCGGGCGGGCGATGAAGGACCTGGCGGGGCAGCTGATCCGGCTGGCGGACCACGATCTGGCGGGCGTCGGCGCCGCGCCCCCGGGGCACGAGCGGCGCACCGCCTACGGCTGGACGAGCGAGCCGGCCTAGGGCCCGTGGAAGAGGTCCTTGGCCAGGGAAGGAGTCGGCCGTGCCGGATGTGACGACGGCCGGGGTGACGACGACCGATCTGTACGAAGTGACCATGGCGCTCTCGTACCTCCAGGAGCGGATGGAGCAGCCGGCCACGTTCAGCTGCTTCGTCCGGGAGCTGCCCCCGGACCGGGGGTTCCTGATCGCCGCCGGGGTGGACTCGGTGCTCGACTTCCTCACGCGGTTCCGGGTCGGGCTGGAGGACGTCGAGGTGTTCGCCGAAGCGCTGCGGCAGCCCGTCGGGGAGTTGGCACCGCTGCTGGACCTGAGCTTCGACGGCGAGGTGCGCGCGGTGCCCGAGGGCCGGGTGGTGCTGGCCGGAGAGCCGCTGCTGGAGGTCACCGCGCCGCTGCCGCAGGCGCAGCTGATCGAGACCTTCGTCCTGAACCAGATCAGCCACCAGACGGCCGTCGCCGCGAAGTGCGTGCGCTGCGTCCTGGCCGCGCGGGGGCGGCCCGTGGTGGATTTCTCGCTGCGCCGGACGCACGGGACGGAGGCGGGGTTCCAGGCGGCCCGGCTGTCGGCGATGGCCGGTTTCGCGGGGACCAGCAATGTGGCGGCGGCGTACGCCGAGCGGCTGCCGGCGGTCGGCACGATGGCGCACTCGTACGTCGAGGCGTTCGAGGACGAGGAGACGGCGTTCACCGCGTTCGCACGCACCCACCCCGGGCCGGTGACGTTCCTGGTGGACACCTACGACACCGAGTCCGGGGTGGCGGCGGCGGCCCGGGTGCTGCATGCGCTGGACCGCGCCGAGGGTGCGGCGATCCGGCTCGACAGCGGCGATCTGGGGGCACTGGCGGTGCGCGCGCGGGCGATGCTGGACCGGGCGGAGCTGCCGCAGGTGCAGATCGTGGCGAGCGGCGGGCTGGACGAGTTCGCGGTGCACGACCTGGTGAGCGCGGGGGCGCCGATCGATGTGTACGCGGTGGGCACCCGGGTCGGGGTCAGCGCCGACGCGCCGTTCGTGGATTCGGCGTACAAGCTCGTCGCCTATGACGGGCGGCCGGTGATGAAGCTGTCGTCGTCGAAGGTGACCGCCCCTGGCTGCAAGCAGGTGTTCCGCGGGCGCGGCTGCCGCGATGTGATCGGGCTGGCCGACGAGCTGCCGCCCGCGGGGACGGTGCCGCTGCTGGAGACGCTGATGCGCGACGGGGTGCGCTGTGCGCCGCGTACGACGCTGGCGGACGCCCGGCAGCGGCTGGCGGCGGATGTGGCGGATCTGCCGGCGGCGGCCCGCGCCATCCGGTCGCCGGTGCCGGTGGAGGCATCGGTGTCCGCGCCGCTGGCCGCTCTGACCGAGGACGTCCGGCGGCGGATCGAGCGGGCGGTGCTGGCGCCGTACGGCCACTACGCCTGACGGCCGGCAGTGCCCGGCGGGCCTCAGCCGTGCGGGACCACCGCCACCGGGCAGGCGGCGTGGTGCAGCGCGGCGTGTCCCACCCGGCCGAGCTGGAGCCCGAAGTGCCCGTGGCGGCGCCGGGCCCCGACGACCAGCAGGTCCGCGGCGGCCGAGCGGCGGACCAGCACCTTGTGCGCCGGGCCCTCGACGGTGGTGCGGCGCAGCTGCACCGACGGGTGGTCGGCGATCTCCGGCTCCAGCGCCTCGTCGACCAGCGCCGACGCCTGCTGCTCGTGGTAGTGCTCCGGTCCGGCGGGGCGCTCCTCGGGGTCTGCGGTCTCGTACGCGGGGCAGCGCCAGGCGCGGACCGCGTCCAGGGCGCAGCCGCGGGCCTCCGCCTCGCGGAAGGCGAACCGGACGGCCGGGGAACCCTTGGCGGTGTCGCCCACGCCGAGGAGGACCCGGTCGTGGGTCCCGGCCAGCCCGGCCTTGTCGCCGCGGACCACCACGACGGGGTGCGTGGCGCGGGCGGCCACCGAGAGGCTGACCGACCCCAGCAGCAGGTCGACGAACTCGCCGCGCCCTTTTGAGCCGAGCACCACGGCCGTGGCGTAGGGGGCCTCGCGCAGCAGGGCAGTGACCGGGTCGTCGGCCAGCACCTGGATGGAGACCTCGACGTCGGGGTTGCGGCGGCCTGCGCGGTCGGCGGCGGATCCGACGATGCCGTCGGCGATGAGCTGCTCGGCGGGGGCGCCTTCGGCAGGTGCCACGCCTTCGTAGCGCTCCCATCGGGAGGCGTACACCAGGCGCAGCGGCAGCCCGTGGAGTGCCGCCTCGTCCACCGCCCAGTCGAGCGCCCGCAGCCCGGATTCCGATCCGTCCACACCTACGACCAGGGGGAGTTCCATGGTTCCCACCGCCTTCTGTCGCTCGTGCCGCTGCGGTGTGTTCCTGCTGTCACCATCGCACGGCGGGGCGTCCGGGAGGAGGGCCGCTCGGCTCTCGTTGCGGCCCCGGAGCCCGTCGGCGGCTACCGTGGAGTTGTGGTCCCGGCCGCGTGGCGGGGGCCACGGCGGAGGCATGGTGGGCGAGCGGGAAAGCGACCGGAACGGTGCGCCGCGGCGGCGGCTGGCGGCCCTGCCGGAGGACCTCCAGGCGCAGCTGGACGCGGTGCACCGCGGCGGCGGCGAGTCGGCGCATCTGCTGCTGGAGGCCGTGCTGTCGGTGAGCCGCGGGCTGGATCTGCCGCAGGTGCTGCGCCGGATCGTCGAGGCGGCGATGCTGGTCGTGGACGCCGAGTACGGCGCGCTGGGCGTGGTCGGCGAGGGCACCCGGCTCTCGCAGTTCCTGCCGGTGGGGATCAGTGCCGAACAGGAGCGCGCCATCGGCTCGTTGCCGGCCGGGCACGGCATTCTCGGCGAGCTGATCCGACATCCCCGGCCGCTGCGGCTGGCGGAGCTCTCCGCACATCCCGCGTCGTACGGATTCCCGCCGCACCACCCTGCGATGCACAGCTTCCTGGGCGTGCCGATCCGGGTCCGCGACGAGGTGTTCGGCAACCTCTACCTGACCGAGAAGCGGGGCGGCGGCCCGTTCGGCCCCGAGGACGAGACGGTGCTGTCGACGTTCGCGGTGGCGGCGGGGGTGGCCATCGAGAACGCCCGGCTCTACGAGGAGGCCGGGTACCGCCAGCGGTTGCTGGAGGCGAACGGCGAGATCGTGGCGAGCCTGATGCCGGGGGCGGACGAGATGCATGTGCTGCACCTGATCGTCGGCCATGCGCTGCGGATCCTCGCCGCCGACCTCGGCGTCCTGGCGCTGCCGGACGCGCCCGGTGAGCTGCGGATGGTACTGGCGTCCGGCGTCGACGCCGATGACCACCGGGGGCTGGTGCTGCCCCTGGAGGGCTCGTTCGCCGGGACCGCCTTCGCCGCCGGCAAGCCGCTGATCAGCCTGGACATCGAGCACGACCCGAGGATCACGGCGGGGCCGCCCCGCTGGTCCGGTCTGGGGCCGGCGGTTGCGGTTCCGATGATCACCGGGGAGCGGGTGCGGGGTGTGCTGATGCTGGCCCGGCTGCACGGCGGTGACCCGTTCACCGAGCCGGAGACCGCGCCGCTGCTGACGTTCGCCGGGCAGGCGGCGCTGGCGATGGAGCTGTCCGAACAGCGGGCCGCCGCCGAGCAGTTGGCGCTGCTGGAGGACCGCGACCGGATCGCCCGTGACCTGCACGACCTGGCCATCCAGCGGCTGTTCGCCACGGGGATGACGTTGCAGAGCGTGGTGCGGTTCGTCGACCATCCGGAGGCCGGCGCGCGGCTGCTGCGCGCGGTGGACGATCTGGACGAGACGATCAAGATCATCCGGTCCACCATCTTCGGGCTGCGCGCCCGCGACGCGGGGCGGGCGGGCCACGGGCTGCGGGTGCGCACGGTCACCGCCGTGGAGCAGGCCGCCCGCCCGTTGGGCTTCACCCCTGCCCTCCACATGGAGGGCCTGATCGACACCGATGTGCCGGCGGAGATCGCCGACCATGTGCCGGCGGTGCTCGCCGAGGCGCTGAGCAATGCCGCGCGGCACGCCCGGGCGACCGCGGTGGGCGTCTCGCTGATCGTGCGCGGCGGCACGCTGACCCTGTCGGTCACCGACAACGGCGTGGGCATGCCCCGGGGCGGCCGGCGCAGCGGGTTGCAGAACCTCGCCAAGCGGGCCGAGAGCGTGGGCGGCGAGCTGGCGGTGGAGACACCGGCGACCGGCGGCACCCGGGTGGTGTGGCGGGTGCCGCTGCCCACGGGGTGAGCGGGCGGGGCGCCGGCCGGTGTCAGAGGCGCGGCCGGGCGTCGGTGGCGGCGGGCGGGGTCGCGCGGGTGGCCAGCACCGCGGCCTGGATCCGGCGTGCGACACCGAGCTTGGCGAGCAGCCGCGAGATGTGGTTCTTGACGGTCTTCTCGGAGAGGTAGAGCCGTTGCCCGATCTGATGGTTCGTCAACCCTTCGCCGACCAGGGCGAGTATCTCCCGCTCCCGCGGCGACAGCCCGGCCAGCGCATCCGCCTCGGGCCCGGCGCCGGCGCCCTCGCCCCGCAGGCTGTGCATCAGCCGCGCCGTGGTCGCCGGGTCGAGCATCGAGCGGCCGGATGCGACGGTGCGCACCGCGGCGACCAGGTCCGCCCCCTTGATCTCCTTGAGCACATAGCCGGCCGCGCCCGCCATGATCGCGTCGAGCAGCGCGTCATCGTCGTCGAACGAGGTGAGCATCAGACACGCCAGGTCCGGCAGCCGGGCCCGCAGCTCCCGGCAGACGCTGATCCCGTCGCCGTCCGGCAGCCGTACGTCGAGCACCGCGACATCGGGCCGCAGCGCCGGGCCGCGGGCCAGCGCGTGCCCCGCGGTGCCCGCGTCGCCGATCACCTCGATGTCGGGCTCCGCGTCGAGCAGGTCCTGCACACCGCGCCGCACCACTTCGTGGTCATCGACCAGGAACACCCGGATCGGCCGCTGCGGCGAGAAGACACCCGCCTCGCTCATCATTCCTCCACGCTGCCGTACGGGCCCCGCCCCGCTCCTTCATCGTGGGCCCGCCTCCGCGGTCTCGCCAGGGCCGAACGGGCACCCGTCCCGCGGAAGCCGGCCCGCCGGTCGTCAGGGCCGTTCGGCCCCTCTCCGCCGCCGCCGTGGTGTGCGAGGTCGGACCGTAGGCCCGCGCGCGGGAAGGAGCCCGCGAGGCGTCTCCCGGCAGTCCTCCCGCCCCGGCGGCCCAACCCGCTGCGGCACCGCCCTGCTGCCGGCCGGCGCGGAGCGGTGCGGTACCGCCCTCCTCGGCCACCGGTTCCTGGACCGGTGGGAACGGGAGTGGGCGGCGGCGGGCGGCAGCCTCGGGCGCCCGTCGTCGCGAGGGGCGCACCCCGCATCCGGCGCCGGATGCCGTGACGGCAGGTGTCGTGGTGCCATGGAGAGACCACCGTCCCGTCCATCCATGCCCGTCCGTATCCGTCCACGTTCGTCCATGTCTTTCGTGCCTCTCGTGTCTTTCCGTGTCTTCCTTGAAGGGATCGGGTCATGGCCGCCGCGTCGCCCCTGGCCGCGTGTCTGCGCTCGCTGGGGGCCGTGCTCTTCGACACCGACGGAGTGATCACCGACTCCGCCGGGCTGCACGCCGCGGCCTGGCAGGAGGCGTTCGACGCGTGCCTGACGGCCGTGGGCGGGCAGCGCCCGTTCGATCCGGTGGGCGAATACCTCCGGTACGTCGACGGCAGATCCCGCGAGGACGGCGCCGCCGCCTTCCTCGCCTCCCGGGGCCTGGAGCTGCCGCTCGGCTCCCCCGGCGACCCGCCCGGCACCGGAACCGTCCGGGCGGTCGCGGCCCGCAAGGACGCCCTGTTCACCGCGCTGCTGGAGGCACAGGGCGTCACCGCCTGGCCCGGCACCGTACGGCTCCTGGAGGCCCTGCGCCGCGAGCGGGTGCCGTGTGCCGCCGTCTCCGCGTCCCGCCACGCCGGCGACCTGCTCTCCCGCGCGCGACTGCTCGACCGGTTCGCGGCCGTCGTCGACGGCAACGAAGCCGCGCGGCTGGGGCTGCCGGGCAAACCGGACCCGGCGCTCTTCCTGGAGGCCGCCCGCCGCCTGGCCGTACCCGCCGAGGACACCGCCGTGATCGAGGACGCGCCGGCCGGTGTCGAGGCGGGCCGGCGCGGCGGCTTCGGCCTCGTCGTAGGCGTCGACCGGACGGGCGGCCCGTACCGCGCGGGTCAGCTGCGGCGGCGCGGCGCCGATGTCGTCGTCAGCGACGCCGGCGAGCTGCTGCTGCCCGGGACCGGCTGATGGGAGCGGACGCCTGGACCTGGTCGTACGAGGGGTACGACCCCGGGGCCGAGCGGCTGCGTGAAGCCCTGTGCACCCTCGGCAACGGCCGTTTCGCCACCCGCGGCGCCGCCTCGGAGACCCCCGCCGGCCCCGCGCACTACCCGGGCACCTACGCGGCCGGCTGCTACAACCGCCTCACCTCCACCGTCGCCGGACGCACGGTCGAGAACGAGGACCTGGTCAACCTCCCCAACTGGCTGCCGCTGCGCTACCGCATCCTCCCGGCGGACACCCCGGACCCCGGCCCCTGGCTCTCCCCCGACCACCCCCAGCTGACCGGCCACCGCCGGACGCTCGACCTGCGCCGCGGCACCCTGACGCTCCGGTCGGTCTACGAGGACGGCGCCGGGCGGCGGCTGACCGTGACCGAGCGCCGCCTGGTGCACATGGCCGAGCCCCAACTCGCCGCGCAGCGCCTGACGTTCACCGCCGAGGGCTGGTCCGGCGCCGTGGAGGTGGTGGCCGGACTCGACGGCGATGTCCGCAACTCCGGCGTGGACCGCTACCGCGAGCTGGCCGACACCCATCTGACCGGCTGGTACACCGGCATCGAGGACGACGGCACGTTCTGGCTGCACTGCCGCACCCGCACCTCCGGCATCCGGATCGCGCTGGCGGCCCGCACCCGGACCGCACCGCGCCCCCGCGCCGGCCACGCCCGCCTCACACCACGGCGCGCCTCCCGCACCCTGACGGTCCCGCTCCGCCCCGGCGCCACCGCGACCGTCGACAAGACGGTGGCCCTGTACACCTCCCGCGACCGGGGTGTCACCGATCCGCTCGCCGCCGCCCTCGGCACCGTACGGGACGCCCCGGCCGTTCCCCGGCTGCTGGCCTCGCACCATCGCGGCTGGGACCGGCTCTGGCAGCAGGCGCGCCTGGACGTCCCCGAGGAGGCGGGCCGGATCCTGCGGCTGCACGTCTTCCACGTCCTCCAGGCCCTCTCCCCGCACACCGCCCGGCTGGACGCCGGGGTGCCCGCCCGCGGTCTGCACGGCGAGGCGTACCGCGGGCACGTCTTCTGGGACGAGCTGTTCGTGCTGCCGTTCCTGAACCTGCACTTCCCGGAGGTCTCCCGGTCGCTGCTCAACTACCGCCACCGGCGGCTGCCCGCCGCCCGCGAGGCGGCCCGCGAGGCGGGGCTGGCGGGGGCGATGTATCCGTGGCAGAGCGGCAGCGACGGCCGCGAGGAGACCCAGCGGCTGCACCTCAACCCGCGCTCGGGCCGCTGGCTGCCGGACCACTCCCGGCTCCAGCACCATGTCGGCTCGGCGGTCGCCTACAACGTGTGGCAGTACTGGCAGGCCAGCGGGGACACCAAGTTCCTGCACACCAAGGGCGCGGAGATGCTGCTGGAGATCGCCCGCTTCTGGGCGGCGAAGTCGGACTGGGACCCGGCGCTGGGCCGCTACCGCATCCGCGGCGTGGTCGGCCCCGACGAGTACCACGACGGCTATCCGGGCGCCGACCGGCCGGGCCTGGACGACAACGCGTACACCAACGTCACCGCGGCCTGGGTGCTGAGCCGGGCGCTCGACCTGTGCCGCACCCTGCCCGAGGCCCGTCGGCAGCAGCTCTTCGAACGGCTGGCGCTCGCCCCCGACGAGCGGCAGCGCTGGGACGACATCGCGCACCGGCTCCACGTGCCGTACCACCACGGCCTCATCAGCCAGTTCGCCGGCTACGGGCAGCTGGCCGAACTCGACTGGGCCGGCTACCGCGAGCGCTACGGCGACATCCGGCGGCTGGATCGGATCCTGGAGGCGGAGGGGGACACCGTCAACCGCTACCAGGCGTCCAAACAGGCCGACGTGCTGATGCTGGGCTACCTCTTCTCCCCGGCGGAGCTCTCCGGCGTCTTCGGGCAGCTCGGCTACCGGCTCGACGACGACATCTGGCGCGCCACCGTCGACCACTACCTCCACCGCACCAGCCACGGCTCGACGCTGAGCGCCCTGGTCCACGCCTGGGTGCTGGCCCGGGTGCGCCGCGCGGACGCCTGGACGTACTGCGAGGAGGCGCTGACCGGCGATGTCGCGGACGTCCAGGGCGGCACCACCGCGGAGGGCATCCACCTGGGCGCGATGGCCGGCACGCTGGATTTCGTCCAGCGCGGGTTGACCGGTCTGGAGACCCGCGACCGCGCCCTGTGGCTGGACCCCGCGCCGCTCCCCCAGCTCTCCAAGTTCGGGGTCCGCATCCGCTACCGCCGCCACCGCGACATCGACCTGCGGATCCGCGCCGACCGCGTCACCATCGCCGTCCCGGACTCGGAGCACGCCGCGGTGCAGGTCCGGCTCCGCGGCCAGCCGTTCACGGTCGCACCGGGAACGGTCCGGCGGCTCGGACTGCCCGGCGGCTGACGGTCGGCGGACGGGACCGGTGGCGGTGGGCCGCTCCGGGTGCCGCGGGCGGCAGCCGATGGGGCCGAAGGGCCCTGTCCGGTATGGCCCGTCCGGCACTCCCCCCGCCGTCCGCACCGGCCCTTTGCTGATCTCAGCGGCCGTCCGGCCGTGATCGCGCGGGCAGGTGAGGACCATGCGGCGGGAGCCGGCGAACGCCCCACAGAGGCGCGGCACCGGCATGCCCGGGACCGCCCGCGTCGTACGGCTGCGTGGTGCGCTCGACTACGTCAGCGCCCCCGGCACCGTCGCGCGCCTCGACGCACTGACCTCCGGGCCGCGCCCCGACCTGGTGCTCGACCTGGCCCGACTGGACTTCCTGGACTGCTGCGGCGTCGGCGTGCTGTGCCGTGCCCGTCGCCGCGTCCTGGAGCGCGGCGGCCGGCTCTCGCTGGTGATCACCGACCCGCATCAGCTGTGGATCCTGCGCACCGTCGGCCTGGGTGCCAGCTTCGACGTCCTCGACACGGTCCCGGACGACGGTCCAATACGGGGCGGCGGCGCGCCGTACGGTCCCCGGGGCGGTTCCCCGCTCACCGGTCCCGCATCGCCGCCGGGGCCGTCTGCACCGGCGTCGGCCCGGTGACGTCGAACGTCACGTCCACCACGCCCTCCACCGCGCGCACCAGCCGCGCCGCCACCGGGATCAGCGAGGTGTCCCGCACCCGCCCCGCTGAGCGTCACCACCCCGTCGGAGACGGTCACCCGCAGATCGCCGTGGGACACCGCGAGGAGATGCCCGACGATGTCCCGCCGGATTTCTGCGGCGAGTTCGTCGTCGGACCGGAGGAACACCTTCAGCAGATCGGCCCGGCTGACGATCCCCTGGAGCATCCCCTCGGCGTCCACGACCGGCAGCCGTTCGACGGACCGGCGGGCCATCGCGCGCGCCGCCTGGGCGAGCGTGGCATCGGCAGGCACCGTGACAGCGGGCGCGCTCATCAGCTCCCCGGCGGTCAGCTCCCCGGCCTTGCGCAGGTCCTCCGGCCGCCGCAACTGCTCCGGCCGGTCCGGATCCGCCTGCCGGACCTCCTCCTTGGGCAGCAGATCGGCCTCCGAGACCACCCCGGTCACCCGCCCCTCCCTGGCCAGTACGCGCACCGCGCCGACCTTCCACCGCGCCATGGTCTCGACGATCTCCTTGAACGTCGCCTCCTGGCCGACCGCGACCACGGTCCGGGTCATGACATCACCGACGAGGTGCGGGCTGTGCCGCATGACGCCTCCTCATACGGACCCGCCGATGGCACCCCCAGCGTGAACTCCCGCTCCTCCGGGGGGCAGGGACCGTCCGGCCCCCTCCGCGGGCGGCCCGGCTCACCCCTCCGCCACGGGCACCGCTTCCTCGTCCGGGTCCGCCCCGTGGAGATACCTTTCGTCGATGCGCTTCGGCCCGAACGGCCACTCCCGCTCGCCACGGGCCCACACCAGGAACGCCAGCCCGCCCGCCGCGACCCAGGCCAGCGACCATTCGATGGGGTGCCGGCCCGGAGGGCTGCGGTCCGCACAGCCGTAGATCACCAGCCAGCCGACCAGCGCCACGACGCTCGGCAGCGGGTAGAGCCACATCCGGTACGGGCGGCGCAGCGCCGGCTGGCGGCGGCGCAGCACGGTGACCGCGGCGACCTGCGCCAGCGACTGGACGATCACCATCACCGTGGTGAGCAGCTGGATGATCGTCGCCAGATCGGTGTGCCGGCCGAGGAGGAATCCGGCGGCCATGACGACGCCCATCGTCAGCAGCCCCAGGACGGGGAAGCGGTGGCGCGGGTGCAGCGCCCCGTACACCCGGAAGAACACACGGTCGCGGGCGGCGTCGTAGGGGACCCGCGAACCGCCCAGCAGCCCGGTGAGGACGGAGGTGACGGCGGTGACGAGGATGAGCGCGGTGACGGCGTCGGCTGCGGCCGGCCCCCAGGTCTTCTCCAGTACGGCGGCGGCGACGGACGAGCCCGCGGTGCTCTGCGGGTCCAGCATCTCCCGCCAGTTGACGACCCCGAGGGTGCCGATCTGCAACAGCAGGTAGATCGCCATGATGCCGAGGATCGAGGAGATGATGGCGCGCGGCAGGGTGCGGCCGGGCTGCCGGATCTCGGCGCCCATGTAGGCGGCGGTGTTGTAGCCGAGGTAGTCGTAGATGCCGATGGTGAGCCCGCCGGCGAACCCGATCCAGAAGTGACCGGCCGTCAACTCGACGGCGTGTGCGGGATAGGTGAACGCCAGCGCCGGGCTGAAGTGGGTGAACGCGGCCACGATGACGAGGGCTACGGAGGCGATCATCACCGCCCACAGCACGACGGTGAGCCGGGCGATCCGCTCCACCCGGCGCCACAGCAGCACCACGATCCCCACCGTGACCACCAACCCGACGGCATCCCCCTGCCCCTGGCTCATGCCCGGCCACAGGTACCCCAGGTACTGCACGAAGCCGATGACGCCCGTGGACATCCCGAGCGGGATGAACAGCATGGCCGTCCACACGAACAGAAACGGCATCAGCTTCCCGGTCCGGTACTGGAACGCCTCCCGCAGATAGACGTAACTCCCGCCCGCCCCCGGCAGCGACGCACCCAACTCCGCCCAGATCAGCCCGTCCGCCAGCGCCAGCACCGCGCCCGCGAGAAACCCGATGACGGCCTGCGGCCCGCCGAACGCGGTCACCATCAAGGGGATCGTCACGAACGGCCCGATGCCGCACATCTGGCTCATGTTGATGGCCGTGGCCTGGAAAAGCCCGATCCGGCGGACGAATCCCACCCGGTCGTCGAGGAGTTCAGGCATGCGTGAAGCCCCTTCCCGTGCCGGCGCGCACGCCGGTCCGCGGCCCGTTCCGCCGCGCCCCAGGCTGACACGCCGGACGCCGCCGCGCACCGGTGCGTACCGCACCGGCCCCGTCGGCCGCCCGCGCCCGGTCACCGCCCTCCGCCGGGCCGGCCGGTCACGCCTCCCCGTACGCCTCCCCGCCGAGCTCCAGCCGCGCCGCCCCGGCCGTGGTGTCCGCCAGCCAGGCCCCGAACCCCGCCACCTCCGCCTCCGGCACGCCGACCTCGATACGGACCTCGGCCCCGTACGTCACCTCGCGCACCGCCCGGCCGGTCGTCCGCAGGTCGTTCTCCACCCGCCCGGCGCGCTGGTGGTCGACGGTCACCGTCACCAGCCGGAACCGCTGCCGGACGACCGTCCCGAGCGTGTCCAGCGCCTCGCCGACCACGCCCCCGTAGGCGCGGATCAGCCCGCCGGCGCCCAGCTTGACCCCGCCGAAATACCGCGTGACCACGGCGACCACATAGCGCATCTCGCGCCGCACCAGCATCTGGAGCATCGGCACCCCGGCCGTGCCGCCCGGTTCGCCGTCGTCGCTCGCCTTCTGGATGCCGCCGTCCGCACCGAGGACGTACGCGAAGCAGTGGTGCCGGGCCGTCGGGTGCTCCTTGCGGATGCGCGCGATGAAGTCCTGCGCCTCGGCCTCCGTCGCGACCGGCGCGAGCGCGCAGATGAAGCGGGACTTGTTGATCTCGATCTCATGGACGCCCTCGCGCGCGAGAGTCCGGTACTGCTCCTGCATCCGACCAGCCTAAGCGGGCCCGCCGGCCGGCGGACACCGGCCGGTCCCGGTCCCCGCGCCGCGCTGCGGTGTCCGCCGTACGGGGGCAGTGCGCACGGCCACGCGGCGTACCCGGGCCGTCCGCACGGTGCGTCGGGCAGACGTCCGCGCCGCCCGTGGGCACTGTGACCCAAGGCAACGGGCTCGTGTTTGGGGCCCGCTCGTACCGCAGGAACGGATCGGCGGCTTGGCGGAGGGCTTCATGGAAAACAGCACACAGTCGGCGATGGCGGCCGGCGTACCCGTGACGGGCGACGAGATGCCCGAACCGCCACCAGAGGTCATCGAGGCGGCCCGCAACGCGCCCGACCACTGGCTGGCCATGGTGGACCTGACCTGGTCGGGCGACGGGGCGCCGCCGCTGTGGGCGCTGGTCGGGCAGTGGCGCTCGGGGCCGACCGGCGAGATCGAGGAGTGGCGGAACAACCCGGAGTACCGCCCGTCACCGCAGATGCTGGACTGGTCCGACCCCACCGACCCCGTGGACCGCGCGCTACAGCTGGCCGCCACCGGCTACGGCCCGGCCCAGGACGTCTCCGACGAGCTGGCGCGTGCCGAGGTGTCCGTACTGGTCACCTCCACCGGCACCCCCCTCGCCGCCGCCTCCCCCGAGGGCACTCCGGTGATCCCCGTCTACACCTCCGCGGCCTATCTCGAATCCGTGGGCCGGCTCCTCTACGACCGCCGGCCGGTCGCCGAACTCGTCGAGCAGCTGCCGCCGGGCCACGCGCTCTACCTCAACCCGACCGGCCCGGTGAGCATGCTCGTGGAGACCGAGCAGCTGCGCACCGCACTGGCCGAGGCCGGGGCCGCCCGCACCGCGGAGACCGCGGACGGGGCCCGGGAGTCGGCCGCCACCACGGCCCTGCGCCCGGGGACCGGCGCGGGGACCGCCGAGCCGGTGAACGGCGGCCGGGCGATCGGCAAACCCGCCCGCTCTGCGGGCAGCACCGTCGTCGGCGCCTGACCACCCGGCAGCGGGAGGCCGGCGCACGCCCCCGGCCTCCCGCATCCGAACCCGCCCCGCCCGTCTTCCCCTTCGGGCGGGGCGTCTTGCTGCCGCCCTGCCCCGCCCGTTCCGTCCCCGCCCGGCGGAAGTGCCTGCCGGAAGCGCCTGCCGCACGCGCGACGGCAAGATCGCACCGACGTTTCGTGGTTGTCCCCCGGCTCCCGCGCTGTCTGTCGGAGCGGCCGACACCACCGGAGCTGCGCCGCCGGGACGCGGAACGGGTGGGCCCATCCGCCCGTGCGGCGTGCGCCGAGCGGAGTCACAGTGGAAGGAAACCCCCCGTCGTCGGCTCTTGTGTGAGGAGAGGCAGCAGATGGCTTGAGCGTTCGGGACCCGGGCTCCGTCGGCCGGTGGGAGGAAAGGGCCAGGTCCGACACCCTGGAGGCGCAGGACCGCTGTCCAGCGGCATCGGGGCCGGCGCACCGCCCACCACGGCGGACGGGTTCCCGGCATCATCCCGATCACGTACCACTGCGAGGCCACGTGAACAGCTTGCTTCTCCCGCCGGCGCCCTGACCAGGTGGGTCAGGAGGACTCAGTGGGAACGACGGACATGGACGTCACCGTCACGGAGGAGAGCCCGTTCCGGTTCCGCATCGACCGGCAGGGTGCCATGCGCGTGCCCGGTGTCGTCTTCGCCAGCCGTGAGCTGCTGCCGCAGGCGTCCGGTGACAGAGCCCTGGAGCAGGTGGTGAACGTGGCCACGCTGCCCGGCATCGTCCGCGCCTCCTTCGCCATGCCCGACGTGCACTGGGGGTACGGCTTCCCCATCGGCGGGGTCGCCGCCACGGACGTCGACGCGGGCGGGGTCGTCTCGCCGGGCGGCGTCGGCTTCGACATCTCCTGCGGTGTCCGGCTCTTGGCCGCCGGCATACAGCAGGCCGAGCTGGCCCCTCGCTTGAAGAGGCTGATGGACATCCTTGGGGACACCACCCCGCGCGGCGCGGGACGCGGCGGACTGTGGAAATTGTCCGGACGCGCACAGATGGAGAAGCTGCTCACCGGCGGCGCCCGGTACGCGGTCGAACGCGGCCACGGCGTACCGCAAGATCTGGGCCGCTGCGAGGACTGCGGGGCTCTGACAACCGCCGACCCGGAGCAGGTCGGGCAGCGTGCTGTGGAGCGTGGGCTGCACCAGGTGGGCAGCCTCGGCTCGGGCAACCACTTTCTGGAAGTCCAGGCGGTGGACCGGGTGTACGACGAAAGGACAGCGACCGCCTTCGGCCTGCGGGACGGCCAGGTCTGCGTGATGATCCACTGTGGCTCCCGCGGCCTCGGTCACCAGGTGTGCACCGATCACGTCCGGGTCATGGACCACTCACTGCGCGCCTACGGCATCGTCATCCCGGACCGACAGCTGGCCTGCGCACCCGTCGTTTCCCCTCCCGGCCGCGACTACCTCGGGGCGATGGCCGCCGCCGCGAACTACGGCCGCGCCAACAGGCAACTGCTCACCGAGGCCGCACGTCGTGCGTTCGCCACCGCGGCCGGTGTGGGCGTGGACCTGGTGTACGACGTCTCGCACAACATGGCCAAGATCGAGACCCATGAGGTGGACGGTGTGCCCCGCCCGCTGTGCGTCCACCGCAAGGGAGCCACCCTCGCCCTCCCGCCCGGTCACCCCGACCTGCCGGAGGATCTTGCCGAGGCCGGCCAGCCCGTCCTCGTCCCCGGCACGATGGGCACCGCCTCGTATGTCATGGTCGGCACGTCCGGCAACGATGCGTTCTTCTCCGCCTGCCACGGCGCGGGCCGCGTGTGGAGCCGCCATCGGGCGCTGCGTGAAGTCCGCGGAGAAGAGTTGCACAGCGCACTCGAGTCCCGCGGCATCGTTGTCCGGCCCTCGTCCTGGCGCGGCCTCGCGGAGGAGGCTCCCGCCGCCTACAAGGACGTCGATGCGGTCGCCACCGCCACCGTAGGTGCCGGGCTGACCCGGCTGGTCGCCCGGCTGATCCCGCTCGGCGTCGTCAAAGGATGACTCCAGGGGCCGGTGGGCACGCCCCGGGGACGCCCCGGGGCGTGCCCGCAGTGAAGGGAGAACGTGCATCGTCAGCGCTTGAGGAAGGCGCGGGCACACGCTGCACCGGAGGGTCGGAGACCTCATGACGACGGCCGTGGTGCGCCCTCGGTCACGGTCCAGGCCACCGACGGACGGGGGGCGCTCGGCGGGATCGTGCCACGCGGGAGCCTCGTCCCCATCGCGATCCGTCTCTGCGAAAGCGTCGACGGCGTCGATGGTGTCGCCGACGTCACGAACCACCTCCGCTTCGACGCCGATGACACGAGGGGCGCGCCACGGCCGTGACCCCCGCGTGCCCCGTCCACGGTGCGGGCGAGGAGACCCTCCTCGTCGTCGCCGTGGCGGGCACCCGTGCCCGTCCTGCTGTGAAGTTCGGTGATCGACCGGTTGGTTGAGCTGAGCGTCGCGCGCAGATCGGCCTCCGAAACCCCCGGGACTGCGGGCATGTGCCGTGGTAGATCTTCGTCGGAGCACCCCCTGTTCAGCCGAGCATGGGCACGGCTGACGCGGTGCAGCGTCCAGGTAGGTCGACTGCTGTTCGTCACCCCGGCAGTGGTAGGGCGCCCAGCCGGGCACGGTGTCGAATCCGCCGTCGTCGTACGCCCGCAGGTCCAGAGCATCTCCCGCCGCGAAGTCGACGGCTGACGGATCGAAGTCGAACGACTCGGCCCTGCCTTCCCTTGCGTCGATCAGCGCGCAGCGGGCCGGTGCCTCCGTTCAGGCACCGGGCGTCCGGGAAGGTGGGACGGCGATGACGGGACAGCGTGCGAAGTGGACCACACCCTGACTCACGGAGCCGAGCAGCATGCCGGTGAAGCCTCCGTGACCCCGGGTTCCCACGACCAGGGCCAGCGCCCGGGCAGACGCCTTGATGAGCTCTTCCACAGGGTGGCCGGTGACGACCTCGTGGTGCAGCTCCACCTCGGGATACGACGCGGTACGGCCGGCCACGGTCTCGGACAGCAGGCGGCGGCATTCCTGCTCCATGGCCTGTTCGTCCAACAAACCGAACCGGTGCGACTGCCGCACGTACAGGGCCCGCAGGGCCGCGCCGTGCAGGGCGGCTTCCTGGAAAGCGAAGTCGACGGCGGACGCTGAGTACGGACTCCCGTCGACCCCGACGACGACAGACAGCGGCTGCCCGGTGAGATGCTCGGCCTCGGGCACCACGACCACCGGGCAGCGGGCGTGTGCCATCACCGGCAGCGTGACGGCGACCGCGCTGAACACCTCCTTGATCCGGCTCAGGTGGGAGGAACCCAGCACCACCGCGGCGGCGTCGTGAGCCTCCTCCCGCAGCACCCACGCCGGACTCCCCTCCGCCAGCACGGCGGAGAGTTCCACCTGCGGTTGCCGGGCCTCGGCAAAAGCCACCGCCTCTTTCAGCACGCGCTCACCGGTCTCGTGCAGCGCCTGGCTCCACTCCTCCCAGGACGGCCGCACCGCCGTCTTCCGGTAGCCGCCGGTGGGCACCCCCTCGGCGTGCACCAGACGCAACGGAACACGACGCCGGGCCGCCTCGTCCGCTGCCCAGGCAAGAGCCGTCCGCTGGGAGGATTCCGGGGCGACACCGACCACGATCGGCCGACGCGTTTCCGCTGGAGCCATCGCCACCTCCTGGCTGCTCCCCCCATGCCTCGCCCCTCCTGTCCCCAGCATGACTCCGCCGGCAAGGGGCGTCTCGGCGTGTGGTCGCGGTGCCCGCTCAGGTCGTCGCCGCGTTCCCTCCGCCCAGTGGGCCGGTATCCCGTCGGATCGGACGGCGCCCGCTCGTGCCCAAGCTCGGTTCCAGGCACTGCGGGATGCCGGCGACTGGATGCAGGCACCGTTCGGACCGTGACGCTTTCGCGGCGCCCGCGTCAGGCAGCGCACGGCACGGTCCGGAGAGTGGGCACTCGCTCCAGGCGGAATATCGCCCCCCAACCGGAACCGGACAAAGATCGATGCGAATTTTTTGATTCGCCGCCTAGCCGGTCGAAGACTTCCCTTCGGAGACATGGCCAAAAAATCGGCCGCCGACGTGCACATCCTGCTCCGGCATTTAATCCCGTGCCACCTTGCACAATGCCTCCTTCTTTTCCCGCAGGACCTGTCACGGAAAGAGACATTGACGCCACCGCGTTACCGAGCACCCGCAGTCCGGATACATTCGACCGAGGCCTCTGGAGCGATCGGTCGCACACCAGCAGCAGGTGCGCGAAGTCAGCCATGGATGCACGGCTTGTCGAGAACGGAGAAGAGGCCCCTGACCGGGAGTTCCCCGGTCAGGGGCCAGCCATCTCAGGATCGCTGTGGGATGTGAGCCCACGGTGGCGTCGCCGCCACGACAGTTTTCAAGACCGTCAAGGGCGTGGAAACGAGTGGTCACACATCGAGCGTGACCGAGCACCGCCAGCCATCCTGCCCGCGATCGAATGCCAGCTCATGGAGGGTGGCCGCTTTCGGCACGGCCCCCGTCACCGGGAGCGATCCGATGTCCGCCATGCACAGCAGGGCACGCAGCCCACCGCGGACGGCGGTCACCTCCACCTCGACCGGAACCTCGTCGTGGGTGTCAAGCCAGTAAACGAGCTCTTCCAACAGGGCCAACAACAGATCCTGGTTCGTGTCGCCCCGCACTACGACGTCCCGCTGACGCACACCGACCGCACCCGCCAGGTCCAGGAACGACTCGCAGACACCCCGCACGGCCTGCGCCAGACACATCTCACGAGTCGGGCCCCATGCCTCGACCCGCAGATCCGCGGTGTGCGGAACGCTGCGGTGCCCGCCGAGCCGCGCGGAGTCCTCCGGCCGCATCATGCCCGCGCTCCTCCTGTGACGGCCCCCATCGGACCGGATGATCCGCCCGGTTCGTGAGGGGCGATCGGCTGTCGCCGGGCTGCGGCCGAAAGCGCCCGGAAGTGGATGTCGCAGCCGACGACATCTCCGACCCTCGCACCACGGCACGCTCGATTCCACCGGAGCACCGGCGCTCCGCCGGTGCTCCGGACTTCCGTGCTCATGGGGGGCACGGTGGTGTCCGAACGGCCCCAGGTCCACCACGCCGGGACCGGCGACATCGGGGCGATCGACCGCCGATCCCACACCGTCCGGAGCCTTCCCGGCACGGGCATGCCGCATGTCACCCGGGAGATCTCCGACGGGGCCGGCGGTGCGCCGGTGGCGGCTGCCCACTCTTACGACGAGTTCGTCATCCCGGACGAGCTGCCGGTCGAGCAATGTGCTGCTGAGGGGCTGGAGTTGGTCAACGCCGGGCCGGTGGCCGACCGGGCGCCCGACCACCGTCACCGCAGCGCCCTGGTGACCGTACCGTCCACCTCTCGGGTACCCCGGACGGGCCAGCCGGCAGGGCGCGGCCCGGGCTCCGGAGCTGTACTGGACGTACCACGACGTCGTCGGTCACCGAACGAGGGGAGCGGTCCGTGTCGCCATCGGATGCTGCCGCCCACCCGGTGAAGCCCGATCACGTATTCGATCGAGAGGTCGAGTGGGCCGAGCTGACCGGCTTCGTGAGTGATCCGCGTCCCGGGGCCACGCTCGGTCTGGTCTCAGGACAGCGCCGGCAGGGCAAGACCTTCCTGCTCCAAGCCGTCGCCAAGGCCACCGAAGGCTTCTATTTCGACGGGCAGGCTGCGGCGGAGGCCGAGACACTGCACCGCCTGGCAGAGCATTTCGGGGAGCACACCCGGGCCACGCATCCACCGCACTGGCAGCGCTGGGAGGACGCCGTGGACGCGCTGCTGGCGCTCGGTGACCAGCGCCCGGTCCCCGTGATCATCGACAACTTCCCCGACCTTGTCGGCCCGAGCCCAGCGCTGCCGTCCGTCATTCACGGTGCCTACCGCCGTCTGCACCAGGTGCGTCGGCACAACCGGGCCCGTCTCATCCTCAGCGGAGGGACCCCCTCCCTCATGCGGAGGCTCTTCTCCGGCCCGTCCTCCCTGCACCGGCTCGCCTCGCTGGAACTCCTGGTGCAGCCCTTCGACTTCCGCGAGGCGGCGCGATTCTGGGGCATCCGATCCCCACGGCTCGCCGTGCAGGTGCATGCCGTCGTGGGCGGTACTCCCGCCTATCGAAGTGACCTGGTGTGTGACGATGCCCCCACGGGCCCGCATGACTTCGACGCATGGGTGTGCCGAACCGTCCTCAGCCCACGCGTCCCCCTGTACTGGGAGGCGCGCAATCTGCTGGAGGAGGAGGCGAATCACGCGGACCGGGCGCTGTCCCACTCCACGCTGGTCGCGATCGCCGCCGGCTGCTCCACACCCGGCGGGATCGCCGAACGCATCGGAGCCTCGCTGACCGACGTGTCCCACGTCCTGGCCGTACTGCGGAACCGTGGTCTGCTGCACGCAGAGCCCGACGCGTTCCGGCCCGCGCTGACGCGCTACCGCATTGCCGAGCCGCTACTGGCCTTCGAGCACGCCGTCGCATGGCCCCATCGCGCCTTGATCGAGCAGGAGGACGCCGCCGGTGTGTGGCAACGCGTCCGCCCCACGTTCGACGCCGCGGTTGCCGCGCCGCACTTCGCCCAGCTGTGCCGGGGCTGGACCACCGAATTCGCCGCCCCCGACACCTTCAGAGGGGAACCCACAACAGCCGTGCGCGGCACCGTTTCCGGCCCTGCGGGGCACGCCCGTCTCGATGTCGACGTGGCGGTACGAGGGACCGTCGAGGGCCGGCCCGGTGTCCTGCTCTCGGTCGGACTCGCCCGCTGGAACGAGACCATGGACATCCACCACCTGGAACAGCTGCGCCGCGCGCTATCCGTCCTCGGAGCTTCCGGCGAGGACGTCAACGGGGCCGCGCCGGCGTGTTACAGCGGGATCGGGTTCGGCCCGGAGCTGCGGGCCGCGGAAGCCAGGGGAGAGGTCCTCCTGGTCGACCTCGACAGGCTCTACCACGGCGGGTGACCGGTCGTGACGCGGTCAAGCGGTATTGGGTCGCCGATGGCCGCCGGCCGAGACGAGTCCGTGGACGGTGACCACGTCATCGCGGGTCCACCGCACCACCTGGACGTGATCACCCAGTGGTCCGGCGGCGCACCGGCGCTCCCCGCCTCGGAGCCGGTCGGCTGCCGGCTGTCCCTTCCCAGGGTGGCCGCCCGGACGTATGCGCGCCGACACCCTGCTTCGGCTGCGTTCCTGGCGTCGTCGGACCCAGCCAGGCCGGCGGGAGCACCAGTGCCGGCCGAGTGTTGCCGCTCAACGTTGCAGCGTCAGGCGTCAGGCGTCAGGCGTCAGGTCGACTGTCCCGAGGACGACAGACCGGGAGCCGGGCCGAGCAGCCGCAGCCCCCTGGCTGCGGGTCTCACACCGGGCCCCTCGCCTCTCGGATGCGTGTCCGGCAGGGCGATGGCGCTTCACTCGCGCGCAGGACCGGCAGGACGGCCACCACCGGAACTCAGGCGTGCGTCCACGGACCAGGCGCCCGCGCCGACGATGAGCAGGAAGAGACTGCCGCACAGCTGGGCGAAGTCCAGGCGGGCCTCGTGGGCGAAGTCCCACCAGCCGGACTCGCCGTGGTAGACCCCCGAGCCACCCCACAGGATCGCCAGTTTGGTGATCAGCAGCGCACCGAGCATGTCCACCACCATCGGCACCGCCGCAAGCCTGGTGAGCAACCCGGCGAGGATCAGCACTCCGCAGAGGATCTCGAAGACCCCGTCCAGCGCAGCGAAGAAGTCCGGGGCGGGGATGCCGGCCTTGCCGAAGCGTCCGGTTCCCAGCGTCTGCTCGCGGAGGAACTTCAAGATGCCCTCGACGAGGAAGACCGCCCCCACGTACAGGCGGATGAGTACCACCGAGCGCGGCGCGGTGGTGCCGACCAGCTTTGCTGCCCACACGCTGAGCTGTGCCATGCCCTTGGCCCCTTCACCGTCGACGACGTATCGGCTCCCGAAATCATCCCGCAGTCGGGGCGCGCCCGGGCGGCTGGTAGGCCCGTTCGGCGTACCCTGCCGCACCGACCTGCGGCTACCGCCGCGCGGCGAGAGCCCGCCTGATCCCGTAGGCGGCGGTGCCGACCGCCGGCACCGCCGCGCCCCAGACCACCGCGGCAACCGGCAGGGCGAAGGCGAGCACCAGACAGCCGGCCAGGCCGACGACAGGCACACTGCACGGCGGGCGCCCCTGATCCGAAGTCAGCGTCCGGGCAGGGGCGTTGGTGATGGCGTGGTAGGCCAGTACCGCGAAGCAGGAGAAGCCGATCGCCCCGCGCACGTCCATGGCAGCCGTCGGCACCGCCGCTACCAGACCGACGGCGAGCTCGGCCCGGTGCGGCACCGCGAACCCGGGGTGCACCCCGGACAGGGCGTGCGGCAGGTGCCGGTCACGAGCCCTCCCCGAGCCGTCACCGAAGGCAGCCTCAGCATGTCTGGGCAAGACGGCCGCACACGTCGCGGTCCTCACCCGGCGTGCCCCACAGCAGGCCGCCCACCTTGGGTGGGGTGTCCTGGAGGACCGCCCGGCGAGGTGCCGGCAACGGCGGCGCATGCGGGCGGACTTGCCCGGCTCCCTGCCCACGATGGCGGCGACGGAGGGCGGCGGAGCATCGGACGCGGTCCTGTGTCACCTGTCGGAGCACGCGGTGCGGGACGACCACAGGCCGTCGCGGGTGGACCGGTCCCGGGTTCTTCAGTCGTGGGGAACGATGACGACGGGGCACGACACATGGTGTGCCGCGGCATGCGCGACATTGCCCAGCCGCGGTGCCAGGGTGGGCCGTTGCCCGCGTCGTCCGAGCACCAGCAGATCGGCGGCCGACGCCGCTTGTGCGACGGCCCGGGCGGGGCTCTCCAGCAGTACGCTGCCGACCACCCGCACACCGGGGAACTTTTCGCACCACGGGCGGAGTGCCGCGTCGAGGCGTTGCCGGGCTTGCTCCGTGATCTCTTCGATGACGTCGGGATTCATGTCCCACGGCGCATACGCCTCCACCGGCAGGCTTCTTCCGTGGACGGCGTGCAGGGGCACCTCGCGCACGGCAGCGGACTCGAAGGCGAACTCCAACAAGCCCTCGCACCCCCCGTGCAGGCCGACCCCAACCACCACCACTCCCCCGGCACGACGGGCCGAACCCGGGAATGGACGCCCGCCGGCGCGCACCAGGGCCACCGGCCGTTCCGCTCGGGCCACGATCTCCATGCTGGTGTCCCCCAGGAAGAAGCTTGCGGCGGGGGAAAGTCCGCGTGATCCCAGCACCAGCAGCTGGGACTGCGCCGACGCGCTGAGCAGGGCGGTCTCGGCGTCCGATGCGACGAGATCGTCGACGATGGGGAGATCCGGGTGCTGCTCGCGGATTTCCGCATGCGCGTCGCGCACGATCAGCTTCGCCCAGTAGTTCTGGTCCGCTTCGGGAGGCATCTCCACGGGCTCCGGCGCGAGCATGGGCCAGGCGTGCAGCAGGCGCAGTGTGAGCCGGCGACGGGCGGCTTCCTCGGCGGCCCAGCGGGCTGCCGCCAGGCTCTCGACCGAACCGTCGAGGCCCACAGTGACGACGCGGTCCATAGCGGTTGCCTCCATCGTGCCGCGAGTCGGAGCGGGAAACGAGCACGTCTCCTCCCTTCCAGCGTGCTGTCGCCATGCGGTCGGCGACAGGGCCCCTCGGCCCAAAGAAGCGAGGAACGGCGGCCACCGGGCCGTGGACAACGCCGGGCGGGTGGCGTACGGCCCCGCCGGGAAGGCCCGAACCGCCCTACGGCGAAGGCCCACCGGCCCTACGCCGCGCCGGCGCAGTGCGCACACGATGAGGGCATGCAGTGGGAGAACGGCCTTCGGCAGCTGGACCGGCAGGAGTGCCTTCGCTTCCTGACGCTGGTGCCCATCGGGCGCATCGTGTACACGCACGAGGCGCTGCCCGCCGTCCTGCCGGTCAACTTCTCTCTGGACCAAGACCACGCGGTGGTCCTGCGGACGTCGGCTCTGTCACGTATGGCACACGCCGTCGACGGTGCCGTCGTGGCTTTCGAAGCGGACTCGTTCGACGAGGCTGCGCAGTCGGGCTGGAGCGTCATCGTGATCGGGCGAGCCACACTGGTCACCGACCGGGGAGAGCAGGAACGGCTGCGTGCGGTCGGGCTCCGCTCGTGGGTGGACGTGGCCGAGGACGCCTTCATCCGGATTGCCCCCGAGCTGGTGGCCGGTCGGCTCTTGAAAGGGCACCCGCACGGCGGCGACGAGCGGGGCAGGGCGTCGTTGGCCGACGTCCCGTGACGGGTGTGACGTCCGTCGGTGCCGGTGGGCGCGACAACACGGCGGCTCATCCCGCCGGCGGTCTGGCCGGCCCGTGTCCCACGCCCCCTGCGCGCGGAGGGCGGATTCCGTGATCCTGGAGAGGGCGCGAGAAGCCGGAGGGAACCGCGATGGCGTGGAAGACCTATGGAGGTTCTCGTCCCCAGGCCCTCGCGGCGGCGGACGAGTTCGCGGCCGGCGGCATCAGCGCCGAAGTGGTCCACCTGCGCACGCTGCGCCCCCTCGGCGACGAGGCCATCGCCGCCTCCGTAGCGCACCTGTACCGCGCAGTGGTCATCGACGAGGCATGGCGCACCGGCAGTCTGGCCGCGGAGGTTTCGGCGCGGAGCGCCGAGGGCTCCCACCACGACCGGGACGCGCCGGTCGAACGGGGGTGCCGTGCGGAAGTTCCCATCCCGTGCACGCGCCTGCGCGAACAGGCTGCTCTCCCGCGGACTGAGGACAGCGTCGCGGCCGTACACCGGGCGGGTGGCTGACGATGGCCGGGTTCACGTTGCCGTCGCCGGGCGCCGACATGGACGAGGGGACGTTGCGGGAGTGGTGGCGCACGCCGGTGCGCCCGTCCGCAAAGGGGATCCGGTCGCGGTGGTCGAGACCGCGAAGTCCACGATCGCGGACCACCGGGCGACCGACGGGGCCGTCGGGGCGCGCTGTCCCACCGCTGGCGACCGCCTTTTGCAGAGCCCGGAGGAGCTATGAAACACGACGAAGCACTCGACATCGTGAAGGAGTCGCTGGCCGAAGTCGTCCCGGATGCCGACCTCGGCGCTCTGGGCCCCAACGACACCTTTCGGGACGCGCTGGGAATCGACTCACTCGACTTCCTGCGCCTCATCGAGCTCCTCTCAGAACGCACCGGCATCCGGATCGGCGACGAGGACACTCCGCACCTCACCACTCTGGCCGACAGCACCAGGTTCCTCGCGGCCCGCGCGATGTAACGCGGCACGACCGGCAAGGCCGGTTCGGGTACGCGGCCGACCTGCTCTTCCGGCAGGTGACGGGCGAGGTCCGCTCGCTGACCATGCCGGCAGAGCTACCCGGAATCGCGGTGTGGTGCGCCGGCACACCAGGGGATGGCCCAGGCACTGCACCACCGCCGTGCGTCGGCTGCCGCCCGGCGCGCCGGCTGCCGGGAGGGACCGAACGGCCCTCCCCTCGCGCCCCCTTCGGGACCTTGGCGCGATGGTCCACGGCGCCGACAATGGCATGTACGCGGACTGGTCCTCCGCTGCTGGGGCGGACGTCTCCTGGACGGCCGTCCCAGCTCGACGGGCCGACCGACGCGGCCCGCTCTCCAGCACCGGCTATGTCCTGTCCCGCTCGTCAGCAGATCCGGTTGCCCGGCGGTATCGGTGCGGAACCATCCTGCGCTGCTGTGCAGCCGGGCACCGCGTGATGTGGTCGCCGCACCCGGCCTGCCCGGTTCCAGGCGCTCACGCCGTGATCGTCAGGACCTCGTCCACCGGTCGGCGCGGGGTGCGCGGGCCCTGGGGGCCGTAGCCGAGGCGGAGGATCATCTGGACGTAGCCGGTGCCGGAGAGCGGGTCGCGCAGCAGCCAGCGCAGGTCGGGCCATTCCAGGGGCTGGGTCGCGAAGGAGCTGGCGAGTCCCTGGCGGGTGGCGAGGAGCAGCACGCGTTGGAGTGCCTGGCCGGCGCGGAGCCAGTCGGCGGGGCCGTCGCGGGTGGTGCTGAGGGAGGCCAGTTGCGGCCGTTTCTCGAAGTCCGCGTAGGCACGGCCGGGGACCGTACGCCGGCCGGCGAAGTCCCGTACGGGGGCCGCACCGCCGCACTTCGCCGGGCCGAAGGCATACTCCGGGATGCCGTCTCCGGGGGCTTCGGCAGAGGCGTCGCGGGTCCATCTGCGCTGCTCGGCGTCCCGGCCGTCGTCCATGCGGTCGTAGCCCTCCGCGTGCAGGATGAGGTCCAGTACCGCCTCGCGGTGCGGGGTGGTCAGGAACGCCAGCCTCGCCCCCTCCCGGGCCGCGGCCTCGACGAGGGCGGCGCGGAGGCTGTCCGGGATGCGCCGCTCGGTGAAGGGGTGGCGGCTGGTGTGCCGGTCGGCGATGGCGGGGTGGAGGCCGGAGAGGGCGACGTCCAACGGCTCGTGCGGCACGTCGAGGCGCACGGAGGCCAGAAGCGTAGGGGTGTGGGGAGCCGGCAGCAAAGTGGTCGCCGTGCGGTGGCCGGCGTGCGCGGCGGCGGCGCGCAGGTTCAGCAGGGCCGCGCCGCAGCCGAGGTGCAGCCCCCGGGTGGTGGGGTCGGCCAGCGGCATCGCGCGATCCAGGTCGGCGGAGAGAAGCATGGTGCGCGACGCCCGGGAGTAGGCGAAGTGCCACGGCTGGGCGTTGTGCATCGAGGGCGCGGCGGTGGCATCGGCCACCAGCGACGTGACGGCCGTGTCGTCGAGGGTGGGGTGGGTGAGCACCGGGGGCCTCCCGCGCGGATCGGACCACGCCCGAGCCGGACGCGGTCGGTGGAATCAGCAGGTGCCTCCAGCGTTGCGGGGCTCCGTCGGCGGCATCAGGGGCCATAGGGCCCGGGCTGGGGACCGGTCGGCCTGCCGGGGGACGGCCGGCCACACGAGGGGGCCAAGTGGCTCATATCGGTTCGATCGCCGTCCCGGCCACGCTTGGGGTGTGGCCGTACCGCCGGCCGCCGCGGTGGAAGGAGCTGGAGATGGAGCACCGCACGATAGGTGAGCTGATGACCCGGAAGGTCGTGAGCGTGCGGCTCGACACTCCGTTCAAGGAGATCGCGCAGACGCTCGCCGACAACGCGGTGAGCGCCGTACCGGTGCTCGACGGCCTCGGCAGACCGGCCGGCATCGTCTCGGAGGCCGATCTGCTGCGGAAGGCAGCCGACCGGTCCGATCTGTCCGGCAGGACCCCGCTGCCGCATCTGGAGGCATGGGAGCGGGCGCGGGCGGAGGGGCGCACCGCCGGTGAGCTGATGTCGGCACCGGCGGTGTGCGCCCATCCGGACTGGACGGTGGTGGAGGCGGCGCGACTGATGGAGGTGCAGCAGGTCAAGCGGCTGCCCGTGGTCGACGAGGCGGACGTCCTGCTGGGCATCGTCAGCCGCAGCGATCTGCTGCGTGTCTTCCTGCGCAAGGACAGGGCGATCCGGGAGGAGATCACGCGCGAAGTCATCGGGCGCACGGCACGGCTCGGTGCGTCGGGCGTGACCGCCGACGTCCATCGGGGTCAGGTGACCCTGCACGGCACGGTGACCGACCTGTTGTTCGTTCCCGTGCTGGTGCGGATGTGCGCGAGCCTCGACGGCGTGGTGTCGGTGTCCGAGGACCTGAAGCCGGAGCCGGCCAACGGCGGCCCGTCGGACGGGACCGCCGAAGGACGAGCAGAGGAAAGCTGAGGAAAGCCGGTCGCCCTCATGAAGAACGTCATCACCGTCGGTGTGGACGGTACTCCCCAGGCCCTGGCGGCAGCTCAATGGGCGGCGCACGAGGCGCAGTTGCGGCAGTCCCGCCTGCGGCTCCTGACCGCGTGGCAACCCCTCACGGCGAAGCCGCGGGGCGCACCCCGGGCGCCGGAAGTGCCGCATTGGCCGGACCCGATCATCGAGGAGGCCAGGGCCGCGGTCGAGTCGGCACAGCCCGGGCTGCCCGTTGACGTGATGCTGGTGCGCGAACAGCCGCTGGAAGCCCTGGTCGAAGCCGCCGGGCAAGCGGATCTGCTGGTCCTGGGGTCGCGGGGGCTGGGACCGGCGGCGCGCTTCGCTCTGGGGGGAACCGGACTCGACCTGGTGCCACGGGTCGCGGTTCCCGTCGTCCTGGTGCGGGCCCGAGAGGACGGCCCGGCGACCGAGGGCGGCAACAGCGTCGCGGTCGGCGTCAGCCTGCACGCCCCCAGCGAAGGGCTGCTGGCCTTCGCCTTCGAGACCGCGGCCCGACGAGCCGTCCCGCTCTGCGCCGTGCACGGCAGGAACCTGCCGCCGTTCGCCTACGACCAGGGCGGTGCCGTGGAACGGGCCGCTGCGGAAGAAGCGGCCCGGATCGCGCGCGAGGAGCTGTCCGAGGCGCTGCGCCCGTGGCAGGAGAAGTTCCGGGACGTGCGGGTCGAGGAGCAGGTGGTGATGGAGAGTCCGGCGCCGGCCCTCCTGCACGGCGCAGCGGAGGCACAGCTGCTGATCGTCGGCCGCCGGCACATCGGCCACGGGGTCCCCCGCATCGGCCACGTCGTCCATGCGGCCGTCCACCACGCCCCCTGCCCCGTGGCGATCGTGCCGCACGAGTAACCCCGTCCGCACAGACGAGGCCGCACCCGCTGAAAGAAAGGATGCATGCGCGATGACGACCGAACAGGCACCGGGATCCGGCGCCGCGCCGGGCCGGCCCGGCAGCGATCTGGGCCGGCGCGCCGCGCTGCGCCGACAGCAACTGGGGCTGACCCGCGAGGAGGTAGCGGCCCGGGCCGCCGCCTCGCCCGGGTATGTGCAGTACGTCGAGGAGCACCCGGCCGAACCGGACATCGGGTTCCTGCTGCGGCTCGCGCATGCCCTCGACACCACGGTCGCCGACCTCACAGGCGGAACCGCCGACCTCCCGGAAGGCTTCGGCAAGGCCGCGGCCCACCCCGAGGTACTGGCGCTCGGCCCCGCCGAATGCCGGGAGCTGCTCTCCACGCACGGCATCGGCAGAGTGGCCGTCACCATCAACGACGCCCCCGCCGTCTTCCCCGTCAACTACACCGTCGTCGACGACGTGATCGCGTACCGCACCCACGCGGACTCCGGCCCGGCCGCGGCGGCCGGCCACGAGGCCGCACTGGAGGTGGACCACATCGACGACGCGTTCAGCCAGGGGTGGAGCGTACTGGCCGTCGGGCCTGCCGAGGTCGTCACCGGCTTCTACGCGTCCCGCAAGTTCGAAGAGCAGGCGTACACCGCCCCCTGGGTGGGCGGTGGCCGGTATCAGTGGATCGCCCTCCGGCCGACCCGCCTCAGCGGGCGGCGCATCCGCGTCCCCGGGGCGCCGGCAGCCCCGACCGGGAGCACCGACGCGGACGCGTGAACCGGCCGGGCACGCCGTGGGGAGGCCGTCTCGCAGCCGCTCGCCGCGCTGACCCGGCGCGGGCGGCGGCGGGTCGAACGTGAGGTGGTCGGCACGGCTCCCCTCGGACGTACGGACCGCGTATGCGGTGGAGGCCGCACGCGGTCGCCGGGGGAATCGTTCACGGCGGTGCGGGCGGGGTGCTCGCGCCCACTCTGCTGAGATCGACCACCCGGCGCCGGGTGGCCAGGAGCCGGCGGGCGACCACGTCGAGGACGCGGCGGGTCACCACCAGCCCCAGGACCGGGTCCGCCTCGCACAACGCGCGGATCCCGGTCGCGTCGAACTCGTGGGCCCGCACGAGGGTGAATGCCTCCGCGCCCATCCGCCAGCGGTACGGCGGTACCAGCCACGACCAGCCCAGCAGGTCGCCCGGGCCGAGGACGTCGACGACCGCCGGCCGTCGGGTCGGCATCCGGATGTCGAGATTGACCGAGCCGGTGCGGATGATCCAGAACCGGTCGGCGGCCCCGCCCTCCTCGAAGATGCGGGTGCCTTCCGGAAAGGACACCTCGTGGGCGAAGGCCAGCAGCCGTTCCCTTCCATTGGTCGGGAGCTGTTGCAGCAACGGGGTGGTGGTCATGGCGGCTCTCCTCGATACCGGCCGCGCCGCGACGGGACCGCCACGGCCCAAGTCATCCGGATACGGCGCCCGTTCGCCTGTCCGCAGGCAACGAACGGGCCGGCCCGCACGGGCGAGCCGGCAACCGACGGCAAGGAGGACCACCCACTTCTCGCGGGCCCTGATTGCGCGGTGCGCGGTCTCACTCGCTCCGCTCCTCCGCGTCTGCCGTCCTCCTCGTCACTTTCAGTGAAGCGCGCGGAGCTGCCGCGCACGAGTTCCGTTCGGTCCCACCCCATGGGCCGGACGGCCTTTTCTCCGGGCAGCTCGCCCCATAACGCACACGGCGGTCCCTGTGGCACGTTCGGCACAAGGCATTGGTGCGTGCAGAGGCGGTGACGGCAGTGAAGGCACATGTCGGCGATCTGCTCGTGGTCGAGAGCCCGACCACGGGCGCCACCCGCCGGGACGGGGAAATCGTCGGACTGCACCACGAGGACGGCACCCCGCCCTATGACGTCCGCTGGTCGGACAGCGACCAGATCACGATCTTCTTCCCCGGTCCCGACACCCACGTCCGGCACCTCGAAGGCCCTTCGGGAGCCGCCTCGGAGCACGGCTTCACCGAGCGGCAAACGGGCGGTGGCATCTGATGCCGGTCCTCCCGCAGCGACTCCGCGGAGGTGTGACATGGGCGGCTCGGTCCTCGTAGGACTGGACGGAACCGGGAACAGTGTGCCCGCGGTGCGCTGGGGCGCCGAGGAGGCGAGCGTCCGGGGCCTCACCCTTCAGCTCCTGCATTCCTGGGTCTCCCAACCCTGGCCGGCCTCCCCCACCTGGGGCGAAGCCGAGAAGCACCGGTACGGAGCCATGGTGCTCAGCCGGGCCGAAGCCCTGGTCCGGGAGGTGCATCCGGGTATCGCGGTGACGGCCGAGCAGGTCGCGGAGGAGGCGGCGGACGCCTTGGCCGAACGCAGCAAGGCGGCGACACTCCTGGTGCTCGGATCGCGCGGACACGACACGATCTCGGGATTCCTGCTGGGCTCGGTGAGCCTGCGCGTCCTGGGGCGCGCGCAGTGCCCGGTGGTCACGGTCCGCGAGGAGGAGTCGTCCGTCGGCCCCGGGCCCGAAGTCGTCGTCGGCGTACAGGACGTGGGCACCGAAGGCGACGCCGTGCTCGACTACGCGTTCACCACGGCCGCGGCCCATCACGCGGCCCTGCGCGCCGTACGGGCCCACCCGCCCGACACGGCCGCCGGTACCCTCACCGCCCCGCTGGACGAAGCGGGGCGCACCGCGGGCGGCGAGCGGGAGTCGCCCTCCCTGGGCCTGGCACTTTGGCGGGAGAAGTTCCCTGATGTGCCGGTGATCGAGGAGGTGACCGGCGGCAGGGCCGTGCCCGTTCTGCTGGGGGCCTGTTCACGGGCCGGCCTCCTGGTCATCGGACGCCGGCCGCAACGCGCTCCGATGCCCCTCGGCCCGGCCGTACTCGCCGTGCTGCACCATTCCCGCTGCCCGGTGGCGGTCGTTCCGCGGTGGTGACCTCGGCCGGCCGGACGTCCAGCGCCCCCGGACCGGCCGCCGACCGGGCACGGCCGCGCCGGGGGTTGCCGTCCTCTCACAACTCCCTTACGGAGAGCAGGGGTTCGGCGGACCTCCGGCGCCACAGCGACGCGGCTCACCGAGTCTGACAGCCGGCGCGAACCGTCTCCGCGGGACGAGTCCCCGAAGAGACCGATCGGCCCACGGCGCGAGGCGGTTCAGCCCTGTCGGGATGCGGTGGCGCGGGTACACGCTGACGTCGGGGGCCGTCCGGTCCGCGATGCGGCGGGCACCGGCCGACGGGCGTCCCCTACACCGCCGCAGGAGGTACGCCATGGCCCGGACACTTGAGTGGCCGGTGCGCCTGCACCTCTTCGAGGAGGGCAGCACGACAAAAGCGCACGTGGTGCTCGACACCGGCACCACGAAACTCACCGGACACGGCACGGCCCGGTGCAATCCGCAGGACCCGAACGTCCCGGAGATCGGCGATGAACTGGCGGTGAGCCGCGCGATGAACGATCTCGCCGCGCAACTTGCGCTGACCGCATACGACGACCTGGAAGGCGTATGGAAGACGCTGCGTGCCGCAGCGAAGACGGCTGGACAACCTGCCTAGTGGAACCGCAGCTTCAGGAGAGACGGCCAGGTGCCGCGGGCTTCTGACCGCCAGGTCCTCCCGCCGGCTTCTCTCGTCGGTGCGGCCGGCGCGCTCCGGCGTCGGCCGACCGAAAGGCAGCCGTCGAGCCCCGGATGGGGGGATCCGGGGCCCAAACCCTGCCGTTCGAGGCTTCAGCCTGTCCGAGTACCCCGCGTGACGGCGATCTTGGTGGTCTCGTCCTTCCGTCCTTCCAGCGGTATCCGGACCGTGAGGATGCCGTCGGTGTACTCCGCGGTCGCCCGGTCACCGCGAGCTCCTGCGGGCAGCCGGACGGCGCGTGCGAAGGAACCGTAATGGAATTCGGAGTTCTCCTTGGTCTCCTTGCGTTCCTCGCGCTCGGCGCGGATGGTCAGGACATCACCGGTCACATCGATCGTGAGGTTCTTCTCCGGGTCGATTCCCGGCAGCTCTGCACTGACCTGGTAGGCATCATCGCCCAGCCGCTCCTCGATGCGGATCTCGTGCGTGCCGAAATGCCACGGCCCCCCGAGGATTCCGCTTTCGAGCCGGTCGAACACGTCCTGCACCGAGAGGGTCCGTGCCGGGTGGTGTTGCAGTACGTTGCCCATCGTTGCTCCTCAGTCGACGTGTCCAGTGGGCGGAGCCAACGCTCCTCGTTGTCGAGCCTGCTCAGCACCCGGCCGATGGCCAATGAGTCGATGGGCTCTGCGCCGGGGCCGATCGGCCCATGAGCGGCGGCGAGGTCGCCGATGCCGCCTCGTACGGCCCGGTCGACCCGGTCGACCCGGTCGACCCGCAAGGCCGTCGCCTCTCAAAGGTGCCTGCCGGCTCCTCGCACTACCGTGGAGGGTGGGACCGGACCATGGATTCCGACCGCAACGGAGGGATGTCCCTGGAGGCGCGGCCGGACGGCGGCACTCCGAGTCGGAAGACGAGCCCCGTTCCACCGACCCGTCGTGGTGGCAGGCGTGGTGTACCAGGGCCGAACGGTCCCCGCCCAGCCACGCCGAGCGCACACCGGGCCCCGTGCAGGACCGTTCGGCCCTCTCCCCGCCCGATGCCGGGGTGGCACGCTCGGAACAGCAGGTGAAGGTGGTGCCGGATGCCTCTGGTGAAGTTCCGCCCGCCGTGGCGGCACGATCCGCTCCGGCGGGGCACGGACGTGGCGCAGTCCTGGATGGCCCTGGTCACCGGGCTCCTCATCGCCGTGGCAGCGCCGGCCGCGGGGGTGGTGGCCGGCCAGGCGGTGGACTCGGCGTCCCAGCAGCAGCGCGCCGAGTGGCACCGTGTCACCGCCGTGGTGACCGAGGAGCCCCCTACCCAGGTCGGGGGCGACAGGGGGGACGGGGCGGGTGCCCGGGTCTTTGCGACGGTGCGGTGGACGGCCCCGGATCGCACGGTGCGGAAAGGTGAGACGCTCGTGTCACCCGGTGTGCGCGCCGGGGACCGGGCAACGGTGTGGCTGGACCGGCGCGGCGCGCTGGTGCGGGACCCCGGCGACCCGGTGAACACCGTGGCCATGAGCATCGCGGCCGGCACCGTGGCGGCATCCACCACCGGTCTGCTGCTCTTCGCCGTGGACCGGGCCGGCGTCCGTCTGCTGGACCACCGGCGCCAGGCCCAGTGGGAGAAGGAGTGGGCGGAGCTGGACACGCCAGGGCGGCACCCCCGTCCGTGACCGTCCCCGGGCCCGGCGTCACGGTCGGAGTCCGCCCTGGTCCTTGGCCGGTTCCGGCCCCGGATATGCCTTCTCCCGCCGATGGGTGAGCCGGCCGATCACCGCGACGACGCCGTCGACCTGCCGCACCATCCGTATCAGGACGGCGGCCTGTCCGCTGCTGTCCAGACATCCGCCGAGCGTCACCGTTCCGTCGCGGACGGCGACGTCGATGCTCCCCGGGTCCAGCCACATCGTCCGCACCACGATCTCGTCGACCACCTCGTCCCGGATCTCCTCGTCGGAGCGGGCGAAGAACCTGAGCACGTCGCGCCGGGTGAGCATGCCGACGAGGCGGGCCTCCTCGTCCACCACGGGGAGCCGCTCGACGCCGTATGCCGACATCATGCGGGCCGCCCGGACAACCGAGTCGTCGGCGCGGACGGTATGGGCCGGGGCGGACATCACGGCCTCCGCACAACGGTCCTGACAGCTGTCGTCCGTCCGCCGCGCGCGCTCCAGATCCGTCGCCGAGACCACCCCGATCACTTTGTCGTCGGCGTCCACCACCGGCACGCCGTTGAAGCCGAACTCCGCCATCCACCGCGCCAGTTCACCGGTCGACGTCCCGCTGCTCGCGCGAACGACGTCCCCGGTCATGACGGCCCCGACGCGGCGGCGCTTCATCCCGGACCCCCTCTCGCCGCGTGCTGCCCTCCGCCGCCCGGCCGCACCGTGCCGCGACCCCGGCAACGTCCGCTGCCGGTACGGCGATGACGACGAGGTCCGCAGGAGCGGTCAGGGTGCCGACGGACGCGAACGCGGGGACGTGCGGGACGGCGTGCGCATGCGGATCGACCGCGCTGCGGAACCGGAACCCCCGTAAACGGCCGCAGCAGCGGGCCCGGACTCGCGGTACCGGCGGTGCGCCCCGGGAGGTCCACGGCAGCGAGGTGGTTCTCGTCCGGTACGCGGCGTACGACGGCGGAAGCCGCCTGCGTCGTCGCGCCGTGTCCTGTGTCAGCCATCGCCCTGCCTCCCGCCCCGGCCGGTCTCCCGCAGTCCGGCATCGTCAGTTCTGCCCGGCGTTCTCACCGTGAGCCGACTACCCGTCGTCCGCACCGGGCTCCTCTGCGGCCTGCACGTCGCACGTCACGTCCACCACGCCTTCGACCGCCCGCACCAGTCGGGCCGCGACGGGCACCAGCGCCCTGTCGTGGATCCGGCCGCGCAGCGCGACCACCCCGTCCTTCACACTGACGCCAACTCCCGTCGGTGCACCGGGAAACAGCCGGTCGACGACCTCCGTCCGCACTTCCGCCGCCAATTCCTCGTCGGAGCGCAGAAAGACCTTCAACAGGTCGGAGCGGCTGACGATGCCCTCCAGCATCCCGTGGCTGTCGACCACCGGCAGCCGCTTGACGGACTTACGCGCCATCGTCCGCGCCGCCTGGGCGATGGTGTCACCGGCGCGCACCGTCAGCGCCGGGGCACTCATCAGCTCACCGGCCGTCAGACCGCCGGCCTTGCGCAGATCGCCCAGCCGCCGCCACTGCTCCAGCCTGTCGGGGTCCTCGTCCCGGAACTCCTCCTTGGGCAGCAGGTCGGCTTCGGACACCACGCCGATCACCCGCCCCTCCCCCGCGAGCACCGGCAGGGCACTGACCTTCCACTGCTCCATGGTCTCGACGATCTCCTTGAAGCGGGCCTCCTGTCCGACGGCGACCACCGTCTGGGTCATCACATCACTGACGGTGTGCGGGGTGTGCGCCATGACGTCGCCTCCCTACGGGCCACTGTCGCCCTGGCGCTGCGACTTCTCCAGCGTGCTGTCGCCCGCCAAGCACCCGGCAGGGGCCGTCCGGCCCTTCCTCCGGCCGACCGGCCGTGCCCCCGCCGCGGCTCGGCTCCGTAGGGCCGTTCGGACCGGCAAGGGGTCCAGCGGCCCCTCGTCCGAGCGGGAATCCGTGCGCCAGGCGTTGCAGCCGTGGCGTGCGTTGCATCCGGCCGTGGACGTCACGGAACAGGCCCGGCCGGCCCGGTCACAAGGACGTGCCCGCCTGGAGGGGTACCGCACCGTTCACGTCGAAGTCCACGTCCACCACTCCCTCGATGCCGCGCACCAGACGCGCCACCACCGGTATCAGCGACCGGTCGTGGAGCCGCCCGCGCAGCGTGACCACCCCGTCGGTCACCGCGACATCCAGGTCCTTCGCGGGCGCCGTGAACAGCTTCCCGATCACCTCACGAACCTCCTGCGCAAGGTCGTCGTCGGATCGCAGGAACACCTTCAGCAGGTCCGCACGGCTGACGATGCCCAGAAGAAGCCCGTTCCCGTCCACGACCGGCAGCCGTTTCACCGATGCCCGCGCCATCGTCCGCGCCGCCTGGGCCAGCGTGGCATCGGCGCGCACGGTCACGGCGGGACTGGTCATGAGTTCCCCCGCCGTCACCGCCTCCGCTCGCCGAACGTCGTCGGATCGCCGCAGTCGTTCCAGCCGGTCGGGGTCCGCCTCCCGGAACCCCTCCTTGGGCAGCAGATCGGCCTCGGACACCACGCCGATCACCCGCCGCTCGCCCGAGAGCACCGGCAGGGCACTGACCTTCCACTGCTCCAGGGTCTCGACGATCTTCTTGAATCGGGCCTCGTGGTCGACGGCTGCCACGGGCTGGGTCATGACATCGCTGACGGTGTGCGGAGTGTGCGGCATGATGGCGCCTCCTCGGGAGCCGCAGACGCGGCTCAGCCGTCGTGTGACCGCCGTGAGCGGCCGGCCCGGCTTCACCACCAGCCTGAAATCTGTCGAGCCGACGGGACAGGGCCGTCCGGCCCTTCCGCCGCGCCGTAGGGCACCAACGCTGCGGCAGCGCACGTCGCAGCGTCCTTCCCTCCGGACTCTCTCCCCCCGCAGCCGAGGCCGGCGGCGCCAAACCCTCTGACGTGGAGACCGCCCGCCTCACTCTGGATGCCCTCGGCTTCCCCAACGTCTGCCGGACCTGGGGCGACCTGCTGACCGTCGGCCATTACGGACACCCCGTCCACCCGAGGGGACGAGAGCGGGCTGCCGCTCCGAAAGTCAGGCAGACGGAGTCGGCCGTCTCCTGGTTACTGCCGCCTGCCGACGTGTCCCGGGGCGAGCGGCATGAGCCGAGGTCACGATCCGCACGTCGCCCCAGTCGGGCACGACGAGCCATGGTGCGTAGTTCCTGCGCGGGGTTCCGGTCTGCGCCTGCTCCCGGGCCGACTTCCATTCGGCTGTCGGCGGCGTGATCCGTGGGGTACCGGTCCCACCCGCCCCTGCGTCCCACGGAGTCGGACTCTCCCCCACCGGCTCCCCCACCGCGGCGTCGGGACGGGAATCAACAACGCCGACCACCCGTTATGCCGCAGGAGGACCAGGACCACAGGAGGCACACATGTACGGCGACCGGGCGACCATCCGCAGAATCCTCACCGAGCTCGGAGACACCTGGGCAATCGTCGGCCTGTCCTCCAACCAGCAGCGCGCCGCCTACGGCGTTGCAGAGGTGCTCCAGCGCCACGGCAAGCGAATCGTCCCCGTACATCCGAACGCCGAGACCGTGCACGGGGAAGTGGGATATCCGTCCCTCGAAGCCATCCCCTTCGGGATCGACGTCGTCGACACCTTCGTGCGCAGCGAACTCGCCGGATCCGTCGCCGACGAAGCCGTCGCCATCGGCGCAAAGGCCGTGTGGTTCCAGCTCGGTGTCGTCGACGAGGACGCCTACCACCGCACCCGCGCTGCCGACCTCGACATGGTGATGGACCGCTGTCCGGCAATTGAGATACCCCGTTTGGGCTGAGTGCCGGCTGCGCTAGCGTCCGTACATGATCACGCCACGTGCCGCCCGCCCCGAGGACGCCGCCGAACTCGTCCGGCTGCGCCGCCTGATGTTCCTCGCCATGAACGGCCATGACGAAACCGGGAGTTGGGAGGCCGATGCGGAGGCGATAGCGCGCCGGCAGCTGGCCGGTCCCCACGCTCCGCTGGGGGCGTTCGTGGTGGACGGGGACGGGGCCGGTGCACCGCATCTGGCGGCCTGCGCGGTCGGCCGCATCGAGGAGCGGCTGCCGGCGCCGGGCCACCCCTCCGGCCGGTTCGGCTTCGTCTTCAACGTCTGTACGGATCCCCGCTATCGGGGCCGCGGCCATGCCCGCACCACGACCGAGGCACTGCTGGCCTGGTTCGCGGACCGGGGCGTCAGCCGCGTCGACCTCCATGCCACCGACGACGCCGAACCGCTCTACCGCAGCCTGGGTTTCACCGAGCACTCCACGGCGCTCTCCCTGGACCTGCGCTCCCGCCCGCGCGTCGGCTGAGCGGTCCCCGCCCGTCCACCGGACGAGCAGCCCGGCCGTAAGCGGCCGGACCGGGCGGTCGGCGCGGCGCGGCGCGGCGCGCTAGGTGTGTTGTTCGGACAGGTTGGTGACGCGGCTGGCTGGGGTGTGGCCGCCGATTC
>NZ_BMRP01000039.1:0-17240 GCF_014648695.1 Streptomyces albospinus
ACCGTGGCCAGTGCGGCGAGTGCGGCCGGCGCCCGGCCCGCCGCCGCGAGCACCGCGCCGATCAGCTCCAGCACCTCCGCCTCCGGGACGCCGCGGCGGGCGCCGACCCCGGCGACCAGCACGGCGGCGGGCCGCCCGGCGCCGGAGTCCGCCGCGCGGTGGCCGCCGTCCCGCCCCGGGCGGTTCACAGGGCGACGGCTCCCCGGCCGAACGCCACCCGTCCGTGGCGCCCCGCGACCACGGCGGTGATCCCGGCCGGTCCCACGGCGACCGGCTCGCCCGGCCACCGCACGCCCAGCGCCGCCAACTCGGCCTGCGCCGCCGGGGGATCGGGGTGGGTCGCGGTCAGCGAGACCAGCGGCAGCACCGGGAGCCCGGCGCCCGACGGATGCGGGGTGGTGCCCCAGTCGAGCAGGAACGGGGTGATGCCCGCGCCCGCCCCCGGCGGCGTCAGCTGCCAGGTGAGCCGGGTGCCGTCCGGCGTCCGGCGGGACATCGCGACCGGGGCGCCCGGGTCGTGGCCGCGCGCCCGCGCCGCGGCGACCCGGTCGGCGATGCCGGTCACCCGCACCGCCCAGGTCACCAGCCGCGGACCGGTCAGCGCGTCGATGCCGAACCACCGTGGCCGCTGCGGCGCGGACTGCTCCGGGTCCGGCCCGATGATCTCCAGGTACCCGCCGCCGCCCAGCCCCAGCAGCTCGTTGCGGGTGCCCCGCCCCGGGTGGCTGCCGCCCCGAACCGGCCGTATGCCGGTCAGTTCGGCGATCTCCGCGACGGTGCGGTCCAGGTCGGGGGTGGCGTAGACGAGATGGTCGAGGGTGCCGGGACCGCCGGGACCGCCGCCGGGGGCGCTCACCGGGCGTCTCCCGCGCGGGCCGCCGGCCCGCTCCGTGCCGCGCCGTCCACCAGCCGTACGGCCAGCGACGGTTCGGCGGCCCAGTGGACGTGCAGGTACGAGGCGTGCACCCCGCCCGCCACATAACCCTCCACGGCGCGCGCCGGGTGCGTCACGCCCCATGCCGGGGACGGACCGGCGCCCGGCTCCAGCGCCGTGCGGTGGAACTCGTGGCCGCGCACCCGGGTCCCGGCCACCGCCAGCGCGTTGTCCTGGAGCGCCACCGCCTCCCGGTAGCCGAGGGTCAGCCGCTCCGTCATCCGGGCGTCGGCGGGCAGCACCCCGCACATCGGCTTCCCGTCCAGGGACCGGGCGAGATACAGCAGCCCGGCGCACTCGGCGGTCACCGGCGCCCCGGAGGCGGCCAGCGCCGCCACCGCCGTCCGCAGCGGCGCGTTCGCCGACAGGTCCGGCGCGTACACCTCGGGGAAGCCGCCGCCGATCACCAACCCCTGTGTGCCGGGCGGTAGTTGCTCGTCATGGAGCGGGTCGAACGGGACCACGTCGGCGCCCGCCGCGGTCAGCAGCTCGGCGTGCTCGGCGTACGAGAAGGTGAACGCGGCGCCGCCCGCGACCGCGATCAGCGGCCGGCCGGCGGAGGCCGCCCCCGCGGACGGACCGGCCGGCACCGCCCTGATCTCGGCCGCCGGGTCCCACGCCCGCGCCGGCAGCTCCGGCACGTTCCGCGCCAGCGCCAGCAGCGCATCGAGGTCGCAGCCCTCGCGCACCCGCGCGGCCAGCTCCGCCACCGACTCCACCGCCTCGGCGCGCCGTTCGGCGACCGGCACCAGGCCCAGGTGCCGGGACGGCGTACGGGCCCGCCCGGTACGGCGCAGCGCACCGAGCACCGGCACCCCGGAGGAGCCCATGGCGTCCCGCAGCAGCTCCTCGTGGCGGTCCGAGCCGACCTTGTTGAGGATCACCCCGGCCAGCCGCACCTCCGGGTCCCACGACGCGAAGCCGTGCACCAGCGCGGCCACCGACCGGGACTGCGACGACGCGTCCACCACCAGCACCACGGGCGCCCGCAGCACCTTCGCGACCTGCGCCGTCGACGCCAGCTCGCCCATCCCGGACGCCCCGTCGAACAGCCCCATCACGCCCTCGACGAGCGCCAGGTCCGCGCCCGCCGCACCGTGCAGGAACAGCGGCGCGATCCGCTCCGGGCCGCACAGGTAGGCGTCCAGGTTGCGGCCGGGACGGCCGGTGGCCAGCGCGTGGTAGCCGGGGTCTATGTAGTCGGGCCCCACCTTGTGCGGCGACACCGTGAGACCGGCCTCGGCGAAGGCCGCCATCAGGCCGGTGGCCACCGTCGTCTTCCCGGCGCCCGAGGACGGCGCGGCGATCACCAGCCGGGGGACGGCGCCGCCGCTCATGACGTGCTCACCATTCGATGCCCCGCTGGCCCTTCTGCCCCGCGTCCATCGGGTGCTTGACCTTCGTCATGTCCGTCACCAGATCGGCGAAGTCCAGCAGCGGCTCGGGGGCGCCCCGCCCGGTGATGACGACATGCTGCGTACCGGGCCGGTCGCGCAGCACCGACACCACCTCCTCGGCGTCGATCCACCCCCACTTCAGCGGATACGCGAACTCGTCCAGCACCAGCAGCTTGTACGTCTCCGCGGCCAGATCCCGCTTGACCTGCTCCCAGCCCTCGCGCGCCGCCTCCTCACTGGACAGCGCGTCCCGGACGTTTCGCTGGACCCAGGACCAGCCCTCGCCCATCTTGTGCCAGGCGACGGTGCCGCCCTCCCCGGAGTCGCCGAGCACCTTCAGCGCCCGCTCCTCGCCGACCTTCCACTTCGCCGACTTCACGAACTGGAACACCCCGACCGGCCAGCCCTGGTTCCAGGCCCGTAGCGCCAGCCCGAAGGCGGCGGTGGACTTGCCCTTGCCCTGGCCCGTGTGGACCATGACCAGCGGGCGGTTGCGGCGCTGGCGGGTGGTGAGCCCGTCGTCCGGTACGACGGACGGCTGTCCCTGCGGCATTACGCGGCCTTCCTGTTGACGTGATCCCGGTCCCGGCCGGCGCTGCTGCCGCCGCGAACGGGCCTGCCCTGCACGGTCCTTACGAGCGCGGAGACGCTGTCCGCGCGCAGTTCGTCGAGGGTGACCGCGGGACCCCCCAGCTCCCGCGCCAGTTCGGCGGCCAGCCCCAGCCGGACCGGTCCCGCCTCGCAGTCCACGACCACCGAGGCGGTGCCCTCCGAGGCCAGCAGCCGCGCGGCGCGGTTGGCGCGGGCCAGCGGCCCGCCCGTCGCCCGACCACCGCCCCTGCCCGAGGCGCTGCGCGCCGCCCCTTCTGATGCGCCGGTGGCCCGACCGTCGGTCACCACCACGAGCAGCGGGCGCCGGGACGCGTCCCGCATCCGCTCCACCCGCAGCACCTCATGGGCCATCAACAGCCCCTCCGACAGCGGGGTACGGCCGCCCGTCGGCAGCTGCTCCAGGCGCGCCGCGCCCGCCTCGACGGACGACGTCGGCGGCAGCGCCAGCTCCGCTCCGGAGCCGCGGAAGGTGATCAGCCCGACCTTGTCCCGCCGCTGGTACGCGTCCAGCAGCAGCGACAGCACCGCCCCCTTGACCGCGCCCATCCGCTTCCGCGCCGCCATCGACCCGGACGCGTCCACGACGAACAGCACCAGGTTGCCCTCGCGCCCCTCGCGCACCGCCTCGCGCAGATCGTCCCGGCGCACCACCAGGCCGGGCCCGCGACGCCCGCGCGCCCGCTGGTGCGGTGCCGCGGCCTGCACCGTCGCCGCCAGATGCAGCTTGCCCAGGGCTCCTTGGGGCCGCCGCGAACCGGTCGTCCGGCCGTGCGCGGTACGCGCCCGCGACCGGCGGCCGTCCGCGCCCTCGCCCAGCCCCGGCACATCCAGCCGCCGGGTCCGGAACGGCTCGGCGGCGCCCACCGCGGGCTGCTCCCGGCCGGGCCCGGACCCGGCGGGCTCGGCCTCCGGCTCGCGCTCCGGGCCCTCGGGCCGGGCCGATGGCTCCTGCTGGCGCGGCAGATCGGGCCCCGGCGACTCCTGCGGTCCGCCGTCCTGAGGGGGCAGCCCGCCGGGGCCGCCATCGGGACCGCCGTCCGGACCGTTCGGCTCCGGGTCGTCGCCGCCGTCGTCCGGCTGCTGCCCGGCGGACTCCTCCAGCACCTCGTCGAGCCTGTCCTCGTCAAGTCCCGGCGCGTCGAAGGGGTTCCGCCGCCGTCGGTGCGGCAGGGCCAGCAGCGCGGCCTGCCGTACGTCCTCGGACCGCACCTCCGTACGCCCCGCCCACGCCGCGAGCGCACTCGCCGTCCGGGCCATCACGATGTCCGCCCGCATCCCGTCCACCTCGAACGCGGCGCAGGTCGCGGCGATCTGCCGCAGCGCGGCGTCCCCCAGCTCCACCGACGGCAGCACCTCCCGCGCCACCGCGATGCGGCGGCGCAGCTCGCGCTCCTCGTCCGCCCAGCGCGCCGCGAAGCCCGCCGGATCGTCGTCGTACGCCAGCCGGCGCCGGACGACCGCCACCCGCTGCTCCGGCTCCCGGGACGCCGCGACCTCCACGGTCAGCCCGAACCGGTCCAGCAACTGCGGCCGGAGCTCGCCCTCTTCGGGGTTCATGGTGCCGACGAGGAGGAACCGGGCGGCGTGCCGCACCGAGACGCCCTCGCGCTCCACGTAGGAGGCGCCCATGGCGGCGGCGTCCAACAGGAGGTCGACCAGGTGGTCGTGGAGCAGATTGACCTCGTCGACGTACAGCACGCCCCGGTGCGCGTCCGCCAGCAGCCCCGGCTCGAACGCCTTCACGCCCTCCGACAGCGCCCGTTCGATGTCCAGCGCGCCCACCAGCCGGTCCTCGGAGGCACCGACCGGCAGCTCGACCATCCGCGTCGGGCGGTCCTCGCCTGCCGCGTCCGCGCCGTGCGGGCCGTCGGGGCACCCCGGGTCCGGGGCGGCGGGCGCGCACGAGAAGCGGCAGCCGCCGACCACGTCCACGGCCGGCATCAGCTCCGCCAGACCGCGCACCATCGTCGACTTCGCGGTGCCCTTCTCGCCGCGCACCAGCACCCCGCCGATGGCCGGCGAGATGGCGTTCAGCAGCAGGCCCAGCCGCATGTCGTCCATGCCGACGACCGCGGTGAACGGGTACTGGGCCGTGTGCTGTGTCTTGTGAGTCGTTGTCATGCCGTGTCGTCCTCCACGTCGCCGGCCGCCTCCGGTCCTGTCCACTGCGTCCCCCTCACGGCGCCCCCGGCGGGACGAACGGCAGCCCCGCCGGCACCCCGCCTTCGATCAGCCGCAGCAGCGCCGCCGTGTCCGCGTGCTCCTCGATCAGATCCCCCAGCCGGTCCAACTGCTCCTCGCGCAGCGCGCCGAAGCTGGTGTCGGGGGCCGGTACGAACCTGCGGCCCGCCGCCCGCGCCACCTCCCGCAGGAACGCCCGCCGGAAACCGTCGCTCTCCAGCGAGCCGTGCCAGTGCGTGCCCCACACGGAGCCCACCCGGCAGCCGTCCAGGAAGGCTTCCCCACCGCCGACCTCGGCCACACCGTGATGGATCTCGTAGCCCTCGACGCGCTCCCCGAGCGCCTCGCCGACCGGCCGCGCCAGGCACTTCTCCCGGCCGAACCGGACGCGTACGGGCAGCAGCCCCAGCGCGTCCACCTTCCCCGCCCGCGACTCGACCTCGTCGTCGATGTGCTCGCCGAGCACCTGGAAGCCGCCGCAGATACCGAGCACCGGGCGGCCCTCGGCGGCCCGCCGGGCGAGCGCGTCCGCCAGCCCCCGCTCACGCAGCCAGGCCAGCGCCCGCACGGTCCCGCGGGTGCCCGGCACCACCACCAGGTCGGCGTCGGCGAGTTCCTCGGCGCGGTCCACGAACCGCACCACCACACCCGGCTCCGCCGCCAGCGCGTCCACATCGGTGAAGTTGGACATCAGCGGTACCGCGCACACCGCGACCCGGAGCACGTCCGTGCCGACCGGCGGCGCCACGACGGACTCGCGGACCGCGCCGCGCAGCGACACGCGGAGCCCGTCCTCCTCGTCGATGCCGAGCCCGTGCGCGTACGGCAGCACCCCGAACGTCCGCCGCCCGGTGAGCCCGCGCAGCATCTCAAGGCCCGGCTCCAGCAGGGACACGTCCCCGCGGAACTTGTTGACCAGATAGCCCGCGACCAGCGCCTGGTCCTCCTCGGACAGCAGCGCCGTGGTCCCGAAGAACGACGCGAAGACACCGCCGCGGTCGATGTCGCCGACCACCACGACCGGGATCCGCGCCGCCCGGGCGATGCCCATGTTGACGATGTCGGTCCGCCGCAGATTGATCTCCGCCGGGCTGCCGGCGCCCTCGCAGATCACCGCGTCGTACGTCCGCCGCAGCTCCGCCAGGCAGTCGGTCACCGTGCCGAGCAACTGCTCCCGACCGCTCCCGTAGGCCGCCTCGCCCGGGGACGCCGCGCCCGGCCCTGCCGCGGGCCCGGCCGTGCCGAAGTACCCGCGTGCGCTCAGCTCGCCCACCGGCCTGCCCAGCAGCACCACTTGGCTGCTGCGGTCGCTGCCCGGCTTGAGCAGCACCGGGTTCATCAGCGCCGTCGGCTCCACCCGTGCCGCCGCCGCCTGCATCGCCTGTGCCCGGCCGATCTCCGCGCCCTCGCGGGTCACGAACGAGTTCAGCGACATGTTCTGCGCCTTGAAGGGCGCCACCTTGACGCCCTGCCGCACCAGCCAGCGGCAGATGCCCGCCGTGACCACGCTCTTGCCCGCATCGGACGTCGTACCGGCCACCAGCAGCCCGCCACCGACGCCCCCACCGGGCCCCGTGCTCCGCCCGCTCAACGGGTCCTCCTCACGTCGTCACGCCCCGGCGGTACGTCGCCGCGAGCCGCCCCGCCACCGTCACGCCCAACGCCAGCAGGCTCACCCGCCGGGACAGCCGCACCGCCCGCTCGATGTCGGGCACCGCGGCCGGCCTCGCCCCGCCGTTGAGCACCGGGCGGTGCTCCACGCGCCCGCCGTACGCCAGCGTGCCGCCCAGCCGTACGCCCAGCGCGCCCGCGAACGACGCCTCCACGGGGCCCGCGTTGGGGCTCGGGTGCGCCCCGCCGTCGGCCCGCCAGGCCCGCAGCGCACCGCGCCGGTCGGGGCCCGCGAGCACCGTCAGGGCGGCGGTCAGCCGGGAGCCCGGCCAGCCGGCCGCATCGTCCAGCCGGGCCGCGGCCCAGCCGAAGCGCCGGTAGCGCGGCGACTTGTGACCCACCATCGCGTCGAGCGTGTTCACCGCCCGGAACGCCACCAGACCGGGCACACCGCCCACCGCGCCCCAGACCAGGGCGCCCACCACCGCGTCCGAGGTGTTCTCGGCGACCGACTCCACCACCGCGCGGGCCATCTGCGGCCCGTCCAGCGCCTGCGGATCGCGCCCGCACAGATGCGGCAGCCGCTCCCGCGCCACGTCCAGGTCGCCGGCCGCCAGCGCCCCGCCGACGGCCCGCGCCTCCCGCCCCAGCGACGTGCCGCCCAGCACGGCCCACACCGCCGCCGCGGTCAGCGCGACCCGCGCGCCGCGGCGGTCCCGGACGGCGCGCTCCAGCAGCGCCGCGCCGACGGCCGCGCCGCCCGCGCACAGCACGGTGTGCGCCGCCCCGTATCCGCGGTGGTCGCGCCACAGCCGGCGCTCGACGGCGCCCGCGGCCCGGCCGAACGCGGCCACCGGATGGCCCCGTCGGGGATCCGCCGCGATCAGGTCGCCGAGAAAGCCGAGGGCCGCGCCGCACGCGTACCCCGCGTGTTCGCCGCGCATCGGATCAGACCGCCGTCACGCCTCGAAGGGACCCCGCGCGAGCGGGGAGTGAACGTCTCGTACGGCGGCATCGCGAACGGCAGCCCGGCATGGCGGTATGTCCTCACTCAGGGTCCGCGCCCTGGCTCGACGTGACGGCGACAAGAGTCTCCTGGCTCCCCGGATCGGCGCCTCCCCCGGCCTTCCAGCCCGCGAGCGGCACCCGTGGGTGACCCGAGCCGTGACCTTCTCTGGAGGAGCGCTCCCCGGTGACAGTGGCGGGACCGCGCCGGATTCTCACCGGACTTCCTCAGCTGTCGCCGATTGGCCCGGGCAGTCCACCACGCCCCGCGAAGGCCCGTCAACTCACCCTTGACCTGCACCGCAGCCCCCCCCGCAGGACCTGTGTCACAGACCACAGGGTGGTGCCCGTGTCACGCACGGTTGCCCACGGGGCTGATCCCGCGTCACTATCTGAGGCACGGCGGGCGATGGGGCCTGCCGGAAGGGGGCCGGGGGATGCCGGAGAGCGCCGCGCGGGACGACGTCAGGGAAGCGACCGGAGACGAGATCCGCATCAGGATCACGGGCACCAACAATCCGCACCAGGACATCGAGGATCTGAAGGCGTGGCTGGAGCGCGAGCCCTGGCTGGCGCAGCGGCGGCACGACTGGGACCGGCGGCCCCGCCCGGCGGACGAACGCGCCCCGCAGGCCGCCGGCGACGCACCCGACCTCCACGACATGGCGGTGGGCGTCGACGACCTGGTCCTGGTGGTGGTCGGCGCGGTGGTCACCGAGATCACCAAGTCGCTGGGCATCGCGTTACGGGAATGGCTGCGGCGGCGCAAGGAGGCGCGTGAGGAGGGCGAGCAGCCCCGCGTCTCCGTCGGCACCGGCGCCGGCCTCCGCCAGATCGACGGCGCGGGCCCCGGGCGGCCCGACCCCGCAAGCCCGGCGGACGAGGGCGGCAGCACCGGCGAGGACTGACCCGGATGTCCGAATACGACGCACGGGGCAAGACCAACCGGGCGCTGCTGATCTGCGTCCACGACTACGAGACGCACCCCGCCCTGCCCGCCGTGGAGGCCAACGCCGACGAGCTCAAGCGCGCGCTGACCGGCCCCGGCACCGACCTGTTCACCGCGGACGAGGTCGTCATCTGCCGGCCCCGGGAGCCCGAGGAGCTGAGCCGGGCGCTGAAGAGCGTCGCGGACGAGGCGCGCGGTCTGCTGCTGGTGCACTTCTCCGGCCACGGCTGGGTCGGCAGCGACGGCGGCGACCTCCGGCTCCTGGTCGGCGCCTCGGACCACCGGCACCGCCACACCACGGTCTCCTGGCAGGACGCCGTCCTCTCCTGCCTCGACAGCGCACGGGCCGACCGCATCGTGGTCGTCCTGGAGTGCTGCTACTCCGGCAACGCCGACGGCGCCTTCCACGCCCTGCGCAAGCCCATGTCGCTGCTGATGGCCGCGCAGCCCAACCGCCGGATCTTCAGCGGCGACGAACCCGCCGGCGGCACCCTCTTCACCCGCGCCGTGGTGCGGATCCTCGAAGAGGGCATCCCCGGCCGGCGGTTCGTCACCTTCGAGGACCTGGCCGGGGCGCTGCGCGAACGGCTCGCCGACGAGCGGACCCCGATGGGCGAGGTCTGGGAGCCGCGCGCCGCCAAGCAGAACACCCTCGACGACGTCATCCTCTCCTTCGCCACCCCCGAGGACCCGCTGCCGACCCCGGCGCGGATCCGCCGGCGCCGCTGGATCAACCAGCACATCGCCCGGCCGGTACGGCGCCGGCTCAGGCTCCTCGTCGCACTGTGCACCGTCCTCGTCCTGGCCGCCGCCGGGCTGATCGCCCACCGCGTGCTGAGCCCGCTCCCGGACTGCCCGCCCGCGCTGGAACTGCGGCTGCTCACCGCCCCCGAGGCCGAACCGGCGCTCCGCCAGGCCGCGTTCGCGTACGAGATGTCCGCCGCCAACACCCGTCCGCTGGCCGGCGAGGGCGACCTCCCCGACGGTTGCCGCCGGGCCCAGATCACCGTCTACTCCGCCGCCGAGGACCAGATCGACCAGGGCTTCGCCGCCGCCGACCGCTGGCAGGGCGAGGCCCGCGGCGGCACCGGCCAGGGCGACGGGCAGGGGAAGGACGCGGCCAAGGGCGCCGACCCCCTCTACCGGCCCGGACCCCAGCCGGACCTCTGGATCCCCGAATCCACCGCCGACTACGAAGAGGCCCGCCGCGGCATGCCGCCCAAGGGCTCCCCGGCCACCCTGCACGACACCGGCCCGGTCGCCTACAGCCCCCTGGTCGTCGGCATCCCCGCGAGCGGGCGCCCGGACAGCGTCGAACAGGTCGCCTCCTGGCAGGACCTGCTCGCCGGCACCGACAGCCGGCACGGCGACCTCAGGCTGCTGCGCCCCAGCCCCGTGCTCTCCGGCACCGGCCTGCTGCACACCCTCGGCCTCTACCTCGCCGGCGACGGCCTGCGCATCGACCCGTCCAGCTCCCTCGACCCCGCCCGAGTCCGGGACGCCGAGAGCCGGCTGACCGCCCCGGGCAGCCAGTACGCCGGCAGCACCGAACTGCTCTGCTCGCTGCGCCCGGACGCCGGACCCGACCGGCCCGGCAGCGGCCGGGGCGCCCGCTCGGCACCGCTGGTCTCCGAGAAGGCCCTCGCCGACTACAACCTCGGCCACGCCACCGGCAGTTGCCCCGCCCTCGCCAAGCCGCCGGCCCCCGGCGACCGGTACGTCGCGTACTACCCCAAGAACGTCCCGGCGCTCGACCACCCCCTGATCCGGGTCGACTGGAGCGGCGCCGCCGACGCCCCGACCCGGCAGGCCGCCGTCGCCCGCTTCGCCGACTGGCTGCGCGATCCGCACGGCGGCCGTCCCGTCCTCTCCCGCCAGGGCTACCGCGGGGTGCCGGGAAAGGACGGCACGGCGCCCCGCCCCGCGCCGGGCTCCCCGCTCCTCGACACCGCCGCCGACATCGACCTCGACGCCCCCGTCACCCCCTTCACGGCCGGACCCGACCAGGTCGGCCGGGTGCTGGCCGGCTACGACAAGGCGCAGCGCGCCAGCCGGCTGCTGATCCTCATGGACACCTCCAGCTCGATGGCCGACGGCGGCAAGCTCACGGTGGCCACCGCCGCGGCCGACCGGATCCTGGGCATGGTCGGCGCCCGCCACACCTACGGCCTGTGGACCTTCCCGGACCGGACGCACCCCGGCGACCCCTATGCCGTACGCCCGGTCGTCCCGCTCGGCAGCACCGACCCGGCCCCCGGCAAGGCCGCTCTCGACCGGATCGCCAAGGGCGGACTGGTCGACCACGGCGCCCCGATGGAGGAGGCGCTGACCACCGCGGTGACCCAACTGAAGAAGCCGGACGGCGGCGACGACGGCACCAGCGGCAACAGTGCAATCGTGTTGCTCCTCGACGAGGACGACGGCGCCGCGGGGCGCGCCGCCGGAGTGGAGCAGAAGCTCACCGAACTCCTCAAGAACGGGCCCCCGGTGCCGGTCCTGACGGTGGTGATGGGCCGGTTCGGCTGCGACACCTTCGCCCTCCAGGGGCTGGCCCACGCCTCCAACGGCCAGTGCGTGCCCGGCGGTCCGGACGCGCCCGAGCTGCTGGCCGGACTGGTCGCCTCGATCGGCTCCGCGGGCACGGGGGACCGATGAGGGTCCGCGCGGCGCTGCCCGCCGCCCTCCTCGCCGGGCTCGTGACCGCCGCGTCCGGCGGCTGCACCTCCGGACCGCTGCCGCTGCCCGAGGAGGGCCCCATCGTGCTGGCCACCGGCAGCGACCTGAGCAGCTCCGGGGTCCGCCAGGACCTCATCCACGCCTGGGAGCAGCGCACCGGCCGCACCGTACGGATCGTGAAACTCCCCGACACCGCGGACGGCCAGCGCAGCCAGCTGCTGGCCGCCGGCCAGTCCGGCAACAGCGGCTACGACGTGCTGAACATCGACGTGGCCTGGACCGCGGAGTTCGCCGCGGCGGGCGTCATCCGCCCCTGGGACGCGAGCCTGGACGGCGACTTCCTCCCCAGTGTCGTCAAGACCACCCGGTACGACGGCAAGATCTGGGCCGTCCCCTTCAACACCGACGCCGGGCTCCTCTACTACCGCAAGGACATCCTGCACGACTACGGATACGACCAACCCCCCAGCAACTGGGGAGAGTTGAAGAACATCGCGGTCCAGGTGGCGGACGCCTACAACCGCAAGGCCAAGGCCGCCGGGGCCGCCGCCGGCGGTGGCACGAAGGCCCCGGCCGCCCCCACCCTGTACGGCCTGGTCGCCCAGCTGCGCCCCTACGAAGGGCTGACCGTCAACACCCTGGAGTCCGCCTGGGCCAACGGCGGCGACCCGGAGGCGGCCAGCTTCGCCAAGGGCGAGCAGGTCGGCTCGCTCCAACTCGGCGTCACCGCGCTCAAGGACCAGCTCGACTCGATCATGCCGCACGAGGCCACCGCGATGGACGAGACCGAGAGCCGCCGCTGGTTCGCCGACGGCCGCGCGCTCTTCATGCGCAACTGGCCGGTGGAGTACGCCTCGGTCGCCGAGAAGCTCAGGCCCGGCGTCCAGTTCGACGTCGCCGAACTGCCCGGCCGGCCCACCGACGGCCGGCGGATCTCCGTACTGGGCGGCCAGAACCTGGCGGTCTCCGCCGACAGCACCCGCCCGGCCGGCGCCCGGTCGCTGATCGAGGCGCTCACCGACCCGAAGAGCGAACGCTGCCTGCTGGAGCGCGGATTCGCGGCCACCCGCGCCTCGGCCTACCGCACCGGCGCCACCACGCCGCGCTGCCCGCTGCCGCCCGGCGACGCCCAGCGCGGCGAACACGGCGCCACCGGCCGGCCGCCGGTCCCCCCGGGCCAGGAGCCGCCCTACACCCGGACCCTCTACGCGGCCCTGCGCGCCGCCGAACCGCGCCCGCGCAGCGCCCACTACCAGACCTTCAGCAAGGTCGTGCAGATCCGGGTCTCCGAATACCTGAACAGCACGGGCGGTACGGCCATCGCGGACGAGCTGGCCCGGGAGGCGGACGAGGCCCTCAGCGGACGCACCGGCTGAGCGGCCGGCCCCACGCCGGAGCGGACCTCACGCCGGGCGGGAAAGCGGACCTCACGCGGGGGCGGAAAAGGGGAACGAGGCGCCCGATGGACGCCTCGTTCCCCTTCGCAGTGGAGGCCGTGCGCTCAGGTGGCCACGATCAGATAGATCCCGTACGCCACCGCCACCGCGCACAGCGCGAAGGCCGCCATCGCCCCGGCCCGCGCGCCCGCACCCGGTGCCGTGGCCGCGGTCGCCGCGCCGTCCGCGGCCGGCTTGCGGGACGTCCCCACGATTCCGACGGTGAACAGGCCCACGATCCCGACCGTCACCACGAGGGTGACGCCGAAGACCTGGCCGAGAGCTGCCCAGTCGATGTGCATGGTGTGTTCGTTCCTTCGGTGAGGGCCGCTAGGACGTGGCTGTCGCGGGCTGTGCCGGCTGTGCCGGTTGCGCGGGCGGGGTGGCGGCTTCCGCCGTGGTGGCCGCCGGGGTCACCGTGCCTGCCGGGGGAGGGGAGACGGTCTGGAGTGCGGCGGTGACGACACCCACCGGCTCCGCGGCCGGACCCTCGTTGACGTTGGTGTGGTCGATCGGCTTGCGCCTGGCGGCCGCCCAGATGCCACCGCAGACCGCGAGCGCGAGCACCGCGACGGCGGCGACGCCCCAACTGCCTTGGTCGGCCAGGAACGCGGCACCCGCCGAGACCAGACCGGCGGCCGGCAGCGTCAGCGCCCAGGCGGCGACCATCCGCCCGGCCGTGGACCAGCGCACCACGCCGCCCTTGCGGCCCAGCCCGGAGCCCATCACGGAACCGGAGCAGACCTGGGTCGTGGAGAGCGCGAAGCCGAGGTGGGAGGAGGCCAGGATGGTGGCCGCGGCGCCGGTCTGGGCGGCGAAGCCCTGCGGCGGCTGGATGTCGGTGATGCCCTTGCCCATCGTGCGGATGATCCGCCAGCCGCCCAGGTACGTGCCGAGCGCGATGGCCAGACCGGCCGAGGCGATGACCCACATCGGCGGGTCGGAGTGCGGTGCGATGACCCCGCCGGTGATCAGCGCGAGGGTGATCACGCCCATCGTCTTCTGGGCGTCGTTGGTGCCGTGGGCCAGCGAGACCAGGGCGGCCGAGGCGATCTGCCCGGCGCGGTAGCCCTTGGCGGTGTCCGCCTCGCGGCGCCCGCGGGCCAGCCGGTAGGTGAGGCGGGTCGCGGCCATCGAGGCGAGACCCGCGACGAACGGCGCGGCCACCGCCGGGATCAGGACCTTCATGACGACGGCCTCGCCGTGCACCCCGCCGGTGCCGACGGAGACCACGGTGGCGCCGATCAGACCGCCGAAGAGGGCGTGCGAGGAGCTGGAGGGGAGTCCGGCGAGCCAGGTCACCATGTTCCAGACGATGGCGCCGACCAGACCGGCGAAGATCACTTCAGGTCTGATGCCGGCACTCTCGTCGATGATGCCGCCGGAGATGGTCTTGGCCACCTCCACGGACAGGAATGCGCCGACAAGATTGAGCCCCGCCGACATCGCCACCGCGGCCTTGGGTCGCAGTGCCCCGGTGGAAATGGTGGTGGCCATTGCGTTGGCCGTGTCGTGGAAGCCGTTCGTAAAGTCGAACACCAAGGCCGTGACGATCACGATCCCGATGAGAAGCGTGATGTGTTCCATTCACCCAGGCAATCAGCTCGATGGTCAGTGTCGATCGGGACCGTACGGACGGTGGGTGAACGGAAAGTGAACTCGGCCGGGCGCCGCGATGACGCCACCGCAGTGTTCACGCGGAGGCGTCCCACGAGCCACCTCCGCCTCATCCGTCCGCAATCTTCTTGAGGTAATCCGGGGTGGTTCCGTTCCGGCCGTACCTCCGGCGCGTGGTGGTACGGATCACCGGCCGGCGAGGTCACGGCCAGGGCGGCGGGCGGCCGGCGGCGGGTGGTGCGGACACACGTCATGGGACCCCCTGGGCGATGACATGCGAGGGGTGCGGTCCTCTCGACGTTAAGGGATGATCGCCGCAAGATGGTCGATATCTGGCCAATCGCCCTCAGCGGCACAGTTATCCGCATGCGGCGGATACCGGGCAGACGGTGCCCTGGCGTACAGTGCCCCGGCCTGCCCGTACGGTGTCGTGCACCGCAATCGCCTTTCTGCTGTTTCTGCCGCACCGCGCCGGAGGACGTCATGAAGGACCACCCCGACCACCTCGCCGCCGCCTGGAGCGAGCTCGTCGCCACCGCCCGCCGCACGGTCGCCGACGGCCTCGTCGTCGGCACCTCGGGCAATGTCTCGGTACGCGTGAAGGACCTCGTCCTCGTCACCCCCAGCGGGGTCCCCTATGACCAGCTCGGCCCCTCGGACACCACCGCGGTCGACCTCGACGGCCGCCAGATCATCGGCCGACTCCGCCCGACCAGCGAACTTCCGATGCACCTGGCCCTCTACCGGAGCACCCCGGCCACCGCGGTCGTGCACACCCACGCGCCGAACGCCACCGCCGTCTCCACCCTCGTCCCCGAACTCCCGCCGATCCACTACATGGCCGCCGCGCTCGGCGGTCCCGTACGCGTCGCCCCCTACGCCCTCTACGGCAGCGACGAACTGGCCGCCAACATGCTCCGCGCCCTCCGCGACCGCACCGCCGCCCTCCTCCAGAACCACGGCACCGTCGCCTACGGCGCAAGCCTCGGCCAGGCGCTGGAGCGCACCGCCCAACTGGAGTGGATGTGCCGGGTCTGGCTCACCGCGAACTCCGTGCCCGGCCACACCCCCAGCCTGCTGTCGGCCGCCCAGCTCGACGCCGCGGGGGACCGGCTGCGCGGCTACGGCCAGCGCAGCAGCCACCCCGCATAGCACCCGGCGCGGGCCCGCGCCGGGTGCATCGCCGCTGGTCCGGCGGGCGTCCGGGCCGCCCGGTGGCCGGGTCCGGCGGCGCTGCGCACACTGGGAAGGTGCGACTGGGAACCGTGGCGGCGGCGACCGCCACCACCGTGATCGGTGCCGGTGCCGCCGCCGTGGCGGTCGGGCGGTACGCCAGCGATGTCGCCCTGAAACCGTCGGCCAGCCATCCGATCCCCGGCGACTCCCGCCTCACCGTGCACTCCGCCGACGGCGACCACATCATCCTCACCCGCAGTCTCGCGTCCCTGCGGCCCGGCATCTACGGCCTCGCCGGCGCGGGCTGCCACGCCGTCGTCGGCCCCGTCGTCCACGGCACCGCGCACCCCCCGGACGCCGTCGTCCGCCGCCTGGAGCGGGTCACCCACGGCACCCTGCGGCCCGGCACCCGGATGCGGATGACCCCGCAGGTGCACATCGGCAACCCCCACGACGCCCTCGGCCTCGCCTGCGCCGACGTCGACATCCCCGGCGAACTCGGCCCGCTGCCCGCGTGGTTCGTGCCCGGAGTCCGGGACACCTGGGTCATCACCGTCCACGGCCTCGGCACCACCCGCGAACACCCCATGGTGGTCATGCCGTTCCTGGCCCGCCACCGCCTGCCGGTCCTCGACCTCGCCTACCGCAACGACCTCGGCGCTCCGCACTCCGCCGACGGCATCCACCACTTCGGCGACGCCGAATGGCGCGACCTGGACGCCGCGATCCGCTACGCCGTCCGCTACGGCGCCCGCGCGGTGATCCTGCACGGCTGGTCCACCGGCGCCACCATGGCGCTGCGCGCCGCCGCCAACTCCGCGCTGCGCGACCGGATCTCCGGGCTCGTCCTGGACTCCCCGGTCCTGGACCGGCACGCCACCGTCCGCGCGCTGGCCGCCGCCCGGCACGTCCCGCGCGCCCTGCTGCCGCTGGTCGTCCGCGCCGCCGAGGGGACCACCGGACTGCCCGTGGACCGCCCGGCCGACGCCCCCGACCCCGAGGTGCTGGAGGCCCCCACGCTGCTCTTCCACGGCCCCGGCGACACCGTCGCCCCTTGGGCGGCCTCCCGCGACTTCGCCGCCCGCCGCCCCGACCTGATCACCCTTCAGCCGGTCCCGCACGCCCCGCACGCCGCGATGTGGAACGCCGACCCGGACCACTACGAAGAGATCCTGCGCCGCTTCCTGACGCCGCTGATGTAGCGGGTGCGGCCGACGGGGGGCGCCGGCCGCCCGGGCGCCCGCCGGGGCGCCGCCCCCGCGTCGGCGACCGGATCGTGACGTCGGGGCGTACGGAGGGACAACTCCCCATATCAGGGATGGGTCGGCGGGATGGCGCGGGCCCAGGAGACCGCAAGCAGGGTTCCGATTGGGCTTTCGGGCCGTCAGCGGCAAGACTGCTCCTGTGACGTCCCGTACTCCGCGCGACTCCCGGCTCCGACTCGTCCCACGCCAACCGATTGCCGCCGCCCGCCGGGCGGTGAGCACCCGGGCCGCCCGCCCGGCGCCCCGCCCGCCCGAGGGCACGCCGCCGCCCGCGGAACTGGCCCGCCAGGCCCGTGCCGTACTGGCCGGCGCGGCCCGGCTCGCCCGCTGGGCCGACGGCGCCGCCGGCACCCTGCGGGCCGGGGCGGACGGCGCTCTGCC
>NZ_BMRP01000039.1:17262-27551 GCF_014648695.1 Streptomyces albospinus
CCGCGGCCCGCGCCGCCGAGGCCCTGGGGCTGACCCCGCGGCAGGTCCGCGCCGACTGGGACCGGGCCCGGCTCGCCGGACTCGTCGAACTCCACGACGGCATCGCCCGCCCCGGCTGGCGGCTGCGCGCCTGGGACCGCGACGACACGGCGGTGCTGCGCGGCTGGGTGGCGCTCTTCGACGCCTGGTCGCTGGCCCTGCCCACCCCGGCCGGGGCCGGCCCCACGATCGTCGCCGAAGTCGTCGAGGCGGTACCGCAGCTGCTGTCCCTGCTGCATCTGTCGGCCGGGCCCGTACGGCTGCCGGCGCTGCTCGACATGCTCGACCAGCGCGTCGCCGAACTGCGCACCGAACGCTGCGAGGTCCCCTACGGCCAGGACCCCGCCGCGGACGGTGCCGGCAGCACGGGGACGGCCAGCGACGCCGCGGGGGCGCCGCTGGCCGGACTCCTGGGCTGGGCGCTGGACGCGCTGCTCGCCGTCGGCGCGCTGATGCCGCCGGACGGTGCGCCCGACGGCTCCCACGAGGGCGGCCACCGCGGGCCCGAGGCCCAGCTGACGCCGCTCGGCAACTGGTCGGTGTGGGTCAAGCTGGAGCAGATCTGCGTCGCCGCGCAGAGCACGGCAGGCCATATCGAGCAGTCCGCGGAAGCGATGCTGCGCGGCTGCGCCCGGTTGACCCCGGGGCCGGCCCGCGCCGAATACCGCGCCTGGCTCGCCGCCCGCTCCGTGGGCGCCGCCGTCGAGGAACTGCTGACCGTGGCCCGCGGCGAGGACGCGCTGCTGCGCGGGCTGGCCTTCGAGGCGCTGCGCGCGGTCGGCGCCCCCGCCGAGCCCGCCGTACGGACCGCCGCCGACGAACCGGGGCTGCGGCCCTACGCCCTGCTGTGGCTCGTCGAGCACGACGGCGGCGACCCGGAGACCGCCCCCGACGTCCTCACCCGCGAGGAGTCGACCTGGCTGTGGGTGGACACCGCGGCGGCGGTCGCCGACCACGGAGAGACCCAACTCCTGGTCCGGCACCTGGACTCGGCGGTCCAGGGCTCGGTGCCGCGCCTGCTGGAGGAGGTGCGCGCCGTCGGCCACCCGCGCACCGTGCAGGTGCTGGTGGCGCTGGCCGCGGCGCATCCCGATCCGGCACTCGCCAAGGCCGTCCGCCGCGCGGCCTTCCAGGTCCACACGGGCGGGGCGTAGCAACCGCCCCGCCGCGGCCGGGCGGTGGCGGGTCAGGCTCCCGCACCGCCCGGCGCGTACGTCCCGAAGCTCCAGATGTTGCCCTCGATGTCCCGGGCCATGTAGTCGCGGGAGCCGTAGTCCTGGTCCGTGGGCGGCATCAGGATCTCCACCCCGGCCAGCTCGGCCCGCCGGAAGTGGGCGTCGGCGTCCTCGACGACGACATAGACGCCGGCCGGACCGGCGTCGCCCATCGCCTCGTCGAAGAGGCCGCCGCGGCCCTTCGAGCCGAGCATGACCGTGCCGTTCCCGTAGGACAGTTCGGCGTGCAGCACCGTGCCGTCCTCGGTTTCGTACTTCGCGCCGACGGTGAAGCCGAACGCCTCCGTCAGCTGCTTGATGGCGGCCGGTGCGTCCCCGTAGAGCACCGTCGGGTACATCGTCGGCGTACCTGTCATGCTGATCACCGCACCTCTCGCGTGGTCGCGCCGAAGCCCGGCAACCGGGCTCCTGTGTCCTGCCTCACAGTCTTGCACCGGGGTCCGACAGTGCCGGAAAACGACTTGCACCGGCCCGTTAGACTGCCTGCATGGCAGTTCTCCTCTGGGTTCATTAGACGGCGTAGACCGCTCTCGGACCGTCCGTCCAACCCGCCGTCTTCCTGCCCTGGAGTTTTTTCCGTGATCACCGCTTCCGGCCTTGAGCTGCGCGCCGGCGCCCGAATCCTCATCGAGTCCGCCTCCTTCCGTGTCGCCAAGGGCGACCGCATCGGCCTGGTCGGCCGCAACGGCGCCGGCAAGACCACCCTCACCAAGGTGCTGGCCGGCGAGGGCATCCCGGCCGGCGGCTCGGTCACCCGCTCCGGCGAGGTCGGCTATCTGCCCCAGGACCCGCGCACCGGCGACCTGGACGTGCTCGCCCGCGACCGGATCCTCTCCGCCCGCGGGCTGGACGCCGTGCTCCGCAAGATGCGGGAGAACGAGGACCGGATGGCGAACGGCAAGGGCGCCACCCGCGAGAAGGCGATGAAGAAGTACGAGCGCCTGGAGACCGAGTTCCTCACCAAGGGCGGCTACGCCGCCGAGGCCGAGGCCGCCACCATCGCCGCCAGCCTCGGGCTGCCCGACCGCATCCTGGGCCAGCCGCTGCACACCCTCTCCGGCGGCCAGCGGCGCCGCGTCGAACTGGCCCGGATCCTCTTCTCGGACTCCGACGTCCTGCTGCTCGACGAGCCGACCAACCACCTCGACGCGGACTCCATCGCCTGGCTGCGCGACTACCTCAAGACCTACCGCGGCGGCTTCATCGTCATCTCGCACGACGTCGACCTGGTCGAGACCGTCGTGAACAAGGTGTTCTACCTCGACGCCAACCGCTCGCAGATCGACGTCTACAACATGGGCTGGAAGCTCTACCAGCAGCAGCGCGAGGCCGACGAGAAGCGCCGCAAGCGCGAGCGCGCCAACGCCGAGAAGAAGGCCGCGGCGCTCAACTCCCAGGCCGACAAGATGCGGGCCAAGGCCACCAAGACCGTCGCCGCGCAGAACATGGCCAAGCGCGCCGACAAGCTGCTCGCCGGCCTGGAGGCGGTGCGCGCCTCCGACAAGGTCGCCAAGCTGCGCTTCCCGGACCCGGCGCCGTGCGGCAAGACCCCGCTCACCGCCGAGGGCCTGTCCAAGTCGTACGGCTCCCTGGAGATCTTCACCGACGTCGACCTGGCCATCGACAAGGGCTCCCGGGTCGTCATCCTGGGCCTCAACGGCGCCGGCAAGACGACCCTGCTGCGGCTGCTGGCGGGCGTCGAGACGCCGGACACCGGCGAGGTCCGCCCCGGCCACGGCCTCAAGCTGGGCTACTACGCCCAGGAGCACGAGACCCTGGACCCGGACCGCACGGTCCTGGAGAACATGCGCTCCGCCGCCCCGGACATGGACCTGGTCGACATCCGCAAGACGCTGGGCTCCTTCCTCTTCTCCGGCGACGACGTCGACAAGCCCGCCGGGGTCCTCTCCGGTGGCGAGAAGACCCGCCTCGCCCTGGCCACGCTGGTGGTCTCCTCCGCCAACGTGCTGCTGCTCGACGAGCCCACCAACAACCTCGACCCGGCCAGCCGCGAGGAGATCCTCGGTGCGCTGCACACCTTCACGGGCGCGGTGGTCCTGGTGACGCACGACGAGGGCGCGGTGGACGCGCTCGCGCCGGAGCGGATCATCCTGCTGCCCGACGGCGTCGAGGACCTGTGGGGCCAGGATTACGCGGATCTGGTCGCGCTGGCCTGATCAAGGTCCCGCCGATCACGGCGGATGGATCATGCCGACTGGATCATTCGGCTCAGCCGTGATCCGTCATCTGAGTGAGAACGGCTCGTACACCGGCGAGCCTGCGGCGTCCGGCCGGGTCCCTGCGGCCCGGCCGTCACCTTTTCGGCCGCATGCCATCTGACCTGCCCGTTCTCGCGGACGGCGGGGCGATGACGCCCGGCGGGGCGCACGGAACCGAGAATTCCGGGCGCCCCGGGCGCACGCCGGACGGCAAAGGATGTCTCACAGACCTTGCGGAATGGGTGGCCAGGAAGCCGGGGAGGGGTGATCATGAGAGTCCAGAGCGCACTTCCCACGAGGAGGCACGGGTGGCCGAGACTCTGAAGAAGGGCAGCCGGGTAACCGGCGCCGCGCGCGAGAAGCTCGCGGCAGACCTGAAGAAAAAGTACGACTCCGGAGCGAGCATCCGGGCGCTGGCCGAGGAAACCGGCCGCTCCTACGGATTCGTGCACCGGATGCTCAGTGAATCCGGTGTGGTCCTGCGCGGTCGCGGCGGAGCCACGAGGGGCAAGAAGGCCGCCTCGGTCTGACGGTCGCGACTCCGGGTGCAGACGGTGCCCCCCGGCCGCCCGAGCAGTCGGCCGGGAGGTTACCGTTCAGTCACTTACGCACGCAGGTGCGGCTGGCTGACTCGGAGGCGCCCTCATGACTCTGCTCGACAAGCACGGTGTCCGGCTCGCCGTGGACGACGCGATCGCCACGGTGACCCTCGCCAACGCGGCCAAGCGCAATGCACAGTCGCCCGCGATGTGGCGGGCACTGGCCGAGGCGGGTTCGCTGTTGCCGGGAAACGTACGGATCGTGGTGCTGCGCGGTGAGGGCAGGTCCTTCTCCGCGGGCCTGGACCGGCAGGCGTTCACGCCGGAAGGCTTCGACGGCGAGCCGTCGTTCCTCGATCTGGCACGCGGTACGGACGGTGAACTGGACGCCACCATCGCCGAATACCAGGAGGCGTTCACCTGGTGGCGGCGCAACGACCTGGTGTCCATCGCCGCCGTACAGGGGCATGCCATCGGTGCGGGCTTCCAGCTCGCGCTCGCCTGCGATCTGCGGGTCGTGGCACAGGACGTCCAGTTCGCCATGCGCGAGACCAGCCTGGGGCTCGTCCCGGATCTGACCGGTACCCACCCGTTGGTCGGGCTGGTCGGCTACGCCCGGGCGCTGGAGATCTGCGCCACCGGGCGCTTTGTGCACGCCGACGAGGCCGAGCGGATCGGCCTCGCCAATCTCGTCGTCCCCGGTGACGAACTCGACGCCGCGGTGGCCGACCTGGCCGCCGCGCTCACCGCCGCGCCCCGGGACGCCGTCATCGAGACCAAGGCCCTGCTGGCCGGCGCCGCGGGCCGCACGTACGAGGAGCAGCGCCGCGCCGAACGGGCCGCCCAGGCCCGCCGCCTCCGGGACCTGGCAGGCGTCGGCGACTAGCCGGTCCCCTCAGGTGTCCACCGCGGTGACCGGAACGGCGTGCCTGCCCGTTCCCGGTCACCGCGTCACTCTTTCCCGGACCCCGTCCGCGGCCTGCCGCACTCGGCCGCGCGCCGCGGCCGGGTGCGGCACTCCGCTGCCGCGTCCCCGGAGCGGGCCCGGGAAACCGCACCTAGTGTGGGGAGCGGAGCGGGTGGTCCGCTCCCCCTCGGGCGGCTCGGAAGGGACGCACCGCGATGACCGAGAGCCAGCAGAGCGCAGCCGCGGCGAAACCTCCGGTGAAGCGGGGCGGCGGCGACCCCGGGGCCCGTGGCCGCACCACGATCGCCGACGGTGTCGTGGAGAAGATCGCCGGGCTCGCGGCCCGCGACGTCCTCGGCGTCCACGCGATGGGCAGCGGTCTGGCCCGTACGCTCGGCGCGGTCCGCGGCCGGGTGCCGGGCGGCAGCCGGTCGGCCCCCGCGACGCGCGGGGTGAAGGCCGAGGTCGGTGAGGTGCAGACCGCGCTGGACCTGGAGATCGTGGTCGATTACGGCGTCGCCATCGCGGACGTGGCGCGGGCCGTACGGGAGAACGTCATCTCCGCCGTGGAGCGGATGACCGGTCTGGAGGTCGTCGAGGTCAACATCGCGGTGAGCGATGTGAAGCTGCCCGACGAGGAGGACGAGGAAGACGGGCCGGACGCGGCCGGGAAACCGGAGCCGCGGCTCCAGTGACGTCGGCCGGCCGGAGCAGAAGCGAAGGAGCGCACGATGAGCATGGCCGTGGTCGGTCTTGTGGCCGGGATGGCGCTGGGCTTCGCCGCATACTTCGGGGGGTTCGGCGCGTTCGTCCTGGTGGCGGCGCTGGGCGCCGTCGGGTTCATGGCCGGCAGACTCTTCGAAGGGGACCTGGAGGCAGGGGATTTCTTCCGCACCCCCCGCACCGGGGACCGCGACGGCCGGCGGCGGTGAGGCCGGGTGGCGACGGTGTCCGCGCGGGCCGGTGCCGCCGGCGTACCGGCGGGTGAGCGGGGCGCGACCCTGGTCGCCGACCGGGTGGTGGCGAAGATCGCCGCACGGGCCGCCCGTGAGGCGCTGCGCGCCGCGTGCCCCGGCGACCCCACCGACGCGCACGCGACGGTGACCGTGCAGCGCCGCGATGTCCGGCCGCCCTTCGGCGAGGCCCGGCTGTATGTCGCCGTGGAGCTCGGCTACCCCGTCGACATCGGTGCGCACGCCCGGCTGGTGCGCCGCCATGTCACCGAACGCGTACGGGCGTTGGCGGGGATGGCGGTGTCCGAGGTGGCGGTGCGGGTCGAGCGGCTGCACTCACCGCTGCTCGCGGACCGGGAGCGGGTGCGGGTGCGATGAGTGGGGACGGCGACGCACGGCAGGGCGCCCGGCGGATGCCCGCACCCGGTGAACAGCCCGGTGCCGGGGGCGGGTTGACCGGGTCGGCAGGGGTGGCGCGGCCCTCCCCGGGCGGTGCGCACCCGGACACCGGCCCGGCCGGCGGCGGGCACGCTGGCCGCTTCTGGTCGTCCCGCCGGGTGCCGTCGGCGCTGGTCGCACTGGTGCTGCTGGCTGCCGCCGGTCTGCTGCTGCTCGACGTGGCCGCGGTGCGCGCCCACCGCCCCGCGGCGGCCTGGCGCCGTGGGCTGGCGGACGAACTGGCCACCCGTCACCTGGACGACCCCTGGATGCAGGCCGGCGCGGCAGCCGCGGTGCTGCTGGGGATCTGGCTGATCGTGCTGGCCGTCACCCCTGGCCTGCGGGCGGTGCTGCCGATGCGGCGCACCGCCCCCGGGGTCCGGGCCGGGCTCGACCGGCCGGCCGCCGCGCTGGTGCTGCGCGACCGGGCCCTGGAGGTCGCCGGGGTGCAGTCCGTACGGATGACCGTCGGCCGCCGCCGGGCGTACGCCCGCGCCGTCGCGCACTTCCGCGAACTGGGCGCGGTCCGCCGCGATCTGGACACCGCGCTCGGCGACGGGCTGCGGCAACTGGGCCTGGCGCACCGGCCGGCGCTCACCGTCTACGTACGGCGTCCGAGGAAGGGGTGACCGCGCCGTGCCCGGGGCCCGCGGAACGGTCAACCGGCTGCTGCTCGGCCTGACCGGCGCCGTGCTGCTCGCGGCCGGCGGGATGGTGCTGCTGGGCGGTTCCGACCTGCCCGCGCGGCTGCACCTCGGCCTGCCCGGCGGATGGCCCTGGGCCCGCCCCGACGCGGTCCTCCTCCCGGCCCGCGACCGCACCCGCTGGACGGACCGCGGCTGGTGGTGGCCGGCCGTCATCGCCGCTCTGGCCGCCCTCGTCGTGCTGCTCCTGTGGTGGTTGCTGGCCCAGCTCCGGCGCCGCCGGCTCGGCGAGGTGCTGGTCGACTGCGGCGACGGGCAGGGCGCGCTGGTCCACGGCCGGGCCCTGGAGACCGTCCTGACGGCCGAGGCGGAGTCCCTGGACGGCGTCGAGCGGGCCGCCGTCCTGCTGACCGGCCGCCGCACGGAGCCGCGGCTGCGCGCCCTGCTCGTCCTCGCCCCGCACGCCGACCCCGGGACCGTCGTGCTGCGGCTGTCCGACGAGGCGCTGGCGCACGCGCGGACGTCGGCGGGCCTGGCACGGCTGCCCGCCGAGGTCCGGCTGCGGGCGGTGCGCCACAGGCCGGAGCGGGTGAGCTAGCCCCCGTCCGCGACGGCCCTCTCAGAAGCCGTGGCGCGCGCCCCCGTCCACCGGGACCATCACCCCGGTGACGTACGAGGCGGCCGGCGACAGCAGGAACGCGGCGGTGCGGCCGAACTCCTCGGGGCGGCCGTAGCGGCCCAGGGGAATGGAGGCGGAGTTGCGGGCGCGGGTGCCCTCGGGGTCGCCGGAGAGGGCATCGAGCTGGGTCATGCGGTCGGTGGCGATCCGCCCCGGGAGGACGCCGAGGACGCGGATGCCGCGCGGGCCCAGCTCGTCGGCGAGGGACTTGGCGAAGCCGGCGAGGCCGGGGCGCAGGCCGTTGGAGATGGTGAGCCCGGGGATCGGCTCGTGGACGGAGCCGGAGAGGACGAAGCCGATGACACCGCCCTCGTCGAGCACCGCGGCGGCCTCACGGGCGAGCCGAACCGCGCCGAGGAAGACCGACTCGAAGGCCGTCCGCCACTGGTCGTCGGTGTTGTCGGCGGTCGTCCCGGGGGCCGGGCCGCCCACGCTGATGAGCACGCCGTCCAGCCGGCCGAAGCGCTCGCGGGCGGTCGACACCAGGCGGGCGGCGGCGTCCGGGTCGGCGTTGTCGGCGGCGACGCCGAACGCCCGGTCGCCCAGGGCGGCGGCGGCCTTGGCGGCGCTCTCCTCGGTGCGTCCGGTGACGACGACGTTGGCGCCGTCGGCGACCAGTTCGCGGGCGGTGGCGAAGCCGAGGCCGCGGGTCGCTCCGGTGACGAGATATGTCCGGTCGGTGAGTCCAAGATCCATGGCCCTAGTCTGCACCCGGCGCGCCGAGCAGCCCGAACGCGGTGCCGACCAGGCCGATATGGCTGAACGCCTGCGGGAAGTTGCCCAGTTGGCGCCCGGCGGACGGGTCGTACTCCTCGGAGAGCAGCCCGACGTCGTTGCACAGCGCCAGCAGCCGCTCGAACAGCTCCCGGGCCTCCTCGTGGCGGCCGGTCAGCTGGAGCGCGTCGGCGAGCCAGAACGAGCAGACCAGGAACGCCCCCTCGCCGCCCGGCAGCCCGTCCACGGAGCCGCCCTCGGTGCTGTAACGGCGTACCAGACCGCCGGAGGTCAGCTCCCGGCGCACCGTGTCGACGGTGGAGCGCACCCGGGGATCGTCGCCCGGGAGGAAGCCGACCCGGGGGATCAGCAGCGTCGCGGCGTCCAGTTCCACCGAGCCGTAGTGCTGGGTGAAGGTGCCGCGGCCGGCGTCGTAGCCCCGCTCGCAGACCTCCCGGTGCACCTCGTCGCGCATCGCCCGCCAGCGGTCGACGTCCCCGCCGAGCTTCGGATCCGCCTCGATCGCCCGCACCGCGCGGTCGGCCGCGACCCAGGCCATGACCTTGGAGTACACGAAGTGCCGGCGCGGGCCGCGGATCTCCCAGATCCCCTCGTCTGGGTCGCGCCAGGTGGACGCCAGGTAGTCGACCAGCGCCCGCTGGATGCTCCAGGCGTGCGCCTCGGCCGGCAGCCCCGCTCTCCGGGCCACGTGGAACGAGTCGATCACCTCGCCGTAGACGTCGAGCTGCCGCTGCTCGACGGCGGCGTTGCCGATCCGCACCGGCCGCGAGTCCGCGTACCCGGACAGCCAGGGCACCTCGGTCTCCGGCAGCCGCCGCTCCCCGCCCAGCCCGTACATGATCTGGAGGTCGGCGGGGGCGCCGGCCACCGCGCGCAGCAGCCAGTCCCGCCAGGCGCCGGCCTCGTCCAGATACCCGGCGGAAATCAGGGAGTTCAGGGTCAGGCTGGCGTCGCGCAGCCAGCAGTAGCGGTAGTCCCAGTTGCGCACGCCGCCCGGCTCCTCGGGGAGCGAGGTGGTGGGGGCCGCGACGATGCCGCCGGTGGGCGCGTAGGTGAGCGCCTTGAGGGTGATCAGGGAGCGGACCACGGCGGCGCGGTAGGGACCGGTGTAGCGGCAGCGCGCCGACCAGTCGTGCCAGTCCTCCAGGGTGTCCGCCAGCGCCTGGAAGGGGTCGATCCGCGCCGGGCGGGGCTCGTGCGAGGGGTGCCAGGTCAGCACGAACGCGGTGCGCTCGCCCGCCGCGACGGTGAAGTCGGAGCAGGTGCTGAAGTCCTTGCCGTAGGTCCTGCCCCGGTCCGGGGTGCGCAGCCATACGGAGTCCGGCCCGGCGATCGCGACCCGGCAGCCCTCGGCGGCCCGCACCCAGGGCACCACCCGCCCGTAGTCGAACCGCAGCCGCAGCACCCCGCGCATCTCGACGCTGCCGTGCAGCCCCTCCACGATCCGCACGACATCGGGCATTCGGTCGCGCTGCGGCATGAAGTCGGTGACCCGGACGCTGCCGGTGGGGGTCTCCCAGACGGTGTCGAGGAGGAGCGAGTCGCCGCGGTACGAGCGCTGCGCGCGGGCGTCGGGGGAGCGCGGGGCGAGCAGCCAGTGGCCGTTGTCGTCGCCGCCGAGGAGCGCGGCGAAGCAGGCGGGGGAGTCGAAGCGGGGCAGGCACAGCCAGTCGATGGAGCCGTCGCGGCCGACGAGGGCGGCGGTCTGGAGATCGCCGATGAGCGCATAGTCCTCGATGCGTGGGGGGTGCACTCCGCGCCCCTTCCCGCCCGGCGGGAGCGCTACTCGGGGGTGGCGGCTGTCCGGGCTACGGGTTCTGCCGGAGCCGGCGGCGCAGCGTCGCCGGCTGCCTCAGTCTCCCCGCATCCGGCGGATTCGGCAGACCGTCCGGGGTCCGCCG
>NZ_BMRP01000039.1:27594-52720 GCF_014648695.1 Streptomyces albospinus
GCGGCCCCCTGCGCCTCCTTGGCCGCGGCCTCCCGCCGGTCGCGGCGCTCCCGGCGCACCAGGACGGCCCAGCCGACCGGTACCGCCGCCGCGAACAGCCACCACTGGATCGCGTACGCCATGTGCGGGCCGATGGAGTCATGGTCCGGTTCGGGCACCGGCTCGGGGGTGTTGCCCGGCTGCTTGGGTGCGATCTGCTCGATGTAGCCGCCGAGCATGGGGCGGCCCACCCGCTCCGCCTGCTGCTTGCTGTTGATCAGCATGACCTGGCGGGGCGGCAGGCCCTTGGTGTCCTTGATGCCGCTGACCGCGGTGGTCTCGTCGGCCATCATCCGGCCGGTGACGGTGACGGTGCCCTTGGGGGCGGCCGGGACGTCGGGGAACTTGGTGAGGTCGTTGCCCGCCGAGATCCAGCCGCGGTTGACCAGGACGGCATCGCCGTTGCCGAGGACCAGCGGGGTCAGGACGTAGTAGCCGATGGTCTGTTCGTCGGCGGCGGTGCGCTGGCGGACGACGACCTCGTGCGCGGTGTCGTAGCTGCCGGTGGCGGTGACCCGGCGCCACATGTCGCCGTGCGGCAGGTCCCGGCCGACGGCGGCCAGGCCGGTGACCGGGACCGGCGTGGCGGCCAGGTTGTCGGCGATCTGGGTGTTCTGCGCCACCTTGTGCTGATGGCGATGGAACTGCCAGAAGCCCAGCTTGATCATGACCGGGATCAGGACAAGGCCCAAGAGGGTGAGGATCACCCACTGCCGGGACAACAGGAAGCGGTACACGGCTGCGACGGTACCTCGCGGACCTCGGGACACCGGGGCCGGGGGTCCCCCACCGCGGCGGGGCGAGGGGCCGCCGGGCCCCGGTCAGACCCGGTCGACGATGCCCACCCGCCCCGCCGAGCGGGCGCAGTGCGCACCGCAGTACCACTGCCCCTCGGCCTCCACGCCCTGCCCGATGATCTGCACCCGGCAGTGCTCGCAGATCGGCGCCATGCGGTGGATCGCGCAGGAGAAGCAGTCGAAGACGTGCACCGCGCCCTGCGCGTGCACCTCGAACGTCATGCCGTAGTCGTTTCCGCAGACCTCACAACGTGCCATGCGCCACAGCGTGCGGTGGGGGCCCGCACGGGGCGAGGTGCCGGCGGGTGTGTTGGCCGGGCTTCACCCGGACGCAGGCGCCTGGTCCGCAGGCTCGACGTCCTGGAGCAGCTGCATGAACGCCGCCTCGTCGATGACGGCCGTGCCGTACGCGGCGGCCTTGGCGGTCTTGGAGGTCTGCGCGTCCGGGTCGTTGGTCACCAGCAGGCTGGTCAGCCGGGACACGCTCGTCGCCACGTGCAGCCCGGCCTCGATGGCGCGGTCCTCCAGCAGTTCACGGTCCACGGACGTGTCGCCGGAGAACGCGACCCGCATGCCCTGGACGAGCCGGCCGCCCGGTTCGTAGCGCCCCGGGTTGGGATACGGGCAGGCCGGCCGCTTGCGGGACGGCCGCCAGGAGGTGGGGCGGTACGAGGACCCGGCGGCCCGCGGCCGGGGCGCGGGGGAGTCCGACCACTCCGTCAGCGGCTGGCAGGTCAGCAGCGGGAGCCGCAGATTCTGCCGGGCGGCCCGGCGCAGGCTGGGGCGGAACGCCTCGGCCAGCACCCGGGCGTCGTCCAGGGCGTGGTGGGCGCGCTCCTGCACGACGCCGTAATGGGCGGCGAGGGACTCCAGTTTGTGGTTGGGCAGCGGCAGGCCCAGTTCCTTGGACAGCGCGATGGTGCACAGTCGCTGGCGCACCGGGGCGGTCGCCGCGGCGCGGGCGTACTCCCGGGCGATCATCGACCAGTCGAACATGGCGTTGTGCGCGACCAGCACCCGGTCGGCGAGGCGGCGGGACAGCTCGGGGACGACGTCCGGGAACAGCGGCGCGCCGTCCAGCATGTCGCTCGTCAGACCGTGGATCCAGACCGGGCCGGGGTCGCGCTGCGGATTGACGAGGGTGTACCAGGAGTCCTGGAACGCGCCCTGTGCGTCGAGTTGGTACACGGCGGCGGAGATGATCCGGTCGTCGCGGGCCAGGCCGGTGGTCTCCACGTCGACCACCGCGTATCCCTGGGGATACCCGGACGGCCAGTCGGCCGGCGGCGTCTGCGGGCCCGGCTGCTGCACGATCTTCGGCGCGATCGGGGGAGCTGCTGCCATGCGGTCTTCGAGCATGGTCACTGAGGATACGGGCCGCCACTGACAGCCACCGAACCGCCGTCGGGCGCGCGCGGCCGGGGAACGCCGCTACGCCGGGCCGAGCAGGGACGCCACCAGCGCCTCCAGGGATACCCGGAAGAGGTGTTCGGCATCGGCCGGCGCGGCCAGCGCACGGGCCAGCGCCGGATCGTGCCCGGCGGCGGGGGAGTCCCACAGCTCGCCCTCGCTCGGGTGCTGCGCGGGCGACCGCTCGCGGTTGCGCTCGACCAGGACGAAGCCGACGACCTGGAACTGGACGGCGCGCACCGCCTCGGCGGCCCGCTCGCCGCGCAGCCCGGCGGCGTGCAGCTCATGGACCAGCGCCTGCTGCGCGGGCAGGAACATCCGCTCCGTCAGGCCGCGTTCGTGCACCATCGCGATCAGGTGGGGGCGCTCGCGCAGCGCGGTGTGCAGCGCGCGGGCGACCGAGACGACGCGCGCCCGGGGCGTGCTCCCGGTCGGCCGGATCTCGCCCATCTCCTGGATGGTGCGCTCGACCAGGGCGTCCAGCAGGGATTCGCGGTTGCCGACGTGCCAGTAGATGGAGGTGACGGCGGTGCCCAGTTCCGCGGCGAGCCGGCGCATCGTCAGGGCCCCGGGGCCGTGCGTCAGGATCAGCCGGGCGGCGGTGTCCAGGACTTCCTCACCGGTCAGCGCGGTACGTGTCATAGCCCCCCACTATCTCCCAACTCCGTCTGGCGCACGGCCCTTTACCCTTCATCGCGGACCGTGTAACCGTGTTACAGGCGCCTTGAACGACCCCCGCGAGTGCCGGACGACGAAGGGTGGTACGACATGGCACGCATACGCTACGGAGCGCGCACCGAGGCGGAGATCGCCGCGACGCGCGCCGCCGGAGCCAAGCTCCCCGACATCTGGCCCACCGGTGTGGTGGCCCTCTGGGAGGCCGACCCGGACGCGGTCGCGGCGGTGCTGCCGCCCCCGCTCGAACCCACGGCGCGCCCGCTGGTCCGGGCCACCATCAGCATCGTCGACCTGCCCGGCTATCCGCTGGGCGCCGGCTCGGTCGCCGTCGCGGCCGTCCACAACGGCACCGAGGGCTGGTATCCGCTGGTCATGCCGATGACCCATTCTTCTTCAAGTTCCTGCCGGCCGTGGACGGTTCGGGGTTCGACGCCGACCCCGTACTGGTGCACTGCCGGCGCCGCGAGAAGGTCCGCAGGCTGGAGCGGGTGACCGGCGACGTGGTCCTGCGCGAGTCGATGGACGACCCGGTCGCCGACCTGCCGGTGCGCACCCCCGTCGGGATCACCCTCGGCGAGAAGACCACCGAGCAGAGCGGCACGGTCGCCGAACGGGTCGACGGCCGGGCCCTGTTGCCGTACATCCACCAGCGCTACGACGACGCGATGCAGACCCTCGACGGGCCGCCGGAAGGCAGCGTCCGGTGAAGGGCGGCGCATCCCGACGCGGGCGCGGTCGACGCCCGACCGCGCCGACCCGTCGTATCCCGAAGGCTTCATTTTCGACTGCCTCGATTGATGCGCTGACGCGACCTGCGACCTACACGGTCGGCGCGCTGACGCGACCGACGAGTGAGGGAGCGGTATGGACGCCCCGACCCACGGCACCGATCCGCACCACCAGGTCCCGCACCACCAGGACCCGTACCTGGTCGTCTCCTCCGACTGCCACGCCGGACTGCCCACCGAGGAGTACTGCCCCTATCTGGACTCCCGCTTCCACCGCCCCTTCACGAGTTCCTGGCCGGCCGGGAGGCCCGGCGCGCGGCGATGACCCGGCTCGGCGTCCGCAACGAGACCTTCGCCGCCAAGTGGTTCGAGGACAACGAGGAGGGGCTGCGCGCCGGTTGGGACCCGGCGCAGCGGACGAAGGAGCTGGACGGCGACGGGGTCGCAGCCGAGGTCGTCTTCCCGGACGCCGACGCCGTGGACAGCTCGACCGCCGCCCCCTTCGGCGTCGGCCTCGGCCTCTCCGGCGACCAGGACCCGGAGCTCGGCATGGCCGGCGCCCGGGCCCACAACCGCTGGCTCGCGGAGTTCTGCGCCACCGACCCGGAACGGCACTCAACGCCCCGTACCACGACCGGCGTTACGACCCGGTTTGGGCCGCCGCGGCCGAGACCCGGATGCCGGTCCTCACCCACTCCGGCGCCGCCCCGCGCCAGGAATACGGCGACCACCTGGGCATCTTCGTCAGCGAGGTCACGTGGTGGCCGGCCCGCCCGCTGTGGTTCCTGCTCTGGTCGGGCGTCTTCGAACGCCACCCCGGCCTGCGCTTCGGCATCGCCGAGTCCGGCTGCTGGTGGCTGCCGAACCTGCTGTGGTTCATGGACCGGCTGTACCTGGGCGCGCACGGCGGCAAGAAGCTCTCCCCCTTCGCCGGACTGAAGCGCCCGCCGCACGAGTACCTGGACCGCTACGTCTTCGTCTGCGCCACCAACACCAAGCGCCGCGAACTGGCCCAGCGCTACGAGATCGGCGTCGGCAACATCCTCTGGGGCAGCGACTTCCCGCACCCCGAAGGCACCTGGCCGCGGACCCGGGAGTGGCTGGCCACGACTTCCCATACGTAGGAGTGACGTCATGACGGAAGCACCCCCCAACGGCGACCGCACCACGGCATCCCCCACCGGCCACAGCGACCCCCTGGCGGTGCCCGGCGCCCGCTACACCGAGCCCGGCCTTCGCCGAGGGGGCCTCGCTGCGGGTGTGGTGAGCGGCGGGCGCCGCCCGCGGGGGCTACCGGCGGTACCTCCCCGCCGGAAAGCTGACAGCGCGTCTCACATACTTCTCGGTAACAACCTCTAGCGGTAGCCCCGTCACCGCACTTATGGTGCGGGGCATGCCGCACCTGCCCGATGTCGTGTTGTGGTCCGTGCCCGCCTTCGTCCTGCTCACCGTCGTCGAGATGGTGAGCTACCGCCTGCATCCCGACGAGGAAGCAGAGGGGTATGCGGCGAAGGACGCCGCCACCAGCGTCGGCATGGGGCTGGGCAGCCTGGTCTTCGACGCGCTGTGGAAGATCCCGATCGTGGCGATCTACGCCGCGGTCTACGAGCTCACCCCGCTGCGGATACCCGTCGTGTGGTGGACGCTGCCCCTGATGCTGCTCGTCCAGGACTTCTTCTACTACTGGTCGCACCGCGGCCATCACGTCATCCGCATCCTGTGGGCCTGCCACGTGGTGCACCACTCCAGCGAGAAGTTCAACCTCACCACCGCGCTGCGGCAGCCCTGGACGACCTGGACCGTCTGGCCGTTCTACGTGCCGATGGTCGCGCTGGGCGTGCACCCGGCCGCGATCGCCTTCACCTCCGGCGCCAACCTCGTCTACCAGTTCTGGGTGCACACCGAGCGCATCGGCACCCTGCCCCGGCCCGTCGAGTTCGTGTTCAACACGCCCTCGCACCACCGCGTCCACCACGCCTCGCAAGGCGGCTACCTGGACCGCAACTTCGGCGGGATCCTGATCATCTGGGACCGGATGTTCGGCTCGTTCGTCCCCGAGACCGAGCGGCCGGTCTACGGCCTCACCAAGAACATCAACACCTTCAACCCGCTGCGGGTGGCCACCCACGAGTACGCCGCCATCGCCCGCGACATCCGGGCCGCGGGCAGCTGGAGCGAGCGCGCCGGACGGGTCTTCCGGGGGCCCGGCTGGCAGCCCGCCTCGGCCCTCGACACCCCCAAGGGCAGCGGGAGTTCGGAGGGTGGGCGGCGGCCCGGCGCGCGGGACGCCGCCGAGGGGCCGGCCGTGGGGGAGCCCACCGTCGGGGAGCCCGCGGCGTGAGGGCCCCCGCGCCCCGGCCGCGGGCCGCGCGGATCCTGCTCGCCGCCTTCGCCGTACTGGCCGCCGCCCACCTCCTCGCCCTCGCGGCGCACGCCGCCGCCACGCCCGGCAGCGGCACCGCCGCCCTCGCCGGCAACGCCGTCCAGCTCACCAAGCCCGTCCTGATGCCGCTGCTGGCCGCCCATGTCCTGCTCCGCGGCGGGCCGCCGCTGCTGGCCGGCGCGCTGCTGTTCGGCTGCGGCGGCGACACCTTCCTCCAGATCGGCGGCGGTACCGGCTTCCTGGTGGGGATGGGCTCGTTCGCCGCCGGGCACGTCTGCTACCTGCTGCTGTTCGCCCGGCACGGCAGTCGCCCGGCAGGACGCCCCTCCCTGCCGGTGGCGGCAGCGGCGGCATACGCGGTCGCCCTGGTCGCCACCGTGGCGCTGCTGTGGCCGGACCTGCCGGCCGCACTCCGCATCCCGGTCGCCGGATACAGCCTGCTGCTCACCGCGATGGCCTGCGGCGCGCTCCGCGCGGGCCCGCGGGCCGCGGCCGGCGGACTGCTCTTCCTGCTCTCCGACACCCTGATCGCGAGCGGTATCGCCCACTGGCCGCAGCTGCCCGCCCCGCAGTTCTGGATCATGGTCACCTATACGGCGGCCCAGTTCGCCCTGGCCGCCGGCGTGTTGGCGGCGGCGGCCGGACCGGACCGCCCGGACGCGGGCGAGCGCCCGTCCCCGGCGTACCGCGAGGCCGTCCAGGACGCGTGAGGCGCCCCCGCCGGGAGCGCCGTTTGCGTCTCCCCCCGTGGGAGACCCGAAAGTGGAGGGCATGTACGAGGACGGCACCGGCCTGCTCTCCATCGGCGCGCTGTCGCGCCTGACCGGCGTCTCGGTCAAGACCATCAGGAACTGGTCGGACCAGGACCTGCTGCCGCCCGCCGCCCGCACCCCCGCGGGCTACCGGCTGTACGGACCGGACGCCCCGGCCCGCCTGGAGATCGTGCGCAGCCTGCGCGAACTGGGCATCGGCACGGCGGCGATCCGCGCCGTCCTGCACCGCGAGAGGTCGCTCACCGACACCGCGGAGCGCTGGGCGGACGCCCTGGACGCGCAGATATGCACCCTGCGGTTGCAGCGCTCCGTCCTGCGTACGGTGGCCGCGCGGGGCACCGCAGCAGAGGAGCTGCCGCAGATGACCCGACTCGCCCGCCTGTCGGCCGAGGAACGCCGCCGGATCGTCGCCGACGTCGTCGAGGACGCCCTGGACGGGGTGGCCGCCCCCGCCTACCGCACCGGCCTGCTGACCGCCACCCCCGACCTGCCCGACGACCCCACGCCCGAACAGCTCGACGCCTGGGTGGAGTTGGCCGCCCTGGTCCGCGATCCGGAACTGGGGGCCGCGCTGCGCCGGCTGGCCGAGTTCAGCGCCCGTACCGCCCCCGCACAGGCGGCCGGTGCGGCGGACGCGCTGGATCCGGCCGCGGCGACCGGGGCCGCCGTCCGCGTCGCCGAGCTGATGCGCACCCGCGCCGAGGCCGCCGTCGCCGCCGGCATCGCCCCGGACTCCCCGGTCGCCGAGCCGGTCCTCGCCGAGCTGGTCGCCGCCTGGATCCCCACCCAGGCCGCCACCCCCGACCCGCCGGCCGAGGACGGCCCGGCCGCCCGCACCCGGCTGCTGGAGCAGCTGGAGACCGCAGCCGAACCCCTCGTCGAGCGCTACTGGCAGCTGCTCTGCACGGCCACCGGCCGCCCCACGCCGCCCAGTTGGGGCACCGCCGGCACCTGGACCGCAGCCGCGCTGCGCGCCCACCGCACCCCCGGGGAGCCGGACCGCTCCGCGTTCGAGCGCCTCGCGGACACCGACCCGGAACGGGTGCTCGCCGCGTACACGCGGGTGGTCCGCGATATCGGTGCCCTGGTCGCCGCCGTCCGGCCGGACGACCTCCGGCGGCCGACGCCGTGCGCGGGCTGGACCGTACGGCAACTGCTGGACCACATGGTGTGGGAGAGCCTGATGGCCGCCTCGATCGCCGAGGGGGCGCCGCGCGACGACCACACCGCCGACCACCTCGGCGACGACCACGTCGCGGCCTTCGAGGGGTCCGCGCGCACCGCCCTCGCCGTCTTCACCGGCAGCGGGATGCTGCACCGCACCTTCGGCCCGTACGAGGCGCCGGGCGGGCTGCTCGTCCAGCAGGTCACCGTCGAACTCCTCGCGCACGGCTGGGACTTGGCGCGGGCGATCGGCGCCCCGACCGATCTGGCTCCGGAGGCCGCCGCGGAGACCCTGGAGGCGGCCCGGCTGATCTACGGCGCGGCGCCGCGCACCGAGGGCAGCTCGTTCGCCCCGGAGCGCGCCGCCCCGCCCGGCGCCACCGGCGCGGACCGCCTGGCCGCGTACCTGGGGCGGTCCCCGGACTGACCGGCACGCCACGGGACGTGCGGGCAGGCCGGGAGGGCGCGCAGTGCGGGCCGGGAGGGCGCCACCGCCCCGCCCGGCCCGCACCGCGCCGGCGGCTACTTCACCGCGCGCAGCGCATCGACGATCCCGTAGCCGAAGTGGCTGTTGACGCGCGGGGTGCCGGTGCAGGTCGCGTCGGCGGCGGGGCAACCGGGGTTGTCCGCCTGCTCCTTGAGCAGCCACCGGATCTCCTGCGGGCTCGCCTTCGGGTGCGCGCTCTTGAGCAGCGCCGCGACGCCCGCGACATGCGGCGACGCCATGGACGTCCCGGCCAGGAACGCCCAGTCGCCGCCCGGCATCGTGGAGAGGATGTTGCCGTTCTTGGCGGGCAGCTCGGGCACCTGCTGCGTGTCGCCGCCCGGCGCGGCCACATCGATCTGCCCGAGGCCGTAGTTCGAGTAGCCGGACTTCAGGTTCCGCGCGCCGGTGGCCGCCACCGTCACCGTGCCGGGCAGCTGGGCGGGCACGTCCCGGCAGGTCTTCGGGTCGACGGTGCGGCCGACCGGGGTGGAGTCGTCCGGGCTGCTCGTGTCGGTGAGCCGGGTGGCCGCGAGGTCGGCGTTCGCGTTGCCGGCCGCGGCGACGTTGACCACGCCCTTGCCCTGCGCGTACTTCGCCGCGCGGCCGACCGCGTCGACGATGGCGGCCTGGTCGGCGTCGTCCTTGCAGTTGAACATCCAGGGGTCGACGTAATAGCTGTTGTTGGTCACCTGGACTCCGTGGTCGGCCGCGAAGACGAACGCGCACACCACGCTCTCGGCGTAGAACATGCTCGTGCCGGGCTCGCTGACCTTGATGGCGGAGACCTTCACACCGGGGGCGACGCCCGTCACCCCGATGCCGTTGCGGGCCGCGGCGATCGTGCCCGCGACATGGGTGCCGTGGTAGTCGGTGTCCGGGTTCCAGGGCCGCCACGCCCCCGGGGACGTATCGGGCACCCCGCCCACGCAACTGGCGGACTGCCGCGCCGAGAAGTTCGGTCGGAGGTCCGGGTGGGTGTCGTCCACCCCCGTGTCGATGACCGCGACGGTGACCTTGCGGCTGCCGGGGTTCACCTTCGCGGCCCGGTCGGCCTTGACGGCCCGGATGTCCCACTGGAGCGGTTCCAGGGGCTCCTCGCCCCGGGCCTTCGCCGCCCGGCCCGCCGCCGCGAGCTGGGCCCGGGTCACCCTCTGCGGCTTGCCGACGTCGGTGGTACCGGACGCTTTCAACGGCGCGGTACGGGTCGCGCCGGCCGACTGCACGCCCCCGACTGCCCTGATGGAGGCGGCGAACCGGGGATTGGCCGAGTGGACGACGATCACGCCTATCCGCTCGTGCGCGGTGATCACCTTCCCGCCGGCCCGGGCTATCGCCCGCTCGACCCGGCCGACCGCGGCGTGGCCAGGGGCGGTGTTCACGACGTACGAGAGCAGCGGGCCGCTGCCCGTGTCCGCGGCTGCCGCGGCGGCGTCCCGGGGCGCGGCGCCGGCCGCGTTCGGGAGGAAGCCGAGGGATGCCGTCAGGGCGAGCCCGAGGGGTAAGACCAGGGCCCGTATGCGTCTGGATCGGGGATGTGCCATGGGTACTCCACCTCATCCGTGAGACCGCCCGTACGCGGAGCTGTGCACGGGCGGATGCATGAGACGTGAAGCTATCGGCGACCACCGGCGACCGGCAATGGAACGCGGAGAAAACCCATCAGGACAGGCGAATTGACGCCCCATCAGGCGCGCCCGGAGGGAAGGTCATCCGGAGCGGCGCAGAGTGCCCAGGCTCAGCGGCGGCAGGGCGATCCGCCGGCCGTACCAGCGCCGGGCACCCACTCCCGGACGCGGCAGCGACGGCGCGAGGGCGATCGGCGCGGGCAGCCGGACGCTGCCGTACAGGCGCCGGCGGGGACCGGGTGGCGGCGGGTCCAGGGGAGGCGGCGGAGTCATGCCCGGCTCAACGAAGCGTCCCCCGTGCGGTGGCGGCCGGTGCGCCCATTCCCCCGATTTCTTCGGGAATTCAACCATCCATCCTCTGTCGCTCCGTAGTCACCCCCTCTACGATGCGTGATCTACGTCACTTATGCGGGCCTTATTGCTGCCGTGGCACCAGCTCGCCGAGCGTCAGGAGACTTCGTGATCACCACCCCGTCCGCCAACCCCGGACAGCACGACCCGCCGGACTACCTCAAGGTGCAGTCGAGCCCCGAGTTCGCCGAACTCCGGCGCGCGCACCGCTCGTTCGCCTTCCCGCTCACCCTCGCCTTCGTCCTCTGGTACCTGGTCTACGTACTGCTGTCGAGCTACGCGGGCGACTTCATGGCCACCAAGGTCCTGGGCCACCTCAACATCGCCTTCGTCCTCGGCATCGCCCAGTTCGCCACCACCTTCCTGATCGCCTGGTGGTACTCCCGGCGCGCCGCCGCCCACCTCGACCCTCGGGCCGAGGCCATCAAGTCCGGCCTCGAAGACACCGCGCCCCACCCGGAAGCCGATGTGCAGGAGGCCGGCGCATGACCCTCGCCCAGCAGCTCCCGCTCGCCGCCGGCGGCGCGGGCGAGCACCGCACGCTGATCGTCACCCTCTTCGCGGTCTTCGTCGCCGCCACCCTGGGCATCACCGTCTGGGCCGGCCGGCAGACCAAGGGGGCGGAGGACTTCTACGCCGGCGGCCGGCAGTTCAGCGGATTCCAGAACGGCCTGGCCATCTCCGGCGACTACATGTCCGCGGCGTCCTTCCTCGGTATCGCCGGCGCCATCGCCCTCTTCGGCTACGACGGCTTCCTCTACTCCATCGGCTTCCTCGTCGCCTGGCTCGTCGCGCTCCTCCTCGTCGCCGAACCGCTGCGCAACTCCGGCCGGTTCACCATGGGCGACGTCCTCGCCTACCGGATGCGCCAGCGCCCGGTCCGGACCGCCGCAGGCACCTCCACCATCGTCGTCTCGATCTTCTACCTGCTCGCCCAGATGGCGGGCGCCGGCGCCCTGGTGACCCTGCTCCTGGGCATCACCAGCGAGGCCGGCAAGATCCTGGTCGTCGTCATCGTCGGCATCGTGATGATCCTCTACGTCACCATCGGCGGTATGAAGGGCACCACCTGGGTCCAGATGGTCAAGGCCGTCCTGCTGATCGCCGGCACCCTGCTCATCACCTTCCTGGTGGCGCTGAGGTTCCACTTCAACCTCTCCGCCCTGCTCGGCGCCGCCGCCGAGAACAGCGGCAAGGGCTCCGCCTTCCTGGAACCCGGCCTCAAGTACGGCGCCACCGCCACCTCGAAGATCGACTTCATCTCCCTGGGCATCGCGCTCGTCCTGGGCACCGCGGGCCTGCCGCACATCCTCATCCGCTTCTACACGGTCCCCACCGCCAAGGCCGCCCGTAAGTCGGTGAACTGGGCGATCGGCATCATCGGCGTCTTCTACCTGATGACCATCGCCCTCGGCTTCGGCGCCGCCGCCCTCATCAAGCCCGCCACCATCACCGCCTCCAACAAGGCGGGCAACACCGCGGCCCCGCTGCTCGCCCAGGAGATCGGCGGCGGCGCGGGCTCCACCGGCGGCGCGATCCTGCTCGCCGTGATCTCCGCCGTCGCCTTCGCGACCATCCTCGCGGTGGTCGCCGGCCTCACCCTCGCCTCGTCCTCCTCCTTCGCCCACGACCTCTACGTCAACGTCCTCCGCAAAGGGCAGGCCACCGAGAAGGAAGAGGTCGCCGCGGCCCGTTGGGCGACCGTCGGCATCGGTGCCGTCGCCATCGTCCTCGGCGTCTTCGCCCGCAGCCTGAACGTCGCCGGCCTGGTGGCGCTCGCCTTCGCGGTCGCTGCCTCCGCCAACCTCCCGACTCTCCTCTACAGCCTCTTCTGGAAGCGCTTCACCACCCAGGGCGCCCTCTGGTCCATCTACGGCGGCCTGCTCTCGTCCGTCCTCCTCGTCCTCTTCTCACCCGTCGTCTCCGGCAAGGAGGCGTCCATGTTCCCCACCGCCGACTTCGCGTTCTTCCCCCTGGAGAACCCCGGCCTGATCTCCATCCCGCTGGGCTTCGCCCTCGGCTGGCTGGGCTCCCTCCTCTCCAGGGAAGAGCCGGACGCCGCCAAGTACGCCGAACTGGAGGTCCGCTCGCTGACCGGCACCGGAGCCCACTGAGCCATCCCTACAGCCCCCGGGCGGGGTGGCGTCGTAGAGATCTACGACGCCACCCCGCCCACCTCGTGCTTCTCACGCCTCCTCACTGTCGGACCCATCGCGTAGTCTCGAAGACGTACTGATCCACATGCCGTTCCACACTCTCGGGGAGGGGGCCCAGTGCTCATCGACACGTACGGCCGCGTGGCCACCGACCTGCGGGTTTCCCTCACCGACCGGTGCAATCTGCGGTGTACGTACTGCATGCCCGAAGAGGGCCTGCAATGGCTCGCCAAGCCCGATCTGCTCACCGACGACGAGATCGTCCGCCTCATCGGCATCGCGGTGCGCGACCTCGGCGTCGACGAGGTCCGCTTCACCGGCGGCGAGCCGCTGCTCCGCCCCGGCCTGGTCGGCATCGTCGAGCGGGTCGCCGCGCTCGCCCCCCGGCCCCGGATGTCGCTGACCACCAACGGCATAGGTCTTCAGCGCACCGCCACCGCCCTGCGCGACGCCGGCCTGGACCGTGTCAACGTCTCCCTGGACACCCTCCGGCCCGACGTCTTCCAGGCCATGACCCGCCGCAAGCGCCACGCCGACGTGCTGGGCGGCCTGGAGGCGGCCCGCGCTGCCGGCCTCACCCCGGTCAAGGTCAACGCCGTCCTGATGCCCGGCCTCAACGACGACGAGGCCCCCGACCTCCTGGCCTGGGCTGTTGCGAACGACTACGAGCTCCGCTTCATCGAGCAGATGCCCTTGGACGCCCAGCACGGCTGGAAGCGCGACGGCATGATCACTGCTGGTGACATCCTCGACTCGCTGCGTACCCGCTTCACCCTCACCCCCGAGAGTCAGGACGAGCGCGGCTCCGCCCCCGCCGAGCGCTGGATCGTCGACGGCGGCCCGCACCGCGTCGGCGTCATCGCCTCGGTGACCCGCCCGTTCTGCCGCGCCTGCGACCGCACCCGGCTGACCGCCGACGGCCAGGTCCGCACCTGCCTCTTCGCCACCGAGGAGACGGACCTGCGCGCGGCCCTGCGCTCCGGTGCCCCCGACGCGGAGATCGCCCGCATCTGGAAGCTGGCGATGTGGGGCAAGAAGGCCGGCTCCGGCCTCGACGACCCCACCTTCCTCCAGCCCGAGCGCCCCATGTCAGCCATCGGCGGCTGACCGCTCCCACTCCTCAAGCGCCACCACGTCCTTCAAGAACCCGCGCACGGCCAGGAACTGCGACAGATGCTCCCGGTGCTCGTCACAGGCCAGCCAGGTCTTGCGCCGGTCCGGCGTGTGCAGCTTCGGGTTGTTCCAGGCCAGCACCCACACCGCGTCGGCGCGGCAGCCCTTGGCGGAGCAGATGGTGACATTCTCGGAAGCGTTCGGGGAGTTCACGCCCTCAACCCTACGTCCCGCACCCGCACTCATGATCCTTCGGACATGACGACGCCGGGCAGCCACGGGGGGAGCCGCCCGGCGTCGGTCCGTCGCTCCGACGGGGGATGCGGAGCGCGTACGCAGTATGTCACGGGGGATGGCATGCGGTGCACCGGAACCACATGATTGATCTGAGCTTTTCTTGAGCTTTGCAGACGCGGCGGGTCTCAGCCGCGCTCTCCACGGGGTTCCGAGGGCTCGGGCGCCGGGCGTTCCGCAACCGATTCCGCCGGCGCCGACGGCAGCATCCGCCGGGTCGGCTTCACGAACGTCGACGGCAGCGAAGGGGCGTTCTCCCGCCCGGCGTTGGCGATCACGACCGCGATGTACGGCAGCCCTATGCCGAGCACGAGCGTCGCGATGGCAACGGGCCGCTCGACGTTCCACAGCACGGCGGTGAGCACGACGGCCACGGTCCGTACGGCCATCGAGATCACATACCGCCGCTGCCGCCCCCGCACGTCCTCGGACAGCCCCTGGCGAGCCCCCGTGATCCGGAAGGCTTCGACGTTGCTGTGCTTCCGCATCATGTTCCACCACCTGCTCGGTCGCGCCGGATTCTCCCCACTTTCCGGTCAGTTCCCACGGTACGCCGCCGCTTCCCGCCCTACGAGACCGGGTCGCGTTGTTGGCGTACAGGGGTGTCCCGCGGATGTCGTAGCGCTTCGTCCCCCGCGTCGCCGGCTTCCGTGCCGTGGGGGCGGGCGTGGCCTCGGGTTCCGCCCGGTGGGCGGGGGCCGGAGGGCTGCACCGGAGTACTCCCCCAGCCTTCGGCCGGGAGGCGCCCCCCACGGCGCGGGCGCATCTGGTCAGTCAGATGACGAATGCCCCGGCGTCCGCTCCAGGTCCTGCGTGCGCACTCCGGTACATCCCTCCGGCCCTGCGCCGTCACCGACCGGCGGACGGTGGCTCCGACCGACGCCGGTACTTGTTCTTGGGCTGCGACACGGATGCGGCTGCCCGTCGGCGGTCCGACGGGCGCGGCCGTACGCGGATGGTGAACCCGGGCCGCACTCGACCCCGGGCGGTACTCGGCTTCCTCCGCTTGCGACCACGTCGCGATGAACCGACGTGCAGGGGTACGGCGGGTCAGTCGCGTGCCGGGCAGGGGCGGAGGGGATGTACCGGAGTGCGCCCGCAGGATCTGGAGCGAACGCCGGGGCATTCCTCATCTGACTGAGCAGATGCGCCCGCACCGAGGACGTACTCCGGTGCAGCCCCTCCGCCCCCCACCCACCGGCAGAAGGCGAAGCGGCGCTCCGCCCCCGACCGGCGAAAGCCCTAGCGGCCGGCGATTTGGGCCAGCTTGCGGCCGGCCTTCAGGTACGCAGTGCCCTCCGTACCGGACAGCTTCTCCGTCAGGACCTCGGAGAGCGGTCGCACCGAGTCCGCCTCGGCGAGGACCACCGTCGACTGGCCGTCCTCGCCCTCGACCACCAGCCGCAGCGCGTTCTGCTTCGCCAGCCGGCGCGCCGCCGAAGCGCTCGGCGTGAACTTCAGCACGGTCGTCAGCACCGCGGCCACCGTCGACGCGCCGTGCTCGGCGACGTCCACGAGTGGCAGCGACTCCACATCCGCGAACGACTTCTTGGAGAACTGCGCCACGAACCCGGCCCGCGCCGCCATCGCCGCGTCCAGCCCGTACAGCGCCGTCACGACCTCGCCGGCGAGGATCTTCTTGAGGTCCATCGGGTGCAGCGACCGATCCGCGACGCGGTTCAGGACGAGTGCGATCTCCGCGTCGGTCCACTCCGTCCACGCCTTGAGGTACGGCTCCATCAGCCGGTCCGGCACCGACATGATCTTGCCGAAGACGTCGTCGGCGGGCGCGCTCAGCCCGACGTAATTCCCCTTGGACTTGGACATCTTGGCGCCGGTGCCGTCCGTGCCCTCGATCAGCGGCATGGTCACCACCAGCTGCGGTCGCTGCCCGCGCAGCTCCATCAGCTTGCGGCCCATCTGGAGGTTGAGCAGCTGGTCGGAGCCGCCCAGCTCCACATCGCACTCCAGCGCCACCGAGTCGAGGCCCTGCGCGATGGGGTAGAGCAGCTCGGTCATGGTCAGACCGGAGCCGGCCGCGAGGCGGTTGCGGAAGTCCTCTCGCTGGAGCAGCTGCGAGGCCGGTACCTGCGCGAGCAGCGCCAGCAGCTCAGGGAAGGTGTACGGCGCCAGCCACTCGCTGTTCTGCCGGAAGCTGACCTTCTCGAAGTCGAAGAAGGGGCGCACCTGTTCGCGGTACGTGGCGAGGTTGTGCGCGATGTCCGCGTCGGTCAGCGGCGGCCGTTCGGCCGTACGGCCCGACGGGTCGCCGATCTTCGCGGTGAAGTCGCCGATGATCAGCGTGACGTCATGGCCGAGACGCTGGAAGCGGCTCAGGATGATCAGCGGGACCGCGTGCCCCAGGTGCACATCGGTCGCCGTCGGGTCGATGCCCAGCTTGATGTGCAGGCCCCTGCCGGCCGTCCGGCGCTCCTCGATGCGCTCGGCCAGCTTCTCCACGCCCGGCAGCACCTCGACCGTGCGGGCCGCGATCAGCTCGGCCTGCTCCTTGGCGGGCAGGTCCGTCAGGTCGAGATAGCGCCGCGCGCCGGTCTCCTTGAGCAGCTCCTTGACGGTGTCGTCGGAGGAGAGGTCGGTGGAGAGCAGCGTGGTGGCGCGGGCGACGGATTCGCCGAGGCGTGTCATGGCGTCCCTGATCGATCGTGGTTCCCCGAGGGGAGGACAGGCCGACAGTCTATTAGGCCGGTCCCGGCCTATGGGCCGTACACCCGCCCCCTGCGCGGGCCGGCCGGACGCCGGGTACCGCCGCCCCGGCGGACGGGACGGCGGCCCGCCTCACACCCCGCAGCTCACACCCCCCGGCTGACCGAGCTCATGTTGAAGTCCGGCACCCGCAGCGCCGGCATCGCCGCCCGCGGGAAGTAGTCGCTCCATTCCCGCGACAGCGTCCGCTCGGTGCGTCCCGCCTCCACCGCCCGGGACAGCAGATCGACCGGCGACTCGTTGAACCGGAAGTTGTTGACCTCGCCGACGACCTCGCCGTTCTCGACGAGGTAGACGCCGTCCCGGGTCAGCCCAGTCAGCAGCAGCGTGGCCGGGTCGACCTCGCGGATGTACCAGAGGCAGGTCAGCAGCAGCGCCGGTCCTTCGTGGCCCGCGGCGGCCACCATCTCGTCGAGCGAGCGCGAACCGCCGCCCTCCAGAAGGAGGTTGTCGATGGCCGGTGCCACCGGGAGCCCGGTGAGCGCGGCGCTGTGCCGGGTGGTCGGCAGGCGGTCGAGGACCCCGTCGCGCATCCAGTCGGTGGCGGCCAGCGGCAGCCCGTTGTCGAAGACCGAGGCATCGTCGCCGGAGGCGTGCGCCAGGACGAACGGCGCGCACTCCAGCCCGGCGGCCCGCGGGTCGCTGCGCAGCGTCAGCGGCAGCGGGGAGAGCCGCTCGCCGACCCGGGTGCGCGAGGCGCCTTCCCCCTCGCCCGCCTTGGAGAAGACCGTACGGCCCTCCGCGGCGTCCCGGGCCCCGGACGACCACAGCTGGTAGATCAGCAGGTCGGCGACGGCGGTCGGCGGCAGCAGCGTCTCGTAGCGGCCGGCGGGCAGTTCGATCCGCCGCTCGGCCCAGCCCAGCCGCCGGGCCAGCTCGGCGTCCAGCTCGCGGGGGTCGACGTCGGTGAAGTCGCGGGTGGCCCGGCCGGTCCAGGCGGAGCGGCTGCGGTCCGGCGACTTGGCGTTCAGCTCCAGCACCCCGGTGGGCTGGTCGTGCCGCAGCCGCAGGCCGGCGGAGGTGCCCAGATACGAGGACACGACCCCGTGCTGGGCGAAGCCGTACAGCTCGCGGCCGCCGGCGCCGGCCTGCCGGAAGGACTCCCCGAGGGCAGGCGCGAAGGCCGCGAAGACGTCCGAGGAGGTCTCGGCGGGCGCGTCGGCGAAGTCGTCGGACACCTTGTCGCCGGCGACCAGCGGCTGTGCGTCCTCGGCGGGCCCGGCGTCCCGGGCCGCCGCCTCCGCGGCCCGTACCAGCGGCTCCAGGTCGTCCGCGGTCACCGCCGACCGCGAGACCACTCCGGCCGCGGTGCCCTGGGCGCCGTCCACGGTCGCCACGACGGTCAGCGTCCGGCCGCGGGTGACGCCGTTGGTGGTGAGGGCATTGCCCGCCCAGCGCAGATTGGCGCTGGAGTGCTCGTCGGCGATGACCACGCAGCCGTCGGCGCGGGACAGCTCCAGCGCCCGCTCGACGATCTCGTGCGGCCGGTTGCTGCGGATGCTGCGCGGACTCATCGCCCTGCCTCCTGCGTCGTGTTGAGACGGTGCCTGCGCGGGGGGCGACCCCCGGACCCCCGGCCGCTCCGGCGGTGGCGGCTGCTCATCGCCCTGCCTCCTGCGTCGTGTTGAGGATGTTGACGCCCTCGAAGACCGCCGAGGGGCAGCCGTGCGAGACCGCCGCGACCTGGCCCGGCTGCGCCTTGCCGCAGTTGAACGCACCGCCCAGGACGTAGGTCTGCGGGCCGCCGAGCGCGGTCATCGACCCCCAGAAGTCGGTGGTGGTGGCCTGGTAGGCGACGTCGCGCAGCTGGCCGGCCAGCCGGCCGTTCTCGATCCGGAAGAAACGCTGGCCGGTGAACTGGAAGTTGTAGCGCTGCATGTCGATGGACCACGAGCGGTCGCCGACCACATAGATCCCGCGCTCCACGCCCGCGATCAGGTCCTCCGTGGCGGGCCCGTCCGGCGCCGGCCGGAGCGAGACGTTCGCCATCCGCTGGACCGGGACATGGCCGGGGGAGTCCGCGTACGCACAGCCGTTGGAACGCGGAAAGCCCGTCAACCTGGCGATTCTGCGGTCGAGTTGGTAGCCGACCAGGGTGCCGCCCCGGACCAGGTCCCAGGACTGGGCGGCCACGCCCTCGTCGTCGTAGCCGATCGTGGCGAGCCCGTGCTCGGCCGTCCGGTCGCCGGTCACGTGCATGATCGGCGAGCCGTAGGCAAGCTTGCCCAACTGGTCGAAGGTGGCGAACGAGGTCCCCGCGTACGCCGCCTCGTAGCCCAGCGCCCGGTCCAGTTCGGTGGCGTGGCCGATCGACTCGTGGATCGTCAGCCAGAGGTTGGACGGGTCCACGACCAGGTCGTACCTGCCGGGTTCGACGCCGGGCGCGCGCATCTTCTCGGCGAGGTGCTCGGGGATGCGGGCCAGTTCGCCGTCCCAGTCGTAGCTGCCGTCGGTCAGGTACTCCCAGCCGCGCCCGACGGGCGGGGCGAGGGTGCGCATCGACTCGAAGTCACCACTGGCCGGGTCCACCGCGACCGCGGTCAGCTGCGGATGCAGCCGGACCCGCTGCTGGGTGGTGCTGGTGCCCGCGGTGTCCGCGTAGAACTTGTTCTCCTGGACGGCCAGCAGGAACGCGTCGGCGTGCGCCACCCCCGGCGCCGCCAGCAGCCGCGCGCTCCACTCCGCCAGCAGCCCGGACTTCTCCGCGTCCGGCACCGCGAACGGGTCGATCCCGTACGCGGAGACCCAGGTGCGGTCGGGGTACGCGGGCTCATCGGCCAGTTCGACCCGCTCGTCGGACCCCGCGGCCTCGATCACCTTGGCCGACAGCCTGGCCATCGCCACGGCCTGGCCGGCCACCCGCGCCGCGGCGTCCATTGTCAGGTCCACACCGGACGCGAACCCCCAGGCGCCGCCGTGCACCACGCGGACCGCGTACCCGAGGTCGGTGGTGTCCGAGGTGCCCGACGTCCGGGCGTCCCGCAGCCGCCAGGAGGCGCTGCGCACCCGTTCCAGGCGGAAGTCGGCGTGCTCGGCGCCCAGCGCGCGGGCCCGCGCCAGCGCGGCGTCGGCCAGGGCGCGCAGCGGCAGCGCGAGAAAGGTCTCGTCGAGGTCGTGGGGTGCAGCAGGCACGGTGTCCTCCCGTAGTCGGCGGATGCATCATGCCCCGGATCTGTGGAGACCCGACAGTGACCGGGGCGCGCCCCTGTTCGGGCTCGATTCCCCGTATCGGCCCCGTGACCGCTAGTTTCGTACCGAACGCAAGACGACAGGACACGGAAAGGGTGATCTCTTGAGCCGCTCGGTTCTGGTCACCGGAGGCAACCGCGGCATCGGCCTGGCCATTGCCCGTGCCTTCGCCGAGGCAGGCGACAAGGTCGCCGTCACCTACCGCTCGGGCGAGCCGCCCGCCGGTTTTTTGGCCGTGAAGTGCGACATCACGGACCCCGAGCAGGTCGAGCAGGCGTACAAGGAGATCGAGGAGAAGCAGGGCGCGGTCGAGGTGCTGGTGGCGAACGCCGGCGTCACCCGCGACCAACTGCTCATGCGAATGTCCGAGGAGGACTTCACCTCGGTCCTGGAGACCAACCTCACCGGCACGTTCCGGGTGGTCAAGCGCGCCAACCGCGCGATGCTGCGGGCCCGCAAGGGGCGGATCGTCCTGATCTCGTCGGTGGTCGGCCTGATGGGCGCCCCGGGCCAGGCGAACTACGCCGCCTCGAAGGCCGGTCTGGTCGGCTTCGCCCGCTCGCTCGCGCGTGAGCTGGGCAGCCGCAACATCACCGTCAACGTCGTCGCGCCCGGTTTCGTCGACACGGACATGACCCGGGTGCTCAGCGACGAGCAGCGGGAGAGCATCGTGAAGCAGGTGCCGCTGGCGCGTTACGCGCAGCCCGAGGAAGTCGCCGCCTCGGTCCGTTTCCTGGCCTCCGACGAGGCCGCGTACATCACTGGAGCCGTCATTCCCGTCGACGGCGGATTGGGCATGGGGCACTGAGCACGATGACGAACACGAGCGGAATTCTCGCCGGCAAGCGCATCCTGATCACGGGCGTGCTGATGGAGTCCTCGATCGCCTTCCACGCGGCCAAGGTCGCGCAGGAGCAGGGCGCCGAGGTCATCCTGACCGCGTTCCCGCGGCCGACGCTCACCGAGCGCATCGCCAAGAAGCTGCCCAAGCCGGCCAAGGTCGTCGAGCTGGACGTGACCAACCAGGAACACCTGGACCGGCTGGAGGGCGTGGTCCGCGAGGAGCTGGGCGGCCTGGACGGCATCGTCCACTCCATCGGCTTCGCCCCGCAGGACGCCCTGGGCGGCAACTTCCTCAACACGCCCTACGAGTCGGTCGCCACGGCCATGCACGTCTCGGCGTTCTCCCTGAAGTCGCTGACGATGGCCTGCCTCCCGCTGATGCCGGACGAGGGCGGCTCGGTGGTCGGCCTGACCTTCGACGCCCAGTTCGCCTGGCCGCAGTACGACTGGATGGGCCCGGCCAAGGCCGCCCTGGAGGCCACCAACCGCTACATGGCGCGTGACCTCGGCAAGCGGAACATCCGCTGCAACCTCATCTCGGCGGGCCCGATCGGCTCGATGGCCGCGAAGTCCATCCCGGGCTTCTCGGACCTGGCCAACGTGTGGAACACCCGCTCCCCGCTGGAGTGGGACATGGCCGACCCGGAGCCCGCGGGCCGCGGCATCGTCGCCCTGCTGTCGGACTTCTTCCCGAAGACCACCGGCGAGATCATCCACGTCGACGGCGGCGTGCACATGATGGGCGCCTGACGCCCGTCGCGCTTCCGTACTGCCCGTCCCGGTCCTGCCGGGGCGGGCAGTACGCGTTTCGGGGCCCGGAGCCTGTGGATCAGTCGCGCTCCACGAGGGTGCCCCGGCACCCGAAGGAATGGGTGCTCGCCTCGGAGGCGGCCAGGTCGCCGTCGCCCGCGCGGATCGCCGCCACCAGGCGGGCATGGTCCATGTGCGCCTCGGGCCGCAGCACCTCGCCGACGTCGGCCCGCAGGAACTCGCGCAGCACGCCCCCGAGGTCGGCGTAGATCTCGGCCAGTACGTCGTTGTGCGAGGCCGCCACCACCGCCATGTGCAGCGTCGCGTCCGCCTCGACGAACGCCTCGGCGGCACCGGACCGCCAGGCGCGCTCGCGCCGTTCCAGCAGCGCGTCGAGCTGCCGCAGGTCCCCTTCCGTGCGGCGGTCGGCGGCCAGCCGGGCGGCTGCCGCCTCCAGGGCGCTGCGCAGCTCGGCGACGTGCACGGGGTCGGCCTCGGCGAATCGCCGGTTCATCACCCCGGCGAGCTCGCTGGTCGCGACCACGTAGGTGCCGGAGCCCTGCCGGATGTCGAGCAGCCCGTTGTGCGCCAGCGCCCGGACGGCCTCGCGGACGGTGTTGCGGGCCACTCCGAGTTGCTCGACGAGTTCCGGCTCGGTCGGGATGCGGGACCCCACAGGCCAGTCGCCGGATGTGATCTGGGCGCGCAGCTGCGCGATCACCTGGTCGGCCAGCGCGGACCGGCGGGGCGAGGTCAGGGGCATGGCTGGGCTCCGGGGGGCTGGGGCCGGTGGGCCGGAAGGACGGCGGCGGCGCGGGCGGGGTGCCGGGGTCCGGGCCGTCGTGGGGGCCTGCTGAGGCTACCGATAAAGGCTGGACAGGTATTCATCCCATGATTCTATGATGGCCCCTATGGCACACGATGACCTCGCGATCCGCGGCCCGGCCGCCGCCCCTCCGACGACCTTCCCGACTCAGTCCGCCGACGGCGCCGGTCCGTCGCGGCCCGCCGCCGCAGAGGCCGTGCCGGAGCACGCAGGGGAGGCCGGGCCGGCCGGCCGCTGGCTGCCGCGGATCGTGATCGCCGGTCTCGTCCTGGCCGCGCTCAACCTCCGCCCCGCCATCACCAGCCTCGGCGCGCTCATGAAGGAGGTCCGCGACGGGCTCGGCATGAGCGGCACCGTCGCCGGGCTGCTGACCTCCGTACCGGCCCTGTGCTTCGCGGTCTTCGGCATCGCCGCACCCCGGCTGGCCAGGCGCTGGGGCCCCGGCGCGATCGTGTGCGCCGGTATGGCGGCGATCGCCGTGGGCGTCGCGGTGCGGCCGTACGCCGGCGGCACCGCCGGTTTCCTCGTCGGCAGCGCCCTGGCGCTGGCCGGTATCGCGGTCGGCAATGTCCTGCTGCCGGTGGTCATCAAGACCTGGTTCCCCCGGCGGGTCGGCCCGATGACCGGGCTGTACTCGATGGCGCTGGCCCTGGGCACCTCGCTCGCCGCGGCGCTCACCGTTCCCATGACCGGTGCGCTGGGCGGCAGTTGGCGTACCGGCCTGACCGTCTGGGCGCTGCTCGCCGCGCTCGCCGTGCTGCCCTGGCTCGCCGTCGTACGGCAGCGCCGGACCGCCCCGGAGGCGCCGCGGAGCGGTGCGCAGGCGCCCGGGGAGACCCCGATACGGATCACCTCGTCGCCGACCGCCTGGGCGCTGGCCGCCTTCTTCGGCCTCCAGGCGACGGCCGCGTACATCACGATGGGGTGGATGCCGCAGATCTTCCGCGATGCCGGGGTCTCGGCGAGCACCGCGGGCGTGCTCCTCGCCGTCACCATGGCGGTGGGCGTCCCGCTCTCCTTCGTGCTGCCGCCGCTGGCGTCCCGGATGCGGCACCAGGGGCCGCTCGTGGCGCTCCTCGGGATCTGCGGGATGGCCGGCTACACCGGGCTGTGGCTGGCCCCGGCGGCCGGTTCCTGGGTCTGGGCGCTGCTGATGGGCATCGCCAACTGCTCGTTCCCGCTCGCCCTGACGATGATCGGGATGCGCTCGTCCAGCCCCGCCGGGGTCGTCAAGCTCTCCGCCTTCGCGCAGAGCGTCGGCTATCTGATCTCCATCCCCGGGCCGCTGCTGGTCGGCACGCTCTACCAGCACAGCGGCGGCTGGGGGCTGCCGATCGCGCTGATGGACGGGCTGATGGTGCCGCAGATCGCGGTGGGCGTGCTGGCCGGCCGGGACCGCCGCATCGAGGACGAGCGGTGAGTGCCCAGGGGTGAGCCCTGGCCGTACGGGCGCGGACGACGGGTGCGACACTGGGCGCATGCCAGTGCTCGAACCGAATCCGCAGGGCAGCCAGAAGAAGCTGCTCCTGGTCCTGGGCCTCATGCTCGGGGTGACCGTCGTCGTCGGGATCATCGCGAGTTTCGCGGCGCCCTGAGCCGGCGGCGGCCCGTCCCGCAGACACCGCGATATGCAGACGCCGGAATACGGGGCGGTGGGTGGGAAGAACCCGCGGTGGGTGGGAAGAACCCGCGGTGGGTGGGAAGAACCCGCGGTGGGTGGGAAGAACCCGCGGCGGGGTGGGGATAACCCCCCATCCCCTAGGGGGCCGGTCTCAGGGTTGAGTGGGTGGCTTCCCGGATAGGAACGGCCGCCGGAGATCCGTAGTTTCGAAGTACACCGCACACCGCGGTGGGCGCACCGCGGTCCGCGGTCGCGCCGTCCTTCGAAGCGCTATGGAGACCGCCATGTCCGCCGCGTTCCACCGCCCGTCCGCAGCGAAGGCCGCCAGCCTGCGGAAGGCGCTGCCGTGGTGGGCGCTGGCGCTGCCGGTGGTCTCCTTCATAGCCCTGCTGGTGCTGGTGGCGAATCCCGGCGAGGCGAGCGCGGCCGGTGCAGGGAGTGTGCCGCAGGGCCTGGCGCCGCTGCTGGAGTTCCTCGCCCGCGTGGTCGGGATCGGCGGGTGACGACGGTCCGCGCACGGGGGCATCTCCCGCCTGTATACGGCGGGTCACCCGGCAGGGGGGAGCGCGTCAACACCCCGAGCCGGGCGCGGGGATCCATGCGAAGCTGGGACACATGAGCGTCGATACACCCCGCCGGATTGTCCTGCTCCGACACGCCAAGGCCGAATGGTCGGATGCGAGCGACCATGAGCGTCCGCTCGCCGATCGTGGCCGCAAGGATGCCCCGGTCGCCGGCCGCTGGTTGGCCGGGGCGGGGGTCACCCCCGACCTGACCCTGTGCTCGACCGCCGCCCGCACGCGCGAGACCTGGAAGCTCGCCGTCCACGAGCTCCCGCAGCGCCCCAAGACCGTCTACGAGGAGCGGCTCTACGAAGCCTCCCTCGGCGAGCTGATCGCGCTGCTGAACGAGACCTCGGAGGACGTCAGCGATCTGCTGGTGGTCGGGCACAACCCGGGGATGCACGCCCTCGCCGACGCCCTGGCCGGCGAGGCCGACGGCGATCTGCTGGCGCGGATGCACCGCAGCGGCTTCCCGACGGCAGCGATGGCGGTGCTCAGCTTCACCGGCTCGTGGAAGGCGGTCGAGCACGGGGTGGGGCGCCTGGTCGCGTACTGGACGCCGCAGGACTGAGGCCGCCGGCCGCTGCCGACGGGACGGCGAGCGGCCCGGGC
>NZ_BMRP01000039.1:52760-61193 GCF_014648695.1 Streptomyces albospinus
GTCGGCCGGGTCCCGTGGAACACGGCCTGCGGAGCGTCCCCGCAGGTCACTCCCGGCAGGTCACTCCACGTGCGTGTCCGCCGCCTCGACCTCTTCGCGGGTGACGCCCAGCAGATAGAGCACGGTGTCCAGGAACGGCACATTGACCGCGGTGTGCGCGGCCTCGCGTACCACCGGCTTGGCGTTGAAGGCCACCCCCAGGCCCGCTGTGTTGAGCATGTCCAGGTCATTGGCGCCGTCGCCGATCGCGACGGTCTGCGCCAGCGGCACCCCCGCCTCGTGGGCGAACCGCCGCAGCAGCCGGGCCTTGCCGGCCCGGTCCACGATCTCGCCGGTGACCCGCCCGGTGAACGTGCCGTCGACGATCTCCAGGGTGTTGGCGGAGGCGAAGTCCAACCCCAGCTCTTCCTTGAGCGCGTCGGTGACCTGGGTGAAACCGCCCGAGACCACGCCGACTTGGTAGCCGAGCCGCTTGAGCGTCCGCACGAGGGTGCGGGCGCCGGGGGTGAGCCGCACCTCCTTGCGCACGGCGTCCACGACGGACGCGTCCAGTCCGCGGAGCAGCTCGACCCGGGCGTGCAGCGACTGCTCGAAGTCCAGCTCCCCGCGCATCGCGGCGGCGGTCACCTCGGCGACCTCCGCCTCGCACCCGGCGTGCGCCGCGAAGAGCTCGATGACCTCGTCCTGGATGAGGGTGGAGTCCACGTCCATGACGACCAGCCGCTGCGCCCGGCGCTGGAGCCCGGCCGCGACCACCGCGACGTCCACCCCGAGCATCGCGGCCTCGGGGGCCAGGACACTGCGGAGCGCCTCGGTCTCCGCGCCGGAGACGGCGAACTCGACCGCCGTCACCGGGTACTTGGCGAGTCGGAAAATTCGGTCGATGTTGCCGCCCGTGGCCGTTATGGCGGCGGCGATGGCGGCCGTCGACTCGGCGGTGAGCGGGTGCCCCAGCACGGTGACGTGGGACCGTCCGGTGCCGCGCGGGCGGTTGTCGCCGCGGCCGGAGATGATCTCCGCCTGGAGGTTCAGCGACTCGGCCCAGCTGTGCACGGTCGCCCGGAGGTCGCCCTCGGTCGAACCGTGGGAGCCCTCGGTGGGGGTGGGGGCGGTGACCAGTGCGCACAGCGTGATGCGCCCCCGGGTCACCACCTGCTCGATGTCCACGACATCGACGGAGTAGGCGGCGAGGGTGTCGAAGAGGCCCGCGGTGATGCCGGGCCGGTCCTTACCGAAGATCTTCACGAGGAGGGTCGGTACGTCTTCGCCTGGTACGGCGGTGGCAGGCGGGGTCTGCGATGCGCTCATGGTGCCTTTACGGTAACCGGCGGGGGCCCGCACCCGTACGGGTGTCCGGGGTTCGGACCGCGGGTCCGCCCGACTGCCGCGCCCGCTGCCGGACGGAGCGCCCCGGAGCGGCCGGCCGCCGGTGGCCGCCGTCGATCGTTATGGACTCGTGTCCGGGCCGTTCCGTTGTACCGGCCCGGGTGAGCGGACTGGCGCCCCAACTCGCCTTTTGGTAAGGCGATTTCGGCCGCGCGAGGCCGTGCGGAGCGGGACGCATCACCGGCAACCTCGTGATTGCCGGGCATTCCGGGCCCTTCCGGCCCTCCGGGAGGGTTCGCCGGGCGTCAACTGGAGCCCCGCGCACCCCAGTCCCGTCCCGGTTTCCGGTCAGCGGGCCGAGCCTGAAATAGTTCCTCACGATGTTCGCCATCCCTAGACTTCCCATACAGGGCGTCACTCGGGGGACTATGTAATGGGGCATGGAGTGCCTGAGCTCGTACTCGAATTGAACGGAAGGACCTGGACGCTCGATCCGTCCAGGTCCTACAGCGTGGGCCGTGATCCGCAGGGCGACATGGTGCTCGACGACGCCAGGGTCTCCTGGCGGCACGCCACCGTCCGCTGGTCCGGACAGAGCTGGATCGTCGAAGACCACGGCAGCACCAACGGCACCTACGTCCAGGGCCGGCGGATCCAGCAGCTGGAGATCGGCCCCGGCACCGCCGTGCATCTGGGCAACGCCACCGACGGCCCCCGGATGAGCCTGTCCGCCGCCGCGGCCCCCGCCGACGCCTACAGCGCGCAGCCCGCGATGGCGCCGCAGCAGCAGGGCTGGCAGGCGCCGCCCGCGCAGCAGCAGGCCCCGCAGCCGCCCGCCCAGCAGGGCTGGCAGGCCCCGCCGCAGGGCCAGCAGCCGCCGTACGTCCCGCCCCAGCAGGCCCAGCAGCCGCCGCAGGGCGGGCCCCGGCAGGCCGTTCCCCCGCAGGGGCCCGACGGCGCCCAGGGGCGCCCGGCCCCGCAGGCCCAGGGCGACCGTAGCCCGACCACCTTCCACCGCCTGGACACGGGCCGCGTGATGCGGATCGGCCGTGCGCTGGAGAACGAGCTGGTCGTCTCCGACCTCCAGGTCTCCCGCCACCACGCCGAGTTCCGGGCCACCCCCGACGGCCGGTTCGAGATCCGCGACCTGGGCAGCCACAACGGCACCTACGTCAACGGTCAGCCGGTCCCCAAGTCCGGCACGGCGCTGATCGGCCCGAACGACACCGTCGGCGTCGGCCACTCCACCTTCCGGCTGGTCGGCGACCGCCTGGAGGAGTTCGTCGACACCGGCGAGGTCTCCTTCTCGGCCCGCCATCTGACTGTCACCGTCGACGGCGGCAAGCAGATCCTCAAGGACGTCTCCTTCGGCGTCCCCGAGAAGTCGCTGATCGCCGTCATCGGCCCCTCCGGCTCCGGCAAGTCGACGCTCCTCAAGGCGCTGACCGGCTACCGCCCCGCCAACCAGGGCGACGTCCTCTACGACCACCGGAACCTCTACAAGCACTTCGCCGAGCTGCGCCAGCGCATCGGCCTGGTCCCGCAGGACGACATCCTCCACAAGGAGCTGACCGTCCAGAAGGCGCTGCGCTACGCCGCCAAGCTCCGCTTCCCCGGCGACACCGCGGAGTCCGAGCGCGAGGCCCGCATCGGCGAGGTGCTGCGCGAGCTCAAGCTCGACATCCACAAGGACAAGAAGGTCACCTCGCTCTCCGGCGGCCAGCGCAAGCGCGTCTCGGTCGCCCTGGAGCTGCTGACCAAGCCCTCGCTGATCTTCCTGGACGAGCCGACCTCGGGTCTGGACCCGGGCATGGACCGCGACGTCATGCAGCTGCTGCGCGGCCTCGCCGACGACGGCCGCACGGTCCTGGTCGTGACGCACTCGGTGGCCGAACTCGCCCTGTGCGACCGGCTGCTGGTGATGGCCCCGGGCGGTTCGGTGGCCTACTTCGGCCCGCCCGAGGAAGCGCTGAACTTCTTCCAGTACGAGACCTGGGCGGACGTCTTCTCGGCGTTCGAGAACTACCGCGACTACGACTGGGCGGGCCGCTGGCGCGGCTCCCCGCACTTCCAGCTGTACGCCGCGGACGTCGACTCGGTCGCCCCGCAGTCGGTCAACGTCCAGGCGCCGCCGGCCCGCATCCAGAAGTCGCAGAGCTGGGGCTCGCAGCTGTGGACGCTGATGCGGCGCTATGTCTCGGTGCTCGCCTCCGACCGCGGCTTCCTCGCCCTGATGGTGATCCTGCCGGCGGTGCTCGGCGTGGTCTCGCTGCTGATCCCCAGCGACTACGGCCTCGGCTACGGCCCGGCGAACAGGCACCAGACCAACCGCGACGCGAGCACCATCGCGCTGATCCTCGCGGTCGGCATGTGCTTCTCCGGCGCGGCCAACTCGGTCCGTGAGCTGATCAAGGAGCGGGTCATCTACGAGCGCGAACGGGCCACCGGCCTGTCGCGGTCGGCGTATCTGATGTCCAAGGTCATCGTGCTCGGGGTGGTCACCGCCGTCCAGGGCGTGATCATCTCGGCCATCGGCTTCTCCACCCGCAAGATGCCGGCCGAGGGCCTGATCATCGCCAAGACCCCGGCGATCGAGATGGCGCTGGCGATCATCGCTCTCGGCTTCACCTCGATGATGGTCGGCCTGATCATCTCCTCGCTGGTCAAGACCGCCGAGAAGACCATGCCGCTGCTGGTCATGTTCGCCATCGTCCAGGTCGTCTTCACCGGCGTGCTCTTCCAGCTGTTCGACACCGCCGGCGTCTCCCAGTTCTCCTGGCTGATGCCGTCCCGCTGGGCCGTCGCCGCGCTGGGCGCGACCGCCGACATGAACACCCTGCTGCCGTGGGAGGTGGGCCACCCCGACCCGCTGTGGAAGCACCAGACCGGCGTCTACGTGATGGACGTGGTCATCCTGCTCGCGCTGGGCGTCGGGCTCGCCTTCGTCGTCGCGCGACTGCTGCGCCGCCACGAGCCGGAGGTCATGCGCAAGTAGCGCGTGCGGTCACCGCATGGCAGCGCCGAGGGGCGGCACCCGATCGTGGGTGCCGCCCCTCGGCGGTGTGCGCGTGGCCGCGGCTCGTGGAACGTCCGGCTCAGTAGGCCGAGTTGACGTGGTCCATGGAGCCGTACATCGCAGCCGCGTACTTGCAGGCGGCGGTGATGTTGGCGACCGGGTCGTAGATGTTCCAGGAGGTGCCGGGCACGTGGTACCGGCGGAAGGTCGGGTCGATGACCTGGAGCAGGCCCTTGGAGGGTATGCCCTTCTGCGCGTTGGAGTCCCAGAGGTTGATCGCCATCGGGTTGCCGGAGGACTCCCGCATCAGGTTGCGGTAGATGCCGTTGTAGCTGCCCGGGATGCCGTGCGCGGCCATGACGTTCAGCGACTGGCGGATCCAGCTGTCCACGGTGTGGCCGTAGGTCTTGATCGTCTTCGGGGCGGAGGCGGGTACGGCGGCGGGGAGGGCGGCGGGGAGGGCGGTGCGGTCGGTGGAGCGGCTCGCGGCCTCGCTGGCCTTGTGCTCCGTGTCGGCCTTCGCCTCGGCCTCGGCCTTGGCGGCTGCCTCGGCCTTCTTCTTGGCCGCCACGGCCTCGGCCTTGCCCTGCGCGGCGGACTCGTCGGCCTGCTTGGCGATCGTGGCCCGCTGGGTCTGCGCTGCGACGTCGACCGCGCTGAAGGCCACCGGCTTCGCGTTCACGTTCTGGGCGACGGCCTCGCTCTTGCCATGGCCGGCAGCAGCACCCGGGACGACGGCGAAGACCAGCGCGGCGGCACCGGCGGCGGCGACACCGGCGGCGGAGAGCTTGTGGGTGCGGGTCAGGTTCAGACCGGAAATGGAGTGCTTGGGCATGGCGGGACGACCTCTTCCAATGGGGGACATCGCACGGGCCTTGAGCGGCGCAGAACGCCGAGTTCTGATCACGGCGCCGAGCGACGGGAGCCATTCTTAGCGGCCGGAAATTCGCCGAGCAACGGTGTGACATACGACCCGGGTTAGTGGAACCGGGGGTGCCCGGAATGCGTCCAAGGTGGCATTTCCGCAGCTCACGCGGTCTTTATATGACCACTAACCGGGGTCGTAAGTGATGTGCGCCCTATGCGCGGGGTCACACTGGGCAGGGGATTATCTCGCCAGCAGTAATTGCAAACGCACACCCTGTGTGCATTCTGTGTGCTTCAGACTTCGACCAGCACTTGGTCAAGGGACTTCCGTACCAGATCAGGAACCTCGCAGTCCGCCGCGGGGTATCCCACGGGGAGAACCGCGAACGCTTTCTCGTTCGCCGGCCGCCCCAGGACCTCCTGGAGGAACCGCATCGGGCTCGGCGTGTGCACCAGCGCCGCCAGCCCCGACAGATGCAGGGCGGACAGCAGCATGCCGACCGCGATGCCCACCGACTCGTCCACGTAGTAGTGCTTGCGCCGGCTGCCGTCCGGCCCCAGCCAGTGCCGCTGCTGGAAGACCACGATCAGCTGCGGCGCATCCGTCAGATGCGGCTTGACCTCGTCGGTGCCCAGGGGGCGCAGCGCCGCCAGCCACTCCTCGCCCAGCCGCCCCTCGTAGGAGCGGCGCTCCTCGGCCTCCGCCGCCTCCCGGATCCGGCGGCGCACCGCGGGGTCCTCGACCAGCACGAACGTCCACGGCTGCTGATGTGCCCCGGACGGCGCGGTGGCCGCGCAGGCGATCGCGTCCCGCACCACCTGCTCCGGCACCGGGTCGGGGGCGAACTGCCGCACCGTCCGCCGCCGCTCCATCCGCTCCCGCAGCTCGGCGGCCCGGGCCAGCGACTCGGCCGCCGGCATCCGCGCGGGCCGGTACGGCACCGGCCGGTAGGGCTCTCCATGGGTCGGCGTCCAGCTCCGGGAGGGATCCGTTGTAGATGACATGCACCGAGTCTGGAACTCAGCCCGGCAGTACCAGGTGCAGATCACCGAATTCATGCCACAGGTAGTGCCGCGCCACCGCCGCCTCGTAGGCGCGCCGCAGCACCTCCCGGTCCGCCACCGCCTCCAGCATCAGCAGATGTGACGTGCTGGGGTCGTGCAGCCCGGTGAGCAGGCCGTCCACCGCCCGCACCCCGCGCTCCGGGGTCACCACCAGATCCGTCCAGCCGGCCACCGGCCGCACCCGCCCGTCCGCCCCGGTCGCCGACTCCAGCGCCCGTACGGCCGTGGTGCCCACCGCCACGATCCGCCCGCCCGCCACCCGGGGAGCCGCCCGGCGCCGCGCCCGCGCCGCGTTCACCAGCCACGCCGAGACCGGCGGCACCACGAACCGCTCCGGATACGGCGGCTCGAAATCCTCCGCCGACGCCACTCCGGTGTGCAGCGAGATCGGCGCGAACCGCACCCCCGCACTCACCAGCCGCGCCACCAGCTCCGCCGTGAACGGCCGGGCCGCACTCGGCATCTCCGCGCTGCCGCCGCCGGCGGAGTCCACCGCGAACACCGTCTGGTACGCGGCCAGCGGCTGGTCCCGGTCCGTGTAGCCGTACCGGATCGGCCGCCCGTACCGCCGCAGCAGCTCCGGAACGCCGGTCCCCGACGGCCGCGCCCACCACAGCCGCGCGCTCGCCGGATCCACCGGTGTCTCCAGGGTCAGCCGCGCCCCGCCCGGCAGCCGCACCACCGCCCCCGCCGGGCCGCCCGCCCGCTCCCGGGTGCTGCCCCGCCCGTCGGGCCGGCGCAGCTCCACGGCCCAGCACCCGGCCACCGCCGGACCCGCCGGATGCCGGCGGTCCGCCCGCGTCGAGAAGTGCACCACCACCGGCTCCCCGCGCCCCCGGCCGTCCCCGACGCGCCCGTCCACCGCCGCCGGCAGCGTCCGCGAGGTGTTCACCACCAGCACGTCACCGGGCGCCAGCAGCTCGGGCAGCTCGCCGAAGGCATGGTCACTCGGCTCGGCCGCAGCTCCGGTCCCCCGGCTCACCAGCAGCCGTACGGCGTCCCGGCCCAGCCCCGGCCCCCGCTGCTCGGCCGGCACCCGGGCCGACAGCTCCTCCGGGACGCTCACCAGCTCCGTGATCACCGGGCACCGTCCCGCAGCTCCGCCGCGGTGTAGCGCCCGCTGGCCGGCCGCTCGTCCAGCAGCCGCAGCAGCGCCGGCACGACCGTGGCCGGCAGCGGGCGCCCGGAGCCGTCGTCGAGCGGGACCGCCGCCGCGTACAGGTCCGTGCGCATGTCGCCCGGATCCGCCCACCACACCCGCAGCCCCGGCTCCTCCTCCGCCGGCACTGCCGACTGCTGCTCCAGCGCCGCCTTCGTCGCCCCGTACCCGCCCCAGGTCGGATACGCCTCGACGGCCGCATCCGAGCTGATGGAGAGGATTGCCCCGCTTGTCCCTATATAAGGGGACTCATTCTCCTTGAGGGGTAAGTCGCTATTGCCGGGTTCACCCCCATCCGGTCCCCCCGTACTCGATCGCTCTGTGGCCGATCGTCTGCCACCCGGGCCCTCCGTATCCGATGCCCCTATATAAGGGGACAACATCCCATTCACGCCTGAATGGGATGTAACGGGTGAATGGGGCGATCCGGAAGAGTCGGAGGCGGTGCGCAGCAAGGGCAGCGCCTCCTGGACGAGCCCCAGCGGCGCCACCACGTTCACCTCCAGCGCCGCCCGCAGCCCGTCCAGCGGCTGCTCCGCCAGTCGCACCAGGGGCTCCGCCCCCAGCACGCTCGCGTTGTTCACCAGCAGGTCCAGCCCGCCCAGCTCCCGTGCCGCGGCCACCAGCGCCGCCCGGTGCCCGCCATCCGCCACATCCCCGGGCAGCGCCACCACCCGCGCCCCGGCATCCCGCAGCTCGCGCGCCGCCGCCTCCAGCGGTCCGGCCGACCTGGCGTCCACCGCCAGGTCCCAGCCGCGCCCGGCCAGTGCGGCGGCCAGCTCCCGCCCGAGCCCCTTCGACGCCCCCGTGATGATCGCCACCGGCATGATCGCGTCCCCTCGTCGGGGCCGGGCCCGCTGCCCCGCGCCCTCGCCCTCACCGTAGGAATCCGGCTGCCCCGGGGGCGTCGGTCGCCGGACGGGCCGTCCGGGGGCATTCGGCCTAGGTGTGTTGTCCCGGCACGTTGGTGACAGGCGACATGCACCGTCCGGGTGCTTGA
>NZ_BMRP01000040.1:0-50296 GCF_014648695.1 Streptomyces albospinus
ACTCGGCTGTACTGCAAGCGGTTTGAGATCTGCCTCGGCCGGTCCGCTCCGGGCCCCGGGTCCGGACCGGACCGGAGCGGTGGGCCGGCGAGGGGTTCAGCGGTAAGCCGACGGCAGGGGCTTCGCGTCCTTCGTGCCCGTGCGCCTGGCGGTGACGACGACTCGGGCGATCGCGATGGTCGTGATCAGCAGCACCGTGGCGAAGGCCGCGAGTGTCTCGGTGTCCGGGTGGATGAGGGACTGGCCGCGTCCGGCCTGCCAGGTCACCACGGCGACGAGCCCGCAGTAGCCGAGGGCGGCACTGCCGACCAGGCGGGCCTGTACCTGCTCGCTGCGCAGCCATGCCCGGTCGGCCGACAGGGCGCCCAGTACCACGACGAGTGCCAGCAGCACCTGGATGCCGTGCAGGGCGAAGAAGTGCGGGACACGGAAGTCGCCGCCGGTCACGCTCCAGTGGGTGAGGGGCATGCCGTTGCCGTCGGGGTCGCCGATGCCGTGGCCTTGATACATCGGTATGCGGGTGCCGTTGGCGTCGGTGACGGTGCGTGGGTGGATCTCGGTGACCATCCAGTAGACCGGGATGAGCATCCCGGCGAGCGTGAGGCCGATCCCGGCGCGGATCGCCCGGTTCAGCGCCGCGCTCCCGGTGCGCTGGATCAGCACGACGACGCCGATGACCAGTTGGGCGATCACGATGACCATCACGCCGAAGGTGAGGACCGGGGTCAGGGCCGTGGTGACCGGATCGGTCTGGTCGGCATTGAAGTGGCTGATGGTGCCACGGGCCGCCTGGACGGTGATGGCGCCGACCTCGGCGACCGAGGTCACCGCGAAGACGGTGCCGATCCACCGGGCCAGGCGCCTTCCCTTGTGCAGTTCGGCGAGCAGCCACGCCAGCGTTCCGGCGTAGAGGCCGAACGCGAAGCCGAACTTCAGCGGCTTGTACCAGACCGGCTCACCCAGCAGCGTCCGGCTGTCGACGGCCAGCCCTGCGCCGCAGACGAGGACGAGCCCGGCCATCAGGCCCGAGCAGACCATCAGGGGGCGGTGCCAGGTGCGCCAGGAGGTGCGCGCGAGGGCGAGCAAGGACGTCATCGGAATCCCATCCCAGGCAGCGATCAAGAGCCCGTTCCGGGGTCCCCGATCGCTTGGTCAGCGTTTATGTATTGCTGAACGCTAACTTGCATTCATGCATTCGTCAACGCTGGATGGCTCTCGATTCCCTTGTAAGCAGGGTGTGTTCTCGGAATATTGCAATGAGTGTATGGCTGAATGCAAGGATTCCTCGCTGCGACTTGCAATGAAGTGAGGGTGAACGTAAGACTGTCCAGCGACCCCGCATCCGTCGAACAGGCCAGAGCAGCAGGAGGCGCCCCGTGCCCGGAGGCAGGCTGACCCACCAGGACCGGCAGCAGATCGCCGAAGGACTGGCCGAAGGGCTCATCTACACCGAGATCGCCGGCCGCCTGGGCCGCCCGCTGTCCACCGTCACACGCGAAGTGAGCCGCAACGGCGGCCCCGACGGCTACCAGGCCGACCGGGCGCATCGGGCCGCCCAGGACCGCGCCCGCCGGCGTCGGCCGGCGCCGGCGCGTCAGGCGTCGCCGGACACCGACGCGCAGCGGCCCGCCCCGGACGCCGTCCAGGAACTGGAGGAGCAGTTCACCGCCGTCCTGATCGGCACCGGACTGCCCCGCATGACCGCCCGCGTGCTCACCAGCCTCTACCTCACCGACAGCGGCAGCCTCTCCGCCGCCGAACTCGTCCAGCGCCTCCAGGTCAGCCCCGCCTCCGTCTCCAAGGCCATCGGCCAGCTCGAACAGCAGGAACTCATCTGCCGCGAACGCGACCCCCGCCGGCGGCGCGACCGCTACGTGATCGACGCCGATGCCTGGTTCCGCGGCTGGATGGCCAGCGCCCGCCAGAACGCGGCTCTGGCCGACTTCGCCCGCGGCGGAGCCCGAACCCTCGGTACCGCCTCACCCGCCGGCGCCCGACTGCACGACATCGGCGAGTTCTTCGAGCACGTCGGCCGGGCCATGCGCCAGGCAGCCGAAAAATGGCAACAGGACCACGCCGCACAGCGAACGGCCCAGGACCGGCAGGGGCTTTGACGTGACAACGGGGCACCGCACCGCACCGCCCCGACAGCGTGGCGCGGTGGGTCAGCCGACGTGCGCGCCTTCCCCGGCCCAGGCGGCCGGCAACCGCGGCGCGGTGTCCGAGGGCGAGCCTTCCTCCGCGGTGTGGGCGATCAGGGTCTGGTCCGGGTCGTCCGGCAGGCGCAGGGTCTCGAAGCAGAGGTCCAGCGCGCCCACCACGGGATGCCGGTAGACGTAGCGCCCGTGGGTCTTGTCCTTGAGGCGGTGCTCCGACCGGAGCTCCTGGAACTCCGGGCCGGCGGCGGTGAGTTCGTCGATCAGCTCCGCCGTGTGCGGATCGTCGGGGTGGCGTGCGGCGTCGAGACGGAGGTAGGCGGCCACGTCACCGGCCTTGCCGCGCCAGTCGGCGTACAGGCTGCGCATCCCCTCGTCCAGGAAGACGAGGCGGGCCAGGTTCCGCTGCCGGGGAGGGAGCGCGCCGAATTCGGTGATCGATGCTGCCGCGAGGCGGTTCCAGGCCAGGACGTCGGTGTTGCGGCCGACGATGTACGCCGGGACGTCGGGCGTCGAGTCCAGGAGCGGCGCAGGCCCGGCCGTATCTGCTGCGGGCGGGGTGAGCCTTCGCCATGCCCCGGTGCCGGCCGGGGTGCCGGGCGGGCCAGCCGGTACAGGTGCTGTCCACTCCTTGTCGATACATCAGTGCATCGGATACGTTCATGTATCGAAAGCCGGACGAGGACGGGCCCGATGCCGACAACCCCTGAGCAGGCGAGCGCGCGGCACGCCGCCCCGCAGCGCGTCACCGCCCGCCGCGGCCGGACCCGGCGGCGGCTGCTGGACGCCGCGCTGGAGGTGTTCGCCGAGACCGGCTTCGGGCGGTCCACCGTCGAGCAGATCTGTGAGCGGGCGGGCTATACGCGCGGCGCGTTCTACTCCAACTTCGTCTCGTTGGACGAGCTGTTCCTCGCCATGTGGGAGGAGCGTTCGGCGCGCATGCTCGACGATCTGCGGGCGGCGCTGGCGGACGTCCCGTCGGCGCCCCCGCGGGAAGCGGTGCAGGCGGCGCTGGCGGCGATACCCGTCGAGGACGCCTGGTACCGGGTCTCGGCGGAGTTCACCGCGCACGCGCTGCGGAATCCGTCCCTCCGCGATGTCGTGGTCGCCCGCGAACAGGCCATCCAGGACACCGTGCTGCCCGTCGTGGTGGCCGCGCTGGAGCGGGCCGGCCGCCGGGTCGCCGATCCGGCCGCGCTCGGCCATGCCCTGGTCGCCGTCCACGACGGGACCGCCGTCCAGGTCCTGCTGGAGCCGGACGCCGCCGCCGTCCACGAGCGCCGCGCCGCGCTCTTCCTGAACGTGCTGGACGCCTACAGCACCCCCGCACCGCCCGACCGACCGCCCACCGCACCACCCACGTCACCGTCCTGAGGAGCCGTCATGAGCGACGACGCCGATGTCATCGTCGTAGGAGCCGGGCTCGCCGGCCTGGTCGCGACGTACGAACTGACCCGCGCGGGGCGCCGGGTGATCGTCGTCGACCAGGAGAGCGAGGCCAACCTGGGCGGCCAGGCGTTCTGGTCGCTGGGCGGGCTGTTCCTGGTCGACAGCCCGGAGCAGCGGCGGGTGGGCATCCGGGACTCCGCGGAGCTGGCGCTGGCCGACTGGCTGGACTCGGCGGGCTTCGACCGCGAGCGCGAGGACCACTGGCCGCGCCAATGGGCCCACGCCTACGTGGACTTCGCCGCCGGGGAGAAGCGCGACTATCTGTACCGGCTCGGGCTGCGGGTGACGCCTACCGTCGGCTGGGCCGAGCGCGGGGCGGGCACCGCGACCGGACACGGCAACTCCGTCCCCCGCTTCCACCTCACCTGGGGGACCGGGCCCGAGGTCGTCCGGGTGTTCGCCGAGCCGGTGCGGGCGGCGGCCGAGCGCGGGCTGGTGGTCTTCCGGCACCGGCACCGGGTCGACGAGCTGATCGTGGAGGACGGGGCCGCCGTCGGGGTGCGCGGGACGACGCTGGTGCCGTCGGACCGGCCGCGCGGGGTGGCGTCGTCGCGGGAGGCGGCGGGCGAGTTCGCGTTCCGGGCGCAGGCGGTGGTGGTCACCTCCGGCGGGATCGGCGGCAATCAGGAACTGGTCCGCAAGAACTGGCCGGTGGACCGGATCGGTCCGGTCCCCACGTCGATGATCACCGGGGTGCCCGCCTACGTGGACGGGCGGATGCTGGAGATCACCGAGGGCGCCGGCGGCTCGGTCGTCAACCGCGACAGGATGTGGCACTACACCGAGGGCATCAAGAACTGGGACCCGGTCTGGCCCGACCACGCCATCCGGATCATCCCCGGCCCGTCGTCGCTGTGGCTGGACGCGACCGGGCGGCGGCTGCCCGCCCCCCTCTTCCCCGGGCACGACACGCTCGCCACCCTGCGCCACATCGTGCACACCGGGCACGACCACACCTGGTTCGTACTGACCCGGGCGATCGTGGAGAAGGAGTTCGCGCTGTCGGGGTCCGAGCAGAACCCGGACATCACGGGCAAGGACCTCAAGCTCGCGCTGTCGCGGGTGAAGAAGGGGGCGCCGGGCCCCGTCCAGGCGTTCCTCGACCGGGGCGAGGACTTCGTCGTACGGCGGACCCTGCGGGAGCTGGTCGCCGGGATGAACGCGCTGGAACCCTCAACCCCTCTGGATTTCGCGCGGGTTGAGCGGGAGGTGGTGGCCCGGGACCGGGCGGTGGGGCATGCCTTCTCCAAGGACCTCCAGCTGATGGCGGTGCGCAACGCGCGGGAGTACTGGCCGGACCGGCTCACCCGGGTCGCCAAACCGCACCGCCTGCTCGACCCGGCGCACGGCCCGCTGATCGCGGTACGGCTGCATCTGCTGACCCGCAAGACGCTGGGCGGGCTGGAGACCACCCTCGATGCGCAGGTGGTGCGGCCGGACGGGTCGGTCTTCGACGGACTGTACGCGGCGGGCGAGGTCGCCGGATTCGGCGGCGGCGGGGTGCACGGCTACAACGCGCTGGAGGGCACCTTCCTGGGCGGCTGCATCTTCTCCGGCCGGGCGGCCGGGCGCGCGCTCGCCCGGAGCCTGGCGTGACCGGGGCGCCGGCGACCGGCCGGACCGCTCTGGTGACGGGCGCCTCCTCCGGAATCGGGGCGGCGGTGGCGGCGGCGCTGGTCGCCCGCGGCTACCGCGTGCTGGGCACCAGCCGCGACCCGTCGGCGGTCCGCGCGCCCGTCCCCGGCGTCTCCTACCTCGCGCTGGACCTCACCGACGAGGCCGCCATCGCGGCGTGCGCCGCCGCCGCGGGCCCGGTCGACGTACTGGTCAACAACGCCGGCGAGAGCCAGAGCGGCCCCTTCGAGGAGCTGCCCATGGAGGCGGTGCGGCGGCTCTTCGAGCTGAACGTCTTCGGCGCGGTGCGGCTCAGCCAGCTCGTGCTGCCCGGCATGCGCGAACGCGGCTTCGGCAGGGTGGTCATGGTCGGCTCGATGCTGGCCAGCTTCCCGCTCGCCTACCGCTCCTCGTACGTGGCGTCCAAGGCCGCCCTCAAGGGCTTCGCGAGCGCCGCCCGCCGCGAGGTCGCCCCGTACGGCGTGGCCGTCACCACCGTCGAACCGGGGTCGATCGCCACCGGCATCAGCGAGCGGCGGACCCAGTACCTCGCCGCCGACTCGCCGTTCGCGGACGGCTACCGCACGATGCTGGCCGCCCTGAACGCCAACGAGGCGAACGGGATCTCCGCCGCCACCGTCGCCGCGACCGTCCTCAAGGCGATCGAGGCCGCCCGCCCGAAGCCGCACTACGCGGTCGGCAGCAACGCCCCCGTGGTCTTCCTGCTCCGCCGGCTGCTGTCCGACGGAGCGGTGGAGCGGATGGTGGCGCGGCGGCACGGGCTGCGCTGAGCGGCGGCGGCCGGTCGCCCCTCTCAGGCCGGGCGGACATCAGCAACCCGGAAGACCATCGGGAGTGGCTGGAAATCGCCCTTGAAAGCTGGTGGGCAGCGCGGTCTCGTGGTGGGAGGACCTCCCCCGCGGCGTCCCCTTTTCCAGCGAGACCAGCGCGCACCAGGATTAACGCGAACTTGCTCGCGTTTATCTTTGTCGGACAATACTTGGCCTGAACCCGCACTGCAATCCGCACTACGGACCGCACTACGGACCGCACTACGCACCGCACAACGGAGCCGCCGTGACGACCGCGCACCACCCCCCGGGCGAGACCCGCCCCGGAGGCCGGACGGCCCGTACCCGTCAGGCCGTACTCGACGCCGTCTTCGCGGAGTTGGGCGAGGGCGGCTTCGCCACGCTCACCATGGAGCGGGTCGCCCAGCGCTCGGGGGTCCACCTCGCGACGCTCTACCGCCGGTGGCGCGGCATCGAGGGACTGGTCTGCGAGCTGCTCACCGATCTGAGCGGGAGCGTCCCGCTGCCGGACACCGGCACCCTCCCCGGCGACCTGCACGCACTGGCCCGCGCGATAGCGGCGTTCTACGGGGACCCCCGGATGCGCAGCCTGATCGAGGCGGTGGTCGCCGCCGCGGCCCGCGATCCGCAGGCGGCCACCGCGCTGCGGGACTTCTTCGACGAGCGGCTGGGGCTGGCCGGCGCGATGGTGGAGCGCGGCATCGCCCGCGGCGAACTGCCCGCGGACACCGACCCGAAGGCCGTCATGGCGGCCCTCGGCGCACCCTTCTACTACCGGATCCTGATCGAACGCCACCCCGTGGACCCCGACCTCGGGGAGTCCGCGGCGACCGCCACCTGGGCGGCGGCACAGGCGGGCGCGTACCGCACGAAGAACGGCGCGTAGGGGCGGGCCACCACCCCTACGCGCCGCATGACGGGCCTACTTGCCGAGCAGCCCGGCCATCCACGCCTCGACCTCGTCCGACCGGCGCGGCAGCGCCGCCGACAGGTTGCGGTTGCCGTCCTCCGTCACCAGGAGGTCGTCCTCGATCCGGACGCCGATGCCGCGGTACTCCTCCGGGACGGTCAGGTCGTCCGCCTGGAAGTACAGACCCGGCTCGACGGTCAGCACCATGCCGGGCTCCAGCGTGCCGTTGACGTACGCCTCGGTACGGGCCGCGGCGCAGTCGTGGACGTCCAGGCCGAGCATGTGGCCGGTGCCGTGCAGCGTCCAGCGGCGCTGGAGACCCAGCTCCAGGACGCGCTCGACCGGTCCCTCGACCAGGCCCCACTCGACCAGCTTCTCGGCGAGCACCCGCTGCGCCGCGTCGTGGAAGTCGCGGTAGGCGGCGCCCGGCTTGACCGCCGCGATGCCCGCCTCCTGGGCCTCGTACACCGCGTCGTAGATCTTGCGCTGGAGGTCGGTGTACCGGCCGTTGATCGGCAGGGTGCGGGTGACGTCCGCGGTGTAGAGGGTGGTGGTCTCCACGCCCGCGTCCAGCAGCAGCAGCTCGCCGGAGCGGACCGCGCCGTCGTTGCGGACCCAGTGCAGGGTGGTGGCGTGCGGCCCGGCGGCGCAGATGGAGCCGTAGCCGATGTCGTTGCCCTCGACGCGGGCGCGCAGGAAGAAGGTGCCCTCGATGTAGCGCTCGCTGGTCGCCTCGGCCCTGTCCAGGACCTTGACGACGTCCTCGAAGCCGCGCACGGTCGAGTCCACGGCCTTCTGGAGCTCGCCGATCTCGAACTCGTCCTTGACCGCCCGTGCTTCGGAGAGATACACCCGCAGCTCTTCGTCGCGCTCCGCGGTCACCTTGTCGCGCAGCGCCTCCTGGACCCCGGCGTCATGGCCGCGGACGACGCGGACCGGGCCGGTGGCCTCCTTGAGCGCGCCGGTCAGCTCCCGGACGTCCTTGCAGGCGACGCCCAGCAGCGCCGCGGACTCGCTCAGGCCGTGCCGGCGGCCCACCCACAGCTCGCCCATTCCGTTCAGCCAGAACTCGCCGTTCTCGCGGTTCGAGCGGGGCAGCCGGTAGATCGTCGCGTCGTGGCCGTCGGCCCCGTCGCGGGGCTCCAGGACGAGGACGCTGTCATCGGTCTGGTCGCCGGTGAGGTAGACGTACTCCGTCGAGGCGCGGAAGGCGTACTCGGTGTCGTTGGAGCGGGTCTTGAGGTTGCCCGCCGGGATCACCAGGCGCTCGCCGGGGAAGCGGGCGGACAGCGCCGCGCGGCGGCGGGCGGCGTTCGGCGCCTGCTCGATCGGCTGTAGGTCGCGCAGCTCGGTGTCGGCCCAGCCGCTTTTCATGTTCGCCGCGAGCTCGTCCGATACGCCCGGGTACAGGCCGTTCTTGCGCTGCTTGATCGGCTGCTCTTCCTCGTCCGGGGTCTCCGGCGTGAGCTCGTCGGTCACCATGCCTCCTTTTAAGGATTTCAAGACTGAACCGCATTCCATCGTAAGTGCGTACGGAAAACCGTCCAGAGGCATGAAGGTGTGACTTCTCCGGCATTGTGGCCTTGGGATGCCCGGCTGCGTGGCCGCTACTCCTCGAAATGTGCCGCGAGCAGCACCACATCCTCCTCCGAGGAGGGGTCGTCCAGCCCCTGGGGCAGCATCACCCGCAGGATGTGGTCGACGACCGCCTCCGGGTCGTGCCGGATCGCCCGGGGTACGCCCGCGGCTGCGGAGTGCAGCCGGGCGAAGGCGCGGTCCATGGGCTCGCCGGTGCGGTGCAGCAGCCCGTCGCTGTAGAGGAGCAGGGTCTCGCCGGGGGCCGGTTCGATCTCCACGCTGGGCGCCTCCCAGCAGGCCAGCATGCCCAGCGGCGCGGACAGCGAGGTCTCCACGAACTCGGTCCGCAGATCGCCGAGGATCACCGGCGGGCAGTGCCCGGCCCCGGCCAGCAGCAGCTTGCGAGGGGCGGGCCCCCCGACACCGTCGACCCCGTCCGGCAGCACGGCCGCGGGCGCCGCGCCCGGCGGCTCGCTGAAGGCGAACAGCGCGGTGGCGCTGCGGGCGGGCTCGGTCAGCCGCATCAGCAGTTCGAGATCGGAGAGCACCGCGACCGGGTCCTCGCCCTCCATGACGGCGTAGGCGCGCAGCGACGCCCGCAGCCGTCCCATGGCGGCCACCGCGCTCGGCCCGGACCCGGTGACCGAGCCGACGGCCAGGCCCAGCGCGCCGTCCGGCAGCGGCAGCGCGTCGTACCAGTCGCCGCCGCCGCGCGGCCCGGTGCCGTGCCGCACCGCCAGCCGCACGCCCGGGATCCGCGGCAGCCGGCTGGGCAGCAGCTCCGCGCGCAGCGTGCGGGCGGCCCGCCGGCTGCGGTGGAGCTCCAGGAGCCGGGCGAGGTGCTCGGAGGCGTGGGTGCGGTAGAGGCCGACGAGATGGCGCTGGCGTTCGCTGGGCTCGGCGGGCTCGTCGTAGAGCCAGACCGCGGCGCCGGTCCGGCCGACGGGGTCGGCGGTGAGCGATACGGCGTAACTGGCGGCGTATCCGAGGCGCGCGGCGACCTCGCGGAGGCGGGGGTCGAGGTCCTTCTCGCCGGGGATGTCCGGTTCGGCGATCTCGGTACACGCGCCCGGCCCGGTGTCGTCGCCGGGCTCGGGGAGGCCGTCCAGTATCCGCGCGTACGACAGCGCGCGGCGCGGCACGGTCTCGATGTGGCCGATCTCGGCGTGGCCCAGGCCGAGGCCGACGGTGGTTTCGGGGCCGAGCCCGTCGGCCGGCGCCAGCACGACCAGTCCGCGGCGCGCGCCGACGAGCGCGGCGCCGGCCCGCAGGAGTTCGTGGAGGGCGTCCTCCAAGGTGCGGGTGCGGGCGAGCTGTTCGGTGAGGTCGTGCAGGGTGCTGAGGTCGGAGATCCAACCGGCCAGTCGGTCCTGTACGGCGGCGATCCGGTCGACGGAGGAGAGGTCGGGGGAGCCGTCCCGGGGGGTGTGCGCGGAGGCGTCGGACGGGCTGTCAGAAGAGCTGTCGGCAGAGGTGTCAGCAGGGTTGTTCGTCGCGCGCGGGTCGCTAGTGTGCGCGGGAGCGGGGAGAGCTGGTTCGATTCCAGCCACTTTCGGTACGTGTGGGGCGCTCATGGCCGACAACCCACGTCGTGCCAGACGAAACCCCAGGTCAGGCCGCAGATTCGTAGGGAGTGCGGCAATTCGTTGAGTGATGTTGTGCGGTACGTTTGGCCGCTCAATTTCCTCAATAGCATCGCAAACCCCCATGTCATGCTGCTCCGCTATCAATGCCTCCACATGTACACGCACCGGTGATGTGATGTCCAGCATTGTCCCGATGGGGTTTGTGGTGTCAACGAGGTCTGTAGATTGGCCTGAAAACAGCCCCCCGAGCGTCAATTTGAGGTCGACTGACGGCGATCAACAGCGCGTCATATCCACCGTGGCGGGTACGTACTCGGAGAGGTGCCGGGCCAGTTGGGGCCGCACCGGAACTCTCCGGCGGGCACCGGCGTCCTATACGGCGACGACCGCGACGCACTCCCTGGTGGCGGGATGGCACTCAGGAAGCGCAAGCGCCATGCGCGCGCCACCCCCCGCCACGTTCCACGCTCGGCGTACGGCGTGATGCGCTGCCTCGTACACGGGGTGACCAGAGATCCACGTGTGGTGATCGATGCGCGAACGACCTCCGGGTCGCACAACCAGGTCGGCCGACCGAACCGCACGACCCAGGCCGCAGCACGACGACGTACCGGCCTGAAGCAGCACAACGGCATGTGAACGGCATGCGCAACGGTGCCCAGGCACCGGCATGCAGTGCGATGGACCAGCCCTCGGCGTTTACGGAAAGGAACGAGCGCTCATGCGCGAGATCCTCGGAAGGCGACGCAAGCCCCTGTTCCGGCGCAGCGGCAGGTCGGCGCTGCTCGGCGCGGCGCTCCACTGCGCCACCGAGTGGCAATGGCCCGTACTCCCGGGTGTGGGGCTCCGGCCCGCCGGCCGCCCGTCGGGCGGCGCCCGGCTCGGCCTCGGCGAGCGGGCCGCCCGCCGGTGCAGCTGCCCCGACCCGGACTGCGCGGTGCCCGGCGCGCACCCCTTCGACCCCGGCCTGCTGGCGGCCACCACCGATGCCCGGATGGTGCGGTGGTGGTGGGCCAACCGCCCGGATGCCCCGATCGTCCTCGCCACCGGGGGCCGCGCGCCGTGCGCGGTCAGCCTCCCGGCCGTCGCCGGGGCCCGCGCGCTGGCCGCCCTGGACCACTTCGGCGTGCGCACCGGCCCCGTGGTGGCCACCCCCACCCGCTGGTCACTGCTCGTATCGCCGTACGGGCTACCGGAGTTGGGCGAGCTGCTGCACTCCCAGGACTGGGTGCCCAGCTCGCTGCGCTTCCACGGCGAGGGCGGCTATCTGGTGCTCCCGCCCTCTCCGACCGGCGCCGGGAAGGTCCGCTGGGAGCGCCCGCCGGCCGCCACCCCGGCCGCGCCCTGGCTGCCGAAGGTGGCCACGATCGTCGACGCGCTGGTCATGGCGAGCACCGGCACGCCGGACGGCGGCAGCCGGCTCGCGTACTGAGCGGAGGTCGTACGGGGACGCCGGGTGGCCGGAAGGCGGGCGGATCCGATTCATCCGTACGGGTGTGAGGGGCCCGGCCGACTACGGAAAATGGGTGTGCGGGCACCTGGTGCCACCCCCGCGGCCCGATAGGTTCGGCGCACCGTCCGGCAGTGCCGACGGCATTTTCTTCACTTTCTTCACCTGCCTCGCCGTCCTGTGCGTTCACCGCATCCCTCGTATCTCTCGCAAGTGGGTCCCATGCAGCGTGCGCGGATTCTCCGCCTCACCGGGCTCGCCGGCACCGCCGTGCTCGCCCTCGTCGTTCCTCTGGCCGCCGCGACGGCGGGCCCGGTGGATACGTTCCTCACCTCGGACGCACCGGGCGCCTCCGCGGAACGGCCCGCCGGGAAGGCCGCATCGGCCGATACCGGGGCAGGGCATGCCAAGACCGCCCGGCGGGCCGGTGCGCCCCGGGGCCCCGCCGACCCGCTCGCCGACCTCGGCCTCCCGCTCCTCTCCGGCGCCCGCACCACCCACTGCGGCCCCGAACTCACCGCCCCGCAGGGCGTCACGGCCCAGACCTGCGTCCTCGCCGAGAACGGGCGGACCTGGGGGCGCACGTACTACCGCAACACGACGGGTGAAGACCTGCGCGCCGTGTTGACGCTGCTGCGGCCGGACGGCCGGACGGTCCAGGTGAACTGCGAGGTGCCGGCGGGCGATGCGCCGGGCGTCTGTGAGACGCCGAGCGGCGCGACGGTGCGCAAGGCGGGGCTCCTGTACGGAGCGGTGGCGGAGATCTCCGATGCGGCGGGGGAGCGGCTGCTGCTGCGCTCCGGCGGCAACTCGGCGCCGGGCGGCGGGGATTCGGGGCCGGGCGGGACGGGCGGGGGGCGCTGACGGCCGCGGCCGGCGCCCGGGAAGATCGTCCGGCGCCGGGCATGGAAGCGCCCGGTCGCTGGCGACGGGGGATGCACCAGCGACCGGGCTTCTAGAACCGTAACAAGAGATCGGCGGTTCGCAAATTCGATCGTGGAATTCCGGACGCCGATTTACCGGTAGGTACCGGGAGTTGCGCCGGGCGCTGTGACGGGTGTCACTTCCAAGATCGCTTCGTCGTCACCGCCGCGTCACTGTCAGCTCAGGGTGACCTGACGGTTGGTGAGGCCGCCGCGCGACCGGCGCTCCTCCGGGGTCAGCGGGGTGTCCGTGGCGAGTGCCTTGGCCAGCCGCTCCTCGAAGGCCGCGGCCGGTCCGGCGACGTCCTCGGCGCTCATGGAGGACGGCAGGTCCCAGACCGGGACGACCAGGCCGTGGGCGCGGAAGGAGCCGACCAGCCGGGTGCCCTCGCCCAGCGAGGCGGTGCCGGCCGCGTGCAGCCGGGCGAGCGCGTCGAGCAGCTTCTCCTCCGGGTACGAGGTGACCCAGCGCAGGTGGTTCTTCTCCGGGGCCTCGCACCAGTACGCGCCCTCCAGACCCGGGATCCGGGCGGTCGGGATGGCCGCGGCGTTGGCCCGTTCCAGAGAGGCGGCGACCTCGCCGGTGGCGTTCTCGGCGTTCTCCACCCAGAACTCGAAGCCGGTGTGGACGGTCGGCTCAAAAGGTGCGCCCAGGTCGAGCAGATCCTGGAGCCGCGGCCCGTCGGCGGCGGCCCGCCCGGCGGTGACCGGATTGCCCGGCTCGGTGGTCAGCGCGCGCTGGAGGGTGTCGGCGAGGTCCCGGCTGATGTCCCCCGAGGCGGTGTCGTTCTGGAGGCCGAGCAGCACCGCGCCGTTGTCCCGGCGCAGCGCGGGCCAGGCCATCGGGAGCACGGTGGCCAGCGTCACCGAGGGCACGCCCTCCGGGAGCCCGCCCTTCAGCGTCAACTCGGCCGTGGCGGCGGGCACCAGCTCGCGCAGCGCCACCCAGTCGCACTCACCGGGCAGCCCCTCGAAGGGCCGCTGGACGAGCTCGGTGGCGGCATGTGCCGCCTGCCGCCCGTGACATGCCTTGTAACGGCGGCCGGAACCACACGGGCAGGGTTCCCGGGCGCCGACCACGGGCACCTCGCCGCCCTTGAACTGTGCTGCGGCGGCCTGCGGCTGGGGACGGCGTTTCTTGGCCATGGCGACGGTGTCTCTCCTGGTCGATCCTGCACGTACGGACGCGTTTCGGCGCGAGCCTAGAGGATCGCGTACGAAGGTGCGGTGCAGGCGCCGACCGGGTGCGGCGTGCCGCGATCGCGGCAGCCCTGCCGCCGTGTCGGCCCGGTGCGTCGGCTCGCCGCGCCGTCACACCGGCGCGGCGGCGGGCCGGATCGCCGTCACGTCAGATCGTCGAAGTCCGGGAACGCCAGGCCCGGAGTCCCGTTCGGGCGCAGGGCGTTGTGGCCGTTCCGGTTCGTCCCGTTCTTCCGGAGCGAGAGCGGGAGATCGGTTGTCAGGTCCACGCGCGTAGCGAAAGCGCCCTGAAGGGAGAGTGCCGCCCAGACCGTCACCTCGCCGGGCGCGGTGTCGCGCACGCCCCAGTCCTTGGCGAGCGAGCGGATGATCGCCAGGCCCCGGCCGCCGCGCGCGGTGACCGAAGGAGTGGCCGGAACCGGGCGGGTCGGACCGCCGCCGTCGGTGACCGCGACGGTCAACCGGCCCTGGCCGTCGATGCGCCAGGAGGCGCGGACGCATGCGTACGGTGCGTTCCGGGACGGTTCCCGGGCGGCGTCCGGTGCGGACTCCGGCGACCGGTCCTCGTATATCGGACGCGCATGCCGGCACGCATTGCTCAGCAGTTCCGAAAGGACCAGGACCGCGTCATCGACGACGGTGTCCTGAACTCCACTTGCCAACAGCTCTTCTCGCATGCGTCGCCTGGCCATGCCCACACCCGCTGGACCATGAGGTACGGCCATGATCGACGACGTCGGCACCTCTTGTGCCACCACCAACGCCACCCCCGAGACCTCCTTTGCCCCACGCCACGGGATGAATGCCCCAATGGACTGGACCGGAAACCGGCCAATCGGCACGCGGTGACGCACTCGATACCGGCATATACGGGCCGAATGCGCCGGAGCACACCCTGTGATGAGCCCTACCCAAGGCCCAGTTGGCTTCGTACCTCTTTGGGCCGGTTCGTAATGACCGCGTCCACGCCCAACTCCTGGCACAGTTCGACATCGGACGGGTCGTTGACCGTCCAGACGTGGACCTGGTGGCCCGCACGGTGGGCCTTGGCGACGTATTCGGGGTGCGCGCGCAGGATGCGGACGCCGGGGCCCGCGATGCCCACACCGGGCGGCAGCCGGCCGTCGCGGTGGCGCGGGGTGAGGAATTGCATCAGGTAGACGCCGGGGATGTCGGGCGCCGCGGCCCGTACGCGGTGCAGCGAGCGCGCCGAGAAGCTCATGACCCGGACCTGCGGGGTCCAGTCGGCGCCGGTGGCCGGTTTCGTGTGGCCGAAGCGGGCGAGCAGTTCCACCAGCCGCTCCTCCACCTGTCCGGCCCAGCGCGTCGGATGTTTGGTCTCGATGGCCAATTCGACCCGCCGGTCCGCGTCCGCGACCAGTTCCAGCAGCCGCTCCAGCGTCAGTACGGACGTCCGCTCGGGGTCGTCGGTCTGCCGGTCCGGCTCCTCGGTCGGGTCCACGGCCCGGCCCGCCGCCTCCAGGTCGTCCTTCCAGGACCCGAAGTCGAGCGCCGCGAGATCGGCCAGTTCCAGCGCGGAGACCGCGCCGCGTCCGTTGGACGTGCGGTTCACCCGCCGGTCGTGCACGCAGACCAGATGGCCGTCCGCGGTCAGCCGGACATCGCACTCCAGGGCGTCCGCCCCGGCCTCGATCGCCTTGCGGTAGGCGGCCAGGGTGTGCTCCGGCGCGTCTTCGGAGGCGCCGCGATGGGCGATGACGGAAATGGCGGGACGACCCGGACGGACGTCCTGGGCGGGGCGTGCATAGGTCACCGCGTTATCGTGCCATCCGCCGCGCCGGGCCCGCCCGCCCGTACGGTCCCCGCCTGCCCGTACGCGACCACGGGTGCTTTTTCGCCGAGTGTCCTCGCAGAATGTCGTTGATACCGGCAATGCCCACAATGACCGTGATGACCGTGATGTCGATTACATCGCTGATGGGGGCAATGCAGGCAATGCCGGCACTTCGGTACGTCTGGCGTAAAGGGTGGGAGGCAAGTCACAGGCTCGGCTTACGGTGCTCTGACGGGCAATGGGAAAGGCTGGGACGGAGACTCGGCTGTGCTGGTCGGAGCGCCGTTCCGGCGCTGCCGCGCCGGGGGCGGGCCGGGCGATCGGGGCCCGGCACGGGCTCAGGACGCCGGTCCGTGCGCACGGACCGGGAAAGACGGGGGCGGACGGCCGGGACTCGCCCGGAGCGGCGGGATCCCGGATGCTGGAGTACCGGACTCCGGTCCCCCGGACCAGAAGGGCCGTGAAGCAAGCTGACTGAGGAGAGAGCTGTGAGCACCGAGAACGAGGGAGCCCGCGTCCCGTCGGAGGCCGAGCCGCCGACCGGGTCGCAGCCGGACAGCGCCCCCGCGTCCGCCTCCGGCGACCGGACTCAGGACGCCCCGCCCGCCCCGGCCACGTCGCCCGCGGCGCCCCCGCCGCCGGACTTCGCACCGCAGGCCGGCGGGCCCGAGGGCGCCGGCCCGGCCGACCAGGACCGTACGCAGCAACTGCCGCCGACGCCCGCCGGCCCCCCGGCGCAGCCCCACGAGCCGCCGCAGCCGCCCGGCGCCCAGGGCGCTCCGCTGCCCCCGCCCCCCACCCCGTACGCCGCGGCCGGGCACGGTGCGGCGGGCGGCGGCTGGGGACAGCCCCCGCAGGGCGGCGACCCCTGGGCCGCGCCCGGCGCGTACCCGGCGGCCCCGAAGCGCAACGGCGGCTTCGTCGCCGCCCTGCTGGTCGCCGCGCTGGTCGCGGGCGGTGTCGGCGGCGGCGTGGGCTACTGGGCCGCGAGCCGCAACGACAACGCCTCGACGACGGTCTCCTCGTCCGGCGACTCCGAGGCGCTGAACCGCAAGCCCACCTCCGTCTCCGGGATAGCGCAGCGGGCGCTGCCCAGCGTCGTCACGATCGAGGCGCAGGGCGCCAGCGGCGACGGCGGCACCGGCACCGGCTTCGTCTACGACAAGCAGGGCCACATCCTCACCAACAACCACGTCGTCGCCAGTGCGGCCGGCGGCGGCCGGCTGACCGCGACGTTCTCCAACGGCAAGAAGTACGACGCCGAGGTCATCGGCCACGCCCAGGGCTACGACGTCGCCGTCATCAAGCTCAAGAACGCCTCGGGCGCCACGCTCAACCCGCTCCCGCTCGGCAAGTCCGCCAATGTGCAGGTCGGCGACGCCACGATCGCGATCGGCGCACCGTTCGGCCTGTCCGGCACGGTCACCACCGGCATCGTCAGCGCCAAGGACCGCCCGGTGGCCTCCAGCGACGGCGGCGGCACCAGCGCCTCGTACATGAGCGCCCTCCAGACGGACGCCTCGATAAACCCCGGTAACTCCGGCGGCCCGCTGCTGGACGCCGGCGGCAACGTCATCGGCATCAACTCCGCCATCCAGTCGGCCGGGAACAGCGGCGGCCTGGGCGGCGACCAGCAGTCCGGCAGCATCGGCCTGGGCTTCGCGATCCCCATCGACCAGGCGAAGCGGGTCGCCCAGGACCTGATCAGGACGGGCCAGCCGGTCTATCCCCAGATAGGCGTCCAGGTCGGCATGAAGGAGAGCGGCGACGGCGCGACCATCGCCCAGACCGGCAACAGCGGCTCCGACTCGGTCACCCCGAACGGCCCGGCCGCCAAGGCGGGGCTCCAGCCGGGCGACACCATCACCAAGCTCGACAGCACCATCATCGACAGCGGCCCGACCCTCATCAGCGAGATCTGGCAGCACAAGCCCGGCGACCACGTCACCCTCACCTACAAGCGCGGCGGCAAGGAGCACACCGCCCAGGTCACCCTGGGCCAGCGCACGGGCGACAAGTGACGCGCTAGTCTGATCCCCGCGACACCGCACTCCGGTGCCGCGGGGAGGCTTGCCCGAGCGGCCTAAGGGAACAGTCTTGAAAACTGTCGTGGCGGCAACGCCACCGTGGGTTCAAATCCCACAGCCTCCGCAGAGGTCGGCGAATCGGCTGGTCGGAAGGGGTGTCCGAGGAATCGGGCGCCCCTTCTGTCGTTCCGTGGTCCGGGAGGGGCACGCGGCGCCTACGTGGCGCCCTGCTCCTGCTGCTCCTGGGGAGCGGGGGCGTCGGCGTCCTGGAGGTGTTTGAGGGCGGCGCGGGCGTTGGGGGCGTCGTCGCAGGTGGTCCAGTAGTCGTGGGTGACCACGCGTGTCGACAGGTCGAGTTGGCGGGCGCGCAACGTGTCGACCTCGGCCTGTTCCTCGTCGTTCCAGCCGGGGGAGTCGGCCCGTTCGGTCTCGTGGAAGTGACCGTTTTCCTTGGTGTGGGTCCAGCCGGGCAGCGGTGCGACCGACCACGGCAGCCGCTTGTAGAGGGCGGCGAGCGCGGCCTGGGCCTGGTGCAGCTCCAGCTGGGCTTCCCGCAGGTCCTGGGGGAAGTCGTAGGTCTTCTGCTTGTCAGCCACAGCCGAAGGATACCGCTCATTCGTTCGAATCCTGGGAGGGTGCGGGCGTGGCGGCGGATGTCGCTCGGGTGGTGGGGGTGCGGGGAGGGGCGGGCGATACCGTGGGTGAGCGGTGTCGGCACGGGGCGCGATACCGGTCGAGTGGTCGTCGTGCCGAAGCGCGGTGCCGAACACGTGGTGCTGAGGGCGGGAAGTGCTGGTATGGGTTCGCGGAGGTCCGGAATACGGGGTGGGGCCCGGGACGGTGCCCTCGTCATACGGCGGGCCGTGGAGCGGGACGCCGGTCGGCTGACGCGGATGGTGCGCACGTCGGGGGCGTACGAGGCGCCTTATGCGGCAATGGTGGACGGGTATCGGGTGGGGCCCGACTACATCTCCGCGCACCGGGTTTTCGTGGCTGCCGAAGGCGAGCGCGGCGACGGCGAAGTCATGGGTTTCTACGCGCTGATGGTGGATCCGGTCGCGTCCGCGGAGCTGGATCTGCTTTTCGTGGCGGACCGGGCGCAGGGGCTGGGAATCGGCCGGCTGCTGATCGAGCATCTGCGGGGCGAGGCGCGGCGGGCCGGTGCCGGCAGCGTGCGGATCGTGTCGCATCCGCCGGCCGAGGGCTTCTACCGGAGCGTGGGGGCGCGGCGTATCGGGACGGTGCCGGCGAATCCGCCGGCGGTGGCCTGGGACCGGCCGGAGCTGGCGCTGTCGGTGGGGCCGGTGCACGCGGTGGAGTCGGCCTGAGCGGGGGCTGATCCACCGGACGGGCGCGGAGTGGGTTCCGACGAGGAACGCTGCAACGCTGCCTGATGTGGGGTGCATTCCGGTCGTGGGCCGCTGTCCGGTCGTGGATCGCTTTTGCTCCGCGTGCCGGTCCGCGTGCCGCTCCGCGCAATTCGCCGGCGGGGGAGATGTTCTGCGGGGGATCGTGCGGGTATGGAGCGATCTTTCGAGGAATTGGTGGCGGAGGCCGACGCGGTTTCCGTGGCGGGCTGGGACTTCTCCTGGCTGGAGGGGCGGGCCACGGAGCAGCGGCCTTCGTGGGGCTATCAGCGGCGGCTCGGAGAGCGGCTGGCGCGGGCGTCCGCCGCGCTCGACATCCAGACCGGGGGCGGGGAAGTGCTCGCCGGGGCGGGCGCATTCCCGCGGGTGATGGCGGCCACGGAGTCCTGGCCGCCGAATGTCGCCAGGGCGACGGCGCTGCTGCATCCGCTGGGGGCGGTGGTGGTGGCCGATGAGGACGAGCCGCCGCTGCCGTTCGGGGACGCGGCATTCGATCTGGTGACCAGTCGCCATCCGGTGACCGTGTGGTGGGACGAGATCGCCCGGGTGCTGCGGCCGGGCGGTACGTATTTCTCCCAACAGGTCGGCCCGTCCAGCGTGTTCGAGCTGGTGGAGTACTTCCTGGGGCCGCAGCCGGAGGAGGTGCGCCGGGCCCGGCACCCCGACCGTGCGCGGCGGGATGCGGAGGCGGCGGGGCTGGACGTGGTCGAGGTGCGGGAGGAGTCGCTGCGGACCGAGTTCTTCGACATCGGGGCGGTGGTCTACTTCCTGCGGAAGGTGGTGTGGATGGTGCCCGGGTTCACGGTCGACCGGTACCGCGACCGGCTGCGGGAGTTGGACGCCCTGATCCGGCGTGAGGGCGCCTTCGTGGCGTATACGACACGGTTTCTGATCGAGGCGCGGAAGCCGGGGGCGTAAGGCGGCGGGCGCGGGGCGGGGTGTGCGGGCGGGTGTGCCGAGGCGGTCAGCGGGGCTCGTGGTGCGCCGCCGACGCGAGGGTGGCGCGGGCCTCGTCCTCGGGCAGTCCGGTGTGGCGGGCCGCCGCGAGCAGCCGTTCGGCGAGCTCCCGGCCGAGCCCGGACTCGTAGGCGCGGCAAGCGGCCCAGAAGAGGCGGGCGTTGCGCTGCCCCCTGGGGGAGGCGCGGACGAAGCGTACGAGGGCGGCGGCGTGCTGCGGGTCGGCGCCGGGGGCCGCGTACGGGCCGGAGCGCGCGGGCGTGCGGCGGGAGGCGCCGAGCGGGGGCGTGAGGAGGGTGAGCAGTGCCTGCGGTACGGGGGCGGGGCGGCGCGGCGTCCCCGGGGCGAGCACGTACCGCCCGCGGGTGGTGAGCGAGCCGGGCCCGACCAGATAGCCGCCGGTGCCGCGGATGTCGATGCCCGGGGCGAGCCGCCCGACGGAGTTGGCGACGGGCGGCGCCGGCGGGCCGGTGAACCAGAGGTGCCGGCCGCCGCTCGGGGTGAGGACGGTGACGGTCGGCGGGAGCGGGAAGGCGTGCGCCTCGGCGACGAAGTGGAGGGCGGTGAGGCCGTCGGCGCCGTTCTTGGTGTCGAGGTCGACGCCGATGAGGTGGTGCGGGGGTCGGCCGCAGGCGATGCCGTAGCCGGTGGCCCAGGGGGCGGTGGCGAACATCCGGCGGACGGTGAGCGGATCGGTGCTCGCGTCGTGCACGCCGTGCCCGAGCCGGCCGCAGGCGCCGTGGCAGGGCGGCGTGCCGGGCCGGTCGTGGCCGTCGCGGTGCGGGGACCGGATGGCGGGGAGCTTGGTGCGGGTCAGGGGGATGACGGCGTAGCCGCGCTCGGCGGCCATGAGGGCGTGCGCGAGGGCGGTGTGGTGCGCGTCCGCCGGGTCGGTGGCGGGGGTGTCGCCCAGGGAGGGCCGGCGGCCGGCGGGGACGTCTTCCGGGACCTCGGAGGCGGCCAGTGTCCGGGTGCTCGGTGCGGTATGGCGGCGGGGCATGGCCATGGATCTATTTTCGTACGGACGTTCGAAAAAAGGAAGGGGGTGATCGGGGGGCGTGTGGGGTGATCGGGGAGTGCGCCGGGGGGTTGGAAGGGCGGGTGGCGCGCTCTCTCCTGGGGTGGGTGGCCGGTAGTGGATCACGAGGGCATTCGTGGGGCGTGAGTGGGGGCGTCGGGGTTTACCCGGGGTTCCTCATGCTTGCGAGGGAATCGCCCGTTGCCAGCTGGTTCGCCGGGGATTCGGTGGGCAATCCTGAGTCGCGACGTCGAGGCAGGCACCGCGGTGGTCGGCCAACTACCCGGTGAGCAAACGGAGTTCGAGGTACAGGGGTCGGTCGGGGCCCGGTGTTCGGAGGTGGATCCAGGAGATCGGGTCCAGGTCCGGATGCGCGGTCCCGCGGCCGGATCCCGTTACCGGATCCAGCAGTTCAGAACCACGTGGTGAGAGCCCCTGGGCCCGATCCGGTACGGCAGGTCCGTCCGGCCGGGGCCGGCGGTTCGGAGCCAGAGATTGCATTCCGTAGGAGGAAGAGACATGGCAAGCACCCGTACAGCCCGTGTCATTGCTGTCGCCCTCGCGCTGCCCTTCGCCGCCGCGCTCTGCACCGGCGTGGCGCAGGCCGACAACGGTGGCTTTGCGAGCAACGGGTCGAGCTCGGCCGTCACGAACCAGGTGGGGACCGACGCCGGCCGCGCAAACCTCGGAAACTCCACGACCGGCCAGCAGGTGGCCAACGGCCCCGGGGCGTCCAACCGGACCAAAACGGCCAGCGTGACCGGTCAAGGCTTCACGGTCATCGACCAGGGTGCCGACGACGACTTCGGCCAGATCCGGTGACCCCGGCCCGCCGCGCCGTGGTGCGGCGGCTGACCGGAGGGTGAGGCGAGGTACGGCGTGTGCGGACGGTGGGCTGCTCTGGGGTTCGCCGCGCGTACCTTGACAGCGAGCGGGTTTCTGACGAACAGTCAGAAACCCGCTCGCTCGTTCGTGCGCCCGGAACGGCCCGCAAGGGCTGCCGGGAGGGCCCGAGGGGTCGCAGGGGTGCGCCACGCCTCTGGCGCACGGCCGCCATCAGAAGGGGAGACCCGCCGTCGTGCACCTCGCCCCCACCTCGCGCCAGCAGCGGTTGCGCGCCGAACTCCGTACGTACTTCCGTGAGTTGATGCCGGACGGGCCCGCCGAGGATCCCGCGGCGCAGCGTGCGCTGCTGCGCCGGATCGGCGCCGACGGCATGCTGGGCCTGGGCTGGCCGGCCGCGTACGGAGGGCAGGGGCGCGGCCCCGACGAGCAGTTCGTCTTCTTCGACGAGGCGTACCGCGCGGGCGCCCCCGTCTCGATGGTCACGCTGAACACGGTCGGCCCGACCCTGATGAAGTACGGGACCTCCCGCCAGAAGGACTTCTTCCTGCCGCGCATCCTCACGGGCGAGATCGTCTTCGCGATCGGCTACACGGAACCGGAGGCCGGCACCGATCTGGCGGCGCTCCGCACCCGAGCGGTGAAAGCGGAGGGGGGAGGGGGTGCAATCGGCTCCCCGTCCTCCTCCGGTGAGGAGGGGCCCGACTGGCTGATCAGCGGCAGCAAGAGCTTCACCAGCAATGCCCACCAGGCGGACTGGATCTGGCTCGCCTGCCGTACGGACCCCGACGCCCCCAAGCACCGGGGCATTTCGATCGTCCTCGTGCCGACCGACGCGCCCGGCTTCTCCTGGACGCCCATCGAGACGGTCGGCGGGCTGAAGACCACCGCGACGTACTACGACGGCGTGCGTGTCCCGTACGGGAACCTCGTGGGGGAGGAGAACGCCGGCTGGCGGCTGATCACCGATCAACTCAACCACGAGCGGGTGGCGTTGGCCGCGATCGGGATGCAGGCCGAGGACGCGTACGAGGCGGCGCTGGCGTACGCCGGGACACCGGACGCGCAGACCGGGGAGCGGCCCGCCGGCCGGCCCTGGGTGCGGACCCGGCTCGCCGAGGCGCACGCCCGGCTGGCCGCGACCCGGCTGCTCAACTGGCGGCTGGTCGGCGATGTGGGCGCCGGCACGCTGAGCCCGGGGGACGCCAGCGGCGTCAAGTTCGCCGGGACGGAGAGCACGGTCGAGGTCTACCGGATGTGCCAGGAGGTGGTCGGCGACGCGGCCCTCATACGGGCGGGCTCCCCGGGCGCCTATGAGGGCGGCGAGTTGGAGCGGATGAACCGTGCCGCGCAGATCAACACCTTCGGGGGCGGAGTGAGCGAGGTCCAGCGGGAGATCGTGGCCACGATGCGGCTGGGGATGCGGAGGGGGCGGCGGTGAGGGAAGAGGTGCGCGAGGAGGTGCGCGAGGAGATGCGCGAGGTGAACGAGGCTGCCGGGGTGGGCGCGCACGAGCGGGCCGCCTTCGAGGAGAAGCTCAAGACCTACGAGGGCCGGGTCGCCACCACCACCGGTGCGGGCAAGGACCCCGTCAACGAGCCGATGATCCGCCACTGGTGCGAGGCGATGGGGGACACCCACCCCTCCTATCAGGGGCCCGATGGCGTCGCCCCGCCGACCATGCTCCAGGCGTGGACGATGGGCGGGCTCTCCGGGCACCAGGGGCGCAACGAGGCGCACGAGGAGCTCTTCGCGCTGCTCGACGGCGCGGGCTGCACCTCGATCGTCGCCACCGACTGCGAGCAGGAATACCTCCGTCCGCTGCGCCCTGGGGACGCGATCACCTTCGACTCGCTGATCGAGTCGGTCTCCGGGCGCAAGACCACGAAGCTGGGCACCGGCTACTTCGTCACGACCCGGATGGACGTCCGCGCGAACGGCGAACCGGCCGGGACGCACCGCTTCCGCATCCTCAAGTACGCCCCGGCGGCGCGGAGTACGCAGCCGCCCGAGGGCCCGGGGGCGGCTCCCGAAGCGGGCCGGGGCGGTCCGTCCAGGGGGAAGCGCCCGCGGCCGGTCGTCAACCGGGACAACGCCGGTTTCTGGGACGGGGTGGCCGCCCGCAAGCTGCTGATCCAGCGCTGCGGCGGCTGCGGGGTGCTGCGGTTCCCCTGGCTGCCCGGGTGCAACGCCTGCGGTGCGGCGGAGTGGGACACGGTCGAGGCGTGCGGCACCGGCACCGTCTACTCGTACGTGGTGATGCACCATCCGCCGTTCCCCGCCTTCGAACCGCCGTACGCGGTGGGGCTGATCGAGCTGGCGGAGGGCGTGCGGATGGTCAGCAACGTCATCGGGGTGCCCTGCGACGAGGTGCGCATCGGGATGCCCGTACGGCTCGCGTTCCTGGCGGTGGACGGGGAGTGGGAGCTGCCGGTGTTCCGGGCGGACCCGGCCGGGGGGAGCACCGGGGGAGGCGAGGGCTGATGGACTTCACACCTACGGAGGAGCAGCGGGCCGCGAGCCGGCTGGCCGCGGAGATCCTCACCGACCTGTCCACACCGGAACGGCTGGCCACTCTGGGGACGGCCGCCGACGCCGAACTGTGGAAGGCCCTGTGCGCGGCCGGACTGCCCGCCGCGGTCGAGGAGATCGGGCTGCTGGGGCTGGTGCTCCTGCTGGAGGAGCAGGGCCGGACGACCGCACAGGTGCCGTTGGCGGCCGGCTGCGTGTACGGGCTGCTGGCCGTGGGCGCCTACGGGAGCGAGGAGCAGCGGGAGCGGTTGCTGCCGGGGCTGCGGCGGGGGGAGGAGGTGGCCGCGGGGGCGTTCGTACGGGGTGCCGGGGGACCGCGGGCCGCGGGCGTACGGGCCGAGGTGGTCCGTCCCGTTGCCGGGGCGGGGCCCGGCGCCCCCGTGCGGGGGCTGCTGTCCGGTGCCGTGCCGGTCGTTCCCTGGCTGTGCGCGGCGACGCTGCTGCTGGTCCCGGACGCGGAACGCCGGCTGTGGCTGGTACCGGCCGCCGGCCCCGGCGTCGTCATCGCGCCGGTGGCGACGACCGCGCCCTGGTCGGCGGGGCGGCTGACCCTGGCGGACGCCCCGGCCGAACTCCTCGGTGACGAGGGCGGCGGCCGTGCCTACGAGGGCGTGCTCGCCGCCGCCCGGACGGCCTTCGCGGGCCTCCAGGCGGGGGTGTGCGCGGGATCGCTGGCCCGCGCGGTGGCGCACACCACCACCCGTGAGCAGTTCGGCCGCCCGCTCTCCACCAACCAGGCGGTGCTGCTGCGGGCCGCCGACGCCTACATGGACACCGAGGCGATCCGGCTCACCGCCTATGAGGCGGCCTGGCGGCGGGACGCGGGGCTGGACGCCGGGACGCATGCGCTGACCGCCGCCTGGTGGGCTTCCGAGGCGGGTACCCGCGTCGTGCACAGCGGTCAGCATCTGCACGGCGGCATCGGCGCCGATGTCGAGCACCCCGTACACCGGCACTTCCTCTGGGGGCGGCAGCTGGCCGCGTACCTCGGCTCGGGTGCCGAACTCCTGGAAGAACTGGGCGATTTGCTGACGAAGGAGGACCGGGCGTGACCCTCCCTGAGAGCGATGACACGGGCACGAGCGGCGGTACGGGCGCACGCGCTGTGAGCCCTGCCGGCCCCGCGCGCACCGACCTGGCCGACCCCGCCGCTCCCCTCGCCGCCCCGGGCGACGAGCTGCCACCCCTGACACTCCCCGTCACCCGCACCCTGATCGTCTCCGGGGCCATCGCCTCGCGGGACTACCAGGACGTGCACCACGACGCCGAGGCGGCCAGGGAGAAGGGCTCCCCGGACATCTTCATGAACATCCTCACCACCAACGGGCTGGTCGGCCGCTACATCACCGACCACTTCGGCCCGCGGTCCGTCCTGCGCAAGGTCGCCATCCGGCTCGGCGCGCCCAACTACCCAGGAGACACCATGGTGTTGCGCGGTACGGTCACCGCCGTCGACGGCGATACCGCCCACGTACGGGTCACCGGCGCCAACGGCCTCGGCCACCACGTCACCGGCACCGTCGTCGTCACCGTTCCCGTACAGGCCCCCGCCTCCGAGGACCGGGCGGGCACGCGATGACGCTCCACCGCCCCGACGCGCTCGGCGGCCGGGCCGCCATCGCCGGCATCGGCGCGACCGAGTTCTCCAAGGACTCCGGCCGCAGCGAACTCAAGCTCGCCGTCGAGGCGGTGCACGCCGCCCTGGACGACGCCGGGCTGGCCCCCGCCGACGTCGACGGCCTGGTCACGTTCACCATGGACACCAACCCGGAGATCACCGTCGCCCAGGCGGCCGGCATCGGCGAGCTGTCGTTCTTCTCCCGGGTCCACTATGGAGGCGGTGCGGCCTGCGCCACCGTCCTCCAGGCGGCCCTGGCGGTCGCCGCCGGCCTCGCCGAGGCCGTGGTCTGCTACCGCGCTTTCAACGAGCGTTCCGGCCGCCGCTTCGGCTCCGGTGTCCAGCAGCGCGAACCGTCCGCCGAGGGCGCCGCGCTCGGCTGGAACCTCCCCTTCGGACTGCTCACCCCCGCCTCCTGGGTGGCGATGGCCGCCCAGCGCTATCTGCACGCCTACGGTCTGACCCCGGACGCCTTCGGCCCGGTCGCGGTCACCGACCGCCGCCATGCCGCCCGCAATCCGGCCGCGTACTTCTACGGGAAGCCCATCACCCTCGCCGACCACGCCGCCTCCCGTTGGATCGTCGAGCCGCTGCGCCTCCTGGACTGCTGCCAGGAGACGGACGGCGCGCAGGCGATCGTGGTGACGTCCGCCGAACGCGCCCGCGACCTCCCGCACCCGCCCGCGCTGATCACGGCGGCGGCGCAGGGGGCCGGCCGCGCCCAGGAGCAGATGACCAGCTTCTACCGCGACGACCTCACCGGCCTCCCCGAGATGAACGTCGTCGCGCGCCAGCTCTGGCGCACCTCCGGGCTCACCCCCGCGGACATCGACGTCGCCATCCTCTACGACCACTTCACCCCGTTCGTGCTGATGCAGCTGGAGGAGTTCGGCTTCTGCGGCCCGGGGGAGGCTGCCCGCTTCGTGGCCGCGGACAGCCTCCCGCTCAACACGCACGGCGGTCAGCTCGGCGAGGCGTATCTGCACGGGATGAACGGCATCGCCGAGGCGGTGCGGCAACTCCGCGGCACCAGCGTGAACCAGGCCGGCGCCCCCGCCCACGCCCTGGTCACGGCCGGTACGGGCGTCCCGACCTCGGGTCTGGTCCTGGGACGGGGGTAGGGCGTGGGCGGTCTCCGGGACCTCGTGGGCGCCGCCCGGCCGGAAGGCCCCGGCCGCCGTGCGGTCCCTAGGGGAACGACGGCCCCGCTCCCCCCTGAGGAGGTGGGGCGGGCCCTACCCGTACAACTTGAGGGGGACGCCGCTTCGGCACCTGGGGCCGATCCATCGGGACCGCCCTCGCTTCTAGCGTTGAGCCCATGACCACGTCTGTGTGCACCAGCGCTTCGACCCCCGCTGGGTTCCCGTCGTTCTCCTCCTACGTACGGGCCCGGGGACCGGTTCTGCTGCGCGCCGCGCGGTCCCTGTCCCCGAACCCGAACGACGCGGAGGACCTGCTCCAGACCGCGCTCACCAAGACCTTCGTGGCCTGGGAGCGCATCGAGGACCACCGCGCGCTGGACGGCTATGTCCGCCGCGCGCTGATCAACACCCGCACCTCCCAGTGGCGCAAGCGCAAGGTGGAGGAGTTCGCCTGCGACGAGCTCCCGGAGCCGGACCCGACGCCGGTGCCCGACCCGGCCGAGCTCCAGGGGCTGCGGGATGCCATGTGGCGGGCGGTGATGCGGCTGCCCGCCCGGCAGCGGGCGATGGTCGTCCTGAGGTATTACGAGGACCTCAGCGAGGCCCAGACCGCCGAGGTCATGGAGGTCTCGGTCGGTACGGTCAAGAGCGCCGTCTCCCGCGCGCTGGCCAAGCTCCGGGAGGACCCGGAGCTGGCCATGATCGGGGCCTGACCCGCCGAATCGTTCCGTCCCCGCTCCACCGGGCCGGTTCCGGCGACCGTCGCGCCGCCGCGCCGCCGTACGCCGCTACGAGCTGCGGTCCACCAGCAGCCGGCCCACCGCGTGCTCCAGGGCCGTGATGCGGTCGGCCAGTCCGGCCTGCTCGGTGTCCTTCGCGTCGCGCAGCAGGAGTTCGACCTGGGCGAGCTGGCTGGCGATCTCGGCGAGGCGGGCGGTTTCGTCCTGGTCGGTGGGAGCGGCCGGAGCGGTGGCAGCGCCGGCAGCGGCCGAAACGGCCGGAGGAGGGGGCAGGGGGGCGGCGCCCGGTGCCCCGGGCGCGGGCTCCGGCGCCGTTGCGAGGGACGCCGCGGGCGGCAACGCGGAGTCGGCCGGCTCTCCGGCGCGCTCCCCGGACGTCGTCAGCAGGCGCTTCAACTGCTCCGCCTGGGCGGCGAGTTGGCTGTTCTTGCGGTGCAGGTCGAGGAAGACGTTGACCTTGGTGCGCAGAAGCCAGGGGTCGAAGGGCTTGATGAGGAAATCGGCGGCGCCGACCGTATAGCCGCGGTAGGCGTAATTCGGGTCCACGGAAGCGCCGGTGAGCAGGATGATGGGGACGTCCTTCGTCTGGTCCAGGCCCTTGATGTTGGCTGCCGTCTCGAATCCGTTCATGCCCGGCATCAGAACGTCGATGAGGACGACCGCGAATTCCTCGCGGAGCATGGCCTTGAGGGCTTCCTCACCGGAGCGGGCGCGGACGACTTTCTGGGTGAGGGAGCCCAGTACGGCTTCGAGGGCGACGAGGTTCTCCTCCATGTCGTCGACGATGAGAATGCTCGATGTCTCCTGTGGTGGTGTCATGACTGCTGCCCTGCCGTTCCCTCGTCGTCGGTGCCGGCGACGGTGTCGGAGGAGGGAGAATCCGGGGGTTGCTCGTTGGTTTCCGGGAGGTGCGCGCTGCCGTCGGCCGCGGGGGCGTCCGACGCGGGAGTCGCAGGGTCCGCCTTTGCCGCTTCGGCCATCGCCGCATCGGACAGACCGGAATCCGGCCGGGGGGCCGCGAAGGGGCCGTTCGCCGGATCCAGCAGTCCGCAGATCACCGACAGCAGCCGGTCCACATCCACCGGTTTCGGGATGTAGTCGTTGGCCCCGCTCTCGATGGCCTTTTCGCGGTCGCCCGGCATGGCCTTGGCGGTGAGCGCGACAATGGGAAGGTCGGCGAACCGGGGGGTCCGGCGGATGGCCCGGATCATTTCGTAGCCGTCCATTTCCGGCATCATGATGTCCATCAGGACCAGCGTCACATCGGGTGCCCGGTCGAGGACTTCCAGGCCCTCGCGGCCGTTCTCCGCGTATTTCACGCTGATGCCGACCCGGCCCAGTACGTGCGTCAGCGCGAAGACGTTACGGATGTCGTCGTCGACGATCAGAATGCGGCGGTCGGCCAGGACGCGTCCGGCGCGTCCGCTCAACCAGTCCTTGAGCCGGGTGGTCTCGGGCCAGGTGACGTCACCGCCGTCGGCGGGCCGGACCGTCGTACGGGGAGCGGGGCTCTCCTGGTTGGGGAAGACGTCGCCGTGCCGCCGGGTGAGGGCGGGGGGCGGGCCGGAGAGCTGCTCGGCCAGCACCGGGCGGCCCAGGGCTTCGGTTCCGGCGCCCGCCGCGGCCGTCTCGCCGCCCGCGCCCGCCGCGCTCACCGCGCCGCCCGGGAGGGTGCCCGCGCCCGGCTGCGCCCCGCTCTCCACCGGCCGGGCCGCGGCCGTCGGACCGGGCGCCGGGAACGGCCCGGTGTAGTGCGCGGGCACATAGAGCGTGAAGGTCGATCCGACGTCCACTTCGCTTTCCGCCTTGATCCGGCCGCCCAGCAGCGCGGCCATGTCCCGGCTGATGGAGAGGCCGAGGCCGGTGCCGCCGTATTTGCGGTTGGTGGTGCCGTCGGACTGCTGGAACGCCTCGAAGATCCCGTCGAGTTTCTCCGGAGGAATTCCGATTCCGGTGTCCTTGACGGACATGGCGATCACGGCGTCGGCGGTGCGCAGCGACTCCTCTTCGAAATCGTCGCCCGGTACGCGTTCCACGATCAGTTCGACGCCTCCGGTGGAGGTGAACTTCACCGCGTTGGAGAGCAGGTTGCGCAGGATCTGCTGGAGGCGCTGCTCGTCGGAGAAGAGTTCCTCGGGGACGTCCTCACCGACCTTGACCTCGAAGTTCAGGCCGCGGTCGACGGTGAGCGGGCGGAAGGTGGCCCGGACGTAGTCGAGCAGCTTCTTCAGCGGCAGGGCCTTGGGGTGGACGTCCATCCGGCCCGCCTCGATCTTGGAGAGGTCGAGGATGTCGTTGATGAGCTGGAGGAGGTCGGAGCCGGCGCGGTGGATGGTGACGGCGAATTCCACTTCCTGCGGGGTGAGATGGCCTTCCGGGTTGTCGGCGAGGAGGCGGGAGAGGACCAGCAGGGAATTGAGCGGGGTGCGCAGCTCGTGCGACATGTTCGCCAGGAATTCCGACTTGTACTGGGAGGAGGTCGCCAGCAGTGCGGCCTTCTCCTCCAACTCGGCGTTGGTGAGCTGGAGTTCGTCGGAGCGCTGGCGCAGCTCGGCGGTCAGCCGCTGGGATTCCGACAGCAGGGATTCGGTACGGGAGTTGGCGATGATGGTGTTGATGGAGACGCCGATGGTGTTCACGAACTGGTCGATGAAGGCGAGGTGCACCTCGCTGAAGCGGCTGAAGGAGGCCAGCTCGATCACGCCGAGCACCTGGTCCTCGAAGAGGACCGGGAGGATGACGACGCTGGCCGGGGCCGATGCGCCGAGCCCGGAGCTGATGGTGATGTAGTCCGTGGGCACGGCCTCGACGAGGATGCGCTTCTTCTCCATCGCCGCCTGGGTGATCAGGCCCCAGCCGGGGGTGCCCATCCGCAGCCGCGGCAGCGCGCGGCGGCCTTCGGGCCGGCCGGTCCCGTACCCGGCGATCAGCTCCAGCCCCTCGCCCGGCTCGGCCCCCGCCTCGGCCAGGAAGAACGCGCCGAACTGGGCGTTCACCAGCGGCGTCAGCTCGCGCAGGATCAGGTCCGCGACCTCGACCAGATCGCGGTGGCCCTGCATCAGACCCGCGATACGGGTGAGGTTGGACTCCAGCCAGTCCTTGGCGCGGGTGGTCTCGCGCAGGTTGGCGACCATCAGGTTGACGTTGTTCTTCAGGGCGGCGACCTCGCCCTGGGCGTCCACCGTGATCGACCCGGACATATCGCCCTGGGTGACCGCGCTGGCCACCTCGGCGATCGCCCGCACCTGCGTCGTCAGGTTCAGCGCCAGCTCGTTGACGCTGGTGGTCAGCTGCTTCCAGGTCCCGTAGACGCCCTCGACCCGGGCCTGGCCGCCCAGCTGGCCCTCGCTGCCCACCTCGCGCGCCACCCGGGTCACCTCGGAGGCGAACGAGGAGAGGGTGTCGACCATCGTGTTGATGGTCGTCTTCAGCTCCAGGATCTCGCCGCGGGCGTCGACGTCGATCTTCTTGGACAGGTCCCCGCGGGCGACGGCGGTGGCCACCTGGGCGATGTTGCGGACCTGCGAAGTCAGGTTGTCCGCCATGGAGTTGACGTTGTCGGTGAGGTTCTTCCAGACGCCGGACACACCGTGGACCTGTGCGCGACCGCCCAGCCGGCCCTCCGTACCGACCTCGCGGGCCACCCTGGTGACCTCGTCCGCGAACGCCCGCAGCTGCTTGACCATGGTGTTCACGGTGTCCTTGAGCTCCAGGATCTCGCCGCGGGCGTCGACGTCGATCTTCTTGGACAGGTCGCCGTTGGCGACCGCGGTGGTCACCTGGGCGATGTTGCGGACCTGCGAGGTCAGGTTCAGCGCCATGGAGTTGACGTTGTCGGTGAGCTCTTTCCAGACCCCGGACACGCCGCGGACCTGCGCCTGGCCGCCCAGGTTGCCCTCGGTGCCGACCTCGCGGGCGACCCGGGTGACCTCGTCGGCGAAGGCGGAGAGCTGGTCGACCATGGTGTTGATCGTCGACTTGAGCTCCAGGATCTCGCCCTTGGCCTCCACGGTGATCGTCTTGCCGAGGTCGCCCTCCGCGACGGCGGTGGCGACCTGGGCGATGTTGCGGACCTGGGAGGTCAGGTTGTCCGCCATGAAGTTGACGCTCTCGGTGAGGTCCTTCCAGACCCCGGACACGCCGCGGACCTGCGCCCGGCCGCCCAGCCGGCCTTCGGTGCCGACCTCGCGGGCGACCCGGGTGACCTCGTCGGCGAAGGCGGAGAGCTGGTCGACCATGGTGTTGATCGTCGACTTGAGCTCCAGGATCTCGCCCTGCGCGTCGACGGTGATCTTCTGGCTGAGGTCGCCGTTGGCGACCGCGGTGGTCACCTGGGCGATGTTGCGGACCTGCCAGGTCAGGTTGGACGCCATGAGGTTGACGTTGTCGGTGAGGTCCTTCCAGACCCCGGACACGCCGCGGACCTGCGCCCGGCCGCCGAGCTGCCCTTCGGTGCCGACCTCGCGGGCCACCCGCGTCACCTCGTCGGCGAAGGCCCGCAGCTGGTCGACCATGGTGTTCACGGTGAGCTTCAGCTCCAGCAGCTCACCGGTGGCCTCGACCGTCACCTGCTGGGTCAGATCGCCGCGGGCCACCGCCGTCGTCACCACCGCGATGTCCCGCACCTGCGCCGTCAGCCGCGACGCCATGGCGTTGACCGCCTCGGTCACGTGCAGCCAGTCGCCGGACAGCCCCTGGACCTTCGCCCGGCCGCCCAGCCGGCCCTCGGTGCCGACCTCGCGGGCGACCCGGGTGACCTCGCCGGTGAACAGCGAGAGCTGGTCGACCATGCGGTTCACGCCGCTGCCCAGGCGGCGCAGATCGCCGCGGAGCTGGCGGTTGCCGTCGTGCAGGTCGACGTGCCGGGTCAGATCGCCGTCCGCGACCGCGTCCAGCACCCGGGTGGCCTTGGCGACCGGGACCACCAGCGCTTCCAGCACGGTGTTGGCCGCCTCGACATTGGTCGTCCAGCCGCCCTGGCCGGGGCTCGCGCTGATCCGCTCGTCCAGCCTGCCCTGCCGGATGACCTCGTGGCGTACGCGCTGGAGCTCGGCGGCGAGATGGGCGTTGCGCGCGACGATCTGGGAGAAGACGCCGGTCATGTCGGCGAGGACGCCGTCGGTCGGGGCGCCGTCCTGGGGGCGCTCCACCTGCGCGGTGAAATCGCCGTCCCGCAGGGCGTTCATGGCAGCGAGCAGGGGGCGCAGCTCGCTCGTCCGCACCCACTCGCCGTCCGGGCGGGGAGCAGGGGGAGGAGCCGACCTGGGGCGGGTCGGGTCGAGCGCCATGGCACACCATCCCCCCATGGTCGAGATCGATCTGATACGGAGCCTGTAAGGAGCCTTCGAGCTGATCCGGAACTGATCCAATTGGGCGGATATGTCATAGTATAAAGCGCCTCGTAATTGGACCTTCCCCCAGCACGCCAGGGGGCGCAGTGGCACCGCTGTCCCCACGCACGACGGTTCCCCAGGACACCGAAACGGTGTCCCGCAAAGGGCTGCCGGCGAACCAGCTGGCAGCCGCCGGGGCGCGCCGGTTCGTCCGTACGCTGCTGACGGAACGGGCGGCGGCACCGGACGCCGCACCGGGCGCCGCGGCCATCAGCCAGGAACTCATCGACCAGGCCGTGCTCCTGGTGAGCGAACTGGTCACCAACGCCGTCATGTACGCCGGGACCGAGATCGACGTCACCTGCCGGCTGGAGTACGGGAGCAAGCCCGCCGCGGGCGGCGCGGCGGGGCAGCGCGGCGGGACCGCTCCGCGCTGCCCCGCCACCGTCGCCGTCGTCCTCGAAGTCTCCGACCGGCACCCCTCCCGCGTCGTACGCGGCGGGGTCGACGCCCGCGGCGGGGAGCCCGGCTACGGCCTCCAGCTCGTCAGCGCGCTCGCCGAGTCCTGGGGCGTGACCTACCGCAAGGCGACCAAGACGGTGTGGTTCCGGCTGGAGGCCACCGAGGGGGTGCGCGGGATCGAGCACGTCACCTCGGGGCCCCGCCCGCACGCCGCCGAGACCCCCGTGAGCGCGCCCCGCGGCCATGGGCGCCCGCGGCACGGCCACGCCTCCGAATGGGCCGACCGCGGCGGCCCGTCCTTCCTCGCCGAGACCAGCGAACTGCTCGCCGGCCAGCTCGACCAGGACATGGTCACCGCGCTCGCGGCCCAGCTGCTGGTGCCGCGGCTCGCCGACTGGTGCGCGATCTGGCTGAGCGTCGAGGGCGGCGGGATGCAGCTCTCCCGCGTCTGGCACGTGGACGAGCGGCGGATCGCCCCGCTCCGCGCCGACCTGGAACGCGACCCGCCCACCGACATCGTCCGCACCGCCGGCACCCCCTGGCCCTGGCCGGAATGTGCCGGTGCGGCCCCCAGTGGCGGGTCGGCACTGGCCTTCCCGCTGGTCGCCCGGGACACCGAGCAGGGCGTGCTGCTGCTCGGCCGGGCGGGCCAGCTGAAGATGACCGACACCGTCGTACGGATGGTGGAGGACGTCGCGCGCCGGGTCGCCCAGGCCGTCTACACCGCCCGCCAGTACACCCGCCAGACCACCATCAGCCTGGCCCTCCAGCGCCGCCAGCTGCCCGCGTCGCTGGCCAGCATCGTCGGCGTGGACACCGCGATCGTCTACGAGCCGCACGGCGAGGGGCAGACCGTCGGCGGCGACTTCTACGACATCTTCCCGATGGGCGAATGCCGCTGGTGCTTCCTCCTGGGGGACGTGCAGGGCAAGGACCCCGAGGCGATGTCGGTGACCGGGCTGGCCCGCCATCTGGTGCGCCTGCTGGCCCGTGAGGGCCATGGCGTGGAATCCGTCCTCGGGCGGCTGAATCTGGCCATGGCCGAGGAGAGTGCCGAGGCGGTGGAAATCGGCGGCGAACAGGCCAGCTCCCGCTTCCTGAGCCTGCTGTACGGCGAACTCGCCGTCGACTCCGGCGTCCCCGGGGCCCGCTGCACGGTGGCCAGCGCCGGCCATCCGCCACCGCTCCACATGTTCACCGACGGCACCGTCGAGCCCGCCTCCGATCCGCAGATGCTCCTGGGCATCGACGAGGGCACCGAGTACCACGCCAGCACCTTCGCCCTCGCCCCCGGCGAGACGCTGCTCTGCGTCACCGACGGGGTCACCGAACGCCGGTGCGGCAACTGGCAGTTGGACGACAACGACGGGCTGATCGAGGTGCTGCGCGAGGGACTCGGCCTGGGCGCCAAGGCCCTCGCGGAACACGTGCGCCGGGCCGCCCACGACTTCGGCACCGGACCTGTGGAGGACGACCTCTCGGTGCTGGTCCTCCAGGCGGTGACCCCGAAGACGGACCCGGCGGCGGACCCGGAGGCGTAGCGCCGGTCCCGGACGGTCCGCCGCCGCATCGGCGGGGCCGCAGCTCACCGCCGCCCGTCGGGGTCATCCTTTCGAGCGACACGATCCCGGCCGTTTCCGGGCTCGTGGGGTAAAGAACACGCCACACAGGCGTGACATACCCGGCGGTATGCCTCGACAATCGCAGCACCACTACCCGCCCGTAACAAGCGGAGGCAACCCGGTGCTCAGCACGATGCAGGACGTACCGCTCACGGTCTCGCGAATCCTGGCCCACGGATCGACGGTCCACGGCACGGCACAGGTGATCACCTGGACCGGCGAGGCCGAGCCGCACCGCCGCACCTTCGCCGAGATCGGCCGCCGGGCCGCCCAGCTGGCGCACGCGCTGCGCGACGAGCTCGGCGTGGCCGGCGAGGAGCGGGTCGCCACGCTCATGTGGAACAACGCCGAGCACATGGAGGCGTACCTCGGGATTCCCGCCATGGGCGCGGTGCTGCACACGCTCAACCTGCGGCTGCCGGCCGAGCAGCTGACGTGGATCGTCAACCACGCCGAGGACCGGGTCGTGCTGGTCAACGGGACGCTGATCCCGTTGCTCGCGCCGCTGCTGCCGGAACTGCCCGCGGTGGAGCACGTGGTCGTCGTCGGCGGGGGCGGCGACCCGGCACTCCTCGCGGACCCCCGGGTACGGGTGCACGTCTACGAGGAGCTGATCGCCGGGCGGCCGGAGCACTACGACTGGCCGGAGATCGACGAGCGGGAGGCTGCGGCGCTCTGCTACACGTCCGGGACGACCGGCGACCCCAAGGGCGTGCTGTACAGCCACCGTTCGCTGTATCTGCACTCGATGCAGGTGAACAGCGCGGAGGCGTTCGCCCTCAGCTCGCGGGACATCACGCTGCCCGTGGTGCCGATGTTCCATGTGAACGCCTGGGGGCTGCCGCACGCCGCGTTCATGGCCGGTGCCTCGCTGCTGATGCCGGACCGCTTTCTCCAGCCCGCGCCGCTCGCCGAGATGATCGAGCGGGTCCGGCCCACCATCGGCGCCGCCGTACCGACCATCTGGCAGGGCCTGCTGGCCGAACTCGACGCCCACAAGCGGGACGTGGCCTGTCTGCACACCGTCGTCATCGGCGGATCGGCGTGCCCGCCGGCCCTGATGCGCGGATTCGAGGAGCGGCACGGGATCCGGGTCGTGCACGCCTGGGGCATGACCGAGACCTCGCCGCTGGGCAGCGTCTCGCACCCGCCGGCCGGGGTGAGCGGCGAGGAGGAGTGGGCCTACCGCGCCACCCAGGGCCGCTTCCCGGCCTCGGTCGAGGCCCGGCTGATCGGCCCGGGGGGCGAGGAGCTGCCCCGGGACGGCGTCGCGGCCGGCGAGCTGGAGGTGCGCGGACCGTGGATCGCGGGTGCGTACTACGGCGGCGCACAGGGCGAACCGCTGCGCCCCGAGGACAAGTTCAGCCCGGACGGCTGGCTGCGCACCGGCGACGTCGGGACGATCACCGCGGACGGCTATCTGACGCTGACCGACCGGGCCAAGGACGTCATCAAGTCGGGCGGCGAGTGGATCTCGTCGGTCGAGCTGGAGAACCATCTGATGGCGCACCCGGGTGTCGCGGAGGCCGCCGTGGTGGCCGTACCGGACGAGAAGTGGGGCGAACGGCCGCTGGCGACCGTGGTCCTGACGGACGGTAAGCCGATCACGTACGAGGAGCTGCGGGCGTTCCTCGGCGAGCGGATCGCGCGCTGGCAGCTGCCCGAGCGGTGGGCGATCATCCCGTCGGTGCCGAAGACGAGCGTGGGGAAGTTCGACAAGAAGGTGCTGCGGCGGCAGTACGCGGACGGCGAGCTGGACGTGACCCATCTGGGGTGAGCCGGCCCCTGAGGGCGGTGCGGGCCGGGACGTCCCGGCCCGCACCGGCGGTCAGTTCGTGCCGATCTTGGCCAGCAGGTCGACGATCCGGGCCTGCACCTCGGCGCTGGTGGAGCGCTCCGCCAGGAACAGCACCGTCTCCCCGGCGGCGAGCCGCGGCAGCTGGGCCGGGTCCATGTCGGCGGAGGTGTAGACGACCAGCGGGGTGCGGTCGAGCAGCCCGTTGGCGCGCAGCCAGTCGACGATGCCGGCCCGGCGGCGGCGCACCTGCATCAGGTCCATGACGACGAGATTCGGCCGCATCTGCGTCGCGAGCGCGACCGCGTCGGTGTCCGCGCCGGCCCGCGCGACCTGCATCCCGCGCCGCTCCAGCGACGCCGTCAGGGCGCCCGCGATGGCGTCGTTCTGCTCGATCAGCAGCACCCGCGGCGCAACGTCCTCGCCGTCGCGCGGGGCGAGCGCCTTGAGGAGCACGGCCGGATCGGCACCGTAGGCGGCCTCCCGGGTGGCCTGCCCCAGACCGGCGGTGACCAGGACGGGCACCTCGGCCGCGCCCGCGGCCTGGCGCAGCGACTGGAGCGCCGTGCGGGTGATCGGCCCGGTCAGCGGGTCGACGAAGAGCGCCGCCGGGTACGCGGCGATCTGCGCGTCCACCTCCTCGCGGGAGTTGACGATCACCGGGCGGTAGCCGCGGTCGCTGAGCGCCTGCTGGGTGGAGACGTCCGGCGCCGGCCAGACCAGCAGCCGGCGCGGGTTGTCCAGCGGCTCCGGCGGCAACTCGTCGTCCATCGGCGGCTGCTGATGCTCCATCACCTCTATGGCGCCGTTCGGGCCGTCCAGCGGCTCGGGCCCCTCGCTGCCCTCGTCGGGCGCGGAGATGGCGAACGCGCGGCCCTCGCCGACGCCCATGAGATGCGGCTGCGGCCCCGACTGGGGCTTGGACTGCGGCTTGGCGGGCGGCTGCTGCCCGGCGGGCGGCTGGGGCGGCTGGGCGCCGGCGTGCGGACGCGCCTCACTCGGGGTGCCCTCGGCGGGCGTACCGCGCTCGCCGTCCCGCGGGGGCGCGGCGAGCTTGCGGCGCCGGCCGGAACCGGCGGAGGTGCCGCCGGGCGGCGTGCTGCCCGTCGGTGCGGCGCCGGGCTGCGGTGCCGGACGCTGCGGATCGGCGAGCTGCTGGGCGAACGGCACGCCCTGGCCGAGCGTGCGCACGCTGAAGGCCCGGCCCTGAGAGGCGTCCGCCTCGGCCGGCGGCAGCGGCTGCCGGTGCGGGTGAACGGTCGGCGGACCCTGCGGGGGCACGGGGGCGGCGCCCGGTGCGGGCCGGCCCGCACCCTCCTCGGCGGGGCTGGGGCGACCGCGCCTGCGGCCCGTGGGGGCGGGCGCGCCGGGGCCGCCCTCGGGAGAGGGGGCGATGCCGGGCGCCGCGCCGGTGGCCGTACCGGTCGCCTCGGCCGGCTGCGCGACAAGACCCTCGGGGCCCGCCACGAACGTGCCGGACGCCGCGGCGTCGGCCATCGCCGCCGCCGCACGCTCCTCGGCCGCGGCCCGCCGGGCCCGGCGGCGGCCGGTCGGCTCGGCCGGCGCGGTATCCCAATCGCCTTGTGTTTCAGGGGAGTTGACGGCGGGCTCCGGCTCGCTGCCGGGCTGCGCGCCGGGCACCGGCTCGGGTCCGCCGGCCACCGGACGGCGCGCCCGGCGGCGCCCCGTACCGGCACCGTCCTGCGGGCCGGCGGACTGCGCGGGCGGCTGCCCGGCGACCGCGGGCAGCGCCGGCACCGGCTGCCCGGCCCGGTCCTGTGGATTCTGGTCCGCCGCGGCGGGCGGCAGCGCGAACGGCGTACGCGGCCCGGCGGGCGGCTGCGCCGCGGAACCACCGGGCTGCTGCGGCGCGTTCGGGCCCGCGGCCGTGGCGTCGGCCCGGCCGGGCGCCTCGGCCAGCGCCCGGCGCGCCCGCCGGCCCGCCGACCCCGAACCCTGCGGCTGTCCCGGAAGCTGCCCCTGGGCCGGCCCCTGCGGCTGTACCGGCCCGAGAGCCGGCGCCACCGCCGGCGTCAGCCCGTGCCCCGGCGCCCCGGCGGGCTCCAGCGCGGGGGCCGGACCGGCACCCGGCCCCTGCCCCGGACGCCCGGAAGTCGCCGGTGCCCCGGACGGCAGCGCGGGCAGCGCGGCCCGGCCCTCCCGCGCCGGCCGCGCCCGGCGCCGGCCGCTCGGCGGCACCGCCTCGGCCCCCGCCATGCCCGACGGCAGCCCCGCGCCCTGCGTACCGTCTCCCGCGGGACCCTGCACGGCCCCGGCGCCCGTACCGCTGCCCGGCGCCTGCTCCGCGCCCGAATGCCGGGCCCGCCGGCGCCCGGTCGGCTGCCCGGCGCCCGTGGCGTCCTGAGCGCCCGCGAGCGGCTCCCCGGCCCCGCCGGTGCCGCCGCCCTGCCCGCGGCCGTCCGTCCCGGGCACGCCCGCGGCGGTCACCGGGGCGCCGGTGTCCCCGCCACCGGCCTTGCCCCCCGCAGCGTCCTCGCCGTTCTTGCCGTTCTTGCCGTTCTTGCTGTCCTTGCTGTCCTTGCTGTCCTTGCCGTCCTCGCCGCCCGCCGCCGGCTCGTCCGACGCCGCGTCGTCCACGAGCACCGGCAGCTCCAGCACATACGCGCTGCCGCCCGCACCGGCGCCGCCCGGCACCTCGTGCGTCTGCATCAGCCCGCCGTGCAGCCGTACGATCCCGCGCACCAGCGGCTCATGGACCGGATCGCCGCCGCCGAACGGCCCGCGCACCTCGATCCGTACGACCTCGCCGCGCTTGGCCGCCGCCACCACGATCGTCGAGTCACCGGCGACCTGCCCGGGACGGCCACCCGCCCCGACAGCGGCCTCACCGACCGGCATCCGCCCCGTGGAGTCCACCCCCGCGACATCCGCGATCAGATGCGACAGCGCCTGCGCCAGCCGCTCCGGGTCCACCAGCGCCGCTATCGGCGGCGCATGCACCGCGAACTGCGCCCGCCCGGGCCCGATCAGCTCGATCGCGCCCTCCACACCGGCCGCGACCACCGCGTCCAGCGAGACCTTCGAGCGGTTGAGCTTCTCCGTGCCGGAGTCCAGCCGCTGGTAGCTGAGGACGTTGTCCACCAGCGTCGTCATCCGGGCGTGCCCGGCCGCGAGATGGTGCAGGATCTGGTTCGCCTCGGGCCACAGCTGGCCCGCCGGGTCGGAGGCGAGGGTGCCCAGCTCTCCGCTCAGCTCCTCCAGCGGCCCGCGCAGCGACTGCCCCAGCACCGCCAGCAGCTGTGCGTGCCGCGCCGCCAGCGCGTCGTACGGCCGCCGGTCCGTGAACGTCATCACCGCGCCCACGAGCTGATCGCCGTCCCGCACCGGCGCCGTCGTCAGGTCGACGGAGACCGAACGGCCGTCCTTCGCCCACAGCGCCTGCCCGCGCACCCGGTGCTTGCGCCCGGACTTGAGGGTGTCGGCGAGCGGTGTGTCCTCCCACGGGAGCACCGAGCCGTCCGACCGCGAGTGGTGGATCAGCGGATGCAGCGACTTGCCGCCCAGCTCGCTCGCCCGGTAGCCCAGGATCTGCGCGGCGGACGGGTTGACGAGGACGACCTTGCCCTCGGAGTCGACGCCGACGACACCCTCCGCCGCGGCCCGCAGGATCATCTCGGTCTGCCGCTGCTGGCGGGCCAGCTCGGTCTCGGTGTCCAGCGTCCCGGTCAGGTCCCGCACGACGAGCATCAGCAGCTCGTCGCCGGTGTAGCCGTTGCGGTGGTCGGCGTACGCGGCCTCGAAGGCGGACTCGTACGGGGTGCGGCCGTCCTCCAGATTGGCGCTGGTCACCTCGACCAGCAGCTCGGTCCCGTCCGTGCGCCGCGCCACCATCCGCGTCGGCTTCGTCCGGCCCTCGACCTCCTCGTCCCGGCGCCGCATGGAGCCCGGGATCCGCTTGGAGTCGAAGGACGGCAGGAGGTCGAGCAGACCGCGTCCGACGAGGGCCGTGCCCGGCGCCTCGAAGGTCTCCAGCGCGATGGTGTTGGCGTTGACGACCGTGCCGTTGCAGTTGACGAGCAACAGCGCGTCGGGGAGGGCGTCGAGTATGGCTGCGAGGCGAGCAGCGCCTCGGGATGGCCTGCTGCTCACGACGACGCTTCCTCCCTGTTACCGCACCTTGCCGACCCGCCGGGCGGGTCGCTGGGATGGAGTCTACGGGCACTTCCCCGCGACGCGGAGGCGGATGACGGCGAGGTTATGCCGCGCCGGTGCGCGACTCACCGCACGCCCGACATGTGCCCCTCGTCCTGACCTGGCGCGCTACTACGGCACGAACCGGGTCATGAAACGGTCGACGGGAGCATGGGTTCGAAGCGGCCCCAGCGTTCGATCTCACACCCATTGGTGCGCCGGAAGTCGGCGTTGACGGGGCGCCCGGCCCAGGTCCCGCTGACATGCGCCTTGGCCGGACCGCCGTACATCATCGTGCACCGCGCCCCCTGCGGTACGGGGGCGAACGGGTCGCGGCCCCAGCGCGTCATCTTGTCGAGCCTGGCGCAGGCGCCCGCCGCGTCGAAGTGGGTGCCGCGGGCGGGGTGGCAGTAGAGCTCGAAGGTGCCGTCCGTGCGGTCCGAACCGGAGTCGGTGACGGTGACGCTGAGGTGATCGGCGCGGTCCCGGGCGCGCATGTGGTGCCCCGCGCCCGTCATGCCCTCCACGGAGCGGTGGTGCGGCAGCGGGATCGGGGCAGCCGCGGCGGCGGGCGCCAGGGCGAGCGCGGAGACGACAGTCACGGCGGCGGTGGCAGCGGCGGTGGCCGCGGCGAAGAGGGACGACGTCCGGCGATACGGCATCACGGGCTCCCGGGAGGCGAGTGCGGGGCGGTACCCGGTCGGTACGCACCCGGGGCGCACGACACGCGGATCGCCGTACGGCCCCGACACTCCTAACGCGCAGCCGCCCCCGACGTTGCGCCGCAGGAACGTCTTTGCCGGGTGGCCCGCGGGCCTAGTACCGTAGGGGGCGATTGGTGACAGCCCCTGGAGCTGTGCCATCATCTGGACACGCCACAGCGCGCTTGCGCGTGTGAGGCGTGTGGAGGCGTCGCCTAGTCCGGTCTATGGCGCCGCACTGCTAATGCGGTTTGGGTCTTACCACCCATCGAGGGTTCAAATCCCTCCGCCTCCGCTCTTTCTTCCGCTCCGGGCCCTGATCGATCACGATCAGGGCCTGAGTCTTTTTATCCCCTTCCCGGGCCCGGGCCCTTCGCCCCGGGACGACCCTTCCCCCGGGACGCGGTCGGCCTGTGCCGCGCGACCCCCACCCCTCAGAGATCTTCCGGCTCCCGGCCGCACGCGACCACCGCCCCTGCGCCTGCCGCCGCTCCCCGCCTCTCCCACGAGCACGGCCCTACGGCCTCTCGGGCACCACCCCGGCCGACTACGCGGAGGCGATACGCGCGGAGGCGATACGCCCGGAAGCCGCCCAGACGTTCGACGCCCTCGGCATCGGTATCGGCATCGGTATCCGCTACGACGCTCTGCCCGCCAAGATCCGCGAAGCCGTCGTCCCCGCCAGCCCCCGCCCCGACTTCAGGCGCCGCATCCCCCACGCCTTCCCCGCCGGGCCGGCCCATCGCGCCCGGGCCGCCCTCGGCAACATCAAGGCGAACGTCCCGGCCGCCGCGAAGAGGGCTACATCCGCCCGAACTTCGTCCAGATCATCGAGGACTCGCCTCGGGGCCACTGCCCCTCGCCCACCGTCCCCAACAGCATTTCCGCAGGTCAGGGCGGGTGCGGGAATCGGATTTCGCGTGACGGCGCAGGTCATGTAATGTTGTTCCCGCAACGCCGACCGGCAAGAAAAACCGCCGGAAAGCCAAGCGCTCGTAGCTTAACGGATAGAGCATCTGACTACGGATCAGAAGGTTGCAGGTTCGAATCCTGCCGAGCGCACAGCAGGTCAGAGGCCCCGTCGAGGAATCGACGGGGCCTCTGGCGTATGTGTTGACGGCGGTGGTTGACGGCAACCGCCTTGAAGGGGCGGGGCGAGGGTGGTCAGACGACCACCGGGACGCCGGCCGCGCTGTCGTCACCGTCCGGCGGGTTGCCGTCACCCCTCAGCGCGTCGCCGACGCGGTCGAACGCAGAGCGCTGGGAGTCGAGCCGCACGAAGGTGTAGACGTCCATGGTCACGCGGATGGAGCTGTGGCCCAGGACTTCCATGATCATTCGGGCATCGGCGCCCTGTTCGTGGAGCAGGGACGCGCACGTGTGCCGCAGGTCGTGGAAGCGCACTCTGCGCACTCCGGCGTGGCCGCACAGTACTTCGAAGGACCGGTTCAGGTTCCGCGGTTCGATGGGCGTCCCGTTCTTCGTGGTGAAGACCAGGCCGTGTCCCGTCCCCTTCCAGCTGTCGCCCGCGGCCTTCCTGTCAGCGATCTGCTGGGCGTGCTGAGCGCGGAGCGCCGTCACGCACTCGGACGGCAGCGCCACGCGACGGGCCGAGCGCTGAGTCTTCGGCGCGACGATCAGCAGCTCACCGCCGACCCGCTGAAGCGCCTGCCGAACAGTGACGACGCCTTCGTAGAGGTCGACATCCGACCAGCGCAGCCCCAACAGCTCACCGCGCCGCAGTCCGATGCGGACGGCCAGCTCGTACGCGGCCCACAGCCGGTTGTCACGAGCGGCTGCCAGCAGGCGACGCCCCTCCTCGGTCGTGAGCGGTTCTATCTCGCGCCTGGTGCCCATGCCCAGCTCGACGTTCCGGGCCACGTTGCGCGGCAACTCGTCCTCTCTAACGGCGTGCTGGAGAGCGGCGCGCAGGAGCACCAGCAGGAAGCGCACGGTCCGGTCTGACGGGAGCTTCTTGCAGCACTTGCCGAGGGCGCAGCAGCGCTGCTTGTGCTTCGGGCGGTTCTTGTCCTTGCCCTGCGCGCAGCACTGGCAGGTGGCCGCCGTCTTCGCGAGGAAGGCGCGGATGTCGCGGGCGGTGAGCCGGGACAGCTTCTTCCTGCCGAAATCCGGGGTGACGTAGTTCCGGATCAGCGACTCGTAGTTGACGTAGGTCGTCCTGCGGACCTTGCCCTTGGCGACGTTCGTCAGCCAGTACGTCAGGTACTGGCCCAGCGTCATCTTGCTGGTGGCCACCGGGAGGCCGTTGAGGGAGTCGGCCTTGAGCTTGGTCAGCTTCTCGTGCGCGTCGTCCCAGGACCTGCCGTAGACGCTGCGCCGCTTGTACGTGCCGTCGCTCGTGAGCACGTACGCGCTGCCCTCCCAGCGGCCGTCCTTGCGCTGGTAGATCGTGCCCTCGTTGTTGGCGTTCTTCTTCGGCTTGGCGGCCATCAGGCGGCTTCCTGTTCGGTGCGGAGGGATATGTAGGCGTCCACGGCGGCTTCGGTGATGCGGCGGCAGCGGCCGACCGTGAGTGATGCCAACTGGCGGGAGCGGATGAGGTTGTAGACCGTCCAGCGACTCACGTGGAGTCGTCCGGCGACCTGGTCGACGGTCAGGAGGGAAGTAGGCACAGGTCACCTTCTTCGTGTCGGAAACGGCGTTGGTGCTCGATTTCGTGGCGGGTCTGTGCGGCGAGTAGTTCTTCGCCGGGGCGGTAGCCGGAGGCGAGGTACGCCCAGGAGGAGTCGGTGACGAGCGTGGTCGCGTCGTTGCGGCCGGGGAGGCCGGCGCGGACGCGGGCCGCTTCGGCTTGGGCCAGGCGCCAGGCACGGCGTACCTCGCGGAGTGCGCCGAGGGTGGTGGAGTAGGCCCGGGACTTGCTGGAGAAGTGGCCGCGGAAGCCGAGCATGTGAGCCCACTTCCAGAGCTTGAGGTCTGCGAATTCCGGTAGGTGGCCGAGGGCCCAGGCGGTGCGGATCATCTGTCGGACGTGCTGCTGGACGGGCAGGGACGCGAGGAGTTCGGCCTGCCCGGTGCCTTCGCAGTCGGCACACAGGCCGTGGAATCGGTCGGGGCCGCGCACGTAGCCGCGTCCGGAGCAGGGGCGGCACACGAGGGTGCGATCCACCGTGCCGGCGCCTTCGGCGTTCTTGGTCGCGTACTTGGCGATGTACCCGGCGACCTTGGCATCGGTGAGTTCGCCGTCGGCCAGGGCGGCGATGCGGTCGACCTTGAAGCGCTTGCCCCAGGTGATGTGGCGTTCGCCGACGGCATCGGACTCGATGGTGAGCCGGGTGCGCTCGACGGCCATGCCCACGGCGACACGGAGGGCCTTGAAGGTGGCCCAGGACGGGGGCCGGGAGGAGTGGCCGTCGGGTCCGTCGAAGCGGATCACGGCGTGGAAGTGGACCAGGCCACGCTTCTGGTACTCGGCGACCTTGGCGAAGGAGAGGCGCAGCGCGGCGTTGAGCGTGCTCTGTGTCTTCTTGAGGTGTTCGGCCAGGGCGCGGCGCAGGTAGGTGGTGAAGCGGGCCCACAGGGCTCCGGCGTGGGCGTTCCAGAGCACGGCGCCGGTGTAGTCGTAGGTGGCCGGATTGAGCGGCGTGCCCAACGCCGGGTCGTTCTCGGTGTGACGGGTGCCGCAGCGGCAGCGGCGGGTGTTGCCGTTGTCGGTCTCGCGGTTGTGGACGGGGCCGAAGGAGGGGGCGGTGAGGGTGACGAAGGCGCGGGGATGGTGGCGGACGGATTCGGCGACCTTCTTGCCGCCCGAAAGGCCGGCCTTGATCAGGTGGTAGGTGTCGGCTGCGTACAGCCGGGAGCAGGCGGGGCAGCGGGAAGCGCGGCGGTTGCCGCAGGTGGTCAGCAGGCGCCCGGACGGTTCGTCCTCGGAGCGGTAGGAGCGGATCACTTCCCCGGTGGTCCGGTCGGCGGTGGTGCTCCAGCCCTGGAGGTTGATGGGGCTGGTGCAGCCGCGCAGGTTGCGGACCTGTTCGGTGACGCGGTCGAAGCCGTGGGTGTTGGCCAGTTCGACCAGGTCCCGCAGGCCGGGGCTGATCACGTGGCTCAGGTCGAGGGGGTGGTGCATGAGGGCCGGAGTCCTTTCTGACGCGGGGGTTGGGGCCTGCGGGCAGCAGCGATCCGGCACGGAGCTGCTGCCCGCAGGCATGGCAGGGCTGGCCCAGGGGGCGAGAGGGGGGTGCCGGGAGGTCGGCGGAGAGCGCGGCTCTACAGGGCGGCGTGGAGAGCGGTGGCCATGGGGAGGCCGATACCGAGCCGCCTCTTGAGCTGAGCCGCGGTGATGGGTTCGCCGTGTTCGGCGGTGTGCGACGCGGCGATGGAGCGTGCTTCGGCCAACAGCGGCTCAGGGACCTTGACCGAAGGTACGGGCGCAGGCACGGTCGCGGCGGGGGCCGGGGCGACGGGAGGAGCGGCCAGGGCCGGTTCCGGGGCGACGGAGTACGCGGGTGCCGAGGCAGGTTCCTGGCCGGTGGGGCGCGGAGCGGGCTCTTGGACCGGCGCTGTGTCGGCTGTCGTGGCCGGTGCGGTGGCACTGGAGGCAACCGCGTGGAAGGAGTGCAGGAGTTGCGGACCGACCGCTCCCCACCCCAGGAGCAGCAGGGGCGCCACGGCATCCACGGCAGCACGACCGTAGTGCCCGGCGACGATGGGCTCTGCGACGTTGAGGGCCAGGGTCAGCAGGCCGGAGACGTGCATCAGACGCGAGGCCGCCTTCATCTGCTCGGGCGGGACGCCACGCAGGGAGAGGTAGCGCAGGGCCACCAGGAGCCCGACGACGGACAGGTCGACCATGGGGGCGATCACGGGCGCGACGGGGCCGGGGACGCCCAGGCGCAGGGCCAGCGTCCAGACGTTGCCGAAGGAGAAGACGAACGCCAGGGTGGCGATGATGCCCATGACCACGGTCACCGTGCGCTGAGTGATCCGAGCCTCAGACATTGAGGATTCACCTCCTTCCAAGTGGGTCCAGATCCGGGCCAGTTGGGGTCAGGCTGCTTCGGGGCGGCCCTCCTCTCCCTTGTCCAGGTCGACACCCGTTTCGAGGTAGGCCCCGGCGTAGTGGTCGAGGAGGATCTGTGGGTCGTAGGCGAGGTGGGCGGTGCCGTTGGCGATCTTCGCGGCGTGCGCGTCGTCCACGTACGGGGTGCGGATGCGAGTGAAGCCGGGACGATCCTGTGCCGTCATGGAGGCGACGCCCACGTAGGCCGGGTCTTGCAGGTTCACCGGGTTGGCGTCCGGCCAGTTGCGGATGTCCTCGCCCAGTGCGGCAACGGAAGCTTCGGCGGTCTTCTGCGCAAAGCTCAGGCCGACCGGGCACACGTCGCGGATGAAGGTGGGGATGGCATCCCCGGTGCTCTTCTGCGTGGCGAGGATGACGAGGATGCCGACGCTTCGGCCCTTCTTGACCAGGTCCTCGACGAGCCGGGCGTTCTCGGACGCGAGGGCGGCCAACTTCTTGGTGGCCGGGTCGTTGCCCTTGTAGTCCCGGAAGTACGTGTGCGCCTCGTCGATGATCAGCACCGTCAGCGGCCAGTTCTCCGAGGGCCCGACGTGCCACATGTTCTTGACGCCAAGCACCTCCTGGATGCTGGTCGAGCGCCCCCGGCGGAGCTTGACCAGCCGCTTGAACAGCGCGTTCGCCTCCTCCAGATCGTCACCGACGAAGGCGAACAGGCGGTCCATCAGGTCGGCGTAGTCACCCTCGTGGGCACCCGACACCTTCCCGTCGGCCACCGCGAACTGGATCTCCGGTGCGGGAGCGCAGTCGCAGATGAACTTGTTGATCAGGGAGGTCTTTCCATACCCGGGGAGGCCGGCCACGGTCACGCCCGGCACATTGCTCAAGCCCACCGTTACCGGCTGGGCGTACTCGTCCACTCCCAGAAACCAGGTCGCCAGATCTTCCGGCGCCTCTCCCGTCGGAACGTGGTCGGTGGGCGTCAGCAGGGGATCAACCCTTACGCCGCGGATCACCACCTGCCCCGGACCATCAGGCAGGACGGAGACGCGGGCGCAGCGCCAGGCATCAGCCAGGTACGGCGCGGCTTTCTGGAATTCCTCCAAGCCCACCTTGGGCAGGCAGTTCGCCTGCGCCACGACCCCGAACCTATCCGGCTTCACCTTCAGTGCAGGTGTCAGGACCCGCGGCTTCGGCGTCTTGTCCGTGTCGGTGGTCAGGGCCGCCAGCGCAGTGGGCATCTTGTCCGTGACCGACAAGCCGGCCATCTGTGCCAAGCGCTTCCAGGTCCGGCGCACGCGCACCGCCTGTCGGAGGCTGGCCCGCATCATGGGATCCGCCGTGAGGTAGCGAACGCCCCAGACCAGTGCCCGCACGGCGAACACCGGCAGGACCGCCACCGCTACGTACGGGGCAATTTCGTAGAGCTCTTGGAGCGTCATTCCGTTTCCTTCATTCCGTAGAGGTAGGCCGCGAGGGCCACGTCAAGATCGCCCCAGTCGAAGGGGTTGGAGACCGGCGGATACCCGTGGTCGACCAGCACGGCCCGCCACCTGGTTCACCAGTTCTTCGCTGAAGCGGTGATCGGGGAGGGAGGCCGGGACCGGATACGCCCGGTCCCAGCCGTCGATGAAGCCCGTCACGCAGCCATCGCCCCGGCATCCGGGACGAGCGGCGCGGCCAACTGGAACGAGGCCGCGCGGTAGGCGATGCCGTCCGAGAGCTGGCCGTTGAAGATCCGCGCCCACGGAGTGGCGAACAGGTCCACCGGCCGCACGGCGGCACCCGGCATGAGCCCGTCGGGGAGCCCGTCCTTGGGAACGGTGATCTTCAGGGCCTCCGCCCGCTCGTCCTCCATCAGGAAGACCGTCACCGTGTACAGCGGCTGGTTGCTTTCACGGTCGGTGGCCATCTGGGTCTTCTCCGGGTCCGTGAACTTCGGCACCGGCATCGTTCCGACCATGAAACGGGTCGAGTCGAGCAGGCCAACGCGAATGCGCGCCATGGGTGAACTTCCTTTCCTACGTGGGCCGGTGGCTCCGGCCGCGATCACTACGCAACCACAGGGTTGATACAGATGCAACACCTGCACGCACGCATGACCACAGAGGAGTGTTGATACACATGGCTCATAGAGGTGTCCTAGGCGTAGTAGGTGTGTCGCCCGCGGCGGTATCGCCGTATCCTGCGGGCATGACCCTGCCTCTCGAAGACGACTCCCGGCCGCCGTACATCCAGACCGCCGAAGTCCTACGCCGGGAGATCGCCACGGGCCGCTTGAAGCCCGGCGACAAGTTGCCGTCGGCCAGGGCGCTGCAAGATCAGTACGGGATCGCCAGCGGCACCGTGCAGAACGCGCTGCGGCTGCTCAAGAGCGAAGGTCTGATCTACAGCGTCCAGGGTCGGGGCAGCTTCGTCCGCAACATCGGCGCGCCGGTCGAGGAGGGCCAGGAGCAGTCGCCCGCCCCCTCTCCCAGTTCCGGCCTCACCGCGGAAGCCCTCGCCGAGGACGTCCAGGACCTCAAGAACGCCGTCAAGCAGCTTGAGGCCACTGTGATGCGTCTTGCTGCGATGGTGCAGGCTCAGCAGCAGGAGAAATAGCGGCAGCCAGTTGCCGGACCGCCGCGTCCAGGCGGGCAATGGACACGCAGAGGTCCGTCAACTCCTCTTCCAGCACCGCTATCTCGTGTTCCGTCATTTCCGTTCCCCGCCTTGCTTCCGTGCCGGTTCCTCGTGCTCCACATCCAACGCCGCAGGGCTTGCCCAAAAGCTTGCCCAGCGCTTGCCCGCCGCCGGATCAGGGCTTGCCCATGCCGTCTGGCAAGCCATCACCGCGGGCGCTTCCCTACACCTTCCGGCCGCATCAGGCACGTTAGAGGCGCGCGGCATCGAAGTCCCATCTGGAGAGCAAGAACCTTTCTCCGCCTCCCGCCAGGCGGTCATGCACATCGACACGGACACATCACTCGCCTCCTCTCAGTGGTTCGGGCCGCTGCATTAATAGTCCGGAGAACGGCCGGTTTGGGTAACCGGCGTTTGTGGTCTATGTTTCGCCCGCCGGTGTGCCGCGAGCTGCCTATAGAGGTCCCGAAAAGCGCGCCGGTGTGACACCTCTTCCTGGTGATCCGCATCATGTCCCCTTCTTCTGGCGCCAGGGCTCGCCGGGCGTTCACTGGCCATCGGCGCCGAAGAACTGGCCGGCGCACCAGTTGGCCGACGCAATCCAGCTCAGCACTCACCGCTCACCACCCCACTCACCACGAGCGACCACCCAAGGTCACGAACAGGTCACGGAACGGCCCGGTAAGCCCCGGACGACCCGCACTGGCATCTTGCAATCCCCTGCCTGTGGATAGATTCCGACGACTGCCAGGACGTATGGGTGTGAATGCTGATCTAACGCGCCAAGAGGCGTGGATTGCGGCATCCGGGGTGGAAGGCTGTGTCGGCGCAAGGCTTGCCAGCTGACCAGGGCGCAGCGCAGTGGAGCTGTGCAAAGTTTCTTTACTGGATCAAGGCGGCCCGCTTCGCGGGCC
>NZ_BMRP01000040.1:50349-59130 GCF_014648695.1 Streptomyces albospinus
GGCAGCCCCCGGCAGCTCAGCGCGCATGACCAGGCAAGCGACCCGGCAGAGCCCGTGAAGCAACCCGGCCAGCCCAAAGCGGCAGCACCAGGCCGACACCACGACAGTGCCCCTCGCAGCCTCACGACCAGGCGCACGCGACCAGCAGTCAGGCCGCGCCGAGCCGCCGGCGATCGCCCCCCGACAGCCGACTGCCTGGGCCTCAGCGACAGCCCGCCGAGCGGACGTGCATCACCGTCGTAGGGTTCTCGATGGCTGGGGCGGCCGGCTGGAGTGGCTTTACCCACCTGTTCGGGCCGGGGCCCGCGTCGGGCAAGGCCAGGGGGCCACTCGGACCAATTGCGGGCAGGGGCAAGCCTGCCCGAGTTGCCGGGCAAGCGTACGGCCCCCTGACCATGCCCGACCCCAACCCGAACAGGACACCGGCCAAAGCCACTCCAGCCGGCCGCGTGGTCACCTGCACCACCCACCCACGACCGCAATTCCCCCGCACATGCCAGCCGTACCACGATGTGTCCCTCTCGCCCCGTCAACGCGTCTTGTCATCACCGCGGTTGAGCCAGCCCGAAACAGGCACGACAACAGCCCCGGTACCATCGGCACCGGGGTCCTGAACAGGGACTCTTCGACCGGACCGCCCGATTGCTGCCAGGCTCCAGGGCGGTCCGGTCTTACTCTTCACTCAGCGGCCGACATCCCGGCCCGGCGATCAACGGCCAATGCCCTGACTGACCACCGTGACGTTGCGCAGTTCGCGGTACAGACGAGACCCGAGTACTGCACGAAGGCTCGGATCGCCAATCGGGTAGCGGACATCACGCTCTCCTACCGACCAGCCCTCCCGGGTCAGGCTGTACGGAGCACCGGAGTATCCCCAAATGCGCGGCGTTCGGACACGCAGAACAAGGAACTTCGTGTTTCGCAGGTGAGGGCATTCCGCAATGGCCACGTGGGCGTGCAGCTCACATAGCGGAGGCATCGCCGTCACAGAACCTTCCGGCCAGGACGGCGGGTCACACGGTTTACGCCAATCCAAAAACAGCCAGCCGTCTTCATTTCTCGACGCCGGTTCACCACACACCTGACACGTCATCCACCGCATCGCGAAGTACTGCCGCCCAGGATGCATGTAGTCGTACAGGGGCATTCCCTTCCCGGGCTGATAGGTCATACGCCCCCACAGCACCTCATCCCGCCCCACGCGGTCGCTGGACTTCTCATCCTTGTAGCCCAGCCGCGGACCATCCGAATCCCACTTGATGTCCAACATGCATTCAAGTTCCGCAAACTCAGCCGACCACGAGATGACATATGGCACCACCGAAGGCTTACGTGCCGGGCACTCAGGCACCCTCAAACTCCTCAATGTCAGACTCTCCATGCCCCTTGCCCCAGACTCCCTCGCCTGGAGGTTCACGCTCAAGCAGGCCGCGCCCCTCAAGAACTGACGGCAACAGCCCTAATGCGTCGAGCAGTTCAAGGCAGTCGTCGTCATCTTCCGCATGGCGGGACACCAAATTCGCAACCGCCTTCACTTCAGCGTCCGTGGCCCTGTCAGTCATGGGCAGATAGTCGGGCGGAGCACCCTTTCTTTTCGGGCGCCTTCTCGGACGACTATTCACAAGCGCTTCTCAAATGACGGGACGGCGTCACCGGAGCCGCCCGGCGCAGTTGCAACTGCCTGCGAGCCAGCATCCGGGCGGGAGACCGGTACCGGAGCGCCGTGGGCCTCAAGCGCCCCGCCGACCACCAAGCAGGCGGTGTCAGCCACAACACGCCCAACATAGCCACCGCAAGCCCAGGACGTGACGGCTGCTCGCGCGCATGACGGCCACTCACCGCGCAGCCCTACCGGCAGACACCGCGCTCAACGGCGCCCAGGTGAAGAACAGCTGTGCGCCGTGACTCCCGAGGTAATCCAGCTCCGGATATCGCAGTTCCGACACCGGCGACACAGCATTCGGCCATCGCGTCAGGATGACTCCGACCTCACCACGCTCGGCCAACTCCCGTACCCGCAGCCAACCCAAACGCCTACAAGGCTCCGGATCACCGTAGGGATCGGTGATCTGCACCGCGATATGGAGACCGTTCTTCTCCGCGAAGCGGTGCCCCTCCTCAACCGCCCGCTCCTCAGCCAGACCAGAAGTCTGGTCATGACGAGCCGCGCACACGTAGAGAACGGCCGGAGTGCTGGTGCTGATCCTTGTCATCTTGGCCCTCCCGAAGGGGGTGTCGAGACCGCATGCCGGAGCGGTCGCCCATGCCCAGCAGCATCTCGACGCCGGCCACCACCGCCAAAGGCCCAGCTGATTACCCAACTTGGGTAACATCACCAGCCGTAGAGATTGAGCGACATCGCGTAGCTTCAACAGCAGGAGCCTGCCGGATGCCGAAGTCAGCCCAGCCGCGCGAACTTCCCGCCAGGCTGCTCACTGATCCCGAAATGATCGACGCCTGCCGGGTCCGTGACTTCAGCCGGGTGTTCCGGCTGGTGAAGAAGCAGGCCGGAATCTACCCGTCGATGATCGCCCGCCTGTGCGATCTCACTCCGAGCCGCGTCGGCGAGGTGATCGCCGGGGAACGCCGCTTGCAGCACATGGACGTGGTCGAACGCATCGCTGACGGCTTGCGCATCCCTGGTCACATGCTGGGGCTGGCCCGGCGAACATGGGAGACACCTTCGTCCCTCACCGTGACCGAGCGGGAGCCGGCGGCCGAATCTCCGGCGCTGCTGCCAGAGCAGCACAAGCCCGTGGATCTCCCCGGATCCGACGTGGACAGCATCCTTGCCCTGACTTCGGCAACCGATCCGAGCCCGTCCACCCTGAAAGCGCTGCGGGCATCGATCGAGGACTACTGGCGCCGCGACGATCAGCACGGCGGCGAAACCCTGAGGCCAGCGGTTGTGGGACAACTCCGCTATGTCGTAGGTCTGTTGGGTGAGAGCAGGTCGAGGACCCTCAAGAACGACTTGTGCGGGGTCGCGGCCGAACTCGCGCGGCTTACCGGCTGGACCCACTTCGACGCCCGCCAGTACAACCAGGCCCGTGCTTACTTCACACAGGCCCTGCAACTGGCCAAGGAGGTCGACGACCGGCCGTTCATGGCCAACGTACTGGCCTGCATGAGCTTGCAAGCGACGTACCAGGACAAGCCCACGGATGCCTTGGCATTCGTCCAGGCTGCGCAAGACGCGGCGCGCGCCGACAACGGAGGGACCGCACGCGTTCATTCGATGCTAGCCATGCGGGAGGCATTCGCCCACGCCTCACTCGGCAGCCGGGCCGCCACCCACGCGGCGATCTCCGAGGCACACCGACAGTTCGAGCAGATCCGTTCCGATGACGCGGACCCCACCTGGGTGTCCTACTTCGACGAGCCCAAGCTCATCGTGGACACCGGCATTGCGCACGGCCAACTGGGCGAAGCGGCGGCAGCTGAACCCTTGATCGCGGATGCCATGCGCAGGGAGCTCGGGACCAACCAGCGTGGACGAGCCTTCCACGCGTTCTGGCTGGCCCGCACCCAACTCCAGCTCGGCAAGCTCGACCAGGCATGCCACACCGCCACGGCAGCCCTGGAGCATGCGTCGGCGGTTGCTTCCGAACGGCTGGCCGGCCACCTGAGGGAGTTCTACGGGCAGCTGACTCCGTACCGCGGAGAGTCTGCAACCGCCGCCTTCGAAGCACGCCTCAGGGAAGTGCTCCCTGCCTGATTCAGCGGATCGCTTCATCCATGAGGACGTACAGAAGACCAACGAGTGATCCACTGCTGATGATCTCCCGGCGGTCGATCATGCCGCGCACGTCGGCGAGCGGGATCCACTCGATCCGATCGGATTCGTTCTTCTCCGTGGGAGGCCCGACGTACGTCGCACTGTCGGCGCGGAAGACGTGGTGCTGCGAGTCTGTGATCCCGTTCGCAGGCTCCGCGTAAATCAGCGGCTTCATCGGCCCGGGGCGCCAGCCTGTCTCCTCCAGGACCTCACGGGATGCCGCCTGCTCCGGCGTCTCGTCTTCCTCTATGAGGCCCATGGGCAGCTCCCACGCCCACGAGTCAGTGATGAAGCGGTGCCGCCACATCATCAGGACCTCGCGGCGGTCGTTGACCACAGCGGCTACGGCCAGGTGGCGGAGACGGACGACGTGGTGTTCCCATCGACGCCCATCCGGCTGCTGGACGTCCACCAGGCACAGGTTCACCCAAGGATTCGTGTAGATCTGCCGTTCACCGTGGGTCTTCCACTGCATGATCGCCGCCCCTCTCGCCTGGTGACGCCAGCATCTCAGACGAAGGGTGTGACAGATGCGGCGCGGGTCGGTCCAGGAGCCGTCTGCGTGGAGGATCCGCCGATGATGTCCCTACCCCGCAACGGCGTGACCGAGCGTTGTACTAGGCAAGTTGAGCGCGGATGCTGGCGGCCATGGAGGAAGCGAGGCTGTTTGATGAGGTACCCAGGCTGCTTCCCCATCTACTCGACAACGCCAACACCTTCCGGTCGTACGGCGTCGGGGCGGCACGATTACCGGTGCCGGCCGGTTCGTGCTGCGGGGTGTCGGTGTGTGTGGTTAGCGTGGGCTTATGGCTTATGACGAGGTGCTGGCGGAGCGGGTGACGGAGCGGTTGGAGCCTGAGGGCGTGACCTCGAAGAAGATGTTCGGCGGGCTCACCTTCCTCCTACAGGGCAATGCGCTGGCCAATCTGTACGAGGAGGGTCTGATGGTGCGCGTCGGGCCGGATGGGATGGACGAAGCCCTTTCTCGCCCCGGTACCAAGCAACTGGTGTTCCGTGGCAAGGAGCAGAAGGGTTGGGTCGTGCTCGACGAGTCGACGCTCGACGATGACGTCTTGGATGACTGGCTGAAGTGGGCGATGGAGGTCACCGCGGAGCTGCCACCCAAGTAGCCCGGCCCCCGTGAATGCATGCGGTGCCGGGGGCCAGCGCCTGCTACTGGCCCTCGGCACCGTTTTTGTTGCCACTGCCGTCTGGCTTCCCCTGGTCGTCGTCGCTTTCTTGCTGCTCGGCAAGGGCGTGGGCGGCGCGCAGTAGGCGCTGTCCCAGTTTTTCCAGGTGGGGTGCGAGTTCGGGAGTGCCGTGGATGGTGTTCTGGGGGCCGAGGTCGATGCCGAGGAGTTGTTCGGCGATGTGGTGGGGGTTGTCGGCGGCGAGGTCGAGGGTGCTGGTGCGGTCGTCGAGGGGCTGGACGCGGTCGGGGAGGGAGTAGGTGCGGGCGCGGACGGTTGCGGCGTCGGCGGGGACGGTGGCGTGGAAGGTGTAGCGGGCGGGGGCGGTGGTCAGGCGGGCGGCGACGTAGGCAGCCGCGTCGGTGGCGGGTAGTTGGCGAGGGGTGGCGCGATGGCCGGTGGGGGTGGGGTCGGTGAGGCGGTCGACACGGAAGAGGCGCCATTCGGCGAGGTCGGTGTCGTAGCCGACGAGGTACCAGACGGGTGTGGCGGCGACCAGGGCGTGCGGTTCGGCGCGGCGCCGCGCGGTGGTGCCGCTGCCGGTGGTGTAGGTGAAGGTGACGATCTCGTGGTCGCGGCAGGCGGCGGCCAGGGTGGCGAGGGCGGTGGGGTCGGCTCGGGGGCCGGTGCTCCAGGGCAGCGGGAGTGGGGCGGTGGTGGCCTGGATCGCGGTGACCTGGTGGCGTAGCCGGGCGGGCAGGACCTGTTCGAGTTTGGCCAGGGCGCGTACGGCGGTCTCCTCGATGCCGGCGACGCCGCTGGCCGCGGTGCGCAGCGCGACGGCGATGGCGACGGCTTCCTCGTCGTCGAGCAGGAGGGGCGGCAGGTCGGTGCCGGCGGCCAGGCGGTAGCCGCCGGCGGTGCCGGTGGTCCCGTCGACGGGGTAGCCCAGGTCGCGAAGGCGGTCGATGTCTCGGCGGATGGTACGCAGGGTGACGTCGAGGCGGTCGGCGAGCTCGGCACCGGACCAGGTCCGGCGGGTCTGGAGCAGGGAGAGCAGGCGCAGCATCCGGGCGGGCATGTCCTGGGTCATGTTTTCCAGGCTGCCAGGCATTGGTGACGCGAGGTGTCCTAAAGGCCGTCTACCGTCGATGGCGTAACCGAGAGGAAGCCGGCAAAGCGGGCAAGGATCGGCGAAGTGGTCTTTCGTGCCTTCTGTCTAGTCCTCTCCTCGGCATCCGCTGAAAGGAATGCGCCATGAGCATGATGACCCCCGGCGCCGTCGTCTGGTTCGAGATCGGCACCGCCGACCCCCAGGCCACCAAGGACTTCTACGGCTCACTGCTCGGTTGGACCTTCCACGCCGTGCCCGCGGCCGGCGGCCGTATCTACACCCTGATCAGCGCCGCGGGCGCGCCCCTGCCGATGGGTGGCATCTGGGAACCCGCCCAGGATGGGCGAGAGGCGATGAGCCTTTCGATCCGATCCGCGGACGTGGACACCGACGTGGCCCGACTGGGGGACCTAGGGGCGAGAGTGGTCGCCCCTACCGGACCGGCCGCCGACGGCGGCCGCATGGCCCGTCTGACGGACCCCCGCGGCACGCTCTTCTCCGTCTGGCAGGCCCCCGGGCAGCCCGCCGCCACTCCTGCGGAGGCCGGAGCCCCGGTGCCCGGCTCCCTGGGCTGGTTCGAGATCGGCACCGCCGACATCGAGGCGTCGAAGACGTTCTACGCGGACGCCTTCGGCTGGAAGTACGTCCACGACACGGGTGTGACCACGAAGCCGTACTACGCCGCGGTCACCCCAGGTGGGGAGCGCGGTAGCGGCGGCCTGGCCGACAACAGCGCGGAGAAGGGCGCCAAGGACTACGCCGCACCACAGTTCCTGACCCCGGACGTGCCGGCTGCCGTGGAGAAGGCGAAGGCGCTCGGCGCGGCGGTCGAGCATGGGCCGGAATCCACCGCCTACGGCCTGACCTTCGCCCGCCTGACGGACCCCCGCGGCATCCGCTTCGTGCTCTTCTCCCCGCCCCAGGGCTGACCGCCCCACGCCCGGCCCGGTAGGGCCGCCGTGCTCTTCTATTTGAGCCCGCCGGTCACTACACAGTCGTGTCGTAGCACCCAGATAACCGCAGCTAAAGCAAATGACGGACCGCTCGGGCGGCATACAGAGGAGCGGCTCGTTGAGGCGAAGAGGGCGGCCGCACCGGCCCGCTGTTACGTAGGCCACCGACTGGGATATCCACGAGACGCAGCTCGCCTAAGAACACCACGATGGTGACGGCAACCATGACGGCAACGAGGGCACACAAGCAGCGACAGCAACAACCCGAGGAACGCGGGTTGGCGAACCAGAGTCGGCAGCTGCACCAGCCTGCCCAAAGCTACGGATCAGAAGGTTGCAGGTTCGAATCCTGCCGAGCGCACAGCAGGTCAAAGCCCCCGCCGGGTTCTCCGGACGGGGGCTTTGTCGTGCCGTACAGCAGCGAAGTACAGCAACCGCGTCAGCCGGTGCCGGTACCGCTACCGTCCACGGCGCCGGACGGTTTGGCCGGCGCCTTACGCGCCTCTTCGTCGCTCGCTTCCGCGTAGACCCCCATCGTCATCGTCATCGCCATCGCGATCTGCGAGTGCCGCAGGATGCGCTGCGTGACCTTCGGGTGGACCTTCAGGGCGACCAGGAGCGAGCTGCACGTGTGCCGGGTGTTCCGCAGTGGGATGCCCCGGAGCCCGGCACGGCGAGGCCGCGGCGCGAACCGGATCCTTGCGGGCCACCGCGTCCGTCACGACGCTGGGCCGGGAGGGAGAAGCCCTCGGGCGGCGTGCCCTCGACGGACAGCATCCCCACGCGAAGCTTGCCCTCTCGTATCGCCCGGGCGCGCCGGTACTCCGGGGAGTCGCACCACCCCCGGATCCGGTCCATATCGGGAAACTCGATGACTACGAACCGGGAGGCCCGCCCTTGCTTGAGGGCCTGACGGTTGGTTGTAGGTGTTGCACGGGGCTTCCCCCCGAGGTGCGTCGTTTTCTGTCGCGGTCGCCGTGGACGGGGAGTTGGGGCGAGGCGGCCGTTGGGGCGGGCGGTCAGGGGGTGTTGAGGTTCAGGGTTGTGGTGAGTCGGGTGCGGGTGTGGCGGGCGGTTTCGGCGGCGTTGCGGGTGGTGACGTCGACGGGGATGACGGTCCAGGGGGTGGCGGCCAGGAGGCGGTGGGTGAGGGTGGATTCGTCGCGGAGGTGGGCGGCGGCGGAGGCGAGGTCGCGGACGGAGCGGGTGCCGGGGGAGCCGGCGAGCCTGGCGACGTACCAGTCCTCCCAGTCGGGGCCCTCGCGGTCGATGGCGCGGTGGAGTGCGGTGGCGGGGTCGTCCTGGAGGTAGAGGACGGTGACGTGGGTGGGGTGGACGGCGGTGGCGAGGTCCTTGAGGACCCGGGTGATGGCGGGCTCGTCGTGGCCCCAGGCGACCAGGGAGGGGATGAAGGGGAGCAGGGCGTCGGTGACCAGGTAGTCGGTGCCGGCGGTGCGGGCGCCGGTGACGTAGGCGGCGGTGGCGGAGACCAGGGTCTCGGGGCGGACGCTGTGGATGCCGGGGCCGAACTCCTCGGCAACGGGGCGGAAGGCCGGGTGGGTGAGGACGTCGGCTTCCTGGAAGTGCTCGACGGTGGCGCCGGACTCCTTGAACCAGCCGGCCAGGGAGCGGCAGAGAGTGGACTTGCCGACGCCCGGGCTGTTGCCGATGACCGCGATCAGGTGCTGGGGACGGGGGCGGGGTGCGCGCTGCTGACTCGTCATGGTCATGGGAGAAGAGTGGCAATTGGGATGCGGGGTCGGTTTCAAGGGGGGTGGGTTTCAACGGGGTTGGGGGGAAAGGCGG
>NZ_BMRP01000041.1:0-53962 GCF_014648695.1 Streptomyces albospinus
GGGTCGACCGCTTCGCTTTCGCTTTTCGGCCTTTCCGACTTTAGCAGATCTTCTTTCTCACCGAGATCGGTTCGAATTCCGTTCCGTTTCCCCGTCGGAGGGGGTTGTTCGCGCCTTTCGGCGTGATCACTACTTTAGCGGAATTCCTCGTTGACGCCTAATCAGGTCGATCGCGCCGAGGGAATCGAATTTCGGCATGCGAAATCGAGCCCCGCGAGGGTCCGTGCAGTAGTGGTGTGCCGCGAAGCGGCGGGATGGTTGTCCGGGGCCGTCGGCTCCGTGGCAACTCGGAGGACACTACACGAGCGGGTGGGGTTCTTCAAACCGGTGCGGGTGGTGGGGTGTCCGGGTAGGTTGGGGCGCATGACTGCGCATGTGCTCGTACAGCTGTGGTGGCCCGCCTGACGGCGGCCGATCCAGCAGCGCATGCATGACCACGGCCGCCGCTTCGGCGGCCGTTCGCGTTTCCTCCTCTCGTAGCCGGCCGGCGCAGGCGGCGGTCCCGATGTGAGAGGGACGGATGAGCGAGATGGCAGTGCAGACCAAGCGGCTTCCGGGGGCGGGCCGGACCCGGGTTTTCAGCGGGGTGAAGCCGACGGGGCATCTGACGCTGGGGAACTACCTCGGGGCGATGCGGCGGTGGGCCGCGGAGGACCAGCACCGGGCGGAGGCGCTGTTCTGTGTGGTGGATCTGCACGCGCTGACCGTGGAGCACGATCCGGCGCGGGTCCGGCGGCTCAGCCGGCAGGCGGCGACGCTGCTGCTGGCGGTGGGGGTGGATCCGGCGCTCTGCACGGTGTTCGTGCAGAGCCATGTGGACGAGCATGCGCGGCTGGCGTATCTGATGGAGTGCACGGCCGGTGTCGGGGAAATGCGGCGGATGGTGCAGTACAAGGAGAAGGCCGCGCGGGAGGAAGAGGGCCGGGGCGGGGTGCGGCTGTCGTTGCTGACGTATCCGGCGCTGATGGCGGCGGACATCCTGGCGTACGGGACGCACGAGGTGCCCGTGGGGGAGGACCAGGCGCAGCATCTGGAGCTGACGCGGAATCTGGCGGAGCGGTTCAACCGGCGGTACGGGCGGGTGTTCGTGGTGCCCCGGGCGACGCTTCCCCGGGTGGCGACGCGGGTGATGGACCTTCAGGAGCCCACCGTGAAGATGGGGAAGTCGGAGCAGGCCAGGACGGCGGGGATCGTCTATCTGCTGGACGAGCCGGAGACGGTGCGCAGGAAGGTGCTGCGGGCGGTGACGGACGGCGGCAGCGAGGTGGTGTACGACCGGGGTGAGCGGCCGGGGGTGGCGAATCTGCTGGATGTGCTGGCGGCGTGCACGGGGGTGGCCGATCCGGCGGAGCTGGCGGGCTCGTACGGGTCGTACGGGGCGCTGAAGAAGGACACCGCGGAGGCGGTGGTGGAGCTGCTGCGGCCGGTGCGGGAGCGGCATGCGGAGCTGGCGGCCGATCCGGGGTACGTCGATTCCGTCCTGCGGGAGGGGGCCGGGCGGGCGCGGGGGATGGCTCGGCCGCGGGTGGATGCGGCGTACGAGGCGGTGGGGTTGATGGCCGCGGGGGGTTAGGAGCGGCTGGGGGAACGGTGCGGCCCCGGGAGGGGTGAGGGTTCCGGGGCCGTGCCGGTTGCCGGGTTCTCGGCGCCGGTGCGGGTCAGCCGGTGCCGGAGGCCAGTTCGCGGCTGCGGTCGCGAGCGGCCTCCAGGGCGGCGATCAGGGCGGCGCGGACGCCGTGGTTCTCCAGTTCGCGGATGGCGTTGATGGTGGTGCCGGCGGGAGAGGTGACGTTCTCGCGGAGCTTGACGGGGTGTTCGCCGCTGTCGCGGAGCATCACCGCGGCGCCGATGGCGGCCTGGACGATCAGGTCGTGGGCCTTGTCGCGGGGCAGGCCGAGCAGGATGCCGGCGTCGGTCATGGCCTCGACGAGGAAGTAGAAGTAGGCGGGGCCGGAGCCGGAGAGCGCGGTGGCGGCGTCCTGCTGGGACTCCGGGACGCGCAGGGTCTTGCCGACCGTGGAGAAGATCTCCTCGGTGAGGGTGAGGTGCGCGGCGGTGGCGTGGGTGCCGGCGGAGATGACGGACATCGCCTCGTCGACCAGGGCCGGGGTGTTCGTCATGACCCGGACGACCGGGGTGTCCGGGGCCAGCCGCTCCTCGAAGTACGCGGTGGGGATGCCCGCGGCGCCGCTGATGACCAGGCGGTCGGCGGGGACGTGCGGGGCCAGCTCGGCGAGGAGGCTGCCCATGTCCTGCGGCTTGACGGTGAGGATCAGGGTGTCGGCGGCCTTGGCGGCCTCCGCGTTGCTGACCGCTTCGACGCCGTAGCGGGTGCGGAGCTGTTCGGCGCGTTCCTGGCGGCGGGCGGTGACCAGTAGGTCGGAGGGCGCCCAGCCGCCGCGGATCATGCCGCTGAGCAGGGCTTCGCCGATTTTTCCGGTGCCTAGGACGGCGACCTTCTGGGTCATGCGTTCACCTCGCCGGTGGGGCGTGTTCGGTGGGGTCGGGTTGCGTGGCCATCCTCGCATCGTCGGCGGGTGGGGGGTGGCGGTGTCCACGGAGCGGGCGGTTCGGGCGCCGGGCCGCGATGGTGGGGCGATGGTCCCCACCTGGGTGCGGACGTCTACGGGGTCCGTCGGCGGAGGGTGGCCGCGCCGAGGGCGAGGACGAGCAGGGCGCATGCCGTGACGATGAGGGTGTCGTGGACGAAGGCGGGGGTGGCATCGGCATGGTGGCGGACCTGGTCCATACCGTCCACGGCGTAGGACATGGGGAGGACGTCGGAGAGCGCCTTGAGGGCGGGTTGCATGGTGTCGCGGGCGGTGAACAGGCCGCAGAGCAGCAGTTGGGGCATCAGGACCGCGGGCATGAACTGGACGGCCTGGAATTCGGAGGCGGCGAAGGCCGAGACGAACAGGCCGAGGGCGGTGCCGAGGAGCGCGTCGAGGACCGCTACGAGCAGCAGCAGCCAGGGGGACCCGGTGACGTCCAGGCCGAGGAGGCCGATGGACAGGGCGGTGGCGAGGGCGGATTGGACGATCGCCAGCAGGCCGAAGGCGAGGGCGTAGCCGCCGATCAGGTCGGCCTTCCCGAGGGGCAGGGCGAGCAGGCGTTCCAGGGTGCCGGAGGTGCGTTCGCGCAGGGTGGCGATCGAGGTCACCAGGAACATCGTGATCATCGGGAAGATGCCGAGGAGCGAGGCGCCGATGCCGTCGAAGGTGCGCGGGGACGCGTCGAAGACGTAGCGGAGCAGCGCGATCATCGCGCAGGGGACGAGCAGCATCAGGGCGATGGTGCGCGGGTCGTGGCGGAGTTGGCGCAGGACGCGGGCCGCGGTGGCAGCGGTGCGGGCGGCCGATGGGCCAGTGGCCGACGGGCGAGACGCAGCCGGGCCTGAGGGGGGCGGTGCGGCGCCGTGGGGGCGGGCGGTGGTGACGGCCGTACGCTCCCGGGCTCCCGGCGCGTCGGCGGCGGGGGCACCGGGGGCGCCGGTGGGGACCGCTCCCGCCTCCGTCGCCTCCTGGGCGCGCGGGTCCGCGGCGAGGTGGAGGAACGCCTCCTCCACCGTGGCCGAGTGCGTCCGTGCGCGGAGGGATTCCGGGGTGCCCTCGGCCAGGAGGCGGCCGTCGCGCAGGAGGAGGAGCCGGTGGCAGCGGTCGGCCTCGTCCATGACGTGGGAGGAGACGAGGAGGGTGGTGCCGCGGGCGGCGAGGGTGTGGAAGAGGTTCCAGAGGTCGCGGCGGAGGACGGGGTCCAGGCCGACGGTGGGTTCGTCGAGGACGAGGAGTTCCGGGTCGCCGAGCAGCGCGACGGCCAGGGAGACGCGGCTGCGCTGGCCTCCTGAGAGGTGCCCGGCCAGGGCGTCGGCATGGTCGGTGAGGTCGACGTCCTCGATGGCGCGGGTCACGGCCGCCCGGCGTTCGGCGCGGGCGGCCGGGCCCGGCTGGAGCACGGCGGCGAAGTAGTCCAGGTTCTGACGGACGGTGAGGTCGTCGTAGACGGACGGGGCCTGGGTGACATAGCCGATGCGGGGGCGCAGGCGGGGGTGGCCGGCGGGGGCGCCGAGGACGTCGAGGGTGCCCGCGACCTTGGCCTGGGTGCCGGCGACGGCCCGCATGAGCGTGGTCTTGCCGCAGCCGGAGGGGCCCAGCAGGCCGGTGATCTGTCCCTGGGGGACGTCGAAGCCGAGGGAGTCGAGGACGGTACGGCCGCCTCGGACGACGGTCAGGCCGTGGGCGTGGACGGCGAGGGCGGGGGCGGTCTCGGGCGGGTCGCCTGCGGGGTCGCGGGCGCGGTCGCGCGCATAATTCATCATGCGGTGAATAATGCGCGCGGCGGCAGCGGAGCGTCAAGACCCGGCCGCGGTGGCATGACGCCCCCTCCCTGGTGGGCAGCCATTGCACAGCTCCACGAAGTCCGTCATCCATCCCCCCACGAAGTCCGCGCATGACTCCACGAAGTCCCGCACGGCCCCACCCGACCCCGGCACAGCCCTGCCGCTCGTCCCGTAATGCGCTGAATCCGGAGATGAGCGGCGTTACATCGGAAATGCCCGTAGGGTCGGGGAACTTGTGTCCGTTTTCCGTCCCCGGCCCTAAGGAGTGCCGTGAACCGCCGCCCCCACCGCTCCTGCGGCGCGACCGCCGCGCTGTCCGTAGCCCTGCTGCTGTCCTCCTGTACGAGCGGCACGGCGACCGCCAATGGGGCGGCGGGCAGAGGTGGAGTGGGCGACCCGCTCTTCCCGGCGCTCGGCAACGGCGGTTACCACGTCAGCCATTACGGGCTCGACCTCGACTACGACGTCGCCAAGCAGCACCTGGACGCCACCGCCGCGATCACCGCCAGGGCCGGCCAGGACCTGCGCTCCTTCCAACTCGACCTCCAGGGGCTGAAGGTGTCCGGCGTGCACGTCGACGGCCGGGCCGCGGACTTCAGCCGCAAGGGGCACAAGCTGACGGTCCGGCCGCCCGCCGGGCTCAAGAAGGGCGCGACCTTCCGTACGACCGTCGCGTACAGCGGTACGCCGCAGGAGATGCGGGACGCGGACGGTGCGTGGGAGGGGTGGATCCAGACCGGCCACGGCGTCTTCGTCTCCGGGGAGCCCGCCGGCGCGATGACGTGGTTCCCCGGCAACAACCACCCCAGCGACAAGGCCGCGTACGACTTCCGGATCACGGTGCCCAGCGGCTATACCGCTGTGGCCAACGGGGAGTTGCGGTCGAAGCGGGAAGCCGGCGGGCAGGCCACGTACGAGTGGCACAGCGAGGAGCCGATGGCCAGTTATCTGGCCACCGCCACCATCGGGAAGTTCGACGTCCGGGAGTCCCGTACGCCGCAGGGGATGCCGCTGTACGTCGCGGTGGACCCGACGGAGGCCAAGGCCAGCAAGGAGCCGCTGGAGCGGCTGCCGGAGATCCTCAACTGGGAGACCGGGCTGTTCGGCCCGTATCCCTTCTCGTCGGCGGGCGCCATCGTGGACCACACGCCGACCCGCATCGACTGGATCGCGCTGGAGACCCAGACCAAGCCGGTCTACGCCCGGGCGCCGCACGATGTGACCGTCGTGCACGAGACGGCCCACCAGTGGTTCGGCGACTCGGTGACGCCGAAGACCTGGCGGGACACCTGGCTCAACGAGGGCTTCGCGACCTACGCCGAGTGGCTGTGGCAGGAGCACGAGGGCGGCAGGACGCCGCAGCAGCAGTTCGACAAGCTCTACGACTCCGATGAGGACAACCCGCGCTGGGACTTCCCGCCGGGCGAGCCGGCCAAGGCGTCCCAGGTGACCGCGACGCCCGTCTACGAGCGCGGCGCGATGGTGCTCCAGCAGCTGCGGAAGGCCGTCGGCGACAAGACGTTCTTCTCGATCCTCAAGGAGTGGCCCGCCAAGTACCGCCATGCCAACGCCGATTCGAAGGACTTCATCGCCTTCTGCCAGCAGCGCACCGACGAGGATCTGACCGATCTCTTCGACGACTGGCTGTACGGGGAGGGGCGGCCGGACTGGGAATACTGAGGGCCGAGGGTGTCGGGGGCGGATGCCCCGCCCCCCTCACTCCCCGAATCCCCCTCGCTGCCCCACTACCCGAGTTCCCCTCGCTCCCTTCGCTCCCTTCACTCCCCGAGTGCCAGGTGCCCCAGCTTCTCCGGGTTGATCACGGCGTCCACCTCCGTGATCCGCCCGTCGTGCACCGTGAAGGCGAGGACCGACGCCGGGTACTCCCCCGTCGTGTCGGTGAAGACGACCCCGGTCGCGCCGTTGACCTCCCGTACCGCGATCCGCATCGTCGCCGTGTCGAAGTTGCGGGTGAGCAGGCCCCATACGTAGCGGGCGACCTTGTCGCGGCCGAACACCGGGCGGCGGGCCGCGGTGACCCTGCCGCCGCCGTCGGAACGCCAGACCACCTCGGGGTCGAGGGTCTCCAGCAGCGCCGCGAAGTCCCCGCCCATCACGGCCCCCAGGAACGCCTCGACGGTGCGCCGGTGTTCCGTCGGGTCCACGGTGCGGCGCGGCGCCTCGGCACGTACCCGCTTACGGGCGCGCGAGGCCAACTGCCGTACCGCGTCCGGAGTGCGGCCGACCGCATCGGCGATCTCCGGGAAGGGGACGGCGAAGACGTCGTGCAGCACGAAGGCGGTGCGCTCGGCCGGGGTGAGCCGTTCCAGGACGGTGAGCAGCGCCATCCCCACGGACTCGTCGAGGGTCACCCGGTCCTGGGGGTCGCCCGGCGCACCGGAACCGCCGGTGCCGCCGCCGAGGGCACCGCCGGGCGCACCCCGGCTGCCGTCCAGCAGGGGCTCCGGCAGCCACGGCCCCACGTACAACTCCCGGCGGGCGCGCGCCGAGCCCAGCAGGTCGTAGCAGATCCGGCTCACGACGGTGGTGAGGAAGCCGCGCGGGCTCGCGATCGGTGGCTCGTCGGGCAGCGCCTGCCAGCGCAACCAGGTTTCCTGGACGGCGTCATCGGCGTCGCTGACCGTCCCCATGATCCGGTACGCAACGCCCCACAGCCGGGCCCGCTGCTCCTCGAACTGCGCCAGCCGCAGCTCGTCCCGCGCCCCGTCCGGCCGCTCCGCCCCCGTACCGCTTCCCGGCTCCCTCGCCGTACCGCTCCCCTGCTCCGCCATCGCGCGCTCCCCGCTCTCCCCTGATGCCCGGCCACCGCACCGTTCGCCGGCGGCCACCGCCCTTGGGACGACGCGGCGGCCCGAGGTGTGACAGCGGGACGACTCGGCGGCCCGCGGTGTGACGGCCCGAGGTCTGACATTACGGAAGCCCGGTGGGTCGGGGGAGAACGGGCCCGCCCCGATGCCGGGGATCTGGGCAACTGGACGGCTGGGGAACTGGGCAACCGGGCGGCTGGGGAACCAGGGAACTCCTGCCGTTACCGGCGCTTCTTTCCCTTCGGCCGGGATTTCTTCGCCGCCGGGTTGCCCGTACGGGCTTCGCGGCGGCGGGCATGGCGCTCGCACGCCGCGTCGTATTCGGTGCGGTGGAGCTTTTCCCCCGGCGCCTCGATGAGGCTGCGGCAGAAATAGGCGAGCAGCGAGCCGATGAAACCGATCAGCATCAGGCTCTGGGCGGATTTGTCGGCCGCGCTCTCGGATGCCGGATCGGGCCGCCGCACGAAACCGTCCCAGGTGCGGCGGAAGGCCAGCGCGCTGCACACCGCGAAGCCCACCACGACCAGGATGCTCACGAGCGGGCCGACGGCGGCGCTGTCCAGCCCCTGGAACGCGAAGCGCAGCACCAGCGCACCGGCCGCGGCGAGCGCCAGCGAGCCGACCGCGACGCCGGCCCGGCGCAGCGCGTAGCCGCCGTCGTGGTGGACCCAGGTGGTCCCGAAGAATCGGATCTCCTCCGGCACCGGACCGCCGTCACCGGGGCCGTGCGCCGGGCCGTCCGGGGACGTCGTCTGCCGCTCGTCGCTCATGGCATCGATTATCCCCGGGGCCCGGCCGCGCCCCCGAGGGCGGCGGTCCCGCCTGCCCCGCTCAGCCCACGCAGCTGGGCGCGACCATGCCGTCACTGCCCGTATGGACGTAGGTGTCGGAGATGTACTCACCGGGTGCGATGTTGTCCCAGATGTCGGAGGTGCCGTACGGGCCGCTGACCCACTGGCCGTGCTGCTGGCAGCGGATCTCGACCTGGGCGCCCGCCGCCAGCCGCCGCACGACCGGGCTGTCGGTGCCGGGGCCCTGGCGGACATTGACGTGGTAACCCGGCGCGATCGGATACGTCACGCCGCCGGCGAGGGCCTCGCCGACCGGCTCGGCATAGCCCTGGAAGTCCTGTGTGCTCATTCCGTGTTCCCCCCGTTGATGGATGTTGTTGGCGGATCCGGTGACGGTTCCGGTGACAGTTCCCGTGCCGGATACCGCTGCCTGCCGTTTGACCGGTAGTCATTCGGCAACCGCACGGCGCACGCTAGCAAGCCTTGTTCGTCTCGTACGAACAATCGACTAGGCTCCGCGCGTCGCACCTGCGACCTGATGTGCTGGGGAATGACTCGGGGGTGGAACGATGCCGCCGCTGCGCGATTCCGGGATCGACCCGGAAGCGGAGCGTCCGGAATACGCCGGGCAATACCGCCTGGAGACGCGGCTGGGCGCCGGTGGAATGGGCGTGGTCCACCTGGCCCGCTCGTCCTCCGGGCTGCTGCTCGCGGTCAAGGTCATTCACGCCGAATTCGCCCAGGACCCGGAATTCCGGGGGCGGTTCAGGCAGGAAGTGACCGCCGCCCGGCGGGTCAGCGGGGCCTTCACGGCACCGGTCGTGGACGCCGATCCGGAGGCCGAACGGCCCTGGATGGCCACCCTGCACATTCCCGGCCCGACCCTTTCCGATCATGTGAAGCGGAATGGCCCGATGGCCCCCGTCGAGGTTCGCCGACTGGCCGCGGGGCTCGCCGAGGCACTGCGCGACATCCATCGCGCGGGCGTCGTCCACCGCGATCTCAAACCGGGAAATGTGCTGCTGGCCGCCGATGGCCCGAAAGTCATCGATTTCGGTATTTCGCGTCCTTCGGACAGTGAAATGCGCACCGAGACCGGCAAGTTGATCGGTACGCCGCCCTTCATGGCGCCCGAGCAGTTCCAGCGCCCGCGCGAGGTGGGCCCGGCGGCCGATGTGTTCGCGCTCGGGTCGGTGCTGGTGCACGCCGCCACGGGGCGCGGCCCGTTCGACTCGGAGAGCCCGTATCTCGTCGCGTACCAGGTGGTGCACGACGACGCGGACCTGTCCGGCGTACCGGAGGAGTTGGTTCCGCTCGTCGAGGGCTGCCTGGCGAAGGATCCGGCCGACCGCCCGACACCGGGCGCGCTGATGGAACTGCTGCGCACGGACGCCCCGGTGACGGTTCCCACGGCGCTCCCGGTCCCGCCCCCCGACACCGGCGCGAATACGGAGAGAGGCACGAACAGCGGCGCGGACGCGTCGGCATCCGCGTCCTCGTCCACGGCCGCAGCCGCAGCCGCCGGCACGGGCGCCCGAATACCCGGCCAGCGGCAGCCCGTTCGCGACGCGTCCACCCCGCCGCGGGCCGAAGCCACACACGTACGGGCCCGCACGCCGGAACTCCCCGCCGCCCCCGAGCCGCCCCGTAAGACCGCGACAGTCCGTGAGACCACCCCGTCCCACACCCCGGCCCCACCCGCCGACACCGCCGACACCGGCGAGTCCGCCCCCGCCCGGCCCGGCCGCCCCCGCCGCCGCCTCATCTGGGCCGCCCTGGCGCTGGCCGTCACCGCCGTCGGCGCGGTCGCCGGCGTCCGGGCCCTCACCGCCACCGACGCCGACACCGACCCGGCCCTCCAGACCCGCGCCCAGAACTCCCCGCGCACCGCCTTCCACCCCTGGCGGACCACGCTCGTCAAGCGCCCCGTGGGCTACGCCGCCGAGATGCCGTTCTGCACGTCCGGCGCCGGCGGCCTCTTCTGCGGGCAGTCCGGGCTGCTCGCCGCCCGTATCGACCCGGACACCGGCACGGCGGCCTGGCAGCACAAGGGCGACACCACGCACAAGCCCGCCGCCTCCCCCACCGCACCGGTCCTCTCCGGCGGCCTGCTCTACGTCTTCTCCCCCGACGCCAGGCAGCTGCTGGCACTCGACCCGTCCGCGCACGGCAAGGGCGCCACCCGCTGGACCAAGGACGTCTCGTCCTACCAGGGCGGCGCCGCCGTCGTGGGCGACCGCATCCTGCTGTCCTCAGGGGACGGCACGGTCACCGCCCTGGACAGCACCACCCACCAGGAGCGCTGGCGCACACGCTTCCCCGGGCACCGGCTGCCCCTCTTCACCGCCTACGGCGACCCGCACACCGCCTACGCCGCGGAGGCCGCCCCCGACAGCCGCACCCCGACCACCCAGGTCACCGCCATCAACCCCTCCGACGGCACCATCCACTGGTCCCGCCGCCTCCCCGGTTCCCTCGCCCTCGCCGGAACCGGTTCCTCCGGTGCGCTCTACCTGACCGCCACCGACCCCACCTTCGTCAACTCCACCACCGGCGTGGTCCGTTACGACCCCGGCACCCGGCAGGTCCGCACGCTCCCGCTCGCCGCACCGCTGCGCGGGGTGGCCGCCGTCGTCCGCGGCGAAACGGTCTACCTCCTGGCCGAGGGCGGCGCCCTCCAGGCCGTCGGCGCACGCACCTGGGACACCGAGACCTCGGTCAGCCGCGGCTCGGCCCCGATAGTCAGCGGCGACCGCCTCTACTTCACCGCCGCCGACGGCCGCCTGATCGCCGTCGACACCACCTCCGGCGCGCTCCTCGGCCAGACCCCGCCCCGCCTGGCCGCCGCCCGCCACAACGGCTTCCTCCAGGCCCTGCCCGCCCCCAGCCTCGACACCGACCGCAACCGCATCTACGCGGCCTCCCCCGACGGCACGGTCTTCGGCGTACCGACGACGGACCCACGGCGGTGGTGACCGGCCGCCCCGCTCTCCGCGTGACACGCGCAGCAGCACACCTCCCGCCGGACCCCGGGAACCACGACCGCCTCGACGGTGCCCTGGGTGCACTGGGCATGGCGCCCCGTGTGACACATCGGTGAGATGTACCCGGGCGTGCGATGCCGCGGTAGCCGCATGATCAGCGCTCCATCCCCGTCAGGGCGGCGGCCAGCTTCCGCGCGGTCTGCGGGTTGCAGCGCCCCAACTCGACGAGCGGAAGCGACCGTTGGCCGCTGTACGTCACTGGGTCGAGGCCTAGCGACGGCAGCACGATGCCGTTCCGCTTCAGCGCGTCGGCCAGCTCGTCGAGCGCCGCTTCCGCCTCGGCGGCCTTCTCCGTCGTCATGGGGGTGCTCCTTCTGCCGTTTGCCTGCCTGACGCGCCGGAACGTGACTACGGTGGGTGTTCCGGCCGTCACGAGAATGGCACCGGAAGTGGGCATAGGACCCGTTTTGCGGGGCGTACTTCTGCGCCCTGAGTCCATTAGTTCAACACCTTCCACGCAGGAGGTCGCCGTGCCGCCGAGAAGGGTCGTCACCGGTCGAAGTCAGGAGCCGCGCCGACGGTTCGCGGAAGAGTTGCGGTTACTACGCAGGCAGCGAGGGGAGAGCCTGCGGCAGCTCGGCCAGGCGCTGGGCTGGGACGCGTCCCTGTTCGGCAAGATGGAGAACGGGCAGACGATCGGCGGCCCGGAGGTCGCCGAGGCACTTGATCAGCACTACGGGACGGCTGGACTGCTGCTGACGCTCTGGGAGTTGGCAGCGGGGGACCCGACGCAGTTCAAGGAGCGGTACCGGCGTTACATGACGCTGGAGCAGGAAGCGGCGAGTCTTTGGCATTACGCCGTCGCCAACCTGCCCGGTGTGTTTCAGGCGGAAGGCTACGCACGTGCCTTGCTCGCGGCGGGTGGCCTGGATGGGGAGGAGCTGACGCGGCAGGTCGAAGCGCGCATGGGGCGGCGCGAGGTGCTGATGGGCGACGACGCGCCGCCGTTCCGCACGATCCTGTCCGAGGCCGTGCTGCGTACCCCGCTGGGGGATACCAACGAGTGGCGGAAACAACTCGAAAACCTGGTGAGCATGCGTGAGCGCAAGAACGTTGTCATTCAGGTGCTGCCGCAGACCGCCGGGCTCCATGCCCTGACCAACACCGACACCATGTTCCTGCGCGGCGCGGACGGTCGCACCGTGGCGTGGGTGGAGACCGGGTATTCAGGCGAACTCGTCCAGGAAACGGCTTCAGTTGAACGTCTGCAACATGCGTACGATGCGGTGCGTGACCTGGCATTGAGCCCGGCCGACTCGCAGAAGTTCATCATTCAGACGTTGGAGGAAGTGCCGTGCGATCCATCGACCTGAGCGCTGTCACTTGGCGCAAGAGCTCGTACAGCAACCAGGACGGGGGAGCGTGCATCGAGGTTTCCCACGACTTCCTCGCCAACGCCACCTGGCGCAAGTCCAGTTACAGCAACCAAGACGGCGGCCAGTGCATCGAGGTCGCCGACAACGTCCCCGCCCTCGTCCCCGTCCGTGACAGCAAGGACCCCCAGGGCCCTGCGCTCGTCTTCGAAGCGGCGGCCTGGGGGTCCTTCGTCGCCGGCGTCAAGGCGCTCCCACTCCCGTAGGGCTCCTCGGGACGTTACGGGCGTTACGGGTTCGGGGTCACCTCGAAACCCGCGCCGTAGATGTCGTGCTTGGGGTCGGCGGCCTCGCGGGTGCGCAGGTCGGCCAGGATGTTCGCCGAGCTGGTGTAGTTGAAGGGCGGCAACTGGAGGGTGATCGCCTTGGTGATTCCGGCCCAGGGGCCGGCCGCCTGGAACTTGTTGGCCTGGGACGGGAGATCGGTTCCCGGCACGTGCCAGATGACCGGGCCGCCCGAGTCGCCGGGCTTGTTCACGGCCGGTGCCCGGTAGATGCCGTTGTCGTTGTTCATGACGGTGCCGTACCAGACACCCGTCTGCCCCGACGTGATGATCTCGTTGTTGCCGGTCGTCAGCAGGCGCTCGGTGTCGAGGGCGGGCTTCATGGCGTTCGGACTGACCGGCCCCTTGGGGTACTTCAGTACTCCGGTCTGCTTGAGGTACGGCCCCTGCGAGGAGAGCGTCACCGTCGGAAGCAGCTCGATGACCATGTAGTCCTTGGTGGCATGGCCCGTCTGCGAACCCTCGGGGTCCTTGAAGTAGCGGACATAGCCGATCGGGCCGAACTTCGCGTCGTTCCGGTCGACGACCGGGATGATGTCGTCCGGGATCTCGTGGTCGGCGTACTTCCCGGACTTGTCGCGGATGCAGTGGCCGGCCGAGATGGCTATCTTGCGCTGGTGGTCGTCGGTTCCCACGGCCCCGATGGTGCAGAAGAGGTCGGTCGAGTTCGGGGGGAACGCGATCTGCATGCCGTTGTAGACGCGTTTGGTCTGCTGGGCATGGCCGGCGGGCGCGGCGGCGTGTGCGGTGGCCGCGGCGGCGCCCAGGGAGCCGGTGAGCGCCAGGGCCGCTACGAGGCCCGGTAATGCCCTGATCTTCCCAGTCTTCTTCCTGGTCTTCCCGATCACGTGTCGTTCCTTTCCTGCTGGCGTCTTGCTGGCGGAGGGCCCGCCGGCATCCTGAACGGCCCGCATGAAAGACCGATGTAATCGGCGTGATGGAGGTACTGCGGCGCGAAGGGCCCCGTCCGCCGGAGGTCACGGCGGACGGGGCCCTTACGGCATGGGGCACGGCCCCGGGGCTCAGCCCAGCTGGTTCACATCCCGTACCGCTCCCTTGTCCGCGCTGGTCGCCATGGCCGCGTACGCGCGCAGGGCCGCCGAGACCTTGCGGTCGCGGTTCTTCGGGGCGTAGACGCCGCCGAGGGCCTCCCGGCGGGCGGCCAACTCCTCGTCGCTGACCAGGAGTTCGATGGAGCGGTTGGGGATGTCGATGCGGATGCGGTCGCCGTCCTCGACGAGGGCGATCGTGCCGCCGGAGGCCGCCTCGGGAGAGGCGTGGCCGATGGAGAGGCCGGAGGTGCCGCCGGAGAAGCGGCCGTCGGTGACCAGGGCGCACGCCTTGCCCAGGCCGCGGCCCTTGAGGAAGGACGTCGGGTAGAGCATCTCCTGCATGCCGGGGCCGCCCTTGGGGCCCTCGTAGCGGATGACGACGACGTCGCCTTCCTTGATCTGCTTGGTGAGGATCTTGTCGACGGCCTCGTCCTGGGACTCGCAGACCACCGCCGGGCCCTCGAAGGTCCAGATGGACTCGTCGACGCCGGCGGTCTTCACCACGCAGCCGTCGACCGCGATGTTGCCCTTGAGGACGGCCAGGCCGCCGTCCTTGGAGTAGGCGTGCTCGGTGGAGCGGATGCAGCCGCCCTCCGCGTCCACGTCCAGCGTGTCCCAGCGCTCGGACTGGGAGAAGGCGGTGGCCGAGCGCTTGCAGCCGGGGGCCGCGTGCCACAGCTCGACGGCCTCGGCGGACGGCGAACCGCCGCGCACGTCCCAGGTCTTGAGCCACTCGGCGAGGGTGGCGGAGTGGACCGAGTGGACGTCCTCGTTGAGCATGCCGCCGCGGTAGAGCTCGCCGAGGATCGCGGGGATGCCGCCGGCGCGGTGCACGTCCTCCATGTAGTACGTGCCGCCGGGGGCGACGTTCGGGGCGACCTTGGCCAGGCACGGGACGCGGCGGGAGACCGCGTCGATGTCCTTGAGGTCGTAGTCGAGTCCGGCCTCCTGGGCGGCGGCCAGGAGGTGCAGGATCGTGTTCGTCGAGCCGCCCATGGCGATGTCGAGGGCCATGGCGTTCTCGAAGGCGGCGCGGGTGGCGATGTTGCGCGGCAGGACGGACTCGTCGCCGTCCTCGTAGTAGCGCTTGGTGACCTCGACGACCGTGCGGCCGGCGTTCTCGTAGAGCGCGCGGCGGGCGGTGTGGGTGGCGAGGACCGAGCCGTTGCCGGGGAGGCTCAGGCCCATGGCCTCGGTCAGGCAGTTCATGGAGTTGGCGGTGAACATGCCGGAACAGGAACCGCAGGTGGGACAGGCGTTCTCCTCGATGCGGAGGACGTCCTCGTCGGAGACGCTGTCGTTGACCGAGTCGACGATGGCGTTGATCAGGTCGAGCTTGCGGACCGTGCCGTCGACCAGGGTGGCCTGGCCGGCCTCCATCGGGCCGCCGGAGACGAAGACCACCGGGATGTTCAGGCGCATCGCGGCCATCAGCATGCCGGGGGTGATCTTGTCGCAGTTGGAGATGCAGATCAGCGCGTCGGCGCAGTGCGCCTCGACCATGTACTCCACCGAGTCCGCGATCAGGTCGCGGGAGGGCAGGGAGTACAGCATGCCGCCGTGGCCCATGGCGATGCCGTCGTCGACCGCGATGGTGTTGAACTCGCGGGGGACGGCGCCCGCGGCCCGGATGGCGTCGGAGACGATCCGGCCGACCGGGGCGAGGTGGGTGTGGCCGGGCACGAACTCCGTGAAGGAGTTGGCGACCGCGATGATCGGCTTACCGATGTCCTCGCTCGCTACGCCCGAGGCCCGCATAAGGGCGCGGGCGCCCGCCATGTTGCGGCCATGGGTAACGGTGCGGGACCTCAGCTCGGGCACGATGGTCACTCCCTCGGGATACGTACGTACGGCAGTGGCGCCATACAGCAGCTGATCCCGAGATTACGCTCTTGATCCAAGATCCGGACGCTCACGCCGGTATGTGAGATGCCCGACCGGAGTGCGGACAGCGGAGCCGACGGCGGCGGTGCGCCCCCGCCCGTCCTACGGCTGGGTCAGGTACCGCTGGAGCGTCGGGGCGACCATCGCCACGATCTCCTCCAGGTCCGCGGACGCCATCGGCTCCATCTTGACGACGTACCGCAGCATGGCGATCCCGATGAGCTGGCTCGCCGCCAGCTGGACCCTGAACTCCGGGTCGGGGACGTGCAGTTCGCCCGCGACCCGATGGAGCAGCCGGCGTTCGACCAGCCCGCGCAGTACCGCCGCCGCGGTGTCGTTGGTCACCGCCGAGCGCATGATCGCCAGCAGCGCCGGCCGGCTGACCGGGTTCTCCCAGACGCCGAACATGAAGCGGGCCATCCGCTCGCCCACGCCCGCCTCGTCGCCGCCCGCTACGGCGTCCGGCATGGTCAGCGCGGGCGCGAAGGACAGCTCGATGGCCGCCGCGAAGACCTGCTCCTTGGTGCCGAAGTAGTGGTGCACCAGCGCCGCGTCCACCCCGGCCGCCTTGCCGATGCCGCGGACCGAGGTCTTGTCGTAGCCGCGCTCGGCGAACTCCGTACGGGCCGCGGCGAGGATCTGCTCCCGGGTGCCGGGCCCCTCGGCCGCCTCGGTACGGGCCGGGCGGCCCCGGCGGCGGCGCGGGGCGGAGTCCGTGGTGTCCGTGGGGTCCGTGGTGTCCCCGCTCGCCCGTCCGGAATCGTGCGCGCGCCCGGAACCGGTCACTTGCCCGGCACCCACGTCGGCGACGCCAGGTGCAGCCGCGTGAAGGCCAGCGCCTCGGCGAGGTCGGCCTCGCGTTCGGCGGCGGACATCGCCCGGCGGGTGTTGACCTCGACGACCACATGGCCGTCGAAGCCGTTGGCGGCCAGCCGCTCCAGCAGCTCGGCGCACGGCTGGCTGCCGCGCCCCGGCACCAGGTGCTCGTCCTTGGCGGAGCCGTTGCCGTCCGCGAGGTGGACGTGGGCCAGCCGGTCGCCCATCCGCGCCGCCATCTCCAGCGCGTCATGGCGCGCGGTGGCGGTGTGCGAGAGGTCGACGGTGAAGTGCCGGTAGTCGTCGGTGGTGGGGTCCCAGTCCGGGGCGTACGCCTGCATCTCGCGGTCGCGGTAGCGCCAGGGGTACATGTTCTCCACGGCGAACCGGACGTCGGTCTCGCTCGCCATCCGCCAGACGCCGCGGACGAACTCCCGGGCGTAGTTGCGCTGCCAACGGAACGGCGGGTGCACCACCACCGTGGAGGCGCCCAGCTTCTCCGCGGCCTGCCGGGCCCGCTGGAGCTTGACCCAGGGGTCGGTGGACCACACCCGCTGGGTGATCAGCAGGCAGGGCGCGTGCACGGCCAGCACCGGCACCCCGTGGTAGTCCGAGAGCCGGCGCAGCGCCTCTATGTCCTGGCTGACCGGGTCGGTCCAGACCATGACCTCGACGCCGTCGTAGCCCAGGCGCGCGGCGATCTCGAAGGCCGTCGCCGTCGACTCCGGATAGACCGAAGCCGTGGACAGCGCGACCTTCGCATCGGGAATGCGCACCACAGGCTCTGTCACGAGGGACAGGGTACGGGCCGGGGCCCGCCGCAGGGCAGGAGGTCCGGGCCGCCATCGCAGGCCACCGGGGCACTCCAGGGGCAGGTGGGACAGGGGCTACCGGTGTGGCGCGGCCGTCGTGCGGTGCGCGGTGTGATCTCCGCCGCACTCGGCGGGAACGGCCGGAACGCGCCGCCGCGCGGCCGGAGGGAGTCGGCCCTCCCACCGCCGCCGTACGGGCGCCGACTCTCCCGCCGTACGGGCGCCGCCCCCTCCCGCCGTACGGAGACCGTCCCTCCGTCCGTACGGCACCGGCCGCGCCCCGCCGCGTACCCGGGGCGCGGGCCCTAGTGCTCCGGCAGATGGTCCAGCCGCCGCAGGATGACGCCCTCGCGCAGCGCCCACGGGCAGATCGCCAGCGTCTCCACGCCGAACAGGTCCAGCCCCGCCTCGGCCACCAGCGCCCCGGCCAGCAGCTGCCGGGCGCGCCCCTCGGACACCCCGGGCAGCTCGGTCCGCTCCCGCGTGGACATGCCGGCCAGCCGCGGCACCCACTCCTCCAGCTTCATGCGGGTCAGCTCCCGCTGGGTGTACAACCCGTCCGCGGTCCGCGCCGCACCCGCGATCCGGGCCAGCTGCTTGAAGGTCTTGGACGTCCCGACGACCTGGTCGGGGGTCCCGTACCGGGAGAAGTCGCTCACCACCCGGGCGATCTCGGCCCGTACGCGGCGGCGCAGCGCCCGGACGGCCTCCGGGTCCGGCGGGTCGCCGGGCAGGTCGCCAGCGGTCAGCCGGCCCGCGCCGAGCGGCAGCGACACCGCGACGTCGGGGTCCTCGTCCAGGCCGTACGCGATCTCCAGCGAGCCGCCGCCGATGTCCAGGACCAGCAGCCGGCCCGCGGACCAGCCCAGCCAGCGGCGGGCCGCCAGGAAGGTGAGCCGCGCCTCGTCCTCGCCGGAGAGCACCTGGAGTGCGACCCCGGTCTCCTCGGTGACGTGCCGGAGCACGTCCTCCCCGTTGGCGGCCTCGCGGATCGCGGAGGTGGCGAACGGGAGCACGTCCTCGACGCCCTTGTCCTCGGCGACCTGCATCGCCTCGCGGATGGTGGCCGCCAGGCGGTGCACACCGGCGTCACTTATGGCGCCGCTGTCGTCGAGCAGCTCGGCAAGGCGCAGTTCCGCCTTGTGCGAGTAGGCGGGCAGCGGGCGCGCGCCCGGGTGCGCGTCCACCACCAGGAGATGGACCGTATTCGAACCCACGTCGAGGACACCGAGTCTCATGAGGTGAAACCTACTGCCGCCGCAGGGGACACTTGCGGCCCGCCTTACGCTGGACCCGTGGCAAAGACGAAACAGGCGAAGAACCAAAAAGCCCTGAAGAAGGAAGAAAAGCGACGCGCCCAGGCGGCTGCGGCAGCGCGCTCCGGCGACGGGGCACCGGCCGACGAGGTCGGTCTCGACTTCGCCCGCGCCTGGGTCACCTTCCCCGACCCCGGCGACGACGAGCAGCTCTTCCGCTGCGACCTGACCTGGCTCACCTCCCGGTGGACCTGCATCTTCGGCAGCGGCTGCCAGGGCATCCAGGCGGGCCGCGCGGACGACGGCTGCTGCACGCTCGGCGCGCACTTCTCCGACGAGGAGGACGAGGAGCGGGTCGCGCAGCACGTGGCGCGGCTCACGCCCGAGCTGTGGCAGTTCCACGACGTCGGCAGCAGGACCGGCTGGACCGAGGAGGACGAGGACGGCGAGCGGCAGACCCGCCGCTGGCAGGGCTCCTGCATCTTCCAGAACCGCCCCGGCTTCCCGGCGGGCGCCGGCTGCTCGCTGCACATCCTCGCGCTGCGCGAGGGCCGCGAGCCGCTGGAGACCAAGCCCGACGTCTGCTGGCAGCTGCCGGTCCGGCGGACGTACGACTGGATCGACCGGCCGGACGACACCCAGATCCTCCAGGTGACGATCGGCGAGTACGACCGCCGCGGCTGGGGCCCCGGCGGCCACGACCTGCACTGGTGGTGCACGTCCGCCACGTCGGCGCACGGCGCCGGCGAACCGGTCTACGTCTCCTACAAGCCCGAACTCACCGAGCTGATGGGCAAGAAGGGGTACGCCAAGCTCGCCGAGCTGTGCGAGGAGCGGCTGGCCGCGACGCTGCCGATGGCGCCGCACCCGGCCGACCCGAAGCCTGCGCGGGAGGCGAAGCCGCCGAAGGGCTAGCGGCGCCGGAGCCAGCGGCGCGACTAGCCGGGGCCGCCGCGCCCGCTCAGTGGGGCGGGCGGGCGGGGTACGACGTCGTGGGTCCGCTCGGCGCCGCGGGGCCGGACCCGGTCGGCCTCGCGGTCGGATCCGCCGTCGGCCTCGTGGTCGGCTTCGCGGTCGGGTTCGCCGTCGGTCCCGGGTACGGCGGCGTCGGGGACGGCGCCGGCTGCTGCGTCGGGGTGGGACGGCCGGGACCGGGCGCCGGATGCGGCGGTGCCGGGGTGCGACCACCGGGCGAGGGGCGGCCCGGCCCCGGAGCGGGCTCGGTCACACCGTGGCCCTCCAGCGCGACGACGGTGCCGCCCGGCTCGATGGCGATCTTGGACTTCCAGTGCCCCTCGGGCTCCCGGTCGTGGTCGACGTACACCGTGATCGTCGTGGTCTGGCCGGGCCGCAGCTCCCCCGCCGTATGGCTCATCTGGAGCCAGGGCGCTGCCGCCGCCGCCCGCCAGCGCACCGGCGAGCTGCCCGAGGCCCGGATCGTGATGACCGTCGTCCCGGAGGAGGGCTGCGCGTCGACGGTCAGCCGCCCCGGGCCGCGCTCCTCCCGGTCGGGCGGCGGCGTCGGGCCGCTGTCCGGGCCCGCCACCTCGACGGACACGTCGGGCGTCCAGTCGCCGGCCGACAGCCGCGGGGTCGCCGGGCGGGCGTTGCCGGCGTTCTCGTACGGGCGGCCGTCGAGCCGGGCGCCGGCGTCCGGGTCGGCCTCCGTGCCGTTGGCCGCCACCGTCGTGGCGTCCGTCTCGCCGGTCTCCGGGGCGCCGCGGTAGGCCGCCCACAGGGCGAGCACCGGCGCCGCCAGCACTGTCGCCACGATGGTGGTGGTCAGCGCCCGGCTGCGCAGCCGGCGGCGGCGCGCGACCCGGTCCGTGGGGCCCACGGGGAATCCGTTGCGGCCGTAGCGAGGAGAACCGTTTGCTCCACCGTGCCGGCCGCCGGCCGGCGCCGCGGTCGCGCCCGGTACGCCCTCCGCGCGCCCCGAACGGGACTTCAGGGCCGCCGCCAGCGCCTCGTCCACCGCCTCCCGCTCGACGCCGACCAGCGGCAGCGCGCCCTGGTCGGCCGGCGCGGTGCCCGGCCAGGGCCCGGCGGCGGTGGCCCGCTCGGCGGTCCGCCGGCACTCGGCGCAGTCGTCGACATGGCGCACCAGCTCCCGGCGGAGCGCCGCGCCCAGCAGCATCTGGCTGTCCCCGGCCAGCCGCCCCACGTCCGGACATCGCCCGAACTCGACGACGGCCAGCGCCGCCCGGGTCCGCTCGACCTCGCAGGACGCGGCGGCCAGCAGCGCGCGGGTGGCGGCCGGTTCGGCGCCGAGCACCGCGGCGACCTCGTCGGGCGACAGCCGGTGGCGCACCGAGAGCTCCAGCGCCTCGCGCTGCTCGGGCGTGGTCCCGGCGGCCTCCGGCCAGGCCAGCACGGCCAGTTCCCGCCGGCGCTCCTGCTCCTGCTCCCGCTCCCGCTCCCGCTCCCCGCCGGGCGGGGCCGCGGGTTCCTGGCCGGCCTCGGCGAGCCGGCGCAGGCACGCCCAGCGGGCCAGGGCGTAGAGCCAGGGGCCGTAGAGGCCGGCGTCGCCGGGGCGCCGGCCGTGCTGCCGCTCGGCGAGCGCCAGCGCCTCGCCGAGCACCGCGGTGGCCGCGTCGTGCTCGCACAGCACGGACAGGCAGTAGGTGAACAGCCCGTCCAGATACGGCTCGTAGCGGTCCTGGCGGGCCTCGTCGTGCCGCCGTGTATCGCGGTTCCGGCGGATCCCGCGGTCCTGTTCCTCGGGTCGGCGCGGCGCCGTGCCGCGCGACCGGTGTGCGCCGGTGGTGTGCGTAGGGTGCTCGGGCCTGCTGCTCATCACCCCGGCGACGGTAGGCGGATGATGCAGCCGGTCTCGCTTGGCAGGGTCGGTTTTAACCCTTACGGGTGACCATCTCCCTCAATGGGGGACACGCATCTGCTATTCCGCCCCTGAGTGCGCTCGGCGCACGCCGCCCGGTCGGCGCAACTGCCGCCGACCCCGCCCGGTGTCACACCCCGCCGCTACGGTGGCGTCATGGCAACTCGTAAATCGTCGGCCAAGGAGCGCCCGTCGTACCGCTGCACGGAGTGCGGCTGGACCACCGCGAAGTGGCTCGGCCGCTGCCCGGAGTGCCAGGCGTGGGGCACGGTCGAGGAGTTCGGCGGCGCCCCCGCGGTGCGCACCACCGCCCCCGGCCGGGTCACCACCGCCGCGCTGCCCATCGGCCAGGTCGACGGCAGGCAGGCCGCCGCCCGCTCGACGGGCGTGCCCGAGCTGGACCGCGTCCTGGGCGGCGGGCTGGTCCCGGGCGCGGTGGTGCTGCTGGCCGGCGAGCCCGGCGTCGGCAAGTCCACGCTCCTGCTGGACGTCGCCGCCAAGGCCGCCTCCGGCAGCCACCGCACGCTCTATGTCACCGGCGAGGAGTCCGCGAGCCAGGTCCGGCTGCGCGCCGACCGCATCGGGGCCCTCGACGAGGATCTCTATCTGGCCGCCGAGACCGACCTCTCCGCCGTCCTCGGCCATCTGGACACGGTCAAGCCCTCGCTGCTCATCCTGGACTCCGTGCAGACCGTCGCCTCCCCCGAGATCGACGGCGCCCCGGGCGGGATGGCCCAGGTCCGCGAGGTCGCCGGCGCCCTGATCCGGGCCTCCAAGGAGCGCGGCATGTCGACCCTCCTGGTCGGCCACGTCACCAAGGACGGCGCCATCGCAGGACCCCGCCTCCTGGAGCACCTGGTCGACGTCGTGCTGCATTTCGAGGGCGACCGGCACGCCCGGCTCCGCCTCGTCCGCGGCGTCAAGAACCGCTACGGCACGACGGACGAGGTCGGCTGCTTCGAGCTGCACGACGAGGGCATCACCGGCCTCGCCGACCCCTCCGGCCTGTTCCTGACCCGCCGCGACGAGCCGGTGCCCGGGACGTGCCTGACGGTCACCCTGGAGGGCCGCCGCCCGCTGGTCGCCGAGGTCCAGGCGCTGACCGTCGACTCCCAGATCCCCTCCCCGCGGCGGACCACCTCCGGCCTGGAGACCTCCCGGGTCTCGATGATGCTCGCCGTCCTGGAGCAGCGCGGCCGGATCAGCGCCCTCGGCAAGCGCGACATCTACAGCGCGACGGTCGGCGGCGTGAAGCTCTCCGAGCCGGCCGCCGACCTGGCCGTCGCGCTCGCCCTGGCCAGCGCCGCCAGCGACACCCCGCTGCCCAAGAACCTGGTCGCCATCGGGGAGGTCGGCCTGGCCGGCGAGGTGCGGCGGGTCACCGGCGTCCAGCGCCGCCTCTCGGAGGCCGCCCGGCTCGGCTTCACGCACGCCCTGGTCCCCACCGACCCCGGCAAGATCCCCGCCGGGATGCGGGTCCTGGAGGTCGCCGATGTCGGCCAGGCGCTGAGCGTGCTGCCCAAGCGGGTACGCCGGGAGGCCCCGCGGGAGGAGGACGCACGCCGGTAGACTTTGCCCCGGTCTCGCCCGTCACCACCGTCTCACCGCCGGCTGCGTAGCTCCTGGATACCCTCCTTTGGTACGCACCGCGGCACCGGCCGGGCGGCCCGCGGACCGACAGATCCTTGCGACGGAGGAGTGCAGTGGCAGCCAACGACCGGGCATCGTCTCCCGGCAGGTCCGGAGGGAGCTCCGGCACCGAGAGCCTGATGCGCGCCTCGCTGAGCGCCGTCGCGCCCGGTACGGCCCTGCGGGACGGTCTGGAGCGCATCCTCCGGGGCAATACGGGCGGCCTGATCGTCCTCGGCTTCGACAAGACCGTCGAGTCCATGTGCACCGGCGGTTTCGCGCTGGACGTCGAGTTCTCCGCCACGCGCCTGCGCGAGCTGTGCAAGCTCGACGGCGCGCTGGTCCTCGACAAGGACATCACCAAGATCCTCCGCGCCGGCGTCCAGCTGGTCCCGGACGCCTCCATCCCCACCGAGGAGACCGGCACCCGCCACCGCACCGCCCAGCGGGTCTCCATCCAGACGAACTTCCCGGTGGTCTCGGTCAGCCAGTCCATGCGGCTGATCGCGCTCTACGTGGACGGCGAGCGGCGCGTCCTGGAGGAGTCCGCCGCGATCCTCTCCCGCGCGAACCAGGCGCTGGCCACCCTGGAGCGCTACAAGCTCCGCCTCGACGAGGTCGCCGGCACCCTCTCCGCCCTGGAGATCGAGGACCTGGTCACGGTCCGCGATGTCACCGCCGTCGCCCAGCGCCTGGAGATGGTCCGCCGGATCGCCACCGAGATCGCCGAGTACGTCGTCGAACTGGGCACCGACGGCCGCCTGCTGGCCCTCCAGCTGGAGGAGCTGATCGCCGGCGTGGAGCCGGAGCGCGAGCTGGTCGCCCGCGACTACGTCCCCGAGCCCACCGCCAAGCGCTCCCGCACGGTCGCCGAGGCGCTGGCCGAGCTGGACGCGCTCAGCCACCCCGAGCTCCTCGAACTCCCCATCGTGGCCCGCGCGTTGGGCTACAGCGGCGCGCCCGAGACGCTCGACTCCGCGGTCTCCCCGCGCGGCTTCCGTCTACTGGCGAAGGTCCCCCGCCTCCCCGGCACGGTCATCGACCGCCTCGTCGACCACTTCGGCGGCCTCCAGAAGCTCCTCGCCGCCAGCGTCGACGACCTCCAGGCGGTCGACGGCGTCGGCGAGACCCGCGCCCGCTCGGTCCGCGAGGGTCTGTCGCGGCTGGCGGAGTCGTCGATCCTGGAACGGTACGTCTAGGACCTGTCGCCGCGTCCGTACGGGCCCCTGGGACGTGCCCCCTCCCACGGGCCCGTACGTGTCCACGGGCGCCGGCCCTCAGCGGCCCAGCACCACCGTCTCCTTCTCCGCCGGCAGTCCCAGCACCGGCCGGTCCGGGCGCTGCGGCGCCACCCCGCCGATGCTCCGCAGCCACTCCCAGGTGTCGGCCACCGTCTCCGCCACCGGACGGCACCGCAGCCCCGCCGCCAGCGCCTTGGCGACGTCACCGCCGTGCATCACGTCGTGGAGCTGCCCCGGCGGCAGCCAGACCGGCAGCTCCGTCCACGGCTCGATGCCGGCCGCGAGGACGTCCTCCGGTGCGGTCCAGCGCAGTTCGGCCGCGGAGCCGGTGACCCGCACACAGCTCTCCAACAGCTCCCCCATCGTGGTGTGCCCGGACTCGCTCACCAGGTTGTACGCCCCGCCCCGCCCGTCCCGTACGGCGTCCAGGGTCCACTCCGCGAGGTCGCGGGCGTCGATGTACTGGAGGGGCAGCTCGCGCGGCCCCGGGGCGAGCACCGGTCCGCCGCGGGCGATCCGGCCCAGCCACCACGGAAGCCGCCCGATGTTCTCGTACGGGCCGAGGATCAGCCCCGCGCGGACGAGCAGCGCCCGGTCCCCGAAGGCGTCGGTCGCGGCCACTTCGGCGCCCCGCTTGGCCGCGGCGTAGTCGTCGGCGTCGGTGGCGTCGGGCGAGCCGTCGACGAGCGGGGCCCGCTCACTGAGCCGCTGGGTGGGCGGATAGGCGTACACCGAGCCGGTGGAGACGTAGGCGTACCGGCCGACCCGGCCGGCCAGCAGCCGGGCGGTGTCCCGCACCGCCGAAGGCGCCCCGCTCCAGGTGTCGACGACGGCGTCCCACTCGCCGTCGTCCAGGGCGGCGAGCCCGCCCGGTGCCATCCGGTCGCCGTGCAGCACGGCGGCCCCGTCCGGCGCCGGATGCCGCCCGCGGTGGAACACCGTGACCTGCCAACCCCGCGCCAGCGCCGCCTCGGTGACCGCCCGGCCCACGAACTCCGTTCCGCCCAGCATCAGTAGCTTCATGGCGGCGACTGTGCCGCAGCGGGCGCCGCCGGTGCCAGCGGTGCACGCTCTGAGCGGATTCCCTACGGGCGGAACTTGCGGAGCGCAAAGTTCCGGGCCGCCGGGGGACGGTGCGGCGGATCCGCCGCGGTCAGTCCTGCGCCAGCTCGAACGACGTCCGGGCCGCCGTCAGCCCCGGCACCTTCGCCTCGATGCGATACGAACCGGCCGGCACCGCCGCCGCGCTCGGCGTCGCGCACTGGGGGCCGCTCGCCCGGCGGTCCCACGCGACGGTCCGGGTCACCGAGTCGCCGGCCGGCACCTGGAGCCACGCCGGGCCGCCGGTCGACGGGCAGTCGCCGGAGGACCACACCCGGTCGCCGCCCGCGGTGTCGCTGATGGTCAGCAGCGCCGCCTTGCGCCCGAGGTCCACCTTGCAGGCCGCGTCACCGGAGTTCTCCATCGTCAGCTCGAACTTCGGTCGGTCGTCGGGCGCGTAGGAGTCCTTGACGCTGCGCACGGTCAACTGCACCGCGCCGGATGTGCAGTTGGGGACGGTGGGACCCGCCGCCACGGCGTTGCTGCCGGTGCCCTCGCCGATCGGCGCCCAGCCGGAACCGGAGCCGCCCGAACCGGAGCCGCCGCCGGCACCGCCGGACCCGCTGCCCTTGCCGTCCGACCCGGACCCGCCCCCGGCGGCCCCGTCACCGGAACCGGAGTCCCCGCCCGAACTCCCCCCGGAACCCGACACATCGCGCCCGCCCGGCTTCTGGCTGATCACGGGACCGGTGGGCGCGGGCCCCGGCGTGATGGACGCCGCGGGCCCCGTTCCCTTCGCGCCCTTGCCTTCGTTGGCGGTGGGGCTGTCGCCGCCCATGGTGAGGACCCACACGACCAGCGCGACCAGGAGCGCGACGATGGCCAGCGCAACGGCCCTCCGCCGCCAGTAGATGGAGGACGGAAGCGGCCCGATCGGATTGCGCAGTGATCCCACGCGGAAACTCTACGAGAGATCCGCACCCGCACCGGCCAGTACCCGCCGCATCGGGCTGCAACTTTTCACATCATCGGCCCGCCGGGCGCCCCGCGCACCGCCGCGCGCCCGCATTTCCGGCCCCCGCCGCCGACCGCCCCGCCGCCCCGCCTTCACGTTCGACAGGTGCATCCCCACCGATCCCCGAACACCCCACCCCTATCTGACATTTCGTCAAATACCGTGCACCGGTGACGATTCCGCACCGTCATCGATCACGAACAACACCCCTCTCCCGCAAGGTGACCGCTCGCGCGCACCGGGCGGCCGGCCGGCTCCGCACCTTGGCCGATACCGGTACCTCCGGCGTACTGCTGCTCCCGACGCCCACCGCGCCGGCCGCGGTGCTCGACGCGGCGCCCCTCACCGGCCGGCGCCCCGTGCCGAGCACGGATGCGGCACGGCCGCCGCCGGGCCCTGCCCGCCCCATGACCGGACATCCGCCCCCGGGGACCGGCTGCACCTGCCACCTCCCGAGCCCGCTACGCCTGCCACTCCTCCTTGTGACCGAACCCCTGCCCGTTGTCGATCAGCCGCAGCCAGTCGGGGCGCAGCTCCCACAGCGCGGTCCGCTCCAGGGCCGCGCGCAGCCGGTCGCTCGCTTCGACGAAGGGGAAGCGAGCGGTGTAGACGCGCCACCCGGCGGCCCGCTCGGCCCCGCTCAGCGGGCGGCACCGGCCCCGCCCCTGGAGTCCGGTCAGCCCGCTCCACTCCTGGCCGTCCCGCTGCACGGTGAACGCCACCCGGGCGCCGGACTCCCCCAGGGCCCGGCCGTGCCGCGTGGTGTCCGCGGTCACGAAGTACAGCGCGGGCGCCCCGTCCGCCGCCGCCCCCGCCGCGTACAGCACCGCACACGCCTGCGGCCCGTCCTCGTCCACGTACGCCAGCGTCACCGTCGTGTGCCCGTCCAGCGCCCGCCGGATCGCCGCGGGGCAGCCCGCACCGTCCGCGCCACCGGCGCCTTCCCTACCGCACGTCTCCTCCATACCCGCATCCTCGTACGCCCCCGCCGCCCCGGGCGCACCGGCCCGGGGCATACCGGCGGTAGTACCCCGCCCCCTTCCTGCGTGTGGGTGGGCGTGCGGCGGGGCGGGGCCGGTGCGTTTCCCGGGGGCCCGCGGGCGTGCCAGGATCGACGGTGCCATGACTTCGACTCCTGCCATCCCCACGCTCATGACCGCCGCCGACGACACCGCCTCCGCCGCCGTATCGGCCGCGGAGGCCGCGGACGGGACCGGCCTGCACGGCCCCGTCACCGACTGGTTCGCCGAGCACGCCCGCGACCTGCCCTGGCGCCGCCCCGCAGCGGGCGCCTGGGGTGTGATGGTGAGCGAGTTCATGCTTCAGCAGACCCCGGTCAGCCGTGTGCTGCCGGTGTACGAGCAGTGGCTGGCCCGCTGGCCGCGGCCCGCCGACCTGGCCGCCGAGGCGCCGGGCGAGGCGGTGCGCGCCTGGGGCCGGCTCGGCTACCCGCGACGCGCCCTGCGGCTGCACTCCGCGGCCTCCGCCATACAGGAACGCCACGGCGGCGACGTCCCCCGCGAGCACGCCCAGCTGCTGGCGCTGCCCGGCGTCGGCGAGTACACCGCGGCAGCCGTCGCCTCCTTCGCGTACGGGCAGCGGCATGCGGTGCTGGACACCAATGTGCGGCGGGTCTTCGCCCGCGCGGTCGCCGGCCGGCAGTACCCGCCGAACGCCACCACCGCCGCCGAGCGCAAGCTGGCCCGCGCGCTGCTCCCCGAGGACGAGGGGCTCGCGTCCCGATGGGCGGCGGCCACGATGGAGCTGGGCGCGCTGGTGTGCACCGCACGCAGCCCCGAGTGCCACCGCTGCCCGATCGCGGCGCAGTGCGCCTGGCAGCAGGCCGGGTCGCCGGCGCACGAGGGCCCGCCGCGCCGCACCCAGACCTACGCCGGCACCGACCGCCAGGTCCGCGGCAAGCTGCTGGCCGTCCTGCGCGAGGCGGTCACACCGGTGCCGCAGGGGGTGCTGGACGCGGTGTGGGACGAGCCGGTGCAGCGGGCCCGCGCGCTGGACGGGCTGGTCTCGGACGGCCTGGTGGAGCCGCTGACCGGCGGGCGCTACCGGCTGCCGCACGCATGACGGGCGCATCGCCTCCCCTCGCCTCCGCAATACATCCGTCGTTCATGTAACGCGGAGACCGAATTCCGCATCTATACGGGCGTGGCCACTCCGGTGGCCACGCCCGTGCGCATTTCGGTACGCCATAACCCGGCACGGCGCCGACATAGCGCCATAACAATCTCGGGCAAATTGGCAGAAATGCCGCCCAACTCGGCGCTATTTCACGGCCGCAGGACTTTCGTCCCTCTTGGGCCGGGCCCCTTGTCCGTCGGGAGTATGACCCCGACAGCGGCCCCGTCCGTCCGAGGTATGACCCCCGGCGGGCTGTTACACAACCGAGGGTTTTCCGTGCACTCCTTGTGGGGTCGACGCACATTACGTCGCAACACCCTCTCCGTAGCGTCATTCCCGTGCTGGAGATGACCACCGGCACGGTCAACGTGGGGAAACGCAAGCGGATCGGAGGGGTCGGAATGACGACCAGTGGCGGCCAGGTACTGGACTTCGAGGAGTACGTACGGACCCGGCAGGAGGCACTGCTGCGCAGCGCCCGACGCCTGGTGCCGGACCCCGTCGACGCCCAGGACCTGCTCCAGACAGCCCTGGTGCGTACGTACGGCCGCTGGGACGGCATCGCGGACAAGTCGCTCGCGGACGCCTACCTCCGCCGCGTCATGATCAACACCCGCACCGAGTGGTGGCGTGCCCGCAAGCTGGAGGAGGTGCCCACCGAGCAGCTCCCGGACGCGAGCGTCGACGACGGCACCGAGCAGCGCGCCGACCGCGCCCTGCTGATGGACATCCTCGGCGTGCTGGCCCCCAAGCAGCGCAGCGTCGTCGTGCTGCGGCACTGGGAGCAGATGAGCACCGAGGAGACCGCCGCCGCGCTGGGCATGTCCACCGGCACGGTCAAGAGCACCCTCCACCGGGCGCTGGCCCGGCTCCGCCAGGAGCTGGAGAGCCGCGACATAGACGCACGGGTGCTGGAGCGCGGGGAGCGGGAGCGGTGCGCGGCCTGACGGGCGGCGTCACACAGCTCACATCCCCCGGCAGCACACCCGTCACACGCACCGGCAGCACGGCCGCGGCGCAGGCAGCACCGCACCGCGGCGGCAGAACCGGCGTAACGGACGCCACAGCACGGCTCACAGCAAGGCGCGCGACAATCTCCACAGGAACAGCAGCCCGGTACGCGGCAGCGGCGCGATCGGCGGCAGTGCGAGCAGCACGGTGAGCGGGAGCGGATTGTCCAGATACAGGCCGGGCAGGAGCCTGGCCAGGAACAGCTTGACCAAGGGCGGCGCGGCCACGGCGGGGGTGGCCGCCGTCGGTCTTTTGCTGGCCGGCTGCAATCCCGGCGGCGGGGGCGTCCGCAAGGAAGGCTCCGCCACCCACACGCCCGCCCCCCGGGGCGCACTGAGCGCGTCGCCCTCTCCCAGCTCGACCGCCCACTACCAGAAGGTCAACGCGGTCAAGCTGCTCAAGGACGACCCGAAGGTCAGCGCGGATGTGAAGCACTCCATCGCCAAGCCGTGCGCCGCGGACGCGTACCCGGTCGAAGTGACCTACGCCTCGCTCACCGGCGGCTCCGCCCCGGACGTGATCGTCAACGTCATGACCTGCGCGGATTCGGTCGGTCTCGGTTCGTACGTCTACCGCGAGCAGGCCGGCGCCCCCGATGGGTATGACAACGTGTACGCCAATGAGCAGCCGTCGGTGTACGCCGGGGTGAACAAAGGCGACCTGGAGATCTCCAAGCAGACCTACGCCACGGGTGACAAGGTGTGCTGCCCATCGGGGGAGGATGTGATGACCTACCGCTGGGCGAACGACCGTTTCACCGAGTTCGACCGGTATCACACCGACTACAGCAAGACCACCGCCGGCGCCTCACCGGACGGCGGCACGGGATCGGAGGGCTGAGACCACCGCATGGCCGACACCCATGTCCTCTTCGTCGAGGACGACGACGTCATCCGCGAAGCCACCCAACTCGCTCTGGAACGGGACGGTTTCGTGGTCACCGCCATGCCCGACGGGCTGGCCGGCCTGGAGGCGTTCCGCGCGAACCGCCCCGATATCGCCCTGCTCGACGTGATGGTCCCGGGGCTCGACGGCGTCAGCCTCTGCCGCCGGATCCGCGACGAGTCCACCGTTCCGGTGATCATGCTCTCGGCGCGCGCCGACTCCATCGACGTGGTGCTGGGCCTGGAGGCCGGCGCCGACGACTACGTCACCAAGCCGTTCGACGGTGCGGTGCTCGTCGCCCGTATCCGCGCCGTGCTGCGCCGCTTCGGGCACGCCGGCCAGAACCGCACCGGCGGCGGCCCCGCGGAGGCGGAGATCCTTGAGGAGACCGTGCTCCGCTTCGGCGACCTGGAGGTCGACACCGAGGGCATGGAGGTCCGCAAGGGCGGCGAGACGGTCGCCCTGACGCCGACCGAGATGCGGCTGCTGCTGGAGTTCTCCAACGCCCCGGGTACGGTCCTCTCGCGCGACCGGCTGCTGGAGCGGGTCTGGGACTACGGCTGGGGCGGGGACACCCGGGTCGTGGACGTCCATGTCCAGCGGTTGCGCGGCAAGATCGGCCAGGACCGGATCGAGACGGTCCGCGGCTTCGGATACAAGCTGAGAGGCTGACACCTCCAGTGGTACGGCTGGCCCTGCGAACGGGCCTGAGATGGAAGCTCAGCGCCGCGATCGCGCTCGTCGGGGCGCTGGTCGCGGTGGCGCTGAGCATTGTCGTGCACAACGCCGCCCGCGTCTCCATGCTCGACAACAGCCGCGACGTCCAAATAGAACGGCTCAACTTCACGCAGAAGATCTTCGAGTCCACCAACCGCCTCCAGTTCGGCGCGAAGATCGACGACCCGGCGCTGCCGAAGGCCCTCCACAAGGAGGTCACCGAAGGCGAGCGCGCCACCTTCCTCCAGGACACCGGCCAGACCGCCCCCGAGGTGTGGGCCGCCACCCCGCTCGGCAACGGGCGAGTGCTCTCCATCCACGACCGCTTCCCGGACCGCTTCGCCGTCCTGGACGACCTGGACCAGGCGCTGCTGATGGGCTCCACGGCCGTGGTGGTCGGCGGCTGCGCACTCGGTGTGCTGGTCGGCGGGCGGCTCTCCAAGCGGCTGCGGAAGGCCGCCGCCGCGGCCGGGAAGCTGGCCGACGGCGACACCTCCGTCCGGATCCGCGACGAGGTCGGCAGAGGCCGGGTCCACGACGAGACGGACGATCTTGCGTGGGCGGTGGACGCCATGTCGGACGCCCTCCAGCAGCGCATCGAGGCGGAGCGGCGGGTCACCGCCGATATCGCCCACGAGCTGCGGACCCCGGTGACCGGCCTGCTGACCGCCGCCGAACTCCTGCCGCCCGGACGGCCGTCGGAGCTGGTCCGCGACCGCGCACAGGCCATGCGGACCCTCGTCGAGGACGTGCTGGAGGTGGCCCGCCTCGACGGCTACGCGGAGCGGGCCGAGCTCCAGGACGTGTGCCTCGGCGAGTTCGTCACCCGCCGGGTGCGGGCGCTGGACCCCGACGTCACCGTCGAGATCGTGCGGGACGCGGAGGTCTCCACCGACCCGCGTCGCCTCGAACGCATCCTGGGCAACCTCATCGCCAACGCCGCGCGGCACGGCAAGCCGCCCATCGAGGTCACGGTGGAGGGCCGGGTCCTGCGGGTCCGCGACCACGGCGTCGGCTTCCCGGAGGCGCTGCTGCGCGAGGGGCCGAGCCGGTTCCGCACCGGCAGCAGCGACCGGGCCGGTGTCGGCCACGGCCTGGGCCTGACCATCGCCGCCGGCCAGGCCCGGGTGCTCGGCGCCCGCCTCACCTTCCGCAACGCCGACGAGCTGACCGACGGCTCCACCGGCGCCGTATCGGTCCTCTGGCTCCCCGAGAACGCCCCGACCGCGACCGGCAGCTTCCCGGTCATCCAGCTCCCGGACCGCTGACGGCCTCCCGGACCACCGACGGCCTCCCGGCCCGCTGACGCCAGCGGCGGCGGGGAGGACCCCAAGGACCCCCACCGCCGCCTCACCACTCGGTGACGGGACCGGTGTCAGTGCCGGTGGTGCCGGCTCAGCACGAACCAGAGCGTCACCAGCACCGCCACCAGGACGACCGCGCACGCGATCTTCAACGGGCTGTACGGGCGCTCACCGGTGACCTCGCCGGTATCGGCGTTGACCATGACCTGCCACTGCTTGCCGTTGTAGACGTACGACGCGAACCACACCGGGAGCAGCATCAGCTTGAACGTCATCGCCCCGTAGCTGGTGTTGACCGCGTGCACCCGCTGCTGGTCACCGCCGATGTCCCGCTTGCAGTCCTCCTCGATGACCTTGGCCATCTTCTGCTGCGCGGTCTGGAAACCCGCCTCCGGCTCGACCTCGTACCGCAGGGTCCGAAAGCCCGCCAGATACGCCTCCTGGTAGGCCACCGCCTGCTTCAGCGGCCAGGGCTCCAGCGCCGACAGCCGGTTGGTGTCGACGGTTCCGACACCGGGGACGAGGACGTCGTCGAAGAACCGGTTGACCGTGCCGTTGACCCGGTACCAGCGGACCCTGGTCTCCTTGTCCTCACCGGACCCGACGGTGTACTCCTCGCCGCGCTCGCCGCTGTACGAGGAGGTGGTCTGGGCGTCGTACGTCCAGTGCGGCACATACGTCCCGTGCAGGGACTCCGCCGAGCCCACCTTCTTCAGGGCGTTCGGCGCGAACCAGCGGGACCGGGCCCACTTGCGCAGGTTCTCGTGCACGTCCCGCTTCTCGACCCGGAACGGCACCACGCCCTCCGGCACGATCCGGTCCTCGGCGGCCGAGGCGACCAACGGGGTGGCGCAGAACTGGCAGTTGCCGGACAGCGCGTCGGTCTGGTTGGCCGCACCGCAGCTCGGGCACTTGAGGATCTGCCCGCCCGACACCCGCGGCTTGGGCACCAGGTTCGCCAGCTCCTCCCAGGCGTGCTCCCGCACCTCGCGGTTGACGGGCACGATGGGCTGCTCGAAGCGGCAGTGCGGACAGCGCAGGACGTTCGTCCCCGGGGCGTACTCGGAGGTCGAACCGCAGGACTGGCACGCGTAGGACTGCGGGGACTGCGGCTCACTCTGCTGCTGCTGAGCGGGCGGCTGCTGTTGCTGCTGCGGGGGCTGCTGATACTGCTGTTGCTGCGGCGGCTGCTGGTACGGCTGCTGCGGCGGGTAGGGCTGCTGTTGCTGCGGGTACGCCGGCTGCTGCGGGTAGGGCTGCTGCGGCGGATACGGCTGTTGCGGCTGTTGCGGATACGCCTGCTGCTGCGGCGGATACGGCTGCTGCTGGCTGGGCTGCTGGCCATACGGCTGCTGCGGCTGGTACGGCTGATAGCTCATGGGGTCACCGGCTCCTGGCGGTCGGTTACGCCTGCGGCGGCAGCGGCGGCGGAGTGGCGCGGAAGTGCTGGGCGAGCTCGGGCACGTTCTCCACCGGCTGCCAGCTCCCCATACCGTCACGCCAGGCGAGCATCCCGGCCCGTACGGCCCCCGAGCTGATGTGCCCGGTGAACGTCGCATGGTCGTAGGGACCCTGCTGCTGCCCGTCCACGGCGACGTACCACTGGTACTGCTGCTGACCCGGCAGCGGCGGCGGAACGGCCCCACCGCCCGGCGCCGGCGCGGCGGGCGCGTACGGCTGCTGCTGGGCCGGCTGGTTCTGCTGCGGCGTCGCGAACGCCTGCGCCATCTGCTGCCCCGCGGCCATGCCGAGGCCCAGGCCGATGCCCTCGCCGGCGCCGCCCGGGTTGTTCGCCGCGTCCCGCACCGCGTCCGCGGCCTGCATGCGCGCGTAGTTGTCGAGGTTCCCGATGATGCCCATACGGCTGCGGGCGTCGATGGCCTGCTCGACCTCGGGCGGCAGCGAGATGTTCTCGATGATGAACTTCGGGACCGAGATGCCGTGCGACACCGCCAGCTCGTCGGTCAGCATCTTGCCCAGCCGGTCGCCCAGCTCGGCCTGGCGCGCGGCGAGGTCGAGCATCGGAATGCCCGAACTCCCCAGCAGCGTGCCGAGCTTGCCGACGATCAGCTGCCGGAAGTACTCCTCGACCTCTTCGGTGCGGAACATCGGGTCGGTGCCGGCGAGCTCGGTCAGCAGCTTCGCCGGGTCGGTCACCCGTGCCGCGTAGCCGCCGAACGCCCGCAGCCGCACCATGCCGAACTCCGGGTCCCGCACGGTGACCGGGTTCTGCGTGCCCCACTTCATGTCCGTGAACTGCCGGGTGGTGACGAAGTAGACCTCTGCCTTGAACGGCGAGTGGAAGCCGTACTTCCAGCCCTGCAACGTCGACAGGATCGGCAGGTTCCCCGTCTGGAGCTCGTACATGCCCGGCGCGAAGACATCCGCGATCCGGCCCATGTTCACGAAGACCGCCACCTGCGACTCGCGCACGATGAGCTTGGCGCCCATCTTGATCTCGTTCTCGTAGCGCGGGAAACGCCAGACGATCGTGTCCCGGCTGTCGTCCGTCCATTCCAGGATGTCGATGAACTCGCCGCGTACACGGTCCATGAAGCCCACGAGAAGTACCCCCCGTTCATCCGGGCTGATCCAGCCGGGCCTGCGGTGGCGGCGGCGGAGTCCCTTCGCTTATACGTCCGAGCCATAGTAGGGCTGCGGCCCGCAGGCGCGGCGCGCGGGCTCAGCCCGCCCCCGCCACCTCGCACCAGACCGTCTTACCCGCCGTTCCCTGTCGTACGCCCCAACGGAGCGCAACGGCGTCCAGCAGCGCTATCCCCCGCCCGTTCTCGTCGTCCACGGCGGCCCGCAGCAGCACGGGCAGCGCCCGCGGGTCCGGATCGGTCACCTCGACGCGCATCCGCCCGTCCCCGGCCCTGGCGACATGAACGACGACCGGCGTCCCCTCCCCCACATGCCGAATCACATTCCCGACCAACTCACTCACACACAGCTCGACTTCGCAGGACGCCGCCGTACCGAGATGCGCCCGCACGGCCTGCCGCAGCAACGGCACCTCCTTCGGTACGGCCAGCAGCCGCACCGTCATCACCGCGCCGCCGCCTTGTGCAGCACCTCGGCGAGCCTGCGCGCGGTGGCCATGTTGCAGTTGCCCAGCGCGACGAGCGGAGGCGGGTAATCTCCCGCGAACGAGGGCATATCGACACCGAGGGAGGGGAGCGTGATCCCGTTCGCCTTCAGCGCGACCTTGAGCCCTTCAGCGCATTCGTGCACGTCATCCATGGCCGTTCACCTTTCCTGTGCGCATTGTGATGAATCGCTCACAGACTGGCGTCACGCGCCGTACTTTGGAAGGGAATCGGGCTTTCGTGCCCAACTGACAAGCGGTGGTGGTGAGTCGTGTCTCCCCGTAAGGATCCGGACCCGTCGGCGAGCGTTCCGTGCTTCTACGGCGCCGAGTTGCGCTTCCTGCGGGAAAGCGCGGGCCTCACGCTCGACCAGTTAGTGGAGGGCAGCTTCCGAGGAGCACCGCTGCTCAGCCGCATCGAGCGTGGCGAACTGGGCATGCCGATGGATCTTGCGGTCCACGTCGACAAGAAACTCAAGACGGGCGGCTTCTTCGAGCGGCACTGCGAGAAGGTGCAACAGGCACGCCGCTCCGGCCTCGCCACGTACTTCGCGGACGTCGCAGAGATGGAGGTACGCGCGACGACGATCGAAGAGTGGGCGCCCGGCGTCATTCCTGGCCTTTTGCAGACCGAAGCCTATGTCCGGCGACTCGCGCAGACGGGAAAGCCCTGGCTGAAGGCCAGGGAGGTCGAAAGGCTCGTCCGCGCACGAGTGGCGCGCGCCGACTTCTGGAAGCGCGGCGACCACGCCTATTACTGGGGCATCCTGCAAGAGTCGCTCATCCGCCGACCGACTCTGCCTCCCGACCAGATGGCTGACCAGCTGGACCACATCGCCGCAGTGATCCGGAGCAGCGAGAGCGTCCTCCAGCTCTTGCCCGAAGCCGCGGCAACTGGCCCCATCATGATGGGCGATCTGCGAGTCATGACCTTCCCCGATGCGCCTGTCATCACCTACACCGAGAACGCCCACAGTGGCCAAGTCATTGACTTTCCACCGCTCGTGATGGAGTACCGGAGGTCGTACGATCTGCTGAGGGCCGCCGCACTGTCACCTGAGGCGTCCCTGGCCATGGTCGAAGATGCGGCGAGGGGCTATCGACATGAAGCGCAGCAACAGGATTGACCTGAGCACTGCCACTTGGCGCAAGAGCAGCTACAGCAATGCCGACGGCGGCAACTGCATCGAGGTATCGGACGACTTCCTCGACGCTGCCACCTGGCGCAAGAGCACCTACAGCAACGGTGATGGCGCCAACTGCATCGAGGTCATGGACGACCTCCCCGGCATCGTCCCCGTCCGGGACAGCAAGGACCCGTACGGACCGGCGCTACTGTTCCCGGCCGCCGGGTGGGCGGCGTTCGTCGGCGCCGTTAAGGGGAGCCAAATCCCCACCGCCTGAAGGCCGTTCAGCCGATCAGCACTGCGGCCCCGGTGTACGTGACGTACGTACACCGGGGCCGCTTGCGGTAGGCGCGCCGTCAGACGGCCTCGACGACCATCGCCCGCTCCGCAGGAGCCTCCGCATCCGCGCCATCCGCCGGCTTGGCCGGACCGCCCCGCAGCGGGACCTCCTTCAGGAACCACGCCGCGATGAAGCCGACGACGCTGATCGCCGCGCCCCACAGGAACACATGGTGCGTACCGGAGGCCACCGCGTGGGCGTACGCGTCCTTCACCGGCGCCGGGAGCTTGGCCAGGCCCTTCGGGTCCATCTGGGCACCGCCGCTGGACATCTTGGCGGCGGCGGCCTTGCCGAGGCGGGCGACCATCGTCGACTGGAGCTCGTTGGTGAAGATCGCGCCGAGGATCGCGACGCCGAAGGAGCCGCCGATGGTGCGGAAGAGCGTGGCGGACGAGGATCCGACGCCCATGTCCTTCATCTCCACGCTGTTCTGCGCGATCAGCATCGTGGTCTGCATCAGGCAGCCCATACCGGCGCCGAGCACCGCCATGTACGCACCGGACGTGAAGCGCGTGGTGCCGGTGTCCATCAGGGCGAGCAGGGCCAGGCCGACGGTGATCAGCGCGCCGCCGAGGGTCACGAAGATCTTGTACCTGCCGGTCTGGGTGGTGACCCGGCCCGCGATGAGCGAGACCACCATCATCGACAGCAGCATCGGGAGCAGCAGCAGACCGGAGTTGGTGGCCGAGGCGCCCTGCACGGACTGCTGGAACAGCGGCAGGAACGTCATCGAGCCGAACATCACGAAGCCGACCAGGAAGCCGATGACCGTGACGAGCGAGAAGTTGCCGTTGCGGAAGATGTGCAGCGGCAGGACCGGCTCGCTGACCTTGCGCTCGACGAAGAGGAAGGCGATCAGCGCGACGACGCCGAGGATGCCGAGGCCCACGATCTGGCCGGAGAGCCAGGCGTACTGGGTGCCGCCCCAGGTGGTGATCAGCACGAGCGACGTGATGCCGATCGTGAGCAGCGCGGCGCCGGCGTAGTCGATCCGGGCGCGCGAGCGCTTCTTCGGGAGGTGCAGCACCGCGGTGACCATGATCAGCGCGATCGCACCGAGCGGCAGGTTGATGTAGAAGCTCCAGCGCCAGCCGAGGTGGTCGGTGATCGTGCCGCCGACGAGCGGCCCGCCGATCATCGCGATGGCCATGACGCCGGCCATCATGCCCTGGTACTTGCCGCGCTCCCGCGGCGGGATCAGGTCGCCCATGATGGCCATGACGCCGACCATCAGACCGCCCGCGCCCAGGCCCTGGACGGCGCGGAAGCCGATCAGCTGGTTCATGTCCTGCGCCATGCCGGACAGCGCGGAGCCGATCAGGAAGAGCACGATGGACGTGAGGAAGACGCCCTTGCGCCCGTACATGTCGCCGAGCTTGCCCCAGATCGGCGTCGAGGCCGCCGTGGCCAGTGTGTAAGCGGTGACGACCCAGGACAGGTGCGCCAGCCCGCCCAGTTCACCGACGATCGTCGGCATCGCGGTGCCGACGATCATGTTGTCCAGCATCGCGAGGAGCATCGCGATCATCAGCGCGAAGAGCACCATCCGTACGCCGGCGGGCTTTCTGCCCGTGCTCTGCTCCGGTATGTCCCCCGTCGGGGCCGCTGTCCGCGACATCCCCATCACTTCCCCATCTTTCTTACTTACTTGCCGCCCGGCTAGTTCAGTACAGTGCGTAAGGTAGAGAATCAACTAGCCGGGCGTCAAGTAAGTTTCTTGAGGGCCGGGTGGGTAGCGCCTGACCAGCGGGGCAGTGTCTGCTGGACGGGCAGGCCGTCAGCCCGCAACGACACCGCAGTCACCGCAGGAGAGCACCATGGGCACATCGCACACGCGCAGGGGGAACACCCGCCAGCGCATTCAGGACGTCGCTCTGGAGCTGTTCGCGGAACAGGGCTACGAGAAGACCTCGCTGCGCGAGATCGCCGAGCGGCTGGAGGTCACCAAGGCCGCGCTCTACTACCACTTCAAGACCAAGGAAGACATCATCATCAGCCTCTTCGAGGACCTGTGCAGGCCCATCGACGAGCTGATCACCTGGGCCGAGGGGCAGCCGCGCACCCTGGAGACCAAGCAGGAGCTGGTCCGCCGCTACAGCGAGTCGCTGCGCTCCTCCGAGGCCCTTTTCCGATTCATGCAGGAAAACCAGGCCACCGTGCGGGACCTCACCATCGGCCAGGGCTTCAAGGAGCGGATGCTGACGCTCTACGGGCTGCTCAAGGAGCCCGACGCGGAGCTGGTGGACCAGGTGCGCTGCATCACGGCGCTGTTCTCGATGCATGCGGGCATGTTCGCGATGCAGAACGTCGTGGGCGACCCCGAGGAGAAGCGCGAGGCCATCCTCAGGGTCGCCACGGAACTGGTCACGGCGGCAAACCCGCCGAGCCGCCGGCCAGCCCGGCCGGATTCAGCTCAGACGGCGTCGCCGTGAGCCCGCAGGAATCCGGTCGGCTCGATGCCCGACCCGTAGTTGGGGCCGGTGCGGACCTCGAAGTGCAGGTGGGGACCGGTGGAGTTGCCGGTGCTCCCGGAGAGACCGATCTGCTGGCCGGTGGCGACCTGCTGGCCGACGTGGACCTCGATCTTTGAGAGGTGCGCGTACTGGGTGTACATGCCGTCGGCGTGCCTGATCACGATCGCGTTGCCGTAGGCCGGACCGTCGCCGCCGCCCCACGGGCCCGCCTTGACGATCGTGCCCTTGTGCACGGCGTGGACCGCGGTGCCGGTCGGCACGACGAAGTCCTGACCGCTGTGCTTGTGCGCCCAGTGGACGCCGGCGATGCCGAAGGGTTCGCCGAGGACGTACTTCTCGACCGGCTTCACCCAGGCGTTGGCCCTCTTCGCCGCGTCCACCTTGTCCTTCGCCGCGGCTGCCTTGGCATCGGCGACGGCCTTGAGCTGCGCATCGGCCTGAGCACTGACGACCGAGCTGGTGGCGGTGGTCAGATGCAGCAGCCCGGCGTCCGCGGCGGAGGCGACACCGGCGCCCAGCGCGGCGGCGATACCGGCACCGGCGGCCACGACGGCCACACGATTGCGCAGCGCCGACTTCGCGGCGTTGGCGGACTTCCGAGAATTACGTATCGCGGCAAACTTGGACATGCGGGTTTTCCCTCCAGGGAAAGTGAATGGGTGTTTTCCCGGCTGCGGTCCGGGAGCGCCATTCCTTGGTAACCCGCGTTCGCCATGACGCCAAGGGGCCCTTTCTACTATCGGAGTCCGTATGCGGGGACGCCGATCAAGGGCGTTGCCCCGCCTCTGCCAGGGTGGGCACAAAGCACCTCAAACCGACTCGATCACCGCGCACGTGATCGCCCTGACCTGGCATTTCTCCGTACGGGGCCTGGGCGCGTCACGATCGCCGACACCCCGCCCCGGCACCCCTCCCCGGGAGAATCCGACCCCCCGGAACCACCCCGCCCCCCTCCCCCTAAAGCTTTTAGTAGGCCACAAATCCATGTGCCTCAAGTCACCAGCCGAAAGGGATTCACTGTGACCCGCATTACGCGAAATCGAGTGCGGATGTGACCTGGGTTACTCATTTCCCCGCCGGTGGATTCCCGCCCGGTGGATTCCCGAAAGCACCTGACCGGCACCGGCCCACCGCTCTAACCTGACCCGAACACGACACGTCACCGCGTCGGCACGTCATCAGGTCGGCACAGCACAGGGGGAGGGCGGACCGCACGTGGACCCGTCAGCAGTAGGCGTCAAGCTCGCGTCGAGCGTCGTCGCACCGCTCGTCAAGAAGCTCTTCGTCAAGGAGGGTCCGGGCGCCGGCCTCGTCGACGCCCCCGTACGGATCTCCGCCCTGGTCTCCTTCCGGGGCGAGCAGCGCACCCTCACCGACCGGGACCTGCACAAACTGGCGGCGGAGCTGGTGCGGCGCGCCGTACGGTCCGCCGGCCCCGGCGAGCGCCCGGTCCCCGAGGACGAGGAGACCGCCGTCGCCGACGCCCTGGCCACCACCCTCGCCGCCCTCGGCACCCTCGACATGGACGACGTCCAGGCCGTCGCCCTCGGCTCCACCGCCCTGGCGGAGCGCCTGACGGCCGCCGCCCCGCACGCGGCCCGCGGGCTGTCCCGGGACGCCGAACTCCTCCTCCAGACCCTCGTCGGCACCGCCTGCCTGCACATCGTCCACTTCTTCACCCAGCGCTCGACGTTCGTCGCCCGCACGCTGGTCCAGCAGAGCCGCAGCCTGGACGCGTTGATCACGATCGTCGACGAGTTCATCGAGCGGCATCCGTCGCCCCGCACCGCCGACGCCGCCTTCGAGCGCGGATACCTCGCCCACCTCGCCCGCAAGCACGGCCGCCTCACCATCTACGGCATCGACCTGCACAACTCCCCGGACCGCTGGCCGCTCGACGCCGCCTACATGAGCCTGGAGGCGACCGGCCCGAACATCGCGGAAGGCCCCTTCGAGGACCTTCCGCCCCGTGCCGCCGTCCGCGCCGACCAGGCGCTCGCCGGCCGCGACCGGGTCCTCCTCCGCGGCGTCGCCGGCTCCGGCAAGAGCACCCTCGTCCAGTGGCTGGCCGTCTCCTGCACCAAACCCGCCGGCGAGACCGCCCTCCCCCACCTCTACGGCCGCATCCCCTTCGTCCTCCCGCTCCGCACCCTCACCCGCTCCGGCGCCGCCCTCCCCACCCCCGACCGCTTCCTCGCCGCCACCGGCTGCCCGGTCTCCGGCTCCCAGCCCGCCGGCTGGGCGGAACGCGTCCTCGCCTCCGGCCGCGGCCTCCTCCTCGTCGACGGCCTGGACGAGATCCCGGAACGCGAACGCGACCACACCCGCCGCTGGCTCCGCGATCTGCTCGACGCCTTCCCGGGCAACCTCTGGCTGGTCACCACCCGCCCCTCCGCCGTACGCGAGGACTGGCTGGCCGCCGACGGCTTCGACGAGCTGACCCTCTCCCCCATGAGCCGCGACGAGGTCGCCGCCTTCATCGGCCGCTGGCACCGGGCCGCACGCCACGACGCCGACGACACCGACCGCCTCGACGCCTACGAGCAGTCCCTCCGCACCGCCGTCCGCACCAAGCCCGACCTCGGCCGGCTCGCCACCAACCCCCTGATGTGCGGCCTGATCTGCGCCCTGCACCGCGACCGCTGCGGCTACCTCCCGCACGGCCGCAAGGAGCTCTACGACGCCGCCCTGGGCATGCTGCTCTCCCGCCGCGACCGGGAACGCGACATGCGCGGCCCGGACGGCATCGAGCTCAGCGACGAGCCGCAGATCCAGCTCCTCCAGCGCCTGGCCTACTGGCTCATCCGCAACGGCCGTACCGAACTCGACCGCGACCGCGCCGAACGCCTCGTCGCCGACGCCCTCCCCGCCGTCCCCGCCGCCGCCTCCCAGGGCCCGGCCCCCGCCGTCTTCCGCCACCTCCTCCTCCGCAGCGGCCTCCTCCGCGAACCCGCCCCCGGTTCCGTGGACTTCGTGCACCGCACCTTCCAGGACTACCTGGGCGCCAGAGCCGCCATCGAGGAGGGCGACTTCGGCCTCCTGGTGGCGCATGCGGCGGACTCCCAGTGGGAGGACGTCATCCGCATGGCCGTGGCCCACGCCCGCCCCCGCGAACGGGCCGATCTGCTACGGGAGTTGATCACCAAGGGCGACGGACTGGACGACCCGAGCGCCCGTCTCCGCGTCCACCTCCTCGCCGTCGCCTGCCTGGAACACGCGACGGAACTGGACCCGACGGTCCGCGAGGAGGTCAACTCCCGCGCGAAGGCGATCCTGCCGCCGCGTACCCGCGAGGAGTCCGAAATGCTGGCCGCGGCCGGCCCCATCGTCCTGGAACTCCTGCCCAGCCCGGACGGCCTGGAGGTCGACGAGGCACAGGAAGTGGTGGCCACCGCCGCGTCCATCGGCTCCGACGCCGCCCTGGAATGCATCAAGCGCTTCCGGGACCACCCCGAGGTCTCCGTCCGCGGCCAACTCAGCATGCACTGGCCGGCGTTCGAGACCGGCCGCTACGCCGAGGACGTCATCCGGCACGTCGGCACCGATGCCCCCACCACCGTCGCCAACCCCGCCGAGCTGGCCGCCCTCAAGGCGCTCGGTGGTCACCCGATGACGACCGTGAGCGGCCGGTTCACGGCCGGGGAACTCCTCGACGCGATCCACCCCGAGCAGCTCACCCACCTCATGCTCTTCGACAACCCGGCGATCAGCGATCTCGCATTCCTCCGGAATTTCCCCGCACTGAGGTCGCTCACCCTGCGGGACTGCCCCGGGGTCGACGATGCCGCGCCCCTCTCGGACCTGCATCTACAGATCCTGGCCATCAGCGGGGCGGACGGCAGCGGCGTGCGCACACCACGCGGGCTCGACCGCCTGCGCCATCTCCGGTCCCTGACACTCCTCGTCCCGCTTCCCCGCGAGGGCCTGGACGCCTTCCCGGCAGATGCTCCGTTGACCCACCTGGTCCTCGGCCAGCGCATTCGCCCCGACTTCACGCGTATCGCCTCCTGGCCGGGCTTGAAAGGCATGCAGTTGCAACGCCTCACCGACGATTTCGCCGAGGACCAGTGGCGTGCACTCTGCGACCTCACCGAGCTGGAGGACTTCTCCCTCGGCCTGGCGGAGGGCGAGAGCGGCCTGTGTGTTCCCCCTGGCCTGACATTGCCGCAGGTGAAGAACCTCAGCCTGCTCAATCCGGCACGCCGCTCCCCGACCGAACTGACCGAGCAGCTGCGCACCGCCCTCCCGGCCTTCCCCGCCGTCCACAGACTCGGGCTCTACGGCATGATCGGCGCCCCCATCGACCTCTCGCCCGTAGCGACCCTCCCCGCCCTCCAGAGCCTCTATCTCTCGTATCTCACCCCGGCCCCCTGCTACGCCGTCCCGCCCCATATCGACGTCACCCTCTACCCCCGCCCCCGCACGTAAAAAGAGCCCTCCCACGCAAAAACCGCCCCGGAACCGTGGAACGGTTCCGGGGCGGCTGCGTATGTCAGGGACTACGCGTCCTTGCTCAGGTTCGGGCCCGAGCCGCCACCCGCCGCGGACTCCACCGGCGGGGCGCTCGGCACCGCCGACTTCTCCTCGCCGCGGAAGGTGAACCTGGCGGTCTCACCCTCGCCCTCGACATCGACGACCACGATGTGGCCGGGACGCAGCTCGCTGAAGAGGATCTTCTCCGAGAGGGCGTCCTCGATCTCGCGCTGGATCGTGCGGCGCAGCGGACGGGCGCCGAGCACCGGGTCGTACCCGCGCTTGGCCAGCAGCGACTTGGCCTCGCCGCTGAGCTCGATGCCCATGTCGCGGTCCTTGAGCCGCTCGTCCACCTTGGCGATCATGAGGTCGACGATCTGGATGATGTCTTCCTCGGTGAGCTGGTGGAAGACGACGGTGTCGTCGACACGGTTGAGGAACTCGGGGCGGAAGTGCTGCTTGAGCTCTTCGTTGACCTTGTTCTTCATCCGCTCGTAGCCGGTCTTGACGTCGCCCTGGGCGGCGAAGCCCAGGTTGAAGCCCTTGGAGATGTCCCGGGTGCCGAGGTTGGTGGTCATGATGATGACCGTGTTCTTGAAGTCCACGACCCGGCCCTGGGAGTCGGTCAGGCGACCGTCCTCCAGGATCTGCAACAGCGAGTTGAAGATGTCCGGGTGAGCCTTCTCGACCTCGTCGAAGAGGACCACCGAGAACGGCTTGCGGCGGACCTTCTCGGTCAGCTGGCCGCCCTCTTCGTAGCCGACGTAGCCGGGAGGCGAGCCGAAGAGCCGCGAGACGGTGTGCTTCTCGCTGAACTCCGACATGTCGAGGGAGATCAGCGCGTCCTCGTCGCCGAAGAGGAACTCGGCGAGCGTCTTGGACAACTCGGTCTTACCGACACCGGACGGGCCGGCGAAGATGAACGAGCCACCGGGACGCTTGGGGTCCTTCAGGCCGGCACGGGTGCGGCGGATGGCCTGGGAGAGCGCCCTGATGGCGTCCTTCTGGCCGATGACGCGCTTGTGCAGCTCGTCTTCCATCCGCAGGAGACGCGAGGACTCCTCCTCGGTGAGCTTGAAGACCGGAATGCCCGTGGCCGTGGCCAGGACCTCGGCGATCAGCTCCTCGTCCACCTCGGCGACGACGTCCATGTCGCCGGCCTTCCACTCCTTCTCCCGCTTCGCCTTCGCGGCCAGGAGCTGCTTCTCCTTGTCGCGCAGGCCGGCGGCCATCTCGAAGTCCTGCGAGTCGATCGCGGACTCCTTCTCCCGGCGCACGTCGGCGATCTTCTCGTCGAACTCGCGCAGGTCCGGCGGCGCGGTCATCCGGCGGATCCGCATCCGGGAGCCGGCCTCGTCGATCAGGTCGATCGCCTTGTCCGGCAGGAAGCGGTCGGAGATGTAGCGGTCGGCGAGGGTGGCCGCGGCGACCAGCGCGGAGTCCGTGATGGACACGCGGTGGTGCGCCTCGTAGCGGTCCCGCAGGCCCTTGAGGATCTCGATGGTGTGCGGCAGCGACGGCTCGGCGACCTGGATCGGCTGGAAGCGGCGCTCCAGGGCCGCGTCCTTCTCCAGGTGCTTGCGGTACTCGTCCAGCGTCGTCGCACCGATGGTCTGGAGCTCGCCGCGCGCCAGCATCGGCTTGAGGATGCTCGCGGCGTCGATGGCACCCTCTGCGGCGCCCGCGCCGACCAGGGTGTGCAGCTCGTCGATGAACAGGATGATGTCGCCGCGGGTGCGGATCTCCTTGAGGACCTTCTTCAGGCGCTCTTCGAAGTCACCCCGGTAGCGGGAGCCGGCGACCAGCGCGCCCAGGTCGAGGGTGTAGAGGTGCTTGTCCTTGAGGGTCTCGGGCACCTCGCCCTTGACGATGGCCTGCGCCAGGCCCTCGACGACCGCCGTCTTGCCGACGCCGGGCTCGCCGATGAGGACCGGGTTGTTCTTCGTACGGCGGGACAGCACCTGCATGACCCGCTCGATTTCCTTCTCGCGCCCGATGACCGGGTCGAGCTTGGTTTCCCGGGCGGCCTGCGTGAGGTTGCGGCCGAACTGGTCCAGGACGAGCGAGGTCGAGGGCGTGCCCTCGGCCGGGCCGCCTGCGGTGGCGGCTTCCTTGCCTTGGTAGCCGGAGAGCAGCTGGATGACCTGCTGCCGCACCCGGTTGAGATCGGCGCCGAGCTTCACGAGGACCTGGGCGGCGACGCCCTCGCCCTCGCGGATCAGGCCGAGCAGGATGTGCTCGGTGCCGATGTAGTTGTGGCCGAGCTGGAGGGCCTCGCGGAGCGACAGCTCCAGGACCTTCTTGGCACGGGGAGTGAAGGGAATGTGGCCGGACGGGGCCTGCTGGCCCTGGCCGATGATCTCCTCCACCTGCTGGCGGACCGCCTCAAGCGAAATGCCGAGGCTCTCCAGGGCCTTAGCGGCGACACCCTCACCCTCGTGGATCAGACCCAGGAGGATGTGTTCGGTGCCGATGTAGTTGTGGTTGAGCATCCGGGCTTCTTCCTGAGCCAGGACGACAACCCGCCGCGCACGGTCGGTGAACCTCTCGAACATCGTTAATCGCTCCTCAGAGCGGTCAGGCAGTTAGGGGTCGGTCCCCTCCCTGTCCTTCCGCATGCTAGTCCCGCAGGGCGGGACAGCTCATTCCAACTGCCGACACCCGTCCGGATCACCCCGCTCCGACGGGGAAATTTACTGCCGAACAGCTGACATCTGCTCCAACTCGATGGTGCGAGACGATGTTCCCGCAGGCCAGGCATATACGCCCGCCACCACTACGCCCGTGGCGAACGCGGCCCTCCTCGACACGCCGTCGGCCATCGGCCGAAGACCGCGGCGGACCGCTCCGAGCGCCGGTCACAGCGTCTCTTCCCACTGAGACTTTCTTACCCGCTGCCACTGACACTCCATGCGGCGTGGACCTTTTCCATCCGCTACGGGCGAACATCCGCACACCACCGGACGCGCCCGCACTCCCCCCGGAGATATACGGAGCGCATCCTTACGCATACCCAACGTAACTTCCCGCGGTGGCGGGAGTTGCACCGGGCATGGCCCGCGCGCTTCCGCGACCCCGCTCCCCCCTCTCCGCCGTCCGCCGGTGGTACGAGGAGGAAATGGGCTGGCCGACCACGGGCACGGAGCCGGTGGAACTCCTCACCGGCGTGTGCTTCGACGCCCTGGAGATGCCGGCCGACGCGGGAATCGCCGTGTTGCAGCGGGTGCCGCAAACGGGGCCGGTCGCGTTCCTCAGGGGTGGACGCGGCGGGAAACACCTCGGGGATCGGCCGAAATTGCTCATGCTCATCGCGGCCGGGGGCGCCGAGGAACTCCCGGGAATCCTGGAATGGCTGGAGTGGGGCGCACTCGCGGCGGATCTCACGGCACGCGGCGCCGGAGAGCGCATGCCCGCGCCGGCGTGGCCCTCGGGGGGCCGGGCGTCAGGCGGATTCGGCGCGCGGGAGGCCGCGGGATGGGTGCGGCCTCCCCGGCCTGGGTACGAGGCGGAGAATTCCCTGCCCACCACGGGGCTCGGGGCAGGAATCGGGGACGGTGGGGGCGCCCCCGACCTCGTACGGCTCGTGAGCGCGGCGGCGACGGAGTGCCACCGTGCCCGGTTGGTACGTGCTCGTAATGCTCAATCTGATCGCGCGTGCGGCGATCAGGCGTTGGCCTTCTCGAATGCCTCGCGAATCTCGGCGGGGACACGGCCGCGGTCATTGACGTTGTAGCCGTTCTCCTTGGCCCACGCACGGATCTTCGCGGTGTCGGGAGAGCCGGCGGAAGCGGCGCGAACCTTGCCGCGACCTCCGGAACGGCCACCGGTCTTGCGGCCGGCCTTCACGAAGTCGGCGAGCGACTCGCGAAGCTTGTCGGCGTTGGCGTCGGAGAGGTCGATCTCGTAGGACTTACCGTCGAGCGCGAACGTCACGGTCTCGTGGGCCTCGCCGCCGTCGAGGTCGTCCACAAGAAGAACCTGAACCTTCTGTGCCACCGGGTTTCCCTTTCATCGAATGTGGATTACGACGGAAAGCAAACCGCTTTTCCGGGAAAAACACAAACCCTTGGGTAGGGTTCACTTGCCCAGTGAGCGGGGAACGCATGCTTCCGTAGCCATGAGATAGGGGAGCGATTCGGACATAGAACGCTGATCACAGGTGCAGAAGCATGCGACTGTTACCCAGGGTGTTGGGCTTCACTCGTTCGAGGCCGAGGAACTCCGCAACCCCCTCGTCATAGGAACGCAGCAGTTCGCTGTAGACATCACCGTCTACGGGAGTCTCGCCGATCTCCACGAAGCCGTGCTTGACGAAGAAGTCGACTTCGAAGGTGAGACAGAAAATTCGTCGCACTCCGAGCCACCTTGCGGTACGCAGCAGCTTGTCCAGGACTTGGTGGCCGACTCCCGATCCCTTCAGCTCCGGATCCACCGCCAGGGTGCGGACCTCGGCCAGGTCTTCCCACATGACGTGGAGTGCTCCGCAGCCGACGACCTCGGCGTCTTCGTCGCGCTCGGCGACCCAGAACTCCTGGATGTCCTCGTAAAGCGTGACGGTGGCTTTGTCGAGCAGGATCCCGTCGCGCGAGTAGGCGTCGATGAGGCGGCGTACGTCCGGTACATCGCTGGTCCGGGCACGGCGGACGGTGAGCCCTTTTGAATGCGCAGGCATGCCCGGACGCTATCGCCCCTTGCTGTCCGCGCCCGCTCCGGGTTCATCTCCATCGCCGGGCGGGGGGTCATCCACGGCTTGTGGCTGTACGTGCCGCTGTTCTTCCCGGGCGGGCCTCTGTTCTTCCTCTGCCGTGCCCGGATCGTCGGCCTGCACCATCCGTACGGCATCGCGCAGAGCATGCCGTTGTTCCGGCGACATCATGCCGAAGAACGCCACAAGAGCGGCGGCGGGGTTGTCACTGGCGGACCACGCTTCGTTCATCAGTGCGGCCGAGTAGGCGGCGCGAGTGGAGACCGCTTCATATCGATAGGCGCGGCCTTCCGCTTCGCGGCGTACCCAGCCCTTCTGATGGAGGTTGTCCAATACGGTCATGACCGTTGTGTAGGCGATCGACCGTTCCTTCTGGAGATCTTCCAGGACTTCTCGAACGGTGACCGGGCGGTTCCACTCCCAGACCCGCGTCATCACCGCGTCTTCCAGATCACCCAAGCGTCTCGGCACACAAGAAGAATAGTGGGAGATGTCGCGAATGCCGGTTGATCTCGTTGCGTTTGGCCCGGAAAAAGGAGGTACGGCCCGGGATGGTCAATCCCGGGCCGTACTGTGCGCGCGGACCGCCGGAAATGGCGGTGGCGGATCAGGCGCTGAAGGGCTTGGGCTTCTGCCCGGCGGCCTCGGCGCGGGCGAACGCCTCGTCGACCGCCGCGTCTTCCTTGGACTTGTTCTGGCCGCCCTGGCTCTTGATCATCGTCACGATCAGGCAAGTGAAGGCCACGGCCATCACTACGGGCGGCAGCAGCGCTGAGACGTAATCCATGGCATGGGCCTCCTTATAGGCGCGAGCCCGCGAAAGTACTCAGCCAGGGTACGCAGCGCTCATGCGCTGCGGGCCTCGGGGGGCGGGGTGGGCTTGCGCCGCGGCGGGAACACCTCGCCCGGGGTCGGGATGGGGCGGTCCGGGCGCGGCTCCTTGGGTGCGGGGCGCGGGCGCTCCCGCTGTGGGTCGGGCCGCGGCTCCTGCTGGGGGTCCCGCTCGGGGCCGGGGCCCGAGTCGGGACCCGGCCGGGCGCCGGGGCGACCGCCCGGGAGACCGTCCGGGGAGCCGCCCGAGCGCCCGCCCGGCAGCGCGCGCAGGCGCGCCCGCACGGAGTGCTCGGCCAGCCGCTCGCAGTGCCCCAGCAGGGCGCTGCGGCGCTTGCGCTCGGCGGCGCCGGTGGGCCGCGCCAGCAGGGAGCGCAGCGCGGCGAGGTCGTCGGGACCGGGGACGTGGCCGGCCGTCAGCGCCTCCCCGAGCCGGGTGAGGTAGCCGGCGGCTGCACCGGGCAGGGCGGCGCGGTAGCGGTCGAGGTCGGCGAGCAGGAAGGCGCGCAGGCGGGCCCCTTCGCGGACCGCCTCGTCCACCGCCTCGGCCAGCCGCAGGTATTCCTGGACGTCCTGCGACCGGTCCGGGCCGAGGACGTCCAGCGGGACGGTGTGGGACGTCGACTGGAGGGCATGGGCGAGGGCGCGACGGAGCACACGCAGCTCATCGGCGCCGAAGGCCATGCCGCCGCGGGATCCGTATGGCATTGGCATGCGGCGACTTTACGACCGATTCGGACAAAAGCCTCTTAATTCGCATGCGGTGGCGCGGCAGCGGGCCGTGCGGTCACACGGGCGCGCCAGCAAGACCCGCCGCCGGCTACGCGCGGCTGATGTTCCGCTCGTACACCAGCCGCAGGCCGATCAGGGTCAGCCAGGGCTCGTGCTCGTCGATCACCGAGGACTCGCCGAGCACCATCGGCGCCAGCCCGCCGGTGGCGATCACGGTCACGTCCTCCGGGTCGTCCGCCAGCTCCCGGGCCATCCGGTGCACCACGCCGTCCACCTGGCCGGCGAAGCCGTAGAGGATGCCGGACTGCATCGCCTCGACGGTGTTCTTGCCGATGACGCTGCGCGGCCGGGCCAGCTCGATCTTGCGGAGCTGGGCGCCCTTGACGCCCAGCGCGTCCACGGAGATCTCGATACCCGGCGCGATCACACCGCCCACGTACTCGCCGCGCGCGCTGACCGCGTCGAAGGTGGTGGCCGTACCGAAGTCGACGACCACCGCGGGGCCGCCGTACAGCTCGACGGCCGCCAGCGCGTTGATGATCCGGTCGGCGCCGACCTCCTTCGGGTTGTCCATGAGGATCGGCACGCCGGTCTTGACGCCCGGCTCCACGAGGACGGCCGGGACGTCCCCGTAGTAGCGCCGGGTCACCTCGCGCAGTTCGTGCAGCACGGACGGCACGGTCGAGCAGATGGAGATGCCCTCGATGCCGTCGCCCAGGTCGTCGCCGAGCAGCGGGTGCATGCCCATCAGGCCTTGGAGGAGCACCGCCAGTTCGTCGGCGGTGCGGCGGGCGTCGGTGGAGATCCGCCAGTGCTCGACGATCTCCTCGCCGTCGAAGAGCCCGAGGACGGTGTGGGTGTTGCCTACGTCGATGGTCAGCAGCATGGTGGTCAGCGGTCCTCGTGATCGCGTGCGCCGGCGCTCTCGCCGGCGGACTCGTGATCGTCGGCGGCGCTCTCGCGCAGGTCCAGGCCGATGTCGAGGACCGGGGCGGAGTGGGTGAGCGCGCCCACCGCCAGGAAGTCGACGCCGGTCTCCGCGTACGTACGGGCGTTGGCGAGGGTGAGCCGGCCGGAGGACTCCAGGATCGCGCGGCCGGCGACGAGTTCGACGGCCTCCTTGGTCTGCTCCGGCGTGAAGTTGTCCAGCAGGATGAGGTCGGCGCCCTCGGCGAGGATCGGCGGGATCTGGTCGAGCCGGTCCACCTCCACCTCGATCGGCACACCGGGGAACTCGGTCCGTACGGCGGCGAACGCCGCGGCGACGCCGCCCGCCGCGACGACGTGGTTGTCCTTGATCAGCGCCGCGTCCGACAGCGACATGCGGTGGTTGACGCCGCCGCCGCAGCGCACCGCGAACTTCTCCAGGGCGCGCAGGCCCGGCGTCGTCTTACGGGTGTCGCGGACCTTCGCCTTGGTGCCTGCGAGGACGTCCGCCCACTCCCGGGTCGCGGTCGCGATACCGGACAGCCGGCCCAGCAGGTTCAGCGCGCTGCGCTCGGCGGTGAGCAGGTCGCGGGTGCGGGTGGTGACCGACAGCAGCTTCTGCCCGGGGGTGACCCGGTCGCCGTCCGCCACGTGCCGCTCGACCGCGAACTCGTCGGTGCAGACGATGGACAGCACCGCCTCGGCGACCCGCAGCCCGGCGACCGTACCGGCCTGCCGGGCGGTGAAGTCCCCGGTGGCGACGGCGTCTTCGGGGACGGTCGCCACGGTGGTGACGTCCACTCCCTGGTCGAGGTCCTCCTCGATGGCCATGTGCGCGATGTCCTCGACCTGTACGGGGTCGAGCCCGGCGGCCACCAGGAGCGCGGCCAGGTCGGGGTCGAGCCCGCAGGTCAGCGGGTCGAGCTCGTACGAGTCGTCGTCGCCGGCGCACCCGCAGGCGTCGCCGCAGCCGCCTCCGGCGGGGACGGCACCGGGCCGGCCGATCTGGAGGAGGGGAAGGCCATCGGGGGTACCGGGGGTGCTGCTCACGGGGCGGGCTCCGTATCGGGGGTGGGGGCGGGCTGAGAGGTCGTGCCGGTGGTCGGCGGGAAGTCGGCGGTCGCCGTCGTGCGGATGCTCAGGGCGCGGTCCGCGCCGAGGGTGATGCGGAAGTGCCGGCGCCAGGAGGCATCGTCGCGCTCCGGGTGGTCCTCGCGCCAATGGCAGCCGCGGGTCTCCTCGCGGCGCTGCGCGGCGGCGACCAGGACCCGGGCGACGCACAGGAGGTTGGTGGCCTCCCAGGCCTCCACGCCGGGCTCGGGGGCCTTGGTGGACGTCGGCGGGACGTCCGCTCCCCCGGCGGCACCGGGCGCCCGCGCCGCCTCGGTCGCCTCGCAGTGCAGGACGTCGAGTTCGGCGGCGGCCCGGGCGAGGCTCCGGGCGCTGCGCAGGACTCCGGCGCCGGTGGTCATGATGCGCTGGACGGCGGCGCGGGTCTCGGGCGCCAGGAGGGGCAGCGCGCGCGGCGGCCGGCGCTCCTCGACGGCGGGCGGGACCGGCTCCGGAGCGCCGTCCGCCGCCCCGCCGGCGGCGATGTCCGCGGCGATCCGCTCCGCGAACACCAGGCCTTCCAGAAGGGAGTTGGAGGCCAGGCGGTTGGCGCCGTGGACGCCGGTGCAGGCGACCTCGCCGCACGCGTAGAGGCCCGGGACGGTCGTCCGGCCGCGCAGATCGGTGCGGACGCCGCCGGAGGCGTAGTGCGCGGCCGGGGCGACCGGTATCGGCTCGGTGACCGGGTCGATGCCGTGGGATCGGCAGGCGGCCAGGATCGTCGGGAAGCGGTGCTGCCACATCTCCGCGCCGAAGTGGCGGGCGTCCAAGTACATGTGCTCGACGCCCTGTTCCTGCGCCCGCCGCGTGATCGCCTTGGCCACGATGTCGCGCGGCGCCAGCTCGGCGAGCTCGTGCTGCCCGACCATGAAACGGGTGCCGGCCGCATCGACCAGATACGCGCCCTCGCCCCGCACGGCCTCCGAGATCAGCGGCTGCTGACCCTCCGCTTCCGGCCCCAAATACAGGACGGTGGGGTGGAATTGGACGAATTCGAGGTCCGAGACCTCGGCGCCGGAGCGCAGCGCCAGGGCCACCCCGTCGCCCGTGGAGACGGCCGGATTGGTGGTCGCGGAGAAGACCTGCCCCATGCCCCCGGTGGCGAGCACCACCGCCGGGGCGTGCACCGCCCCGACACCGTCGTGCTGGCCCTCCCCCATCACGTGCAGGGTGACGCCGGCGGTGCGGCCGTAGGCGTCGGTGAGGAGGTCGAGGACCAGTGCGTTCTCGATGGTGCGCAGGCCCGCGGTCCGCACCGCGGCGACCAGCGCGCGGGAGATCTCCGCGCCGGTGGCGTCGCCACCGGCGTGTGCGATCCGGCTGCGGTGGTGGCCGCCCTCCCTGGTGAGCGCGATCTCCTCGCTGCCGGGCGCGGTGTCGAAGCGGGCGCCCGCCCCGATCAGCCGGTGGACGGCGTCCGGGCCCTCGGTGACCAGCGCCCGCACGGCCGCCTCGTCGCACAGGCCGGCGCCCGCCACGAGGGTGTCCCCCAGGTGCTGCTCGGGCGTATCGCCGTCCCCCAGGGCCGCGGCGATACCGCCCTGCGCCCAACGGGTGGAGCCGTCGTCGAGCCGGGCCTTGGTGACGACGACGGCCCGGCGGCCGGCGGCGGCGCAGCGCAGCGCCGCAGTCAGTCCGGCCACCCCGGAGCCCACCACGACGACGTCCGCCGTGACGGACCACCCGGGGGCGGGGGCGGTGAGGCGTATGCCGGTGGGGCCGGTGCCGGTTCCGCTGGTGGTCATCGGGTCGCTCCGAGGGGGCCTTGGGGTGGGGTGGATTTCGGGGACGCTGCGGGGGATTCAGGGGATGCCGGGGCCGCCTGCGGGGTGTCCCCGGGGCGGTCGGGGTGCTGCGCGGC
>NZ_BMRP01000041.1:53984-59021 GCF_014648695.1 Streptomyces albospinus
CCCGGCGAACACCAGCCGGATGTTGTCGATCAGCCGGGTGGTGCCCACCTTGGCGGCGACCGCGAGGATCGCCTCGCCCTCGTACCCGTCCGCGACCTCGGTGAAGTCCCTCGGGTCGACCAGGGCCACGTAATCGAGGTGCAGCGGCGGTTCGACGTGCGCGGCGTCCGTCAGCACCGCGCGGGCCGCGGCGCGGGCGACGGACGGGCCGTGCGGAGGCCCGGACGCGGCATAGGCGACGGCGTGCGCGTCGGCGGCGGCCCGGTCCTCCCCCAGGGCCGCCAGCGCCGCGGAGCGGTCCTGCGTGGGGTGCCCGGTGGACGCGGCGCGGGCGCGCAGCGCCTCTTCGGCGGTGAGCCGGTCACGGGCCGCGAAGAGCGCCGCGGAGAGCGCGAGCGCGGTGCGCCGCTCCGGCCCGGAGAGGTAGCGGTTGCGGCTGGAACGGGCGAGCCCGTCGCCCTCCCGGACCGTGGGGACGCCGACGATCTCGACGGGGAAATTCAGGTCGGCGACCATCCGCCCGATGACCGCGAGCTGCTGGGCGTCCTTCTCCCCGTAGAACGCGACGTCCGGCGCGGTCAGATGCAGCAGCTTGGCGACGACGGTGAGGACGCCGTCGAAGTGCCCGGGGCGGCTGGCTCCTTCGAGGACGGTCCCCATGGGGCCCGCGCTGATCCGGATCTGCGGTTCGCCGCCCGGGTAGACCTCGTCGGCGGACGGCGCGAAGACGGCGTCGGCGCCCGCCGCACCCGCCAGGACGACATCCGCGTCCAGGGTGCGCGGATAGCGGTCGAGGTCCTCGCCCGCGCCGAATTGCAGCGGATTGACGAACACCGTGACGACGACCTGGCCCTTCGGCCCGACGCGCTCACGGGCGGCCCGGATGAGGGCCGCGTGCCCCTCGTGCAGCGCACCCATGGTCATGACAACAGCCCTCGTGCCACTGCGGCGCGGCAGCTCGCGCAGCGCCGCGGCGGTGTGCACGAGCCGGGGCCCCGGCGTCGGCTGCCGACCGGCATTCGAGGATGGGCTGATGGGCGAGGAGGTCATGCGTCGCCTCCGGAGGAGCCGGGGTCGGGGGTCTCTGGGCGTTCGGGTGTCCCGGGGGCTCCGGGGGTTTCCGGGGATTCGGGTGCCGCGGAGCCTCCGCGGGAATCCGTGCGGCCGGGGGTGGGGCCGGGCTCGCCGCCGGCGGAGCCATTCGCAGCGCCGTTCGCGGAACCGCGCCCCTCGGAGGGGGCGTCGCCCTCGGGGGGCGCATCGGCCTCGGGGGGCGCACTGCCCTTCAGGGGCGCACCGCCTTCCGGTGCCACGGCCGCCTCAGTCGCCGGCCCCGCGAGCACGTCCAGCAGGTCCTCCGCCAGTTCCGGCTTGAGCAGACCGCGGGCCAGCGCCCGGTCCGCGGTCGTCCGGGCCATCGCCAGATACCCGGCGACGGCCTGCGGCGCATGCCGGCGCAACTCCGCCACATGGGCGGCGACGGTGCCCGCGTCGCCCCGTGCGACCGGCCCGGTCAGGGCGGCGTCACCGGACCGCAGCGCATTGTCCAGGGCCGCGCCGAGCAGCGGGCCGAGCATCCGGTCCGGGGCCTGGACACCGGCCTTCTGCAACAGCTCCATCGACTGTGCGACCAGCGTGACCAGGTGGTTCGCCCCGATGGCCAGCGCCGCGTGATACAGCGGACGGGCGGACTCCGCGATCCACTCGGGCTCCCCGCCCATCTCGATGACCAGCGCCTCGGCCGCCATCCGCAGCTCCTCCGGCGCGGTCACCCCGAACGAGCAGCCGGCGAGCCGCTGGACGTCCACCGACGTGCCCGTGAACGTCATCGCCGGGTGCAGTGCGAGCGGCAGCGCACCGGCCCGCGTGGCCGGATCCAGCACCGCCGTCCCGTAGCGCCCGGAGGTGTGCACCAGCAGCTGACCCGGCCGTACGGCACCGGTCTCGGCGAGGCCGCTCACCAGGCCGGCCAGGGCGTCGTCGGGGACGGTCAGCAGCACGAGATCCGCGCGGGCCAGCACCTCGGCCGGGCTGACCAGCGGAACGTCGGGCAGCAGCTCGGCGGCCCGCCGCACCGAGGCGTCGGAGACCCCGGAAACGGCGACCGGACGATGCCCGGCAAGTTGCAGCGACGCGGCGAGCGCGGGCCCGACGCGGCCTGCGCCGACGACTCCGACGGTGAGCCGGGCGGGCCGGTCCTGGGCCTCGATGGGTGGGTGTGCATTCACGCGGCGATGGCCTTCCGTTCCAGTCCGCGGGGGGTACCGGACGATTCGTCGCCATGCTACGCGAGTGTCTCCGACAGCCCGGAGAGCCGTACGGAGGGTGAGACGGAGGTCTCGGAGCAGAACCGCCGCCCGGCGCGGCGGAGCTGATGCACGTCACGGGCGCGGGCACCTGCCGGCACCGCACGGGCGGCTCGTCGATGGCGTGTGGACGGCGCGTGGACGGCAATGGTCGTGGATGGCCATGGCTCGTGGTTGGGCGATGGCTCGTGGATGGCCAGTGGCTCGTGGATGGCCATGGCTCTGGATGGGCGGTGGCTCGTGGATGGCCGGTGGCAGGCCCGACCGCTGCCCGCAGGCCACCCGCGGGGCTCGGCCCGCGGGGCCGCCCGCGGAGCGCGCCCGGGTACCTCGCCCAGCACCTCCCACCGGCTGTTTCCTGTCGCTCCGCGGGGCTTCCCGGCGCTCGCCTCCGCCTCCCTCGGAAAGTTATCCACAGGGCTCGCCGCCTCCCGCCCGCCTGCGCCATGATCGACGCATCGCCGCGCGCACTGCACGAAACGAATGGGAGGCGGGGGCCATGACTCAGCACGGGGCATCGCGGAACGGGACACCCAACGGGACACCTGGGGACGTGGATCCCAGGGCCGGGACGGCTGCGAACGAGGCACCCGGGGACACTGCGTCTCAGGACGGGATGCCACGGGACCGGACGCCACGGGACGGGACGCGGACCGCAGCGACGACGAAAAGGACCGCGACGCCGTCCGCGACCGCCGACGAGAAACCGGCAGGCGACGCATCGAGCACCACATGGTCCGACGACGCCCCGGGAGACGCCCCGACCACCAGTGACAGCGGCACCGCGCCCGGGCGGAAACGACGGCTCACCGCGCACCGCGGCTCCGCCCGCAAGCTGAGCGGCCCGGCGGTGGAGACGGTCCGGGAGCGGCTGACGCGCCTGGTGGCCGATGCTCCCGATGCGTACGACCTCGACGACTGGACGGATATCTACGGCAGCGACGACAGCATCGTCGGCGAGCTGGAGCGCCGTACCGCCGAGGCCCTGGGCACCGAGGCCGCCGCGTTCTTCCCGACCGGCACGATGGCGCAGCAGGTGGCCCTGCGCTGCTGGGCGGGGCGGACCGGCAGTCCGACGGTCGCAGGCCATCCCCTGTCCCATATGGAGGTCCATGAGCGTGACGCCTATGCGGTGGTCAGCGGGCTGCGCATGGTGCATCCGACGAACGCGCCACGGCTGCCGACCGCTGCCGAGATCTACGACCTCCAGGAGCCGTTCGGCACCCTGGCTCTCGAACTCCCGCTGCGGGACGCCGGGTTCCTCCTCCCGACGTGGGAAGAACTGACGGCGACGGTGGCTGCGGCACGGGACCGGGACGCAGTGGTGCACTTCGACGGCGCCCGATTGTGGGAGTGCGCCTCGCACTTCGGGCGCACGCTCCCGGAGATCGCCGCCCTCGCGGACAGCGTCTATGTCTCCTACTACAAGTCCCTGGACGGCATATCCGGCGCTGCCCTCGCCGGCACCGAGAGCTTCGTGGCGGAGGCGCGGGCCTGGCGTCACCGGTACGGCGGGCAGTTGTTCCAGCAGTGGCCGGCGGCGCTGGCCGCCCTGGCCGGGCTGGACCGCGAGCTGCCCCGGCTGCCGCAGTACGTGGCGCACGCGAAGGTCGTCGCGCAGGCGCTGCGGGACGGTTTGGCGGAGGCGGGCGTGCCGTGGTTCAGGGTGCACCCGGAGATACCGCACACCCATCAGTTCCAGGTATGGCTCCCCTACCCGCCGGACGCACTGAACTGGGCCGGCGTCCGGCAGGCGGAGGAGAGCCGCACGACGCTGTTCCGCACCTGGTTCGAGCCCGGCCCGGCAGGACCGCCGGGAGTAGCGCAGACGGAGGTGACGGTGGGGTCATCCGCGATGGACTGGACGCCGGAGGAGGTACGAACGGCCGCGGCCGACTTCGTGTCACGCATCGGCAACTGAGGCCGCGGGGGGCGTGGTTGGGCCCGCGGTGGGTGCGGTCGGGCTGGACGGGGACGGGGAGCGGTTGCGCTCGACACGGAAGGGGAGCGGGCGCGACGCGGGCGAGCCGACGCGGGCGGACGCAATAGAGACGCAATACAAGCGGGTGCGACGCGGGACAAGCGGGCGCGACGCGGGCGGGCTGAATCGCCGTGGGTGTCCATGCCCTCGCTGTTGGCGCGGCTGAGCCTGACGTGGGCGGGCCGGCACCGGCGCGGAGCAGGGCGTGCTGAACCGCCGTGGGCGTCCACGCCCCCGGCGTTGACGCAGCCGAGTCCGGCGTGGACGGGGCTTGCCCCCGCTGTGGGTGGGACAGCTCCGCCGAGTTGGGCCAGGCCCTCTGAGTGGAGCCAGCCCCCATTGGGTGGGCGCCAACTCGACGAGGGCTCAGCGTCGCCCGGCCATGGCGCGACTGCGCTCGCGGCGGGCCGGGCTGGCTCGACGTCGTCACAGCTGAGCCCGCCATGGGCCGGACCCCGTAATGGGCGACCCGTCACGGGCACGGGAAGCCAGGCCGCGGGCGACGCTGAACCCGCATGGCCACGGGTAGCCAAGCCTGGGCGACGCTGAACCCGCATGGCCACGGGTAGCCCGGCCGCAGGCGACACTGAGCCCGCCATGGTCGGCGATGCCCCGCCGTGGGCGTGGCCGAGGCCGCAGCGGGCGCGGGTGTGCCTCTGTCGTGGTCGAGCTAGCTCGCCGTGCTTGTGCACGAGCCCGCAGCGGGCGCGGTGGTCGGCGCTGCGCCAGAGTCTTTTGCGCGGGGGGCGG
>NZ_BMRP01000042.1 GCF_014648695.1 Streptomyces albospinus
GCCGAGGAGAGCGCCGCCCTCGCAGCCCTCGGCGAGGAACTCGTCGGCAGCGACCGCCCTTTCGTGACCGTCTCGGGTACGCCCCAGGCCCCGGGCCGTGTCTCCACCGAAGCCGACCCAGTGCCGACCGACGGACCGGTCGGCGGTCGCGGCCGCGCGGTCACAGCGGTCCTGGGCCTTGCCGCGCGCGGGGTCCGGAGCACGGCCGTACGCCTGCCGCGCACGGTCCACAACCAGGGCACGGGCGGGTTCGCCGGCCTGCTGACCGACATCGCACGCCGGACCGGGGTGTCCGGCTACCCGGGCGACGGCACACAGCGCTGGCCGGCCGTCCACGCGCTCGACGCGGCGGCCCTCCTCCGGCTCGCCCTGGAACACGCGGAAGCCGGCAGCGTCTGGCACGCCGTGGCCGACGAGGGGGACAAGGTACGGGACATCGCGGCCGTCATCGGCCGAGCCTGCCGGTCGAGTCGGTGCCGTCGCAGACGTACGGCCCTCTCGGCCCGATCTTCAAGGCCGACCAGCCCTCGTCCAGCGCCCACACCCGGCAGACCCTCGGCTGGGAGCCGAAGCACCCCAGCCTCTTGGAGGACCTGGAGAACATCCAGCCCTGACCGGCGACCGGGAGGCCCGCTTACGGCGCTCGCGCCGACAACGGCAGACCCTCACCCCTCACCTACGTCACTCGCGGTCAACGCGGCTCCGGCTCTCGACTTGATCCCCACGTCTTCGCCGACAGCCATGCCCGCGAGTCAGTGGGCCGCCGCCAACGGCGTCCCGGTCCTGACCTCCGTCATCGCCGAAAAGACGTTTTATGGGACCCCCCAAGAGCGCCCTCGACCACGTTCCTTTGATGCACCGTGGACGCGCCCCGGGGATCGTCCACTCATCACCCAACGGCAATCACCTGCTTGTCCACCGCTCTGCACGCTCGCTGCACGCCTGTCCACCGGATGTCCACCGGTAGCGATCACGGCTTCCACGAAGCGCCGCCCCGCTGCCACAGAATGATCACAGTAAGAGCAAAGGTCCAGGTCAGAGGCTATCTGACCTGGACCTTCCCAGAGCCCCCTGTCGGATTCGAACCGACGACCTTCAGAAGGTCTTCTCCCAGATTTCTCCCAGGGAGCCGAGGCCAGCCTGTCGCCGCACGGCAACTGCCGCTTCGTCAGGGTTGCCGAGATGAGGGCCGCAGGCGCCGGATCTATGCCCCCCCGCGCACACTGCTGCCGGCGGAGTGCGGATTGCTTGCGCGAAGGAATCCCGCTGCCGGGACAGAGGCGTGACGGGCCCGGCCGCGGCCCCGCTTCAGGAGCGGGATCGAATACCTGGTCGGGAGCGCTGGGGGCTCAGCGCTCCTCCCGGAACTCGATGTGGCGGCCGACGACGGGGTCGCGCCGGCGCCGGGTGAGCCGGTCGGGGGTGTTCGCAAGGGCGGCTGATAGCGGCATCGCCGGGGTGATATCGCACGCCAGGTCAAAAGATGGCAACGGTTTTCATCTCTCATTGATATGAAAATCATTCCCATCTAGCTTGTGGGGGTGTCCCTGTGGCTGGATCGCGCCGCTCCGCGTCCGGCATTGCCCGAAGGAGCCTCATATGTCCCCCCTCTCTGTCCGCGTCCCACGTTCCGTCCGACGAACCGTACGCATCGCGCTCGGTGCCGCGGTGGCAGTCGTGACCGCCGCGACGGCCACGGCCTGCTCGACCTCGTCGCCGAAGACCGCCAACGCCGGCGATGCCGCCTCCACCGGGGGCGGCTCGGGCAAGACGGTCCAGGTGGTGGCGGGGGAGAACTTCTGGGGCAGCATCGCCTCCCAGCTCGGTGGCAGCCATGTGAAGGTGACCAGCGTCATCACCAACCCGGACACCGACCCGCACGACTACGAGCCGACCGCCGCCGATGCCCGCACGGTGGCCGGTGCCCAGTACGCGATCGTCAACGGCATCGGCTACGACGCCTGGGCCGACAAGCTGCTCGCCTCCAACCCGGGCAGCGGGCGCACCGAGCTGAAGGTCGGCGACCTGGTCGGGATCACGCCAGGGGGCAACCCGCACCGCTGGTACTCCCCGGCCGACGTCCACAAGGTCATCGAGAAGATCTCCGCGGACTACAAGAAGATCGACCCGGCCGACGCCGCCTACTTCGACCAGCAGAAGACGACCTTCGAGACCAAGTCGCTCGCCGGCTACAACAACCTCATAGCCGACATCAAGGCGAAGTACGCGGGTACCCCGATCGGCGCCTCCGAGTCCATCGTCACGCCACTGTCGGACGGCCTGGGGCTGAAGATGCTCACCCCCGAGACGTTCCTGGACGCGATGAGCGAGGGCACCGACCCCACGGCCAAGGACAAGGCCGCCATCGACGACCAGATCAAGAACAAGCAGATCAAGGTCTACGTCTACAACTCCCAGAACTCCACCCCGGACGTGCAGACGCAGGTCAAGGCGGCCAAGGATGCGGGCATCCCGGTCGCCACCGTCACGGAGACCCTGGCCCCCGCCGGGGCGACCTTCCAGCAGTGGCAGACCACCGAACTCCAGGGCATCGAGCAGGCCCTGGCCAAGGCGACCGGGAAGTGAACTGACGCCATGAACCCGATAGCGAAGGTCCGCGAAGCCGTGGCCCACAGCGGTCACACCGTCCCCGCGCCCCGAACCGAAGACCACGACACGGCCGCAGAAGCCGGAAGCGGCCCGGTGGTCGCCCTGCATGACGCCGCCGTGCGGGTCGGCGGGCGCACTCTGTGGTCGGGCGTGGACCTTCGCATCGGGCCCGGCGAGTTCACCGCCGTCCTCGGTCCCAACGGGGTCGGCAAGTCCACCATGATCAAGGTGCTGCTCGGCGCGCTGCCCGCCGCAGGCGGCGAGGTCAGGGTCCTCGGCGCTCGTCCGGGGCAGGCCAACGGCCGGATCGGCTACCTGCCGCAGCGCCGCAGCTTCGACGCCTCGATGCGCGTCCGCGGCACCGACGTCGTCCGCCTGGGCCTCGACGGTGACCGTTGGGGCGTGCCGCTGCCGTTGCCGACCGCCCGCCGCCGGGCCGTGCGTGAACGCGTCGCCGAGGTCGTCGAGTTGGTCGGGGCGTCGGGGTATGCGCACCGGCCGATCGGGCAGTGTTCCGGTGGCGAGCAGCAGCGGCTGCTAATCGCGCAGGCGCTGGTCCGCCGCCCCGAACTGCTGCTGCTGGACGAGCCGTTGGACAGCCTGGATCTGCCCAACCAGAGCGCGGTGGCCGCGCTGATCGGCCGGATCTGTCATCAGGAGGGGGTGGCGGTGGTGATGGTCGCCCACGACGTGAACCCGATACTCCACCACCTCGACCGGGTCGTGTACCTGGCCGAGGGCGGCGCGGCCACCGGCACCCCGCAGGAGGTCATCACCTCCCGGACGCTGACCCGGCTCTACGGGACCCCGGTCGAGGTACTGCGGGCCTCAGATGGGCGGCTGGTCGTGGTCGGCCAGCCGGAGGCGCCCGCCGTGCACACCGACCGGCACGGGATCCCGGGAGGCGTCCGTGCTGCTGGCTGACACCGCCGTACCTGCCTGGTCCTGGAACCTCATCGCCGACTTCCAGCAGATGTGGTCGTTCCCGTTCATGGTCAACGCCTTCCGCGCGGGAGCGGTCACCGCCGTGGTGTCGGCCGTGGTGGGGTGGTTCGTGGTGCTGCGGCGGCAGACGTTCGCCGCGCACACCGTCTCGGCGGTGGCCTTCCCCGGCGCGGCCGGGGCGGTTCTGCTGGGGGTCAGCGCGGTATACGGGTACTTCGCCCTGTGCGTGGCCGCCGCCCTGGTCATCGCGGCCCTGCGAGGCAGCGGAGACCACGAGGAATCCGCGCTCACCGGAACCGTCCAAGCCTTCCTCCTCGCTGCCGGCTTCCTCTTCATCGCTCTGTACAAGGGGCTGTTGGAGGGGCCGCAGACCATTCTGTTCGGCACGTTCCTCGGCATCACCTCGACGCAGGTGACCGTGTTGACGGGTGTCGGCATCGGGGTGCTCGCGGTGCTGGCGCTCATTGGGCGACAGCTGCTGTTCGCTTCTATCGACCCGCAGGTCGCCGCCGGGCGCGGGGTGCCCGTGCGTGCTCTCTCCGTCGCCTTCCTCGTCCTCTTGGGTGCGGCCACCGCGGAAGCCAGCCAGATCACCGGGACACTTCTGGTCTTCGCCCTGATGGTGATCCCCGCAGCAACCGCCCAGAACCTCACCGCCCGGCCAATTCTGAGCCTTGCGCTCGCCGTGCTCCTGGCGCTCGCGGCCACCTGGCTCGGGCTGACCGCCGCCTACTACTCGCCCTACCCGCTGGGCTTCTTCGTGACCTCGTTCGCCTTCGCCGGATACGTCACCGCCCGGGGCATGCACGCGCTGCACACGATCCGCGGCCGGATCAGGCCCTCCCTGCCGGCCAAGGAGGTCACGGCATGACTGATCTGCTGGCCGCATCGCCGCTCTCCCAGCCCTTCTTCCAGCACGCCCTCCTCGCCGGGACCGCCATCGCCGCCGCCTGCGGGCTCGTCGGTTGCTTCCTCGTCCTGCGCGCCCAGGTCTTCACCGGCGACGCCCTCAGCCACGTCGCCTTCACCGGCGCCATGGCCGCCCTCGCCTTCGGCTACGACCTCCGCCTCGGGCTGTTCGCCGCCACCGTCGCCATGGCGCTGCTCTTCGGCACCCTCGGCCGCAAAGCCCGGCCCGATGACGTCGTCATAGGGAGCGTCTTCTCCTGGATCCTGGGCCTGGGAGCCTTCTTCACCACCCTCTACACCACCTCCCGTAGCACCTCCAACGGCACCGCCGGGGTCAGCGTGCTGTTCGGCTCGATCTTCGGCATCTCCGCCGGGCGGGCGACCGTGGCGGCTCTGGTCGCCCTTGGCGTCTGCCTGCTGGTATTGCTCATCGCCCGCCCGCTGCTGTTCGCCACCCTCGACGAAGCGGTGGCCGCCGCCCGCGGCGTGCCGGTCCGCCTGCTCGGATACGGCTTCCTCGCGCTGGCCGGGGTCAGTGCCGCCGAGGCCGCCCAAGCGGTCGGATCCCTGCTGCTGCTCGGCCTGTTGGCCGCACCCGCCGGCGCCGCGATCCGGCTCACCGATCGCCCCTACAGGGCCCTCGCCCTCTCCGCCGCACTGGCGGTGCTGGAGATGTGGGCAGGGCTCTTCGCCTCCTACGCGGTCCCCACGATGCCACCGAGCTTCGCCATCATGGCCGCCGCCACCGCCGTCTACGCCGCCACCTTCCTGATACGGCGGCCCACCACCCGTACCCCCACCCCAGCCCGCGCGGGGGCCTGAACGAAAGCACGGTGATGGCACGCAACCGACCGCGCACCGCCGCACCTTCGCAGGAAGTGGCGCTGATCGGCCGTCTCACCCAGCAGCGCGCCATCGTGCTGGAGGCCCTCATGGCGGTGGAAGGCTTCGTCGGCGCCCAGGCCCTGCACAACCGGCTGACCGGCGACGGAACGCCGGTCGGCCTGACCACGGTCTACCGCACCCTGACCGCCTTCGCCGAAGCCGGCCGCGCCGATGTCGTCCGCGAAAGCAACGGTGAACGCCTCTTCCGCTACCGCCCCGGCCCCGACCACCGCCACTACCTGATCTGCACCGGATGCGGCCTCAGCCTCCCGGTCGACTCGGAACCCGTCGAGACCTGGGCCGAGAAGATCGCCCGCACCTCCGGCTTCGCGAACGTCCGGCACACCGTCGAGCTCGCCGGCCTCTGCCCGGACTGCAACCAGCGGGCGCGCGGGCGATGACAACACGGGCGCGGGCGGACCCGGCGTCCACCCGCCGGCACGCGGTGTAGGGCCCATACGTACACCGCGTCTGCGTCCCCGCCCGGCGGGGCCACGACGCCCCCTGGATCGCCAGGTTCGCCGACCTGCCCTTGCCCGCGGGTCAATCCCGCCGGCCACGAACTCCACTGGCACCTGGACACCACCGCCCCTGGAAGGCCCACGTCACGACAGCTCGTGCAGCCCACGACACCTGCGCGGAGGGCAAACCGGCTGTGACGGCAGCCAATTGCTCACCTTTCACGCCCCGTTGACCGGCCAGCTCGCAAGGTGCCCGCATGAAAATCCGGTTTCTCCCGCTTACCCGGCGCACGACGGCCTCCGTGCGTCCCGTACTGACGCACTGCACGCTCCAGGCCGTGTGCGATCGCCGCGTCGAGAAGAAGGTACGCGCCCTGTGCTTCCGCGCGTTCGCCGAAACCGACACGCGCCTGCACAGCGTGCACACCATCAATCGGGACGGCAGCGTCGATGTTCTCCTGCAGATGGCACTCACCCCGGAAAGCCCCGCAGCCGCTGCCCTGGAACGGCTGGTCGTCCTGCTGACCCGCGAACCTCAGGTGCGTGATCTGCGCTGGCACCTGTACCCCGACCACACCCCTCCGAACACCGCCTGACCGTCCGCCCCCTGGTGCGCGGAGCCTGACCGTCAGCGGTACCGGGCGCTGCCCGATCGGCGTGACACCGCTGACCTGTCCCGGCACCGAGCTTCCACAGTTGTCCGTGTGCCGGGTGCCGTGTGCCGTGTGCCGTGTGCCCGTGGCGGCCTCTACGCTCGGCTGTCCCGGATCCCGAGCGCGCGGTGCTCGATGTGGTGGACCGCCTCATCGAGGAGTTGGGCGACGTGGTTGTCGTAGAGGCGGTAGACCATGCGACGCCCCGCCCGCTCGCCGGCCACCAGGCCGAGGATGCGCAGCAGGCGGAGCTGGTGGGAGACGGCGGACTGCTCCATGCCGATGGCGGCGGCGAGTTCGGTGACGGAGCGCGGCTCTTGCCGGAGTGTCGTGAGGATCTGCGGGCGGGAAGGGGCGGCGAGGGCCTGGAGGGTGCCGGCGACGGTCGTGATGGTGGCTGCGTCCATAGGGGTCGCCGCACTCGCACGCGGTGGGGTCGGTTCCCGTACGGCCGAGGCGGTAGGCGCCGGGCACTTGGGCCATGGGCATCGGGAGAACCGATCGGCCGCAGCCTCACCTGCGTGCACGGCCCCGCCTGCCTGTCCGCCTGCGTACCTCGCCCGGCGGGCGGATGAACTGCAGCTCCGACGTGGGCGGCGGCTCGGCGATCCCCGGACCGCCGTCGGCGGCCCAGCGCAGGACGTCGTCGGTGGCGGCATCGTCCATGGCCCAGCCGATCCACGTGGCGCGCCCGCCGCGGCGCCGCCCCTCGCCGGAGGGCTGGACCACGATGACGTTGGCCTGGTCGCACGGGCCCAGGCAGTCCGTCGTACGGACCGTGAATCGGCCTTCGGAGTCGCTGGCTGCCGAGTACAGCCGGTCCAGTTGCCACTCGTGGTCGCTGCCGGGGTGCTTGCGCGGGTTGCCGCAGCAGCATCCCCGGCACACCACCAGCGTGCACGGCCGTTCGCGGGACGCGCCGATCACCGTACGAGCCGTGCCCGCGGTCACAGGACGGTCCGGGAGGGCAGGTGGTGGGCGCTCACCCGCCCGTCCTGGTAGGCGGCGATCAGGAGATGCGGTCCGGCCCAGGCCAGGGCGGCCACCGCCGCGTCGCCGTCGAGCGTGCGCTCCGGGCGCAGCCGGGCTTCCGGCCGTCCTGCGGTCGCCCGCCACAGGGCGATCGTGCCGTCGTGGCCACCGCTGGCGAGGTGGCCGCCGGCACCCGGCCGCCAGGCCAGGGCGGTGACGGGCTCGTGGCAGCGCAGCGAACGCGGCGCGGTGCCGGCCGGGCCCTTGCCGGAGAAGTCCCACACCGTCACGTCCGGGGCACCGTCCGACCGAGGAGGAGTTCAAGGCGGCCGGGATCAGGCACATCTACCTGAAGTCCACCGCCTGCGCGGCGCGGAGCAAGAGCCCGGTGACGGACCTGTCGGCGGTCGAGGCCGACATCACCTCGCTCGGCGCGGTCACCGGCACGAGCGCCAAGGCGAAGGAACTCGTCGCGGGGATGAAGGAGAAGGTGGGCGCTGTGCAGAAGGCGGTCGGCGGTACGGCGGAAGGCAAGCGGCCGACGTACTTCTTCTTCGACTACGAGGCCGGTACCAAGCAGCCCACCGTCATCTGCAACCGCCAGGTCGCCAACGCGGTGATCACCCTGGCCGGAGCCCGCAACGTCTTCGCCGACTGCAACAGTGACCGCAAGCAGGTCGGCTGGGAGGACGTGATCGCCAAGAACCCGGACTGGATCCAGCTCGGGGTACGCAACCGGGGCAGCGACGCGGCGAACAAGAAGTTCCCGCGCTCGTCGCCGCCATGGCCACCCCTGCGGCCCGGCTCCGTGCACCTATCGCTCACACCGACTACAGCGAGCGGCTGTCCGGGGGCCCCTCACCCCGTGAGCACAACTCTCGCCCCCAGCAACGGCAAGCCGTGGGTCTCCCTCGGCGGAACCGACGGCTTCCTGAAGGCCGTAAATGACAAGGGCAGTTCATGGAGCCAGCTGAGCCAGGTCGGACCACGGGCGCGTGCAGGCCCGAGTACCAGCCCTCAGCCGTCTCCCACAACAAGAAGCGGTACGTGATGTACCAGCGTCAAACGTGATACACCGCCACTGAAGAGCGTGCCCGGTGAGACCAGCGACAGGACCCACCGGACACGCTCTGGGAAGGTGCCGAAGTCCTCGTGTCTCCGGTCCCCCAACTCAGCTGTTGGGACGGAGAGTCCACACCACGGTCATCTCACCCGTGACCGCCTCGTCCTCGCGCTGGATGGCAATGCTCACCGGGAACTCCGGACGCTGCCCCGCGTCGAGTTCCGCGACGACCTCGGCAATCGGGCGCCCCAGCGTGGCCGTGGCCGTCACCGCTCCCTTGGCAAGCTTCTTGTAGCCGATCTCGGCCCGCACCGCCAGTGGGACGGCCCGTGAGAGCTGGTCTCCGAACGCGGAGAGGACGATGGCACCACTGGCCGACTCGGCCAGCGTAAACATGGCACCCGCATGCGGGCCGGCGATGTGGTTGTGGTAATCCGGCTGGTCAGGGAGCCGGAGCACGGCACGTTCCGGAGTGACTTCCAGGAACTCCAGGTTCAGGGTGCGCACCATCGGCACCGTGGAAGCGAGCATCTCGCCGATCGGCGTCTTCTCAACTGTCATGGACTCAATGTTACCCATCAGTAGAATCGCCCGCCATACCCGTTCCCGGCACACCGCCAGCCCGATAGAGACCCCTCGGGTCGCGGACTCGCCCCGCCGCCGAAATCAGCAACTCCGTGCGGAACCCCGAGGTGTACCTATGGGGCATCACGCCCCCGCGTGCGGCCCGCCGACGTGGTTGTGGAAGTCGGGCTGGTCGGGCATGCGGACCACGGCACGCTCGACGGCGGTCTCGGTGAACTCGGGTTTCAGGGTGCGGACCATCGGCACGGATGCCGCCATCATCTCGCCGATCGACGGCAGGGTCTCTGAGGGCATGGCGTCATGTTACCTATCGGTAGCTTTGCTGTGAAGAGGTCCCGCGACCGGGCACGGAGGGCGCATCCGACCGGCGGGCGGGGCGGATCCGGCGCACCGGCAGGGCGCGATCCGGCGTCCCGTACCCGCCCGGAATTCGCTGTCGATCGCCGCCCCTGCCCGCCTATCGTGGGCCGTCATGGGGTCGGGACAACAGCACACCAGGCACTGGCAGCACCACGGGGGCGGGCGGCACGAGGGGCGCGGGTGGTCCGCGGACCCGCGGGTGCGGTCTTGGTGAGGGCCCGCCCGCCGTGGGCGGGGCGCAATTTCCTCCTGCTCAGCGCCGCCACCGTCGTCGCCGGCCTGGGCAGCAACGGGGCGCTGATCGCGACCTCCTTCGCGGTCCTGGGCGCCGGCGGTTCCGCCACGGACGTCGGGCTGGTCTCCGCGGCCCGCATGATCCCGCTCGTCTTCTTCCTCCTCATCGGCGGCGCGATCGCCGACCGGCTGCCCCGGCACCGGGTGATGGTCGCCGCGAACAGCGTCAACTGCGTTGCGCAGGGCCTCTTCGCGCTGCTCGTCCTGGCCGGCGAGCCCCGGCTATGGCAGATGGCGCTGCTGGCCGCGGTGGGCGGCACCGGGCAGGCGTTCTTCGCCCCGGCGGCCGAGGGCATGCTGCTCGCCAGCGTGTCCGGGGAGGACTCCGGGCGCGCGTTCGCGGTCTTCCGTGTCGGCGTGAACGGCGCGACCATCGGCGGCGCCGCGCTGGGCGGCGCCCTGGTCGCCGCCGTCGGCCCGGGCTGGGTGCTGGCGATCGACTCCGCCTCCTTCGCCGTCGCGGGAGCGCTGCGCGCCTTCCTCGACGTGAGCGGCGTTCCGGCGCGCGCTCCCAGCGGCGGCGTGCTGCACGACCTGCGCGACGGCTGGCGCGAGGTCGCCGGCCGGCCCTGGCTGTGGGGGATCGTGGTGCAGTTCTCCATCGTCAACGCGGTGATCATCGCGGTCCAGTCGGTCTACGGTCCGCTCGTCGCCGAGGAACACCTGGGCGGCGCCGGGCCCTGGGGGCTGGCGCTCGCCGCGTTCGGCGCGGGCACCGCCGGCGGCGCCCTGCTGATGACCCGCTACAAACCGCGCCGGATCCTCCTCGCCGGCACCCTGTCCGTCTTCCCGCTCGCCCTGCCGTCCGCCGCCCTCGCCGTCCCGCTGCCGACGGCCGGGCTCGCCGCGGTCCTGTTCGGCAGCGGCGTCTCGATCGAGGTCTTCGCGGTGACGTGGATGCTCGCGCTGCACCAGGAGATCCCCGAGGAGAAGTTCTCCCGCGTCTCCTCCTACGACTGGCTCGGCTCGCTGGCCATGGTCCCGGTGGCCACCGCGCTGGCCGGCCCCGCCCAGGACCTCGTGGGACGCCCGGCCGCCCTCTGGGGCTGCACGGCCCTGGTCGTGCTGCTCACGGCAGCCGTCCTGTGCGTACCGGACGTCCGGCGCCTCACCCGCCGTACGGCCGTCGTCGCGGACGGGGACGGCGACGCGGCGGACGACCGGGGCGGCGCGCGCATCACCCCACGCTGAACGCGCCGTCCGGTGGCTCCGGTGACGCGACCGCGTCGGCATCCCGTACGGGCGCCGCGTCCGCGATCAGCCGGCGCAGCGCCGCGCCGTGCTCGACGCGCGCCGGGAACGGGTCTCCGGCCACCCGCCGGGCCAGCGCCGCCACCGGGATCTCCGCCGGCGAGGCGACCAGCACCGCGTTGCCGAAGCGCCGGCCGCGCAGCACGGACGGCTCGGCGATGAGCGCGAGGTGCGGGAACACCTCGGCGAAGTTGGCGAGTTGGCTGCGCAGGAAGGTGAACGGCGCGCCGTCGGCGAGGTTCGCCGCGTAGCAGCCGTGCGGGCGCAGCACCCGGGCGGCAGAGCGCGCGTACTCGACCGAGGTGAGGTGCGCGGGCACCCGCGAGCCGCTGAAGACATCCGCCACGATCACATCGACGCTGTCCCGCGGCGCCGCCTCCAGCGCCGCCCGCGCGTCCTGCGCGTGCAGCGCGATACCGGAGCCGTCCGGCAGCGGCAGCTCGTCCGTCACCAGGGCGAGCAGTCCCCGGTCGGCGTCGACCACGTCCTGCCGGGAGTGCGGGCGGGTCGCGGCCAGATAGCGGGGCAGGGTCAGCGCTCCGCCCCCGAGGTGCAGGACGTCCAGCGGATCGCCGGGGGCGGCGGCCTCGTCCAGCACGTGGGCGAGCCGGCGCACATACTCGAATTCGAGGTGTGTGGGTGCGTCGAGATCGACGTACGACTGCGGCGCACCGTCCACCGTCAGCAGCCACGCGCGGGGCCGGTCGACATCCGGCAGCAGCTTGGCGGTGCCGTGGTCCACGGCCCGGGTGAGGGGTATGGGCTCGGACTCGGGGCCGGGCCGGTGTGTTGCGTCGTCCACCGTGCCATTGTGCCGGGTGGCCGCGGACGGGCCGGGGCGAGTGCCGGGAACGGTGCCGGTCCGGTCGATCGTCGTGATCGGCCGGACCGGCCCCGCAGGCCGGCACCCCGCTGTGCGCCTGCCGGCCGCGCTCAGTCCTCGACGGTACGGACCGTGCCCGCGCCGACCGTCCGGCCGCCCTCGCGGATGGCGAAGCCGAGGCCCGGCTCCAGCGGCACCTCGCGGCCCAGTTCGACGGTGGCGGTCACCGTCGCGCCGGGGCGGGCGACGGCCCGCTCACCGAGATCGAGGTCGCCGACCACGTCCGCGGTCCGGATGTAGAACTGCGGGCGGTAGCCGGTGGTCACCGGTGTACGACGGCCGCCCTCCTCCGTGGAGAGGAGGTACACCTCGGCGGTGAAGCGGCGCCGCGGTGTGACGCTGCCCGGCGCCGCGATCACGAATCCGCGGCGCACGTGCTCGCGGTGCACCCCGCGCAGCAGCAGCGCGACATTGTCCCCGGCCTCGGCGGACTCCATCGGCTTGCCGAAGGTCTCCAGCCCGGTGACGGTCGTCTGCACCGTGTCCCCGCCCAGCACGGCCACCTGCTCGCCGCACCGCACCGTGCCGCGCTCGACGGCTCCGGTGACGACCGTGCCGCGCCCGGTGATGGTCAGCACGTTCTCGACCGGCAGCAGGAACGGCGCGCCCACATACCGCTTCGGCATCGGGACGTAGGTGTCCACGGCGTCCAGCAGCGCGTCGATCGCCGCCGTCCAGTGGGGGTCGCCCTCCAGGGCACGCAGTCCGGAGACCCGTACGACGGGGACGTGTTCACCGTCGTAGCCCTGCGCGTCGAGCAGTTCGCGCACCTCCAGCTCGACCAGGTCGGTGAGCTCGGGGTCGCCGGCGTCGGCCTTGTTGAGGGCAACGACGATGTGCCGTACGCCCACTTGCTTGGCGAGCAGCACATGTTCGGCGGTCTGCGGCATGATCCCGTCGAGCGCGGAGACGACGAGGATCGCGCCGTCGAGCTGCGCCGCGCCGGTGACCATGTTCTTGATGAAGTCGGCGTGGCCCGGCATGTCCACATGGGCGTAGTGCCGGGTACCGGTCTCGTACTCGACGTGCGAGATGTTGATGGTGATCCCGCGGGCGGCCTCCTCCGGGGCCCGGTCGATCCGGTCGAACGGGACGAACGTGCCGCTCCCCCGGTCGCTGAGGACCTTGGTGATGGCGGCGGTGAGCGTCGTCTTGCCGTGGTCGACATGGCCCATGGTGCCGATGTTCAGATGCGGCTTGGTGCGTACGTATGCCGTCTTGGGCATGGTGTTCTTCCTCGCAACACTGCGGTGAGAACGGCGCGGTGGCGCCGTGGGGACCCCTGAGCCGCTCCGACCCTCCCCTTGCGGGGTCCGCCGGACATTCCGGAGAGGGTCAGATTCGGGCGCCGTCGGCCGCTGCTGCGGCGGCGGCCGGGACGGCTGCCGCGACGGTGGCGGCTGCGGCCACGGCGAGCGCGGCGGCATCGGCGACTGCGGTGAAGAAGACGACGGCAGCCTTCGGCGCGTCCGCGACTGCGGACGACAGCGAGAGGAAGGCGTGCCGGAACATGCGTCCTATGGTGCCGGGTTGGGACTGCGGCGTCGAATGATTTTCCGGCCCGGTGCCGGCCGCCGCGGCTCCGGGACCGCTGTGCCGCCGAGGGCTCCACCGGACCCCTTCCCGTGTGCGGCGGAAACGGTTTCGGTGCCGTGCCGCCCGGATTACGGCCGCTCGCCACCTTGGTCGGTTACGCTCCCGGGATGCTCGAACCCGCTGCAACGCCCGACGGCCCCGCCGCGCGCTGCCTGCGTGTGCTGCTCTCCCCCTGGTCCCGGCTTGCCCTGCTGCTGGTCCTGCTGGCCTGTGCCGCGGTCGCGATGGTGCTGTTGCATCCCCAGCGGCTGCTGGCCGGCGGCTGGCCCGGGCAGCTGTCCGGGCCGACCGCCCTCGTGGTCTTCGCGCTGGCGTACGGCGTCTGCACCACCGCCTTCGTCCCGCGCCCGGTGCTCAACCTCGCCGCGGGCGCCCTCTTCGGGAGCCAGGGCGGGATGGCGACCGCGCTGGCCGGCACGGTGCTGGGCGCCGCGCTGGCCTTCGGGCTGGGCCGGCTGCTCGGCCAGGACGCACTGCGCCCGCTGCTGCGGGCCCGCTGGCTGACCGCCGCCGACCGGCAGCTGAGCGAGCACGGCTTCCGCTCGATGCTGGCGATCCGGCTCTTCCCGGGGCTGCCGTTCGCTGCCATGAACTACTGCGCCGCGGTCTCCCGCATGCGCTGGTCGTCCTACCTCCTGGCGACGACCGTGGGCAGCATCCCGAACACCGCGGCCTACGCGGTCGCGGGCGCCCGGGCCGCGACGCCCACCTCACCCGCGTTCCTGCTCTCCACGGGCTTCATCGCAGTCAGCGGCCTGGCGGCACTGGCCGTGGCCTGGTACAAGCGCAAGGCGCTCCGCGGGGACTGACACCGGTGCCGTGCGTGCACCCGGTGGCCGTCACGACGCGGGCCTCCCCGCCCGGTCCCCTATATGGGCGGGCGGCACCGCGTCCGCGGCGAGCAGCGGGTCCGGCTCGGGAGTTCCCCATTCCGTACGGAGCGGCAGCACCCCGGCCCACAGCCCCAGTTCGGCGTCCGGCCCCTCGCCGTCATCGGGTGCGCCGGTCCTGAGCTTCACGGATGCCTCGTCGAGCGAGAGCGCGAGCAGCGCCGTGGCGGCCAGCTCCTTGCGGTTGGGCCGCCGGGCGTAATCCCACTGTCCGGGCGCGGACTGCTCGGTGAGGCAGCGCAGCCCGGCGCGCTTCTCCGCCTCGTCGGTGACCAGGCGCGGCACCCCGTAGACCATCGCGCTGCGGTAGTTGACCCCGTGCTCGAACACGGAACGGGCCAGCACCAGCCCGTCCACATGGGTCACCGTCACACAGACCGTCGCCCCAGGGGACGCCACCAGGCTGCGGCTGGCGACCGAGCCGTGGAAGTACAGCGTGCTGCCGTCCGACCCGTAGACGGTGGGCACCACCATCACCGTCCCGTCCACCGTCACCCCGAGATGGCAGACGAACCCGGCCGCCAGTACGGCATCGAGCTCGGCGCGGTCGAGGCTGCCCTGCTCACGCAGGCGGCGGTGCCGGGTGCGCTCGGTCACGGGCAGCGAGGAACCGGGGGCGGAGCGGGGCGCGGTCATGACGGTCTGCCGATCTGGGGCCGGGAGCGGGCTGCACACGAGACGGGCAGCCCGGCAGGAACACCCCTCAGGCTACTGATTCCACGCCAGTCGGGCCAGGTATATAACTAAATTCGTTGAGAATGGGCACTGCGACAACTAATTCCCTAAGCACCTCGTCGTCCGACCGCAGCCCGACCACCGTCGGACCGTCGTCCGGGCTAGGAACTGAGGTGGTACTGCGCCCACGGCTGGTGGGACGGTGCGGACTCCTCACGGGCGGGCGCGATGGTGCCCCACGGGGCGAGCGCGCTGTCCCATTCGGACGAGAGGGCGGCGACATCGGTAACGGCTTCAGTCGACGGCATCGCGCCCGAATGCCAGGCGGCGGCCATGTGGTGGGCGGGGGGTGCGGTGGCATTCCAGGAAGCCGACTGCTGGGCGGGGATGGTGTATTCGGCCTCATGGACATCGCCGGGGCCCCGGCGGTGGCGGCCCGCGTGGGATTCCGCCGGGCCGGGATAGAAGCGCCCCTGCGCCGAGAGCTGCTGGGCACGGGTGACCAGCCTCGTGAGATCGAGGCCGAATTCGGAGGCCAGCTCCCGCAGGTCCACTCCGGTCTGCCAACTCCCGATCAACACGGCGTCTATAGCGGGCGACCAGTTCTGCTCCGTCGTGACGCCGGAATCGCGCGCCGCACCCGTTTGACGGACCCCCGCGGACGCCGCCGCAGAGGAGAAGTCCGCAGCATGATCGGGCGCCGGGGACGGCTCTTCCGGCTCCTGGGGCTGCACCGGAGGGGCGGAGAGCAACTCCTCGGCGACGGCGCGGGCGTCGTCCTTTCCCACCGTGCGCCGGGCGACCCGCACTTCCCGTTCGTTCAGACCGAACAACCCCGCCACGGCGCCCGTACTGCCCACCGTCACCGCGAACGCCGCCAAAATCCGCGAGCGGTCGGCCTGCGCCTCGTCAAGTCTGGCCTGTGCCTCACGCACACGTTCGTCACCCAGACAAAACGCCTCTGCCAGCACAGCGTTCCGGTCCCACAATTCTCTCGGATCCATACTCAGACAACGCCCCTTCCGTCGGAGGTGATCCGATCTGTCGCTGCAAAGCACCCCAAAGCACCCATCGAACCACCAAATGACAATCACGTCGCAGCTCAACGGCGTCCGGCCGCACAGAAGTCGATCTTGCGTGCGGGCCGATTGTCAGTGCCGCGGGTTACCGTCTGCATCAGTCGCAACTTCCCCGTCCGTGCGGGGTGTTGGTGGGGGGGACGATGGCTCCGCTCAGGATCAGACTCGGGCACGGCACGCACGCCGGAGGGCGCACATGTCCCAGGACGGGCGCTACGGGGTGTCCGGGTGCGGCAGGCCGATCGGATTGGGGAAGGGGAGGACGTCCGCGGCCAGGATGCGGCGGACGACGGGCTCCAGCAGCCCCAGGAGGCCGTCGGCCTGCGCGGGGGACAGCGAGCGGAGCAGCCGCGCGGCGAGCCGGTCGGTCTCCTCCTCGATACGGGTGCGCTCGCACAGCCCGGATGCGGTGGCGTCGCCCTGGGCGTCCACGAGGTCGCGGGCGCGGAGGCGGTCTGCCGCCGCTGCCCACTCCTCCTCGGTCCAGCCGCGGTCCTCCCGGATGGTGTCCTTGGGCACCAGGCCGGAGGCGGCGGCGAGGACCAGCGCTTCGCAGCCGTCGACGTCCCGGTCGGCGAGCACGGAGAGATGGGCATCGCCCCGGAACTCCCGTAGGGCGGTCGCCAGTTGCCACAGCCGCTCCACGGGGTCCGCGGGGTCGCACAGCGCGCGGTTGGCGGCGAAGAGGGGGCGCGCGGTGGCGGGTGCGTCGTCGACGATCGCCTGGAGCAGCGGCAGCAGTTCGGTGGCCGTCCGGTCCAGGTGCGGGTGGATCCGCCGCAGGGCGTGTGCGGCGCGCCGGCCGCGCTCGTCGAGGACGTGCGCCGGGCCCGCGGTGCTCCAGGCGGCGGGCAGCGCGCGGGCCACCATCCCCGGGGCGAAGACACCGAGTACGGCCGTGGCGGCTGCGGGTTCCACGGCTCCCAAGGGGGCGGTACGGGAGGCGAAGTAGCCCATCCAGAAGCCCTTGAGACCGAGGGCCCTGCCGAGGGACCGGCAGTCGTCGTCGAAGTAGCAGACGGCGTGCAGCGGTTCGGTCATCAGCCAGAGCGCGCGGGCCTGCCGGGCCGCGGACGACTGCGTGGACTGCTCCATGGACGGCTCCCTCAACGGCACTTGTACGGCGCTGGACGACTCCCTGCACCGCACGCTAACGCCGTCGGTCCGGAATCGCACGGGATCGGTCGTGCGGCCGGTGCGCAAAGATCGCTGCCGGCGGGCGGGCCGGAGTTCAGGACCACCAGCCGGACCAGGCCGGGGCGGGCGCCTCGCCCGGCTCGGCGTCACACGGTAAGGAGGGGGAAGGGGATGCAGCGGACGCCTGCGACGGGGAATGCGCAGATCGTCGATGCCGCGCTGGAGCGCATAGCGGCCGGGTATGTCTTCCCGGAGCGGGCGGCGGAGATCGACACGGCGATACGGGGCCGGCTGGGCGCCGGCGAGTACGACGGGCCGACCGGGCGGCATCCGGTGACGGAGCACACCACGGTCACGGTGCCGACCGCGCGGACCGTCAACGCGGTCACCGGGACCAACTGGGAAGGCGTCGGCGTGCGGCCGGACCGGGCGGTGCCGGCGGAGCGGGCGCTGGAGGTCGCCTACGAGGAGGCGCGGGAAATCGGGGCCCAGCCGGCCAAGGCCGCGCGTGGCGGTGCGAGGGGTGCGCGGCGCAGTGGCGCTACGGGCGTCCGCCGGCGCCGAAGCCCGACTCCCACGCCCACAGGTGGGTGCAGTTCGGGCACTGGAGGTGCAGCAGGCTGCCCCGGTTCGACAGCAGGTAGCGCCAGTGGTCGTCGCAGGTACGGCCGTCGTCGCAGGTCCCGCAGCCCTCGTGGTCCTGGCAGCGGGGGCAGGGGACCCAGGCCCGGCGGCCGATATCGGCGGTGGGGTCCAGTGGCAGCATGCTCAGCCCTGCCCGGCTGCCGGCAGTACACCGGCGGCGACCAGCATGTCGTAGGTCGCCTGCTGCTCGGCGTCCAGGCCGGAGTAGAGGAGCCGCTGGGCGTCCGCCTCGCCGGTCATCGCCTCGATGGGGTCCCAGGCGTCGCCGAGCGCCGCGAGGACTTCGGCCCGGCGCCGGGCTTCGTGGCCGGCGAGGTCGAGCTCGAAGGTCCCGGACGTGCCGTCCCCGGATATCCCGGACACCGAGGAGGTGTCGAACATCCCGGAGGTCCCGGATATCCCGGATGGCTGGTGGTCCGGGGTGTTGCGGTCGTTCATGGTGCGCTTCCTGTACCACGTGCGGACGATTCGGACGAGTACCCCCGATCGGACGTGTCTACCAAGTGGGACAGCATTGAGGAAGCGTCAGACGGAGGATGCCGCCGGTTGGGCGCCCGGGAGGGCGGCATATCGGGGGCCGCGGGGCCGGGGAGCCGTCCCGGAGTGACGGATGTCATCTCCCGCGACCGGCCTCAGGCGCCCGCCAGGACCCTCCCGGGGGTCGGCAGCAGGACCGCCCGCCGCCACCCCCGGACCGGTGGGCCGCCAGGGCCCGCCCGGTGCTGTCCGGTGATGTCCGGTGATGTCCGGTGGATCAGGCTCTAGCCGCGGTCCGCGTGCCGGTGGTGGTGTCCGGTGCGTGGTGGCGGGGCGGGCGACCGCAGTACCGCGACCGCCGCGGCGTCGTCGGTCAGCCGGCCGTTCGTATGCTTCAGCAGGTCCTCGCGCAGCCGGCGCAGCACCTGCCGGGGGCTGCCGGAGCTCCAGGCGCCGGCGCGCTCGGCCAACGGATAGAAGGTGCCGTCGCCGTCCCGCGCCTCCGTCACGCCGTCCGTGTAGAGAAGCAGCAGATCTCCGGGCTCGAAGGGGAAGGTCTCGACCACGTAGTCGGGAGCTCCGGGGAGGCCGCCGAGGCCGATCGGCAGGCCGGTGTGCTCGACGTGCAGGGCGATGGCCCGCCCGTCGCGCAGCAGGAGCGCGGGCGGGTGGCCGCAGCTGATGGTGCCGAGTTCGTGCAGCCGGTCCGGGATGTCGAAGAAGGAGACCGTCGCGAAGGTCTCTTCGGCGTCCGGCGCGTGGACAGGGGCAGGGGCCGCCCGGTGGGTGGCGCGGGTGGGGTCGCCGTCGGCCGGGGCGGTCCGGCGGGGTCGCGGATTGGCGTGCCGCCACTGGCTGTTGTCCCAGCGGACGGCGCCGTCGAGGTGGCGGGCGAGGTTGGGGAGGGTGGCCTGGCGGTGGGCAGCCGCACGGAAGGCCCCGAGGAGCAGGGCGGCCTGGCTGTACGCGGGCAGGCCCTTGCCGCGGACGTCGCCGATGACCAGCCGGGTGCTCTGTGCGGTGCGGGCCGCGGCGAAGAGGTCGCCGCCCATCTCCGCCTCCTCCTCGGCGGGCAGGTAGATCGAGGCGATCTCCAGGTCCGCGCTCCGCTCGGGCAGCGGCCGGAGCAGTACCTGCTGGGCCACGGCGGCCACCGAGCGGGTCTTGAAGAGCTGCCGCTCGTAGCGTTCGCGGACGACGGTGAAGACGAAGAGCAGCGCCGCGACGACGATCAGCGAGCCGATCTGGGCGTAGAGGTTCGCGGTGAACAGGGAGTGGCGCGCGATGCCGATGCCCACTTGGGCGGCGACTGCCAGCGTGCCGATCGCGGCCGTCGGCCCGGGCCCGGCGAAGGCCGCCGTGATCGCGGGGGCGGAGACCAGCAGCGGTCCCAGGTGGATGTCGGCCGGCGCGAGGACGTCGGCCAGGCAGACCACGACGATCAGCCCGATCGGGATCAGCATCAGAGCATGGCTCGGCTCAGGGCGTTGCCTCAGACGCGTCAGCCGTGAAAAGGGCATGCATCATGTTTGCACTGGTTTGCGAGAAATGCCCGGATAGCCCGATCTCTCGTCGGCGACGGCCGGGGGGGGACCGCACCGGGCGCGGCGGGGCGGTCGCGCCGGGCCCGTACGACACCGGCACCGGCACCGGGGAAGCCCGGCCTCCGGTGTGCGGCCGGGCCCGGCTCCTCCACTCCTCTCCCGGATTGCCCCTCCCATCGGTGAGCGAGCAGCGGCGGGCCATGACGCCCGAGCACGCACTCCCCCGCCCCGCCTCGACGCACCGACCCGGGGCGACGGTCCGGCACTCCCGCTCGCCCATCGGGCCGGCGGCACCTCCGTCGCCGCGCCCCGGCGTCAGCCCGTCCGCTCCGCCGCCTCCTGGCGCAGCGCCGCGATGAGCAGGTCGAGGGCCGGCTCAACGGCCGAACCGGCCATGTGGGGAAGGTGGTTCCGCACCCGGTGCAGGCTGGGATAGGCGTCGGCGGGCAGGCTGCCGTACGCGGCCTGCCAGGCGTACTCGTCCGCGGCGCGCTGGGCGGGAGCCAGCCGCAGGACGCCGGCGTCGAGGGCCGCGTGGCCGAGGGCGGTGTCCACGAGGGAGTGGTAGTGGCGGACGGCGGTGGCGTCGTCGAAGCCGGCCTGGAGGAGCAGGCCGATGCCCGTGTCGACGGCGCGCTGCTCGTGCGGGCGCCCGGTGACGCGGACGGTGCTGAAGACCGCGACCTGGGGGTGGCGCAGCGCGGACCGGTAGGCGCGCAGGGCGAGTTCGCGCAGGTCGGCGGCCCAGTCGCCGGTGGTCGTGAAGCCCTCCATGGACTCGCCGATGAGCCGGTCGGCGAGCGCGAGGAACAGGTCCTCGGTGTTGCGGAAGTAGCGGTAGACGGCGGACGGATCGGCACCCAGCGCCGCGCCCAGTTTCCGCACGGTGAACGCCTGCGCCCCGTGGGCGTCGATCAGTTCGCGTGCCGTGTCGACGATGAGGTCGACGGACAGGACCACGCCTGCACTGGTCGGCCGGCGCCGTTTGCGCTCGGCCGGTACGCGTTCGCCACCGGTCATCCCGGTCCCCCATTCCGCTGCGGTGCGCTCCGGATGCTGCGTTCGCCCCGGCGCCGGTACGGGCCCGCCGGTGCCCGGGCCAGTTAATCATCAGGTTACGTCAACACCGTTGACACAAGGGCCGCGGGGCGGTTTCATCGGCGCACCGGTCCACACCCCTGGATCCGCGCCGCCCCGCCGCGGCCACGCCCGCCCACCCCCGCGTCCGCGCCCCGGCTCCCCCCTTCCCGCCGCCCGGCCCACCCGTCCAAGGAGTGAGTGCCATGCCCGCCGCAGTTCCCCCAGGGGCCCCGGAGCCCCCCGCGCCCGCAGTGCCCGTACCGCCCTCCGGTCCGCGTCAGGACCCCCGCCCGCCCGGGACGATGCGCCGCTCGCTGGGGGTGCGCGACGGCGTGGCCATCGCGGCGTCGAGCACCGCCGCCACCACGAGCATCGGCATCGGCATGGGCACCCTGGCCGCCTACGCCGGCCGGCAGACCCCGGCGCTGTTGCTGCTGTCCTTCGTGCCGATCCTCGGTATCGCGCTCTCGTACGCCCGGCTCAATCGCACCGAGCCGAACTGCGGCAGCGGCTACACCTGGGTGGGCCGCTCGATAGGCCCCTGGCCCGGCTTCCTGACCGGGTGGGTGGTGCTGGTGGGCAACGTGATCTTCATGGCGTACACCGGTGCGGTCACCGGATCCGTCGTGCTCCAGTTCCTCAACAAGATGGGTCTGGACAGCGTGTTCGGGGTGCGCCTGGATCCGGCGTCGACCGGTATCAGCACCGCGGTCGGCCTGGTCGCGCTGGTGGCCGTCACCGTCACCGCCATCACCGGCGTACGGGCCGCGACCCGACTCCAGATGTGGCTGCTGATCTTCGAGTACGTGGTGCTGCTGGGGTTCTGCGGCGTCGCACTGATCACCGGCGACCAGCCGTTCAGCCTGTCCTGGCTGAACCCGTTCGCGATCGGCTCACCGCAGGGGCTGGCCCAGGGGATGGTGCTCGCGGTGTTCTTCTACTGGGGATGGGACGCGGCGTACAGCGTCAACGAGGAGACCCGGTCCGCCTCCGACGCGGCGCGCGGCGGTCTGATCGCACTGGTCGCGATGCTGGGGCTGTTCCTCGTCGGGGCGTTCGCCTTCCAGCGGGTGATGAGCACCGGCGAACTGCTGCGCAACGGCCCGCAGGCGCTCACCTTCCTGGGCAGCCGGCTGGCGCCGGAGCCCTGGGCCTCGCTCCCGTTGGCCGCGCTGATGTGCTCGGCGTTCGCGTCCCTCCAGTCCAGCGTCATCCCCACGGCCCGCGGCGCGCTGGCGATGGCCCGGGACCGGACGCTGGGGCCGGTCTGGCAGCGCGTGCACCCGCGCTACGGGTCGCCGGCCGCGGGCACCCTGCTGATCATGGCCGTCGCCGCGCTGCTGGCCGTGCTCGCCGTCGGCATCCCCAAGCTCAACGACATGATCCTCACCGCGGTCAACTCCATCGGCCTGACGGTGGCCCTGTATTACGGGCTCACCGCGCTCGCCTGTGCGGTGCGCTTCCGGGGCAGCCTGCGCGCCGGGCCGGTCCGGGCGCTGCGCGACGTGGTGGTGCCCGCGGCGAGCGCGCTGACGCTGTTCGGCCTCGGCGGCTACCTGGTCTGGGACTACGCGACCATGAGCGACCACTTCGCGGCCAGCCCGGACAACGGCTGGTTCCTGCTCACGCTGCCCGCCGCCCTCGTCCTGCTGGGGCTGGCGGTGGCCGCCTGGGCGAAGTGGGGACGCCGGGCCCCGTATTTCCGTACCGGACGGGGGACGGACGCGGACACGATCAACCTGCCGATGGACGACGGCGGTATCGGGCGGGCCCCCGCGCCGTCCGAGGGGTGATCCGGCACCGGCTCCCCCACCGCGTCGGCCCGCCCGCCACCTGGCACCGTCCTGTCAACTCCCTTGTAAGGAGCGCCCGCACCATGGCCACCACCCCCGCCGACCTCGTCTTCCGCGGCGGCCCCGTGCACACCGTCGACCCGGCCCGCAGCAGGGCGAGCGCGGTGGCGGTACGCGGCGACCGCATCGTCGCCGTCGGACCCGACGACCGGGTCCGCGACCTGATAGGGGCGCGCACCGAGGTCGTCGACCTCCGGGGCAAGCTGCTCATCCCCGGCTTCCAGGACGCGCATGTCCACCCCGTCGGCGGCGGGCTGGAGTTGGGGCAGTGCGACCTGAGCGCCGCGGCCAGCGCCGACGCGTACCGCGAGCTGATCGCCCGGTACGCGGCGGCTCGTCCGGAGGCCCCGTGGATCACCGGCGGCGGCTGGTCGCTGGAGGCGTTCCCCGGCGGGATGCCGACCCGGGAATTGCTGGACGCCGTCGTGCCGGACCGCCCGGTGTTCCTCGTCAACCGCGACCACCACGGCGGCTGGGCCAACTCCCGCGCCCTGGAGCGGGCCGGGGTCACCGCCCGTACCCCGGATCCGGCCGACGGCCGCATCGAGCGGGACGCGGCCGGCGAACCGTCCGGGATGCTCCAGGAAGGCGCCATGCGGCTGGTGGGCGATCTGCTCCCGAAGCCGTCGTCGGCGGAGCAGACCGCGGGGCTGCTCCGGGCCCAGCGGCTGCTCCACTCGTACGGGGTGACCGCCTGGCAGGACGCGATGCTCGGCAACGGTCCCGGGACGACCGACCCGGTGCCCGCCTACCTGGCCGCCCGGCGCGACGGGCAGCTGACCGCCCGGGTGACCGGGGCCCTGTGGTGGGACCGCTCCCGCGGCATCGAGCAGCTGCCCGAACTGATCGACCGGAGGCGGGAATTGACGGGCGGCCGGCTGCGGGCCACCAGCGTCAAGATCATGCAGGACGGTATCGCCGAGAACCACACCGCGGCCCTGCTCAGCCCCTATCTGACCGCGTGCGGCTGCCCGTCCGACAACAGCGGGATCTCCTTCATCGACCCCGAGGCGCTGCGGACGTACGTCACCCGGCTCGACGCGGAGGGCTTCCAGGTGCACTTCCACGCCCTGGGCGACCGCGCGGTACGCGAGGCGCTGGACGCGGTGGAGGCGGCGCGCGCCGTCAACGGCCACCGGGACACCCGACCGCACCTGGCCCATCTCCAGGTCGTGCACCCCGACGACATCCCGCGCTTTCGCCGGCTCGGCGCCACGGCCAACATCCAGGCCCTGTGGGCGGCCCACGAACCGCAGATGGACGAGCTGACCATCCCCTTCCTGGGGCGGCAACGCGCCTCCTGGCAGTATCCGTTCGGGGATCTGCTGCGCTCGGGTGCCACCCTCGCGGCCGGCAGCGACTGGCCGGTCAGCTCGGCCGACCCGATCGCCGCGCTCCATGTCGCGGTCAACCGCCGCACCCCGGAGGCCCCGCCGTCGGCCCCGGCCTTCCTCCCCGAGCAGCGCCTCGACCTGGGCGCGGCCCTCGCCGCGTACACGGCGGGCAGCGCCTACGTCAATCACCTCGACGACACCGGGTCCGTGCAGCCGGGCAAGCTGGCCGACCTGGCCGTCCTCGACCGGGACCCGTTCGACGGCCCGGCCGGGGAGATCGCCGCGACCCGGGTGCTCCAGACGTTCGTCGGGGGGCAGCGGGTGTACGCGGCGGACGACGCGTGAACAAGGGGGAAGCGAGGGGCCGGGGGCCGGCCGGGTCACTCGATGACCAGCTCCACGTCGATGTTCCCGCGGGTGGCTTTCGAGTACGGGCAGTACTGGTGCGTGGCCTCGACGAGCTGCCGGCCGGCCTCCCCCGCCAGGGCGTCCGGCAGCTCCACCCGCATCACGACCGCGAGGCCGAAGCCGGTGTCGTCCTTGCCGAGGGAGACCTCGGCGGTGACCGAGACGTCCTTGGTGTCGAGCTTCATCTGCCGGCCGACGTTGGCCATCGCGCTGGCGAAGCAGGCGGCGTACCCGGCGGCGAAGAGCTGCTCCGGGTTGGTGCCGGCGCCGTTGCCGCCGAGGGCCTGGGGCATGGCGAGGGCGAGGTCGAGCCGGCCGTCGGAGCTGACGGCCCGGCCCTCGCGGCCGTTGGCGGTGGCGGCGGCGGTGTACAGCGCGTCCATGGTGTGTTCCTTCCGGTGGATCCGCGGCCGTGGCGGTCCGGGTGACCGGTCACGGCGGGTGCGACGGGGCCAACAGTCGCACACATTTAAATTGCGTGCAACTAAGTTGTGCGCAACTCAATCGCACGCGGCGCGCTAACCTGGAGCCATGGCCACGCTCCCGACGCTCCCGGTACCGGACTCCGACCTGCTCCGCCTCGACCACCAGGTCTGCTTCTCCCTGCATGCCGCCTCGCGCGCATTCGGCAGCGTCTACCGGGACGCCCTCAAGGAGCTGGGGCTCACGTATCCCCAGTACCTGGTCATGCTGGTGCTGTGGGAGCACGGCCCGGAGCCGGTGAAGAGCATCGGCGAGCGGCTGCGGTTGGACTCCGGCACGCTCTCGCCGCTGCTCAAGCGGCTGGAGGCGGCCGGACTGGTGCACCGCGAGCGCAGCCCCGAGGACGAGCGGTCCGTGACCATCCGGCTCACCGAGGCCGGCGAGGCCCTGCGGGAGCGGGCGCTGCCGGTACCGCGCCGGATCATGGCGGCCACCGGCCTGACGGTCGACGAACTCCGCACCCTGCGCAGCCTGTTGGGACGGGTCACCGGCGCGCTCGACGAAGCCTGAGACCACCGGCGGTGCCGCACGGGCCCTCGGGCGGCACCCTCCGACGCTCCACCGGCCTTCGCCCGTACCCCCCGGGACTCCGAGGCGTTAGACAGCAAGCCGCCTTCCGCGGAGCGCACCGTCCGCACGCATGCCTCTCGCCCGCTCCGGCGCGCCCATCACCCCTTTGAGCTACCACGGTTGGGGAGCGCCCAGGACAAAGGCGTATAAAGGGTGGCCAAACCAGCCGGAACCACCGGCGAAATCCGGCCCAGGGCGCGGTTGGCAGCATCGCCTACGAACAGCGGAGGAGCGCCACGTGAATGCGGCAGAAGTTGTCAACACCTTGCTGGAGGAACGATTCGGGGTCACGCCGGGGGAGGTCACCGAGGGCACCGCGCTGCGCAGCCTGCGACTGGACTCCCTCGCCCTGGAGGAGCTCCGGGTGCTCATCGAGGAGCAGCTGGACGTCGATCTCGAAGAGGTGTCGCTGACCTCGCGTGACACCGTGGGTCAGCTGGTGGCGGCCATCGACGGCAAAGTCACGGCGTGACTGCCCGGCGGAAGCCGTTCGCCGCGGCCGTGACCGGACTGGGCCTGGTGACCGCGGCGGGCGTGGGGACGAAGGCCACCTGGCATTCCATCACCCATGACACCGTGCCCGGCGGGGTGTCGTACCAGGACGAACTCGCCGATCTCCCCTGCGACTTCATGTATATGGCCACGGATCTGGACACCACCGAGCTGCTCGGGGTGGCCACCCGGCGGCTGATGGACCGCTTCTCGCAGCTCGCGGTGATCGCCGCGCGGGAGGCGGTCGGCGATGCCGGCCTGGACCCGGAGAGCTGGGACCGCAGCCGGGTCGCCGTGGTCATCGGCTCCGCGCACGGCGGGCTGCCGTTCTACGACCAGCAGTTCACCGCCATGACAGGGCGCGGCGCCCGGCGGGTGTCCCCCAAACTCGCCCCGCTGACCGTGATCAACAGCGCCGCCAGCAGCGTCTGCATGGATCTCGGCGCGCAGGGCCCCAGTCTGGGGGTGGCGACGGCCTGCTCCTCCGGGACCGTCGCGGTGGGTACCGCGCATCAGCTGCTGCGCGCCGGGGTCTGCGACATCGCCATCGCGGGCGGCGCGGAGTCGGTGCTGTCCCGGCTGCTGATCGCCAGCGCCTGCCAGATGAAGGCGGTCTCCACCCGGCGCGACGATCCGGCCACCGCCTGCCGGCCCTTCGACGTGGACCGGGACGGTTTCGTCGTCGGCGAGGGCGCGGGGCTGCTGGTGATGGAGCGACCGGAGGACGCCAGGGCCCGCCGGGCGCCGATCCGCGCGCGGATCGCGGGGTACGGCGCGTCCAGCGATGCGTATGCCGCGGTGGCGCCGGATCCGGAGGGCAAGGGCATCGAGCAGGCGCTGCGCACCGCGATGGCGGACGCGGACGTGCAGGGCGGCGACGTCGGTCATGTGAACGCGCACGGCACCTCGACCGTCGTCAACGACCACGTGGAGGCGATGATGTTGCAGCGGGTGCTCGGCGATCATCCGCTGGTCACCTCCACCAAGGCGATGACCGGGCACACGCTGGGCGCCGCCGGCGGCATCGAGACCGCGCTGACGGTGCTCGCCCTGGAGGAGCAACTGGTGCCGCACACCGCCAATCTGACGGTGCCCGATCCCCGTATCCCGATCGAGGTCGTCCGCGCGGAGCCGCGGCGGGCGGCGTTCGACTGCGCGGTGAAGACCTCGCTGGGCTTCGGGGGCCACAACGCTGCGCTGGTCCTGACCCGCAGCTAGCGCACCCCGACCGCAGAAGCCGGTCTCGCCGGGAAGGAAGAGCCATGAACGAGGAATCGATCCGCTCGTTGTCGGTGCGCGGGGTGTCGTATGCGTACCGGCTGTTGCGGCACCCGGAGCCGGTCACCGAGCCCGCGCTGGTGCTCGGCGGCGCGTTGCAGGGGATGTTCGGCTGGCCGCAGATGGACGAGGAGCTGGGGCCGGTGGCGGATGTGGTGACCGCCGATCTGCCCGGTATGGGCGGTGCGGAACCGCTGCCGCCGGGGCCGAGCATGGAGGTGCTCTGCGCCGCGATCCTGGCCGTCATCGACGATCTCGGCGCCCCGCGGATCAACCTCTTCGGCTTCTCCTACGGCGCGGGCATCGCCTTCAGCTGCGCCCAGCGCTTCCCGGCCCGGATCGCCCGGCTCGTGCTCGGCGGCGTACCGGCAGATGTCGGCGACCCCCAGGTGCACGCGTGGCAGCAGGCCGCCGAGCACCTCTCGCAGGGGGACGCCGCCGCCTTCGCCACCCTGGCCGCCGAAGGGCTGCTCTGCCTCGACGAACGCCGGTACGTCGCCCGCCGGAGGCTGGCTTTCCGCTATGTCCGGCGGGCGATGCTCCAGGCGGCGCTGTACTCGCCGCACGCCGTGGATTCACTGCGCCGGGCGCTGACCGACCGGCCGGACTTCGCCGGCGGGCTGTCCGGCATCCCCACCCTGGTCTTCAGCGGCGAGCACGACACGGTGACCGCCCCGGACCGGCAGCGTGCCTTCGCGGCCACTATCGGGGGCAGTCGCTTCCTGACGATCCCCGACGCGGACCACTGGGTGGTGCTCGAACGTCCGCAGGAGGTCGCGGAGTTGACCGCCCGCTTCTTCACGGACGAACCGCTGGAGACGGCGCCGGCGCTGGTCCCGGCGGCACGCCCCGAGCGGGCCGCGGGGGATCCGGCGTGCGTATGAGGCGGACGGCGTGCGCCGCGCCCGTCGCCGTACGCGACAGCGGCAGGTGCCCCCGGCGTCCGCAAGGGCACCCGCACCGTGGCCCCGAGGAGGGGGCATTCCTGTGAACCCGCACTCCGACACCCTGACCGAGGCCGCCGACGGCCGGACGGCGCTGCGCATGGAGCGGCGGCTGACGCATCCGCCCCACGAGGTCTGGACGGCGCTCACCGACCCGGCGCGGGTGGGGCAGTGGTTCCCCTGCGATGTCGCGGTCGAGCTACGGGCCGGCGGCACGATCACCTTTCTCATGCCGCAGGTGAGCGGGCCCGCCATGACCGGTACGGTCACCGACGCCGAGGAACCCCGGCTGTACGGCTTCACCTGGGGCGATGACCGGCTGCGCTGGGAGATCGCGCCGGAGGCGGACGGCTCGCTGCTGACCTTGGTGCACACCTTCGGCGACCGGTTCGGCGCCGCCAGCTTCGCGTCCGGCTGGCACCTGTGCATGACGGCGCTCTCGCAGCTGCTCGACGGTGAGTCGCCGGCCGTGGAGCCCGACTCGGGCGAGCTGCACGAGGCGTATCTGGAGCAGTTCGATCTCGGGCACGGGGCCGTGGAGGAGACGGCGGAGGGGCCGCGGATCCGTTTCGAGCGGCAGTTGGTACGGCCCGCGGAGACGGTGTGGGCGGTGCTGACCGGGGGTGACGAGCCGGCCACGGGTGAGCGCGCCCCGGAGGGATTCGCCTCAAGGACGACACCGGCCGGGCCGGTCATCGAAGTACGGGAGCCGTCCGTTCTCGCCTACCGCTGCCGTCCGGAGGGGACGGTCCGCTGGGAGCTGGGCCGGGGCACCGGGCACGGCGCCCGCCTGGTCCTGACGCAGACCGGGCCGCGGGGCGCCGACGCGGAGGCGGCGCGGGATGCCTGGCACGACCGCATCGAGCATCTGGCGGCACGGCTGCTGGAGGACTGAGCGGCACCCGCGAGGGGGCGCCGGGGGTGTGACCCGGGCAACTCGGCGGCCCGTCCGGAGGGGGCCGCGCGGGCCGTATCCGGTGATGCCGGGCACGCGACGTACGTCACGTACGAACGCGGCTAGTCGATAACGATCCGGTGTACGCCCTGAATTCCGGCATTTATATCGGGCATTTCGCCCTTACGCACGAAGATGGGTAGTACACGGCATCTTTGCCACCATCCCGGGCCGGCGCTAACCATGTTTCCGGTAGCACCGAGAACGAGCCTGCGGACTCCGCCAGAGCGGCGAGCGCGGCACTGACCCTCGGTCCTCATGGGCCACCGAAGGCCACTCACCCGCCACCCAGCCCTGGAAGAGGTTAGTTCCGCATGCCGATACCCAGCTTCTCCCTGCCCCGCACCGCCCGCTTCACCCGCACGCACAAGGTCTCCGCGGCGCTGGTGGCCACTGCGAGCTGCGCGGCGGCCCTCGCCCTGACCGCGGCGCCGAGCAACGCCGCCGCCCCGGCCGCCCACGCGTCGGCCGCGGTCAAGCCGGTCGCCGCCAACGGCCTGCCGGTCGTGGCGAAGGCGAAGGCGGCCGAGGACAAGAAGCAGGAGAGCGTGTCCGTCGCGGACAGCCTGAAGGTCACCGCCGTCGCCGAGCAGGGCCACGCCGCCCAGCAGGCCGCCAGCCGTTCGACGGAGCGCGCGGAGATAGCGCCGCCGAAGGAGGCCGCGCCCAAGCCGGCCGCCCCGCGCTACGCGGACAACCTGGACGGCTGGATCCGCCAGGCGCTGGACATCATGAAGTCCAAGGGCATCCCCGGTAGCTACGAGGGCCTGCACCGCAACATCATGCGCGAGTCCAGCGGCAACCCCAACGCCGTCAACGACTGGGACATCAACGCGCAGAACGGCATTCCCTCAAAGGGCCTGCTCCAGGTGATCCAGCCCACCTTCGAGACCTACCACGTCGCCGGCACCGCCGACAACCTCACCGACCCGGTGGCCAACATCACCGCCGCGGCCAACTACGCCGCCCACCGCTACGGCTCCATCGACAACGTCAACTCCGCCTACTGAGCGGGAGAACCGAGCCGGCGCGCCCCACCGGTGCCCTGCATCGGAGAAGCACCTCCACGGCAACGGCAATGGCCCTGACCGCACTTCGCGGTCAGGGCCATTGCCGTTGGCGTTGATGCCGATGCCGGCTTCAGTAGCGGTTCCAGTCTCGCGGCGGGCCGCCGAAGAGGGAGTCGAGGACATGGCCGGCGACGCGCAGGCCCTCGCGCTCCCTGGGGGTCAGGGTGCGCTCGTGGTGGCCGCGGTGGTCGCGGTAGTGGTCGACGGGGGCCGCGCCGGCGGCGCCCGTACCGAGGATTCCGGCGGCGGCGAGAACGGCGAGAACGGCGGCGGAACGACGGAACATAAGCACTCCCCTACGGTGAGTGACGGTTGTGTGTGGTCTCACTCTCCGGGACCCCCGGGCGAGCCGCAGCCCGACAGCCCGGACGCTGCCACGAACGGACCAGCGGCGCCGCCGCAGGGACGGATCCGCCGGGGCGCGGCCCTTTCCGCCACCCCCGGAAGGCGAACTAGGCGATTCCGGGCGGCAATTCAGGGTGTGACCCAGGCAACTTCCCCGGGGCGCGAAAGGGGGCCGAACGGGCCCCGGCAGGTGACCCCGGGCACGCGACGTACGTCACGTACGAGTCCGCCTAGTCGACGCCGGGGCGTACCGCGCCGCGAAATACGGGGCGAATAACTGAACAAAACGGTCATCGCGCCACATTTCACGATGATAGGTAGTACAAGGGGTCATTGCCACGATTCAGGTCGGCCGTTAACCATGGATCCAGTCGCACCGAGAGCGGGTCTGCGCCCGACGCCCCGAGGGCGAGCGCGACACGAAGAGCCTCGGTCCGAACGCGCCAACGATGGCCGCCTCCCCGTCCCCCGCACCTGGAAGAGGTCACCCCCGTATGCCCGGTTTCACCCTGCCCCGCGCTGCCCGCATCGCCCGTATCACCCGTACCCACAAGGTCGCCGTGGCCGTTCTCGCCGCCGCCGGCGCCACCACGGGCCTGGCCGTCACCGCGGCCCCCGTCAACGCCGCCCCGGCCGCGCACGCCTCCGCCGCGGTCAAGCCGGTCAGCGCCAGCGGGATGCCCGCCAAGGCCGACAGCGCCAAGGTGGAGCGCCCGGTGCGCGCGTCCGTCGCCGACCGCATCAAGGTCACCGCGGTCGCCAAGCAGGACCGCGCCGCCGAGCAGGCCGCCAGCCGTTCCGCCGAGCGTCCGGCCGCCCCCAAGAAGTACGCCGACAACCTCGACGGCTGGATCCGCCAGGCGCTGGACATCATGAAGTCCAAGGGCATACCGGGCAGCTACGAGGGCCTGCACCGCAACATCATGCGCGAGTCCAGCGGCAACCCCAACGCGGTCAACGGCTGGGACGTCAACGCCGTCAACGGCTGCCCGTCGAAGGGCCTGCTCCAGGTGATCCAGCCCACCTTCGAGGCCTACCACGTCGCCGGCACCGCCGACAACCTCACCGACCCGGTGGCCAACATCACCGCCGCGGCCAACTACGCCGCCCACCGCTACGGCTCCATCGACAACGTCAACTCCGCCTACTGAGCCACCGGCGATGAGGGACGCGACAAGCGATCCGGCAGGATCGGCATAAGAGAGGGCGAAGCGGCGACATGGCGCGTTCGCCGCTGCGCAGGAGAGCGGGCCCCGGCACTGCCGGGGCCCGCCGGCGTTGCACGCGACAAGCCAGGGCAGCCAGACGGGTGAGATGGCCCGGCCGGTCGGCGGACTGAGGGGCTGTCGGGTCTTGGGTTCCGGCAATTCAGCGTATAAGTCTTCTTATCGGCAGAATTCTGCTCAAAGGCTGCCGAAACTGACTCAACCGAAGTCCTTCGGAGGCACGCGATGCCCTTGCGCAGATCCGCACCGGCCCGCCGTACGGTCCCCCTCACGGCCGGAACTCTCGTTTCCCTCTTCTCCGTGCTCGCACTGCCGCTCGTCCTGCCCGGCACCGCCACCGCGTCGCCGGACGCCGGGAAGACGCCCGCCCACCCCGAGCAGGACTGGATGGGTTCCACCATCGCCATGCACGAGGGCATCGAGCAGGCCGCCGACTCCGAGCCGCGGGGCGCCTGGTCGAAGAAGGCCGTGGCCGGTGTCGATGTCTCCAGCCACAACGGCAGGGTCAACTGGCGGAGGCTGCGCCGGCACGGGGTGCGGTTCGCCTACGTCAAGGCGACGGAGGGCACCAGCTACACGAACCCCTACTTCAGCCAGCAGTACCACGGCTCGTACCACGCGGACATGATCCACGGGGCCTATCACTTCGCGCTGCCGGACCACTCCGGCGGTGCCACGCAGGCGAGGTTCTTCGCACACCACGGCGGCGGCTGGTCGCGGGACGGCAGGACGCTGCCCGGTGCGCTGGACATGGAGTACAACCCCTACGGCGCGACCTGCTACGGCAAGAGCCATGCGGGGATGGTGAACTGGATCGGGGACTTCGTCCGGGCCTACCGGGCGGAGACCGGCCGCGACGCGGTCATCTACACCTCGAACAACTGGTGGAAGCGCTGCACCGGCAATTCGGCCCGCTTCGGCCGGACGAACCCGCTGTGGATCCCCCACTACGGCGGCGGCGTCGGCACGCTGCCGGGCAGCTGGCGATTCCACAGCATCTGGCAGCACACCTCCTCGGGGCACACCGTCGGGGACCACAACCGCTTCAACGGGACGTACGGCAGGCTGAAGGTGCTCGCCTACGGGGAGGACGACGACGACTGACCGGGGAGCCTTGCCTGGGGTGAGGCAGCGTCAAGTTCTGCGGGAGTGCGTGGAATTCGCGTACAACCATCCCCACCCGGCCGGTGTCCAACACGGTGCATCACCATCACGGTGAAATGACCACGCGACGGACACCACCTGACGGGGGTTTTCCCATGCAGCGTTCACGTGCCATTGCAGGATCCGCGGTACTGGCGGCGGCCGGTATCGCCACGATGGGTCTGGCCACCACGGCATCGGCCGCGCCGGCGAGTGCCGCGGCGTACAACGGAGCGTGCGGCACCGGATATCGTGTCGTGAATTCCCTACCGGTCACCGGAAAAGGAACCGTATATCTCATGTACAGCGCGAAGACCGGAAAGAACTGCGTCGTGACGGTCCGGAACAGCCCCGGTAAGCCGGTGTTCCTCTACACGTATCTCGGACCCTCCGACGGCAGCTCCGACACGGTTTTCGACAGCGGTAATTACACCTCCTATGCGGGCCCGGTGTATCTCGCGGCGAAAGGCCGGTGTGTGGACTGGGGCGGGACCGTCGAGACGGTGAGCGTCAGCGTCTCCGGCTCGAACTGCGGGCGGCTGGCGCCCGGGGTCGTGACGCACCGCTGACGCACCCGGTTCGGTGGGGGAATCCGGCAGGCAGTTCAATACCCCGTCGGCCGCACCAGTCCGGTCTCGTAGGCGAAGACCGTGGCCTGCGTCCGGTCCCGCAGGCCCAACTTTACCAGGATGCGGCCCACATGGGTCTTCACGGTCTGCTCCGCCACCACCAGGCCCGCCGCGATCTCGGCGTTCGACAGGCCCTGGGCGATCAGTGACAGCACCTCCGTCTCGCGCTCCGTCAGTCCGCCGACGCGATCCTTGAGCGGGGCCCGCGGGGCGCCGGTCATCCGGGAGAACTCGGCGATCAGCCGCTTGGTGATGCTCGGGGCCAGAAGGGCGTCTCCGGCCGCCACCACCCTTACCGCCTGGGCGAGTTCATCGGCCGAGGCGTCCTTGAGGAGGAAGCCGGAGGCGCCCGCGCGCAGCGCCTCGTAGACATATTCGTCGAGGTCGAAGGTGGTCAGGACGAGGACCTTGACGGTGGCACCGGGCGGTTCGGTGATCCGGCGGGTGGCCTCGATGCCGCCGAGCTCCGGCATCCGGATGTCCATCAGGACGACGTCCGGAGCGAGTTCGGTGACCTTGGCGACCGCGTCGAGGCCGTCCACGGCCTGGCCGACGACCTCGATTCCGGGTTCGGCGTTGAGCAGCACGGTGAATCCCTGACGGACCATCATCTGGTCGTCCGCGATCAGTACGCGGATGGCGGTGGTGGTGGCGGTCGTCATCGGGTGTCCTCGGCGGGGGCGGCGGGCAGGTTCGGGGTGCGGGCGGGGAGGATCGCGGTCACTTCGTATCCGCCGTCGGGGGTGGGACCGGTGGCCAGTTCGCCGCCGAGCATGGTGGCGCGTTCGCGCATGCCCAGCAGGCCGTGCCCGGTGCCCGTGGAGGGCGGGGCGGGGCCGTCGGGCGCGGTGTTGGTGACCCGGAGGGTCAGGTCGTGGCGCCGGTAGCCGATCTCGACGCGTACCGCCGCCCCGGGGGCGTGCCGCATCGCGTTGCTGAGCGCCTCCTGGACGATGCGGAACGCGGAGAGTTCGGCGCCGGGCGAGAGCGGGCGCGGCTCGCCGGCGGTCTCGACGGACACGTCGAGGCCGGCGCCGCGTACATTGCCGACCAGTTCGCCGAGCCGGTCGAGGGTGGGCTGCGGGGCGTGCCGGGCGCTCTCCGACAGGGCGTCCTCGGAGCGCAGCACGTCGAGCACCCGGCGGAGTTCGGTGAGCGCCTCGACCGCGTTCTGGCGGATGCCGCGGAGGTTCTCCCTCAGCTCGTCGGAGGGGTTGTCGGCGAGGTGCGGGGCGACCTGCGCCTGGATCGAGATCACCGACATGTGGTGGGCGACCACATCGTGCAGTTCCCGCGCGATCCGGCTGCGCTCCTCCAGGAGGGTGCGCCGGGCGCGTTCCTCGGCGGTGAGCTCTTCCTGCGCGACGAGTTCGGTTCGGGCCACCTGCCGGCCGCGCAGTGCGGTGCCGACCACGACGGAGAGGGTGAGGACGGCGACGGGGAAGCGCGCGTCGTTGAACCGGCCGGAGAGCACCGCATTGGTGAACAGGCCCGTCAGCACGTCGATCACCAGCATCTCGACGGCGATCCGGGGCCGGACCCGCAGCGCCGCCAGGAACAGCACCGCCGCCTGGAGAGGGAGCCCGCTCTGGTACCAGGGCAGTGGGGTGAACGGCTCGATATGTCCCGCCGCGTGGTACGCGACCAGGACCATGGCTCCGGTCGACACCCACCAGGCCGGGACCGGGCGGTACAGCGCGGCGACGGGCGCCGCCGACTGGAGCGAGGCGACGAGGAGGCCATAGGGCAGGCCCATCCCGTAGGCGAAGGCATACCGGTTCGTGTCGACGGCGAGCAGGACCACCGCGGCCAGCAGCAGCGGCATCACGATCGCCGGTCGCCAGTCCAGCCAGCGCGGGCGATGCGCGGTGCTCGGCAGCGGATCGTCGCCGGCCGTCGTCCACAGGTCCTCGCGCAGGTTGCGCGGCACCGCGCGCACCGCCGCCACCAGCCGTTCGGCCCGGTTCCCCCTCTTCACGGGATGCACCTTAGGCACGGGGCGCCACCGCCGGTCGGGCGGGGCGCCCTTCGCGGATCACCGGGGCGGGCGGCTGCGGCCCGCGCGGTCCGGGCGCACCGGGTGTGTGCGGCCCGCGCGGAGCGTCCGTCCCGCGCCGGCGGGGCCGGTGCTGTTCGTACGTGCGGAACGCGGCCCAGCAGACCAGCAGGGCACCCGCGAACACCGGGAGCCACAGCAGCCGGGCGAGTATCCAGGCGGGGCCGTCGGGTGCAGTGTGCAGACCGGGCAGGGGGCCGGCGATATACAGGCCGGTGGCGGTGACCGCCATCATCGAGGTCTGGTGCCAGAGGAAGACGGTCATCGCGGAGAGGTTCAGCACGGCCACGGCGGCCCAGACGGCGGGGCGCCGCAGCACCCGGTTCAGCGGGTCGCGCAGCAGCAGGGCCGCGCCGCACTGGGCGAGGCCGAAGGTGGCCGCGGCGAGCGTGGGCGGGTTGAGGTTGGAGATCGCGGCGCCGGGGACGCCGACCATCGAGGCGGGGTAGCCGGCGAACAGGATCAGCCCGGCGGTGGCCGCGGCCCCGGTGAGCAGCAGCGCCCAGCCGGCCGTCCGGCCGCGCAGGCCCCCGCGGGACCAGGTCGCGCCGAGGCAGTACGGGACGAGCCAGCCCGCCGGCAGGTTGAGCCAGCCGAGCCAGCCCGGGGCGCCGCAGCCGAAGCGGAGGACGTCGACGAGCAGGACGACGGCGAGCGGCCACAGCGGATGCAGCCGGGCGACCAGCGGGGTCGCTGCCGTCAGTGCGGCGAAGACCAGCAGGAACCACAGCGGGGACAGGACGAGTTTGACCAGTGTGTGGACGGTCTCGAAGCCGACGCCGGAGGCGAGCATCGCGCCGGTGGCGACGGTCCAGACCGCAAGGACGGCGGCGACCGGCCGGAACAGCCGGGCGAGACGGGCGTGCAGCCAGTGCCGGTAGGCCGTGCCGCGGACGCGGGCGGAGGCGTGGCTCCTGGCGGCCACCTGACCGCCCACCAGGAAGAACACCGCCAGGGTCTGGAACAGCCAGGATATGGGGGCCAGTTGGGGCATGGTCCGGAGCGGGCTGGCGACGTGCAGGGTGCCGCTGTCCGCGATCAGCGCGGTGACCAGCCAGTGGCCGAGCACCACGCCGAGGATGGCGAAGGCGCGCAGTGCGTCGGTGGCCCGGTCGCGCCCGGGCGGGGTGGCGAGCACGATCCGGCGGATCAGGGCCCGCACTGCGGATCTCACGGAGTCACGCATGACGGCCTTCCTGGGCAGCGGCCCGATCGGAGAGGGCGGCGTCCGGCCCGTCGGGGTCGGCGAACCGTCCGGTGACGATGCGGGCGAGGTTGGTGACGGATGCGGAGCCGGGCTTCAGGTAGTCGCTGTGGCCGCCCCGGCCCGCCGGGAAGACCCGGGCACCGAACTCCGGGGAGACCGGATCGGTCCCGAACCCGACGGTGACGAAGAGAAGTCGGAGCCGGGCGTGCGGGACGTCGGCGATCCGGTCGCCGGTGCCGCGGCCGGCCCAGACGGTGGCCCGGGTGCGCAGGGCGGCGGCGCTGTCGTAGCCGGTGCCGGGGCTGCCGTAGAAGACGATGTCCGCCACGGCGAGTCCGGAGGCGGCCCGGGCGCAGACCACCGATCCGTAGGAGTGGCAGAGGAGGGAGATGCGGGAGGCGGGCCGGGCCGCGCTCAACTCCCCGATGAACTCCCGCAGGTGCGGGGCGGCTGCGTCGGCACGGCCGGTGGTGATCGCCTCGGCGCTCACCATGGTGGGCGTGGCGTAGCCGAGCCAGGCGACGACCGCGGTCCGGGTGCCCGCTTCCTGCCGGAGCTGCCGCTGGAGCGCCAGCGCCCCGGCGCGGAAGCGTCCGTACGTCTCGAAGCCGGTGTCCGAGCCCGGGACGAGCACGGCGATCCGCTCGGCGCGGGAGAGGTCGCCGTAGACCTCGGCGCTGCGACCGCCGTCGCGGCCGTCGAAGGAGAGGAAGTGGCGCGCGGGGACGGCCATGGCGTGCAGCGCGGTGGCCCGCTTGTGGTCGCCGTGGGCGGCGGCGGTCCGCTCGGCCGCGCTGATGTCACGGCGGGTGGTGGCGTACCGCTCGGCGAGGGCGGCGGAGGTGGCGTTCCGCAGCGGGGCGACAGCCGTGGGGGCGGGCGCCGGTACGGCCGTGGGGCGGGCGGCACCCGATACGGGTATGGCCACCGAGGCGGTGACCAGCACGGCCAGCAGGGTGCGGGGCAGGCGGCGACTGCGCGGGCGGGACGCCATGGCGGGTGGTCCTTCCGTACCGGAGGTGGGTGGTGGTTCCGGCACCGAAGCTATGGAGCACGGCGTGTGGTCGGCGTCCCGCCGTGGAGCCACCGTCCGCGTAGCTCTCAGGTATTACGGGTAGGGGGTGGGGCGCGTGGGGGTGGCGCGGAGGCGGCGATGTGCCGGTCGGTCACGTGGTCTTGACTATGCGTCAGAATCGCGGGCTGGGCACGAATGGCCGAGGTTGCGTCAGCGCCTGCATACCCGACGCTGCACCAGCCCCACTGAGGATCCGTCAGCGGTAGTGCGGGGCCGGTCCGCTGCTCTCCCGCCGTTCCAGGTGCGGGAGTTCGCCCTGTACGGTGCGGGGCGGTCCGCCGCCGAGGAAGGCGAGGAGTTCGGTGGCGGCGAGCCGGCCGAAGCCCGGGGTGTCGCGGACCAGTGCGGTCAGCCGGGGGTGGGTGACCCGGCACAGCGGGGAGTCGTCCCAGGCGACGATGGACAGCTCGCCCGGCACGGAGATGCCGCGCCCGGCCGCCACCGAGGCGCCGGCCACCGCCATCACGTCGTTGTCGTAGATGATCGCGGTGGGGGGTGCGGCGGCGTCGAGGATGCGGCGGGTGGCCTCGGCGCCTTCGGCGTCGGAGTAGTCGGTGGTCACCGAGCGGACCTGCCGCTCGTCGAGGCCCCGCAGGCCGGCTTCGGCGCGCAGCGAGCGGATCCGGCGAGCCGTGTGGGCGAGGCCGGGCATGCCCGCGACATGCGCGATGCGGCGGTGGCCGAGGCCGTGGAGGTGGTCGAGGATCCGTGCCATGGCCTTGGCGTCGTCGGCCCAGACGGTGGAGAGCACGGGGTGCGGGGCGGGGGGTTCGGCGGCCGGTCCGGGGGTGGCCGGGCCACCGATGACGACCGCGGGGAGGCCGAGTGCGGCGAGGAGTTCCGGCCGGGGGTCCTGCGTGCGGGGGTCGACGACCAGGACGCCGTCCACCCGGCGTTCGGCCCACCAGCGGCGGTAGAGGGCGCACTCGGTGTCCAGGTCCTCGACGACCTGGAAGAGGAGCGCGGTCTTCCGCGCGGAGAGCACCTCTTGGATGCCGGAGACGAGTTGGAGGAAGAACGACTCCACGCCGAGGGTCCGGGCGGGGCGGGCCAGCACCAGGCCCAGGCAGTCGGCGCGTTCGCCGGAGAGCGCGCGGGCGGCGCTGTTGGCCTGCCAGCCCAGCTCCTCCGCGACGCGCCGTACCCGGGCGCGGGTGTCCCGGGAGACCCCCGGCCGGTCGTTCAGCGCGAAGGAGACGGCGCTCTCGGACACCCCGGCGCGGCGGGCGATGTCCTTGATCGTCGGCCGGCGCGCGGGTTTGCGGCGGGACGCCTCACCGGGCGCTGTCATGCCGGCGCTCCTCCCGTGCTGAACCGCATTAGTGCACGACAGTCTGATCAGGGCCGCGCGGCATGTCAATCGGATGCCGGCCCCCGCTGAAGAATCGCTTGCGGTCGGAGTATTGACACCCGCTAAATCGCATTAGTAGCGTCAGCCGCATCGTCGCCGGAGGTTCGTCGGAACCGCCGTGGAGATCCGGATTCACTTCGGAATATTTCTGGTCGGAGCACCTGAGCCACATCTGAGCCAAGGAGCCAGCCGTGCGTCGTTTATCCCGCCGGGCAGCCGCCGCCACCGCGGTTCTGATCACCTCGGCACTCTCCTTGACCGGGTGCGGAGCCCCAGGTGAAGCGGGCGGATCGGACAGCGCCTCGGGGAAGGTCGAAGGGCAGGTCACCTTTCAGACCTGGAATCTCAAGACACATTTCAAGAAGTACTTCGACGGGGTCATCGCGGACTTCGAGAAGAAATATCCCGACGCCCAGGTGAAATGGGTCGATCAGCCGGCCGAGGGGTATCCGGAAAAGCTGAGTGCGGATGCCGCGGGCGGGACGCTGCCGGATGTGGTGAATGTGTCACCGGATCTCGCGTATCCGCTGGCGAAGGCCGGGCTGGCGCTGAATCTGGAAAAGGCGGCGGGGAAGTACCGCGGCGAGTATCTGGAAGCGGCGTGGCAGAGCCATGGGATGCCGGGATTGCAGGGCGTCTATGCCTTTCCGTGGTATCTGAACACCGGGCCGATGTTCTACAACAAGGATCTGTTCCGCAAGGCCGGTCTGGATCCGGACAAGCCGCCCACCACATACGACCAGCTCTTCCGGGACGCGGTGGCGATGGCGCAGAAGAGCGGCCGGAAGATCGCGATGCTGGCGAGTACGCCGTCGATCGAGGATTTCGGGCGCTACGGCGTACGGCTGATGAACGCACAGGGCACCGCCTTCACGTTCAACGAGCCCAGAGGCGTCGACCTGCTCCAGCACTACAAGGAGCTGTACGCGGCCGGGGCGCTGGACTCGCAGGCGCTCACCGCCCAGGCGGAGTCCGCCGGGCGGAAGTTCGAGCAGCAGTCGGTGGCCATGAACCCGGGCAGCGCGCTCGATCTGGGGAACTTCAAGAAGGACGCCCCGAGCCTCTACAAGAACATCGGCATCACGGACGCGGTGAACAACACCGGTAAGGCCAACATGTACGTCCAGGGCCTGATGGTGAACGCGCAGAGCAAGGTCAAGCCGGCGGCCGTGACCTTTGCGCACTTCGTCACCGACCGGCAGAACCAGATGGCGTTCGCGAAGCAGGTCACGATCTTCCCGAGCACGAAGGGCTCGCTGGACGATCCGTACTTCACCGAGGAGGACGGAACGGATGCGACCCGGGTGCGGGTGGCGTCGGCCAAGTCCCTGAAGACCGCGGTGAATTACACCCCGGTACTGCTCAGCGACCAGATGAAGACGGTGCTGCGCAATGCCGTCGCGAAGGCCGTTCAGGGCAAGCAGTCGCCGAAGGCGGCACTGGACGATGCGGTGGCGGAGTGCACTCGCCTCCTCAAGACCGGTTGAGGCGGGCCATGGCACGGCAAACCGCCCTTGAGGGCCGCCGGGTCACCGGTCCGCGCGGGTTTCCCGCGTCCCGTACGGCCCGGCCGTTCCGCGGATCCCGCGGCATCCGCAGGCAGCTGACGGTCACGCCGTGGCTGTTCCTGGCGCCCGGACTGCTGATCGTCGGCGGATTCAGCCTCTATCCCTTTCTCAGCACGGTGGCGCATTCCTTCACCGATGCCCGCACCCTCACCGCGGGGCGGTTCGTCGGCGGCGCCAATTACCAGGAACTGGTCCACGACGCGCTGTTCTGGACGGGGCTGCGCAACAGCCTGCTCTACGTCCTGGGTGCCGTGCCGCTGCTGGTGGTACTGCCGCTGCTGCTGGCCCTGTTGGTCCAGCGGCAGATTCCGGGGATCGCCTTCTTCCGGGCCGCGTTCTACACGCCGGTGGTCGCCTCGGTCGTGGTGGTCGGGCTGGTCTGGGTGTGGCTGCTGGACGACCGGGGGCTGATCAACGCGCTGCTGGAGGCGGTGGGGTTCGGCCGGGTCGGGTTTCTCGGCGATCCCTGGCTGCTGCTGCTCAGCGCGATGGCGGTGACGGTCTGGAAGGGACTCGGCTACTACATGATCATTTATCTGGCGGCGCTGGCCGACGTCCCCCGGGAGCTGCACGAGGCGTGCGCCGTCGACGGTGCCGGGCCGGTGCGCCGCTTTCTGACCGTCACCGTGCCGGCGGTGCGTTCCACGATGGTGCTGGTGGCCGCGCTCTCCTCGGTCAACGCGTTCAAGGTGTTCTCCGAGGTCTATCTGATGGCGGGGCCGACCGGCGGTCCCGGCGGCGAGGACACCACGCTGGTGATGCTCGTCCGGCAGGTCGGCACCGGGCTGAGCGGCCGGGTGGGCTACGCCTCGGCGCTGTCCGTCGTGGTCTTCGTCCTCACCCTCGGGCTGATGCTGCTGGTGCTGCGGGCCCAACGCCGGGAGGACGGATGAGCGCCGTGGTGGACATGCGGTCGCGGGCCGAGGGGCGAACGGGTGGTGGGCGGCGGATGCCGGTCCGGCGACGGCGACCGACCGGCCGGCGACGGCTGCCGACGCTCCGCTATCTGCTGCTGCTAGCCGTGCTGGCACTGTCGGTCGGCCCCTTCCTGTGGCAGCTGTCGACCTCCCTCAAGGGTCCCGGCGAGGACCTCTACCGCTATCCACCGAGCCTGGTCCCGCACGAGGTCACCCTCGGCAACTACGCCGGGGTCGCCAGGATCATCCCGGTCTGGGACTTCGCACTGAACTCGCTCAAGGTCGCCGCCGCGAACGTGCTGACCAACTGCGCGGGCGCGGCGCTGGCGGGCTACGCACTCGCCCGGATGCGCTTCAGGGGCCGTCGGACCGCGCTGCTGATGTTCATCACCGCGATGCTGGTCCCGGTCGAAAGCATCATGATCGCCCAGTTCTTGACGATGCGTCAGCTCCAGTTGAACAACACCCTGCTCGGCGTGGTGCTGCCCGCCTGCATCGGCGCGATGAACGTACTGCTGATGCGGAACGCCTTCGCGGGCCTGCCGTACGAGGTCGAGGAGGCCGCGTATGTCGACGGCGCCACCGCGTGGCAGCGGTTCGTCCGCATCGCGCTGCCGTCGGTCAAGGGCACCCTCGCCGTCGTCGCGATCTTCGCCTTCATGGGTGCATGGGACGACTTCCTGTGGCCGCTGATCGTGCTGAGCGACCAGTCGAAGTTCACCCTGACCGTCGGCCTGAACTTCCTGCACGGCACGTTCGCGGACAACCAGCGGCTGGTCGCGGCCGGCACGGTCATCGCCGTCCTCCCGCTGATGGTGCTGTTCGCCTGCCTTCAGCGTTACTTCTTCCGCGGCCTCGGCGAGGGCGCCGTCAAGGGCTGAACCCCGGCCGTGGCCGATGCCCGCACCGCACCCGTAGAGGGACAGGACTTCACATGCCCGTACAGGACACCGCCCACCGGCTGCGCTTCGGCGTCAACTACACCCCCACCCACGGGTGGTTCCACCACTGGCTGGACTTCGATCTCGACGCGGTACGCGCCGATCTCGACTCCATCGCCGCCCTCGGCCTGGACCACATCCGGGTCTTCCCGCTCTGGCCGCTGTTCCAGCCCAACCGCACCCTGATCCGGCCGCGGGCCGTCGACCAGTTGGTGCGGCTGGCGGACGCGGCGGCCGAGCGCGGGCTGGACATCAGCGTGGACGGCCTCCAGGGGCATCTGTCCAGCTTCGACTTCCTGCCCGCCTGGACGCAGACCTGGCACCGCCGCAACATCTTCACCGACCCCGAGGTGCTCGCCGGCCAGGAGGAGTATCTGCGGACGCTGGCCGCGGCGCTCGCCGATCGGCCCGCCTTCCTCGGCATGACGCTGGGCAACGAGATCAACCAGTTCTCGGACGGCCCGCACCCGGATCCGGACCGCATCACGGCCAAGCAGGCGACGGCCTGGCTGGAGCGGATGCTGGCGGCCTGCGAGCGCGGCGCGCCCGGCCTGCCGCATCTGCACGCCGCCTACGACGCCGCCTGGTACCGCGACGGCCATCCCTTCACGCCCGCCCACGCCGCCCGGTTGGGCGCCATGACGGCGGTGCACTCCTGGGTGTTCAACGGCACCGCGCAGCGCCACGGCCCGGCCGGCACCGCCACCGAGCAGCACGCCGCCTATCTCATCGAGCTGTCCAAGGCGTGGGCGCTCGATCCGCACCGTCCGGTGTGGCTCCAGGAGGTCGGCGCGCCGGCACCCCATGTCCCCGACGACCACGCGGTGCGCTTCACCGAAGCCACTGTCCGCAACTCCCTCGACTGCCACGGTCTTTGGGGCATCACCTGGTGGTGCTCGCACGATGTGTCCCGGTCGCTCGCGGACTTCCCCGAGCTGGAGTACGGGCTGGGGCTGCTCGGCAACGACCGTACGGTCAAGCCCGTGGGGCGGGCGCTGGCGGCGCTGGCCGCGGAATGGCGGGGGCGTCCGCACCGGCCACCGGTCCGCCGCACCGCGCTGGTCGTCGACGCCGGCGACGCCGAGGCCGCGCCGCGCCGCTCGGTGTGCGCACCCGGCGGCCCGGTTTTCGAAGCCTGGGCGGAACTCGCCGCACAGGGCGCCCGGCCGACTCTCGTCCTCGCCCAACATGCCTCTGATCAACGACACTTGACGGCGCGTGGGATCACCGAGGTGTGCACACCGGAGGAGGTCGGGAGCGTCTCGGACTAGCGCGCGTCCGCACAGGTCCGTCGTCCGCCTCCCCCGAAGGAGCCCCCCATGACCCGGCATCGCCTCTCCTTCTCCCGCCCCCTCCCCCGCCGCCGCGTGCTGCTCGCCGGGGCGGGTGCCGCGGCGGCGGCCCTGGCCGGCCCGCCGCCGGGCACCGCGGTGGCCGCACGGCGTCCGCGGGCCGCGGCCCCCTTGCAGCCGTACGCCGCGTACTGGTTCCCCGACTCGCTGCCCTCCGGCACGCCCGGCGACGGCATCGTCTGGCGCAGCCTGGCGAACTGGAGGCCGGAGACCGACCTGGACCTGCCGTTCAACACCGCGACGGTGCCGCTCGCCGAGCGGTTCACCCCCGTCCCGGCGAACACCACGGCCCGCGCCGGACAGGCCCGGATCAGCGCGCTGGCGGCCTTCGACCACACCGCGGGCAACCCCTCCCAGGGCTCGGCCACCGCCGACTACTACGCACCGACGCACTGGGCGTACCTCGACGAGCTGGTCTTCTGGGGCGGCTCCGCCGGCGAGGGCCTGATCCTGGCCCCGAACGCCCCGGTCGTGGACGCCGCGCACCGCAACGGCGTACCCGTACTGGGCACCGTCTTCCTGCCGCCGGTGGCGTACGGCGGGCAGCTGCGCTGGACCCGGGACCTGGTGCGGAAGGACGCGGCGGGGCGGTTCCCGCTGGCCGCGAAGCTGGCGGCGGTCGCCCGCGCGTACGGCTTCGACGGCTGGTTCGTCAATGCCGAGACCGACGGCGGTGATGCCGCACTGGCCGCCGATATGCGGGGGTTCCTCCGGGCGCTGCGGGCGGCGGGCGCGCCGCACGGGCTGCGGATCACCTGGTACGACGCGATGGACGGCAGCGGCCGGGTCGGCTGGCAGGGGGCGCTCGACGAACGGAACCGGGATTTCTTCCAGGACGCCGCGGGCCCGGTGGCCGACACCCTGTTCGTGGACTTCCGCTGGAGCGCGCGATCGCTCGCCGACTCCGGGCGGCTGGCCGACCAACTGGGCCGCAGCCGCTACGAGTTGTGGGCCGGGGTGGATGTCGAGTCGGCGGGCTGGGACACCGCGGCGGACTGGGACGCGATCATCCCCGCCGACCGCGACCATGTGGTCTCGTACGGTTTCTACCGGCCGGAGTGGACCCTGGGCCATCTGCCCGCGGGACGTACCCCGGGCGATTTCCATGCCGCGGACGACCGGTTCTGGTCCGGCGCGGGCCTCGATCCGACCCGGCCCGGCGGGTCGGGCGGCGGCTGGCGGGCCCCGGCCGCGGCGGTCGCCGACCGTTCGGCGGTCACCGCGCTGCCGTTCGCGACCACCTTCAACACCGGCCACGGCCTGCGCTGGTACGACACGGGCACGGTCACCTCCGACGCGCCCTGGAACCACCTCGGCCTCCAGGACCGGCTGCCCCCGAGACGCTGGGCGGTCCGGACCGCCGGCCGACGCCCCGACGTCACCCTGGACTTCGCCGACGCCTGGCGCGGCGGCAGCAGTCTGCTGGTCCGCGGCGCCCTCGACTCCCCTGCGACGGTCGAGCTCTTCACCACCCGGCTGCCGTGCGGTGCCGCCACGGTCCTGGACCTCACCCACCGTCTCGACCCGGGCTCGGGCCCGGTGGCCGTGGAGGTGGCCGTCGCTCCGCGGGACGCGCCGGCGCCGGGTGAGCCCGCGCCGTACGTCCATCTGCCCGCCGGGACCGTCGAGGCGGGCGACGGCGGCTGGCGCACCGTCACCCTGCGGATCGGCGGCGTGCTGGGCACCGGCACCGTCCGCGCGCTGGGCGTACGGCTGACCGGGCGCGCGGGAACCCCTGTCGCGTGGCGGCTGGGCCGGCTCGCGGTCCACGACGCCGCGGGGAAGCCCGGTGCGCCCCGCGGGCTGAAGGTCACCGACGCCGCCACCTCGGGCGGGACGACCGCGCTGCGCATGACCTGGCAGCGCTCCGCCGGGCCGGTCCGCCATTACGAGCTGCACCGTCGCCTCCCGGACGGCACACGGGTGTTCCTGGGAGGTACCTGCGGCACCGCCTTCCACCTCCCGGGGCTGCGCCGCGCGGCGCACGAGCCGGCGGCGCTGCTGGAAGTCCGCGCCGTGGACGAACTCTTCGCCGCCTCCGCCCCGTCGAGGACCCGGCACCCCTGGTAGCCACGACCGTTCCCGTCACTCCCGCCCGACTCCACGGAGCCCCCCATGCATGACGATCGCGCACTGGTCGAAGCCCGTCTCCGCCGTGTCCTGGACGAGCGCATCCGGCCCGCCCTGTACCCGGAATCGGTGCCCTTGGAGGTCGCGGCCTGGGTCGCGCCCGGTGAGCCCGTGCCGGTGGCGGAGGGGCTGGCCGCCCCGCACGCACCCGTGGCGGTGGGTGACGCATGGGGCGCACCCTGGGCGACCACCTGGTTCCGGGTGCGGGGCACGGTCCCGGAGGCGTGGGCCGGGCGCACGGTGGAGGCGGTGCTCGACCTGGGCTTCGACGAGCGGATGCCGGGCTTCCAGTGCGAGGCGCTGGTCCACACGCCCGACGGGAGTCCGGTGAAGGGTCTCAATCCGCGGAACCAGTGGGTGCGGGTGGGCGATCCGGTGCGCGGTGGCGAGCGCGTCGAGTGGCATCTGGAGGCCGCGTCCAATCCGGTCATTCTCGACGTACACCCTTTCCTGCCCACGAAGTTGGGCGACCCGGAGACGGCGGGCGGCGAGCCGCTGTACCGGCTGGCCCGGATGGATCTGGCGGTGTTCGACACCGAGGTGTGGGAGCTGGTCCAGGACCTGGAGGTGCTGGGTGAGCTGATGGTGGAGCTGGCGGTGGACAGTCCGCGGCGCTGGGAGCTGCTGCGCGCGGTGGGCCGGGCGCTGGACGCGGTCGACCTCCAGGACGTCAACGGGACCGCGCAGGCCGCGCGCCGGCAGCTGCGCGAGGTGCTGGCGGCGCCCGCGGCGGCCTCCGCGCACCGGATCAGCGCGGTCGGGCATGCGCATATCGATTCGGCGTGGCTGTGGCCGCTGCGGGAGACGGTCCGCAAGGTCGCCCGGACCACGTCGAACATGACGGCGCTGCTCGCGGACGAGCCGGAGTTCGTCTACGCCATGTCGCAGGCGCAGCAGTACGCGTGGATCAAGGAGCACCGGCCGGAGGTGTACGCCAAGGTCAGGCAGGCGGTGGCCGAGGGGCGGTTCGTACCGGCGGGCGGGATGTGGGTGGAGTCGGACACCAATATGCCCGGCTCGGAGGCGATGGCCCGTCAGTTCGTCTACGGCAAGCGGTTCTTCCTGGAGGAGTTCGGCATCGAGAACGACGAGGCGTGGCTGCCGGACACCTTCGGTTTCGCCGCGGGACTGCCGCAGATCATCAAGGCGGCGGGCTCGAAGTGGCTGCTGACCCAGAAGATCTCCTGGAGCAGGATCAACGCCTTCCCGCACCACACCTTCCGCTGGGAGGGGATCGACGGCACCCGGATCTTCACCCACTTCCCGCCGGTGGACACCTACAACTGCCAGCTGTCGGGTGCCGAACTCGCCCATGCTGCAAGGAACTTCAGGGACAAGGGCACGGCCCGGCACTCCCTGGCGCCGACCGGCTGGGGCGACGGGGGCGGCGGCACCACCCGCGAGATGATCGCCAAGGCGCGCCGGCTGCGGGACCTGGACGGTTCGCCGGTGGTGGCGTGGGAGCGGCCGGCCGACTTCTTCGCCAGGGCGGAGGCCGAGTACCCCGACGCGCCCGTCTGGGTCCGCGAGTTGTATCTGGAGCTGCACCGCGGCACCCTCACCAGCCAGGCGCGGACCAAGCGCGGCAACCGCCGCAGCGAGCAGCTGCTGCGCGAGGCCGAACTCTGGTCGGCGACCGCCGCGGTGGTCGCGCAACACCCTTATCCGTACGAGGAGTTGGACCGGATCTGGAAGACGGTGCTGCTGCACCAGTTCCATGACATCCTGCCCGGCTCCTCCATCGCCTGGGTGCACCGCGAGGCGGAGCGGACCTATGCGGCACTCGCCACCGAGCTGGAAGGCCTCATCGCCTGCGCCCTGGCCGCGCTGACCGGCGGCGGCAGCCGGCCGCTGGTGGCGAACTCGGCGCCGCACGCCCGCGGCGGGGTCCCGGCCGGCGCGGTGGCACCGGCGGTCTCCGACGGCGCCGCGGTGCGCACCGAGCCGCGGCCCGGCGGCGGCTTCGTCCTCGCCCACGACCTGCTCCGCGTGGAGATCGACGGCCGCGGTCTGGTGGTCTCGGCGTACGACCCGGTGGCCGAGCGCGAGGCCGTCGCGCCCGGTGCAGCCGCGAATCTGCTGCAACTCCACCCGGATTTCCCCAATATGTGGGATGCCTGGGACGTGGACTCGTTCTATCGCAACGTGGCCACCGACCTGACGGACGCGGACGAGGTCGCCCTCACCGAGGCGTCGCCGGACACCGCCACGGTCCGGGTGGTGCGCAGCTTCGGCGACTCGCGGGTGGTGCAGTCGCTGACCCTCGCGCGCGGGCAGCGGCGGCTGGACATCGACACCGAGGTCGACTGGCGGGAGACCGAGAAGTTCCTCAAGGCCGCCTTCCCGCTGGACGTGCACGCCGAACGCTATGCGGCGGAGACCCAGTTCGGGCATCTGTACCGGCCCACGCACACCAACACCAGCTGGGAGGCGGCCAAGTTCGAGGCGTGTGCGCACCGGTTCGTCCATGTCGAGGAGCCGGGCTGGGGCGTGGCGCTGGTCAACGACGCGACCTACGGCCACGACGTCACCCGTACGGTCCGGGAGGACGGCGACGCCGGGGGGCGCAGCACCACCACGACCGTCCGGCTGTCCCTGTTGCGCGCCCCGCGCTTCCCCGACCCGGAGACCGACCGGGGCAGCCACCGCTTCCGGTACGCGCTGGTCCCCGGTGCCGCCATCGGCGACGCGGTACGCGAGGGCCATCGCATCAACCTGCCCGAGCGCCGGCTGACCGGGGCCGGCGCGGTGGCACCCCTGGTCGCGGTCGGCAACGACGCGACGGTGGTCACCGCCGTCAAGCTCGCGGACGACCGGAGCGGCGATGTGGTCGTCCGGCTCCACGAAGCCCACGGCGGGCGCGCCAGGACCGCTCTCACCACCGGTTTCGCGCTGGCCGGCGCGGTCACCACCGACCTGCTGGAGCGCCCCACGGACGACGGCCCGGCGCTGGAACGGGACGGGAACACCGTCCGGCTCACGCTCCGCCCGTTCCAGATCGTGACACTGCGGCTGAGCCGGGCGGCGGACTGACGGGCCGGGCGGCCCGCCGACCGGGGTCGACGGGCGGGACCGCTCAGCCGGGATCCGCCGAGGGCGTGCGGGCGCCGCGGCAGGTGTCGCGGCGCCCCTCGTTCCGCCGCTCGCGCCCCGCGCCGCGCCCGCGGCCCGCCTGCCGGCCACGGGCAGGCTCCTGACCGTGGGCACGTTCCTGGCCGCGCGCCGCCTCCTGACCCGGATCCCGGCTCGGGTCCAGCCCCAGCATGTCCATCAGCAGGGCCAGATCTCCCGCGTCCCGGGCGCGGCCGGCCAGCGCCTGCCTGGCGAGCCGCCGTTCCTCGTCACACGGCAAGGGGCGCGCGGCGGTGTCCTCGGCACTGCGGTGTTCATCGCTCACCGCTGCATTCTCGGCCGGACCGCGGCGCCGTGCAGGTCGAGCGGGCCGAAGGGCTCACGGACCCGCCACCGGGGGCACATCGGACAACAACGCCATAACGGTTCGAGTACCGCAACCGGTCACGGAACCGGCAGTGCCTGTTTTCCCTCTTTATGGTCACTTGCACGTGATCATTCAGTAGCGGAGAGACCGTTGAAACACCCTTACGCCGCCGCCCTCACGGCGACCCTCCTCGCCTCCTGCGCCCTGCTCACCGGCTGCTCGGAGAACGGCAATCCGGTCGACTTCGACGCGGGCGCCAAGGGCGACGGCGGCACCCCGGTCAAGCCGGTCGACAGCGACACCCGGATGCCGACCGGCCCCAAGAGCGACTTCCGGATCACCCGGACCCTGGACGACGGCACGCACATAGGCCGGGCGACACTCAACGGCCCGAAGTCGGGCGTCACCGGCAGTGTGTGGGTCTGGGCGCCGAAGGAGTACCAGGACCCCAAGTACGCCAAGAGCGGTTTCCCGGTGCTGATAGCCCTGCCCGGCGGCCTGGGCAGCCCGCAGGACAAGAACGGGGTCACCAATTACTGGGTCGGCGGGGATATCAAGCTCCAGGAGAATCTCGCCAAGTTGACCGCGGAGGGAAAGAGCCTGCCGTTCATAGTGGTGATGCCGATGCTCAATCCGGACACCCGCTATCACGACGGCAGTGACATTCCCGGCCAGCAGAAGATGGGAACCTGGCTGACCGAGGACGTCGTCGATCTGACCAAGGCCAATTTCCGTACCTTCAAGTCGCGGGACGGCTGGGCCTTCATGGGGTCGTCGTCGGGCGGCTTCGCCGGCTTCAAGTCCGTGCTGAAGTCCCCGGAGAAGTTCAAGGCGGCGATAGCCAGCGGCCCGGACATCGTGCCGGACTCCCCGATGTGGGCCGGCCACCAGAAGGAGAAGGACGCCAACAATCCGGAGAAGCTCGCCGCGCAGCTGCTGAAAAAGGGAGGACCGGACGTGTATATCGCCTTCCAGGCCGGCTCGAAGGAATCCCCCACCGCGGTAGTCAACCCCATCCACAAATTCCGCGAGAAGTACGGCAAGGGCCCGATCCACACCTCGTTCCAGCTCATTCCCGGTGGCCGGCACAACGCCTGGGACTACCAGAAGGGGATGGCGGCCGGATCCCTCAAATTCATCAGCGATCATCTGAAGGCCCCGGTTCCCGGCTCCTGATGCACATCGGCCGTTCGGGGGCGATGCTGGTGGCGAGGGGGGACCGTGGTGAGGAGGACGCCCCATGTCCGTGCTGGACAAGCTGAAGGAACTGCTCAAGGGACACGAGGAGCAGGCAGGCAAGGGCATCGACAAGGCCGGGGACTTCGTCGACGAGAAGACCCAGGGCAAGCACACGGGCCAGGTCGACGCCGCCAGGGAGAAGATGCGGGAGCAGTTCGGCAAGCCCGAAGGCGAGGACCGGCCACCGCAGACCTGAGCACCGGCCGGGTCCGCGGCCGCGCTCCGCGCTTACGCTGAACGGATGATCACCACGTCCGTCCAGGTCGCCCCCGACGTACTGCTGCGCCCCGCCGAACCGGCGGACGCCGACGGCCTCGCCCGCGCCTACGGGCGCAGCCGCGACCACCTCCGCCCCACCGAGCCGGACCGCGGCGAAGCGTTCTACACCCCCGCCGGCCAGTCGGAGCGACTCCGCTTGCAGCTGGCCGAGCGGGACGCCGGGCGCGTGATGCCGTGGGTCCTGGTCCGCGAGCCGGACGACGCCGCCGGCGAGCCGGAGATCGCCGGTGCGATCACCCTCTCCCAGATCACCTACGGCCCGCTGCACAGCGCCTCGGTCGGCTACTGGATCGACGCCGGCCACCTCCGGCGCGGTCTCGCCTCCGCCGCCGTGACGGCGGTCTGCGCGGCGGCCGACGCGGAACTGGGCCTGCACCGGCTGGAGGCGGGCACGCTCCTGGACAACCTCGCCTCGCAGCGCGTCCTGACGAAGTGCGGCTTCACGCCCTACGGCACCGCCGAGAACTACCTCCACATCAACGGCGCCTGGCGCGACCACCGGCTCTTCCAGAAGATCCTCAACGACCGCCGGCCCTGAAGGCCCCCGGAACCCGTACAGCGGCACCGCACGGCGCCCGCCCCTCTGCGTGAGGGAGCGGGCGCCGTGCGGTGCACCGGCGGACCGGCCGGGGCGCTTACGGCGTCGGCGCCACCCGGATCTTCTCCGCCTGCGGGCCCTTGTGCCCCTGCGTGACCTCGAAGGTCACCTTCTGGCCCTCCAGGAGTTCCCGGTAGCCCGTCGCGTCGATGTTGGAGTAGTGCGCGAAGACATCGGCGCCGCCGCCGTCCTGCGCGATAAAACCGAATCCTTTTTCCGAGTTGAACCACTTCACCGTGCCGGAAGCCATGTCCGTCTCCTTCTTTCAATGGGCTCGAATCGGCTCCCGCACCACGCGGAACCCGGAGGTGATCGCCCTGGTCCGGAGAGGCACTGGACAACAAGAACGCCCGTGAATGCGACACGGGCGCCCGGCACTTCGGAACCACGACAGCTGTTCAGGACGCTACACCGACCAACGGCGCCAGTCACCACAAACCATGGCAAACGCGCCATCCTTCACCGGGCAAGGCCACACCACTTCCTCCGGATACCTGACCGATCGCACAGGCGTACGACACCCGGCGGCTCTTGGGGCGGCCTCAGGACGGCTGCCCGTCCTGCGGCCCGTCCGGGTGGCGTCGGCGCCACCACAGCGCGGTGCCCAGCCCGGCGACCGCGACCGCACCGGCGGCGGAGAAGGACCACACGATCACCGCGTTCGCACGGGCACCGGGCCTTTCGACCGCCGCCTGGTGCAGCCGGGTGGCCGGGCCCCCGTGCGCCGCGTGCTCCGTCCCGGGGTCGCGGTCGACGGGGGCGGGCAGCATGCCGACCGCCGCGGCCCGGGGCGCCGCCGCGAAGCCCCAGTCCAGCAAGGCGCGGGCCTCCTCGTAGACGGCGTTCTCGGCGCCGGACCGCGGGTTCATCACGGTGACCAGCAGCGTCCGGCCACCGCGCTTGGCCGCGGCGATCAGGGTGTTCCCGGCATGCGTCGTGTAGCCGTTCTTCACGCCGATCAGGCCGTCGTAGGGCGCCACGCCGTGCGAGCCGACCAGCAGCCGGTTGGTGTTCTGGATGCCGTAGGTGTCCGCGCCGCCGTCCACCGGGAACTGCGCGGTCCTGGTCGCGGCGAAGTGGGCGAAGTCCGGGTCGGTGAGCCCCGCCTGGCCGAAGAGGGACAGGTCGTACGCGGAGGAGGACTGCCCCGGGGTGTCGAAGCCGTCCGCCGACTCGACCGTGGTGTCGCGGGCGCCCAGCCGGTCCGCCGTCGCCTGCATGTCGGCGATGGTCTTGCGCCAGCCGCCGTTCATCGCGGCGAGCGCATGCACCGCGTCGCTGCCCGAGGTGAGGAAGACGCCGTGCCAGAGGTCGGCGACCCGGTAGGGCGTGTCCTCTTTGACGCCGGCGAGCGCGCTGCCCGACTCGATGCCGGCGAGTTCCGCGCCGGAGACGGTGTGCACCGTCCCCTGGGAGAACTTCGGCAGCACCGTCAGCGCGAAGAGCGTCTTGAGGGTGCTGGCGGGCGGCAGCGGCCGGTGGGCGTCCTTGGCCGCCAGGATCTTGCGGCTGCCCAGCTCGGTCACGGCCCAGGACAGCGCCGAGACCCGGGGCGGCTCGGGCACCCCGGCCCGGGGCACGAACTGCACACCGCGGTCGTCCAGCCTGCTCTCGGTGCCGGCCGGGGGCGCGCCGCGCAGGTCGTCGATGCCGTACGGGCCATCGGCGACCGCCGGGCCGCACAAGGCGAGCAGACTCGCGGCGCAAACGGCCGCGGCGCTCACCGCTCTGACGGGGGGCCAACTCGCTGTCGACATGTTGGCCACGCTAGGAACGGTGCCCGCCGCGCGCCGGTTGGCGTACTCCATACGATGGCGGACCGCCCCGAGTGCCGTACACCGCGGCGGGCCTGCGCCGTCCGGGCCGGCGGCGACGGTGCGGGCGCTCCGGACGGCGGCCGGACGCACCGTCAGGACCGGGCCGCGCCCACGACGAGTGCACCGTGCCCGCCAACGGCCGGGCCCTGCCGGTGCGTTGCCCCGGGAGCCTCGCGAGTGGGGGGCCTGCGGTGTGCCGCCTCACCGGAGGCCGGGCAGGCTCCCCAGTTCGCCGACCTTCAGCACCCGGGCCAGCGCGACGAAGACCAGGGCCATGGTGGCGCCGCCGGCGGCCAGCGCCAGGACGGGCGTCCAGCCGGGCGCGGTGGCGATCCCCGAGCAGGCGCGGGCCGCCAGCCAGCCGAGGGCACCGGCCGCAGCGGCGGACGCGGTCAGCTTGCCGTAGGTGCGGCACAGCCGGCGGCCGTCGAGACGGCCGGAGAGCCGGCGGCGCAGCAGCAATGCGGTGGCGAGGAGCCCGGCCGCGTACGCGAGGGTGTAGGCGGCGGCCATCCCGGTGACCGCCCAGCGGGCGGGCAGCCACAGATGGCACGCGGTGGCCAGGGCGATGTTGACGCCGGCGATCCATCCGGCCATCCAGAACGGCGTCCGGGTGTCCTCGAAGGCGTAGAAGCCGCGCAGCAGTAGATACTGGGCGGAGAACGGGATCAGGCCCAGGCCGAACGCCTGCAGCATCTGTCCGATGGGACGGGCCGACGCGGCGTCAACGGCTCCGTGGGCGAAGAGCAGTTGGGCGGCCTGCGGACCGAGGAACAGGAAGAAGAAGGCGGCCGGGACGATGAGTACGCCGCTGACCCGCAGGGCGCGGGAGAGGTCGTCGCGCAGGTCGTCCAGGCGGTGTTCGGTGACCGCGCGGCTCATCCGCGGCAGCAGCGCGGTCACCAGCGAGACGGTGACGATCGACTGCGGCAGGGTCCAGATGCCCTGGGCGCTGCTGTAGGCGGTGTATCCGACGCCGGCGGTGGGGAGTTGCTGGTCGGCGGCGTTGGCGTAGTGCGTGACGACGGCCATCGCGGCCAGGTTGGCGAGCACGAGCAGCAGGGTCCAGCGGGCGGCGCCGATGGTCTTGCGCAGCCCGGTACCGCGCCAGTCGAAGCGCGGCCGGAAGCGGAAGCCGGCGGCCCGGACGAACGGGATCAGGGCCAGGCCTTGGAGGGCGATGCCGCCGGTGGTGGCGATGCCCAGCAGATCGATCTGGCCGGGGGTGATGTCCTCGACGCGGTCCGGCCCGGCCAGCAGGCCGATGTACACGCCGAACATCGCGATCAGCACGATGTTGTTGAGCACCGGCGTCCACATCATCGCCCCGAACTTGTCGCGGGCGTTGAGGACTTGGCCGAAGACGAAGAACAGCCCGTAGAAGAAGATCTGCGGGAGGAGGAAGCGGGCGAAGACGACGGTGAGCGCGAAGGCGGCGTGCTGGCCGGGCGTGTCCGGGGTGAAGACGGCGACGATCTGCGGCGCGGCCCAGACCGCGAGCACGGTACCGACGGCGAGCACGCTCAGGACGAGGGTGACCAGCCGCTGCTCGTAGGCCCGACCGCCGTCCGCGTGCTCGGCCCGGGCGCGGACCAGCTGCGGCACCAGCACGGAGTTCAGCGCGCCGCCGATCAGCAGGGTGTAGATGCTCATCGGGACGGTGTTGGCGGTGTTGTACGTGCTTGCCAGCAGCGCGGTGCCCAGCGCCGCCACCTGGAGCACGTTGCGGATCAGCCCGGTGGCGCGGGAGACCACGGTCCCCGCCGCCATCAGCATCGACGAGCGGCGCAGCCCGCCCGCCCCCGTGCCGGCGCCCTCCCCGGGCACGGGTCCGTCGTCGGACGGCGGCCGGTCCGGCAGGCGCAGCCGCATGGTGTCGTGGTGTGTGGTCCCCTCCTGCATCCCGCCAATCTATGCCAGGTGCCGGGCCGTCCCGGGCAGCGGGCGGGCCCGGCCGGGGTCGAGCAGCGGCCCGAGCAGATCGCCGTGGCGCTCGCGGCGGTCCGCGATCTCCTCGAAGCGGAAGGCGAGTTGGTTCGGATCGGTGCAGGCGGCGACCTCGTCCCAGGTGACGGGGGTGGAGACGGTCGGGGTCGCGCGGGCGCGCAGGGTGTAGGCGACGGCGGTGGTCTTGGCGGCGGCGTTCTGGGAGAAGTCGATGAAGACCTTGCCGGGGCGCAGCGCCTTGGTCATCTTGTGCACGACCAGATCCGGAAGGGCCGTCCGTGCCTCCACGGCCAGGGTCCTGGCGTAGGCGGTGGTGTGCTCGGCGGGGGTGGGCTCGACGGGCACGATCAGGTGCAGGCCCTTGGAGCCGCTGGTCTTGGCGTAGGCGTCCAGCCCGTCGGCGGCCATCCGGTCGCGCAGCCAGCGGGCGGCGGCGCAGCACTCGACGACGGTGGCCGGTGCGCCGGGGTCCAGGTCGAAGACCAGCCGGTCGGCGACTCCCGGTGCGTCGCAGGTCCATTGCGGGGCGTGCAGTTCGACGACCAGGTTGGCCGCCCACACCAGGGTCGCCAGGTCCTGGATCAGGACCTGGCGGGTGGGCGCCGACCTCGAATGGGGGACCAGGCAGGTCTTCACCCAGGAGGGCGTGCCGGGCGGCGCGTTCTTGGTGAAGAAGCGCTGGCCGCCGGGCCCGTCGGGGAAGCGCAGGAAGGACACCGGCCGGTCGTGGAGGTGGGCGAGCAGCACGTCCGCAGTGGTGGTGCAGTAGTGCAGCACCTCACCCTTGGTGGTGCCGGTCTCCGGATAGATGACCTTGTCCAGGTTGGTCAGCGAGAGGCGCCGCCCCTCCACGACGGTGATCGGCGACATACCATGAGAATCCCACACAAGGGACGAGCCATGCGATCTATATGGAACGGGTCGATATCGTTTGGCCTGGTCACCATCCCCGTGAAGACCTACAGCGCCACCGACCGCACCTCGTCCGTCTCCTTCGTCCGCATCCACGAGAAGGACGGCGCACCGGTCCAGTACCGCAAGGTCTGCGAACTGGACGGCGAGGAGGTGCCCAACGAGGAGATCGGCAAGGGCTATCAGCCGCCGGGCGACGACATTGTCGTGCCGATCACCGACGACGATCTGTCCCGGCTGCCGCTGCCGACCGCCAAGACCCTCGCCATCCTCTCCTTCGTCGACCCGGGCGAGATCGACCCGCTCCAACTGGACAAGTCCTACTACCTGGCGCCCAACGGGGCCGCCGCCGCCCGGCCGTACGCACTGCTGCGGGAGGCGCTGGAGCACCACCGCAAGGTCGCGATCGGCAAGGTGGCGATGCGGGGGCGGGAGAATCTGGCGATGCTGCGCGCGTACGAAGGGGCGCTGGTGATGCACGCGCTGCTGTGGCCGGATCAGATCCGGCCCGCGGACGGCGTCGCCCCCGAGGACGTGAAGATCCGCGAGAACGAACTCACGCTGGCCGAGACCCTGATGGACTCCCTGGGCGAACTGGACCCGGCCGAACTCCACGACGACTACCGCCAGGCCGTCGAAGAACTCGCCGCCGCCAAACTGGAGGGCACGGCCCCGGTCGCCCCCGCTGCGCCGGTCGCCGCCGACGCCCAGGTCATCGATCTGACGGCGGCCCTGGAGAAGAGCGTCCGGGCGGCCCGCGGCGGCGGGGACGGCACCGGTTCCGCCTCCGTCACACCGCTGCGGGCACGCGCCACGGCCGCCGAGAAGACCCGGGCGAAGAAGACGGCGACCGCCGCGAAAGCCCCCGCGAAGAGCGGCACGGCGAAGCGCACCGCGAGCGAACGGACCGCGGCGAAGAAGTCCGCACCGGCGAAGCGGTCGACGCAGCAGACCGCTTCGGCCGGGCAGGCGAAGACGGCGAAGGCCGCGGCGTCCGGCACGGCGTCCCGGTCCGCGGCCGAGAAACCGACCGAGAGACCGGCCAAGAAACCGGCCAAGAAGGCCCCGGCTCAGGGCCTTTCCGACTCCGGCCCATCGGACCGGCCCTGAGGACCGCAGGCCGGCTCCGCTCCCTCTAGAGTTCACGGCATGGCTTCAGACGAGGGGATGACCACCACCCGCATCGACAGCTGGATCTGGTCGGTGCGGCTCACCAAGACGCGTTCGCTGGCCGCCGCGGCCTGCCGGGCGGGGCACGTACGGGTCAACGGCGAGCGCGTGAAGCCGGCGCATGCCGTGCGCACCGGCGACGAGGTGCGGCTCCGGCACGCCGGCCGGGAGCGGATCGTGGTGGTGTCCCGGCTGGTGCGCAAGCGGGTGGGCGCGCCGGTCGCGGCCGAGTGCTACATCGACAACAGCCCGCCGGCCCCGCCGCGCGAGGAGGTCCCGCTCATCGCCGTACGGGACCGGGGCACCGGCCGGCCCACCAAGCGCGACCGCCGTGAAATGGACGAGCTGCGCGGGCGGATGGGGCTCGGCCCGGAACGGGACTAGGTGTGTTGTTCGGACAGGTTGGTGACGCGGCTGGCTGGGGTGTGGCCGCCGATTC
>NZ_BMRP01000043.1:0-15922 GCF_014648695.1 Streptomyces albospinus
TCAAGCACCCGGACGGTGCATGTCGCCTGTCACCAACGTGCCGGGACAACACAACTAGGCCGTCTGCGGCCCGGGGCCTGCGGCGGTCTCGTCGTCCGGGACACCCATGAGGTGTGCCTCGCGGGCGCGTTGAGCGCCCCGGTCGAAGCGTGGCTGCGCCGCGGCCCGTCCCGCGTCTGGACCACGAGCGCCGGAGGCCGGGTCCTCGTCGAGCGCGGCGAGCCCCAACTCCCCGATCCGCACATCGCGTTGCGGGAGCACGCGCGGGTGGCACGGCGCATGCAGCAGCCGGAACGGTAACCGAGCGGCGCGCCCGGGCGGCGTACCCTCCGGTCCCGTCGCCGCCCCTCGCCCCGGCGCCGGCCGTGCGGGAACGCCGGATTCGGACCGAGGGCGCACGCTGCGCGTCGAGGCTCTCCATCCGCCCGGTGGCCGCCCCCGCACCCCACCGGTCCGGCCGGCACGAACCACCGGGCGCCGGGCCCTCAGCGCACCGCTTCCCCCGCCCGCCACTCGGGCGCACGCCCCAGCGCGGTCAGGATCTGCGCCAGCACGCCCGCGCCCTCGGCCCCCGGCAGCCCCGGCTTGAAGGAGCTGCCGGGGGCCAGCCGCGCGTCGCCGTCCGGGACGGCCCGGGCGATCGGGAGGGCCGCCGCGAGCAGTTCGGGGCCGGGGTCGTAGGCGAGATCGAGACTGCGGGCGACATCCCAACCGTGGACGACGTAGTCGATGAGGTGGAAGCCGATGGCCTGGATCGCGGGGAAGGTCCGGTCGGTGGTGAATTCGGGGAGGGCGAACTGCCGGTCGGGCGCGTCCACGGCCGCGAACGCGGCGATGACCGCTTCGGCGGCCGACCGGTGGTCCGCCACCACCTCCGGGATCCGCGCGCCCGGCGGGCGGACCGCCCACGGGGCCAGATCCTGTCCCCGCCCGAGCGCCGCCGCCGCGAACCCCCGGTGCTGGGCCGTCATATGGCCGAGCAGGGCGGCGAGGTCCCACTCCGCGCAGGGCGTCGGCCGGGCCAGGTCGCCGGGGGAGAGTCGGCTCACCAGCTCCGCACTGTCGCGTACCGCGCGGGCGTTGAGCCTCCTGAGGCGGTCGAACGCCACGCGTTCCGCCTCTGTGGAATCAGTATTAATAGGCATGCGCTTACGATCTGCGTAAGCACATGAACTGTCAAGGGGTATTTTCCTGTCCATGGCCGAGAACGCAGCTGACCAGGGCACCTCCTCCGCGGGGCGGCCGACCCGCCCCGATCTGGCCGCGATGCTGGTGCCGTTGGGCCGGGCACTGACCGCCATGGAGCAGCCGGTACTCGACGCGCACGGTCTGGCCATGTGGGCGTATTCGGTACTGCTGCACCTCGACGAGACCCCGATCCGCACCCAGGCCGCACTGGCCGAGACCATCCGTGCGGACAAGACCCGGATCATCCCGGTCCTCGACGATCTGGCGGCCCGCGGACTGATTCGCCGTCAGCCCGACCCCGAGGACCGGCGGGTCCGGCTGCTCTCCCTCACCCCCGAGGGGCGGCGGCTGCGGGACGCCGTCCAGTCGGACATCCAGCGCGGCGAGGAGCGGTTGCTGGCCCGGCTGCCGGCCGCCGACCGGGGCGGTTTCCTCCGCGGCCTCCAGGCGCTGCACGCCCTCCCCGAGTTGTCGCCGCGGAAGGCCGCGGACGGCCGGTGACACACGGAAGGTGCCGGTCGGACCACCCGAGGGCGGCCCGGCGGCACCTTCCGACACCCTGCCCGACGACGCCGAACCGCACTATGGGCCACGTCCGCTACCCCCGGCCGCGCCCCTTGCCGTGCGCCCAGTCGCCACCGCCGCAACCCGCGTCGGAGACCGGGCCGATGCGGCGGCGACGGCCCGGCGGTGTCCGGGCCGCCGAGGCGCCCTCCCGCATACCGTCAACTCGGTGCATTCGGGGGCACGTTGGCCGACGGAGCGGGCCTGCGGCCGGAGGGCTGATCCGGCAGCCCGGAGCCGGGGCGCAACCCGAGCGCCACCAGGACGACGGCCACCGCGAGGAACCCGGCCAGCACCGCGAAGCCGGTCAGGCTCGACCCCGTCGCGTCGGTGAGCCACCCCACCAGATACGGCCCGGCGAACCCGCCGAGATTGCCCAGGGCGTTGATCAGGCCCATCGCGACCGCCACCGCCTCGAACCGCAGCAGTTGGCCCGGGATCGCCCAGAAGGGGCCGTAGGGCGCGTACACCGCGGCGGCCGTGAGGCAGAGCAGCAGCATCCGGGGCAGCGCACCGTGCACGGCCTGCCCCAGGAGCAGGGCGGCGATCCCGACCACCAGGGGAACGGCCACCGCCTGGCGCCGCCGGCCGGTGCGGTCGGACCAGGCGGCGTTGCCGATCATCACGACGAGCGCGACGGTGAACGGGATCGCGGTGAGCAGCCCGACTTCGGTCGGGGAGCCGTTGTGGGTCAGCTCCTTGATGACGGAGGGCAGCCAGAGGCTGAAGCCGTAGAAGCCGGTGATCCAGAAGAAGTAGACACCGATCAGGACCAGGACCGGCCGCTGCCGGACCGCGTCGAGGTACGAGCCGCCGCCCGCCGGGGGCTTGGCGGCCTCGTCGGCGGCGAGCGCCCGCTCCAGGTGGCCGGCCTCGGCGCGGGAGATCCAGCGCGCCTGCGCGGGCCGGTCGGCGACCGTGAACCACCAGACCACCGCCCACAGCAGCGGCGGCAGCCCCTGGAGCACGAGCACCCAGCGCCAGCTCGCGTGGTCCAGCATCCAGCCGGAGAGCGGCGCCATCAGGACGGAGGACAGCGGCAGGCAGGCCATCCAGAGCGCGTTGGCGCGGGCGCGTTCGCGCAGCGGGAACCACGAGGCGAGGAGGATCAGCACCGCCGGCCAGACGCCCCCCTCGAAGAAGCCCAGGACGAACCGCGCGAGGTAGAACTGGCCGCGGGTCCGTACGAGACCGGAGAGCGCCGCGGACAGCCCCCAGGCGACCATGAGGATCAGCACGGTCTTGCGGGCGCTCCAGCGCTGGGCGAGGACCGCGGCCGGGATCTGGAGGAAGACATAGCCGACGAAGAAGATGCCGCCGGCGAGCCCCTTGTCGGCGTTGGAGAGGTCCAGGTCGCCGTGCATGTAGGGGAGGATGACGGAGATGTTGTTCCGGTCGAGGTAGGCCAGCATGTACATGATCGCGGCGACCGGGATGACACAGGCCCAGCGCCTGGCCGGAATCGGGTGGGACGCAGCGCCGTCCGCACGAGGTGCGTCGGTCATCGGCCGGCTGCCGTCCCGTAGGCGGCCCGGATCCGGTCCGCGCAGCGGCTGAATCCGGCGGCGGCGCGGAAGGCCGCGGACATGGTGCCGTGCGAGGCGCGCCCGCTGCCGGCGATGTCGAAGGCGGTGCCGTGGTCCACGGACGTACGGAGGATCGGCAGCCCGACGGTGACCGAGACGGTGCCGTCGAAGTCGACGGTCTTGGCGGGGATGTGGCCCTGGTCGTGGAAGTGCGACAGCACCCCGTCGAAGCGACCTTCGAGTCCCTGGTGGAAAACCGAGTCGGCGGGGACCGGCCCGACGACGCCGAGCCCCTCGGCCGCCGCCTTCGCCACCGCCGGGCGCAGCACGGCGATCTCCTCGTCGCCGAAGTGCCCGCCCTCGCCGCCGTGCGGGTTGATCGCGGCGACCGCGAGCCGGGGCTCGTCATGGCCGAAGACGCGCAGTGCGGTGACCGCGTGGCGGATGCTGCCGGCGACCCGCTCCTCGGTGATGTGGTCGAGGGCCTTGCGGAGCGCCAGGTGGCGGGTGGTGAAGAAGATCTTGAGACCGCGGACCACGAACATGGTGTCGACGTGCGCGGCGCCGGTCAGCTCGCCGAGCATCTCGGTGTGCCCGAGGTGCTGCGAACCGGCCGCCCAGATGGCCTCCTTGTTGATCGGCGAGGTGACGATGCCGTCGACCTCGCCGGCCAGCGCGGCACGGGTGGCGGCCTCGATCGCGGCCACCGCGGACCGGCCGGCGACCGCGTCGACCCGGCCCCAGGGCAGGTCGGCGGGGGCGATGCCGAGGTCGAGGACGTCGATGGTGCCGGGCTCCCACCGCGCCTCCCCCGGCGCGCCGACCGCGCGCACCCGGACGTCGAGCCCGCAGACCTCGACGGCCCGGCGCAGCACCGCGGCATCGCCGACCGCCAGCCCCCGGCCGAACGCGGCGTTCGCCGGGTCGGCGAGGGTACGGGCGGTGATCTCCGGCCCGATGCCCACCGGGTCGCCCAACGTCACGGCCAGGAGCGGGAGTTGCGTACGACCGGCGGTCTTCCGATGGTCCGTCATGGTCACCTTTCCGGGGTGCGGGAGCGGCGCGTGCAGGCCGCGCGGAGGTGTTCCAGGCAGTCGCGGGCCGCGTCCGGCCCGCCGATCAGCCCGCCCTTCGTGGCGAAGAGCAGTCCGTCGTGGGGGCCGCCGACCAGATGTCCGGCGACGGCGAGCGGCAGTACCTCGCTCTCTATGGCGAAGCCGTCCGCGCCCAGCGCGGCGGTCACCGCGGCGGCGGCATCGCCGCCCGACGCGTACAGCCCGCCGGGGGCCAGCTCGGCCACCGCGCGGCGGGCTACCTCGGCCAGGCAGCGCAGAATGCGCGCGGCGGTGTCGGCCGCGGGCTCCGGCACGTCCGCCGCCCCCGGCTGCCGCTCGGGAGCCGCCACCCGGACGCCGAGGACGGTGGCGCCCTCCCCGGCCGCCGTACGCAGCGCGGCCAACGCCCGGTCGGCGTCCGGGCGGTCCGGATCGAGATCGGCCCAGCGGGCACCGAACGCCGCCTCCGTACGGGCGAGTTGGCCGCGGGTGCGGTCGGTCACGCTGCCGACGACCGCCAGGATGCGGGCCGGCGGGCCGCCCTGCGGGCGCAGCCCCAGCTCGGCGGCGAGGGCCGCGCCGAACGGTCCGGAGTCCAGCGCGAGCCAGCGGATCCGGTCCTCGGCGGCGAGCTGCGCGGCGGCCCGCGCGACGGTCCGCAGATGCCCGTTCTCGGTCGCGTCGCAGACCATGACCTCGGCCGGGCGCTCCCGGAGCGCCGCGGCCACCGCGTCCGGGCCCCGCTCGACCACGTCCAGTGCCAGTTCGCCCATGGTGCGCCGGCTCTGCGCGCCCAGGACGGCCGTGACCCGGGAGTGCCGTACGGGGTCGAAGGGGTCGCGGGCCACCGCCGTACGGGTCAGCGGCACCCCGTCGACGAGGTGCAGGCCGCCGACCGTGGTGCGGCCCGCGTCGGGGAAGGCGGGCACGGCCAGCGTACGGATCCGGGCCGCGGGCGCGCGGGCCGCCAACGCATCGGCCACCGCGTCGAGTTCGCCGCCGGGGTTGCCGCGCAGGGTGGTGTCGACCCGTTTCACCACCAGGGGCGCGTCGCCCGCCGCTTCGGCGGCGGCCCGGACTGCGGCGTAGGCGCGGGCGGGGGTGCGGTGCCGCGAGGCGGTGTTGACGACGAGGACGTCCACCCGGTCCGCGTAGCGCGGTACGTGGGCAGGTTCGCTGACGGTGACGGCCCGCAGGCCCTGGCGCGCGTAGAGAGCACCGGTCGCGTTGCTTCCGGTGAGGTCATCGCCGATGACGAGCACCTGGGCCACGAGGCTCCCCTCCCGCCGGCAACGCACTGACCGAACCACGCATCTTCATTGCGTGATTCACGCATTGCAGAGTGGCGACCGGCCGGACGGCCTGTCAAGAGCCGTGTGCCCAACGGGAACTGCGCACCGGTCCGTCGGGCAGGCGGGTGCGGCGCCGACGGTGCCGGTCCGGCCCCGCCCCACCGGACCGGCCCTACTCCTCCGGCCGCGGCGGCATCGCCCAGCCCGCCGCCGCGAACGCCGCCAGCCGCCGCGCATCGGCCTCGGGGCCGGTGATCAGCCCCGTACCGGCCGGCACCGCCGCCCAGTAGGGGAAGCCGCCGCCCCCGGCGAGCTTGGAGTGGTCTGCGAGCACCCAGGCGGCGCGGGCGCACCCGGCCATGGTCTCCTTCAGCGCGGCCTGTTCGTGGTCCGGGCAGTTGACACCGCGGCGCGGGTCCAGCCCGTCGGCGCCGAGGAAGGCGAGGTCGGGGGTGAGGCGGCGCAGCGCCTGCTCCGTACGGGTGCCGAGCAGCGACTCGTTGGGGCGCCGCAGCCGGCCGCCCAGGACGATGACCTCCACCTCGGCGTCCGCCAACTCCACCAGTGCGGACAGCCCGTTGGTGACGACGGTGACGTCCGTACGGTCCCGCAGCGCGTGCGCGAGCCGGGCGACGGTGGTGCCCGCGTCCAGCAGGACGACGTCGCCGCCGCGGACCAGGCCCGCGGCGGACCGGGCGATCGCGTCCTTCTCGGTGCGCCGCTCGCGGGCCTTGTCGTGCCAGGACCGCTCGGCGGCGCGATGGTCGACCGCGCCGCCGTAGGTGCGGGTGATCCGGCCGCCTTCGGCGAGCGTCGCCAGGTCGCGGCGGACGGTGGACAGCGAGACGGCGAACTCGGCGGCGAGGTCGTGCACGCTGATGTCGCCGCTGCCGAGGAGTTCCACCATGCGCTCGCGCCGGCGCCGGGTGGCCGACCGCTCACCACTGGTCACCTGACCGCCCCCTCTGCCCGAACCTGCCCACCCGAACCCGGAGTTGCGCGCTTCGCGCAACGGGAGGTTAGCAGCCGGCCCGCACCGCGGATCAGGGGCTGTCGGCGGCGGGCTCCGCCCCGTCGGGCAGGGCCTGCTCGGTCCAGATGACCTTGCCGTCGCTGGTGTACCGGGTCCCCCACCGCTCGGCCAGCTGCGCGATCAGGAAGAGGCCGCGCCCGCCCTCGTCGGTGGTGGCCGCCTGCCGCAGATGCGGGGAGGTGCTGCTGCGGTCGGCGACCTCGCATATCAGCGAGCGGTCGCGGATCAGCCGGACGCGGATGGGGCCGGCGGCGTAGCGGATGGAGTTGGTGACCAGCTCGCTGAGGATCAGCTCGGTGGTGAACGCCTCGTCGGCCAGCCCCCATTCGATCAGTTTGCGGACGGCGACGGCGCGTACCTGCGCGACCGCGGCGGGGTCGGCGGGGACCTCCCAGTCGGCGATGTGCGCGGCGTCCAGCACCCGGGTGCGGGCGATGAGCAGGGCGATGTCATCGGCCGGGCGGTCCGGGAGCAGTGCGCCGAGGGCCGCCTCGCAGGTCTCTTCGGGCGTGCGGTCCGGGTGGCCGGCGAGCGTACGGCGCAGCAGCGCCATGCCCTCGTCGATGTCCCGGTCGCGGTCCTCGACCAGCCCGTCGGTGTAGAGCACCAGGCTGCTGCCTTCGGGGAGTTCCAGCCGGCAGGTGTCGAAGGGCAGTCCGCCCAGCCCCAGGGGCGGGCCGCCGGGCACGTCGACGTATTCGGCGCTGCCGTCCGGCCGCAGCAGCAGCGGCTGGACATGGCCGGCGCGGGCCATGGTGCAGGCCCCGGAGGCCGGGTCGTAGATGGCGTAGAGGCAGGTGGCGCCGGTGACGGATGCCTTGGGGCCGTCGCCGGTGCTCTCGGTGCCCTCGTCCTGGTCGATGCGGGTGACGAGTTCGTCGAGGTGCCACAGGAGTTCGTCGGGCGGTACGTCCAGGTTCGCGAAGTTGTGGACGGCGGTCCGCAGCCGGCCCATGGTGGCCGCGGCGTGCAGCCCGTGTCCGACGACATCGCCGACCACGAGCGCCACCCGGGCCCCGGGCAGCGGGATGATGTCGAACCAGTCGCCGCCGACGCCGCCCAGCCCGCCGAACCCGGCCTGGGCGGGCCGGTAGCGGAAGGCCGCCGCGACGGCGTTCTGGTCCGGCAGGGTGCGCGGCAGCAGGCTGCGTTGCAGGGCCACCGCCATGGTGTGCTCGCGGGTGTAGCGGCGGGCGTTGTCGATGCTCACCGCGGCGCGGGCGACCAACTCCTCGGCGAGCGAGAGGTCTTCCTCGTCGAACGCCTCGGGGCTGCGCGAGCGCCAGAAGAGGACGACGCCAAGGATCACGCCGCGGGCGCGCAGCGGGACGGCGAGCAGCGAGTGGATGCCGTGGGCGACGATCTGCCGGGCCCGTTCGGGGTCGTGGTGCTGCCAGCCGGCGAAGGCCGCCAGATCGCGCTCCAGGAAGGACTCGCCGGCGGGAAGCCGGGCGCCGAGCGCGGTATGGGGCGCGAAGCGAATCGGTTCGCCGACCGGGTAGAGCGAGCCGTCGGGCGGTTCGCCGCCGACGGCCGTACGGCGCATCTCGATGCCGGCGCCGGTGGCCGTCGGCTCCTCGCCGCCGAGGACGGACACGGCCAGGTCGACGGTCGCCAGATCGCTGAAGCGCGCGGCCCCGAACGCGGCGAGTTCCTCGCAGGTGCGCACCACGTCGAGGGTGGTGCCGATCTCGGCGCCCGCGTCGTAGAGCAGCTTCAGCCGTCCGCGGGCCACGTCGGCGCGGCCGGTGACGGCCTGGAGCTCGGTGGTGTCGCGCAGCGTGGTGACGCTGCCGGGCGGGCCGCCGTCCTGGTCGGTCGACCGCTGGTTGACGGCGAGCAGGCGCTCCCCGACGGGGTGGACCTCGTCGGTGGCGATCCGGCCGGACTCCAGCAGGGTGGCGGTGGCCGGGTCCAGTCCCAGGTCGGCGACCCGGCGCCCTTCGACGTCCGGCGGGAGGTCGAGCAGCCGGCGCGCCTCGTCGTTGGCGAGGATCAGCCGCCCGTCGCCGCGGACGATGATGACCCCTTCACGGACTGCGTGCAGCACCGCGTCGTGGTGCTCGTACATCCGGGTCATCTCGGCGGGGCCCAGGCCGTGGGTCTGGCGGCGCAGCCTACGGGTGACCAGGGCCGTGCCGCCGGTGGTCAGCAGCAGGACGCCGGCCGCGGAGCCGAAGAGCAGCGGGAACTGTTCGTCGACGACCCCGCTCACCTTGCTGATGGTGATGCCGGCGGAGACCAGTCCGACGACGTTGCCGCGTTGGCCGAAGACCGGCACCACGGCCTGCACGAGCGGGCCGATGGTGCCGGTGATCTTCTCGGTGACGACGCCGCCGTCCAGTGCGGGCGCGATGGTGCCGACGAACTTCTTGCCGATGCGGTTGGGGATCGGATGCGTGTAGCGGATGCCGCCGGTATTCATGACGACGACGAAGTCGACCCCGGAGCCGCGGCGGGCGGCTTCCGCCCGGGGCTGGAGGACCGCGGTCGGGTCGGGGCTCTTGAGGGCGGCTTCGAGGCCGGGGGAACTGGCGAAGGTCTGGGCGACGGCGAGCGATCTGTTCCGGGCCTCGCGCTCCGCGTCGGTCCCCGATTGCAGCACGAGGGCCGCAATGGCGGCGGCGACGAGCAGGACCACGATCGCCACCTGGAGGAGAAAGACCTGACCTGCGACAGTTCGCATCCGCAGAACCGAACGCGGGCGGCCGTAGCGTCCGGCCATGTCCTCTTTCTACACCTCCCGCATACGGTGGGCGAGCTGCACATTGCGCAGCGCAGCGGCCATGGGCCGCGTCGCGACGGACGGCTGTACGGGCATCGGATGACGATGATCCCGTGGCCGCGGCCCGAACACCAGGGGGCCAGTAAACCAGTGGGTATGTTTCACGGCTACGGGTCTGCGGTAGACGTCCGGGCCGCGCATGCGAGGCCAGAGCCCCTTCCGTGTAACTCTTCCCACAGGCCCGACCGGTTGCGGCGGCCCACCGGATCTGCCGTGCGATCACGGCGCCGCGCCCAACACGCCTGGTCAGAGGCGCTTACTCGGGAGTCGGGTACGGCGCGGGGCGGCGGGACGCGGCCGGGGGCCGGCCTCCGGGCCGGCGGGCGCGTATGAGACGTTCGTGGGCATGCGTATTGCAGAGGACATCCGTTCCGAGGCGGCCGAGCTCATCGACCACCGCGTGCGCGGACTGTGGAAGCCCAACGACGCCGACCGGCAGACCGCCGTCGCGTTGTACCGCTTCCTGGAGACGGGGCTGCCGCTGAGCGGCGAGCAGATCCGCTCCGCCCTCGCGCACCCGCAGCCGGCGGCGCCGGCCAGCGCGGGACTGGTGGGACTGCTGCGCGCGACCGCCGGCCTCCTCGACGACGCGCACGCGGCCGACGGCCCCGCCGGGCGGGATGCCGTCGACCACGTGTGCCTGCTGCTGGACTCGCTCGCCCTCTCCCGGCCCGGCGGCCGGTAGGAGGGGACCGCTCAGACCTGCGGCGCCTCGGCGGCCAGTTCGTCCTCCGGGACGGAGATCACCCAGTGGCTGTCCTGCCGCGGGCGGAGGTAGACCGCCCAGTACACCGCCGCCGCGGCGACCACGCCGCCGGTGATCAGCAGGCTGACGGCGCTCTGCTGGCACAGCACCCAGGCCAGTACGACGACCAGCAGTGCCGGGATGACCGGCCACAGCGGCATCCGCCAGGCGAGGCGGTTCTTGTGCTCCCCGCGGCGGGAGACCAGGGCGCCCAGCGCGACGAAGACGTACATGCCGGCGACGGCCACGCCGGTGACCTCGTTCAGCATGTCGAGCTTGGCGAAACAGAGCGCGGCACCAGGGACACCGACCGCGAGGGTGGCCGCCCAGGGGGAGCCGAAGCGCTTGCCGACGTGCGAGAAGATCCGGTTGACCGGGGTCGGCCAGGCCGCGTCGCGCGCCGAGGAGAAGACCACCCGCGAGTTCTGGATCACCATCACGATCGCCGCGTTGATGATCGCCAGGGCGATGCAGAGACTGACGAAGGTGCCGACGGCGGAGTTGCTCCAGGTCTGCACCATGCCGGCGATGTCGCCGGCGCCGAGGGTCTTGAGGTCGGGGGCGCCGAGCGTGATGGCGACGACCGGGATCAGGACGACGGCGGCACCGATGGCGAGGGTCCACAGCACGGTGCGGGAGACGTTGCGCCGCGGGTTCTCCATCTCCTCGGCGAGGTACACGGCGGTGGAGAAGCCCTGGAGGATGAAGAGCGCGGTGGCCAGTCCGGTCACGATCAGTCCGCCGGTGACCGCCGTACTGGTGCCGTGCCCGGCGTCCATGACGGGGTGGACGAGGGTGGCCGCGGAGCGGTGGGTGTGGGTGAAGCCGAGGAACGCGACGAGCGCGCTGGCCACCACCTCAAGGACGAGGAAGATGCCGGTGATCCACGCGTTGGCGCGCAGGTCGAGCAGGCCCATGGCGGTGGCCAGCAGCATCACGCCGGCGGCGGTGAACTGCGGATCGAGGTGCACGATCGGCGCCAGGTAGTCGGCGGTGCCCAGCGCGATGATGGGCGGCACGATCATGACGACGATCAGCGAGAGCACGAAGACCAGCCAGCCGGCGAGCCGGCCCATCAAGGTGCCGACCATCGCGTACTCGCCGCCGGAGCTCGGGACGAGGGTGCCCAACTCGGAGTAGGTGAAGGCCACTCCGACGCAGAGCAGGCCCGCGATGGCGATGGTCAGGGCCGTGCCGGTACCGAGGGTGGCGAACGAGCCCGGCACGATCACGAACAGCGAGGACGCCGGGGTGAGGCAGGACAGGGTGAGCAGGGTGCCGCCGACCACACCGATCGACCGGGTGAGTTTGGGGGTGTCCGCCGCGGTCGCACCACGGGTGTCCGGCTCTGAAGCTGCGGTGACAACAGGCGTGTAGGGCATATCGGTCATCCGTGTCCCATCGGTGCTGGAGGCAGGAAGGGGTGGCACATACAAGGCGGGGTGCCGTAAAGCGGTCGAACCGGATGAATCACCGGGTCCGCTTCGGTGACCGGAATACAACCGCCGTCGTCGACTCCCGTCAAGGTCTTGTTAAGGCGCCGAGACAACGAAATCCGAAGCATTCACCCGAACCGAAGACCTCGATCCACGCGAAAGAAGCACTGTCGCCGCGAATTCCGCGGTCTCCGACGAGCTGCGGATTCCCCGGTGGGGCGCAGGCGCCGGGCGATGTTTTTGCGGGCGCGTTGCGGGCGTCAGTCGCCGCGGGCCCCGATTCGGGCCACGAGCAGCGCGACATCGTCGTGATCGTTGCCGTGCCGCAGCTCGCTCAGGAGGCGGTCGCACAGCTCCTCCAGCGGCTGTTCGGGCTCGGCGAGCAGCGTGAGGAGGGTGTCCAGGCGGACGTCGATGGGCTGGTCGCGGGTCTCGATCAGCCCGTCCGTGTAGAGCACCACCTGGTCGCCCTTGCGCAGCGGCACGGTGGTCTGCTCGAACGGCACTCCGCCGACGCCGAGCGGGGCACCGGTGGGCAGGTCGAGCAGCTCGGGCGGCCGGCCGGGGCGCACCACGACCGGCGGGAGGTGCCCCGCGACGGCGATCCGGCACTCCTCGCGGTGCGGGTCGTGGACGGCGTACAGGCAGGTCGCGAAGGCCGGATCGAGGCCGCCGGCGATGTGGTCGAGATGGCGCAGCACCTCGTCGGGCTCCAGATCGAGATCGGCCAGCGCGCGGATGGTGGTGCGCAACTGCCCCATGGTGGCGGCGGCGTTGATACCGCTGCCCATCACGTCGCCGACGACCAGCGCGGTCTTGTCGCCGGCCACCGGGATGACGTCGAACCAGTCGCCGCCGACCTCGCTGGCCGCCTGGGCGGGCTGGTAGCGGAAGCCGATCTCCATGTCGGTGGGCTGCGGGGGCCGGTGGTTCATCAGATGCCGCTGGAGGGTGAGCGCGGTGCGCCGTTCGCTCTGGTACGAGCGGGCGTTGTCGATGCACACCGCCGCGCGGGCGGCCAGCTCGACGGCGAGCACCGCATCGTCGTCGTCGAACGGCAGCTCGTTGCCGATGCGGTACAGCGACAACGTGCCGAGCACCTCGCCGCGGGCGATCAGCGGCACCGCCAGATAGGAGTGCAGCCCCGCCGACCGCAGCAGCTCGGCGCCCTCCGGGTCGACGGCGATCCGCGGCAGGTCCTGCTCGCCCACCCGGGAGACGAGCACCGGGCAGGCCTCGGTGACGGCGCGGGTGATCAGCCGGTCGGCGCCGTACGAGGCGAGCTCCCCGGTGGGGTCGGCGGCGCGCACCGCGGGGGTCTCACCGGCCGCGGAGACCGCCAGCGCCCGGAAGCGGGCGGCGCCGTCGCGGCCGACCGCGGCGGGCCGGCGGCCGTCCAGGACGGTGTCGAGGACGTCGACGGCGGCCAGGTCGGCGAGCTCCGGCACGATGACTTCGGCGAGTTCCCGGGCGGTCTGGTGGACGTCGAGGGTGGTGCCGACGGTCGCCGAGGCGTCCGCGATGACCGCCAGCCGGCGCCGGGCGCGGGCGGCCTCGGTCGCGGCCCGGTGCTGCTCGGTGACGTCCACGACCGAGGTGGCCAGTCCCAGCACCCGGCCGTTGGGGTCCTCCAGCCGGTAGTACGACACCGTCCACGCCTGGTCGGTGTCGGGATGGCCGGCGGTGCGGCCGAGGGTGAACTGGTCGATGAGCGGCCGGCCGGTGGCCAGCACCTCGCCCATCCGCTCCACGATGACGTCGGTGTCCAGGAAGGACAGCGCCTCCCGGACGTGGCGGCCGACGTGCTGCTCCGCGGGCAGGTCGTTGAGCCGCTCCAGCGCCGGGTTGACCATCACGAACCGCAGATCGGTGTCGAGCACCGCGAGTCCGATCGGCGACTGGGCGACGAGGCGGACGGAGAGCGCCAGGTCCCGCTCCACCCGCCGGAGCACGGCCTGGTCGGTGGCGATCCCCAGGGCGTAGGACTCGCCGCGCTCGTCCAGCAGCCGCATGTTGCGGAATTCGACCAGCCGGACGCTGCCGTCCTTGTGCTGGACGGGGAAGACACCGGCCCAGCTCCCGCTGCCGGACATGACCTCGGAGAACAGCCGCAGGACGAGATCGACGTGCTCGGCGGGGACCAGCAGCGGGGCCGCGTACCGGCCCAGCGCCTCCTCGGCGGTCCAGCCGAAGAGCTCCTCGGCCTGGGGGCTCCACAGCGTGATCCGGCCCTTCGCGTCCAGCATCACGGCAGCCACGCCCAGGACGTCCAGCAGCCCGCCGGGCTGCGACGGTCCGGCTCCGACCGGGGCAGCGCTCTCGGGGAACGCGTCGGTCGCACCCATCCAGGCACTCCTTCCGCCGGTCTCCGGGGACCGACAGCCGTGGCGCTCCGTGCACCGGCCGACTCTCGCCGTGCTGCCGCTGCCCTCCATCATCCCTCCACACGGGACGGCCGCGCCCCCACACATATGGCGAGCGAGATCCATAAGGGGTGGGCCCGTACCGGATGGAGCATTATGCGTCGCCTTCCGCCAGGTCGGCGACCGTGTTGGCGATATTGGTCCGGCCTTCCGCGACGGCGCAACGCCCGCGCGCTGCCTCCCGACTTGGAGATGTGGATCTCTTGGGACTACTCTGGCATTAGTTGCTGGAGGCAACCAATAATTGTTGTTCGCACCACCGGCGTACCCCCATACGCCGCCGGGGTCAGGAGGAAGCCCTCGATGCCCATATCCGACCAGCAGTTCCGCACGTACGTGGAGGAGAATCTCGATGCACTTAGCCTCGACCCGGGGCGTGAAGCCCTGGTCCACCAAGGCCGCCGGGTCACCGCCGGCGAGTTCCGCACCCTGGTCCTGCGGATGGCCCGCGCCCTGCGCACCCAGGGGATCGGGCCCGGGGCAACCATCACCCTGCTGAGCGGCAACCTGCCGGAGACCATCGCCGCCCGCTACGCCGCCAACCTCATCGGCGCCCGGGTCAATCACCTCTACAACAAGCTCTCCGCCGACTCCCAGGCCGCGATCGTCCGCGACGTCGAGACCCGCGCCCTGATCGTCGACCCGCGGCTGGCCGAACGAGCCGCGGAACTCGTCGAGTTGGCGCCCGTACCGGACGTCCTCGTGCTCGGTCCGGCCAAGGTGGGCACCGACCTGCTGGAGCTTGCCGCCGCCGAGAGCGACGAGCCGTTCGCCGCGCTCGCCCGGCCCGAGGACATCTGCACCATCCGCCACACCGGCGGCACCACCGGCCATCCCAAGGGCATCTGCACCACCTTCGAGCAGGTGCGGTGGTTCACCGGGGCGCTGCCGGAGTTCGAGGGCGTGCAGCACCGGCAGCTGGTCTGCACCACCCTTGCCCACGCGGCCGGTTACATGGCCGACACCATCCTCCACTCCGGCGGCACCGTCGTCCTCCACGACGACTTCGACGCCAAGGAGGCGCTCGCCGCCATCGAGCGCGAGCGGATCACCGCCCTGTTCCTGCTGCCGCCGCTGCTGTACCAGCTGATGGACCACCCCGACCGCCCGCACACCGACACCTCCAGCCTCCGCATGGTCACCTACGGCGGCTGCCAGGCGTCCCCGGCCCGACTGGCCGACGCGGTACGGGCGTTCGGGCAGGTGCTGGTGCAGGGCTACGGCCAGAACGAGGCCGGCGGCATCAGCGTGCTGCTGCCCGAGGACCACGACCCGGACCGCCCCGACCGGCTGCGTTCGGCCGGCAAGGTGCTGCCCGACGTCGAGGTGGCGATCCGCGACGAGTCCGGGCGCGACCTGCCGGCCGGCGAGCACGGCGAGGTCTGCGTCCGCTCCGCCATGATCATGCAGAGCTACTGGAAGCAGCCCGAGCTGACCGCCGAGGTGCTGCGGGACGGCTGGCTGCACACCGGTGACGTCGGATTCCTGGACGACGAGGGCTACTTGACCATCGTCGACCGGCTCAAGGACATGATCGTCGTGGTCGGCGGCCATGTGTACACCACCGAGCTGGAGGACCTGCTGAACTCGCACCCGCAGGTACTCCAGAGCGCCGTCTACGGCGTCCGCGACGCGGACCGGATGGAGCGGGTGCACGCGACGGTGCTGCGCACGCCGGGCGGCGACGTCGACGCGGAGCAGCTGCGCGCGATGGTGCGCGAGGTCCGCGGCGCGATGTACGAGCCGGCGGAGATCACCTTCGCGGACGCACTGCCGCTGACCGACGCCGGCAAGCCGGACAAGAAGGAACTCCGGCGCCGCGCCGAGGAGTCGGGCACCACGGTCTGATCCCGGCCCGCCGGTCCCGGGGCACCG
>NZ_BMRP01000043.1:15968-49447 GCF_014648695.1 Streptomyces albospinus
CCCGCCTGGCTTCTGCCGATCAGAACCAACCGAACAGGCTGTGCAGGAGCCAGCCGAGGATGCCGAAGTGGCGGTGCTCCTCGCACCCCTCACGGTGCTCCCGGCCATGGTGGCCCTTATGGCCGTGCCGGCCCTCGCGACCCTCGCGACCCTCGCGACCCTCGTTGCCGAAACGGCCGAAACCGAAGAAGTCGCAGTCTTCGTCGTGCCGACGGTGGCGGAAATGACGGCCGTGGTGCCCGCGGCCGTGATCGCCGCTCACCGCCACGGTCTGTCCCTGAGGGGCAGCCTGCGCCATCCCTGCGGTGGGGACGAGAGTGGCGGCGGCGAGCGCCGCGGCGGCGACGGAACGCCCTATGAACTTACGCATGCGTTTCTCCTGATTGGCAGGAAATCGGACAAGTGATGCGTACCGCGCGGCTTCGCCTTCCTCGCAGGCACGGCGGCCGTCCACTCCAACGGCCCCCGGAATTGCTCCGGTCGCGCCAGCGTCCGGCGCGTACCTCGGAGGCACCCGGACACCGTCCGGCACGCCACCACCGGCGACGGCACACGGCCGCCCTTCAGACGTTCACTGCTTACGGGCGCGGCTCGGCTGGACCCTGGCCGGTTCGCCGGGCATCTTCGGGTGGTCGGGCGGGTACGGCAGATCGCCGAGCCCTTCGTCGGCGGCGTGCCGGTCGGCCAGCTCCAGGAGGGATTCCAGGCCGTAGGCGTGCTCCGTCATGTCCGCGTGCACATCGCCGAGTTCGGCGAAGCGGGGCGGGACGGTGCGCAGGTCGAAGTCCTCGGGCGCGGCATCGGGCAGTTCGTCCCAGCGCAGCGGGGTGGAGACGGTCGCCCGGGGGCGGGCGCGCAGCGAGTAGGGCGAGGCGATGGTGCGGTCGCGGGCCATCTGGTTGTAGTCCACGAAGACCTTCTCACCGCGCTCCTCCTTCCACCAGGCGGAGGTGGCCAGTTGGGGCAGCCGCCGCTCCAGCGCCCGCGCCACGGCGATCGCCGCCCGTCTGACCTCGGTGAACGTCCACTCGGGGCGGATCGGTACGTAGACGTGCACCCCGCGTCCGCCGGAGGTCTTCGGCCAGCCGCACAGCCCGTGGGCGGTCAGCAGCTCACGCAGCTCGTGGGCGACCTTGACCGCGTCGGCGAATCCGGTGCCGGGCTGCGGGTCGAGGTCGATGCGCAGTTCGTCGGGGTGCTCGGTGTCGCCGCGGCGGACCGGCCAGGGGTGGAAGGTCAGACAGCCCAGGTTGGCGGCCCACAGGACGGCGGCCGGTTCGGTGGGGCACATCTCGTCGGCGAACCGCCCGCTGGGGAAGGTGATCCGGGCGGTGGGCAGCCACTCCGGCAGCCCCTTGGGCGCCCGCTTCTGGTAGAAGAACTCGCCCGTGACCCCGTCGGGGAACCGCTGCATGGTGGTGGGCCGGTCGCGCAGACCGCGCAGCACCCCGTCCGCGACCGCCAGGTAGTACTGGACCACATCCCACTTCGTGAAGCCGCGCTCCGGGTAATAGATCTTGTCGGGGTTCGACACCCGCACGGTGCGCCCCGCGACGTCCAGCTCCACAGCTCGGGCTCCGGCCATGCCTCCACGCTAGGTTCCGTACGGGGCTCCCGCGCGCCGGGCGGCGGGGCGCCCGGTGGTCCCCGGCAGGCGTACGCGGCGGTCTGCCCTCAGGATCGGGAGCATGGACCTGCCCGTGATGCCCCCGGTCTCCCCCATGCTCGCGAAGTCGGTGGCGGAGATCCCCGCCGGTATGCAGTACGAGGCGAAATGGGACGGGTTCCGGGTCGTCGTCTTCCGGGACGGCGACGAGGTGGAGATCGCCAGCCGGACGACGAAGTCGCTCAGCCGCTACTTCCCCGAGGTGATCCAGGCCGTACGCGACGAACTGCCGCCGCGCTGCGTGCTCGACGGCGAGATCGTCATCGCCCATGACGGCCGGCTGCACTTCGAGGAGTTGCTGGAGCGCATCCATCCGGCGGCCTCCCGGGTCCGTACGCTCGCCGCGCGCACGCCCGCCTCACTCGTCGCCTTCGACCTGCTGGCGCTCGGCTCCGACTCGCTGCTGGACGCGCCGCAGACGGCCCGCCGGGAGGCCCTGGTCGAGGCGCTGCGGCCGGCCCGGCCGCCGGTGCACACCGCGCCGGCGACCACCGACCGGGAGCTGGCGGCCCGGTGGTTCGCGCAGTTCGAGGGGGCGGGGCTGGACGGGGTGGTCGCCAAGCCGCTGGATCTGCCGTACCGGCCGGGCGACCGCGCGATGTTCAAGATCAAGCACGCCCGGACCACGGACTGCGTCGTGGCCGGCTACCGGCTGCACAAGAGCGGGCCGGTGGTCGGCTCGCTGCTGCTGGGGCTGCACGACGATTCCGGGCACCTCCAGCACGTCGGGGTGTGCGCCTCGTTCCCCATGGCGGAGCGGCGTCGGCTCGTCGAGGAGCTGGCGCCGCTGCGGATGGACGACGTGTCCGGCCACCCCTGGGGCACCTGGGCCGACGAGGCGGCGCACGCGTCCCGGCGGATGCCCGGCGGGCCGAGCCGGTGGAGCGGCGGCAAGGACCTGTCGTGGGTGCCGCTGCGCCCGGAGCTGGTGTGCGAGGTGGCCTACGACCACATGGAGGGCAGCCGGTTCCGGCACACCGCCCAGTTCCGGCACTGGCGCCCCGACCGCACGCCGGAGAGCTGCACCTACGCGCAGCTGGAGGAGCCGGTGGGCTACGACCTGGGAGAGCTGCTGGGCGGCTGAGCCGCGCCGGTCACCCGGTCACCCCGGCTCGCCGCCGGGTGGCCACCGGCGTCTGCTCTCCCCCGGCGCGAGCCGGTCGACGACCTCGGCCAGTTCCGTGCACGCCTGCTCGACCTTCCGCCGGATGGTGCTCTGCTCGGTGACGATCGCCGACAGCAGCAGCGCGGTGAGCGCGGCGGACGTGTTCAGGGCCTGGAGGTTGACCATCGACTCCAGGAGGCTGTGCCCGGTGAACGGTCCGCGGCGGCCGGTCGCCGCGTTGATCGCGAAGACCGACATCACCAGTACGCAGGGCGCCGCGCCCACCAGCTGGAACCGCAGTGCCGCCCACACGATCACCGGGAAGACCAGGAAGAGCAGCGACAACGAGCTGCGGGTCGTCAGCAGCGACACCACGACCGCACAGGCCAGCAGCGCCGCCGCCTCGGCCCAGCGGTAGAGGGGGACGTTCCGGGGCGGCCGGACGTTGCGGAAGGCGAGCAGCAGCGGTGCGACGACCAGGACACCCATCGCGTCGCCCACCCACCAGGCCGACCAGGTGCGCCAGAAGTCGCCGGTGGGCAGGGCCCCGGTGAGCACCTGGGTGCCGCTGCCCAGCGTCGCGCTGATCACCATCGCGGCGAAGGCGCCGAGGGACACCAGGGCGACGCCGTCGCGCAGCCGGTCCAGTTCGGTGCGGAAGCCGACCCGCCGCAGCATCAGGCAGGCGCAGACCGGGGCGAGGGTGTTGCCGGCCACCACGCCGAAGCCGGCGATGTCCAGCCTGGTGAGCGTGGAGATGACCAGGAGAGTGCCGAGGGCGATGCCCGGCCACATCCACAGGCCCAGCAGGAGCAGGCAGCTCAGCGCGATGCCGGTGGGCGGCCACAGGGGCGTGACCACCGCACCCGCGACCACGACCTGCTCCAGCAGGCCGACCTTCGCGGACGCCCAGTAGACGCCGGCGAGTACGAGGTTCGCCAGGGCTGCCGCTGCCGGCCGACGGAGTTCCCCGGTGCGTACCACGTCTGCCATCAGACAATGCCGGTAGCCGGGCGCCGTCCGCGACACGCGCGCCCGGCGCGTGCTTCACCCGGCCCCGGCTGCGGCTGCGGCTGCCTCGAAGCGCAGCACGATCACCGCGGCGTCGTCGGTGTGCCCGGTCAGCTCGGCGACGCACATCACCGCGTCGGCGACGTCCGCCGGATGGTCCCCGGCCCTGGCGCTGACCAGCCGGGTCACCTGCGCCAGTCCGGCCTCGATGGGGAACGCGGGCCCCTCGACGACCCCGTCGGTGAGCAGCACGAACGCACCCTCCTCGGTCAGCCGCCGCCGGGTGACCGGGTACCGCTCCCCCGGCAGGATGCCCAGCGGGATGCCACCGGGGTCGTCGGTCACGCCGTACCGGTCGTCGACGGTGGCCCAGATCGCGGGGACGTGCCCGGCGCGGGCGCTGGTCAGTTCCCAGCGGAACGGGTCGAAGCGGACGAAGGTGCAGGTCGCGAAGAGTTCGCAGTCGACGGAGAGCAGCAGGTCGTTGGCCCGGCTGAGCACCTCGCCGGGGTCGGCGGCATGCGCGGCGACGGCGCGCAGCCCGATCCGGATCTGGCCCATGAAGGCCGCGGCCTCGACATCGTGGCCCTGCACATCGCCCACCGAGAACGCCAGCGAGCCGTCCGGCAGCCGGAAGCCGTCGTACCAGTCGCCCCCGATGGCCAGACCGTGCCGGGCGGGGGCGTAGGTGGCGGCGGTGCGCAGCCCGGGAAGCTCGGGCAGGGCGCCCGGCAGCATCTCGCGCTGGAGCGCCTCGGCGAGCTCGACCCGGGCCTGCTGGAGTTCCGCGCCTTCCCGCGCCTGGGCGGTCAGCCGCCCGAGCGTGGTCAGCAGATCGTCGGCGCTCGCCGACCGCGGGGGCCGACGCCGAAGCATGGCTTCATCATATTTCGGGGGTCCGGCATCCGCTTCACGGCCCGGGGCGCCGCGCCGGTTACCCGGCAGCCGCCGGCCGGGACGCCGTGAGCTGGCCGACGCCCGACCGTACGGCCCAGAAGAAGACGGCCACCGCGACGGCGGCCACGGTGACCGAGTCGTACGGGGCGGGCAGTCGTCCGGAGCCCTTGAAGGTGCCGAGCCAGGAGAGCAGCGTCAGGGCGAGCAGATAGACCACCAGCCAGGCGCCGGTGCGCAGTTCGGCGCTCAGCGGCCGGCGCGGCCCGGCGCCGTCGCTCTCCGCGGCCCGTGCGCCGGGGCGCCGCATCAGCAGGAACACCAGCAGTCCGGCGAGCACCAGCGGCAGCGCCAGCCGCAGATCGTGCCAGCCCGACCAGTAGACGAACTCGCTCGCCACCACGAAGCTGACCGGCGCGATCCAGCGCAGGCCCGGCACCCACCCGGCGGTGCCGCCGCCCGGCGCGGCGCGGAAGACCGCGACGGCGACGGCGGAGGCGGCGTAGATCAGCAGGTACATGTCGCCCATCACGCTCACGATGTCCTGCCAGCCGCCGAACGGCAGCAGGAACAGCACGATGACGACGAGGTTGACCGCCAGCGCCCGGCGCGGCACGCCGTAGCGCTCGTCGACCTTCATGAAGTAGCGGGGAATCGTGCCGTTCTTGGCGAGTGCGTAGGTGTGCCGGGCGTCCAGCGCCACTCCTACGTAGGCCGAACCGCCGGGCGAGAGCACGGCGTCGGCGTAGAGCAGGCTGGACAGCCAGTGCAGGTTGAGGATCAGGGCCAGCTGCCCGAAGGGCGAGTCGAAGGAGACGCCCTTCCAGCCGCCGCCGAGCAGGTTCTCGGGCACGGTGAACAGGAAGGCCAGTTGCAGCGCCAGGTACATCAGGACGGCCAGGCCGATACCGGCGAGGACGGCCCAGGGGATGGTGCGGCGGGGGTTGCGGGTCTCGCCGGAGAAGTCCAGCGGGGCCTGGAAGCCGTTGACCGAGTAGACGATGCCGCCGCCGGCCAGCGCGGTCAGGCAGGCGACATAGCCGTACGGGGCGAATCCGCCGTGGTCCGTGAGGCGCCCGGAGTGCCAGCCGGAGGCGATCAGGGCGAACACGGTGAGGACCGGGACTGCGATCTTGAACACCGAGACCAGGTTGTTCAGCCGGGCGAACATCCGCACCGCGAACCAGTTCAGCGCGGTCAGCAGCACGCTGAGGCCGGCGGCCAGACCCAGTCCGGAGGCGGTGAGGGTGTGGCCGTTGTAGAGGCCCGGCAGGTAGTGCGCGGCGTACTGCATGATCGCGCTGATCTCGGCGGCGGTACCGCCGACCGACAGCAGCACCGACCAGCCGACGAGGGTGCCGACCAGCCGGCCGCTGGCGTACAACGGCCAGCGGACGGTACCGCCGCCCTCCGGCCGGGACGCGCCCAGCTCGATCATCACCAGCGCGACCAGTCCGCACAGCAGGCCGGCCCCCACCCAGGACAGCAGGGCGGCGGGTCCGGCGGTCTGCGCGGCGTACATGGCGGCGAACAGCCAGCCGGAGCCGACGATGTTGGAGAAGCCGATCCCGGTCAGCCCCCAGAACCCCAGGTCCCGGTGCAGCCGGCGCTCCTGCGCCTGTACTTCCGGCGCGCCGTTCCCGCCGGATCCCTCCGACACTTGACGATCCGTCACGAAAACGGCCTCCTCGACTCACTGTTCCGGCTGGTCAGGACCCTACTCGACGTGTCCGCGACAGGGCGCGGCCGGAGACGGTGCGAAAGGGGCCGGCAACGGGCTAGCGGAGCCGGTCGGGCGGGACGCCGAAGGTCGCGGCGAGGCCGTCGCGCCCGGCGTCGGTCAGCCGGACGACCCGCCGGTACGTGCCGCGGCGCAGCCAGTCCAGGGCGAACATCCGGGCGGTGACCGCGGCGCCGAGGGCGCCGGCCAGGTGGTGGCGCTGCTCGGCCCAGTCCACGCAGTAGCGGACCGAGGCGCGGCGGCGCGGCAGACGGTCCATGTCGACGCCGAACGCGGTCAGTTCGCGGCGGCCGGGCGGGGTCAGGAGGTAGGCGGTGCACTCGGCGTCCGCGCCCGTCCGCTCCTCCCGGAGGACGCCGCCCGACAGCAGTGCTCCCATCAGGGCGACGCCGAGCCGGCCCGCCAGGTGGTCGTAGCAGAGCCGGGCGCGCAGCAGGGCCCGGGCGCGGGTGTCGGCGTTCAAGGAGCGCACCGGGAGGGGGCGGGCGATGAGGGCGAGCTGCTCCAGGGCGCGGGCGACGTCGGTGGTGGCGAGCCGGTAGTAGCGGTGCCGCCCGTCGAGTTCGACGGTCAGCAGCCGGGCGTCGCGGAGCTTGGCCAGATGGCCGCTGATGGTGGAGTTGCCGACCCCGGCCTCGGCGGCCAGCGCGCTGGCGGGCAGCGCACCGCCCCCGGCGAGGGCCAACAGCACCTTGGCGCGGGACGGGTCACCGATCGCCGCCGCCACCTGTGCGATGTCGGCCTCGGTGGCCCGCTCGGTCTCGGTCCGGGCATCCATGGTCCGACCGTACGCCGAAGACGATTCGGCAGATGGCGAAACGACCTCGCGCGGTGGTGCACCGGGCTCGGCGGGCGTCCGGCCCGGCGCCTCGCCCAGAGGCGCACCCCGAGGGGGAGAACGTTTCGCCGGGGACCGTAACGATCCGGCAGGACACTGACCGCATGCCGACGCTCTCCCCCTCCCTCCGCACCCGTCCGGCCACCCGCCGGATCTCGCCGCTGCCCCTGGTGGCCGTCTGCCTGGGCTACTTCATGGTCATCCTGGACGTCACCGTCGTCACCGTGGCGCTTCCGGAACTCGGCGGCGCGCTGCACGCCGGGGTGACCGGGCTCCAGTGGACGGTGGACGGCTACACCCTGGTCTTCGCCGGGCTGCTGCTCTTCTGCGGCGGACTCGGGGACCGGCTCGGCGCCCGGACGGTGTTCCTGGCCGGGCTGGCGGTGTTCACACTCGCCTCGGCGGGGTGCGCCCTCGCACCCACCGTCGCCGTACTGGTCGTGGCCCGGCTGGCGCAGGGAGTCGGTGCCGCGCTGCTGGTGCCCGCCTCCCTCGCGCTGCTGCGGGCGGCCTGTCCCGACCCGGCGTCGCGCGCCCGCGCGTTCGGCATCTGGGGCATGGTCGCCGGTCTCGGCGCCGGGGCCGGGCCGGTGCTCGGCGGGGTGCTGGTCACCGCGCTCGGCTGGCGCTCGGTGTTCTTCGTCAACCTGCCCGTGGGCCTCGCCGCGCTGCTGCTGACGCTGCGGTACGTGCCCCGCTCCCCCGCCGCCGCGGCCCGGACCGGTCTGGACATCCCGGCGCAGACCGCCGCGGCGGTGAGCGTGGCGGCACTGGCCACCGGCTGCATCGAGGCCGGCGCCGTGGGCCGGACCCACCCCGCCGTACTCGGCGCGTTCGCCGTCACCCTCCTCGGGTCGGCCGCCTTCCTGTTCCTGGAGCGACGCTCGACCGCGCCCATGCTGCCGCTCGCCCTCTTCCGCGACCGGGCGTTCTCCGCCTCCGCCGCCATCGGCGTGCTGCTCAACACCGGTTTCTACGGGCTGCTGTTCCTCGCCCCGCTGTACTTCCAGCAGATCCACCACTACAGCGCACTGCGCACCGGCTTCGCGCTGCTGCCGGCCGTCGGGCCGGTGGCCGCCGGCTCCGCACTGGGCGGGCGCCTGACGGCCCGGACGGGGCCGCGGCCCCCCATGGTGGCGGGCCTGGCCGTCGGCGCGGCGGGCCTGGCCGGCTGGCTGTGCGCGTCCCCCGATACGCCGTACCTCGCCCTGGTGGCCCCGATGGCCGCCGCCGGATTCGGTACCGCGCTGACCATGCCGGCGTCCACGGCGGCCGTGATGGAGGCCGCGCCCGGCGAGCGGAGCGGTGCCGCCGCCGCGGTCTTCAACGCCGCCCGTCAACTGGGCAGCGTCCTCGGCGTCGCCGTCTTCGGGACACTGACCGCCGCCGGACTCGTCCCGGGGCTGCACACCGGGTGCTCATCGGCGCGGCCGGCTTCCTGGCCGCGGCCGGGCTGGCGGCGCGGTACGTCCCGGGGACCGCCGGTATGCGCGCGAACTTCCGGTAGCCGGTGGCCCGGACCCGGTCAGCCGCAGGTCCAGCACCCCGCCCAGCACGCCGACTGGGCACGCTGGTTGCGCAGCTGGAGCTCGGTGAGCCCGTCGTCGGGGAGGTCGTTCGGCACCGACCGGGCGCAGGCGAGCTGGGCGCACAGGATGACGGTGAGCGCGGCGAGTTCCTCGGGCTCGGCGTGGCCCCGAACGATACGGAACCGGAACTCTGACGGGACATCGGTCGGGCGGGTCACACGGCCGACGCTAGGAGCGGACGCGTGCGGTGTCGCGCGGGAACGGGCGTGGCGTGCGCCGTTCGGGCGGCCGGATGGCTCCCCACGCGTGATTCCTGCGGTCCCGGCCGTGTTGGTCGCGGGGCGCGCGCAGCGGGCGGCGAGGATCGCGCCCAGGTATGGGCACGTACACCGGCAGCGGATGACGAAGTGGAGACGGCGGGACGATGAGATGTGAGCGGGCCGGGGAAGAGCGGGGCCCGGCGCAGGACGACGGGCGCCGGGACTTTCTCAGGTGTGCGGCGGGGTTCGCAGGGGTGGCGGCCTCGGCAGGGCTGGCCGGCGGGGCCGCCGCGGCGCCGGCGGGCCGGTCGGCCCAGGCCGTGGCGCAGTCCGCGCACGGCGCCACGGACGACCGCCGGCGGCTGCCACCGGACCGGGTACCGTTCCACGACCGCTACCAGGCCGGGATCGTGACACCGCAGCAGTTGTTCGCCGGGTTCGTCGCCTACGACGTCCTGGTCCAGGACCGGGCGGATCTCACCAAGCTGTTCCAGAAGCTCACCGAACGGTGCCGGGTGATGGCGGCCGGGGTGAAGCCGGAGGACGAGCGGGTGCCGTCGGAGCGGCCCACGCCGGACTCGCTGTCCCTCACCTTCGGTGTGGGGGCATCGCTGTTCGACGACCGGTTCGGGCTCGCCGGGCACAAGCCGCGGCATCTGAAGGCGATGCCGGCGTTCCCCGACGACCGGCTGGACCCGGCGCACTGTCACGGCGACCTGTCGCTCCAGATCTGCGCGGAGCACCCGGACGCCGTGGCGCACGTGCTGCGCGACCTGGCCCGCGAGACCGACGGAATGCTGCGGCCACGCTGGCGGATGGACGCGTTCCTCAACCCGTCGCGGCCGTCGGGTTCACCGCGGAACTTCCTCGGCTTCAAGGACGGGATCGTCAATCCGGACCTCGGCTCGGCCACGGAGCTGGACGACCTGATCTGGGTGACGCCGCCGTGCGGTGAGCCGGAATGGGCCGACGGCGGCAGCTATCAGGCACTGCGGCTGATCCGCTTCCACACGGAGTCCTGGGACCGGCTGCCGGTGTCCCGCCAGGAGAGGATCTTCGGGCGGCACAAGGCGAGCGGCGCACCCCTGGACGGCCGGTACGAGAGGGAAGCGCCGGACTACGACGCGGACCCGGACGGCAGGAAGATCCCGTTCGACTCGCATATCCGGCTGGCCAATCCGCGCACCCGCCGGTCCGACAAGTCCCGTTTCCTGCGGCGGAGTTACAACTACGACCAGGGGTTCGACGAGCACGGCCTGCTGAACCTGGGGCTGGTCTTCTGCGGCTACCAGCAGAATCTGGAGCGGCAGTTCGGCGCCGTGCAGCGGCGGCTGCGGCACGAGCCGCTGGCCCGGTTCATCAACCCGTACGGCGGCGGCTACTTCTTCGTGCTGCCCGGCGTACGGGACAGGGACGACTGGTTCGGGTCCCGGTTGATGGAGGACACCCGTGCCCCGCAACGGCTGCGGCGGCCGGCGGCGCACACCCGGTGAAGGCGCCCCGGTGCACCTCGGTTCGCGAGGTGCCCCGGGGCACGTGCCGTGCGGGGTGGGTGCGGCGGTGCCGGTCAGCCGCAGTTGCCGGCCGCCGGTTTGTCCGCGAAGCGGTCGGCGAGCCAGTTGGCGGCCGGTACGGAGCCCACGATCGCGCCGGCCACATGCTCGCCCAGGGGAATCGAACTCCACTGCACATCAGCGCCCTTGGCGCACCAGTCGGCCCGCAGCTGCTTGCCCACGGCGTACGGGATCAGTTCGTCGGCGGTCCCGTGGTAGAGGTACACGGGCGCGTCCGGCCGGCGCGTGCCGAGGGCGGATTCCCGTAGCCGCGCCTGCCAGTCCGGTTCGTACAGCGGGTTCCTGACGGTCACGTCGGAGATCTTCTTGAAGAGGCCGGCGGCGACGTCGGCGGCGACGCAGTTGGTGCGCAGGAAGTCGACGAGGTGCCGGCCCTCGGCGTTGAGGTAGCTGTCCAGGTGGAGTTCCGGGAAGGCGGCGTTCTGGCCGATGGCGGCCATCAGGATCAGTCCGGCGCCGATGGTGCCGTTGTCGGCGTCCGCGACCTTGAGCAGATCGGCCGGTACGCCGCCGGTCGCGGTGCCCTTGACCTTGAGCTCGGGCGCGTAGGAGCGGTGCAGTTCGGCCGCCCAGCTGCTGGCCTGGCCGCCCTGGGAGTAGCCCATGATGCCGACCGGGGAGTCCTCGGTGACCCCGGCGGCACCGGCCCCGGGGAGCCGTTCGGCGGCGCGGGCCGCGTCCAGGACGGCCTGGCCCTCGGCGCGGCCCACGGTGTAGGTGTGGTCGCCGGGGGTGCCGAGCCCTTCGTAGTCGGTGACCGCGACCGCCCAGCCGCGCCGGGTGAGCTGCTGGATGAGGTTGGCCTCCATCGTGGTGCCCTTGGGGAAGCCGGCCGAGGGGGCGCAGGAGTCGGCGAGTCCGACGGTGCCGACGGCGTAGGTGATGAGCGGGCGCGGGCCCTTCCTGCCGTCGTAGGGGACGATGACGGTGCCGGAGACGGTGTTGGGGGCGCCCTTGGCGGTGGTGGAGCGGTAGGTGAGGTGCCAGGCGCGGGTGCGGGTCGGTTGACCTGGCAGCGGGTGGAACGAGGTGGGGGCGGCGGTCACGATGTCGCCGGGGCGGCCGTCCGCGGGCGCGGGCTGCTGTGCCGTCGCGGCGCCCGCGCCGGGGAGGCCGAGCAGCAGGGCAAGGGCGGTGGCGGTGATCGGTAGTCCGGAGCGAAGGTGCATACGGCTCTCCCAACTGACCTGAGTGCTGGGGTGGTTGGGCCGACCGTAGTGACTCGCGGGTAAGGAGGGAGCTGACCGGAACGCTCAGCTTTGCTGACCGTGCGTCGCAGGCGGCGGGCCTCCGCCGGGATCCGCACCGTCGCCGTGCAGTCGGTAGGCGCCCGGTGTGGTGCCCGTCCAGCGGCGGAAGGCGCGGTGGAAGGCGGTGTCCTCGGAGAAGCCGATACGCGCCGCCAGTTCGGCGATCGGCTCCCGCCCGGCGGCCAGTGAGGTGATCGCCGCGTCCCGGCGGACCGCGTCCTTGATCCGCCGGTACGACGTGCCCTCGGCCTGGAGCCGGCGCCGCAGGGTCGCCGGGCTGAGGGCGAGCCGCGCCGCCACCTCCGCGGCCTCCGGGAGCCGCGCGGGCGCCTCGGTCCGCAGCGCCCGTGCGAGGGTGCGCCGCACCTGCTCGGCCACGGTGGTGCCGTATTCCCGCCGGCCCAGCAGATCCGCCGGCGCCCGCCGCAGCATCGCGGTCAGCGCGGCCTCGTCACGCACCACGGGCGCGGCCAGCCAGCGCGCGTCCCAGCCGGCCGCGGTGCGCTCGGCGCCGAAGCGGACCGGGCATCCGAAGAGCAGGCCGTACTCGCCGGCATGGGCGGGCGCCGGATACGCGAACCGGGCCCAGCGCAACGGGATGCGGCGCCCGATCAGCCAGCTGGAGAGCCGGTGGAAGATGATCAGTACGCACTCGGCGAGGAAGTCGGCGTCGTCGTACGGGCGCAGATCGCTGCGTACGGAGAAGACCGCGGTGCCGGAGGCGGCGCCGCCGTCGACGGACATCACCGGACCGCCGGGGAACAGCGCGTAGAAGCGCGCGGCCCGCTCCAGGGCCGACCCCAGGTCCGGGCAGCCCAGGCAGGCGTGGCACATCATCGCGAAGGTGCCGCGGCGGCTGCGGACCGGGCCCAGGCCGAGGAACTCGTCGTCGGTGGCGAGGTGCAGGGCCCGGATCAGACGGGCGAACTGCTCCCCGGTGACCCGCGCCCGGTCGTCGCCGAGCAGCAGCGGCGGGATCCGCGCGCTCTGGAGCAGCGGCACGGTGTCGATGCCGAGCCGCCGCGCCCCGCCCAGCGCGGCCCGCACATGGTGCATCGCGATCGTCGAGCGCCCCATGGCCCGACACCGTAGCCGCCGTGGGCGACGAGGTCAGCGGGTGAGTCCCCGGCCCCGGTCAGCAGATCCGCGGCAGCTGCTCCCCCAGCGGCAGGTCGACCACGCGCGTACCGCCCAGCAGGGTGCGGGCCACCACCATCCCGGGGTGCGCCGCGACCGCCTCGCCGATCACCGCGGCCCCGGCGCCCAGGGGGTGCGCGCGCATCGCGTCCAGGACGGCGTCGGCGTGCTCGCGGGGCACGAAGGCCACCAGCTTGCCCTCGTTGGCGACGTACATCGGGTCGAGGCCGAGGATGGCGCAGGCGTTGGCGACGGCGGGCGGGACGGGGATGGCGCGCTCGTTGATGACGACGCCGGTGGCGGAGGCGGTGGCGATCTCGTTGAGCGCGGCGGCCAGTCCACCGCGGGTGGGATCTCGCAGCACGTGCAGATCGGGGGTGACGGCGAGCATCGCCTGGACGAGGCCGCCGAGCGCGGCGCAGTCGCTCTCGATCTCCACGCCGAACTCCAGGCCCTCGCGGACGCTCATGATGGCCACGCCGTGGACGCCGATGTCGCCGCTGACGATCACCACGTCGCCGGGGACCACCCGCTGCGGACGCAGATCGACGCCCGGCGGGATCAGCCCGATGCCCGCGGTGTTCAGGTAGACCCCGTCGCCGTGGCCGGCCTCGACGACCTTGGTGTCACCGGCCGCCACCTCCACTCCGGCGGCCCGCGCGGCGGCGCCCATGGCGTCGGCGACCCCGGCGACCACCGGCATCTCGACGCCCTCCTCCAGGATGAACCCGCAGGAGAGGTAGGCGGCCCGGGCACCGCTCATCGCCAGGTCGTTGACGGTGCCGTTGACGGCCAGGTCGCCGATGCTGCCGCCGGGGAAGAACAGCGGCCGGACGACATAGGAGTCGGTGGAGAAGGCGAGCCGCAGACCGCCCAGGGAGAACACCGCGGAATCGCCGAGCTGGGCGAGGAGTTCACCCCCGAAGGCCGGAGCGAAGATCTGCTGGACGAGTTCGGCGGAGAGTGCGCCGCCCCCGCCGTGCCCCATGACGACGCGGGGGGTCTCGCGCAGCGGGGTCGGGCAGGTCCAGCCGGAGATGTCGACGGTGGGCAGGTGGCGGGGGCTCTGGGAGGTGGTGTCAGACAACGGGGCTCGCCTCCAGCGGGGTGGCCGTGACGCCGAGTCGGCGGTAGAGGTAGTAGGCCGCGCAGGCCCCCTCGCTGGAGACCATGGTGGCGCCGAGCGGGGTGCGCGGGGTGCAGGTGGTGCCGAACGACGGGCACTCGTTCGGCTTGATCAGCCCTTGCAGGACTTCGCCGCTGCGGCAGGCTGCGGGCTCGCGGGTGGTGATGCCGTCGACGGAGAAGCGGTGTTCGGCGTCGTAGTCGCGGTAGCGCTCGGACAGCCGCCAGCCGCTGGCGGGGATGGTGCCGATGCCGCGCCAGGCCCGGTCGGTGACCTCGAAGACATCCGCCAGCATGGCCTGCGCCGCCGGGTTGCCCTCCGGCCGGACGGCCCGCGGATAGGCGTTGTCGACGGTGTGTTCGCCGCGCTCCAGCTGGCGGACGGTGCGCCGGATGCCCTCCAGGATGTCGAGCGGTTCGAACCCGGTGACGACGATGGGCACCTTGAAGCGCTCGGCCAGCTCGGGGTACTCCCCCATGCCCATCACGCTGCACACGTGTCCGGCGGCCAGGAACGCCTGGACGCGGCAGCTCGGCGAGGTCATGATCGCCTCGATGGCGGGCGGCACGCGGACATGGGAGACCAGCAGACTGAAGTTGGGGATGCCCAGCTTGCGGGCCTGATATACCGTCATGGCGTTGGGCGGGGCGGTGGTTTCGAAGCCGATGCCGAAGAACACCACCTCGCGGTGCGGGTTCTGCTGGGCGATCTTCAGCGCGTCGAGCGGGGAGTAGACGACCCGGACGTCGCCGCCCTCGCTGCGCACCTGGAACAGGTCGCGGTCGCTGCCCGGTACGCGCAGCATGTCGCCGAAGGAGCAGAAGATCACGTCCGGGCGGGCGGCGATCTCCAGCGCCTTGTCGATGACCTCCAGCGGCGTCACGCACACCGGACACCCCGGACCGTGGATCAACTCGACCTCATCGGGAAGGAGTTGGTCGATACCGTGCCGGATGATGGTGTGCGTCTGACCGCCGCACACCTCCATCAGGGCCCACGGCCGGGTGACCGTGGCGCGGATCTCGTCGAACAGTCGCCGGGCCAGCTCCGGGTTCTGGAATTCGTCGATGTACTTCACTGCCCCGCCTCCTGGCCCGCTTCCGCCGCCGCTTCCCACGGGTCGCCGAACTCCTCCTGGAGCAGGCCGAGTTCCTCGAAGAGCGCCAGGGTCCTCCGGGCCGACTCCTCGTCCAGCCGCTGGAGCGCGAAGCCCACGTGGACGATCGCGTACTCACCCACCGCCAGATCCGGTACGTACTCCAGGCACACCTCCTTGACCACCCCGCCGAAGTCGACGGTGGCCATCCGGGTGCCGTCCCGTTCCTCGATCTCCATCACCTTGCCGGGCACCGCCAGGCACATGGGTCCTCCTCGTCATGCGGGTACACAAGCGGGTACATATGGGTCACGAGCCGCGCTTCCGGGCCGCGACGAGCAGTTGCCCGAGCGCCAACCCGCCGTCGTTCGGCGGTACTTGGCGGTGCCGCAGCGCGGTGAAGCCGTCCTGCCGCAGCAGCCCGGCGGCGGTCTCGGCCAGCAGGGTGTTGGCGAACACCCCGCCGGTCAGCGCGACGGTCCCCAGTCCGGTGCGCTCCCGGGCCACGGCACAGCAGCGCCGGACGAGTCCGGCGACCGCGGTATGGAAGCGGGCCGCGATCACCGCCCGGCCGGTGCCGGCGCGGACGTCCGCCACGACGGCGGTGAGGACCGGTGCCGGGTCGGCGACGAGATCGGCGCCGCCGGTCCCGGCCCCGGCGCGCAGCGCGAAGGTGTAGCCGGGCCCCCGGTCCTCGCCGGCGGCCAGCGCGGCGGCCTCCAGCGCGATGGCGGCCTGGGCCTCGTATCCGGCGTGGTGGCAGATCCCGGCCAGCGAGGAGACCGCGTCGAAGAGGCGGCCCATGCTGGAGGTGGGCACGCAGTTCAGGTCGCGCTCCAGCTGGCGTGCCAGCAGCCGCCGTTCGTCCGGCGGGCAGGCACCCACCGGGGGCAGCTGGTCGTCCCAGGGAATCTTGGCGGCGTGCAGATGGGCCAGTGCCATCCGGTAGGGGCGGCGTACGGAGGTGTCGCCGCCGGGCAGCGGGACATAGCCGAGCTGGCCGAAGCGGCGGTATCCGGCATAGTCGGCGAGCAGCACCTCACCGCCCCAGATCGCGCCGTCGTCGCCGTAGCCGGTGCCGTCGAAGGCGACGCCGATCACCGGGCGGCGGCCGTCCAGACCGTGTTCGGCCATGGCGGCGGCGATATGCGCATGGTGGTGCTGGACCCGGACCAGCGGCCGGCCGCCGGTGTGGCGGCGGGCCCACTGGCCGGTGCGGTAGCCGGGGTGGCGGTCGGTGGCGAGCAGCCGCGGGCGCACCCCGGTGATCGTCTCCAGGTGCGCCCCGGCTCGCTCGAACGCCGACTGGGTCGCGAGGTCGTCCATGTCGCCGATGTGCGCGGACAGCCAGGCGCGCCGCCCCTCGCCCAGGCAGAGCACGTTCTTGAGGTCGCCGCCGGTCGCCAGCGCGGGCCGTACGGGAACGGGGAGGGCGATCGGATACGGCGCACAGCCGCGCGAGCGCCGGACGTACAGCGGCTCCCCGTCGCTGATCCGGACCACCGAGTCATCGCACGGGACCTGGATCGCCCGGTCGTGGCCGAGCCAGGCGTCCGCCAGGTGCGCCAGCCGCTCCAGCGCCTCGGCGTCGTCCGTGACGATCGGTTCGCCCGCGACGTTCCCGCTCGTCATCACCAGCAGCCGGGGCCCCGGGGGGTCGCCCGGCAGCCCGAACAGCAGGTGGTGCAGCGGCGTGTACGGCAGCATCACCCCCAGATCGGGACTGCCCGGCGCGACGGCGTCCGCCGGCACCGGCGCACCGGGTGCCGCCCGGTCCCGCCGCCGCAGCAGCACGATGGGCCGAACGGGCCCGGTGAGCAACGCCCGTTCGGCCTCGCCGACCACCACCATCCCTTCCACGTCCGTGATGTGACGCGCCATCAGGGCAAACGGCTTGTCGCCGCGGGCCTTGCGCCGCCGCAGCAGCGCGACGGCGGCGGCGTCACCGGCATCGCACACCAGGTGATAGCCGCCGAGCCCCTTGACCGCCACGATCGCGCCCTCGGCGAGCAGCCGCCGGGTGGCGGCGACCGGATCCCCCGGCACCGGGCACGGGGTACCGGCGGGATCGTCCGGGTCGGCGGCCAGCAGCCGGAGCCGGGGTCCGCAGTCGTGGCAGGCGATCGGCTGGGCGTGGAACCGCCGGTCGGCCGGATCGGCGTACTCGCCCGCGCAGCGCGGGCACAGGGGGAAGCGGCCCATGGTCGTCTGCGCGCGGTCGTAGGGCAGGGCGCGGACGATGGTGAAGCGCGGCCCGCAGTGCGTACAGGTGAGGAAGGGGTGCCGGTGGCGGCGGTCGGCCGGATCGGTCAGCTCGGCCAGGCAGGCGTCGCAGGTGGCGGCGTCCGGGGCGACCAGGGTGCGGGCGGGGCCGTGGCTGTGGGACGGGAGGATGCTGAAGCCGGTGTCCCCGGTGGCGGCGATGTCCTCGCCCTCCACGGCCTCCACGACGGCCAGCGGCGGCGCCTCGCCGCGGATCCGCTCGCCGAAGCGGAGCAGCGCGCCGGCCGCGCCCTCGACCTCGGCGACCACGCCCTCGCCGGTGTTGGTGACATGGCCGGTCAGCCCCAGTTCGGTGGCCAGAGCATGGACGAACGGACGGAACCCGACGCCCTGGACGATGCCGCGGACGACGATCCGGCGGCGGGCGGCGGGCGGCGCGGTGGCCTCAACAGGGCGCGCGGTGCAGGCCCCTCCGGCGAGGGGGCCCTCCCCGACGCACGGAAATCCTCCCCGCTCGATCGGGGTCGAAAGCTCGGAGGAGGGTTCGAGCGTTCGGGGAGCGGTGACTGCACCGGGCTGCCCTGTGGTCATGAGCGGCTCGACCCCACCGCTCCGGAGTCGGCGACGCGGTCGGCCGTGCCGCGGTCGTGCGGATGGCGGTGCCCGACGTCGTGCACATGGTGCGACTGCCGGGTCATGACCGGGATGTGGACCGGCCCGCCGTCCCGTGCCGCCAACGCCCGGTCGAGCAGCACCCCGTCGCCCTCGCCGCCGCGCACCGAGGTGAGCACGACCTCGACGCCGGGGTTGACCCGCTCCACGTTGGCGCGGAACGCCGCCTCGTCGAAGCCGACCGCCCGGGCGATATCGGTCTTGGTGACCACCACCAGGTGGGCCAGCCCGAAGGCCGTGGGGTACTTCAGCGGCTTGTCCTCGCCCTCGGTCACCGACGCCAGCACGATGCGCAGCGTCTCCCCCAGGTCGTAGGAGGCGGGGCAGACCAGGTTGCCGACGTTCTCGACGAACAGCAGCCGGGTGTCCGAGGGCAGCCAGCCGTCCAGGTGCCCGCCGAGCATCTCGGCTTCGAGGTGGCACAGCCCGTCGGTGAGCACCTGTTTGACGGGCACTCCGGAGCGGGCCAGCCGGACGGCGTCGTTCTCGGTGGCCAGGTCGGCGGTGAGTGCGGCGACCGGCACTCCGCGGCTGCGGGCCAGCGTGAGCTCCCGCTCCAGGAGGGCGGTCTTGCCGCTGCCGGGGCTGGAGAGCAGGTTGACGACCGCGGTGCCGCGGGCCGCCAGGTCCTCGCGCAGGGTGTGGGCGCAGGCGTCGTTCTTGGCGAGCACGGCCTGCTGGAGGTCGATGACACGGCACATGGGATCAGCGCTCCTCGTGCGTCGGTGTGGGTACCTGGGCGTCGTGCCAGCTGACGCCGGCGATCCGCAGTTCACGGCCCGACAGCAGCTCCACGGACGCTCCGCCGCACCCGGGGCAGCTCAGTCGCGGCGGCATGCCCACCGGCCAGCTCTCCGCGCACGGGATGCAGCGGGCGCGCGCCACGACCGCTTCGGTGATGAGTTCCGCACCCGCCAACACCGTTCCCTCGCAAGCGAGTTGGAAGGAGAAGGCAAGTGCGTCGGGGACCACTCCGGCGAGTTCGCCGATCTCCAGCCGGACGCTGCTGACCCCCGTCGCCCCGTCGGGCCGGGCAGCGCTCTCGACCTGGTCCACGACCGCCAGCGCGATGGACATCTCGTGCATCGGTCCGTCTCTCTCTGGTGTGACGACCGGTTGCCGCTGGCTTCATTAGACGGCGCCGCCCCGGGGCCTTTGGGGTGCCTCGCCGGGGCGGCGCGGTGGCGTACACCGTTCGGTGCAGCGGCCCGCGCCGCCAGGCGTCACATGGTGCGCATGCGCAGATAGCGCTTGAGGTCGGGCAGGTTGCGCAGGGCGAGCGCGAGGGCGGCGGCGAGCACGCCGCCGAGGGCCAGCTTCAGCATGGTGTCGTGTTCCTCTCAGTGGTGGTGGCCGGGGCCGGCCGGTCCGCGCCGACCAGCTTCAGGACGATCCGTACGGCCTCGTCGACGGCGGCGGCGACCGGTTCGCTGAGCCCGATGCCTTCCGCGGTGTCGGCCGGTTCGCAGCCGACGACCAGGACGCGCTCCGGGCGCCGGCCGCCGGTACCGGCGCTGAGCGTGCCGAGCAGCGCCAGCACCGCGTCCGGCGTCATGTGGTGCCCGTCTAGGGGCGTGCTTCCCGGCCCCTGTCCGTCGGCGGGGTCGGAGGCGTCGAGGAGGTAGAGCGAGCCGGGTTCGCCGCCGCGCGCGGAGGCGTCGACCAGCAGCACCGTCTCGTAGCCGTCCAGCATCCGGTAGGCCAGATGCACGCCCCGCACGCCGGCGTCGACGACCTCGACGCCTTCGGGCAGGGGGTGTTCGCCGAGCGCCCGGACCGCCTCGACGCCGAAGCCGTCGTCGCCGAGGAAGATGTTGCCGACGCCCGCGATCAGCGTCCTGCCGGTGCGGGGCGCGTCGCCGTTCACACCTCCTCCAAAGGCGCGAGTTCGTCGGGCTGGAAGTACAGGAAGCGGCCCTGCTCGCGCCGGATGTCGGCGCCCGGGTCGCCGTCCACGGTCACCGCGAGGTGCACCCCGCCGTCCACGTCGTGCAGGACGGCCTCGACCTGTGCGCTGCACCCGTGGAGGAACAGGTCCTGGGCGTCGGTACGGCGCTTGCCGGGGCGCAGCTGCACCCGGCTTCCGGCGCCGACCGACCGGCCGTCGATGACGATCCGGTCGCGCTCGGGATCCACCGAGCGGTCGCTGCCGGGGTCCCACCAGGGGGCGTCGGTGCCGGTCGCCGCCCGCGCCGTGTCCGGTCCGGTGGCCTCGCGCAGTGACCGTACGGCGCCGTGCAGCCGGTCCAGCACCTCCGGCGGCACGGTGTCGGCGAGGTGGATGACCTCGGCCGCCCGGGGGTCGGTGCCGCGGGCCTCGCGCTTCTCCTGGTCGGTGAGGGCCGCCGTGCGCAGGGTGAGGATCTCGTCGATCTCCAGGGCGTCGTAGAGCGCACCGGGGCTCTCGGGGGCGATGGCCGGGTGGTCCTCCAGGATGATCGGGGACGATAGGACGACGTCGGCGCTGCCGTCCGGACCGGCGAGCACCGGCCAGGTGTTTTCGTTGCGGCAGTCGGCGACCGCGCCCTTGGCCCACTCGGGCGGGTCGGTCAGGGACAGGAACCGGCCGCCGCTCAGGCCGAGCAGCAGATGCGCCGCGACCAGCGAACGCGGCAGCGCCGCCTCCCGGTCGGCCGCCGCCTGCTCCGGTGCCCAGTCGCTGGTGTTCTCCACGGTCACGGTCAGCCGCAGCGCCGCGTACGGTCCGTCGATCTCGCTCGCGGTCAGCCGCAGCCGGCCGCTGACCTCCCCGCGGCGGCGCACCAGCCGGCCGATCAGCCGCCCGTCCGCATCGTGCACCGGCTCGGTGTCCTCGCCGGCGGGCCAGGTCAACGGGACGGTGACGCCGTCCCCGGTGAGCTCGGCGACCGCCACGTCGAGCGGGCAGCGCTCCTCGACGCCCTCGTCCCACGGGACCAGCACCCGGTCGGGCAGTTCCAGTTCCGGTACGGTCTGGAACTCCCCGTCCGGGCACATGCGTTGGACGGTACGGCGCTGGGCGCGCAGAAACCTGAGCTCGGCGCGGAGCCGGGCGCCGGAGTGGGGCTCCATCAGGCATTCGGTGCGCTGGTGGGAGTGCTCGGCGCGGTCCGCGCCCCAGCCGGGCGGCACCAGCACGCCGAACTGCCAGCGCAGCCGGTTCTTGGCGGCGGACGCCCGGTAGGGGTAGAGCACATAGCCTTCGAACAGCACGGCGTCGGCAACCTGCCGGACGGCGGCGAACCGCTCGCCCAGCGCATCGTTCGGCACGTGGGTCGTCACGACTCGGTCCTCTCGGTTACGGGGCGGGCAACGGCTCCGGGGAAGAGCCGGGCGCGCGGCCCGGTCTCGTCCGCACGAGCCAGCAGCGCCTCAACGGTGGCTTCCCAGGACGGCAGTGCGTGCCGGGAACGGAAGGCGAGCAGCGCGTCCAGGGTCTCCCGCGGCAGCCGCAGCCAGCCGCCGCCGGGGAAGTGGGTATCGGTCATCTCCTGCCAGACGGCCACCGGCATCCGGCAGACCGCCTCCTTGTGCCAGGGCACCGGGATCACCCGGAAGCCGCCCGCACCGGCGAACACCGTGCCGGAGAACAGCAGCAGCAGCGGCACCTCGCCGTCCCGCAGCGCGTGGAAGTAGCGCCCGGCGGCGACCTCCAGGTCGTAGGTGCAGGGCACCGGCAGATCCACCTCCGTCTCGCCGGTGAAGCCCGGCACGACGAGGGAGACCTGGGCGAACTGGAGGGGTTTGAGGGTGCTGCCCCAGCGCGCCCGCTCGCCGAAGAGGTCGGCCAGCGCGGCGGCCTCCTCGGGGCCGTAGTCGCGCCGGGCCGGCTCGATCCGGAGCTGGCAGCGCAGTGCGATGGCGTGCACCCGATCCGGTCCCGGTGTGCTGATCCGCAGCCGGAAGAGGAGGGTGGGCGCGGCGGCGTAGCGGTCGGCGCGGACGCCGAGGCAGGTGAAGGACAGCTCGCTCACGGCCGCCGGTCCTCCTCGGGCAGCTCCCGGGCCCGGCCGGCGACGTCGTGGAAGAACTCGGTGAGCGCCGCGCGCGCCTCGGCACCGCCGTCGAAGCCCTGCCACAACATCCGCATCCGGCCGACGAGTTCGTAGCAGATGTCGACCGGGACCAGGAAGCAGTCGATGCGGTCCTCGGTGCGGCGCAGCAGCAGGGCCTCCACATCCGGTTCGAGGAGCCCGGCCAGGTCGCTGGCGTCCAGCACGGTCTGCCAGCGCGCCGGGTCGAGTTCGCTCTCGGTGGCGCCGGCCGGGCTGGGGTAGAGCGCGACCAGCCTGTCCAGCGCGGCGTTGCGGAGGAAGAACGCGACGCCGACGGGGATCTGGAGCCCGTCCCAGGCCGCGTCGTCGAGGCGGTGCGCGGGGTCGGTGAGATAGCGGTCCGGGACGGTGCGGAACTGTCCCCCGCCGGCGCCGGGCCGCTGGAAGAGCAGTGCGCAGGGGATGCAGGCGCAGGCCAGCGCGCGGTTGGTGGTGTCGACCAAGTGGCGGTGCCGGCCGGTCAGTTCGGCACCGCACAGTTCGCAGCGTTCGGGCGGCGGGGGCGCCGGGGCGCGGAACCGCCGCAGCCCGCGGTGCGCGGCGGTTTGCGGGGCGCTCACGGCGCCGCGGCGGCGGTCGGCGGGCGGCGGGAGATCTGCACCAGGGCCGGCTCCGGCGTGCGGTCCTGCGCCTCCCACACGATCGAGGTCACCTCGGGCGCGAAGCACGACAGCGCCGCCGCCACCGCCTCACGGTCGCCCGCCGCGCTGCTCGGGCAGCCGCAGCCGCCGGACCCGGCGGTCCGCAGCCGCAGTGCGCCGGTGTCCGCGTCGAACTCCGCCACCTCGGCCGCGACCTGCCGCCGTACGCTCTCCAGCGCCCGGCCGATACGGGTGGTGACGTCCTCCGGGTGCAGATCGTGCAGCACCAGCAGGCTGCTGACCAGTTCGTCGGCCAGCAGCGCGGCGCGCGGCCCGCCCTCGCCGGTGCGCCGCTCCACCAGGTGCATGATCCGGGTGAGCCCGGCGCCGTAGAAGTCCATCAGCGCGCGGACGAGTTCCTCGGCGGCTGCGACCGATCCGCCGTCGCCCTGTGCGGTGAGGCGGTCCAGTACTTCCTCGACCCGGCGGCCCGTCAGCTCGGCGGACGGCGCGGCGGCCGGGGCGGTCATCCGGCCAGTCCGCTCAGCCCGGTGGGCACATGCATGCTCTGCACGGAGCGGCCGTTGCCGACGTACATGTGGACGCCGCAGGGCAGGCACGGGTCGAAGCTGCGCACCGTCCGCATGATGTCGATGCCCTTGAAGTTCTCCGGGGAGTTCTCCTCGAAGATCGGGGTGTTCTGCACCGCGTCCTCGTAGGGGCCCGGGGTGCCGTAGGTGTCGCGGGTGCTGGCGTTCCACGGGGTCGGCGGATACGGGTGGTAGTTGGCGATCTTGCCGTCCCGGATGACCATGTGGTGCGAGAGGACGCCGCGCACCGCCTCGGTGAAGCCGCAGCCGATGGACTCGTCGGGGACCTCGAACTTCTCCCAGGTCTGGGTGCGTCCGGCGCGCACCTCGTCCAGCCCCTGTTCGGCGAAGTGCAGCGCCATGGCCGCCGCGTACGCCTGGAAGTAGGTGCGGGCGCGGTTGCGCTCCAGCGCGTTGCTCCACTTCGGGATCTTCCACTCGAAGCGGGTCTCGGGCCGGGTCATGCTGCGCGGCAGGTCGATGACGACGCTGCTGCCGGTGGCCTTGACGTACGGGGTGTCGACGAGCCCGGACAGCGCGGTGGACCACAGGCGGGCGATCGGGCCGCCGCCGGTGTCCAGCGCCAGGTGCTCCTTGCCGTCGAACCAGCGCGGCGACATCACCCAGCTGTACTTGTCGTTGAAGTCCCGCTTCTGCGGGGCGGGGATGGTGTGCTGGTTCCAGGGGTGGCGCGGGTCGATGGGGTTGCCGAGCGGGTCGTGGGTGACGAACTGCTCCTGGCCTTCCCAGTCCTGGTAGTAGGAGCTGCCGAGCAGGATCCGGATACCGAGGTTGATCTGGGTGAGGTCGTTGGTGACCAGCTTGCCGTCGACGATGATGCCCGGGGTGACGAACATCTTCCGGCCCCAGTCCGTCATGTTGCGGTAGGTGAAGTCGCAGTGCTCGGGGTCGTTGAGCGCACCCCAGCAGCCGAGCAGCACCCGCCGCCGGCCGACCTCCTCGTAGCCGGGCAGCGCCTCGTAGAAGAAGTCGAACAGGTCGTCATGGAGCGGCACCACGCGCTTCATGAACTCCACGTAGCGCATCAGCCGGCTCAGGTAGTCGGTGAAGAGCTGGACGCTGGCCACGGTGCCGACGCCGCCCGGGTAGAGCGTGGAGGGGTGCACATGGCGGCCCTCCATCAGGCAGAACATCTCCCGGGTGTAGCGGCTGACCTGGAGCGCCTCGCGGTAGAACTCGCCCTCGATGGGGTTGAGGGAGGTCATGATGTCGGCGATGGTGCGGTAGCCGTGCTCGCCGGCGTGCGGGGCCTCGGTGCGCTGGGCGAGCTCCCAGACGCCCGGGTTGGTCTCGCGGACCATCTTCTCGCAGTAGTCGACCCCGACCAGGTTCTCCTGGAAGATGTTGTGGTCGAACATGTACTCCGCGGACTCGCCGAGGTTGATGATCCACTCGCCGAGGTGCGGCGGCTTGACCCCGTAGGCCATGTTCTGCGTGTAGACCGAGCACGTGGCGTGGTTGTCGCCGCAGATGCCGCAGATCCGGCTGGTGATGAAGTGGGCGTCGCGCGGGTCCTTGCCGCGCATGAAGACGCTGTAGCCGCGGAAGACGGACGAGGTGCTGTAGCACTCCGCGACCCGCTTCTGCTTGAAGTCGATCTTCGTGTGGATGCCGAGGCTGCCCACGATCCGGGTGATCGGATCCCAGGACATCTCCGTCAGACCGCTGCCGTCACCGGCCGTCTTGGTCTTCGCTGCCATGGTGTGTGCCGTGCCCTTCTTGCGCGCGAGAGGTGGGGTCTGACGTGGTGTCCGACGTGGTGTCCGGCAGGTGTGTTCAGCGGATCGCCGACGCGGCGCCGACCGCCGGGGCGGCCGGGCCGCAAGCGGTCACCACGGTCGCCGATAGCCGGTGGTCAACTTCTCGCCGCGGTGCCGCCACTTCGGTTCGTGGTCCACGGTCCTGGCCGTGATGCCGCGGAGCCGGCGGACGACGGTGCCGTACGCGAGGCTGGTGGTGCTGGAGAGCTTGGCGCCGGGCGGCTCGTCCATGAACGGCATGAACTTGTCGGGGAAGCCGGGCATGGTGCAGGCGATGCAGACCCCGCCGACGTTGGGGCAGCCGCCGATGCCGTCCATCCAGCCCCGCTTGGGCACATTGCATTTGACCACGGGGCCCCAGCATCCGAGCTTCACCAGGCACTTGGGCGAGTCGTAGGTGGTCGCGAACTGACCCTGCTCGTAGTACCCGGCCCGGTCGCAGCCCTCGTGCACGGTCTCGCCGAACAGCCAGGTGGGCCGCAGCTGCTCGTCCAGCGGGATCATCGGTGCCGCGCCGGCCGCCTGGTAGAGCAGGTAGACCAGTGTCTCGGAGAAGTTGTCGGGCTTGATCGGGCAGCCCGGTACGCACACGATCGGGATGCCGGCCTTGGACTTCCAGTCCCAGCCCAGGTAGTCGGGCACGCCCATGGCGCCGGTCGGATTGCCGGCCATGGCGTGGATGCCGCCGTAGGTGGCGCAGGTGCCGATGGCGACGACGGCGAGCGCTTTGGGGGCCAGCCGGTCGATCCATTCGCTGGTGGTCATCGGCTGGCCGGTTTCGGGGTTGTCGCCGAAACCGCACCAGTAGCCCTCCGGCTTGATCGACTCGTTGGGGATGGACCCCTCGACGACCAGCACGAACGGGTCGATCTCACCGCGTTCGCCCTTGAAGAACCACTCGATGAAGGTGTCCGCGCCCTGGGTGGGCCCGCTTTCGAAGTCGATCAGCGGCCAGTGGACCTGGATCTTGGGAAGTCCTGGCAGCACGCTGAGCGCGATTTCCTCGATGCTCGGCTGGGTCGCGGCGGTCAGGGCGACCGAGTCGCCGTCGCAACTCAGGCCGGCGTTGATCCAGAGGACGTGGATCGGGGACTCGTCCTCGGCCGACGGCCGGGCGGCGTCGGTCGTGGTCGCGGGTGCGGCATCCATGGCGGTGTGCCTCCTAGGGGAGGGGTGCAGCGGAAGCGGACGGCTTCCGTTCACCTTGGTAACACCGCAGCGGGGACCTGGAGAGCCGAGCGGGGCCGTTCCGGTGACGTACCAGCACCGGAACGGCCCCACGAGGGTTCGCGTGGGTCAGCTCAGCGACCCGGCCTCCAGCGACGTCACGGTGAACGTGCCGCCGCACACCCGCAGCCCGCCGCTGCCGGTGGTCATCGACTCCTTGGAGCCGGGCGGGTAGACGAAGACGATCTGCGAGTTCTTCCAGCACGGGGTGTCCGAGACGCCCTCGTTGACCGTGTGCAGCAGGGCGTGTGCGCTCTGTCCGGGCCGGAGGCGTACGGTTCCGCCCGCCGCGCCCTCGCGGCCGGCGGGCTTGCCGACGGACGACCCGTCGCGCTGGATCAGCGAGACGCCGGGGAAGCCGCGCAGCGAGCACGTCTTCTTGCCCTTGTTCGTGAACACCAGCGGGACGCGGATGTTGCCCGCGCCGATGTCGGTACGGCCCAGGTGCAGCGACATGTCGTTGGCGGTGCAGCGGTCGGACTCCGTCATGGCCGAGGGGTTGGCCTGGCCGGCGTTCGGCAGGCCCGCGGCGGCACCCGAGGACTTGGCGCCGTTGGACGGCCGGGCGCCGTGCCCGGTGGGCTGCGCGTCGGCGCCGGCCGACTGCCCGTTCGCCGTGGAGGTGGCGGGCGCGGCGGCCGACGAGGGGCGGGACGCGGCGTCCGTGCCGTTCTGGCAGGCGGTGAGCGTCAGCGCCGTGACGGCGATCAGCGATCCGGCAGCGACGCGCCGGCCGCGGCCGAGGGTCTTGGTGGTGAGCGACATGAGTCTCCCCCTCGTCTGGTAGGTGGGTACCCTCGTAACAGTCGGGTGCGTACGGTCCGTCCGTTGCTCTTCCAGCGTGGCCCCGGGCACTGCCGGTCCGCTAACGGGGCACTAACACACCGCTAACGAGTCCGCGCGCCCGGCATCACGCTGCCCCGGCGGCCTTGTGACCAGCCGGAACTCCGGTGCGCCGCCCAGGCTCGCAGAAATTTTCCCGGTTGCGGACGCGGCACTACGAGGTTCGGCCGTTTCAGACCTCCCGCCCGTGGGTCCCAGCTGCCCCACCTGTCCCGGGAGCCCCGCCGTCCGGTCGCGTGCCGCCGTCCGGCGCCCAGGGGCGCGGGCGGGGCGGTGGTGCCGGTGGTATGCGGAGGGTGACGGGGCGCACCGGGGGCGGGCCGGTGGGCCGCAGACGACCGAAATCCCACCCTCGGGTGTGGACGGGCAACGGTCATCGACCGTGCCGCGGCCGGGGCTCCTGGCCGCGCTCGAAGTATCCCCGCAGCTCGTCGTCGAGCGGCGGTACCTCGTAGGGGACGCCGCCGGAGCGCAGTGAGCGGGTGGCCGCCTCGCCCGCGGCGACGCTCATCCGGGCGGAGACCGGTGAGGTGTCCGTGGCGCCGCCGTCGCGGACGAAGCGCAGGAACTCGTCGATGATCCGGGCGTCGGCACCGCCGTGCGATCCGCCGGCCTCGGGCACCCGGTGGGTGACGTCGCCCTCGGGGCGGTAGCCGGTGGGCCCGGTGTTCCACACCCGCACGATGTCGCCGGGACCGTCGCCGAAGTTCTCCAGCCGCCCCTCGGTGCCGATGACGGTGTGGTTGCGCCAGTAATCGGGGGTGAAGTGGCACTGCTGGTAGGCGGCGATCACCCCGTTGTCGAGCTGCATGTTCATCACGGAGGCGTCCTCGACGTCCACCACGTGGTGCAGATCCCGGCGGGCGGTCGGCGGCCATTCGTACTCCCGCAGCCAGCCGTCCGGGCGCGGGGTGCCGGGGGCGCGGCGCGGCAGGTCGCCGTAGACGAGGAGGTCGCCGAGGGCGTTGACGCGGCGGGTGTAGCCGCCGGCGAGCAGATGGATCACGTCGATGTCGTGGGCGGCCTTCTGGAGCAGCAGGCCGGTGGTGCGGCGGCGGTCGGCGTGCCAGTCCTTGAAGTAGAAGTCGCCGCCGTACGAGACGAAGTGACGGGTCCACACCGTCTTGGGCTCGCCGATGTCGCCGCGGGCGATCAGACGGTGCATCAGCCGGACCACGCCCATGTGCCGCATGTTGTGGCCGACGTAGAGGCGGGTGCCGGTCCGCCGGGCGGTGCGCAGGATGGTGTCGCAGCTCTCGGCGGTGATGCCGAGCGGCTTTTCGACGTAGACCGGGCGGCCCGCTTCCAGTGCGTCGCAGGCGATGCGCTCATGGGTGTCGTCGGGAGTGGCGACGATGACCGCGTCGAGCCGGTCGTCGGCGAGGAGTTGGCGGTGGTCGCCGGTGGCGAGGCGGGCGCCGAAGCGGGCGGCTGCACGGCGGCGGACGCCGGGGTCGAGGTCGGCGACGGCGATGACGGCGCAGCCCCGGCCGGGCCGGTGGGCGGCGTCCGCCAGATTACGGCGCAGGCCGAGTCCGATGACGCCGATGCCGAGGTCCGCTGCCACGGTGTCTCCTGTCCGCTCGCCCGCCTGCGGGTGCACCGGGTTCCGGTGCACCCGCCTGCCGGTCTGCCCCGTCGCCCGCCGGCCTACGCCCCGGGGGCCGGTGCGGACAGGATGCGGCGGTTGACGGCCGCCAGGACGGCCCGCAGGGACGCCGTCAGCACGGAGGTGTCCTGGCCCGCGCCCCAGTAAGTGGCCGCGCCGATGCGGCACTGGACGTAGGCGATGGCGGCGCTGTCCGGTCCGGCGGCGGTGGCGTGTTCGGTGTAGCCGACGATGTCGACGGGGTGCCCGGCGGCGGCCAGTGCGTCGGTGAACGCGGCGAGCGGGCCGTTGCCGCTGCCTTCGTACGGCCGGGAGACGGCGTCCGCGGCGTCCCGGCCGCCGGTCGTGCCCAGGGTGCAGCGGACGCGGTGCGCTCCCGGTGCCGGCTCGGTGGCGGTCCAGGAGTCCAGGGTCAGCGGCCCGTCCACGCCCGGATCGAGATAGGTGCGGCGGAACAGCTCCCAGAGGTCCTTCGGGGTGGCCTCCCGTCCGCTGCCGTCCGTCGCCCGCTGCACGGTGCGGGAGAAGTCCGGGCGCAGGTCCTTCGGCAGGTCGAGTCCGTAGTGCGCCTGGAGGAGGTGGGCGATGCCGCCCTTGCCGGACTGGCTGTTGACCCGGATGACCGCCTCGTAGCTGCGTCCGAGGTCGGCGGGGTCGATCGGCAGATACGGCACCGCCCACGGCGCATCGGCCTCGGGCACACCCAACTCGGCCGCGTGCCGGGCGTGTTGGGCGAAGCCCTTGCTGATGGCGTCCTGGTGGGTGCCGGAGAAGGCGGTGTGGACGAGGTCGCCGGCGTAGGGGTGGCGGGGGTGGACGGGCAGCCGGATGCAGTCCTCGGCGGTGCGGCGGACGGTGTCGATGTCGGAGAAGTCGATCATCGGGTCGACGCCCTGGGTGTGGAGGTTGAGGGCCAGGGTGACCAGGTCGACGTTGCCGGTGCGCTCCCCGTTGCCGAACAGGCAGCCCTCCACGCGCTGGGCGCCGGCCAGCAGCCCGAGTTCCGCGCAGGCCACGCCGGTTCCGCGGTCGTTGTGCGGGTGCAGCGAGAGGATCACCGCGTCCCGCCGCGCCAGATGGCGGTGCATGTACTCGATCTGGTCCGCGTAGACGTTGGGCGTGGCGATCTCCACGGTGGCCGGCAGGTTGTGGGTCACCGGACGGTCCGGTGCGGCGTCCCACAGCTCGGTCAGGCCGTTGCAGATCTCCAGGACGAGGTCGGGTTCGGTGAGGTTGAAGACCTCGGGCGAGAACTGGAATCGGATGTCGGCCCGCGGACGGGCCGCGGCGAGCCGGGCCAGGTGCGTCGCCGCGTCACGGATCAGCGCCTGTACTTCCGCGCGGGTGCGGCCGAGGACGACCTCGCGCCAGGTGGGCGCGGTGGCCGTGTAGAGGTGGACCACGGTGCGCGGCAGTCCCTCGATGGCCGCGAAGGTCCGGTCGATCAGCTCGCGGCGGGCCGGCGTGAAGACCACCACCGTCACATCGTCCGGTACGGCGCCGCTCTCGGCGAGGTGCCGTACGAAGTCGAAGTCGGTACGGCTCGCGGAGGGGTAGGCGACCTCGATCTCCTTGAAGCCCATCGCGACGAGCAGGTCGAACATCCGGCGCTTGCGGGGCGTGTCCATGGGCTCGGCCAGCGCCTGGTTGCCGTCGCGCAGATCGACCGGCACCCACAGCGGGGCCTGCTCGATCCGGGCGGCGGGCCAGGCCCGTTCGGTGAGCGGCACCTCGACCCGCTCGTGGGCGGGCCGGTAGCGGTGGGCGGGCATCGCGCTGCCGCGCTGCGGATTCCATGCCGGGGCGGCGTCGGGGACCGGGCCGTCGGGCGTACGGAGGGTGGGGAACGGGGTGCGGAGGGCGGTGGGCTCGGTGCCGGTCGCGCTGAGCGTGCTGGACGTGCCGGACGTTGGGGTCATGACGTTCCTTCACAGGAGCCGGAGGAGGACCGGCAGCACGGCACCCCGCGGCGGGGTGCCGGTCGCGTCAAGCCCCGCCGCGGCGGCCGAGAAGGAGACCACGCAGCTTCATGGCGGGTACAGTAACCATGAATGAACTCCTCAGACAACCTGAGGAGAGGTGCGACCACGAGGACGTGAGACACGGGATGCCGCTGGAAGCCCTCCGCCCCAGCCCCCTGGTCGAGCAGGCCGCGCAGCGGCTGCGCGAGCAGATCACCGGCGGGCACTGGCCGGTGGGCAGCAAGCTCCCCGGCGAGACGACCCTGGCCAAGACGCTGGGCGTCGGCCGCTCCACCGTGCGCGAGGCGCTGCGCGCGCTGGCCGGCGCCGGGCTGGTGCAGCCGCGGCACGGCTCCGGCGTCTTCGTCATCGCCACCGAACCGACCGAGGACTGGCCCACCCGGCTGCGCCGTGCGGCCGTCGCCGATGTCTACGAGGTCCGCGCGATGGTGGAGGTCCAGGCCGCTCGGCTGGCGGCCGAACGGCGCACCGACGCCGATGTCGCGGCGATGCGCGCCGCTCTGGAACGCCGCCGTACGACCGCCGCGCACGGCGATGACGCGGCGTTCGTCGACGCGGATATCGCGCTGCACGCCACCGTCGTCGACGCCGCGCACAACCCCGTGCTCAGCGATCTCTTCACCCAGTTCGCGCCCGCGTTGCGGCAGGGCCTGATCGACCTCGTCCGGCTCCTCGGTCTGCGCGATCAGGACCCTCGGCACGGCGACGCCCGCCACGCGGCCCTGGTGGAGGCCGTGGCGGGCGGCGACGCCGAGGCGGCCGGCCGCACGCTGGAGGCCGAACTGGACGAAACCCGGGCGCACTTGGCGGCACGGTGAGCCGACCCGCCAGGCGGCGGGTCCGCGCATGCCGGCGGGCGCTACGGGCCCGCCGCGCACGGGCGGCTCCGCCGGGCCCGTCGGCGGCCGTCAGCGAACGTCGGCACCCGACGGCTGGACGAGGTCCAGATCCAGCACCGCGTCGCCGCCGCCGGTGAGGGATATCGGCGCGGCGTGCGGAGGGTAGCCGGCCGCCGAGAGGGTGTAGTGACGGCTGCTCAGATCGGCGAACGCGAAGGCGCCGTCCGGGCCGGTGACCAAGTGTCCGGCGACCGTGCCGTCATCGAGGAGCGTCACGGCGGCATCCCGCAGCGGCTGCCCGTCCGGGCCGCGGACCGTACCGCGCACGGTGGCGGTCGGCCGGAGCCGGGCGTCCTGGCGCTCCGGCCCGCCGCCGGACAGCTGGACGGCGCGGGCCTGCGGCTGGTGGCCGGGGGCGCCGAGCACGAGGGTGTGGTCACCGTTCGGCAGCTGCGCGACGGCCCAACTGCCGTCGGCGCCGGACTCCGTACGGGCGACCACATCGCCCTGGGCGTCGGTGACGACGATGCTCGCTCCCGCGAGCGGGGTGCCGTCCGGGCCGCCGAGCAGGGTCCCGCCGAGGCGGCTGCCGGTGGCGGTCAGTATCAGGTCCGTCTCGGTGACCGTGCCCTCGCCGTGGTACGTCGCCGCGGCAGCGTGCGGGGTGTGGCCCGGGGCGGCGCCGGTGAGCACGTACGTTCCCGCGCCCGGGGCGGCGAGCGCATAACGCCCCTCGGCGTCGGACGTGGTGACACCGGCCTGCTGTCCCTGCCGGTCGATCAGCGTGACGCCGGCGCGCGGCACCGGCCCGCCGGACGCGTCGAGGACCCGCCCGCGGAATCCGGCCGCGGGCTCCGCCACGCGGGCGCGCTGCACCGCCGGCTCCGGCGTGGCCGCCGCCACCGCGTCGGCGGCACCGGGCTCGCCGGCCGCGTCCGCCCCCTCCGCGCTCTGCGCGACCAGCGTCCGCCGGGACGCGGCCCGCTGGGACGGCAGGAAGGCCGCCACCAGCACGCCGAGGGCGACCGCCGCGGTGGCGATCAGGAAGGAGACCCGGAAGCCGGCCATGGTGGGCACCGACACCGGGCCGACGCGGGTCGACATATGGGCGAGCACCATGCCGATCACCGCGCTGGACACGGACGTGCCGATCGAGCGCATCAGGGTGTTGAGGCCGTTCGCCGCGCCGGTCTCGGACGGGTCGACGGCGCCGACGATCAGCGCCGGCAGCGAGGAGTACGCGAGCCCGATGCCGGCGCCGACGACCACCGCGATGATGACCGTCTGCCAGGGGGCGCTCATCAGGCCGATGCCGCCGCCGTAGCCGATCCCGATGACCAGCATGCCCAGCAGCAACGAGATCTTGGGACCGCGGCGGGCGGCGATCCGCGCGTACAGCGGGGCGACGAACATCATCGTCAGGCCCAGGGGCGCCACGCACAGACCGGCCACCACCATGGACTGACCGAGGCCGTAGCCGGTCGACTTCGGCAGCTGGAGCAGTTGCGGCAGCACCAGCGAGATGGCGTAGAACGCCACACCGACCGTGATCGAGGCGAGGTTGGTGAGCAGCACCTCGCGCCGGGCGCTCGTCCGCAGGTCGACCAGCGGATCGGCGATCCGCAGCTCCATCACGCCCCACAGCACCAGCACCAGCGCCGCGACCCCGAACAGGCCGAGGGTGGTCGGCGAACCCCAGCCCCAGTCGCCCTTGGTGATCGGCAGCAGTAGGGCGACGAGCCCGGCGGACAGCCCGAGGGCACCGGCGACGTCGAAGCGGCCCGGGGCCCGCACCGCGGTCTCGGGGACGATGAGGAGGGTGAGCAGTATCGACAGCGCACCGAGACCGGCGGCGCCGAAGAACAGGGCGT
>NZ_BMRP01000043.1:49512-58146 GCF_014648695.1 Streptomyces albospinus
TCAGCGCCAGCCCGCCGCCGACGCCGATCGACGAACTCATCAGGGCCATGGCGGAGCCGAGCCGTTCGCGCGGCAGCTCGTCGCGCATGATGCCGATGCCGAGGGGTATCGCGCCCATGGCGAAGCCCTGAAGCGCCCGGCCGACGATCATGACGACCAGGTCGTCGGTGAACCCGCAGACCAGCGAGCCGACGACCATGACGGCGAGGCTCGTGAGCAGCATCCGCCGCTTGCCGTAGAGGTCGCCGAGGCGGCCCATGATGGGCGTCGCGACGGCTCCGGCGAGGAGGGTGGCCGTCATGACCCATGTAGCGTTGCTGGCCGCGGTGTTGAGCAGCGTCGGCAGGTCCTTGATGACCGGCACGAGCAGCGTCTGCATCACCGCGACGACAATGCCGGCGAAGGCGAGGACAGGGACGGTCCCTCCGCCCGCTCTGCGGCGCTCGCCCTTGGCCGGTTCGGACACGGGCGGCGCGGCGGAGGCGCCGGCCGCCCTTCCGGGGAGCTGGTCCGTCGTCGTCTGCGTCATGCGGGCGGCCTCCAGGGCGGCAGGGGTGAGCGGAGAGCGGAGAGCGGTGAGCGCCGTGAAGGGGAGTGGCAGCCCCCCGGTACGTGCATGACGAACGTTTTATCTCAGGGCGCTATTCCGCCACCCGTCCCACCGTCTCGCTCCCCGGCCGGTGATCTCCCTCACTCCCGCCGACCTGCACCGCGGTCCGCCCGCCGGTCCGCTCATGGCCCCTCCCCCGGTCTCGTTCCGGACACCGACTCCAGTGAACCGCACGCCACTGACAATCGACCCGGGACCGCCCGCAAGGGCAGTCAGGACCGCGCGCCCGGTATGGTTCGGCCGGACGATTCACCCCGATTGCCCGCGCGATCCCCGCCCTTTCCGACTCATACGCAATATCCGGAATTCCTAGGACGCCGCGTCCGCAAGGGAGTTGCCCGCCTCCAGGAACGCGTCCCCATCCGCGCGCCCGCCCAGGAGTTCCGCATCGAGCTTCTCGCCGCGCTCCGGGTCCAGTTTCAGCCTGGCGAGGACGGCGGGCACCGCGATGCTGGGCAGGGTGTGCTCGAAGAAAATGGCCAGCCGGTGGCAGAGGTCGGCCTGGTTGGTCAGGGCGTGCGACATCGTCTGGAGACCGGCGAACGCACCGACGAACATCTCGGCCGTCTCCCGCACGACCACGCTGTCCAGCACTTCGCCGCGCCCCTTCGCCTCGTTCAGCAGCATCTCGACGAACTGGGTCCACGCCAGCATCGACCGCTTGCGGTCAAGGCGGTTGGAGCCCTGCTCGACGGCAAGACGGGCCGCGCCGCGCTGCATGGGATCGCGCCGCAGCCGGTAGGCCAGAACCTGGCCCGAGTCGACGAATTCCTGCAACTTGATCTTCTGCGGCGCCACCGCGATGTCCACCACGTGCTCTTCGAGCACGGCGAGTGCGAGCTCTTCCTTCGAGGCGAAGTGGAAATAGAGGGCGCCCTTGGTGACACCGGCTCGCTCGAGGACCTCGGCGATGGTCGCGCGGTCGTAACCATGGTCGTCGAAAACCGACGCCGCGGCTTCCAAGATGGTCCGCCGGGTTCTGATCGCGCGGTCCTGCTGCGCCACAGGACGCCTCCTGTCTCTCGAAGCACTCGAGTGTTTCCACAGTGGGTGACCGCCCAAGTCTCCCGCAGATCAGCCGTTGGCTCGAATTTCCCCGTCGGCATTGAAAAGAAAACCGGACGGTACGTATCTTACCAGCGTCGTACCTCTTCCCGTTGAGACGCCTGGGGGCAGTCATGAGCGACACCTTGCAGGTCAGCAGCACGATTCGACCCAGGACCCAGCGTCAGGCGCAGCCGGTCCGGAGCCCTCGCGGCGATCCCCGGCCCGGCCGGGGAATCACTGCCCGTGTACCGCGTGAATTCGTGCACCGCCCGCTCGCCGAGGATGTCCTGATCACGTCGTGGCGCCGGCTGGACGAGAGCCATTTCTCGGTCACCGCCCAGTGGCCCCAGAATCACGGGTACTTCGCCCCGACCAACGGCCGGCACCACCTCATCCTCGCCGGCGAGACCATCCGCCAGGCGGGACTGCTGCTCTCGCACGCCGAACTCGGCGTGCCGGTCGGCCACCACTTCATCCTCGGAGACCTCGTCTACACAACCGACCCCGAACAGCTCGCCGTTGAGAACGAGCCGACCCGGCTGACGATCGACGTCGCGTGCAGCAAGACGCGGATGCGGGCCGGTTCGCTGGTCAGCAGCCGGTTCGACATGACCCTCCGCAAGGAGGGGCGGATCGTCGCGACGGGCAATTCCAGCGTGAGCGTCACCTCGCCCGCCGTCTACCGCCGGATCCGCGGCGAGCGCCTGTCGGCACGCCGTACCGTCGGCCCGCTCCCCACGCCCGTCCCGGCCAGGCTGACCGGCAGCGCCACCGACGGCGATGTGCTGCTCGCCCCCACCGACCGGCCCGACCGCTGGCTGCTGCGCATCGCCCCCGGGCATGCCACCGTCGTCAACCCGGCGAACGACCACGTGCCCGGCCTGGCACTGCTCGACGCCGCCCAGCAGGCCGCCCGCGCGGTGACCGCCCCCGACGCCTTCGTCCCCTACGCCTTCGGCACGGAGTTCTCCCGGTACGCGGAACACGGCGTCCCGTGCGTGATCGAGGCCCACCGGGTCCCGTCGGCGATCCCCGGCACCACGATGGTCCAGGTCACCGGCGCGCAGAACGGCGAGCCGGTCTTCACCTCGACGCTCACGGCGCTGGACGCGCCCCGCGGGGCGCACGCGTCCTGCGCACGCGAGGTCCCTCACGCGTCGTGAAAGACCAGCCCCAGGGAGTGCCGCCGGCCCGAGCGCACGGCGCTCACTCCGTGGCGCACCGGGCCGGCCGACCAGCCGCGGGCGGAGCGCACCGGGCGGTCCCGGGTGGTGAAGACCAGCCCGCGGCCCTGTGGGAGCACGGTCGAGGTGCCGCGGGACTGCGCGCGCGGTCGCTGCTCGACGAGCAGGAACTCGCCGCCGGTGTAGTCGGTGCCCTGTTCATCGAGCCCGATGACGACCTGGAGGGGGAAGACCAGCTCGCCGAAGAGGTCGCGGTGCAGGGCGTTCCAGTCGCCCGGCCCGTAACGCAGCAGAATCTGCGCGGACTTGGACTGGCCCGCCTCGTGGCACAGAGCCAGCCAGTCGGCGAGCGTGTCCGGCCAGGGGGCCGGCCGGCCGAGCCGGGCCGCCCAGTCGCGGGCGATCCGCAGCAGGTACGGGTAGAACGCCTCGCGCAGGACCTGGACGGGCTCGGGCAGCGGGTCGGCGAAGTAGCGGTACCGGCCGGAGCCGAAGCGGTGCCGTGCCATGTCGACGGTGGAGCGGAAGTGGCCGGGCTCGTCGTACAGCCCGCTCAGGGCGCGGCAGTCGGCCGGGGTGAGCAGCTGCGGTGTCAACGCGCAGCCCAGGGCGTCGAGTTCGCCGGTGAGGGCCGCCCAGTCGGTGGCGGCGACGCGGTCGGCGAGGGCGGCGGGACGGGTCGTGGTGGCGGGCATGGTGATGCGCTCCAGAAGGGCGGGGTGGTAGGGCGGTTCAGCTCTCGGCCGGTAGGGCGCCTTCGAGGGCGAGCAGCCGCGCCTTGCGCTCCAGGCCGCCCGCGTAGCCGGTGAGCGAGCCGTCGGCGCCGATGACGCGGTGGCAGGGGCGGACGATCAGCAGCGGATTGGCGCCGATCGCCGTGCCGATGGCGCGTACCGCGCCGCGCGCCGCGCCGATGTCGGCGGCGATCCGCCCGTAGGTCGTCGTGGTGCCGTACGGAATGTCCTCCAGCGCTTTCCAGACACGCTGCTGGAAGGCGGTGCCGCGGGTGACGTACGGGATGTCGAAGCGGGTCGGTGCACCGTCGAAGTAGGCCCGCAGCTGCCGCTCGATCCCGGCGAAGGCGTCCGGGTCGTACGTCCAGCCGTCCTGGACGGTCGCCCCGCCCTTCTGGCCCGGCACGGACAGCGAGGCGAGCGCGGTACCGCCCGGTGCGGTGGCCGATTCCTCACCCACCAGCAGGAGTTCGCCCAAGGGACTGTCGAGAGTGGCGTAAAGGGTCATGGGTCTGCTCGTTCCGTTCGCGTCTTCAGTGGTGTCGGTTCGGTGTGGTGCAGGTGTCGGTGGTCTGCCGATCCCGGTTCGCTGCGACCGGGTCCGGGGAGCTGCCGGCGCCTTCGGCCGTCCAGAGGTAGTGCATCGCGTACGAGCGCCACGGGCGCCAGGCCGAGGGGTCGGCGCCCTCGATCGCGGTCGCCTCGCCGGTCAGCAGGACGTCCGGGTCGCCGAGTGCCCGCATGCGGACATAGCCGGCGGTCCGGGGGCCGATGCCGGGGAGGCCGAGAAGGGCGCGTTCCGCCGCGTCGCGGTCGGTTCCGGCGTCCAGGGTGACCGTGCGGTCGACGAGTGCGGCGCTGAGCGTGCGCAGCGCCGCACGGCGGGCCTCGGGCAGGCCGACTCCGGTGAGCGCCGCCGGCGCCAGGTCCTCAACTCGGGGGAAGAGACGGGTGAGCGCGCCGGCCGGTTGCGGCAGCGGCTCTCCGTACCCGGCGACCAGCGCGCCGCCGAGCGTACGGGCGCCGGCGGCCGACAGCCGGCGGCCGAGTACGGCGCGGACGGCGACCTCCTGCGGGTCCGCGGCGCCCGGGGAGCGCAGGCCCGGATAGAGGGCCACCAGCGGGGCGAGCGCGGGATCCGCGGCCAGCCGCTCGGCGATCGCGTACGGATCGGCGTCCAGGTCGAACAGGCGGCGTACCCGCTGCGTGGCGGTGGTGAGATCGCGCAGTTCGGCGAGGTGGAGCCGGCAGTCCAGCCAGCCGGCTCCGGTGGCCTCGTCGACCTCCGCGATGCCGGTGCCGTTCGGCAGGCGCAGCGTACGCCGGTACGTGCGGCGGCCGGGCGCGCCGCTGACGTCCTCGACCCCGGGGAGCGCGTGCCGCTGGAGGTGGTCGAAGATCTGCCGCGCCGCGTACGGGCCGCGGAACGGCAGCCGGAGCGGCAGAACACCGGGAGTGGTGGACGGCGCGACGGGGCCGGACCGGGTGCCCTTCCCGGGGCGGCCGGCGCCGGCGGGACGGGCCGCACGCAGTCCGCTCGGGGTCAGCGCATAGATCTCCTTGATCGTGTCGTTGAACTGCCGGACGCTGGCGAAGCCCGCCGCGAAGGCGATCTCGGAGACCGGCAGACCGGTGGTCTGGAGCAGGATCCGCGCGGTGTGGGCGCGCTGTGCCCGGGCCAGCGCGACCGGCCCGGCGCCCAGCTCGGCGGTCAGCTGCCGCTGCACCTGCCGGGCGCTGTAGCCGAGCCGGTCGGCCAGGCCGGCGACGCCCTCGCGGTCGACCACCCCGTCGCCGATCAGCCGCATCGCCCGGCCGACGACGTCGGCCCGCGCGTTCCACTCGGCCGAGCCCGGCACCGCGTCCGGACGGCAGCGCCGGCAGGCCCGGAATCCGGAGCCTTGGGCCGCCGCCGCGGTGGGGTAGAAGCGGACGTTCCGCCGCCGCGGGGTGGTCGCGGGGCAGCTCGGCCGGCAGTAGATCCCGGTCGTGGACACGGCGAAGAAGAACGCGCCGTCGAACCTGGCGTCCCGGCTCCGCACCGCCTCGTACCTGCTGTCCTCGGTCATCACACGACCCACTGTGCGGCACACGGGGCCCCGGCGCTGGCGGAAATCGGACACCGAGGTGGGGACGACGGCCACGACGCCCGGCCGCCCTGTCCCCGGGGTCCCGTACGCTCGCTCGGCATGGACGAACCACTGCGACTGCCCGAAGGGTCCTGGTGGGACCGGGAGATCGTGGAGTGGTCGGGGGGTCCTTCACGCGGGGTTCCGTCCCGCCTCAGCGGCACCGCCGAGGCCGCGGCTGCGGCACAACTCCGTTGCCCCGGGGATCAGTTCGGGACAGTGGGCACCCAGGGCGCCGGACGGTTCAGGCGCGCGGCACCGGCCAGTCGTCCAGGGAGCCGCCGCGCCATTCGACCAGGCGGGGATCGTCCAGCGCGATGTCCTCGGCCGGGTCGGCGACGCCCGCGCGGCGCAGGAATTCGGCCACATCGCCGCGGCCGTGCGCCAGGCCGACGATCTGCCCGTGCACGGTCACCCGACGGCCACCGGACGGCGTCGGCGGATGCACGATGACAGGCGGATGCTCGGTCATGCCTCCAGCGTGCGCCGGGCTCCGCGCGCTCGCACCTCGGCGGCGGGATCTCACTCGGACGGCTGGGGCGGGCGCCGCGCGGTAGCGTCGGGCCCGCGCGCCGCGAAGATCACGGGCAGCGGTCACGAGCACGAGCAGGAACGAGGCCGGGAGTGAACAACCCCATGGAGTCGCCCGAGTTCTCCCGGGACCCGTATCCGCTGCTCGCCACGCTGCGGACGCGCGGGCCGGTGCAGCGGGTGCGTACCGGGAACGGCCGGACGACCTGGGTCGTGACCGGATGGGCGGCGGCGCGGGCGGCACTGGCCGACGGCCGGCTGTCGAAGAACACCGCGCGGTATTTCGCGGACCGACCCTCGACGCGCGATCTGGCGCCCGCCGTCAGCAGCAGCATGCTCGCCACCGACCCACCGGATCACGGCCGGCTGCGGAAGCTGGCGATGTCGGCGTTCACCCCGGCGGCGGTGGCCCGGCTGGCGCCCCGTATCCGGGAGATCGCGGAGCGCCTGGCGGAGGCGCTGCGCGGCCCGGAGCGCGGCCCGGCGGTCGCGGGGGAGGTGACGGCAACGGGCGCGGCGGCGGGCGCGGCCGGCACGGCGCACCGCGTCGTGGATCTGATCGAGGGGTACGCCGTGCCGCTGCCCATCGCCGTCATCTGCGAGTTGCTGGACGTCCCGCGGGACGACCGGGCGGCGGTGCGCCGGTGGTCCGACGCGCTCTTCGCGGCGGCGGATCCGGACACCGTCGACCGGGCCTCGCACGCCCTCAGCGACTACATGACGGGGCTGATCGCGGCGCGGCGCGCGGCTCCCGGGGACGACGTGCTGAGTGGGCTGATCGCCGCCCGGGACGCCGGGGACCGGCTCACCGAGCCGGAACTCGTCTCACTGGCCGTGCTGTTGGTGGTCGCCGGGCACGAGACCACCACCCATCTGATCGGCAACGGCATGCTGGCCCTCCTCCGGGACGACGCGCTGCGGGCCCGCCTCCGGGACGATCCCGGGCTGCTGCCCGCCGCGGTGGAGGAGTTCCTCCGGTACGACGCTCCGATCACCCTCGCGACCTTCCGGTACGCCACCGAGCCGTTCGACCTGGGCGGCGCCCGTATCGAGGCCGGCGATGTCGTCCTCGTCTCCCCCGGTGCGGCCAACCGCGATCCGGCGCGCTTCCCCGCGCCCGACACCGTACGGCTGGACCGCCCGGCCGGGCATCTGTCCTTTGGGCACGGCCCGCACCACTGCCTGGGGGCGGCACTGGCCCGCATGGAGGGCCGGATCGCGTTCGAGGTGCTGCTGACCCGCTTCCCGGGGATGCGGGCGGCGGAGGATGCCGCCTCCGGGCGCGGCGACCCGCCGACATGGCGGCGGACGCGGCTGATGCGCGGGCTCGTCCGCCTCCCCGTGGTCCTGGAGTCCCCGGCTCGAGGACCGGGCAGTACGCCACAATCGCAGCCATGACCATGGACGATCTTGTGATACCCGAGACCACCGCCTGCCGTTCCGCACGGGAGGTGGCGCGCGCCTACTGCTCGCCCGCGCTGCTGAACCATTCCGTACGCGCCTACCTCTGGGCGGCCGGCTATGCGTCGGCACACGGCATCGCCTTCGACGCGGAACTCCTCTACGTGGCCGCGATGTTCCACGACATCGGGCTGGTCAGGGAGTTCGACAGCCACACCGTGCCGTTCGAGGACGCCGGCGGGCATGTGGCGTGGGTGTTCGCCGCGGGCGCCGGGTGGCCGTTGGAGCGCCGGGGGCGGGCGTCCGAGGTGATCGTCCGGCACATGTGGGACGAGGTGGACGTGGCGCGGGACCCGGAGTCCCATCTACTGGCGTTCGGCACGTCGTTGGACATTTCCGGGCGGCGCCCGGACGCCCTCCCGGCGAGCCTGCGCGCCGAAGTGCTCGACCACTACCCGCGGCTGGGCCTCGGCAAGGAATTCCTGGCCTGCTTCCGGGACCAGGCGGAGCGGAAGCCGGACAGCTCCGCCGCGGAGTGCGTGCGCACCGGTATCGCCGACCGGATCGCCGCCAACCCCCTGGACACGCACGGGGCATAGGGACGGGCCTGCGCCGTCCCCTCCCGGCGGACGGCAGGAAAATGCCCCGGCCAGACGGGGGAAGCCGGCCGGGGCAGCACGGCGGGGCGTTTCTCAACTGCCCACACTCCATTGAACGGTGAACAACGGATGGCCGTTCCATGAAGGATACGTGACGGTCATCACAGAGGCCACCAACGGGGCGTTCAACACGTCCAACCGGGACAACGGGCGGGCGCACGGCGGGCGGTGCGGGACGCCGCTGCGGGGGGACGCAAACGCGCACCGGCGCCGCGACTGCAGTGCGGCAGTCGCGGCGCCGGTTGTCAGGGTCGGTCTGCGGCCCGTGCCGCGGACCGGTTCAGCCCTTGGTGGTGTGTCCGGAGAGGCGTTCGACGCCGCGGAGGAGGGCGGAGTGGT
>NZ_BMRP01000044.1 GCF_014648695.1 Streptomyces albospinus
TTCCCACCCGCCCCACAGGGCAAGCCAGTTCAGATGTCACCCGATCGTGCAGCAGACCCGTAAGTACGTGCCCGAGCTGAAGTGCGGTCGGGTCGCGTTTGCCGAGGCGATGGTTGCAGTCGAGTCGAACTGCCCCGGCCAACCTCGCCCGCGGAGTGACTCCAAGCCTCGAAAACCACACTTCAAGGGCTACTCCGTTGTTCTTCAGCGAGTTCTACCGGGACCCCAAGAAGGCGACGTCGCCGCCCACTCCGAACATCGTCTTGTGGCGCGTGGTGATGGTGACGTGGTTTCCGGTCGCGTCGGCCAGCACCGTGATAACCGTCGTCACGGTGTACGCGCCTCCGGGCTTGACCCCGGGGGATCGAACGGATGGAGTCGGTAACCCCTCGACACCGGCATCGGTGATTTTGACCGCTGGCCGACCCGCCAGTACCCAGGTGCTCTCCGCCGCTCACGCTTCCGCCGAACTTGTGCATGCCTTCCGGCAGTTCCTGCTTCGCCACGTGTGTGGCTTGCGGCTTGCTGCTGTCGGCGGGTTTGGGCTTGATTCGGTGTGACGGACATCCTTCCGGGGGGCAGATCCCCTGATCTGCGGTGTCCGGCACGCCGAATCAAGCCCGCCTTCTCAGCGGATCCTGCATCACGGTCACAGTTGGGTAACATGCACTCCGTAAAGCATCATGTGATATTGCACATGTCACATGATGCGCCCATGAGAAGAGCCAGAGGCCTGATATCGGCCGTCGTCGCCATCGGTGGAGTCTTAGCGGGTATCACGCCTGCCTCCGCCTCCGTGCCCCCATCGGAGGGCGCCCGTCAGGGGGCGCTCACCTGGAACTCCTGCCACGACGCGACCACTCCCGCGCTCCAGTGCGCCATGCTCGATGTGCCGTTGGACTACGCGCATCCCAACGGCACCAAGATCAAGATCAAGGTGAACCGGCTCCCGGCCACCGCACCCAAGAACCAGCGGCAGGGGCCGATCCTGTTGAACCCCGGCGGCCCCGGCGACTCCGGCCTGTGGATGCCCGCCTACATCTCCGGAAAGATCCCCCAGGACGTCGCCTCGACCTACGACTGGATCGGCTTCGACCCGCGCGGCACCAACGCCAGTGACCCCCACGTCACCTGCGACGCGCACTACTTCGACGCCGAGCGGCCGGACTATCAAGTCAGCAAGGGCACTTCGCAGGCGTGGCTTGAGAAGTCGGCCAAGTACGCCGCCGACTGTGCCGCGAACTGGAGCTGGTTCCTGCCGCACATGACCACCGTCGACAACGCTCGCGACATGGACGGCATCCGGCGGGCGCTCGGCGCCCAGAAGATCAACTTCTATGGTGGCTCGTGGGGCACCTCGCTGGGATCGACATACGGCCGGCTCTTCCCCTCACACGTGCGCAGGATGGTGCTGGACAGCATCGTCGGCCCCACCATCACCTGGTACGACCACAACATCCTGCAGGACAAGGAGCACCAGCGCCGATTCGACGCCTTCGCGGCGTGGACCGCCAAGGCCGACTCGATCTACCACCTGGGCACCGACGCTTCCACCGTGGAGCGGAAGTACTACCAGGTCGAGGCCGCACTGCGGACCAACCCGGTGGATGCCACCCCGGCTCACGGCAAGATCGGCCCCGCCGAGTTCGAGGACACCTTCTACGGCGGCGGCTATAACTTCCTGCGCTGGCCGCAGATGGCGACAGCACTGTCGGCCTACCTCACCAAGAACGACACCCGCCCGCTGCGGATCGCCTACAACCGCTACGCGGCCCCGGGCGCCGACGACGGCACCTTCCCGGCGTACAACGCGGTCCAGTGCACCGAGAACAACTGGCCGCGCGACTGGCAGTTCTGGAAGAAGGACCAGGCCAAGGTCAACGCCATCGCTCCCTTCTACACCTACAACAACATGTGGTACAACGCCGCTTGCATGTTCTGGCCCTACCAGGGCAACCAGGACGGCCGACTGAAGATCACCGGCAAGGGCCTGCCGCCCGTCCTGCTCTTCCAGGCCACCGAGGACGCCGCCACCCCCTACCCGGGCGCGATCGCCATGCACAAAGCGCTACCCGGATCCAAGCTGGTCGTCCAGAAGGGCGGCAGCTTCCACGAGATCCTCTTCCATGGCAACTCCTGCCTGGACGACACCTTCACCGCCTACCTGCGAGACGGCCGGCTCCCAACCGGCAAGGGCTTTGTCGCCAAGACCTGCGCCCCCGAACCCGACCCCGCCCCGGTCTATGTGACCCCGTCGCCCACCGCCATGAAGGCCGAGCCCGGCCTCCCGGCCACCGACCCCCAAGTCATCCACGGCATCAGGTAACGGGACGCAGTGCTTCCACAGTCGTGAGAGCTTCGTCGGGCTTCAGGTCTGTCCCGGCGTCGATCGTCTGCTGACGGTAGGAGCCCTGCGGCCAGTCGCCCCTGCTCTTCAGTCGCGCCGGCATCGGCAACGGCCGCCGCACCCCTGCCACTTCGCCTCAGCCATGCCCGAGCTGTGTCAAGGGGTGCGGCTTACTGGAGAGGGGCTCGGAATCCGACGGGCGGTCGTGCTGGGCCGGCACGCGGCTCGTGCGGGTGTCGTCGGACAGGAGGTCGTCGATGGTTCCGCCGCCGTCGGTCCGGCGATGCCAGCCAGCCATGACCTGCCAGACGATCGAGAGGGTCAACAGGCGTGATGCGTCCGGGCAGTTCTCATGCTCTGAGGGCCACTCCAGGTGTCGGGCGTGGGTGTGCAGGGTGATCATCTCGCTGACCAGCTGGCCCATGGGATCGGAGGTGGCGGCGAGGTCCGTAGGGGTGTTCTCGTTGTGTCAGATGTCTGTGGCGATCCTCGCTGCACTTTCGGTGCGTCGTCAGGATCGGGGCAGAGATGGTGACTGCCGCTCAAAGGCCGCGACGCTCCGCGGGCAGCCCTCGGTCGTGGCCGCCGGCCCTTGCTCTCTGAGCGTGAGATCACTGGCTCGTACGTTTGCCTCCAGTTCGAAGGGACTGTAGCCATACGTCCCCGACACCCTGCCGTCGTCGTGGAATTCGACCCGGTGCCTTGAGGGCCAGGTCTCGTCGGTAGAAGGCGGCGGCTCGAACTTCTGGTTGTCGACTTCACCGCCACTGAACGTCAGAACCGCGCCCACCAACAGGTCTCCGACCCCGCCCAGGCGCTTCTTCGGGGCGGTGGCGTCCCCGCCGTGGGCTCGTTCGGGTCCGACGCTGCAGGCGGTGAACATCAGCAGCGCGGCCGGCGCGGCAACCGCGGGGGCGAAGGCTCGGTGGAGTAGACGCATGATCGAAAGGCGTTCGATCGCGATAGTTGGTTGCGTGCGCGGTCGATCATTGCCCACGACTCCGCGCCGAGAACCTCAGTCGGCGCTGGCTGGAGCGTCCGGTTCGAGGATGTGCCGCCGGTATCCGGGTTCATGGCGCGAGTGCCGACGAACGCGCGGCGGGCCGCCAGGACCGCTGACCCGCTCGGCGCTCTCCGTCACCTCGGGAGCTGCATGTCGTCGGTAGCACCTACCTGGCCAGGGGCGTTGTCGGTGATGGTCGATACGGTCGTGTTCATGAGAGCCCACATCGGCTGACCTGCCGCGCCTCCGTGGAGCGGGCTCAGCAGGCAGTCGGCCGACCGGGACGAGTCCGCGCTGTGGCGGACACCCTGTTGTGGTGGTGCCTCGTCGTGCGGGCCGCGGTGGGGCCATTGCGCCCGGCGGCGGACTCAACGGTGTGCTCCGGGGCACGGGCCAGCGCGCCAGGGACCAGTACAGCGCCTCATACGCCGAGTACTTCCGCGCCCGGTTGCGGCTGATGCGCCTGCTCACGATGGCCGCTCTGTGCACCGCACCGCGCAGCGGATGCAGCGCGCCCGCCGGCAACTGCTCCGACAGCCGAGCGAATCCAACCCGCCTACCTGGACGCCGGGTTCCGGGTTCCGGCAGTGACCGACCAAGGCGCCGTCTGCGACTGCGCACGTATGACCCTGGGCCTCCTCCACCACGCTCTCAGCGGTACGTTGTTGTCGGCTGACTGCTCCGTCGACAGCGGCTGGTAGGCGTCAACCCCCGTAACCTCCGACGCGCCCGGAAGCGCACAGGGGAAGGGCCCCGCGGAAGCACGCCTCTTGCTCGCGGCCGTCATGCCGATGGCCTGGCTCGCACTTGGTGTCGCCGCGCAAACGAGATCGTGTGATCCCGGGAGCGCTCTTCTCGCACGGACGCTGTTCCGCCCGTCCTTCCGTCATGCACCGGGTCCCGCTGCTCAGCGCCCGGACTTCCGGCACCACTGCATCCGGCTTCGGGGCGTGGCGCTCTCCACCGGGAGCCGTGCCGCGACCCGCTGTCCGATCCAGCGGCCGACTGCCTGGTAGGCGTCGAAGCGCCGGCTGTCGAACCATTGGTCGCTGGTGCCGTCGTGGGGGAATTCCTGGTCGGTTTGGGCGTATGCGAGGAGTTCGTAGGGCATGTCGGCAGTCAGCGCGGCCCGGGCGACGATCAGCCGTCCCCGCGTCCCGAGCGTTCGGCCGCGCTCGTCCACCAGCGCTCGCGGGTAGACGATCTCCCCCTCGACCACGGCCTCGGCCGAGAGCCGGAGGTTGAGCGCGGCCAGCGGGTTCGGCGGTGCCGGGCGCGGCGGGGTCGGCGGGCTCGGGGTCGACGGGTTCTGCTGCGGTGTGAGGGGAGGCGCGCTGCCGGGGACGAGCTTCTCCCAGTCCTTGCGCTCAATCCTGATCTCGACGCCGAGCTCCTCCTGGGCCAGGGCGATGGCCTCGCCCAGAGCGGTGGCGAAGGCCCCGGAACCTCCGCTGGCGTCCACGCACACGGCGGTGGTGACACCGTGCCGGAGCAGTTCGACCAGGCCGAGGTTCTCGTAGTGGCCGCCGTCGGTGACCAGCAGCATCCGGTCGTCCATCGGATAGCGGCCGGACACCTCCCGGAGCAGGTACGGCAGGCGGCGGATGCCCGGCATCGGGGGCAGTCCCCAGTCGGCATCGTTGCCCCAGAGGACGCCCAGCACACCAGGGTTGGGGAGCCAGGTTCCGAGCCGGGCGTTGGAGAGCGCGAACAACGTCTGGAACGCGCGGGCCTGGCGTCCCATGGCCGAGGCGAAGGCCGCGCCGGAGACGGCGACGGCGGACTCGACGGTGAGGTCCTTGCGGATGACCTTCCGGGTGCGGTTCCACAGGACGTCCGTCCGGGCGTACCCGACATCCGGGCCGCCGACGTAGTCGTGCGACAGCGTGAACGACACCGCGTGCCGCCCCGGCGGTGTCCGGGCGTCGCCGGACAGGTTCGCCGCCGCGGCGAAGATGACCTGGGGGAAGTCGGGGTGCCGCCTGTCGTACCAGGGAAGCGGCGTCGACTCGTCGAACTCGTAGGGGACCGCGATCTGTTCACCGTCGGTGTCGGTCCTGCGGCGGACGGCGAACGCGGTGGCCAGCCGGGCGCGGTAGAAGGGGTGAAGGCTCATCCACGTCTGGTCGAGGCTCAGTACGACCAGCCCGAGGACGACGGGAAGGCCGATCTGAACGGCCGCAGGCCATCTGCGCCCGTCGGCGATCGTCCCGCCCAGGACGAGCAGGGAAGCCATTGCCACCAGTGCGAGAACCGCCCACACCAGCAGGTACTTGGTGAGGTTGGGCACAGCGCGCACCAGTCGCGAACGCTCGGCGGACTCGACCGCTTGCTCGGCGGACTCGATGCGCCGCCATGTGGTGCTGAGCAGCACGGTCACATAGGTGAGCAGCGCGGCACCTCCGGCGCTCGCCCCGGTATCCGGGGCCGGAAGCTTCCATATGTTCTTCGTCCCCCACGCCAGGGCGGGGATGACGACCACCACGACGGCCAGCAGCAGGCCCGCCACCACGAACGTGCGGTAGACCGTCTCCAGAGCGCCCGACAGGCGCTGCCTGGCGAGGAACAGGGACACCAGCCAGAGGAACCAGAACGCGGCGGCGCAGCAGAGCAGGACCAGGACGGCCCACGGCGCGGGCCCCCAAAAGACCGGGGGTCGGGTCGGGTCCGCCAACGGAACGAGACGGTAGCCCCAGCTCAGCGCGAGCCCCAGGACCAGCAGAGCGGCGGTGAGCAGCCCCAGGGAAGCCAGCAGGCCCCGCAGAACCGCGCCGATGGCGACCAGCCACTGGCCGGTGCCTTCCGCGACGTACTTCGAGTGCCGGCGGGTGTGGTCCTCCTCCGGCGTGCCGCGCATGAAGACGTTGCCGGGACCGGCCCTGTACCGGTCCTTCCCGCCGCACCGGTCCTTCCCGGCCAGCGCCAGTTGCAGGGCCCCCGTCGTGTAGCCGCCTCCGGAGACCGACACCAGGTAGCGCGCCCCGCACAACTGGGCGCGGAGGGCCTGCAACGCGCCCAGGGTGACGCAGGCCGAGCGGATGCCGCCGCCCGAGACGCAGAATCCGGTCTCGCCCTGTTCCCGTCCGGGCGGCACCCGGCTGCCGTTCTCCCATCGCGTCTCCCTGGAGCGGGGAGGGTCACTGCGCGCGGTCCGCGGCCAGCGGCTCCGGCCCCACTCCATCACGGGCCAGGGCGGCACGACGTCGGGCCTATGGGGACCGGAGCCGGTCCTGCCACCTCTGCGCTTGCTTTCGCATCGGCACGTCTTGTGGCTTGCGCATTCCCTGTCGTCCCTGCCTTCCTTGTCGTACCTGTGCTGGGCGCACCCGTAGAACACGGCTCGTTTGAGGACGATCGTGACGACGACCGCCGCGACGGGCATGGTGAGGACGAGCAGCAGCCACTTGACGGTCGCGAAGCCGGCTGCCCACGCGAACGGCCAATCCGCGCCGCCCAGTCCGTGGAGGAGCAGCAGTTTCTCCGTCACGGCAGACACGCATGCGGCGAGGACGCCGACGATCCCGTACCCGACGAGGCAGCGATGTCTCATGCGCACCGCGATGGTGCGGCTGCCCAGCCAGAACACGAGCACCGTGCCGATGGTGTAGGCCCCGACGAGGAAGAAGTCGGCCGTCAGTGCCGTGCGGAAGTCGGCGGCCCGGCCATTGACAATGCTGTGTGCTTTACCTGCGCTGCCCGCCAGTTGCAGCCCCACGTCGTTGACGCCGGAGGCGTCGAGGCGTAACCAGAGTCCTGCCGCGAAGACGGCGAGGGCCGCGACTGCCAGCATGCAGCTGCACGCGCGCGACAGGCGCGGGGGATCGTGCATCTCCCGGCGCGGGTGGCACGTTGCGCGTCCCATCACCCACGTCCGCTCTCACCGCGAGCCCCTGCCGCGGTCCACGGCGCGAACGCGTTGTCCACCGACCGCAGGGACGCGCGCAGCTCCGGGAAGTGCCGCAGCAGCACGCTGGTCATGGTGTTGTTCTCGATCCAGTCCAGACCGGTCTGTGTGTACACCTGCGGCGTGTAGTCATCGGTGAGGAACCGGTCGCTGTTGAGGCGGCGGGACGCCATCAGGACGAAGATGCGGAAGGCGGTGTCGCTGAAGGCGAAGCCCTGTGGGCGGGGTTCGGCGAACATGCCCACCGAGAGGTCGACGCGCTCGATGTCCCCGCCGTAGACCCGGCGCAGCTCCTCGGCCCAGACGGGGTTGTCCGTGAGGGCGTCGAAGTCCTCGGCCGGCAGGAGGTGGAGTTGGCGCCGGAACTCGTTGTAGCGGGGCACGCCGACTTCCCGGGAGCGCAGGATGTCGACGGCGCCGAGGTCCATGAGCCTGCCGTCCGGACGCTGGAACTCCTGTAGGAAGCGCGGGTAGTTGTGCAGGGTGACCAGTCCCGGGTGCGAGGTGCCGAAGGAGTAGAGCAGGTCGGTCAGGGTGTGCTTGCCGAGGATGTCGTACGCGTTCCGCCCCGTCAGTTCCCGGAAGGTGGCCTCCTGCAGCAGCGAGTTGTCCGCGGCCGAACGGAAGCTCCAGTCGTCGGGGATGAGGGGATGCATGCGGTAGACGGCGACGAACTCCTCGGTGAGCGAGTACGGGACGCCGAAGTGGTCGGTGCGACCGCCCACGATGCCGCTGAGCACCTCGCTCCGGCTGAGGCGGCCGAGCAGCTTGTGCAGGCGCTCGCCCAGCAGGCCGTACCAGTTGGCGTGCATGGCGGTGACGGTTGTCGGATGGCTGATGACGGCGGGGGTCCACTCCACGGTGTGGATCTTGACGATGAGGGCCGCAGTGATCAGCCGTGCTCGCTGGAACAGCTCCTCGTCGGACCACACCGGGTAGGCGTCGTGCAACGCGTCGCAGATGGCGTTGTGTTCGAGCAGGAAGACCATGTGCATCATGGCGAGGCCCACCCAGAAGCCGGGAACGCCCGCCGGGTCCTTGTCCGGGTCGTCCGGGAACAGCGGGCCGTTGGGGACCCGGAGCCTGCCGCCGTGGCGGGTGCGCAGCAACCGCTGCTCGTCGAGGTTGTTTCCGTACAGCTGGGATGCGTCCCACCAGGGTGAGTTGTTGTTGAGGAAGGTTGGCGGCAGGCCGTCGTGCCCGTCCGGGCGGGTGGGGTCCGGGACGGTGCGCGGCACGAGCATCGGCGGTGTGGGCCACGGGTCGCCGTCGGCCAACTCGATGTTCCAGGGGCGGTCCATGGTGCCCTGACCGTGGCTGACCCAGTCCTTGATCATGAACTGCAGCCAGGCGGCGACCAGGGCGTTGACGGAGTCCGCGGGGACGAACGCGTGCCGGATCAGCAGGGCGCGGCTCACCTCGCGGGGGCTCGGGGAGAGGAGGTCCGGCTCGGGTTCGGGGAAGGCCCGGTCCGGCGGCACGTTGCGGCCGAAGCGCGAACGGGCCATGCCCATACGGGGGTTCGCCAGGTCGTTGTACGTCCCGTCGGCCGTGCGCCCGGTGACGTCGTGCGCGTCCGGCGGGCCGACCTCCGGCAGGTTGTACGAGGGGTAGGGGCCGGTGTCGAAGAGGTTCTTGCGGCGCAGGTTGTCCCGCAGGCCGACGAGGGTCAGCAGGCCGAGGGGCTTGGGCAGGTTCTGCCAGCCGACCTTCTGGTCGACGGCGACCGCCAGCCGGTCGTGCAGCTGCACGAACCACGGGGCCCTGCCGTGTGGTGCTGTGCTCATGAGGGGGTCCCTTCCGGCGGCCGGCACGGCCACCCCCGGGCCACGAGCGTCAGTGCGACGTTGACCGTCGAGATCACCGTGGCTACGGTCGCCATGCGGCGTGGGAGAAGGGCGTTGCGGCCGGCGCAGGCGGCGGCCAGGGCGTCGCTCGCGTGAAGGAGAGTGCCGGTCCGCAGCATCCGGTCGAGCTCGTCCGCATCCGTGGGACAGAGCAGTTGGGCGCCGATGACCACGGTACGTACGCCGAACATGCGCAGCACGTAGACCAGTGCAGGCTGTTCGGGGTCCGCACCGAGCCGGCGGGCCATCACTCGCGGGGTCAGCAGTGCCGATGCGCCGTTCACCAGTCGGATTCCGGCCAGGGAATAGCGCGCGGCTGTCCGCGCGTCCATCGCGGCTCCCCTTCCCGGCGGACATCCTGAGGATGTTGCGCCCTTGATTTCGACGATATGGGAAGTGCGCCCGATGCGCGCGCCGGGCGTCGCACCCCCTCTCCGGGCTCTTCGTGCGGCGTGCCGTTCATGTCCTGTCTGAGCCGCGAGAGCTACAGGCAGATCGTGCGACGGGCACGGTTCTGGTTGCCCACCGACCGGTGTTCGGGCAGGGCGTGCCAGGGCCGTCTGCTTTGTGCCCGCTGGAGGGTGCGGGGGACGGAAGAATCCCGGAGGTTTCGATCATGGACCAGACCACCACGCCCGCCTACAGCGCGCCGGTCGTCCTGGACGCCGGGGCCGTCGCCGAGGTGTGCTGGGCACGAACAACTTCGACACGTGGGCACGAACAACTTCGACACGGCCGACGACATCCAGTACAAGAACGCCTGATCCGCGTTCTGCCCGGAACCGGTGCGGGCGCCGCGGCAGCAGCCTGCGACGCGTCGGCGGCGGCGACGGCCACGACGACGTGCCGCCCTCACCGGTGGACCCGGGTGCCGCGATCCTGCTCGCCGACGAGATCGGACGTGCGGTCTGAGGCCACCGAGGCTTGGTGGCCGGCGCTCGACGTCCTTCGGGGGCTGATCATGCGGTGAGACGGGCGGAGGATTCTTCCTGCCGATCGAGTGTGTGCCGGTCGAGCCTGGTCAGCAGATCGTCCAGGTCGGCGGTGGTAAACCTCCACTGGGTTGTGGCCGTAAGCCATCCTCTTCAGCCGGTGGCGCTCGGAGGCGGTCAGCGCGACGGGCACGGCGCAGGCGAGGGCATGGGAGGGAAGCGACCGATCCTTCGGCGGCAACGGGGAACGGGCCGGCACCAGGCCGCACTCGTCTCTCTGTCCTGCGACGTCGTGGCAACATCCTGCGACGTCATGGCGACGCCCCCGAGTTGCCGAGGAAAACCGTTGGGCTGCCCGACTTGCTTCAGGCATGATCGACTCGTGGACACCTACCTGGAGACCGAGCGCCTGGCCCTGCGCCGCTTCACTTCCGATGACGCGGACCTGCTGATCGAGCTGGACAGCGACCCGGCGGTGATGCGCTACCTGACCGGCGGCAATCCGACCGCGCCGGACCTCGTCCGCGAGCGCGACCTGCCGAACATCCTCGCCGGCTACGAGAAGTGGGGCGGCGACCTCGGACTGTTCGCCGCACACGAGAAGGACGGCGGCGCGTTCATCGGCTGGTTCATCCTGCGTCCCGAGCCGGAGGGCCCGCTGGACGAAGTCGAACTCGGCTACCGGCTGCGGCAGGCGGCTTGGGGAAAGGGTTATGCCACCGAGGGCTCGCGGGCTTTGCTGGGCAAGGCGTTCACGGAGCTCGGTGTGCGCATGGTCTGGGCCGCGACGATGTCCGTGAACCACGGTTCGCGCAACATCATGGAGAAGCTCGAGATGACGCTCGCGGACACCGTCCCTACTCCCTCCGACATGGAGATGGTCGAGGGCTCCGAGCATGGAGGCGTACGGTACGAGATCACCAAGGAGCAGTGGGAGCAGCAGTAGCCACGGTGCGAACGGCCGTTCTGCATCCACGCCCACCGGAACCGGTAGGTGGACGGCAGGAGTTGTACCAGGTTGAACCCGGGGCCCGCCACGGACTGTTGGTTACCGTCGACGACACCCCGTACTGGGCGATCAGCGACTGGCCCGGCAGCAGTAGCGGCGGCGCTGACACGGCGGCCCTACCCTGGCAGCAGCCTCGCTCGGCAACCAAGACACCCGGACCGGTCTCGCCACAAATCCTGTTCTGGGGTCAGCCCGGAAGGAGTTCGAGCGTCGACCTCTGAGCACATGCCCGGTGAGTAGCGGTTGGCGTACCGAACCTGAGGACGGCGTCCGGTACGGTCACAAGGCGACGAGTACACCGCCCTGAAACTCGCCCTGTACCTCGGCGACCTGGATGCCCCCGACCTGTGGGGAAGGACTCCGAGCCCGTTGTGCCATGACGCCCCGCCGGGCGGAGTCCGTCAGCAGCGGCCCGACCGCATCCCGAAGAGCATCGGCGGTGACATCGCCGAGGAGGGCGACGGCGGCACCGGCCTCCGCAAGGTGCCTGGCGTTGTGGGCCTGCTCGTTACCGGCCGAGGAGGCGAGCGGAATGAACACCGCCGGTTTGCCGAGGGCGGTGAGCTCCGCCAGCGTGCCGGCGCCGCTGCGGCAGACCACGACGTCGGCGAGCGCCAGCACGTCGGGGAGCTCCGGGCCGACGAACCCGGTCACGTAATACCGGCCCGCGAGTTGCGCGGGCAGGGCCGCGGCGTGCTGCCGCAGTGCCTCGACATTGGCCGGCCCGCACTGGTGCACCACGTTCGCGCGCTCCAGCAGCCACGGCAGCGCGCCCCCGATCACGTCGTTGATCTGCTGGGCGCCCTGCGCGCCGCCTGTGATGTACAGGGTCGGCAGGAGCCGGTCGAAGCGGTCCAATCCCAGCGCTGCGACGGCTTTGTCCGCGTGCCCGGTCAGTACCTCGGGCCGCACGGGGTTGCCGGTGACAACCGCGGAGCCGCGCATCGTCTCGGGCAGGAGCGGCAGCGTCGACTCCGAGGACACCGCGATACGCGTTGCCGAACTCGCCAACTTCCGGTTCGCCAAGCCCAGGCGCACCGTCTGCTCGTGCAGCACGAGAGGCCGGCGGCACATCCGGGCCGCCAGGCCGGCCGGGACGGCAACGTACCCGCCGGTTGCGAGCACAACGTCCGGCCGGAAGCCAGAGACCACTTTGCGGGCCTGGGCGACACCCAGTGGCACGCGTGCCATATCGCGCACGTTCGCCGGCGATACGAGCTTGAGCGGGTTGCTGGAGCGGCGGATCTTCCCCGTGGCGACCGTGGTGAACGCGATGCCTTCGGCCGGGGCAACGCGGGCCTCCAGACCGTCCTGGGTCCCGATCCACAGAACGTCCAGCGTGCCGCCGGCAGCCGCCAACCTGGCCTGCAACGTGCGCACGGCAGTCAGTGCGGGGTAGGTGTGGCCGCCGGTTCCTCCGCCCGTGACGATCAGGCGAAAGGCGTGGGGGAGAGCGTCACCGTTCACCTCGTAGACGCTACCGGCTTCGCCTGGTGCGGGCGGCCTCCCTCCCACGGCCCTGGGAGCCGTCTGTGGCGCCGCAGGAGAGCTAGGTGAAGGAAATCCTGCGGGCGGAGCGAACCGCTCACCCTGGACGACCTGCGCGACACCCTGAAGCGGGTCGCCGGCACGGACTACGGACTGCGGAACGCGGTGTGGATCTTCACGGCCGGCAACACCACCCGGCACGCCACCCAGTACCGGGTGAACCGCGTGTTCGTGGCCGGTGACGCCGCCCACGTGCACGTCCCGGCAGGCGGCCAGGGAGTCAACGTCGGCATGCAGGACGCCGTCAACCTCGCGTGGAAGCTCGCGGCCGAGGCCAAGGGCCGAGTCACCCCACTGATCACCCACGGCGCCGCCTCCTACGACCGTGAACGTCGGCCGGTCGCCAGGCTGCTGTCGTGCAATACCCAGGCCCAGACCGCGCTGATGACCGCGTTCACCCCCGAGGGTGCGGCCCTACGCGACCTGATGAGCACGCTGCTCGGCCGGCCGGAGACCAACGAGCGCCTTGCCAATCTGCTGTCGGGTCTGAGCGTGTCCTACGACAACCCCGATGCGGCACACCCCCTGGACGGGCACCGTGCGCCGGACCTCCGGCTGTCGGACGGGGAAACCCTGCTGCGCCGGCTGCGTATCGACCGCTTCCTCCTGCTGGACTTCACCCCGTCCGAGGAGTTCGCCGCGCTGGGCTCGCCGGCGGTCCAGGTGGCGTCGGCCGAGCCCTGGTCCGGGCCGGCCGCCGCGCTGATACGGCCCGACGGATACATCGCTCGCGCGTGGACCGTGGCGGACGTCGACCAGGCCAGGGCGGCGCTCACCGACTGGGTGTCTGCCTGACCGACACCCGGGGCCCGCGACATCACGGGCACGCGCCCCATCGCCGGTCACGAGGTCGAGGAGTTCGCGGCCTCCCCGGCCGCCCGCAAGCGGGCCGTCAGCTCCGCATAGGTCGGGGCCGCGGGCAGCTCCGCCGCACCGCCGAGGCCGCCGAGGAAGATGCGCACATGCCGCGTGACCAAGGCGGTGGCCTCGTCACGCGGCAGGTGGGGCAGCGGCCTGCACACCAGCGTCGAGGCGATGACCAAGTCCATGACCGTGATGTCGCAGCCGACCACGCCGGCCTCCCGTCCGGCCGCGAGCAGATCCTCCAAGGCGGCATCGATCTCGCGCTGGACCGACGCGATCTCCGGATCATCGACCACCGGGCCACCGACCAGCGGCAAAACGAGCATGTCGCGCTGAGCGATGAGGTCCGACAGAAAGCCCTCGATCGCGCCCATCGGATCCGTCCGTGCCGTGTGGCAGGCCACTCGCGCGGTCTCCAGGACGAGGTGGAAACCGTCGAGGGCGAGCTGGCGGATCAGTGCCACCCGATCGGGGAAGCGCCGGTACAAGGTGGCGATGTTCACCCCGGCACGGCGGGCGATCTCATCCAGCGGAGCGGCCGTACCGGACTCCAGGAACGCCTGGCGCGCCGCGGCCAGCACCTGGACACGGTTACGCTCAGCGTCCGCACGCAAACGCCGAGCTGCGCCCGCTGAAGCCTTCTCGCCGCCCTGCGACATGGGCGAAGTCACCGTGCCTCCTTGATTCCCTGGGCCTCCAGAGGGTACGCCAGACGGCACGCGGCCATGAGCGATGCCCATGCGCTCCTCGCTCGAGTGCCGAGGGGGCGCTTGATGCGAGACGATCAGAACAAAGCGACAGTCGATCACCGCGAAGCGATCAGCCGGACCGTCAGCAATACCCCACTACCGGCTCACGTCAGCCCCGTGACCAGCGACTTCGGGATGAAAACCGCTCAATGAACCAGGGCCCACCTGCCCTCTGGCCCGCTGCCGCCGCCCCACACGTAGGGAATGCCGAGTTGGCCGAGGGCCACTTGAACGAGTTGGTTCGACGTGCCATCCACGCCCGCTTCGGTCCCGCCAGCGGGCTGTGCCGCGGCGTAGGCACGGGCCTGGGCCAGGACCTATTTCACGTACCGATCGGCGTGGTTGTAGGCGTATATCGCTCGGTAGAGCCCCTCACCGTGAAGTCCCACGCAGGGCGGTTGGCCGTCTCGGCGCACAGTCCGCGCGGCAGCTCGGTTGAGGTCATGACCCACCGCCGCGGAACTGCTCCGGGAGTCCGGTCATCGCTGTGCAGAACGGCGCGGCCAGTCAACGGATGCGGCTCTCTGAGATCAGGTGGCTAGTGCGGCGGCGCTATGGGTCAGGAATGCGCGGCGATCCATGGCTGTACTCGGGGCCTCTCGAAGTGCGTGAACAGAGCTGTCTGATCCGAGGGGTATCGGGCTGTCGCTGCCAGGCAGCCAGTAGAGCCAGCCAAGAGCCAAGGCGAATCTGCCGTCGACCCCGAAGAAGTCGGTCAGCAGCTGCGCTTTCTCGTTGGGAGCGGCGTAGTTGGTCTCCCATGGCGATATTCGCTTGTTGTTTACGCCCGAGCGCAGGCCGCGGCGTCGGGCTGACTGCCGGACCTTTCGTGCGAGGTCTTCTTGGGACCAGCCTTGAGCGATTCGGGCGTGGGCGAGGGGGTGACGGATCAGGTCGTCCACAAGCGCCGTCCCCTCACCTGGCGGAGCACAGCAGCGTACTGCGTCGGCGATGGGGCGATAAGGGGGAGATGGCTAACTCCTCGTTGTCTCCGAACAGTTGAGCTGTACTCGTGGATGTCTTCGCTGGCGAGGCGAGGGCATTTCCCAACGCTGGAGGTATCCATGCGTACTCCTGTTCCGTTGAGGACCTTGCGGCAGCCGCTTCCTCCTCTGCCGCTCCGCCCCTGTCGCCGACCACTCAGCCGCCGTCTCCCGGTGGAGGGAATCCGAGCTGACGACCTGTGGTTCCCGGTGCCGGACTACCCGGCACCAGGAGCCCTCTTGAACAGTCCGCTTTGAGCCGCGTACTCGCGAAGGATTCGGCGCCGATGGCGCAGGCGGTTTCATGTGGCCCTGGCCACCATGAACGTGCGCCGGAACGGGAAGAGCGTCTGCCCGCTCGACATCTTCGGATACGCCTTTCGGAGTTCCGGAAGGTAAGCGCCGAGGAAAACACCAAGATCGTCGGGGGGCAGAGTGTTCAGGACCGGCCGCAGACCTGCGGCCTTGATCCACGCGTAGACCGGGTCATCGCCGTCCAGGACCTGGAGGTATTCGGTGGTCCAGATGTCGAGTTCGCCAACCCGGTCGGAGAGCAGCCGGTGGTAGAACTCCGGCGTGTGCACGCTGTTGACGGACATCGCATCCCGCAGTTGCTGTGTCCCGAGGGCCGATCCGCCATGTCCGGCAGTCATGAGGGTCTCGCACATGAGCTGGTACCACGGTGCGTCGTAGCAGTCCGGCATCTGGGCAGCGAGCACGCCCTGCGGGGCGAGGGCTCCCAGGAGCCGAGGCAGGAGTTTGTCGTGGTCACCGATCAGATGGAACACGCTGTTGGCGAAAATCACGTCGGCGGGAGTACCAGGCATCCATGTGTCCAGATCGGCCCGGACGAATTCGATCTCCGGCGCCAAGTCCGTCGCAGCTCGGAGCATCTCATCAGAGTTGTCCACTCCGCAGATGGTTGCGTCCGGCCAGCGGTTCGACAGCAGGCGGGTGATATGCCCAGGACCGCATCCGATGTCGTAGACGTGGGCGGGGTGATCGGTCGGGACGCGCTCAAGCAGTTCGATGGCCGGGCGCACCCGGAACTCCATGAATTTCAAATAGAGTTGCGGATCCCAGCTGGTGCCGGAGAGCCGGGCCTGATGGGGAGTGGAAACATCTTCCATGGCTACACCTGTCTCGACAGCCGATACGGCGGACAAACATGCAGATCAATTCCGGGAACCGTCCAGTGCCGCAATCACGCGAGCATTGTCGGTCGGTGAGCCGACGGAGATCCGAAGGCCTCCGTGCCAGCCCATCGGGCAGGCTGCCACCGCGATTCCAACCCGTTGGAGCGTTGTCTTGGCGGTGTCGGCGTCCTCAACCTCGACGCCGAGGAAGCCCGCATCGCTGAACACGTGGACGACTGATGGGCAGCGGCTCAGTGCCGTGGCGAAGGTATTGCGTTCCGCCACGAAAGCGTCGCGCTGCCGGCGAAGTTGTTGCGGTTCGGCCAGCTGATGCATTGCCGCCCGGGCCACCGGCGGGGGTGTTGAAGGGAGGGCACACGCGGCGCAGAGCGGTGATGAGCGCAGGGGCGGCCATGGCCGCGCCCAAGCGGAGGACGGCTATCCCCAGTGCCTTCGAGAACGTCCGGAGGATGACGAGGTTGGGATGCTCGCCGATGCGATGGCGATGCGATGGGCCGCCGGAGAACTCTGCGTACGCCTCGTCGATGACGACCAGTCCGTCGAAGTGCGCCAGCAGGTACTCGATGTCACCGGTATGCACGCGGGTAGCCGTCGGGTTGTTGGGGTCGCACAGGATGATGCCCTTCACGGGCAGGGCGAGCAGTCTCTCCGTGTCGAGCCGGTCGTAGCGATCGCCGTGCAGCGGCACTTGGTGGCATGCGATCCCGTGGAGCGCGGCGCATCCGTCGAAGACGGAGAAGTTCGGTGGTGTCACCGCAACCGCGTCCTGCCCGGGTTCGAAGCACGCCTTGAAGACGAGGTCCAGGGCGTCGACCGCGCCTCGTGTGAGCAAGACGTTGCGCGGTCCCCAAGTGATCTGCGGACGGTCGGGATCGGGCGGTTCGACGGCGGCGAGCGCCTGGACGTATCTGTGCACGGGGAGTTGGGGGGTGTGCGGTGGATATTGGCGGTGGGGGCCGCCAAATGGGTTTTCGTCGTAGGAGAGGTTGACGAGTCCGAGTTCCTCCGGTCGGCGGTCGAATTCTCGCGGTGTGGGTGTTTCCCGCACGATCTTGCGGGCGAGCGGGCTGGCGCCGTCCTTCGCGGAAGCGGTTTCCTTCATGCCACCTGCGCATGCGTGGTCAGTCACGTTCGGGGCTGCCCTTTCGCTGTGGGTGAAGTTGAACATCGAGGGGCCCCGGGATCAGCGGGGGACGATTTCCATCAAGCTCAGCGGGCCGTTCTCGTCGAGGATTCGCCGGATCCGTAGTCCGGCAGCGGAGAAGAGGGACTGGAAGTCGGACCTGGTGCGTACGCGCCCGCCCCCTATGCACAGCTCGAACAGGTCCACCCACTGCCCCAGGTGGTAACTGCCGTCCTCGGCACCGTGGTTGTCACTGAACGGCTCGATCGACAACAGCCCTCCAGATGGCCCCATGGCGTCGCGGATATTGCTCAGCAGGCGGAGTGCCTGAGCGTCGTCCCAGTCCACGAGGACGGATGAGAGGACGTAGATGTCTGATCCGGACGGAACGGCTTCGAACATGTCACCGCCGATGCACTTGGACCGGCGGGCGAGCCCCCCGGCACGCAGCCGATCGGCGGCCTCGGCAGCCGTGTCCGGGAGGTCGAACAGGATCCCGCAGAGGTGCGGGTTGGCCTGGAGGGTTGCTCCCAGCAGCGCACCGTGCCCGCCGCCGACGTCGACGATCTCGGTGGCCCCCGAGAAGTCGTAGGACAGCAGAAGTGGTTGCGTCAGGCCAGTGGCGAACTCTGCCATCGCCCGGTCGAAAGTGTCCTTTTCCTCCGGCTGCGAGGCGAGGTAGTGCCAGTAGCCGGTGGCTCCGTCGGGGTTCCGTACGCCTGATGTCCCATCGCGCATGACCTGCGGGAGTTGTTCAACAGCGCGCCAGTGCCAGGAGCTGCTTTGCATGATCGCCAGGTGGTGGAGGGAGCAGGGGTGCTCCTTGCGCAGGCACTCGCCCATCGGTGTCAGCGCATACCGTCCGGTGGCAGTCGTGGTGAACAGTCCGGCACCGCCGAGGGTTCTCAGCAGTCGTTCCAGGGGGCCTGGGGGCACACCTGTGGCTTCGGCGATGTCGTCCAGATTCTTCCCATCGCCGTCGAAGGCGTCGGCGATGCCCAGCCGGGCAGCCGTCCCAACAGCCTGTGTGATCCAGACACCCTGTGTCAGGCGGAGCAGCCGGAGAGCGTGGGTGTCGTAGGAAGGGCGTTCCTGATTGGTCATGGGGGATTCCTCTTGGGCGGAACTCATGGGGTCTGGGCCGGCCGCTTCGCGCATTGCGCTGGGGCGTCAGGTGGCGGGAGGCTCCGCCACTACGGCCGCCAGCTGGCGGGAGATGGCCTCGCGTAGGGATCGCCACACCATGTCGAGTGTCGGCGGGTCGAACTCTTGCATGACGCAGAGCCGCAGTGCATGAAGCCCCGCTGATGCCCCGTCACCTGACGCGAGTTCGTTGGACGAGACCCAGGGCTGCCCATGAGGGTCGGCGAGGGCGTCGGCCCTCAGCCCCTCCAGGACTTTGAGGTTGACCACGCCCATGTCGTCCCCGGGGAGCACCTGCGTCGGCTGGACCGTCAGGTTGACGATGTTCAGGTCCGGTTCGAACCGACTGACCAGGCGGAACTCTCGTCCCATCACGCGTAGTACGCCCCTGGTGCGGCAACGGTGGTGGAGTTCCTGGGCGGTTGCCAGGCATCCTGCGAGGACTCGTCCGTATCCGGTGCAGTCTGGTCTTGTGAGCTGATGTGCCGCCCAGACCGCGGCGGCGGCTGCCCCCGGTCTGGCGCCTTCCAGCGTGTGCGGGCCGAAGGGGAGCCGCCGGCCGTCACCGTGCCCGAAGTACGGTGCGCTGCCGCTGGCGATGAGTGAGACCAGCCTCCTGTCCCGTACCGCGAGAGCGCCTGCCGGATAGGGGATGTGGCCGTTCTTGTGCGGGTCGACCGTCGCGGAGTCGGTCCGGGGCAGGGCCCGGAAAGCGTCGTAGACCTCCTGTTTGAGCACAGCGGGATGGATGAGCCGCGAGACCTCGGCGTAGGGGAGCATGTCGCCCGCCGGGTCGAGACACAGAGCGCGACAGTATCCGCCGAAGGCGGCATCGACATGGATGTAGAACGATGCCCCGTACTCCCGTTCGCACTCCTGTCGAAGTCGGAGGATGCCGTCGAGGTCGTCGACGCTCCCCTCGCCACTGCTGCCCGCGCAGGCCACGACCGCAACGATGGGCTGCCCGCGCCGGAGATGGGCGTGGACCCGGTTCCGCACGGCGCTCAGGTCCATGCGGTGGCCATCGTCCACCTCCAGCCATTCGGTGTTGCCCGCACCGATGCCGAGCAGGTCGACGCACTTGTGCCAGGCGTAGTGCGCTGTGCGCGCCACCAGCAGCTTTGCGTCCGACAGTCCGCCGCGGCGCCGGATGTCGGCGGCGAGGCGGAGGACTTCTTCCCGTACATCCCGGGCCGACGCCGCGTCGAGCAGGGCAAGGACCTCGTCGACGCCCAGATTCACGAGCGTGGCAGGCGCGTGGTGGGACACGAGGTCCCGGGTACCAGGGTGTTCGGCCAGAGCCTGCGGAACCGCCCGCAGGTTGCGGGCGATCCAGATGGCTTCATAGTTGGCGGAGTGTCCGCCGGAGGAGAGGTGGGCCCATCCCCGGGCGCCGTAGCCCAGGAGCCGGCACAGGTCATCGCTGACCTCATGCTCCAACTCCGTGGTGACAGGGGAGGCTTCCGGCGTGACGTTGTTCGGGTTGTAGAGCATCCCGCACAAGTAGGCCAGGCTCGCAGCGATGGGTGTGTCGCCCGTCATCTGCGCCAGATACATCGGAGAGGGCCAGGGGACCGACGCGTGAGAGAGACGCCCTGACAGTTCCCCCACCACCCGGCACACGGCGTCCATGCCGGGGCCAGGTCCTTGCCGGTGCTCCGGTGCATCATGCGGGGCTGTGGGTGCGGTGTCGGGCGAGCCCGTGCACTGCCCGTGCCAGGTGTAGTAGTCCTCGACGATCCGGTGGAACAGTTCCTTGACGGTGGCCCGGTTGCTTGGATGCGGAAAGAGGAGCCCGTCCGGTCGGGCACCCGCAGCTGTCTGTGCCAGACCCAGCTCGTTTCCGCAACGGCCGGATCGGTTGTTGTGGAATTGCACGGTGCCGCACCGAGCCTTTCTCTCCTTCGGGCCGATCTCAGGCCCGATCCGAACCGGGGTGGCGACGCCGCAGACGCCTGCACGGCATTCGGCGTCACTACCCCTGCGGAAGTGACTGACGGGGGGTCACTCCGCGAGGGCCAGGGCGGCGATGCGCTCGTGAATGAGATCCATCTGGTCCCATGCCTGCTCGCATACGGTCAACAGGTGGGGGAACTGCACCGCCGAGATTCCACGGAGGTAGTCGCGGCCGATGCCGCGGTGGTCATCGTCGGCTTCGGCGTGCAGCTCGAAGTACGACGTGCGGGCCCCCGGCGGGGACTTGAAGATCTTTCCGGTCGCCTCTCCGAAGACTTGCCCGCTGGACTCAACGACCATGTGCACGATCACGATCGTCGCGGCCTCGTTCGCCCGGTGCATCTGGTTGACGAACCAGCTGGACGCGGCCTCCAGGGTCGGGTCGTAGACGCGGCGGGTGATGCCGTGCTCCTGGCGAAGCAATTCGTCGTGCCCGAACTCCTCGCGGAGGTGCTCGGCATACTGCTCTCGCAGTTGGAGATCGACGACCAGGGCCTGACGCGCATACAGCATGCGCTGGAAGTAGCCCGACCACACGTAGAGGGCGTCGACGAATCTCTGTCGCAGCTCAGGTTCGCGCTGTAGTCGGCCGCTGGCGAACAGGTTGAACAGACCGTTGCGCGTATGACGCTGGAGCAACTTCTCGTTGAGCTCGTCGAGTTCGGCGAGCGAGCTCGTCACGCCCTCGGTGAAGCGGACCCTTGCAGCGTCCTCGTTCTCGTACAGACCGTCACCTTCGAACTGGACCGAAAGACCGTGGAACTCCTCACCGGCCCGGGTCTCGAAGCCGTGCCTGCAGCCGGGCGGCACGCAAACGACGTCCCCTTCGACCAGGTCCTGGTGGATGTCGCCGATGAGCCGGACGGAGCCCTTGCACACGAGGATCATCGACTTGGTCGGATGTTGGTGTGCGGCCAGCGTCTCGCCGTCACGCAGACGCACCCACGCAAGGGACGGGCGCCCCTGTTCCGGGAGGAAGCCGGCCAGTGCCTCATTGCGCCGGAAGTCCCGATGCTCGCCGAGGTGATGCACTGCACCGTCCACCTCCACCCTGGTGATGGCGCGGATGTCCGATCTCGCAACCGTGATCACCTCGTCGTCGGGCAGTCTGTGGGGGCGTGATCCCGAGGGGAAGATGCGACTGGTCATTGCTACTCCAAGAGGTCTCGGTAACAGCAGGTTCAGCAGCCCGAATTCGTCCCTGCCCACTTCCTGCCGGGGCGAGAGCCGCATGGCGGCGACCGGCTGCCCGATCTTCAGCCCAGAGGGGGGTCTGGCCTCCATCAGCGCGACGCGGACCAGTCCCTCCGTGGCGCTCTGCGGCCGTAACGGCCTCCTCCGTCGGTGCCCGTACTCCCCGGGGAACAGCCGAGGACGGGGCAGTGGGAGCTGGGGTCAGGTGTCGGTGTCGGCGTGGGGCTGCTGACGCTGAGGGGGTCGGTGAGGTGGTGGAGAGCGGGTGCGGCCGGCCTCAGCAGAGGCAGGGGCGGTGACGCTGAAGACGCCCACTGCCGCGAGCCCAGATGCACGCAACAGTAAGCGGCTTATATAAGGATTTATATTGGCATATGCCTGAGCGTTCTATGCGCAGCAGCACCTACTTCATCCGGGCGGAGCACATGGCCTGCACGGCACGGCCGGGCTACCGCATCCCTGCCGGCAGCGTCTGCGGTAAGCACCCGGCATGCCGTGACGCGACGATCCTCCGCCGTCCCATGCCGCCCACGCTGTCGAGAAGTCAGCCGACGCCGAGCGCGGGACGGATCGGCAGATCGAGCACACCACGACCACCTGACACACCAACAGCTCCGTCGCATGGTGGCCGCTTGCGGCCACGGCCCCGTCGATACCACCTGCCATGCTGCCGTCGGGGGTGCGGTAGCGGACCCTGGTGGACGCGGGTTTGCAGTGGCCGCTCTACCGCCAAAACCCGGTCCGGTCCCCCAAGGACCGGCTAGGGATGAGGCAGGTGCTCGGCCACGGCGCGCCATGCGGTGAGGGGGAAGACGCGCGGGGTGTCGGTGACGATCCGGAGGGCGACGTGGTCCGCGCCCGCCTCCAGGTGTGCCAGGACACGCCGCACCACGACGTCGGCGGATCCCCACACCACCAGGGAGTCGACGAAGCGGTCGCTGCCGCCGTCGGCGAGGTCCCCCCGGGTGAACCCGCCCTCCAGCCACGTGCGCACGTAGTTGGTCTTCGTCAGGTACGGGCTGATCGCCCGCCGCGCGGTAGCACGGGCCGTGACCGGGTCGGTGTCCACCACGGACGTCTGCACCGGCGCGAGGAGCGGCCCCGCCCCCAGCGCAGCGCGTGCCCGGGCAGTGTGGGACGGCGGGACCAGGTAGGGCTGCGCACCAGCGGCCCGGTCGGCAGCGAGCTGGGTCATCAGGGGCCGGTGCGCGCCCAGGATCCGCGCGCCCTTCGGCAGCGGACCGTCGGACGCGTCCAGCGCGTCGAGGTAGGCGGACATCGCCGTGTAAGGGTGCCGGTAGGACGCGGCGATCTCTGCGTGACCTACGGCCAGGCCGACCATTGTCCGTTGCCGATACGGTGCGGGAAGCCCACGGTAGGCAACGGCGAGCCGACCGGGTGGAAGGTTCCAAATGGAGACACAGGAGGGTGCGACGACCGCGTGCCGGGTCGCCGTGAGGAGGTTGAGGCTGCTGCGCAGGTCCCCGCTCGGGTTGCTGCCGGGAACGCCGCCCAGCCACAGTGTGCCGTAGCCGAGCTCCTCCAGTTCGGAAGCGGCTGCCCGTGCTCGATCGGGGTCACCGTGAGTGAACGCTGTACTCCACACCCCGACCGGCGACACATCCATACCGAACCCTCCTCGGAACTCACCTGCCGGCGATCTCTCCTGACGGGCGCTCGGCCGCAGCCTGACGGATGGCCCGGCGGGTGGCGAGATCACGTTCCAACCTGATCACGTCCGCCGGGGTGTTCACCGCCTGCCAGGGCTCGTTGATCGCGTAACCAGCCAGCTGGCGGGCACCGACCAGACGGGGCAGTGTGCTGTCGGCGTGGTCTCCCTCCTCGGGGAGGAGGGAGACGACCCGCCAGGCGAACAGGTACACACCGGCGTTCACCCGGCCCGGACCCGCGGTGGCCGGGCCGAGGCCCGTGACCCGGCCCAGCTCGTCGTAGGCCACCGCGCTGCCGGGCAGGCCGGGACCGGCGAGCGCCACGGTCGCCGCTACACCACTGCGCACGTGATGGGCGCGCATCCCGCACAGGCAAAAACACGTCCAGATGTCCCCGTAGACGGCAAACCACGGCTCGCCCGGAAACGGTAGGGCCCCCGCGGCCCGGCGCAGCCCGCCGCCGCGCCCCAGGGGCCGTTTCTCGACCACCGCCCTTGTCCGTGGCGGCGACGGACGGGAGTCGAGGTACCAGACGATCGCCTCGGCCAGATGTCCCGCGGACACCACGACGCGTTCGACTCCGCAACGAGCGAGCCAGTCGAGCTGGTGCCGCAGGATCGGCACCCCGTGGACCTCCACCATCGCCTTGGGGCGCTCGCGGGTCAGCGGCAGGAGCCGGTTGCCCTTACCGCCCGCCAGGATGACGGCCTGCCGGGCGGTCAGCGGTTCGCCCCGCCCGCAGACCAGGTGTGGCGTGTCCGCCGTGGCGGGCACGCCCGGCCTGTGCGCGCGAGGGTCGGGAAACGGGCCGGATCGGGACATGCTCTTGTAGATACCCGCCCCGCCGGGAGGAACCCGGGGCACAAACCGGCATTGAGGTGTCCTGTAGGCCAGCCGCAGTCGTCGTCGCTGCCGGTCAACAGCGGTGCCGTGGGCAGGCGTTCTGGCTGCCGGAGTGAGTGGAGGGTGGTGCGCTGCTTCGTCTGCGGTCGGCCGCGCCGTGGAGGTCAGGTGCTCCGACCGGACAGTCGGAGGCCGGCCATTGCCGCGCGGAAGCGGTCCTGGGTGCCGGTACCAACGGTGGTACCAACGTAGGTACCAATGTGCGCACCACCCTACGTACCATCGTTGGTACCACGGTGCGTACCGTCCCTCCGAGGCAAAGCGGGAAACACGCTGTTCAGGGTGCGGGGGTATGCGGCTCTCGCTGCTGACACCTCTTCCTCGGGAGGAGGAAGAGGCATTTTCTCTTCTTGCCGGGTCGCGCCGGGCGCCGCGTGGTTCGATCGGCGCTGCGTCAACTCCCAGGAGCCCCGCGGCTTGGCGCATCACTCCCTGCGCTGCCCCTCGGTCGGCCGGAGGCGGCAGCAGATCCAGAGGAATCGGCCGACGGCGGGTGGCGAGAGCAGGCGGCAAGCGCACTCCCGTCGGCCTTTGTGGAGTGTTCGCAGCTGATGGGCTGTCGGGCCCCGCCGTATCAGTGCTGCCCTTGGTGGGTGGCAAGGTCGTACCGGTTGCCGATGAGCGCCCGGCCCGCAGCCGGGAGGCAGGTGCCGGGCCACCTTGGCGACGCGGGTGCAGGGGCGGAGGAGGGCGCGGGCCGGGTGTAGCCGGAGGCCGGTTTGCCGGAGGTCCAGAAGGTGCGTTCCATGTGTTGATGCCGCCCGTCGGGCTGGTGCCGGCAGCCGTGGCCCAGTGGGCGCGGTCCCGCGCGACAGCGGACTGGGAGCGGGCGAACGGTGCAGCCCTGTGGCAGGGCGTGCCCGGTGTCGTGGGTGCCCGAGGCCCGGTATTCCGTGTGCCTGTAGATGGCGGGATGTGAAACCGCGACCTCTTCGTCCCGAATTGGGCCCTGGAAGATCGCCGACCCGCGTGTCATGGCAAACGCGCAGCTCAGAGCATCAAAGGCCGCCGGCGGGAGCCCCGATATGTGGGCATCAGGCGGGGTGCCGTTCGGAAGGCAGAAGGTGGATGGCGAGCTGGAAACACACCTCGGAGCTGAGTGCAAGCAGAGCCATCAGCAGTGAGTCGAGGATCTTGCCGCTGGCGAGGAAGCTCCCACCTTTGATGGCCGCACCGATGACGAGGAGCGCCCCGAGCACGGTCCAGAATGCGACCGCACGCTGACGGAGCAGCACGGCGCGCACTGCCGCGATGATCGACAGCAGGACGAGCGTGAGGCCGAGCGCGGTGTGCACGGCGAGGGCGAAAGTGCCGTGCGCGACTGCCCAGACGAAGCTCTCGTAGACCCTGATGAGATAGGCCCCCGCTTGAGAGCCCGGATGGTGAGTCGGATAGAGGACATAGAGATTGACGACCAAGCCGAGCCCCGCTTGCACAAGTACCAGAAAGCCGGTGGCGAGCAGGATGCGGCGGACGGCACTGGGAGTGGCCATGAGAAAACTATACACAGAGTGACTGATGGAAGCAGAAAGTAGCGTCGACTTCTGAAACGGTCACTGGACACCGACACACCGTCATCTAACCCTGGCTGCCCCGTACTTCACCCCCAGTTGATCGCGGGCCCGGCCTGCTCCGAGCCCGCCGTCCTGTCGGGGCGCCGTAAGTCGAGCAGGCGGCGTAGCAGCACGAGCGAACCGGCGAGGCGTCCCCGTTCGGTTGAACCGGAGAGGTGTGCCCGGTCGGCGTGACCGGTTCGGTCGGCGACTGCCTCGGTGAGGTTTTCGTGGCCCGCTTCGCGGCGTTCGGCGCCCGCCGAACCCTCGACACCCTGCTCGACTCCCTCGGCGAGGCGGGGGTCGTCCGCATCTTCTGGGAGAAGAGCTCCCCCCGGGCCACCAAGCCGCCGGAGCTGGAGAAGGCCGTCGGCATGTGTCGGGAGCTCCGCGCGTCGGGCGTGGGCGTCACCCTCGTCGTGCACGAGCACAAGCGGCTCGGCCGCGGCATCGACCTGGCCATGCTCGCAGAGGAGCTGAAGGCGAGCGACGTCGGCCTGGAGTTCCTCACCGGCGAACTCCAGGGGGCCCACGACCCCTCCGTCGTCGTCCTCACCGTGCCGGCGGCCACATCCGGCAAGGAACGCGCGTACTCCGCGACCGCACCCTCGAAAGCCATGAAGCCACCCGTACCCGCGGCAAGACCATCGGCGACGCGAGCGTCACCGACGACGCCATGGCGATCACACCTCAGCCGCCGGGGCTCAGCCACACCCCCCGGCCCCATGGCCGCGCCGCTCCCGGTGGCGAGGTGGTCGGTTGGTCTGCTGCGGTCCCACGGTCGCGACCGTCCCATGGTCATGACCGTCCCCCGGCACCGAAAACAAACAGGAGGGAGCAGGTGCCGCCTCCCCGTCACATGGCCGTCCGGCGGAGCACGGTGTCGATGATGAGGTCGATCTCCCGGGGGCTCGGTGGCTCGCCGGTGAGCAGAAAGGTCTGCAGTATCAGAGCGGGACCGGTGCGGGCGGCCAGTGGGTGCACTGTCTCGGGGCCGAACTCGCCCCTGTGCACGCCCGCGCGCAGGATGGCTTCGATGCGCTCCAGGCGTGGCGTGATGATCCTTTCGGCGAACATGGCACGCAGTTCCGGCTCGTGCAGCATGTCGACGATGAACTCGATGCCTGGCACGAGAGTTCTGCCCGACAGTACGTCGTTCAAGGCGCCCAGCGCGCCGGCGAGGTTGTCCCGGGCGGAGTGCTCCGGGTTCGGTTCGGGCAGCGGGGGCAGGGCGTAGCGCAGGGCGTCCAGAACCAGGGGCTGCTTGCCGGGCCAGCGCCGGTAGAGCGCGGCCTTGCCCGTGCCGGCGCGGGTGGCGATGCCGTCCATGGTGAGTCGGCCGTAGCCGTTCGCGGCCAGCTCGTCGAGCGTCGCGACGTATATCGCGTGCTCCAGTTCCGTACCCCGGCGGCGGCCGGGTGTCGCACTCTCTGCCATGGGTTCGACAGTAGACGCTGGCGTTCCCTTCTGCCTACACTCGCTTTAGTGAACAACCTCGTCTACTAGAAGAGGTGAGGGTTGAATGACCGATCTGCACACCGCGCATGACCAGCAAGGCGGGCAGGAGCCGGCATGGGATTTCGAGGCGATGTACCAGGGGCGTGAGGTCGCCTTCGGAGCGGACGATCGCCGGACGGACCTGATCCCGTGGCAACTGGACGCCCCCCAGCCGCTGGTCGTCGAGTTGGAGGCGGCGGGCGAAATCACCGGGCCGGTTCTGGAATGCGGCTGCGGCCTTGGGGACAACGCCTTGTTCTTGGCCGGCCGCGGCCATGAGGTGACCGCCTTCGACGCCGCCCCCTCCGCGATCGAGCGCAGCCGGGCCAAGGCGGTCGCCGCCGGCAGTCCGGTGACCTTCATGGTCGCCGACGCGACGGATCTGCACGCCAGTGGTGTCCCTGGTGGCTTCCGCACGGTTGTCGACAGTGCCATGCTGCACTGCCTGGATGCCGATCAGCGGCGGGCGTACCTGGCTGGACTGCGTCAGGTGTGTGCACCCGGCGCAAGGCTTCATGTCCTGTGCTTCCGCGGCGAGTTGGCCGCTCACCTGAAGATGCCGGCCGCCACGGACGAGCGCAGCCTGCGCGAGGCTCTTCGCGACGACTGGACGATCCGGCGCATGGAGTCCCGCCACTACACCACTGGTTTGACCCACCAGGCATGGCAGAAGTTGGCGCCCGCCGTCTCGGGCGCCTCGGAGCAAGACGACCTCGTGGCCGTCGACGAGAACGGCAGGGTTCTCCTGCCGTTCTGGCAGATCACCGCAGAACTGACGTGATCGACCACAGCCAGGCTCAGGGGGCTTTCTCGGCATGCCCGAGGAAGCCTCCCCGGGGGCACCACCCTCTGTTCCACGACACCCAACGGATCTCCCAGTTGGCGAGGCAACGGCCCATGGTGACGGCTACCGCGCCGACGTCGCCGACATCCAGCTGAACCGCATTGAGCTGAACCGCATGGACTTCGCGGACCACGACGTGTCCGGACGGCCATGCGTGGAACCAAGGCGCGAGGGTCGCCGCAGGCAAGGACGATGCCGCCGGAGGCTTACTGATCATTTCAGAGTGAGTTTGTGTTGGGGGCTGGGCAGTTGGGGTGAGAGACGGCAGTCTTCTGCTGGTGTCCGACGATCTTGTGCCTGAGGTATCGCCAAGTCCTGTGGACTGATCGGACAGCCCAATGACCGGTCGGTCAAGCAAGCGGCTTGCGGTAACGGACGTACTCGTTCTGCCGCCGGAACCCCACACTCTCGTAAAGATCGTAGGACCGGTGCGGATTCGCCGTGCCTGTGAACAGCCGGGCGGTCGTTGCACCCTGCCCGCGAAGGCTTCGCAGCCCGTCCAGCAGCAGGGCCCGGCCAATTCCCAGGCGTCGCTGGTCCGTCCGGACACTCAGCTCTTCGACCTCGCCCGCGGTGCGGTCGTGACGGCGGATGGAACAGAGGGCCACGCCGAGCATGTCCTGCCCGTTCCAGGCAGCCCTCCAGCATGCCGGGTCGGCGGTGTCGACGAAGTCCTGGAAAGGCCATGTCTGAGTGAAACCGGTGCCCGCATACGAATCGACGACCGTCCTCCAGGCTGCGCGGTAGTGGCTGGTCCCGATCGGCCCCGTCCGTATCCCGGCCGGCAGTTCGCTGCCCCGCTCGGGCAACTGCTGCAGATCGCCCAGTTCCAGCTCGACCAGGCTGAAGACACTTCGGTAGCCGGCTGCGAGCAGAAGCGCCGCGGCGTCCTGTTCGGAGGCCATGGCGTTCGCGCCGATCACTGCCGTCCGCGCCGTTCCATGCTGACTGACGAGCTGGCGGATCCGCTCTTCGGCCCAGCTCAGCATGGCTGAGCCAATGCCCTGGCTGCGATGCTCGGGCAAGAGGTAGCCGCGGTGCAGGTACAGCCACGTATCGTCCCGCTCTTGCCACCACCGGATCGTCGCGTAGCCGACGACGCTCCCGTCGCACACCACCAGGACCTGGTTCTTGGACGGCTCCTCCAGCTCGGCAGAGGCTTCGGCGATCTCGGCCGCTGTCGGGAGCCCTTCCACAACCGAATGGGCGTCGACCCGGTCCCGTTCAGCACACCCCAGCCGCACCGCAGCCATGGGCCCGTGGTCTTCGTCGCCGCGATACGGCCGGAACCCGAAGCCGACCGGAAGGTCCTGTCCTAGATGAATGAGTCCGATGTTTGTGCTGGCCGCGACCATGGCGAAGGGCGCCCGTTGGCTCGTGTGTGACGACAAACCTGGACGCCCTTCTGGCTGCACTGTACGTGTTCATCGACGACCATGTGGCCCCTCGTCGCCGGATCGGGCGACCCCCGAAACTGACAGACGCCGAACTGCTGTGCCTGGCCGTCGCCCAGGTCCTGCTGGGGTTCCCCTCGGCCCGGCACTGGATCCGCTTCGTGCACGCCCGACTGGGACACCTCTTTCGCTACCTGCCCCAACAGTCCGCCTACAACAAGCGCCTCAACGCAGCCGGCCCGCTGATCAGCCGTGCGATCGAGGCCCTGGCCAGGCAGGTTCCCACGTGGAACGACGACCTGCGGCTGATCGATTCCACGCCTCTGCCCTGCGCGGCCTCCCGTGAGACAGTCAAACGCTCCAACCTGGCCGGGCACGCCGGATACGGCTACTGCCCAAGCCATTCCCGCTTCTTCTGGGGATTGCGGCTCTACCTGCTGACCACCGCCGAGGGCATGCCGGTGTCCTGGTGCCTGGCCAACCCCAAACTCGGCGAACGCCAGGTGATGACCGCGCTGCTGGAACGCGACCACCACCTCGTGCATTCCGGTCAAGTGATCCTGGCGGACAAGGGCTTCGCCGGGCGGAAGTTCGAGGCGTTCCTCGAGGAGTGCCTGGGCGTCCATCTGGTGCGGCCGGACCTGAAGAACGAGCCTGTCCGGCACGGACGCCTGGCCCACGTCCGCCAGTGGATCGAGGCGGTATTCGACACCCTCAAAGGCCAGCTCAGCCTGGAACAACACGGAGGCCGGACACCCGCTGGCGTCTTCGCCCGCACCGGCCAACGACTCCTCGCCCTGGCCACGGCTATCTGGCACAACTGGACCACCAACGCCCCAGCCAAGCGATCACTGATCGCGTATGACCACTGAAGACATCGGACTCATTCATCTAGCGCGCTATCCAACATCGTCGGATGATCTCGAACTTCGAGGCGGGTCGGCCACCCTGTTGGTCGCGGTCTTCGGCGTTGCAGATCTCCTGGAGGGCCTTCTTGGCGCCGGGCTGGGCCGACTTCGGCACAGTGTCCAGGGTGTTGGCAATCTTGTGAACCCAACACCTCTGGTGCCGGGTTTCGGGGAACACCTCGGCCAGGGCTTTCCAGAAGCCGAGGGCGCTGTCGTCGACGGCCAGGACGGGTGTCCGCATGCCACGACGCTGGCAGTCGCGCAGCAGGTCGGCCCAGGAGTCGGATGATGCGCGGTAGCCGTCGTTCATCGCGATCAGCTCCTTGGTGCCGTCCGCGTGCACGCCCATCAGTACGAGCACGCAGGACTTGGCCTCGCGCAGGCGGATGCGCGGGTGGATGCCGTCGGCCCCGACGTAGACGTAGTCGCTGCCGGACAGATCACGCTCGCCGAACGCGACATGGTCGGCCTGCCACTGCTGCGTGAGTCGGGTGACGGTCGCCGCCGACAGGCTGGCCGCGGAGCCGAGGAACTGCTCGAGTGCGGGCACGAAGTCCCCCGAGGACAGACCATGGAGATAACGCAGCGGCAGGACCTCGCTGATCTTCGGGGACTTCCGTGCCCGGGGCGGCGGAATCGCCGAGGAGAACCGCTTGCGCTCGCCCGTCATCTCGTCGATGCGCTTGTCGTTCACCTGGGGCGCCTTCACCTCGACGACACCGGCCGCGGTGGTCACCTTCCTGGGCTGGTGGTAGCCATCGCGGACAACCAGGCGGCGGCCGGTGCCATCCCGCTGATCGCCCAACTCGGCTATATACGTGTTGACTTCCGCCTCCAGGGCGGCGGCCAGCATGCGCCGGGCGCCCTCACGGACGATCTCATCAATCAGGGAGGAGCCGTCGGCGGTGGTGCCGTCGGAATTGACCACGTTGAGCACGGGCGTGCCTTCCCGACCCGCGGGCCAACACGGGCCTACTCGATACCAGTCGATCGATCACTCGGGAAGGTACGCCCTTCGCGTGCCCTCACGAGCCGATCCACAGGCAATGAGCATTGCTCTCACACCAGGGTATCGCTCGGTCACTGATGGGTGGCTCCGGTCGGTTGTGGTCGGGGAGGTTGCCGTACTTCGCTGCTGTATTGCAACGGCTCCCGTGAGGACCGTTCCTCGGCGGCGTCTTGGGGCAGGGCGGTATAGATGGGCGAGAGCGTGTGCCATCGTGTCCCAAACCTGACGGGCCGTGTAACGAATGAGGCGGGCCGTCGAGGCTATCGGAGCCAAGCCCGAGCGTGGCTCCGATACTGGCTCTGACGAGATGGTCAGGCGAGTTCGTGCCCCGCGGTGCTGTCCACGTGGTCTGGGACTTCCCCTTCGTGGCGGTCCCCGGTCGTCTTGGTCCCCGAGGGTTCGAACATGAGGATGGCCCCTCCCGGCGACGACGGTTTGTGTTCGGTGCCCCTCGGGACGACGAACGTGTCTCCTTTGCGCAGCACGACCGTGGTCTCGTTGCCGTCGGCGTCGCGCAAGGCGATGTCGAACTGTCCGTCAAGGACCAGGAAGAACTCATCGGTGTCGTCGTGGGCGTGCCAGATGTGCTCCCCTTGGGTGTGGGCGATCCGCACGTCGTAGTCGTTCATGCGGGCCACGATCCGCGGGCTGTAGACGTCGTCGAAGGACGCCAGTGCTTGGCTCAGGTTCACGGGTTTCGTATCCATGGCAACGATTCTCGATCGACCCCTGGTCAGCCGTCTTGTACGTTGTTGATGTGGCTGAGGAGATACCCGACGCGTGTCGCGTCGTCGCCTGGCGCCCGCCGGTTCCGTTGGTGTCCGAGGTGTTCCACGCCCGGATCGTCGAATACCGCTACCCCGCGCACTGCCACGACACCTGGACCGTCCTGATCGTCGACGCAGGGGCAATACGCTACGACCTCGACACCCGACACCACGCCGCCGCCGGCAATACCGTGTCGATCCTCCCGCCCGGGGTGGTCCACAACGGCTACCCGTCGGAGCGCTTCGGCCGGTTCCGTAAACGCAACCTCTACCTCGAAAGCGCCTTCCTCCCCATAGGTCTCGTCGGTTCTGCCGTGGATGCCTCTACCTTCGACGACTGTGAACTGCGCCTCGCCATCAGCCGACTCCACGACCAACTCACCGACCCTGACCCCCTCGACATCGAGATCCGGCTGGCCGCGATCGCCGAACGGTTCCGCCGGCACCTCAAGCCAAGCGCTGCCGCTGTGGCTCCGCCGGAACCGAGCGTCGCCCGCCGGCTGCGCGAGTTCCTGGATGGCCGGCTCACCGCCAAAGTCACTCTTGCCGATGCAGCCAGACGGTTTGACCGGACCGTCCCCCATCTCGTGCGCAGCTTCAAGCGGCAGTACGGGCTGACCCCTTACGCCTACGTCACCGGGGCCCGCATCGAGCAGGCCCGCAAACGCCTTCTGGAAGGCCACCCACCCTCGCGGGTCGCCGTTGAGGTCGGCTTTCACGACCAGGCGCACTTCACTCGCCACTTCAAGCGCCACGTCTCCGTGCCGCCTGGCCAATACGCCGGGAAGGCGTCGAGAAGGATCGAGTGAACCCCGTTGGGCCATGGCTCCGTCGACACCCGCATTCAGGAGGGCGGTAGGGGCAAAGGGCTTCTGACCTGCGCCTGCGTAGGCTGGTCAAGTAGCGGCGATCATGCCCTAGGAGGACTGTTGTTCCCTGTGGTTCCCCGCCCGATGCGGCGTACTGGTGGCACGGAGGTTCCTGCTCGGCGTTGCTTCTTGCGGGAACGCAACCGTCCCCTGGCCGCCATCCCGTCTTCCCTTGCCTTACACGGTCATGGGGGAGGGCAGGCTGAGTGTCATGCGCTTCGGAAGCCCCAGTCCTACCGCTCAGTCCGCGGCTGCCATCGCGCGGCCCACCAAGTCAGAGAAGGCGGCCGTGTCTTCAGCGATCCGCTGGCGATCCGCCTGCTCGGTCAGAGCGCGGCCGACATCGTGCGCGAGGCGCGCACATCCTGAGCGGCGCTTGATGCGGCTGTTCATCGCAGCCCGCAGTCGGTCCGCCGAGGACGCGTTGTACGCCGCCGTTGCCGCAGGGGTGCGTCAATTCGTCGTGCTGGGTGCAGGGTTGGACACCTTCGCCTGCCGCAACCCGCACAGCACTGTGGGCCTGACCGTGTTCGAGGTGGATCATCCGTCGACCCAGGCGTGGAAGCGCGAAATGCCGGCGGCTGCCGGGATCGACCCGCCGCCGTCGCTGACGTTCCTGCCGGTGGACTTCGCACCGCGGACTCTCACCGATGATTTGCAAGCCGCGAGGTTCGATCCGCACCGCCCGCCCTTCTTCAGCTGGCTCGGCGTGGTCCCGTACCTCACGCGGGAGAACGTGTTCGCGACCCTCCGTTCCGTGGCGGCACTGCCCGGCGGTTCCGAGATCGTGTTCGACGACGGCGACCCGCCCAGCACCCTGCCGCCCGCGCAGCGCGCCGGACATGTCGTCAGGGCGGCCCGTGCCGCTGCTCTGGTCAGCGCGGCGCGCAGATGGAGGCCGGCGAAGTGGCTGTCCGGGGTCTTGTCCTACCGGGTGGCGATGCCCCGCCACGCCTTGAGTTTGTTGATCAGGCGCTCGACGGTGTTCCTCTCCTTGTGGAGGCCGACGTCGTGGCTGACAGGCCGACCACCCCAGGAACCCCTCTTCCTCCGGTTGGCGGCCTGGCAATTGCCCCCAGAGGGTCTTATCAGGTCGGCCTTCGGGACCTCCAGTTCGCCGGCGAAGGCCCCGGCGGGCAGCTCGCCCGTCTTCTCGCCGGCCTCGTCCACCAGGTCGTGCCGCGCATCCGGGTTTCGTGCCCGCGCGCCTCGGCGAGGATGCCGAGTCCGTCAAGGACATCAAGGGCCTTACCGCGGAAGTCGACGGCGTAGCCGCCGCCCCCCTCCGAGCCACCGAAAGCCCCCGGCAGCTGCCCGGCAGCGTCGCTTGGTGGTGGAACTCCAACACCCTCTGATGGGCAGCGACATGGACACCAAAACCTCAAGGCTCCCTCCTCGCTCGCGGGACGCTCGCGGAGCATAAGACCGCGCGGACCGCCTCAGCAGAGCCGAAGAGGGTGCGGCTGTGGCCGTTGGTCAGACTCTCGGTGGAATTCCTCCGTCGGCCGCTGTCGTCAGCGGGTGCGCGAGTCGCCGGCCTCCACGACGCGGACAAAGGTGGTCGGTTCCCCGGCTTCGGGGGCAGCGTAGGCGTAGGGGCGGTCGCTTGCCAGCCGGGCGGAGGCTCCGGCGCTCAGGGCGGCCAACCGCTCTTCGGTTTCCAGCAGGAGCGTTCCGGTGCTGACGAGGATGAGTTCCTCGGAGCCTGGGGGGTCGGGTTGGGCCTGGTAGCGGTCGCCGGGTTGCAGGGTCCACTCCCACAGCTCCGGGCCGCCGCGGCGAGCGCTGGCCACGTGCAGCAGGGCACGACTGCCTGCGGGGCTGCTCCAGACCTCGACCGCTTGGGAGACGTGAAGGGGCTCGGTCGCGGGTGGAGCGGTCAGGGCGGCGAAGTCGACACCCAGAGCGCGCGCGATCTTGTCGATGGTCACCAGGCTGGGGTTGGCCGTCCCCTGTTCGATCTGGGTGAGCATCCGGCGGCTGAGCCCTGCGCTGTCGGCCAGACCCTGTACGGTCAGGCCCGCCGCCTGGCGTCGGCGGCGTACCTCGCGGCCGAGGCGCTCGATGACCTGCATGGTCGGGCCGCTCTCCGACGGTGTTGACACGTCACTCCCTTTGATGTGCATTATGTTGCGCATTATGAGCACCAGAATACCTGTGGTGGCGCAACTGCCCCGCCTGCCTACCAACGATGTCCTGCACGCGCTGCGTACCGCGTTCACCGAGCTTGCCGCAGGGACGGCGGTGCAGCCGCCCCAGACTGTCATGCCGCTGCCAGACGGCGGCGACGTCATCGCCTATCGGGCGGTGATCGGTGGCGCCCACGGCGTGAAGGTCTCGCCGTACTTTCCCCAGACCAACCGATCCGCTGTCGTCGCCGCCTGGACCCTGGTGGTGAGCACCTGCACCGGGCGACCGATGCTGCTGTGTGACGCCCACACGCTCACGGCGGAGCGCACCGCCGCCCCCAGTGCCCTCGCCGTCGACCGGCCAGGCCCGATGCCGCCGCGCTCGCCGTCGTCGGCTCCGGCACCCAGGCCCGTGCGCACCTGCGATACGCCCGCGCCGTGCGGGACTTCACCTCGGTGCGCATGTACGGCCCCACGCTGGCCCAGGCGGACGCCCCCGAAGGCGTGGTCGTGGGCCGGAGTGCCGAGGAGGCCGTGGCCGGCGCGGACGTCGTGCTGTTATGCACCTCGGCGGCCGAGCCCGTCATCGACGCAGCCGCGCTCGCACCGGGCACGGTCGTGACGTCCATCAGCGCCAACGCACCGCGCGCCCACGAGATCGCTCCGGAAGCCCTTGCCGACCTGGGGGTCTACGGCGACTACCGGCCCACCGTCAGGGCAAGCGGCCGGCGAGATGGTCCTCGCCGCGGAGAAGGGGCCGTGGTCCCCCGAGCACCTGCGCGGCGACCTGCCCGAGCTCCTCACCGGCGGCTGCCCGCTTGCGTCCGGCGGGCGACCGGTCTTCTTCCGGTCCATTGGCCTGGGCGTCGAGGACCTCGCCATCGCTCGCCTGCTTGAACGCCCCTGACCCCGCCCACCCTCACCCAGTTCAGCCAGCAGAGGTCACCATGCCCTTCACCCCTTTCGCACTCGAAGAGTGGCAGTCCCGCTACGAGCAGACGGTCACCCACGACCTCGCCGACAGCGGCTGCCACCCCGTAGGCCTGGGCGAACTCCTCGGCGACGACCCCGAGGCGATCCAGCGCCTGCTCGCCATCGCGCTGCACTACCCGCCGGTCGGCGGAAGCGACACCCTGCGCGGCCTGATCGCAGCCTGGCACTCCGCTGCACCCGACAACGTCCTGGTCACCGTGGGCGCCGCCGAGGCGAACGCCATCACCGTCGCCAGCCTCGTCAGCCCGGGAGACCACGTGGTCGTCATGGAGCCCGGCTACCGCCAGGTCCGCGGCTGCGCGCTCAACGCCGGCGCCGATGTCGACGCCTTCCCCCTCGACCCCGACCACCACTGGCGCCCCGACCTCGATGCCCTGGAGCGCATGGTGCGGCCGGACACCAAGCTCATCGCCATCACCAACCCCAACAACCCGGTCGGCACCATCCTCACCGAGACCGAGATGGACTCGATCACCGCCGCCGCCGACCGGGTCGGCGCCTGGATCCTCGCCGACGAGGTCTACCGCGGTACCGAACGCCTCACCGACCGGATCACCCCCAGCTTCTGGGGCCGCTACGACAAGACCGTGTGCGTCGGCAGCCTGTCCAAAGCCTTCGGCCTGCCCGGCCTGCGTCTGGGCTGGCTCGTCGCACCGCCCACACTCATGGACTCGGCATGGCGGCGCCACGAGTACGCCACCATCTCCACCAGCAAGCTCTCCATGCACCTCGCCGAAACCGCACTCGCCCCAGCCACCCGCGATCGTCTGCTCACCCGCAACCGCACGCTGATCCGCGATGGCTACACCCGCCTCCAGCAGTGGATCGACGCCAGCGACGGACTCCTGTCCATTGTCCCGCCGGATGCAACTGCTCTCGGCTTCGTCCAGTACCACCTCAACCATGCGAGCCTCGACGTGGCCAACGCGCTGCGCGCACGCGGCAACGTTCTGGTCAGCGCGGGCGCTCACTTCGGCGTCGAGAACCATCTTCGGATCACACACGGTCTGAAGCCCGATCACCTTGACGCCGCACTCGACAGCATCCACCGCGTCCTCACGGAACTCACCAGGGGCACCTGATCACTATCGAGCCTGACCGAGGCTCGCTCTCCAAAGAGCAAGGCAGTCAAGAGCGCCAAACATCGTTGTGTACGTGAGGATGCGGGAAGATCACCGCATCATGCCGGCGAATTGCGCCATACATCGCAAATATGCCGCGCGGTAGTCCTGCCAACGCCCGGCACTCAAGGGCTTCTCTCGCAACGCAGCCGACGCGGGGCACGCCGCACAGGACCCATGCGCGGCGCTCCGCCGGATCCAAACTGTTTTCTCCCGTTGAATACACCTGTTGCGCAAGGATTCTGATGAACAGTAACAATCGGCCGCCACAGGACAGCTGTGGCGTCTCTGGTACCAGCGGACGGGTGTTACACCCTGCCCTTGGTATCAACGACCGAGCCGCGCTCGAATTGTTCAGCGGTGAGGACCTGCTGGGCGTCTCTGTCGACCACGCATTCAGCGGCAGGTTGCTGGGCGCGCGGCGAGGTCGCCACGAGGGTGCCGTGTGGGCAGTGGCCTGGGGCAGGCTGACCGCTGACGATTCCACACCTGCGGTGGCGTTCGAGCGCCATTGGCTGCGCCGCCGCAGTCTTCCAGTGCATGCCATACAGGTGGGCGCGCTGCAGACGGCCCAAGTCGTTGGGGCTGTGCGGGTTTCGGTGATCCCGCTACATCGCGTGCCGTGAGGGGTGTGCCGGGCACGCACACGGAGTTCGACGATGCCGGTGAAGGCCACAGCGCTGCCATGCGAGGGCCTCGGATGGCCGGGGCGTTCGCGGCGTCGGGACCCGTTCCCGAGCCGGACTTCGGTGCATCTCCATGCCATGGAAACCATTCCTGGAACGATTTGCGTCATCTGGTAGCAAATCTCCCTAACGATTTCGACCACCACGGAAGTGATCTCATGCGTCATCAACCCGATCTCCCTCAGCCGAACCCGCAGCCGGAAGACGTCGCCAAAGCCGCGCGGACTCGTCGTATGGGGCAGAGGGCCTACAGCAGCCGCGAGGCTTTCGCAGTGGTGGCACTGGTCTTCGGGGGATATCTCCTGCCTGTGGCCGGCTATCTGATCGGTGGGCTGATTTGGGTGCTCACCCCGGGCTGGCGGACCCGAGTGAAGGTGGCCGGGCTGCTGGTATGGCCGTTGTGCACGCTAGCTCTGATCGCTACGAGTGCCGTCACATACTGGCTCGTCCTTCCGTTGGGTGACCCCTACTCCTCCATCGCCACCTCGCTATTTCTCCTCGTGCCAAGCAGTTGGTTCCTGGTGTTGCTTACGGCTGCCTGGATGCTCCTGGTCAGCAGGGGGCGCTGCCAGTGACGGGGAACCGGATCAGTCGGGTTCTGGCTGCGACGCTGGCCATGAGTGCGTTCATGCTCTCCGGATGCTCCTCACCCCCAGGGCAGGGCGCGGCCACACGATCGCAGTCCGGCTCCTCCGCGCCGAGGATCGCAGCCGCCAGCCAGAATGGCCCCGGACTGCCACATATCAGCCCGACGCCGCGGGCAATACGACGCACCGGACCAGATCTCAACATCCCGTCGACCGTCGAGGTACTGCGCGACCACGGCACGGACGATCAGTCGATAGAGACGGTGGTCCAGGCCCTCCGCTCCGCCGGCGCGAGCGAGGTACACACTTCCACCGCAGGCGCTGCGGTCGCCGGGCGGCCGACGGCACTGACGGTTGTGATCGGCCGCAGCGACAGCCCTGCCGTTGCTTCCCTGCTCAAACGCAGCGCGGCGTTCGGCCCCGGAGAGCTTCCTGCCGAGGGGTACGCGATCACCACCGATTCGGTGAACGGGCGAGGCGATGTGCTGCTGGCCGGCAAGGACTCTGACGGTGTCTACTACGCCGCTCAGACCTTCGCTCAGATTGCCAGCCGGTCACGGGTCGCCGGTGTGTCAATCGTGGACTTCCCCGCCATGTCACGGCGCGGCGTAGTCGAGGGGTTCTACGGCAGACCATGGACGCACGAAGACCGACTGGACCAACTGACCTTCTACGGGCGGATGAAGTTCAACACGTACTTGTACGCTCCCAAGGACGATCCTTTCGAGCGCGACCGGTGGCGTGACCGCTATCCGCCTGAGCAAGCCCGGCGACTGTCCGTTCTCGCCCACGCGGCAAGCCGTCGCCATGTGCGGTTCACCTACGTACTCTCCCCGGGCAAATCCATCTGCTACAACTCGGCGCGTGACCGACGTACCGTCCTGGACAAGCTCGGTTCACTGTACGAACTGGGCATCCGCAACTTCGCGATCGCCTTTGACGACATCCACCCGCTGCCGGTGTGGAATTGTGCGGCGGACTTCGCCAGGTGGGGGGCGGTGACCCAGCAGGCCATGGCCACTGCCCAGTCCGACCTACTCAACCGCATCCAACACGAATTCGTCGACCGCCATCGTGGGTTGAGGTCGCTGGTAATGGTTCCCACCCAGTACAGCGACCTGTCGGCGACCCTGTACAAGAAATCCCTGCGTCGTAGCTTGGACCAGCGGATCACGATGATGTGGACCGGCACCGACGTCCTACCGACCAGCATCACCGCAGATCAGGCACGACAAGCCGTCGAGCTGTGGAATCGCGACGTCCTGCTCTGGGACAACTACCCAGTCAACGACTCCGACCAGGCAGCCGGGCGCCTGCTACTCGCTCCCTACGCCAACCGCTCCCGGGCGCTCGGGAACTACCTCTCAGGAGTGGTCCTCAATCCCATGAATCAGGCATCGGCCAGTAAAGCAGCCGAATTCACCGGTGCCGACTACGCGTGGAATCCACAAGCCTACGACCCTGCCGTCAGCGCCCAAGCAGCCGCAGACCACCTCTCCGACGGCGACGCGGACACCGCCGAAGCCCTGCGAGTCTTCTTCGACACCCAGCACCTGGCACCCAGCTGGAAGGGCGCACCCTGGCAACCCCAAGCACCCGCCCTCGCCGCCCGCCTGAAAGAGTTCGACAGGTTGTGGACCTCAGGCCACAAAGATCGAGCTGTCGCCCGTCTACGTGCGTACGCCGCAGTAATGGTCAACGCACCCCAGCGGATCACCGCCCACGTCCCGGACAGAGCCTTGATCACAGAGGCTGAACCCTGGCTCGACGCGATGGCCCTCTGGGCACACGCCCTTACCACTACCTGCGACAGCCTCACGGCACGGCTGAACGGAGACGCCCCGAGAGCCGACGAGCTACAGACCCGCTCCCGAGCCTTGGCGAAGCAGGCGTCAGTCATCCGAACCATTCCCGGGGCAACCCGGCCGCAGGGCACGGTAAAGGTCGCGGACGGAGTACTCGACACATTCCTGGAGAAGGCCGCGTCCCTTCGCTGACGGCTTTCCAGATCCCCTCCGATCCGTGAGGCGACCTGAACGGCCCATTTCGCGAAGGACAAGACCATCGCCATCCGACCTGCCTGACGCCTGACAGAGCTGTGGTGGTGAGGCCGCCCCAACTGTGGCTGCATCACGGTCCCCCGCCCTTACGCATCAGCTGGGTGGGCATCGGCCAGCCGATGGCAGTGCTACGCAGCACACTTCAAGCAGAGTTCGACGAGGTCCTGTGGCGCCGTCGGCGGGGGCAGGTATTCGGGGCCCACGCCGTCGTATCCGCCGCAGAAGCAACGGACGGACGTCGCTGACCTGCGGGAACATGGGGTCAGTGCGCAGGTTGTCCAGGTTGTGGCAACGCGGGCCCGTCCGTCGTGTCAGGGAGCGCGTCGCGTCCACCCTTGAGCCCGGGAACGTAGTTGTAGATCGTATTCCGGCTGACGTCGAGGAGCCTGGCGATCGAGACGACCGTGTTCTCCGGCTGGGTGAGCAGGTCTCGGGCGTGCCGGATCTGCTGCTCGGTCCTGGCGGGTGGTCGGCTGGGGCGGGCGCCGCGGGCGCGGGTGGCGTCGAGTCCTTCGTGGGTGCCCTGGACGGTGAGTTCGCGGATGAACTCTGCCAGGGCGGCGACGACGTGAAAGAAGTGCCGGCCACTGGGGGTGGCGGTCTCCAGGTTCTCGTGCAGCGAGGTGAAGTCGATACCGCGCTTGGGCAAGCCGGCCACGATCGCGATGAGGTCCTGGATGGAGCGGCCGAGCCGGTCCAGGGAGGGGACGACGAGGGTGTCGCCTTCGCGGGCGTAGTCGAGTGCCTTCCAGGGTTCCCCGTGTTCGACGTTCTTGCCGGACTTCTTGTCGGTGAAGATCCGGAGGCAGCCGACCTGGGTGGGGGCGTGGTTGCCCCGGGCCCGCAGTGCCGGTTGTCCGCAGGGGCCGTCGGCCGTGCTCGTCGAGTTGCGCGAGCTCGCGTTCGTAGGCTGGGTCGATCTCGCCGGGGAAGTTCACCGCCGAGCCGCGGGCCGGGTTAAAAACAAGGTCAGCGGTTTGTGCAGGGGTTCCCGAAGGTGGGCCGAGGGCTCCGGTGACGTTGATGGTGTTGCCGCACCAGTTCTCCGGTTTGCTACCGGCGACTAGGTCACGGTGCCGCTGCTGACGCCCGGGTCGTTGTCGGCCGTGCCGTGGGTGTCCGCGCCGCTGTGCGCGGAGGTGATGCCGGTCATGGCCATGACCGCGGAACGCGCCGCCAGTATGAGGGCTGCGGCCGGGTTGATGGTCTTCATTCCTCTTGCTCGCCTTCCGCGTTCCGCTGGTACGGCCGGTGAGAGCGCTGAAGAGGGCGCCCGCACTGGGCGCCCCCTTCCGTTCTACCGAGGCCGGCATCGGCGGTCAGATGACTCCGGGTTCTGCCGACACTGCCGCCCCCGTGGATTCGAGGGCGGGCAGCTCCAGCTGTACGACACAGTGGTTTGCCGCGGCCGAGCCGAACGCGGGGAGGGCTACCGGGTCGGTGAGCCGGACCATGACAGTGTCGCGTTCTTCCCTTCCAGCGCATTCCGTGAAGTGCTGACATCTCATGGCCACCGCGCCACCCTCTGCAGTTCTGCACGCTCGCCGTCAGAAGGCGTACGGCCCGAATCGCCCCCAGGCCACGACCGCCGCCATGGCCAGCAGGAGTGCGTTCACCGCGACGTTTCGGCCTTCACCGCGCCTGGCATGCACGGCGCCGGCGCCGATCATGAGAAGTCCGAGTCCGGTGGCCGCGGCGGGCACCAGGCCGACGGCCGTATCGACCGCGGCAGGCAGGACGGCACCCAGGGCGCCGAGGATCTCCAGCAGGCCGATCGCCTTGATCGCGCCGGGTGAGTAGTCCGCTGCCCAGGCGCCGGAGGTCGCGACGACCTTCTCTTTGGGCTGGAGCAGCTTGGCTGCACCGGCGGCGAGGAACAGGACGGCGAGGAGTCCGGTGAGGATCCAGAGGAAGGTGTTCATGGAATTCCGATCATGAGGGTTCCGAGACAGCGACATATTGAAGCTTCAACTAAAATAGGCTGCGTCACTTGAAGCGTCAAGTGATCGGTTAAGGTCATGGGCATGAACAAGGACGAGCCGCGCTGGCTGAGCGCATCCGAGCTCGACGCCTGGAAGGCGTTCAGCGCGATGCTCATCAAGCTGCCCGCTGCCCTGGACGCCCAGCTTCGCAACGACGCCGGCCTGAACCAGTTCGAGTACCTCGTGCTGGCCGCCCTCTCCGACGCGCCGGAGCGCACGCTGCGGATGAGTGAGCTCGCCGTCCTCGCCAACGGCTCGCTCTCCCGCTTGTCGCACGTGGTCAAGCGACTGGAGGGGCACGGCTACGTACGCCGGGAGCCCTGCCCCGACGACGGCCGCTACACCAACGCCCTCCTCACCGAGCAGGGCTACCGGAAGCTGGCCGACAGCGCGCCCGGCCACGTCCAGCACGTACGGTCACTCGTCATGGACCCCCTGGAACCCGAGCAGATCGACCAACTGCGCCTGATCTCGCTGCGGATCCTCCATGTGATGGACCCCGACCTTGCCTGGCCTGACTGCCACTGACCTGCGAGCGAGCAGCGCCGGGCCCGGCTGGCGGGATATCCGGCATCACACCTCGGCATCGCCCTGACCGGTCGTCACGCCGCCGTGTCAACATCGTCGGGACCCTCCCCACGGCAGTCGCTCCAGGACGGCGGGCACTATGAACGCGCAAGCACAAGAGCCTCCGAGCCCGGGGCCTGAGTAACCACGGCTTCGACTCGTTCTACCCCAAGTACAGGTGCGGGTGGCCCCGCACCTTCACCCTCCCGGAACGACGGGAGGTCAAGAAGATCGCCACATCCAAGCAGGCCGAGCACGGCCTGCCGTTTTCGACCTGGAGCCTGGCCAACCTGGCCGATTTCCTGGTCTCCGAGGGGGGCGGCGACATCGGCCACGAGGGCCTGCGCATCCTGCTCCGCGAGGAGGGCGTGTCGTTTTCAACGCGTGAAGACCTGGAAGACCTCACGCGACCCCGACTACGCCGCCAAGAAGGCCCGGATCGTGCACCTCTACGCGATCGCCGATGGCGAGGTCATACCCGAGGACGGCGAGCCCGAAGTCGTGTTTGGCATGGACGAGTTCGGGCCGCTCAACCTCCAGCACCACCCGGGCCGACAACGGGCCGAGCGCGGCGGCAGGCACCAGGACCCCGATCGCGAGCCCCGGCCCCGCCGGCGGGCGACCTACACGCGCCCGCACGGGGTCAGGCACCTGTTCGCCGCCTGCGACCTGACCGAGGACCAGCTCTGCGGACACATCAAGAAAGCCAAGAACTGGTCAATGTTCCTGGAGTTCTGCCGCTACCTGCGCTCACTGCACCCGATGGACGTGCGCATCGCGATTGTCTGCGACAACCCACTCACCCCACCTGACCACGAAGCGGTGCCAGCGGGTCGCGAAGTGGGCAGCGGCGAACAACGCAGAGATCGCCTACACCCCGACCAACAGCTCCTGTCTCCACCGGATCGAGGCCCAGTTCACCGCTGTGCGCTACTTCGCCCTCGACGGCACCGACCACGCAAGCCACAAAAAGCAGGGGAGCGTGATCCGCCGCTACATATCCTGGCGAAACAAGCACGCCGCCGACGAACGTCTCCGCGCGGTCGTGGACAGGGCGAACGTTGCCCGATGCGGCACTAGCGTCGAGAATGCCGCTGCCGTACTGCGTGGACCGCTGCCATGACCGACATCAGCAGGAAGGCCAGGGCCCCCACACCCGACGTCATCGCCAACGCCGCCGCCCCGCCGCCATCCACATCGTCTTCATGGGCGACCATCCGCGGGTCGTCCGCCTGGTATCGGACGGTCATACGGTCGCCGACACTCCTCTTCCCGCCGCTGCTGCCCACCGGCAGATTCGCGACCACGGTCCGCTCGTTGGCCTCGAACTTGACCCGGCAATCGCCCAATATGCACGGGCCGGCCTCATGCAGCGTCGCTGGAGCCTGCACGCCGCCCTGAAGAGAGCGCAGATGCTGGGCCGCCGGTAGCAGTAGAAGCGACAGTGCGGCCAACAGCAGCGCGACACACAGCCCTGTCCCCGCAGCCGCCAGAGGCCGCGGTTTCACCCGAACCCAATGTTGGGCGCCAGGGGGGTCAGTTATGTCGTCCACGTCTCTCACCATACGTACCAATTTCTCTGGAAATGATGAGCTAAGTCTCTCACGTGGCCTTTCGTTTGCGTGCGGACGTCTGACCAGCTCTGACGCTCGCGCCAAAAGTCATTACATGCCGACGCCGACTTGCGTCAGACGCCCCCGGGACGGCACGGAGCACATCAGGCTTCCGACGGGCATCGCAATCCGCCCTGAACCCGCACTGGCCAGACCACCCGACAGGGCGAACGTTGCCTGATGCGGCACTCGCAGCGGCCCACGTCCAGCCCTGTGCCATGCAGCGGTCCGACTGCTTCGGCCGGGACGCGGGTCGAGCGCACCGGGGGTTGTTCCCCAGCTGCGCCCGCCGTTCCGCTCCCCGTCTCAGATGACCTTGACTTCTTCCTTGAATGTGAAGTTCACATCCACAATGTCGTCGGACGCGACCGTGAGTGATCCGGTTTCGCTGATCACTGTCACCGGGGCCGGGGTGTTGTTGGTGTTGGTGGTGGCGCCTGAAGCACTGGCGGTTGCCCCAGGAGCGGGGAGTGGCGTGACGCAGAAGTCCCCGGCGGTGGAGGCGACTTCGACTTGGCCGGGGCAGAGGATGGCGGCGTGGGCGGGGGCTGCGCTGATCAGCCAGGTGGCGCCGAGGGCGAGGGCGGTCAGGACAGCGGCTATGCGCCGGCGGGGGCGAGTCGGAGGTTCATCAAGTCTCCCTTCTGGCCCCGCGAAGCGGGCTTCATTCCGTGGCCCACCGCGGTCCTTCCTGCGCGCTGCGCTCGGTGCAGGTGAGCCGATGGTGATGGTGACGACCCGCAGGCCGTCGCGTAAGGCTTGGTGCCGCAGCGCGCGGAGCGCACCCACAGCGCACGCGCTCACCCCGGCGCCCCCGTAGCGACCGAAGATGTGGTGGGGATCCCGGCCCACGAGCTCGCCGTGCATCCGCCACGAGGGCGTCGGATCCTCGTGGCACTGTGTGACTGATTCCCTCGCCCACGCAGTCGAGCATGACGCCACACGGTTGTCGTACTTGTGCTGGGCGATGGGGGTGACCATCTCCTGCGGAAGTTCCCGCTTCTCGGTCTTCCCGTCGTAGGAATACGGATCCTCGCCGCTGCCGGCCATGGGCGGGGCGACCTGCCTCCATCACGGATCAGTGGGCAACGGGCCTTCGGTGACCGGATCGGTGGCGCCGAGGCTCAGGCAGTAAGGCGTCACCTGGAACCGCTGGGTGAGGTGGTGGCCGGGTGTGAATGAGCGCCTGGTTCACTCAGTCACACGGACGGACGTGACCATTGCCGCCCGACCTGTCTCCCGGCGTGATCTCAAGCGGACATATACTCCCCCTGCTCGGTCGACAGGGTGCACAGGGGGAGCACGGGGGAAGCATGACGGACATCGACTACATGGTGATTTCGCTGGGTTCGGGCCTCCTGGTCGTGGCCGTACTGACGCTGGTGGTGCGACTGGCGTCACTGCCGCTGCTGTTGCGCGCTCAACGGTCCGCGTATCAACGGGCGTTGGCGACCGGAAGCGGGAGTGCGTCGCCGGACGGGTTCCCGGCGGCAGCCCTCGGGGAGCTGGCGCTCGGAGTCGCAGGCGGCATCGGCCTGGTACTCCTGCTGCGCGGCGATTTCGTTGCCGGCTTCGATGTGCTGTCGCAGCCGATCGGCTTGGGAGCTGCCCCGGCCCTCGCCATGGAGTTGGACGTCCCCTACGGAACCGCGCAGCTGTGGCTGCTCGTCGGCGGGATCCCGATTCTGGTGCTCTGGGTTTTCCTCTGGCTCCTGACGCAGCGCAACCTGCTGAAACTCGGTATACCCGCGGGGCCTTGGGTCTCACCCGAGATGCGTGGTCGGCTGGCCGGCCTGATCCTTCTTCGGGTGGTGGTCGGCGTGTTCGTACCGGTCGGGGTGGTGGTGGCCGCCCTGCTGTTCCAGGTCGTCGCACTCGTGACCAGTTGGAGGCGCCGGTCCGCCACCGCTCCGGTTCCGCTCCAGCCCACCCCGTACAGTCCGCCCTCCCCGTACGCGAAGACGGTGCACTCCGAGCAGCCCGTCCCGTACGCGCCGCCCGTTCCGGCCTCTCCACCCGCGAGGCCCGGCGCGTACCTACCGACCCAGGCCGATCGGGGTGCCGGTGCCACGCCACAGGCAGCCCGCGAGGTCGCCTACCATGAGCTGCACCCGAACGAACCACGGACGATCGCCGGGTACCAGCTGCTCGGCCGGATCGGGTCCGGTGGGATGGGCACGGTGTACCTCGCCCGGCGGGAGGGGGCGGCGACGCAGGTGGCCCTGAAGACCATCCATCCCGAACTCCTCCACCACGACGAGCTGTTGCGCCGTTTCCAGCGCGAAGCGGAGGTGCTGGCCATGGTCTCCGGCGCCTACACCGCCCGGGTACTGGATGCCGGGGTGGACGCCGGACGGCCGTATCTGGCCATGGAGTTGCTGGACGGGCGACCCCTCGACGTCCATCTGCGGGAGCAGGGCACGATCCGCTCCGCCGAGGCACTGAGGGCCCTGGCGCTGGCCCTGGCCGTCGCCCTGTCCGAGGTGCACCGGCTCGGCCTGGTCCACCGGGACCTCAAGCCCGCCAACATCATGCTGACCACCGCCGGACCGCGCCTGCTCGACTTCGGCATCGCGGCGATCGTCGACGGTACGCGGCTGACCCGCACCGGCGGCGGACCGGGGACGCTGACGTACATGGCGCCGGAGCAGCTCGGTGACGAGCCCGTCGGCCCGGCAGCCGACGTCTGGGCATGGGCGTGCTGCGTGGTGTCCGCGGCGCACGGCATCAGCCCGTTCGCGGCGGCCAGCACGGGTGCGGTGATCCGCCGGATCGTGGACACCGGGCCCGAGCCCGCCGGGCTGGAGGCGGTGCGCGCACTCGACCCGGCTCTGGCGGCGGCCGTCGGGCGGGCGTTGACCCGCGATCCGGCGGGGCGCCCGGCGGACGGCGCGGCCCTGGTGGAGCTGCTGACGGCCCAGCAAGGGACGGGTCTCACGCTCCTGGATACGAACGCCGTCCGGGAGCAGATCACCCAGGGCTGGCGCACGCTTGTGTTCTGAGCACCCGAGCACCGCATGTCGGGGCACCGTCGCCCACACCCGTGCGGCGCTCCACCGTGTGACGCTTGGCGGGTGCTGCGCAGGGACGAGGTAGCGGTCTGGCCATGGTCGGCAGCGTCGAGTCCCCCTTGCCCAAAAGGCAAGGGTATGTTGCACCTATCAAAACGTCTGCGATGCTCATCGGAAAGCGTCGGCCGCCCGACCCTCATGACGCACGGCCTCCTCTGAAACGCCGTTCCCAGAAATCCCCGGCTGGGAACGTGGTGGGAACATGACGATGAAGAAGGCCCGAGAAAGATCGAGAAAGATCGAGAAAGACATCACCCTCGCTTTGCTCCGCCACCCCGTTGACCTGCGGAAACGGGGAACTGTCGAGGCGGGTCAAGAGAGATCGCTGGTCGGATGATCACGCCATGACGACGACGCTCGCAAGCAGGGGATCCCCCCGTGCCCTTCGGCCGGGCACTGTTGCATCAGTTGCAGTTCTTCCCGTTGTACTGGTGAAGAGGAATTATTCGCTTCTTGCGCAATTCCCAGGTCCGGGAAGCCCAAAGGGCACGCGATCAGGTCCCGGTCATCCCGCGGTGCGCGATGCCTGTGATCCTGCCGAATCCCGCTCCTCGCCGAGGCGCAGTCAAGTGCAGTCATGCGGCCGGTAGCGCCTGCGGCATCTGGCGCGCAGGCTGAGGACATGGACACCATCGCGCTGGGAAAGGTGGAGATCACCCGCGTGGTAGAGCTGCCTGCCAGAGGCCGCGCCCGCGACTATGTCTTCCCCGACGTGCCCGTCGAGCATTGGCAGGCGTACGAGGACTGGCTCGCCCCCGTCTTCCTGGACCCGGCCGCCGACGAGGTCCGCATCATGATCCAGACCTGGCTGATCCGCAGCGAGGGTCGCACCATCCTGATCGACACCGGCATCGGCAACGATCGGGAGCGCCCGGCCATGCCGGCCTTCCACCATCTGCACACCCACTACCTCGGGGAGCTCGCCGCTGCGGGCGTCCGACCGCAGGACGTGGACACGGTGATCTGCACCCATGTCCACGGCGACCACGTCGGCTGGAACACCTGCCGGACCGACGACGGGGAGTGGCGACCGACCTTCCCCAACGCCCAGTACGTCATCTCGCGCGCCGACTTCGACTACTGGAACCCGGCGAACGGACACCGGACCCGCGCCGGCCCCCGGATGGCCAATGTCTTCGAGGACAGCGTCGCCCCCGTGCACCAAGCCGGACAGACCGTGCTGTGGGAGGGCGAACACCACGACATCGACGCCCAGCTCCGTATCGAGCCCGCCCCCGGCCACACGCCCGGCTCCTGCGTCGTATGGCTGCGGTCGGGCACCGACCGAGCGGTGTTCGCCGGGGACCTGCTGCACAGCCCCCTACAGATCGTCGAGCCGTACGACTGCCCCAGCTTCGACGAGGACGAGCCCCGCGCACGGGAAAGCCGGCGCCGGGTGCTGGGGGAGACCGCGGACCGTGGCGCCCTGCTGTTCCCTGCGCATTTTCCCGGGCCGGGAGCGGCCGAAGTGCGGCGCGTAGAGGGCCGGTTCGCGGTGAAGAAGTGGGCGGCATGGCGGTGAGGGCACGGATCCGAACCGGCGTAGCGGAGAGCACGGCTGGTGACGGAACCCGGGTCCCACGCAACCGGGAGCACGCGGATGACGTCGACTGATCCGTGAGAAGCAAACCAGTCAAGATAATCGTCGGGTGTGTGGCGCTCCTTTGCGTACTCGGCACCGCGATCGCACTCGGCAGTGTGCTGACGGGGTCAGGCGGCGACAAAAAGGCCGGCGCGAACGCCTCGAGGCCCCCCGATCCGGCCGAGAAGCAAGGACCCGGCGGTCCCGGCAAGGCACCTGCCGGCGGCCCGGTGATGCGTATCGACGGCTGGGACGGCCCGGTGACACCGAACGAGATCAAGTCGTTCACGGCACACGTCCGGACTCTCACCCCGGCCCCCGACAACACAGGCAACAACTGGGCCCAGGGCCCAAGCGGGCAGGCGGCCAAAGCCATGGGGAGGGTCTACGAGATCTCCCATGACACGGCCATACTCGACCGGATGATCGGCTTCTGCGACGCCGTGCTCTTCGAGCGCAACGACCTCGCTCCCAGCCCGGTCGGCCAACACACCCTGTGGACCGGCAAGATCGACCCCGCCTGGCCGAACAACGTCACCGCTCAGCCCGTCGGCACCGGCGGCGAGCAAGGCGACTCGATCGGCCACCTCGGCAACTGCGCACGGCAGATCCTCCAGACGCCCGCCATCTGGCACCACCGTGTGCCGACCGGCGACCCGCACCGATACGGCGCCTCCTACCTCGACCGGGCGAAGAAATACGTCGCGCAAGCCGATGCCGCCGTCGACGAGCACATCCTGGCCCGGCTGCTGGACGTCTCCCGCGGCAACCGCCAGTACTTCGCGGCGGATTCGCCCTACCAGGGCGGCAAACCGGTGCCGTGGAACCAGCAGATGATGTTCGACTACGGCTTCTCCAACCTGGCGATCGCCCATCAGATCCTGGGCGACGACGCACCGCGCGTCGCCCACTACGACCGGCTCGTCAGCACGAGCGTGAACTGGTTCTTCTCCACAACCCGCAAGTACACCGATCCCGCGGGCAAACCCGCCTATGACTGGGGCTACTCCCCATCGCAGTCGACCGGCGAGGACTCCAACCACGGCAGTCTGGACTGCGCGGGCATCTACCAGCTGTACCTCACCGGCAGATACGGCATCACCCCGGCCATGATGACCCCGCTCGCGGACATGTTCGTCGACGTGATGACCAAGGGACCGCACAAGTACGCCGGACGCGTCGACGGAACGAACGGCCGGGGCCACGGCTCTCCCACCAGCTACCTCCGCGACGGCTTCCTCTCCCTCGCCGAGTTCCGCCCCGACGCGTACCACGCCATGCTGGCCGAGGCTCTTCCCAGGGGCGGCACCGCGAACATCGGCTCGTTCTCCGATGCCCTGATGCTCAAGAGCCGCCGTAGCCAACGTCATTGAAGCCGGCCGTTCTCCTGGCCGACGCCGGTCCGCTCCCGCCGGCAGGTTCGGCGGAGTGGGGCCGGCATCGGCCTCGGCAGGGTGCTACGAGCCAGGCGTCTCGCAGCGGGGGAGTGCGGCCGGGTGGTCCGCCGGGTTGCCGGGCGCAGGCGCAGGCGCAGGCGCAGGCGCACGGCCAGTACGGCCAGTACGGCCACGTTGGCGAAGGTGATCGCGGCGAGGACGCCGGTGACGTACAGGCCTGCGGTGAGCGGCGCCGCGCGATGTGCAGCAGTTCGGTGCCCTGGCCGGCGGGCAGGCGCCCGCTGGCGGCTACCGCGCCGGACAGCGAGTCGCAGGTGCCGTCTATCCGGCCGCGTCAGACCACCGCGGCCACCATGCCGAGCAACGCGAAGCCGAGCGAGCCGCCGAAGCAGTTGCCGGTCACCGACATCGACGCCGCCGAGTCGGCACGCTCCGGCGGTACGCGCCCGACGACCAGCCCGGCGCCCAGCGCAAACAGCGGGCCGGTACCCAGCGCCAGGGCAGCGATGCCAATCATCACCAGCGGCAGGGCGAGCGCACTGTCCACGCCGACCAGCAGCAGGCCGCCCAGCGCCGACCGCACCAGCCCCGCCCGCGATCACGGGAACCCGCTCCAACCGACGACCACATGGTCCGCTACGCCATGCCCGGCCCGACGACCAAACCCTCCCGCGCCCCCGGCACCCTCCTGCGTCGCGTCTTGCGACTCGCCCCCCGCACAACCGCAACCAGCAACCCGACGGCCTCCACGCCACCGGCGCCCCCTGCGAAGCCGCCGACCCCCGCACCTCCACCCCGCACCAAGGGCTACAAAACCCAACGATCCGGTGACGGACCCGTCATTGACGCCAAGCGTGAGATGGGCATAGAGCCTCCCAAGGTGTAGGAACCGTCGCGAGGAGCCGCAACTCAGAGAGCCTGGCCGGAAGCACAGCACGCATCATCTCTCAGCGGGCCTTGGAAGAGGGCACCGCACCTCGCTGCCGGCGGCGTCCGCTGCCGGGCTGCGCGCGACGGCCAATGGCGACGACTCGGTTTCGGTACAGCCGTTTCGGCAGTCGAGGGAAGCGCCATGTTCCGGGCAGGCGACGACCGTGGTGTCCGGCAGCTGATGCCAGCTGACCGGTGACCCCGGAGAGGACGCACGAAGGGTTCGCCGTCCCCGCCGGGGGCCGTCCGGGCCGGCGCCCGCGGTCTGACTGGCCTGACTCAGGCGTGCCAGGCCTCCTTCATGCTGTTGATGTGGCCTGGGGACCCGGAGATCCTGGTGGTGCTCGACTCCGGGTGAGACGCACCCCGCATCGGCCACCTGCTGGGCGGCCTCCCCGTGCAGGTTCTGGGCCGTGCACGACCAGCCGGCAGGCGAGGCGGCGCGCTACCACCCGAAGGTGCCCGCGTCGGCCCTGGTGGCCACGGCTTCCGGCTGCTGATCGAGCAGGTCGGCGGGGGTACCGGTGCTGCGCACCGGTACCCCCGGGCTTCCTCCCTACAGGGTGAGCAGGGTGCGGCTGGCCATGGTGGTGTCCTGGAGCGGTTTGAGCGCCAGGCGTACCAGGACGAGGGCGTTGTCGTCGCCGGCGATGCGGTTCGCGCTGAGTTCACCGCAGGTCAGGCACTGGTGGACGATCATCCATTCGCCGTCCGGCCGCGTGAACATGGCCAGTGCCACCATCTGCCCGCGGCAGTCGGAGGCGCGGTCGCCGGGGATGCGGCGGTCGACGTGCAGGCTGGCCAGGCAGTTCGGGCAGTGGTTGCGGTGAGCCGTGCCCGGGGCGGTCAGGGATACGTCCAGGCGGCAGTTGACGCACCGGAAGTCGTGGGCGCGGTGGCCGCCGTTACCGTGCAGGACGTCCTTGTGCCGCTGCGGACGCCGTGCCGACCGGTCCCGGCCGCGTGGCTGTTTACGTCGTGGCATGACGGTGTTCCTCCTTCCGTCCGGGGTCACAGGCTGCCGAGGGCTTCGAGCGGGAACGGCGGCTGTGCGAGCGGGCGGACGGCCATGCGCATCAGCATGAGCTGGTTGTCGTCCGCGCACACCGGGTTGGAAGTGAGTTCGTCGCAGCGCACGCAACGGTGGATGAGCATCCAGTCAGCGGTGCGCAGCACGGCGATGGCGATCGGGGTCATCCGGCCGTGGCACTGGCTCGGGCCGCCCTTGACGTGGTCGCTGACGTGCTGGGAGTGCAGGCACGACGGACAGTGGTTGCGCCGCGTGCCGTCGGCGGCGAAGGTGGAAACGGTCAGACCGCACCATGCGCAGGTGAACGTGTCGACCTTGAGAGTGTTGTTGCTGATGTTGGACACCCGTAGTGCTCCTTGCTGAAAAGTCTGCGATGACAGCAAGAGCCGGCCGAGAGGTCCTCGACGAAGAGGCCACGCACACGCCGCCCAAGAACGGGCAGGGTGCTGCTTGGCGATACAGGGCACCGGAACTCACGTCCGGTCGCCGCGCAGGAATGGCGGCAGGAGAGACGGACGGTTACGCGGTGCTGCGAGGCGCGCTCGGCGCGGTCCGGGGCATGAACACACTCTTCCTAGGGCACACAGGCCCGGTAGGGGATCCGCGATCTGCGGTCCCCAGCACCGTAACAAGATCACCGGAAAGCGTGCCAGCGAATTTCCCTGCGCGGCATCACGGCGCCCGCGGCACTCACCGACGTCGATCTGCCCGGATCCGGAACATCGGCAAGCCTTTGCCCACGATCCTGAAGCTGGGCGTCGGTCGATCGGGCACCGCCCATAAGCTCCGCCCGGACGACTGGCAGACAGTGCCCGTGCCGTGGCTGCCGCTTTGGGGAGCCATCTCGGAGTCGACCCACGCCCGAACCCCCTTCGACGCCACCCGAGACCAACCGACACCACACCTCCGCGCTGGGCAAATACCATCCACACAGGCAAGATCAGCGACCGAACCTCATTCGGGACGGCTATCGCCAAGCGCGATCACGATCCGGACTGTGGTGTCCCGGGGGTTGGGAAATCCGCCCCCCAAGTGGGGTGCCAGCACCCGTGACCCGCGCAAACGAGGCGCGCAGACTAGGCGAACGCACATCACCCGACACACGACACCAAGGGGCACCATGCGCGTCTCCCGTACCCTGCTCACCGGCCTGCTTGTCACCGCGGCGATGGGCACCCTTGCCGTTCCCGCCACCGCCACGGCGGCTGACCGGCCGCACGGCCCGCGCGGCTCGGACAGCGAGCCGGACTCCGGTACGGCCCGCAAGGTCCGGCGCGATCTGGACCTGCTCACCCACAGGGGCGCGGTCGGCGCGCAGGTAAAGGTAACCGAGGGCGACCGGGCCTGGCTGGCCAGGTCGGGGGGTGCGCAGAAGACGGGAACCCCGGTGCCGCCTGAGGGGCAGTTCCGTGTCGGCAGTACCACCAAGATGTTCACCTCGGTGGCGCTGCTCCAACTCGTCGGTGAGGGGAAGGTGTTGCTGGACGAACCCATCTCGCGTTATCTGCCGTCGGGGCTGGTGCCCCAGGGCGACAAGATCACCGTCCGGATGGCGCTACAGCACACCAGTGGGCTGCATGACGTCGCGCGGGACCTGCCGCAGGGCGAGGAGTTCATCCGTCACCGCTTCCGTCACTACGACATGACCGACCAGGTACGGCGGGCCGCCGCCAAGCCCGCCGACTTCCCGCCCGGCACCGATTACGGCTACTCCAGCACCAACTACCTCGTTGCCGGGCTGATCATCGAGCGAGTGACCGGGCACTCCTACGCCACCGAGGTGCAAAACCGGGTCATCGCACCGTTGGGGATGCGCCACACGGTCGTGCCCGTTGACAGCTCCGTCATACCCGGGCCGCACGCGCACGGCTATATGGGGCAGACCGACATCAGCGCGCTGAACCCGTCCCTTGCGGGGCCGGCTGGGGGGATCATCTCCACGCCGGGTGACATGGACAAGCTGCTGATGGCGCTCACGTCAGGCAAGCTGCTGCGGCCCGCGCAGTGGAACGAAATGAACCACACCGTGGCCACCAAGGAACCCGGAGCGGGGTACGGACTCGGGCTCAAAGTGCGTGAGTTGAGCTGCGGGCGTACGGCGATCGGCCACACCGGCGGCATCCCCGGCTATGCGACGCTCGCGTTCACCACGAGGGACGGCAAACAGCGCGTGGTGCTCTCCGCGAACCTCGCCGACTGGCCTGCCGACGAAGCCATCGGCAAGCCCATCGACAAGGTCCTCAACGATGCGCTCTGCGGCTGAACCGCTCCCGATGCCGTCTCACCAGGACACCACAGCACCACGACGCGCCCTCGACCCAGAGCAGGGGGGCGGAGGTCGCCGCCGCGCTCGGAGTGCGGTTCGTCCCGAGCGGCGTGAGCGGCGATGCGTCGGTGGCTGCCGCAGCCGCGGATGTCGCCGAACGCGAGGGCGTGATCGACGTGACGTGCGAAGTTCGCCCCCGCGTCGGAAAGGTCCGGATGCGTCAGCAACTGCTCGGCGTGCCCACCTGCCGCCAGGTGAGACCGGAGGTTGCGGCCGAACCGACGGCTGGACAGCTCGCCGCTCAGGAAGCAGGCGACCATTTCGTCCTCACTGCTCATACCCAGTAGCTGCACGTCCGTCAGCATAGGATCGACCTCGTTGGGCGCCGCAGCCCGCTACCGGAGCGCGGCGCCGCCAGCTGCATCGAACACCGCGACCCGCGGCTCGCGGTTTGCTGCCCGGCGGATGGCCGGGCTTGCGGATGAGCCGCGGCCGGGAGCGGCGCAAGGCGGAACGGGTGCTTGACTACCGCGAGATGAAACAGGCCCTGGGCCTGGCCCACTTCGAGGGCGCCGCACCTGGCGAGGCTGGCACCACCACGTCACCCTCGTCTCCGTCGTGAACGCCTTCTGCACACTCCAGCGCATCACCCAGTCCCCAAAAGAAACGGCGTCGGCCTGAGCCTCTACCAAGTCGCCCGCCAACTGCACTTACTCCTCGCGGTCTGGATCGGCGCCTGCCCCACCTGTCACCGCACCGCACCAGAACCGCTATCAGCCTGACCAAGCACGACTAGTGACCTGAGTCAGAGGTTCGGTGGCAGTGGGCTGCGATTTTGTCCAGGATCTCGTCGGCGGTTTTCGTCCAGACTAACGGTCGCGGGTGTTCGTTCCAGTCGGCCAGCCATGCCCGGATGTCGCGTTCGAGAGTCTGGACGGAGCGGTGGACGCCGCGCTTGAGCTTCTTCTGCGTGAGCTCTGCGAACCACTGCTCCACCAGGTTCAGCCAGGACGAGCTCGTGGGCGTGAAGTGCAGGTGGAAGCGCGGG
>NZ_BMRP01000045.1 GCF_014648695.1 Streptomyces albospinus
TCTTCGGACCCGGACGACTCATACCCAACCAACGACGAATCTCTGACTCAGATCACTAGGGGACGAGCGATCGTCAGCCAGGGAACTTCACCCTGGCTGACGGTTGCATATTTGATCGCCGGGATCGCCCGGCGCCCGTGGCCTGCTCTGGAACTTCCGTGAGCTGGTGCTTGACCCGGTCGAGCTGGCGGCGGATTCGATCCACATGGCGGCCCGGCTTTCGGGGACGGGAATGTGGCGGCGCATGAGCGGGCGAGCGGTTTTCAGGGCGATGCCGGCGTTTCCGAAGGCGACTGCGGCGCGGAGGGCGACGTTGGTGGGGCTGAAGCCGGCCCATGCGGCGGGTCGGTCGAGTCTGAGGTAGCGGGCGACGCTGCCCCACGACATCACCGTGTGCCTGGATGCCGGCTACGACTCGGGCAGGACCCGCACCACTCTTCCACCACGCGGATTACGAGGCGGATCGGGCACAAAGGCGAGAAGGCCCCTCGCCAGGCCCCCCAGCGCTGGCAGGCGGAGCGCAGCCACGCCTGTCAGAACGCCTTCTACCGGCTCGCACGCTGTTATGAACGCCAGCCCAGCGTCATCAACGCCTGCTTCGACCTCGCGGATGCCGTCCTCACCGTGCGTAGCCTGTTCCGACGCACCTGGACCACCACCGCTGGGACGACCGCCCCACCCGACGACCCTGCCCCCGCACCTATCCGAGCGAGCTCTTCATCACCTGAGATGTCTATCCTGCGGGCCGTGACCCGTGGATGTACTGGTCGGCCCAGGCGCTGATGATGTGGGCGGCTCGCTGCGCTTGTCCTCGTGCGGTCAGGAGATGGTCTGCTCCTTCGAGCGAGACGAAGCTTCGCGGGTGTCGTGCCTCGTTGAAGATCTCCCCGGCGTTGGAGATGTCGACGGTCTGGTCGGTAGGCGAATGCAGGACGAGAAGCGGCAGGTGCAACTCGCGGATCCGGTCGCGCAGGTGAGCATGGCGGACGTCTTCGACGAAGGCGCGCTTGAGGACCAGTGTCCTCCCGCCGACGAACCACTCGTGCGACCCTTCACTGAGAACCCGATCCATGACCGCGTCGTACTGTCGCTCGACGTGGCTGGGCTCGACAGGCGCCCCGATCGTGGCGAGCGCGCGGACGCCCGTTGCCTCGGCCGCTGCGGCGAGGGCGGCGGCGCCTCCCCATGAGTGCCCCACCAGCAGGTCTGCCGGAGTTCCTCGCTCCGCCATCAGGGCTGCTGCACGGATCGTGTCCTGGACCTTGACGGTGAAGGAACCGTCCCCCCAGTCACCGTCGGAGTCCCCGATCCCGAGGTTGTCGTAACGCAGCATTCCGATCCCTTCGCGTGCCAGCTGCTTGCTGACGCGCGAGGCGGCCGGCGAGTCCTTGCCGAGTGTGAATCCGTGCACGAAGATTCCCCAGCCGCGGATCTCGCCGTCTGGCAGGTCGATTACTCCGGCCAGTTCGGGGCCGACGATGCTTGGGAATCTCACTTTTTCGGTCATGTTGTGATCACCTAGGCAGGGACTGTTCGTGGGGCAGGGGGACGAGGGCGACACCGGCGGGTGCCACGCCCATGATCCGAGCAGGAGAGCAGTGAGCGCGGTGCTTGCCGCTGTCGGCGCGTCAGACGATCGGCTTCTGCGCGGAGGCCGGCTTGGTGGTGAGCAGTGCAGTGATCTCATCGGCGAGGTGCGGGCCGAGTTCGCCCCAGCCGTCCTTGTAGCCGTAGACGCCGGCCAGGGTGCGGGCCTCGTAGTCGCCGTTCATGATCTCGATGTCGGTGGCTGTGATGAGTGCCGGGTGGGCGACGCCGACGGCCGCCGAGACCTTCATCAGCTCCGTGCGCAGGGTGCGCAGGTAGACCGCGGCCCGGGTGGCCTTCGAGGTCGGGTCGAGGCCGCGGGCCAGCCGCGGGTTCTGGGTGGCGACGCCGGTGGGGCACTTGTCGGTGTGGCACTTCTGCGACTGGATGCAGCCGATCGACAGCATCGCCTCACGAGCCACGTTGATCATGTCGGCACCCAGAGCGAAGGCGACCGCGGCGTTCTCGGGCAGGCCGAGCTTGCCGGAGCCGATGAAGGTCAGGTCGTCGGTCAGCCCCTGCTCGGCGAAGGTGCCATAGACCCGGGAGAAGCCCATCCGGAAGGGCAGCGACATCGAGTCGCTGAAGATCAGCGGCGCCGCCCCGGTGCCGCCCTCGCCGCCGTCGATGGTGACGAAGTCGACTCCACGATCACCACGCGCCATCAGCGTGGCCAGCTCGTGCCAGAAATCCATCTCTCCCACCGCGCTCTTGATCCCGACCGGCAGACCGGTCTCGGTGGCGAGCAGTTCGACGAAGTCGAGCATCGAGTCGACGTCGCTGAACGCGGTGTGCCGCGACGGGGAGGCGCAGTCCTTGCCGAGCGGGATGCCGCGGATCTCGGCGATTTCGGGGGTCACCTTCGGGCCCGGCAGCATCCCGCCCAGTCCTGGCTTGGCGCCCTGGGAGAGCTTGATCTCTATCGCCTTGACCGGGGCGCCGGCGACCACATCCTTGAGCTTGTCGATGTTGAAGCTGCCGTCCTCGTTGCGGCAGCCGAAGTACGCCGTACCGATTTGAAGGACAAGGTCGCCGCCGCTGCGGTGGTACGGCGAGAGACCGCCCTCTCCCGTGTTGTGCATCGTGCCCGCCAGCGCCGCCCCTTTGTTGAGCGCCGTGATCGCCGCGCCGGAGAGCGATCCGAAGCTCATCGCCGAGATGTTCACCACGCTCGCCGGTCGGAACGCTTTGGCACGCCCGCGCGGCCCGCCCAGCACCTTGGCCGAGGGCAGTGGGGCCTGCGGGTCGTGCGCGTCGGGCAGCGTGCCGGCGAACGTGCGCTGCTTCAGGTACGCGTGCCCCTGCATGTGCTCGACGTCGTTGTCGGTTCCGAACCCGAAGTAGTTGTTCTCCCCCTTCGCCGATGCATAGATCCAGCTGCGCTGGTCACGACTGAACGGGCGCTCCTCGTCGTTGGATGTCACTATGTACTGCCGCAGCTCCGGCCCGATCGTCTCCAACAGGTACCGGGCGTGCCCGATCACCGGGAAGTTGCGGAGCAATGCGTGCTTCTTCTGGACAAGGTCACGAGCGGCCACCAGTGCCAATGCTGTTGCGGTGGCCGTGGCGATGCTCCGGGCGCGCATGAACGTTCCTCTCCTCGATGCTCGACTCCATCGCCAGGCGGTGGACGTCGTCGTGTCGTATCGGGCGTTGGGCGGCGGGCACGACCCAGCGGGGTCGGCGTCCGTCGGAGAACGCGAAATGATATTAGGGGCTCGCTCGGATGGGTGTGGGGGCAGGGTCGTCGGGTGGGGCGGTCGTCCCAGCGGTGGTGGTCCAGGCACGTCGGAACAGGCTCCGGACGGTGATGACGGGATCCGTGAGGTCGAAGAAGGCGTTGATGACGCTGGGGCGGCGTTCGCAGCAGCGTGCGAGCCGGTGGAAGGCGTTCTGACGGGCGTGGGTGCGCTCTACGCGCCAGCGTTGATGGTCTGGCGAGAGGCCTTCTCGCCTTGGTGTGCGATCCGGCCTCCGGGTGGGCCTCACGCCCATTACTCAGTCAGGACTTCGTATGGGGCGGGTCGGTGACAGCCGACACCGGACAGTCTTGCCGTTCACCGGACCATCGTGGTCGAGTCCGGTTATCGGTACCACGCTGATCATCGGCACCACAGGCAGCCGCGTCACCCCGCAACTGACAGCCGCCGGTCGCGCGGTCGAGGAGGCCAGTCGCAAGGCCACACCGGTGGCCGGAGCGGAGCCGGGTCGCCTTCGACGGGAACGACCCCGACAGCCATGGCGCCGCCCTCGACGGCGTCGATCGCCTCTACCCGATCTCGCCCGTGGGGGATCCCGGCCTCACAGCCGTCGTCCTGGCCTTCCTACGCCGGGCCCGCGCCGCCGGAGTGCGGCGCGCGGTTCCCCTGAGAGCCTCCTCCCTCCCGGAAGGCGGGTCGGCCGTGGGCCTGGTGCACCAGGCGCTGCCGGGCATCTTCGACGAGTTGGCGGTGCTGCGACCGTCCTGGTTCATGCAGAACTTCACCGGCACCCATCTGCACGCGCTCAGCATCCGTACGGACGGCGACCCTCCTGACCGCCACCGGGACGGGCCGGGCCGGATTCGTCGACGTCGTGGACATCGCAGCCGTGGCCGTCCACGCCCTCACCGACGTACCCGCCCCCAACGCCGATCTCGTTCTCACCGGACCCGAGGTCCTCAGCTATGACGACTTCGCCGCGGGCATGCCTTGCGCGGATAACTGCACCATCCGGGCTCGCCGCCAAGTCACCACCGAACCGGTGCCTCTGCGGATGATCCGTAGCAACCGCCTGCCCTCGTCATCCTCAATCTCCCGGAGCCGCACACGCTCAGCCACGTGATCGTTCTGGCCTCCCCGTGCCACCCCGGCGCACCAACGACAGGGCGAACGTTGCTTGATACGGCACAAGTGGCTGTACTGCGCCTGTTCGCACCGGGTCCACGTTGCTGCCCGTCGCCGCATATACAGGGCGGTTGCGAGCAGTACTCCCGGGATTGTCAAGGGCAGTGAGTGCATGACGTCCCAGCAGATCCATTCCGCGCCGACCCCGGCTATGAGGCCTCTGCCGATGGTGTCCGCCCACGCTCGTCCAGACATCGCCGCACCCTAGAAAATCGTTTGACCTGCACCAATGCCCCCGTGATGACAGTAACTTGACCCCCGTTCAGCCCAGCTCGCAGTAGCTGTCCGATCTGGCTTGAGGTTGCAGTGCTTGGTGGAGGTGCCCAGCGAGGTGAGGGTTTTCTCTGCGCAAACGGTGCCGCAGGAATGGAAATCTACCTCTCAGTCACGAGGAGGTCATCGAAGTTGAAGGTGTCTTGCTCGAAAAGCTCGACGACGTCGCGCGCGCGGTCACCCTTCTGGTAAGGCACGGCGGGATTGCTGTCGGGAACGATGACGCTCCAGGTGTGGACGATGCCGTCGCAAGTGACGCTGGTGGACGCCTCACCCGCGGCCCCGAGGTTGGTCTCGTCCGCCAGCTCGTTGATGAGGTTGCCTGAGCCACCGCCGTCGCACGAATAGGTACCCGTTGCAGTGACCGTGCCATCCGGGTTGAGTGTGGCGTTCTGGTTGATGGTGAGGCTGGAAGCGGCGTGGGCCGGAGCGGCCAGCGCCATTGTGCTGGCGATGACCGACACGACTACGGCAGCCAGACTGGTGAGGCGACGTCGTATTCTGCGCATTTCCTGCCTCCGTCGGGATGGCGGTGCCCAGAGCGCACAGTCTTCCTGATGGACACCATGTGCCCCGAGTGTCCTGGCGACAATGGAATCCAGCCACACCCTCGGCTCGGCGCACTGGGGCATACCAGGGAGCGCACACTCCGCTAAGACACCTTGCACCGCGACGCGCAACCCGGGTTGCATGAGCAAGCCTTGACACTGCTGATCCCACAGGCCCCGCTGCCGGTGAGGGGCGTTCCGGGCGCAAGTCATGCCGCGCGACCGCTGACGAAGAACGGCGGGCAGGAGTCGAGCGGGGGCGGCAGGCATGGTGGGGGTGGGCGAACCGACCCGTCCTTGGGCTCGTCGGTGCGGACCGGGCCGCCCGTGGTGACGGACTGGATGGCGGCGCGGGCGATGGTCAGGGCGGCGCGGGAGCCTTCGCCGGTGATGGCGGGGGAGCGGTCGGTGCGGAGGCGGTGAATGAAGTCGGTCAGTTCGGCGATGTAGGCGTCGTGGAAGAGGTCTTGGTCGTATGTGACGCACTCGGCCGTGGTGCCTTGGGCGCCGTAGGCAGTGAGGTGGTTGCGGCCGGGGCCGGGCGGTGCGGATCGGCGTCGACGGCCGGTCAGAGAGTGAAGGCGGCGTGGAAGCGCTCCAGGGCGAGGACGTCGTCACCGGAAGCCCATGTCTCCATCGCGACCGTTCCGCGGTGGCTGCGGTCACCCAATTGCCGTGCGATGGCTTGGTAGTTGGCCTCTCCGGCGCAGGGGCCGCTGTTGGCCAGTAGGTTCACTTTTTGAAGTGATGTCAACGGTCTTGACGCCCATCCTTACGCCCAGTTAACTCAAGCAGTGCATCAGGTCTGGACCAGCCTGAAGCTCTGGTCCCGACGTCGTTCCCGGTCGGCCGATCCGACGTGCACCGCTTCTCGGAGGGCAGCCAGCCATGCCTTGAGCGTCCAGGTATTCAACGCCCCTTCACCGCTCCGGTGTACACGCACTTCTGACGGCGGTGCGGCCGTCCCCGGGCCAACGCCTGCTCCCCCCACGGCACACAGGAGCCCTTATGAGTTCACCAGCACGGCACAGAAGAAGTTCGCGGTCACTGCACATACGCGGCGCCCACCGGAGCACGATCGGCGTGGTCGCCACTGTGCTCATCGGCGGTACCACGACCGCGGCGTCCGGCGCCGCGCCGTCCGACGGGCCCAAGGCGGCCGACGTGCCGCAGGCCGTGGCCCCTTACCTGTACAACGGGTGGGGCAACCCGCCGGATCCCGCCATGGTGATGGACGCCACCGGCGTCAAGTGGTTCACCCTGGCCTTCGTCCTCAGCGGCGGTACGTGCGATCCGAAGTGGGACGGCAGCCGTCCCCTCGTCGGCGGCGTCGATGCGCGGACCGTGGACGTGATCCGCGCCAAGGGAGGCGACGTCGTCCCCTCCTTCGGCGGGGCCGGTGGCAGCAAGCTGGAACAGACCTGCCCGGACGCCTCGGCTCTGGCCGGCGCGTACCAGAAGGTGATCGACGCCTACGGCCTGAAGGCGATCGACATCGATATCGAGGGCGATGCCTACGGCGACCCCCAGGTGCAGCAGAAGACGATCAACGCGCTGAAGCAGGTGAAGGCCCACAACTCCGGCCTGACCACGTACGTCACGTTCCCCAGCGCCAAAAACGGCCCGGACGCCAGCATGATCAAGCGGGCCGCGGGCTCCGGTCTGGAGGTGGATGGCTGGACGATCATGCCGTTCGACTTCGGCGACGCGGGCGGTCAGGACATGGGCGAGTTGACGAAGAAGGCCGCCGAGGGACTGAAGAACACGGTCAAGGACGCATACGGCTACAGCGACGACGCGGCCTACCGGCACACCGGCATCTCGTCGATGAACGGCATCACCGACGCCAACGAGCAGGTCACACCGCAGAACTTCGAGGCCATCCGCACCTACGCCCAGGAACACCACCTCGCCCGCCTCACCTACTGGTCGGCCAACCGCGATCGCCCGTGCCCCGGCGCCTATCCCAACGACGACACCTGCTCGGGCGTGGACCAGGAACCCTGGCAGTTCACCAAGATCTTCGCCGGATACACGGGTTGAGCGGGGGCATCGTGAAGCTGAACATGACCCGCGACGAGTCGGGCCTGCCGCGCCACCGCAGGCGCCGCGCCCTGCCGGCCGCTGCTGCCGCCCTCGTCCTCGCGGCCGGCACCGTGGCCCTCCTTTCCCCGCAAAGCGCGAGCGCAGGACCCGAACACATCACACCGCAGAAGCACATCACCGCAGCGGACGCCCCGGACCTCGGCCCCAACGTCGACATCTTCGACCCGTCGATGCCCAAGGACCAGATCCAGTCCCGGCTCGACACCATCTTCAAGGAGCAGGAGAAGAACCAGTTCGGCGAGGAACGACACGCGCTGCTGTTCAGGCCGGGCAAGTACGATGTGGACGCCAACATCGGCTTCTACACACAAATCGCCGGGCTCGGCCTGTCGCCCGACGACACCGACATCAACGGCGATGTGCACGCCGAGGCCGACTGGTTCGGCGACAACGCGACGCAGAACTTCTGGCGCGGCGCCGAGAACATGGCCGTGACCCCGGCGAACGGCACCAACCGGTGGGCCGTCTCGCAGGCCGCGCCGTTCCGCCGGATGCATGTGAAGGGCGATCTACAGCTGGATCCGCGGAACCACGGCTGGTCCAGCGGCGGCCTGCTCGCCGACACCAAGGTGGACGGTTCGGTCTCCTCCGGGTCGCAGCAGCAGTACCTCTCCCGCAACACCGAGTGGAGCAGCTGGAACGGCTCCAACTGGAACATGGTGTTCGTCGGAGCGACCCACCCGCCGGCCGGCAACTTCCCCCAGCCGCCGTACACCACGGTGGACAAGACCCCCAAGTCCCGGGAGAAGCCGTTCCTCTACGTCGACGACACGGACGCGTACAAGGTCTTCGTCCCCGACGTCGCCGCAGACACCCAGGGCACCACATGGTCCGGCCGTGCCCCGAAAGGCACATCCCTGCCGCTGAGTGACTTCTTCGTCGCCAAGCCCGGCATGACGGCGTCCCAGATCAACGGCGCGCTCAACCAGGGCAGGCACCTGCTGTTCACGCCCGGTGTCTACCACCTGGACGACACGATCAAGGTGACGAAGCCGGATACCGTGGTGCTCGGCCTCGGCCTGGCCACCCTCGTCCCCGACGGCGGGGTCACCGCCCTCTCGGTGGCCGATGTCGGCGGAGCGAACATCGCGGGGCTGCTGATCGACGCCGGCCGGGAGACCTCGGACACGCTGATGGAGATGGGTCCGAAGGGCGCTTCGGCGGACCACTCCGGCAATCCGTCCTCGCTGCACGACGTCTACTTCCGGGTCGGCGGCGCGGGCGTCGGCAAGGCGACCAAGAGCCTCGTCGTCAACAGCTCGGACGTCATCGGCGACCACACCTGGATCTGGCGGGCCGACCACGGCGACGGGGTCGGTTGGACGCAGAACACCGCGGACAACGGACTGACCGTCAACGGCGACGGCGTCACGATGTATGGCCTGTTCGTCGAGCACTACCAGAAGAACCAGGTGGTCTGGAACGGCAACCACGGCCGGACGTACTTCTTCCAGAACGAGATGCCCTACGACCCGCCGGACCAGTCGGCCTGGATGGACGGCGACACCAAGGGCTACGCCGCGTACAAGGTGGCCGACACTGTCACCGACCACCAGGCGTACGGGCTGGGCAGCTACTGCTACTTCGACGTCGACAAGTCCGTCGCCGCCGACCGCGCCTTCCAGGTACCCCGTGCGAACGGGGTGAAGTTCCACCACATGGTGACGGTCTCGCTCGGCGGTACGGGCACGATCAACCATGTCATCAACGACCAGGGCGGTCCGGCGAACACGGACCACCAGCAGGCCTACGTGGTGGACTACCCGTAGCCCGCACGCCCGCCCACTCCTTCCTCCCCTCCCCACAGCGAACGGCCGCCGGACCCAACGGCGGCCGTTCGCGTATTCCCGGTGGTGGTGTGCCCGGGCCGTCCCTGAGCTGAGCGGGGCGGTGCCCAGTACCGAACAGCCTTTGCCCGCGGCGAGTGGTCCGGCCGCCCTGCAGAGCCTCGCAGTCGGCGGCGTCCCGCGCCGCGGGGCTGACGGTCGCAAGGGTGATCACGGATCCACTACGGACCGTGCGTTGTCCGATGGGAGGCCGGTCGCACCGGGTATACCGGACATGCCCGGGTCGGAGGCGACTGATTGGCTGGGCGGAACGTGGGAGGGCGAAGAGTTGGGATCGACACGTGTTCCAGCCGTTCCGGTCCAGCAGCGCGCCGGGGGCGTCATGTCGGCAAGGGTGCGGGCGGGGCTTGCGGTCACGCTGCTGGCACTCTTTCTTCTGGTGGTCCTCCTTCTTGTCGGGCTGATGGTTGCAGCCACGGTGTGGAGGTTCTCGGAAGGCGACGACCTTGGCGGCCTCAAACTCACCGTTTTCACAGTGGTTGTGGTCGTCGCGGTGTGCCTCTCGTTCGTCCGGGCTTTGCGCGCGGTGAAGGAGCCCCCTGAAGGGGTCTCCGTAACAAGGGCGGATGCCCCTGAACTATGGGAGATCATGGACGACTTGGCCGAGGCGATGCAGAGCAGACCGCCGGACGAGGTTCTGCTGATTGCCAAGGCAAACGCCCATGTGGCAGAAGCGTCACCCCTGTTGGGGCTCTTCCCAGGACGAAGGTATCTCTGCCTCGGCACTCCGCTGCTCATGACGCTGACGGTCGATCAGTTCAGGTTTGTCCTCTCCCACGAGCTGGGGCACTATTCGAACAAGGACACCCGTCTGGCCGCAGTCACCTACGCTGGCGGCGAGGCGATCGCGCGCGCCATCCAGTACGTCGGCATCGGTACGCCATGGCGAGCGGTGCTGCGCGGATACTTCTGGTGCTTCGAGTCGCTGTCGCTCGCCGTGCGCCGCCGCCAGGAGTACCTGGCCGACTGCTCCTGGGTCGGGATCACCGACCGGGACACGGCGGTGACTGCTCTGCGCCAGGTGCACGCCGTGGATCGGGTGTGGACCATGTACCTCGAAACCTATGCCCGGACGCGTGTCGGCGACTACGTGCTCGGCGATGTGACCGTCGGCTTCCGCCACTTCCTCGCCTCCAGCGGCGCCGACCAGCTGGAGTACGAGGAAGCCGACACCTCACCGGACCAGGCGCAGTCGAAGTGGGACACGCACCCGCCGCTCGCACAGCGGATCGCCGCGATCGAAGCGATGGACGCTGTCCCGCCTGCTGCCCCGCCCGACCACCGGCCGGCCGATGCCCTGCTCCCGGCCCTGTCCGACAACGGCCCCCGACTCGACAAACTGATCTTCCCTGACCCCGACCAGACTGCGCGGGGCAAGGCAGCCGTGGGAGCGACGTGGCGTGGAGGCCGATGTCATGAGCCGTTCCGGCAATACGCCGTCCGGATTACCAGGGCCTGCCGCCAGGACGAGGCCGACAACCTGTACAGGGCCGTCGCGCGCCTCACCGAAACCCCCAGGGCCGGTCTGAGAGAGGTGCTGGATCTTCTCGCACGCGGCTACGCACCCGACATCGTGGCTCAGTTGAGGCGTGCTCGTCTGGACATGGAGCATCCGAATCCAACGGTCGAACTCGCCCGGAGACTCGAAGCAGCGCTGGAATGCGCGGCGGAGACGAGCGGTGCAGCACGACGGAGGTACGAAGAGGACACCGGAGTGGTCCTGATCGCTACCGATGGTCAGCCGCTGGATCTGGGGCCGCCGGCCCGTCGCGCAATCGGCAGCAGGGAGGAGGCCGCCCAGGTACGAGCGCGGCTTGTCGAACTCGGCATCGCTGAGAATTGCGGTCAACCGGCTGGCTCCGCCCAGGTGGCTGCCCCCGCCCGCGTCGTGGGTGCCATGGCCGTCCGACTCAACGGAAGCGACTACGACCTGATCGTGCGGACCACCTCCCTGGTGTTCGTACCGGTCGAACGGCTCAGCACGCGATGGGAAAATTCCCGCGAGCGGCTGGCTTACCAGGCACAGGACTTCGCCACCCTGAAGGAGCGGTCGGAGAGAAGCTTCTTGCAGGTGCGGTACGAGCAGATCCAGCAGGCGAGCCTGTTCCACGACACACGGGCCAACGTCCGTCTGGTCTTGCGGGACGGCACTTCCCTCTGCGTGGTCGATGCCGGTCCGGGGCGCGTCAAGAGGCGCCCCGGGAAGTACGAGCACAGCGCCGAGGCCCGAGAGGCACTGCGTGGGTTCGTCGGGAGCCTGCCTGAGGTTGCCTCACCCCTCGTGCCGGACCCGTCCTCGCCCACAGTGCGGCAGCTTGCCGCTATGGAGCAGGTCAAGCGAGGGACGGGGAAGACCAACTACGTCAAGTTCGTGGCGCCGACAGCCCTCCTGCTACCGGTCGGCATGCTGCTGACCGGTCTGAGCACCGGGGATGCCGCGGCCGGCTACGCATTCGCCGTGATCTTCGCGATTCCCGCCATGTTCCTGGCGGTCTACTACTGGCGGGGCATGCGCCAGAGCGGGGGAGGAGGCCGTGGCACCGCGCGGCGCGCACAGCAGCTCGCGTCCGCTGGAACTGGACTCGCACCCGTGCGGTGGGGTGTGCTCAGCCTCGTGCTGGCGGTGTGCTGCCCACCGCTGGGCGCCCTCTCCGTCGTGCTCGGTGTCCGGTCGGTCCGAGAAGCCAGAATGGCCGGCACCTCCATCGCCCTGGGCGTCGCGGCGATCGCAGCCGCACCGATCGTCTGGCTCACCGTCATCCTCATCGCGGTGACGAACACGGGTTAACGAAATGCCCTCACTCGCCTCGTACATGGTGAACGGCCAACCGCTCCTGGTCGGCTGACAACGGGGAAAGGCCGTACGCGATGAGGGACTTGACCTACCTGCTCTCGGTGCTCGTCTGCGCCCAGAGCCTGACACGGCTCAGCGAAGCCGTCGCCCAGTGGCTGATCTTGCGCGCCCGGGCGGAGCTCGCCCGCGCAACGGCCGCGGCGCCGGCTGGACGGGGCGGGCGCGAGCACACTGCTCCGGTCGCCGCTCGACAGACGCCGGAACTCTTGGTGAAGGAGAACCATGGGTGACGCAATGCCCGGCCCAGGCGACCCCGCCGCGCAGCCGACCACCGAGCCCTGGTGGAAGGACCAGGTGGAGGATGCCTATCGCGCGCATCATGAGGGGCTGCTGAGGTTCGTCCGCGCACAGGCACGGGATTTCAGGCTGGCCGAGTCGGCACTCGACAGCTCAGGAGTGGTGCAGGAGACCTTCGCGCGGGCGATGCGCAAGTGGCCGGAGATCCGCGCCCCGAAGTCGTGGCTGTACAAGGTCGCCCAGATGCGGGTTCGTGAGATCGCGCGGGAGGTTCGCAGGTCCGCCCCGGCAGACCTGGCCGAGCTGGACGAGGCGGCAGTGTCGGGCTGGTCCTCCATGAGTCGACAGGCCACGGTGGAGGACACAGCATTTGCCCGCATGGTCGTTGGCGACATGCGCGAACTGCCCGGCAAGCAGGCAGAGGCGACGTTTCTGCGGCACGCGATGGGTTTGTCGAGCGACGAGATCGGGGACCAGTTGGGCTCCTCGCCCCAAGCCATCCGGGTCCACGTCTTCCGGGGCACCAAGGCGTTGCGGGAGCAGTGGAGCGGCGTTCGTCAGACGGCCTGGTGGGCTCGCCCCCTGCCGAGCGACGCTCTCGCAGTGGCGGCGCTGGGCGCTCTGCTGTGCACGGCGGCCTCCCTCGTGCTGGCGTGGTGCGGGGTCCCGGTGGTGGCCGCGGTCCTCGGCCCTCCCACCGTCGCCACCGCGGCCGTGCTGACAGGGTGGGCCACGTGGAAGGTCGCGCAGCGAGGACGCCGTCATGGCGGCGTTGAACAGCGCATCGAGGGCGGACAGAGCGGACACGGAGGCGGTGCGGACGGTGAGATTTCGGCTCAGCGTCTCCCTGAGCAATGAAGATCCACCGTTTTGAAGTCGCTGATTGCGGGCGGTTGTCGAGGGTCGAGACCGTCTGCTGTTTCGGTGATCAACCGCGACGCGCACGCCGCCAGTGTCTGGACGCCCCTCGGCTACGGCACGTGGGAGGCGTACGGCAATGCGGAGTTCGGCATCAGCCGCGCGCCGGCATACCGGCTGCGTGACGTCGCCCGCGCCCTGGGAGCCATCCACGGAGCGGTCGCCGCCGGCACCGGAGACGTGTAGGAGCCCCGCCGCTCCGGTCCGGGAGCGGCGGGGCTCTGCTCGGCCCACGCCGTACGGGGCCTCACATCCCTGCTAGGGGTGCAGCTCGACCCAGTCGACGACCGTGTTGCCGGGTACCTGGCTGTAGTCGTCGCAAGGGTCGCTCTGGCGCTGCAGCTTGGAGTTGTGCCGCTCGCCGGGGTTGGGCGCCCAGGCATAGACCGCCCAGCCGGAGGTGACGCAGACCCTGCTGACTCCCGTGATGGGGCCTATGTCGTAGCTGCCGGGGTCGTTGAAGCAGTACCTGTTGTCGGGGGTGTAGACGGCAAAGGCGCAGTCCGATGTGGCTGCGGTTGTCTTGGTGACGCGGACCCCGTCGTCGGCCGAGGCCGGGGCGGAGGTCACCCCCATGAACCCGAGGCTCGCGGCAAGGACGGATGCGGCAGCGACGATTCTTCGCGGTGTGTTCACCGTGCTCCTTCAGATACGGGCCGTCGGCGGGGTCGCCCACCGACGGCGGATCGGCATGCGAGGAAGATGCGTCGGCCGCGTGATGACCGTGCGGCGCTTCAACATGCCTTCCCCCGTTGCGGGTTGACCGCAGTGCGGTACTCCGCGTGCCCCTGGTCGGCGGGGCACACATGATGCTGCCGTCCGTCCCGCGCCGCCGACAGGACGTCCAGCGGACGTTTAGCGGACGTTCTCCCGGGTTGGCCACAGTGCCGCATCGGAAGTGAAGCCGTGCGGCCGGGGCCGCGCGGTCGGGCCCGCGGGGCGAGGAGAGGACATGCAGGAACGGTTTGACACAGTGCTGCGCGTTTACAGACGGCGGGCCGGGCTGACCCAGGAGGAGCTGGCGGAGCGGGCGGGTTTGTCGGCCCGGACCATCCGCGCGCTGGAGTCCGGGCAGGGACGGGTGCCCCGCATGGCCTCGGTGCGGGAGGTCGCCAAGGCGCTCGGGCTGGGGGCGGACGACCAGCGGCGGCTGCTCGCCACGGCCGCGGCTGATGGGCGGGAGGGGTCGATGGAGCCCGTGTCCCAAGGGCGCCGACGGTATCTGCCTTACGGCATACCGGACTTCACCGGGCGCTCCAACGAGGTGGCCCGGCTCGTGGAGCTGGTCGGCGACGGCTCCGCGAGCGCGGTGGTGGTCTCGGCGATCGACGGCATGGCGGGCGTCGGCAAGACCACGCTGGCGGTGCACGCCGCCCATCTCGTGGCCGAGAGGTTCCCGGACGGCCAGTTCTACTGCGATCTTCATGGATTCACCCCGGGGTACGACCCGGTGGACCCGGCGTCGGCGCTGGAAGCGCTGCTGCGCATGGCCGGTGTCGACGGCGCACGCATCCCGCACTCCCTGGACGAGCGGTCGGCCCTGTGGCGTACCACGCTGTCGGACCGGCGGGCGCTGGTGGTGGTGGACAACGCCGCCGACGCGGCTCAGGTGCGTCCACTGCTGCCCGGCTCCGCCTCGTGCGCGGTGCTGGTGACCTCGCGGCGGCGGCTCCTGGCGCTGGAGGGCGCCATCCCGCTCTCACTCGATGTGCTGCCCGCGGCGGAGGCGTGCGCATTGGTGGCCCGGATCGCGGGACACCACAGGGTTGCCGACGCGCCCGAGGCCGTCTCCGAGATCGCCGAGCTGTGCGGCTACCTGCCGCTGGCCATCCGGATGGCGGCGGCCCGGCTCGCCCACCGCCCCGCCTGGACGGCACAGGACCTCGCGGCCGAGCTCCGCGCGGGCCGCCACCGGTCCGGCCTCGGCAGGAACGAGCAGGCGGTCAGCGCGGCCTTTTCCCTCTCCTATGCGCGCCTCGGCCCCGGACGTCAGCGGCTGTTCCGGTTGCTCGGCCTGCACCCCGGCGCCGATCTCGACGCGTACGCAGCCGCGGCCCTGGCGGGTACGGACGTGGCGACGGCCCGGCAGTGGCTGGAGGAACTCGTCGACGTACACCTGCTGGAGCAGTACGGACCCCGCCGCTATCAACTGCACGATCTGCTCCGCCGGCACGCGCGGGAGGTCCTGCATGAGACCGAGCCGCCCGCACGGCGCGAGGAAGCCGAGCTCCGGCTCCTCGACCACTATCTGCACACCGCGCTGAGCGCCCGCCCCCGGGTGGCGCCGGGACAGCGGCTGCTCCCGTTCGAGGTTGCGTGCCCGCCCGCCGACACCCCGGACGTGAGCGGGCGGTCCACGGCCCTGGCCTGGTACGAGGCCGAGCACGCCAACCTCGTCGCGATGATCACGCACGCCGCATCGCGGAGCAGGAACGAGCACGTCTGGCAGTACACCCATGTGCTCCAGCACTTCTTCGACATCCGGGGGCGCACCCTGGCCTGGGTCACCACCCATGAACTCGCCCTGGCCGCCACCAGGGGCCTCGACAACCGCCTGGCCCACGCTGAGACCCTGACCAGCCTCGCCGTCGCCTGCTGGCACGCCGGGCGCTACGAGGACGCCTTCAACCGGGGACTGGAGGCGCTGGCCCTGTGCCGGGAGATCGGCGATGCGTGGGGCGAGGCCGTCATCCTCACCAACTTCGGCATCGCGCAAGGGCAGTTGGGGCAGAGCGAGGAGGCCATCGACCTTCATCAGCAGGCCCTGGCCCTCTACAGGGGCATCGACGCCCCCTGGGGCGAAGCCCTGTGCCTGACCAGCCTGGGCGCGGTCTACGCCCGGCTCGGGCGGGCCGCGGAGGCCCTCGACCACCACCAGCGGGCGCTCGTCCGCTACCGGGGAATCGGAGACCCGTGGGGCGAGGCCCTCACCCTGACGAACATGGGCACCGGCTACCGGCAGCTGGGACGGTTCGGTGCGGCCGTCGACCACCACTCACAGGCGCTCACCCTCAGCCGCCGGATGGGCGACCGGCGAGCCGAGAGCGAGGTCCTCAACGACCTCGGCGCCACCTACCACGCGGCCGGCCGCCTCGACGTCGCCCGCCGTCGGCACCAGCGGGCGCTGGACATCGCCCGCGACATCGACAGCAGCCTGCAGACCGCCCGCGCCCACCAGGGCATCGCGTGGACTCTGGTCCCGGACGACCCCGAGGCCGCCCGCGCCCACGCCAAGCAGGCACTCGCGATCTACGGCGAGCTGAACGCCCCGGAAACCGCCGAACTCACCGCGTTCCTCGACACCCTCGACCAGGGCCCGGCCCCCGCTCACTGATAGCCGGGGCGGATGCCGCAGCATTGCGGCGGCATCCGCTGGTTGCCGGTGCGGCTGAGGCGGGCCGGGCCGCGTCAGGCGGGGAGGGCCAGGCATTCACCAGGATGTAAATGCCGGCTGCTCGACGTCGCCCGCGCCCTGGGCGCCATCCCAACCGCCAGATGCCCGAAGTCGCCCCGGCCTACCTGTCCGACACCGCGGCCCCCGACATCCTGGCGCTGCTGCGCGACGCGATCGGCGAGGGACTTGAGGCACGGCCTCGCGGCCCGCCGCTACGCCCTGTCCGGGGACCGCCGCACCCTGTACGGCACCGTCCCGTGACTGCCACTGCCACTGTCACTGCCCGGCATCGGTGAGGGCGAGCGCCGCCAGGTGCCAAGCCGCGGGGGAACGGCGAACAGTGCCCGCCTCCCACCCGACCGCACACCCGTGGCGTCTGCTCGACGAACGATCATGTGACGGGCAGGCTTGCGGTGCGGGTTGTCCTCGGTGCTGGGGCAGGGGGTGGTGTGGGTGGGCCTCAGCGGGTCGGGAAGGTGTAGGTGTAGCCCTGGGCGTCCAGCTGGTCCAGCAGCTCGGCGAGGGCTGCGACGCTCTGTGAGCGGTCGCCACCGGCGTCGTGCATCAGGATGATCGAGCCCGGGTGCAGGTTCCGGTTGATGTTGCGCAGGATGTTCTCGACGCCCGGCCGTTTCCAGTCGTCGGAGTCGTCGCTCCAGCCGAGCGGCCGGAGTCCGTGCTGAGCGGCGATGTTTCGGATGGTGGGTTTGAAGTCACCGCCGGGTGCCCGGTAGTACCAGAGCTTGGCCCCGGGACCGGCTGCGTCGGCTATCTCCCGCTGGGCGTCGACTATCTCGTGGACGTTGTAGTCCAGCGGCATGCTGCTCTGCCGCTCGTTGTGGTGTACGGAGTGGTCGCACAGCCGGTCACCGGCGGCGACTATCGACTTGGTGAGGTAGGGGTAGCGCTGCGCGTTCGGGCCTATCTCGCAGAACGTGGCCTTGGCATGGTGCTGGGCCAGCAGCGCCAGTACCTTCGGCGTCCAGCGCGGGTCCGGGCCGTCGTCGAAGGTCAGCGCGACCGACTTGCCGCTGGCCTGGGTGCGGAACTGGAGTGCGTTGCTCACCGTGAACCTGCTCGACGAGCCGGTGGAAGTGCTGCCCTGGCCGCTCGGCGGGGCGGCGGCCGAGGAGGAGGGGGCGGCGGGCGACGAGGATGACGGCGCGGCGCTCGGTGCCGAGGGTGACGCGCTGTGCGACGGGGTCGGGGAAGGGGAGGCCGAGCCGGTGGCGACGATGGACCGGGAAGCTGAGGCGGACGGCGGCCCGGCTGCCGACGATGTCTGCGTCGCATGCGCTCCGCACGCCGCCAGGGTGGCCCCGGTGAGCGCCACCGCAACGGCGGCTGTCGCCTTCTTTGCACTGGCCAATGTCACAGCAGATCCCTCCAACGGCACCCCGGCGGGCATGCCTGTTCAGCGGTGATGGGTGGTGGTGTGTCGCACACGGAAGGGGCGGGGGAGCGGGCTGCTCGTGGCCTCGGGTCGCGGTGACGGGCTCGGCGGCCGATCTGCCTGCTCCTGGTTCACCTACTCCTTGTGACGGACCGGATGCAAATAGTCCGTTTTATGTGCTATGTCGATAACGGTAGGGGAATCCGGAGTAACAACCCAGGGGCTCGCTGTGTGATCTGCGTCCCGTTCGGACCTGTGGTGATGCGTCGCGCGGCCTGTCGCCCAGACATTTCAGCGCGGCCATCACGGGGGTCGGCCATCGCCGGCGCCGACGTCGGCGCGCACTTGCCGCGTCGGCTCTCCCGGTCCGGCGACGCCACCCGGCAAGCCGAGCGCTACCGGATCGCCCGGGTGCTGCCGGCCGGCGACGCAGCCCACTTCCCCCCGCCGACCGGAGGGCAAGGGCTCAACCTCGGCGTGCAAGCCACTTTCAACCTCCGGTTGGAAACCGACCGTCACGGCGAGCGGCTGGGGGCCGGAGGGGCTGCTGGACGGCTACCGCGCCGAACGACACCCGGCGGGCGCCCGCGGCCGGCCCGCTCACCGACCGCCGGTCTGCCGTCGTCGTAGTCCACGTGTGCGTGCGCCGGGGCGGCGGGCCGCCGCCGACCGGCGGCCCGCGCCGGCGGGCGCTGCAAGCCCGCCAGGCGCCGCAGCTCGGTCGGCTGCCACCGGGTGGGATCGGCTACCGGTCCGGCGCGACCAAGGCGTGTCCGACCGGTCTGCTGCTTGGCCGCCGGTCTCGATCGAGGTTGGCCGTTTCGGCAGCCCCAAGTGAGTGATAGTGGCGATCCGCCCGTGTCTCCACGGCCGGACAGTCGTAGTCAGTTTCCAACGTCTCCTCAACGGAGGGAAGTTCATGCGACGCATCGCTAAGGTCGCTGTCAGTGCCGCCGCACTCCTCGCTCTTGGTGCCCCTGCTGCCAACGCCGATAGCGGCCCGGACGCACCGAGGAATTTCGGAACCGACCCAGGTAGGAGCCTGACTGACGGGCTCAATAATCTGTTCGGCGGTGAGACTTCCGGTGAGGAGGTGGATCAGGCCGTGGGCTAGGTCGAGTCCGATGGGTCAGGAGTACGAGCTGGGTTGGCTGGTGGCCTTTGCTCTCACGCCTGGCGGGATGGCGGCAGCGGTTTCAGACGGGGTGGTCAGCGGCAACCGGGGCACCCCAAGATCGCACTATCTGTAATCCCCCGACTACGTAGAGAGTCTGACGTGTCCGAGAAGCCGACTCTCAGCACAGAAGTCCGGTGAGGAACACGACCGGCACAAAACGCGCCTGCCACCACGAAGCCGGTCCGCCAACACCGCCGCCCGGCCGGCTACCTCAGGCGTGGTGCGCTCTCGACCAGGGCGTCGAGGCCGGATGGCGGGCGGCCGAGGAGAGCCGCGACGTCCCCGGTCGAGCGGTCGTAGCGGTTCTCGCTGTGCAGTTTGGCCATCGTGGCGATGTGCTCGCGCACGTGCGGTTCCAGGCCGACCGCCGCCAGTTCCTCGGCGCGCCACTGCTCGTAGGGGACGTCGACGTACTCCACCGGACGGCCCAGGATCCCGGACAATTCGGCGGCGATGGCGGCCATGTCCCGCGACACCGCCCCGGTCAGCTCGTAGACGTGCCCGACGTGCCGTCCCGGGTCGGTCAGCACCTGGACGGCGACGTCGGCCACGTCCCGGGCGGCGACCGGCGAGGTCCGCGCGGCGCCGAACGGCAGGCGGATCGTGCCGTCCCGCCGGATCGAGGCGGCGGCGAGGATCGCGAACAGCGGGTTCTCCATGAAGACTGTGGGCCTCAGGTGCGTCACCGGAAGGCCCGACCAGTCCAGGACGTGCTCGGCGAGCCAGTGCTGGTGCTGCTGGCGGGACTCGGCCGGGCTGGTGAGGTCCATCTGCGAGACCGTCATCTGCGACATGTTCACCAGCACTTCGACCCGGCCCGCCTCCAGCGCAGCCGCCGCGATCGTGGCCGTGGCCTCCAGGTAGGACGGGGACACGCTCATCGCGAAGAAGATCCGCCGACAGCCGCCCACGGCCGCCGCGACGTCAGCCCCACGTGTCAGATCGCCCACCACGACCTCGACACCATCCATCACGCGCAGCGCCCGCGCCCGCTCATCCTCGCGGTGCACCAGGGCACGCACCGGTACCCCCGACGCGCTCAGCCGATCCACCACCCGGCGACCGACGCCGCCCACGCCTCCGCCCGCACCCGTCACCAGAATCGGTCGTTGCTCGGCCATGGCCTTCCGCCTCCCACGTTGTCGCGACGGCCCGGGCCCGCCGCCGGGTATGTCCAGGTACCCCGAGAGTCAGCGTAGACAGCAACTCGACGCGTTCATCGCACCCGACCCGGCCGGAGGCGTCAGACACGCACGGGCCCGGGAGCAGCCATGACAGCCCGAGCCCGTGGCAATGGACAGCAGATCAGCCAGGTCAGCGACGCGGCGACCCCGCCGCCACGCGGTGGCCGGTTGTGGTTCCTTTGCGGGGAGCGGGGAGCGGGGAGCGGGGAGCGGGGAGCGGGGAGCGGGGAGCGGGGCAGCGGGGAGGTGGCCGCCGTGGCGTTCACGCCCCAAGAATCCGTCGGCGATCAGGCGGCGCAAAGAGCCGACATCGCGTCCTTGCCCAACGACCCGTACTCCCTGGCAAGGAGATCGCCTGCGGCATCGTCACCAACGTCATCCTGGTCCACCAACGGCACCGCGGGCCGGACCGGGACCAGGCTTCCGCAGCGGCACCTGCCCTTACCCGCGACCGGAACACCAGTCGCCGGGCGCCCGGTTGCTGGCGACGACCAGGGACCGGCCTTGCCGCTCGGAGAAGAGTGCGTAGAGGTCCTCGACCCGGGCGGCGGTGAGCCGGCGCATGGCGAAGTCGTCGAGGACGACCAGGCCGGGACGGACGATTCGCCGCCCCGCCGGGTCCGTCCGGTCTGGCGCGCCTGGCTCAGGGGTGCCGGACCTCGTTGATGCTGTTGATGTTGCCCTCGGGGTTCAGGGTGATGTCGTAGATGTTCCCGGAGCAGGTGTAAGGCGCATTCACGGCGCTGGAGTTCGTCATGCAGTCACCGGAGTGCATCCACAGCTCGCCGACCGGAACCGACTTCGTGCCGCCGGACCCGGTGGCCAGTTCCACCTTGACGTCCCGGGCGAAGAGGGGCGTCCTTGGCCGACAAGGAGCCCTTCGATGGGGGCACGGTGGGCTCACCATCATGTGCCCGGCAGACAGATTCGGCGGCGTCCCGCAGCCACCGGGGCCATCAGCTCGGTCCGTGGCCTTGTTGCTCGGGGCCGACGGGGCCGGCTTGTTCGACGGCCGAGCCGAGGCACTGGAGCCGCCGGAGCTGCCGCCCTAAGGGTCATCCTCCGGGCCGCAGAGGTGAGGCTGCTGGCGGGCGCGGCGACGAGTACAAGTGCGCCGATGTGCCGCTGAGTTGGCTTGAGATCGACAAGTCCCCCGTGAAGTGAAGAGTGACGTGATCATGATGGATCGGGAGAGTTCCACACAGGGGCCTCGCGCGAGCCGATCGCAGCGGCGACGTCCGCCTGCCGGTCCCATTCCGCCGGTACTTCGACGAGCACCAAGGTGCCGCCGCTGCCCGTGCGCACGCGTGGCGTCCGCCTGCCGACGCCTCGTACATCTCGCCTGGGCCCACCGTCACCTCAACACCGTCGACGGCCAGTTCCAGGTGCCGTCGAGCACGAGCAGCACCTCCCCGTAGGCATCGTCCGCCAGGGGAGCGCGTTCATACGGAGTACTTCGGCGACGACCGTCCACACCCCGGCCGGCAGGCAAGAAGTCCAGACACTCAACAACATCCGACCTGCCGTGACATGGGTCGACCGATTCGGCAAAGCTTCATGTCCCGCTGCTCTGCGGTGCCGCTGTCGCCCGGTCGGTGATCATTGCGGCGAGTACCAAGTGCAGATCCCGTCGGACAGCGGACGCCGGGGACGGGACAAGCGGCCGGAATAGCAGCGCCGTGGTGGTTGCGGCCGGGGTGGACGTCGTCCGTCTCCTCGATCCCTTCCTTCACGCGGGCACGCAACTCGAGCCCGGCCAGGCTCGCATCGCCGCTGCGAGGGAGCATTTCCTCGACTCCGAGCGGAGTCATCAGCTGGGTCCGTTGGGGCCGTACCTCTCGGCAAAGGGACGTCGCCCACACCCTGCACCTACGCCATGCCGCAGCCCAGGCGCCATCACTCCATCGACGGGGGAGACAACGCCGGTTTGGCGCGGTGACGCGAGAGTTTCAGCGGCCCCCGCCGGGGCCGTCGGTGCGTCGTTTCGATCCGGGCTGTGTGGGCCAGTGCCTCTCGTGTGGCCGGGGCAGAGGCTACTTTCGATCCCGGCTTGTCAGCCACCTGATCGCCCGCGCTCCGGTGCGTTCGCCAGGGCCGACAGAACCACTCTGGTGACCAGGGGGCGAGTCCTACGCGTCACCCGTCCGGCCTAACATTTCGCGCCAGGTGCTGCGCATGGGTGACACGGTGGTGGTGTTCTCGCACACGACCGAGCCGAGGAGGAGTCATGGGCCGCAGAGACCAGGCCTGAGATCCCTCTGTCCGACAAGGGCAGGAAACTCATGCGGATCGAGGTCCAAGTGTCCCACCACATCGACCTCACCGTGACGGTCGCCCTGCGTCTCTCCCGTAGGGCCACTATCTGGCTCGGCACTCTTGTCGCGAGTGCTGGCGGCAGCGGGGTGGGCTGGCTGATCCTGCGCCGCTGAGATTGAGCCCCCGCCGGCAGCCCCTGGCATTGGCCAGGGGCTGCTCCGTGGCCGGCGCGCTCACCGGCCCCGGCCCCGGACGGCCACCAGGCCGCAAAAACACCCGCCCCACGCCACGCCACGACGTCCACACAGTCCACAGAACAGCATGATCGAAGAGATGGCTCGCCATGCGGGCCATGCTGGCATTCTCCGCGAGCAGGCCGACGGGTCCATCGGCAGGTGACGCGGTGCTTCGCACTCGATCTACACGGCGGGGTGCCTCTTGAGGCGGTTGATGCCGCACTCGACTGCTGTCGGGCCTTGTAGTCCTCCGGGTGGTCGGCGTCCGCGTCCAGTTGCCACCGCCCTTGCCGGGCGCACACCCGCTCCCACCGCGGTGCATACCGAACCACCTGCACCGTCATCCCGCACCGCTGGGCCGCGCACAGGCGGCAGCGGCGGAGCCACGCGCGCCCACAGGACGTCGGACACAAGGTCGGTGTTCACGCCCGGAAGCGCGCCGGAGCAACGCGGTTGAGGTGGGCGAATGGTACCCGGCACACTCACACGATGAGCGAGAGCACACAATCGGGCAGCTGGGACGGCCCCTGGTACCGCGTCAGCACGGAGCAGTTCGAGGCCGCGTTCCTGCCGGATGCCAATGAGAACCTGGAGACCGTGGACAACGTCGAAGTCGAAGTGCGGCTACGGGACGGCTCGCGGTGGAGCGCGACCATGTTCACCGTTGCCCAGGTCGAGGTTTTGATGAAGCGTTGGGCCGCAAGCGGCGAGGCTTTGGGAGGCCGCTACTTCTGGTGCTCGGACGAGCTGATCGTCCACGACGCCGGCATCGGCAGCATGACCCAGGTACTCACCGGCTTGATGGAGAACGGCGAGTTCACGCAGGTCCTTCACCGACTCGACAACTGACAGCCTCTCACCGAGCACAGCACCTGATTCTGAAATGATCGATAAGGCAGAACGAGATGAGGTAAACGACCAGCGCTGGGCAGCCTGCCTCTGTCGGACGGCGTCGACGCTAACCATGGCCGGCCAAAGGGCGATGAATGAAATCGCTGGTGGGTTTGGTGTCTGTATCGATGTAGCGCAGGGTGTGGCCTGGTGCCCACGCTCTCGCCGCCATGTCCGTGCAGACGATCACCTGGTGGCTCGAACACGACCGCCACTCACCACGCCAGATCGCTGCCCACTGCGCTCGCCTCGCCTCGGCGGCCATCGCCGGGTGAACCCTCTCCGACCGCAGGCACAGCGCACAAACCCCCGAGGCTCTTGCCTGCGGTCGGAGAGGGGCGAGCGGGGCAGGACGTTAAGCCTTGTCGATTTGGTCGGCCAGATCGGCCAGGTCCTGGGCGTGCAGGTCGAATCGGTCCGAGGGCGTGGGCGGGTCGCCGACGGAGCGGGCGACGTAGGCGGTGCGCAGGCCGAGGTTCTGCGCAGCGCGCAGGTCCCAGGCGTGGGCGGCGACCATCAGCAGTCGCTCGGTCGGGAGTCCGGAGATGGTGACGGCCAACTGGTAGACGACTGGGTCCGGTTTGTAGGTCTGGACGTCTTCGGCAGAGAGCGCCTGGTGCCAGCGCAGTCCGGCGTGGGAGTTGATTCCCAGTAGAGCTGTCCGGCTCGCGTTGGAGAGTCCGATCAGTGGGAACCGTTCGCCGAGTCGGGCGAGCCCTGCCAGTGTGTCGGGCCATGGCGGGAGCCGACGACCTGACAGGGCCAGGGCCGTCACCGCAGCCGGGTCGTCGACTCCAACGGCGTCGGCGACGAGCTGGGCGGCTTCTTGGTCGAGGACGTCGCTGGTGCGGTAGGGCCGGACGCCGTCGAGGATGCGACGTTGCTCGCGGTCGATGTGCTCCTGCCGCAGCGACAGGAGTTGCTCGATTCTGGGATCGTCGAGCGACGAGTCGAGTTCACGTATCCCGGCGCGGATGCCGGCAGGTTCGTCGACGAGCGTGCCGAGCACGTCGAACACGACGGCATCGATCTCGAGCTCTGACATACGAGGGGTCTCCTGGACGAAGTGGGGCTGATACAGGGCCTGTTGACCCAACGCAGCAGGAGGCCACCCATATTCCGGCCCGCACAGCACACTTGGCGCCCGGCTGCTGCGCGGGATTCCGATGCTGCGGTGGTGGTCCACCTCGGGATGGCAGGCTCGCGGCAGTGACGCGAGCTGGCGGCCACGCCGGTGCCTTACCTCCGGGGTAGAACGTCGATGGGAGCCGGGCGACGTTCCTCTGCCGGAGCGGATGGCGGTCCCGAAGCGGCGGGCACGGCGCGAGCCCAGGGCAGTGTGCCGGCGGCGGCCCGCAGTGTTTCCGCACCGAAGGCAAGGGGGGCATGGGTCTCGGCATGACCATCGTGCTCGGCCAGACGGAAGTGATCGGCGCCCGTCTGACCTTGACCAAACCTGACACCGGCGGCGCACGGGCCAGCCTGAGGCTGGGATATTTCTGAAGATCTTGCGTGTGGGGTTGTCTGGCTGTGGGCCGGATGATGTTTTGCGTCCTGCGGTGGTGGTGTCGATCGTCCAGGTTCCGTCGGTGATGCCGAGTCCGAGGTTGGTCAGTTGGCGGGGGCTCAGGGAGGCAGCGCAATGGTGAAGCCCAGCATCGTTCTACCCAGGGTCTGATGGACGAGTTCGCCGTGCAGCGGCGAGGCGGTGATCGGCGGGTCGGTACAGCACCGCCATCCTGTGCTACCTGCTCACGAACGACCGCGGCCTCGCCGAGGACCTGTTGCAGACCGCTTTGGCCAACTGCTTCCGACATTGGGAGCGGGCGCTCTCCCAAGGGCGCGAGGAGACGTATGTGCGAACTGCGATCATCAACTCGCACATCAGCCGGATGCGCCGGCGCAGAGTACTGAAGATTTTTACCCGGCTCCTGCCTGAGCGCGGCGACGAAGAGGCGACGGGCGAGGTGGACGACCGCGACCTGCTACGCCGGGCGCTGGCCGAACTGGCACCACGTACAAGGGCGGTGGTGGTGCTGCGGCACTACATGGGGCTGACCGAACAGGAGGCCGCGAACACCCTCGGATGCTCGACGGGGAACGTCAACCGGTTGGCGAACCGCGGTCTGAAACAGCTCCGCCTGGCCTTGGGCGACGAGCCACAGGCGGTGGCGTCGGCGGACTGCCCGGTCGTGGACAGGTCCCGGCAGCTCACGCAGAGGAGGGCACGATGACGGAACAAACCGAAAGATTCGCAGAGGATTTGGGGAAGGCCCTGGCTGAACTGGCGGCCGAGGCCGGACCACCACCAGCAGACCTCCAGGCCCGGGTGCGGGCGCGGGTGACGGCATCCCGGCGCCGCCGCACCGGAGTGCCCGTCGGTGGCGCCGCACTGTGCGCCGCGGTGACGCTGACGTTCGGGGCGTTCCAGGGCGGCACGGTCCCCCCCCGGCACGTGCGCCGTCCACCCACCCCGCGTCCCGTATGTCGGCGGGTGCCACACTGCCCGAGCCGTCAACCGCCGCGCCCAGCCCGGCACTGCCCTCCGGCCTCCGGCCCGACTCCCTGGCGAGACTGTGGAACGCGGCGTCCGGAACCATTCACAGCGATGTGCGCGTGCCCCGCAAGGACGCCCAGGATGACCGTCTGCGCCTTGTCCAGGGACGCGAGTCGACCGGTCAGACCCACGTGGCACTGGTCCACACCGTCGGTGACGGCAGCAACAGCCCTACGGTCGTGAAGATCAGGGTTCTCATTGACAGCGAGACCAAGGGCGGGCCTTCGGCGCCTGCGGCAGTGACGTCCTTCGCCGGCTCGGCCGGCCCACGCACCATCGTGGTGCTGCCCGCGGGCTGTGCGGGAAAGTTGCTGCACACCCAGGTGCCGGGAGGCAACCGGATCGACTGGGGCAACGACTCAACCGGCGAGTTGGTCCTGGACAAGCCGATGGTGTCGAAGCGGGGCTCGGTGAAGGTCGGTTGCGGTACGGCGTCCGGCGACTCCTCGTGGGTACTGAGCTTTGCCGACTCCGCGCGCACCAGCCAGAGCGGCACGGTCGAACTGTTCACCGGAGACTGACCATGCCACGACCTGTTCATGGGCGCAGCGCCGCTAGGAAGGCCGCTCTGGTCTGTGCGGGCAGTTCGTCACCCTTGACGGCCTGGTACCCCGCGACATCGGATCGTCCGACAGCGACTCGCCGTTGTCTCCCAGTCCCGAGTCCCGAGTGCCGAGTGCCGAGTCCCCAGTCCCCAGTCCCGCCGAACGCCCACGGGGCCGACGCGTGACCGGGGGCCACCCGGCGCGCCGGCCCGGCACAGGATGGCATGGGCCTGCACGGCTCCGTGATGGCCTCGCAGCCGCTCTCTGTCATTCAGGCTCGTCCGCCTCACCACGTTCGACACAGGCAGGGAGGCCGTGCAGATAGACGACCGGCAGGGCCAGCGGTCAGACGGGGCAAGCACAGTCCGTGATCACGACGTTGTGATCAGTTGAGGGGTGGACGGCGGTGACAAGGGTTCCGAGGCAGGGGACCGGGGACCTTGGGGTGCCGGAGAAGGCACAGGGCACATCGACCGAGCGGTCCGACGCCGAACTCGTCGTGTGCGCCCGGGGCGGGGACGACGCGTCGTTCGTGGTGCTCTACGAGCGGCACTTCGCGTCGGCCCGCCGCCTGGCCGGGCTCTATGCGACCAGTCCGGCGGATGCGGAGGATCTCGCGTCCGAGGGTTTCGCCCAGGTGCTGGGCGCGATCCGGGCCGGCGGCGGCCCGCAGTGGAGGTCTACGCGCCGTTGCTCCCCGTCTAGGACCCGGTGCTGGCCGAGCTGGAGGCGTCGCTGATCGGGCGCGTCTTCGCCGCGCTGCCCGAGCGGTGGCAGACCGTGCTGTGGCACACCGAGGTGGAGGGGGAGAGCCCGGCGCAGGTGGCGCCACTGCTGGGGTTGTCGGCCAACGCGGTTGCCGCACTGGCCTGCCGTGCGCGCGAGGGACTGCGCAAGGAGTATTTCCAGGCACATCTGTCCGAGCAGGAGATGGCACGGGAGTGCTGCAAGTGCGCCAGGAAACCAGCCGCCTATGTGCGGGGCCCTCTGGGGTCGCGGAAGCGGCACCGGGGTCGAAGAACACCTCGACAGGTGCGAGCGCTGTCGCCGACTGCTGTTGGAGCTCGACCTCTTGGAATCCGCGAATCGGACACCACCTGGCTCGACCCTGCGCCGGCCTCGGGAGGCTAGATGCCAGGGACCAACGAGCAAGTCGCCGAGCGGCTCACCGTCCTCAACGCCACGATGAAAGCGATCGAAGCCAGGACCGCCGTCCTCGATGTGATCAGCGTGGCGGTATCAGCGGAGGAGGTGAGAGACGCGGTCATGCGCCTGCTCGGCGTGACGGAGATCGGGGCTCACGCCATCCATGAGATGCCGCTCATGAGGCTGACTCTCTACAACGGAGCCAGGATCGCCGCGGAGATCGAGCAACTCACCGCGCAGACCTGACGAACTGGCGGCTGCGCCGTGGGGGCGGAGTTCATCGCGGGCACCGCTGTGGATGCCGGCCGCTACCGCCACCCGGTCCGCTTCCTGCGGCTACGCGACGACCTTGCGCCGGTGCAGACGCCATGCTTCGAGGGCTGACCGCGCGGCGCGCCGGTGGTGTTTCCGGCTCGGCGACGGGCGCATGGGCCTGGCGGGCGATGTGGTCGGCGCTATGAATGAACCTGCTGTCGACGGTCAGCCAATTCTCGCAACGATCGCACCACGTATGCCGGATCGCCGTTGGCCATCCGGCATACGTGGTGCAGCGACATCCTTGGCGCTGACGGTCATCTTCACCGTTCCTCGGGGAAGGTGTCGCCGTACATCGGCAGGCCGCTCACAGACTGCTCCGGGGAGACTTCCTCTTCGATGACGTCCCAGTGCTCCATCAGAATGCCGTCTTCGATGCGGAGGAAGTCGACGGCGATCCATGGGGCGGGTTGTCCGTGTCCCGTGAAACGGCCGCGCACCATGACCATGTCCCGTTCCGCCATGATCAGCTCCCACTCGTGCTTCAGCTCCACCGGGAGGCTTTTGACCAGGTTGAACAGGCCGTCCCGGCCGGGAGCGATATGGGCGCTGTGCTGGATGTAGTCGGAGGACCAGAAGCGTTCGGCGGCGGTGTAGTCCCGCTGGTTGAACAGGGTGTCGAAAGCCTCGCGGACGACGGCCTTGTTCCTGTCTTCGATGGTGGTCATGGGTTGGTCACCTACTGTTCGATGTTGGGAGGGGATGGTGCGGACGCTGGGGCGTCGCTGGGCGGCAGGGGGCGGGGCCGCCGTGACGGGCGTTTGAACTTGGTCTGTGCGGGTTCGGTACCGGCGCGCCGGCGGCCGTTGCCGGGAGCGTTGGGGCTATGACGGCTGCGGCCCCGAGGACGAGGCTGACCAGCGCAGTCTTGAGCCTCATGTTCTTGACATGCGTGGTAAGTCCTCTCTGGTGAGGCGCGGTTCGGTGCGGCGTGGCGGGATGGCGGTCACCAGTGCGGGTTCGCGAAATCCAGCACGAGGCGTCCGCGCACGCCACCGGTGGCCAGACGCTGGTGTGCCTCGGCGGGGCGCGAGGCCGGCAGCAGGTCGCCGACGCGGAGGGTCAGCTCGCCGTTCTCCGCCTGGCGGGCGATCCGGTCGAGCAGGGCGGTGTCGGTGGCGGCGCTGTAGGAGGAGATCGGGTGGATCGTGATGCCGCGCTCGGTGGGGCCGGTCCAGCCCTTGAGGCTGACCAGCGCTCCGCCGTCGGCGATCGCCCCGAGCGCCTGCGCGTTGAGGGCGGCGCCGTCGATCAGTGCGGGCGCCCCGCCGGCCAGCGCACCGCGGATGTCGGATACGGCGTCCTGGCGCCGTGGCACGACCTGGTCGGCGCCCAGGTCCCGCACCGTCTTCTGGTCCGCGTCGGATGCGTACGCCAGCACGGTCAGCCCATCCGCCTTCGCCATCTCGACCGCGAATCCGCCGACCGCTCCCGTGGCTCCTGCGACGACGAGCGTCGTGCCGGGGGTCAGGGCGAGCGCGTTGAGGGACAGTCGCGCGGTGACCGCGTTGAGCAGCAGCGTGGCCGCCTCGGGGAAGGTGGCCTTCGCGGGAGCCGGCACCACCGATGCCTGGTGGACGACCAACTGCTCGGCGTAGGTGCCGCCGTGCGGGCCGAAGGGGGATGACGTAGGCGATCACGCGGGCTCCCACGGCCAGGCGCCCGTCGGTGCCCGGGCCGAGCTTGTCCACCACACCGGCCACGTCCATGCCGGGCACGTACGGGACAGGGCGCGCTGCGAGTTGGTCGGCTCGCCCTCCGGTGCGGAAGGTGATGTCCGTGGGGTTGACCGCGGTCGCGTGGACGCGGATGCGTACCTCCCCGTGTCCGGGCTCGGGCGCGGGCAGGTCCAACACCTGCAGAACCTCGGGCCCGCCGAACCGCGTCAGTCCGATCGTCTTCATGGTCTGATGCACCCCTGTCCTCCTGGTCGTGGGCGGTCGTGTCGGGCTTCGGGCTGTGCACGGTCCGCCGGCCGGTGCGGCAGCCGCTGGGCCGGCGCGGACGCGCGGCGTTCACTCCTGGAGCAGGGCGGCCATGGAGGTGTTCGACTCGGTGACGTAGGCGTGCTCGCCCGGTCCGGCGTTGTCGCGGTAGGTCCGGGCCTGCTCGACGACGATCTCCTCGCTGTCGGTGGCAAGTGCCTCGACGGCCTGGGCGATGAAGTCCTCCAGCGGCATCGCCTGCCCTTCGCCGTCGACGCCGCCCAGGCCGGTGGCCACCCACGGCGGCACGATCTCCTGGACCTTGACCCCGGTGTCACGCAGCAGGAATCGCTGGGACAGGGCGTAGGAGTGCAGGGCGGCCTTGGTGGCGGAGTAGACGGCGAACGGCGCGAGCGGCGTGAAGGCGAGCGCGGAGGTGTTGTAGAGGATCGTGGCGTCGGGCTGCCTCTTGAGGTGCTCGATGAAGGCCGAGGTGGTGCGGATGGTGCCGAGCAGGTTGGTGGTCATCTGCGCGGTCGTTGTGGCCTCGTCCAGCGGGGAGGCGGCGTCGTCGGGCAGCATGATGCCGGCGTTGTTGAGCAAAGACGTTGAGGTCGGGGTGGGCGGCCAGGACCTGTTCGGCGGCCTTGGTGGTGCTGTCCGGGTCGGCGATGTCGAGCTCGACCACCTCGATGCCGGGGTTGGCGGCGGCGACTTGGTCCAGGACGTCGCGTCGACGGCCGGCGACGATGACGGTGTTGCCGAGGCGGTGCAGGGCCTCGGCCAGGCCGCGGCCGATGCCGCTGCCGCCGCCGGTGATCAGGATGGTGTTTCCGGTGAGCTTCATGAGGTGCTCCTTGGGGTCTCAGACGGCGGCCAGGGCCGGGTAGTCGGTGTATCCGCGGGCGCCGGAGGCGTAGACGGTGGTCCAGTCGATGTCGGTGAGCGGGGCTCCGGTGGCGAGCCGGGCGGGCAGGTCGGGGTTGGCGATGAACGGGCGGCCGAAGGCGACCACGTCGGCAAGCCCTGATGCGATCAGGTGGGCGGCCCGCTCGGCGTCCAGCTCGACGTTGGCGATGAGCGTGCCGTCGAACAGCGGCCGGAAGTGGGCGAACATGCCGTCGCCGTCCAGTCCGTCGAGCGGGGTTGCGGTCAGGTCGTGCGTGGCGCCCATCACCAGGAGGTGTGACAGGCCGTTCAGGTGGGAGATGACGTACTCGGCGGTGGGCAGGGTTTCGTCGTTGGCCTCGAACGGGCCGGTCTCGTGCATCGGGCCGATCTTGATGCCGGTCCGTTCGGGGCCGACAGCCGCAGCCACCGCCTCGGCGATCTCCAGGGTCAGCCGGGCCCGGTTCTCGATGGAGCCGCCGTAGGCGTCGGTGCGCTGGTTGGTGGCCTTGTTGAGGAACTGGGCCGGCAGGTACAGGAAGTTGGCGAGGATCTGAACGCCGTCGAACCCGGCGGCGATGGCGTTGCGGGCGGCGGTGGCGTAGTCGGCGATGGTCTGACGGATCTCGGCCGTAGTCATCGCGCGCGGCGTGACCGTGGGCTTGCGGCCGGTCGGGGTGACGCTGCGCTGCCGCGGGTCGACCGCGGAGGCCGACAGCGGGAGTGCTCCCTCGCGCAGGTCGGGGTGCGAGATGGCCCCGGTGTGCCAGAGCTGGGCGATCATGCGACCGTCGGCCGTGTGCACGGCCTCGGTCACCTGTCGCCAGCCGTGGATCTGCTCGGGGCTCCACAGTCCGGGTGTGTCGGCCCAGCCGAAGCCGTCCGGGCTGATCGCGGTCGCCTCGCCGACGATGAGGCCGGCGGAGGCCCGCTGGGCGTAGTACTCGGCCTGTAGTGCGGTCGGCACATGACCGGGGTTGTCGGCGCGCATGCGGGTCAGGGGTGCCAGCGCGATGCGGTTGGGCAGCTCCAGGTCGCCCATCCGGACCGGTGTGAACAGCGATGCGACGTTCATCGTGTGTTCCTCTCACTCACTCACAATGTCGCTCGACATTGTTTTATGCCCGACCCGCCGCGATGTCAATGTCGAACGACATCGTGTACGGTGGGTGAGGCAGAGAGAGGGAGGTACCGGGCATGGGTGTGTCGCGGCAGAAGGCGGCGCAGAATCACGACGCGATCGTGACTGCCGCCGAGACGCTGTTCCGTCAGCGTGGAACGGAGGCGGTCGGCCTGGTGGAGCTCATGGCTGCCGCCGGGATGACCCGGGGCGGCTTCTACAACCACTTCGCTTCCAAGGGAGCACTGGTGGACGAGGTGGTCGCCAAGGCCATGGCCGACGGGCTGGCCAACTTCACCGCGGCCCTGGACGCGTCCCGCGAACGCGGGGCCGACCCGGTCGACACCCAGATCGACTGGTACCTGTCACCCGAGCACCGCGCCGACATCGACCACGGCTGCCCCAACACGGGCTTCCTCGGCGACGCCCCCCGCCTCGACGACGACGCCCGCGCCCGCTACACCACCGGGCTGAGCGCCAACCTGCACCGCTTCAGTCAGGCCGTCCAGGACGCCACTGGACTGGACGAGAAAGAAGCCTGGTCGCGCTCGCTCGCCCTCTTCAGTCAGATGGCCGGCGCGCTCCTGCTGTCCCGCGCGGTCGCCACCACCGACCCGGAACTCTCCGACCAGCTACTCGCCGCCGCCCGCCGGGACCTCCACACCCGCGCCCACCACAGCTGAGACCACGCCGTCAGCTCGCAGGTGGCCGACCCGCCGGTACGGCTCCGTCCTCCGGCGGAGGCGACGGAAGCCCTCGTGGAATGCCGGCACAGAGGAAGGCGCCGACCGGATGCCGCCCGCCGACCTCGCCCACACCCCGCGGCGCCAAGCCTCTGGTTGCCGCCCACAGTGCGCCACGCGGGTAATGTTCAGCCAGGTGTTGCTCGGCCGGGTCGGCGGCGGCATCCACGATCGCGCTGACCATGTCCTGCATCTGATGCTTGGCCCACGCGAACCGCCGGGGGGACGCCGGCGAACGGCCCGCCCCGCACCAAGCCCAGGGCGGCACGCAGGTGTGCAGCTGCCTGTGGACCAGGACTGCTGGTCGCGGCTGCGGTCAGGCGCTGGATTCGGTGCCAGTCGGAGTCGACCGTGGGGGCCGAGGCGTAACGGACATCGGTGGTGCCGGCGACGACCGGCAGGCAGGGAAGCGTGAGCGGCACGGGATACCTGGCCGTCAGAGGGCGGTGGACTGGCGGGTGCATACGCGACCGGCGATCCGGCGCACCCCTCGGGCGCGGGTGCCCGGATGATTCTTCGGCTGCACGGCTCCTTCGGCAGCCTTCAACTGAGCTGCCCGGCCAGTCCGGCAGTGATGTCCTCGGGGCCGCGGACGGTCGATCCACTGGATCGCCCCAGTTCCCAACGTGACGTTTGAGCATGTGTATGAACTCACGGCGAGGCGAGCCTGGCATCTGTCCATGGTCCGGGGGAGGAGCCGCTTCTACAGTGCACTTACTGTCGATGTACGCGAGGGAGTTCCGCTGGGCGACCCCCGGCACTCCTCGTCGGGCAGGGCGGCCCTCCTGGAGGAACGACAAGTCGTGGCTCTCGTACCGATCTTGGCGTCATGAGTCAGCGAGTCCGGTGGTCCGGGCCACCGTCTTTGCGACGGAGCGGACGTGCTGTGCGTGCCTTCGCGTCCGGTGGATTGTGCCGCCGAATTCGGTGCATACGGTGCTTCACGTCGGCCTGAGACGTCGCGCTTCTGCCGTGTGAGAGCTGCTTGTGCAGATGCCAACCCGGTCGTACGGCCCAGAAATCCTGGTGGACCGGTGTACCAGCGGAGTCGGCCCGATCTGCTCCGCCGGGCGGCACGCGCGCCGCCCACTGTTCCCACAGCGCCTCAACGCCTGCGACAGCCGGGCCCGGGTCGCCGGCAGTCGAGGCCGTCCCGTTCATGGCCTGGAGTACTGCACCAGATCCGATGGGAGTAAACCAGTGAGTGCTGCGGCCCAGCAGCCTGTTCCGCCTACCGGCATCATCCACCGCCCACCGCCCACGGGCGGTCGGCCCGCCGATCCCCGTGCCGCCGGGTGTCACTGTGGCCGGTTGCTCATCCGATGCAGCGGATGCCAGAACCTCCGCTGCCTTGACTGCGACCCCTGCACTTCCGATGACTGCATCTTTGACCTCTGAGCACTCCCACAACCGAGTCTCCCGCGACGAGAGCACGCGTAACGCGTTCGGAGCGGGCGGGGAACCGGAGCGGTATTTCGTTGTCATCGGCAGCGACGTGGCGCGCCGGGTCTGCGGATTCCTGCAAGCGGCGGGGCACCTCGTGCAGCACTTGGCGCAACCCACGGACGAGGAACTGCGCCAGACACTCGACCGGGAGGTGGCCGGCGTCGCCATCCTGCTGGACGACGACGTCGAATCCCTGCGATACGCGCTCGCCATCGAGCACATCTGCCCGGGCGTCAGACTGGTGGTGACGGTCTTCGACCGGACGGTGGCCGAGCAACTCGTACGCATGGTCCCGAACTGTCAGGTCCTGTCGCCGGCCGACGTCGCCGCTCCCATTCTGCTGGCCGCCTGTCTCCAGCCCGACCTGCTGGCCCTCAGCCCGAGCCCATCAGGCCACGTCGGCGCCCGGTGGGAGGAGGGCGCCGTGAGCCTGGAGACGTACCGGCCACCGCGCTCCCTGAAGTACCGGGCGCTGCTGGGGAAGTTCAGAGGACAGCTACGGCCGCACGACGGCAGTTCGCGGATCATGCTGGCCGGCCTCACGGGGCTGCTCGCGGTGCTGCTGGCGGACTGGACGTGGTCCGTGGTCTTGAACCACCGACCGCCGGTGGAGGCTCTCTTCGAGGCGGTGCGAACGGTGTCGGCCGTCGGTCCCGCATCGGCGCAAGGGTCAAACGCCTACCTGGTGTTCGCCAGCTTCGCGATGCTCATCACCATCGTGTTCACCGCCGTCTTCACCGCCGGCATGGTCGACCGCCTCCTGGCACCCCGCTCGGTCGGCGTGGTCGGCCCCCGGGCCCTTCCCAGGGCGGGCCACGTGGTGGTCGTCGGGCTCGGGCAGGTGGGGTTGCGGTTGTGCACTCGGTTGCAGGACCTCGGTATGGGGGTGATAGCGGTGGAACGTGACCCAGCTGCCCCGAACCTGCGATTGGCCAGAGCCCTTGGCGTCCCGGTCGTCGTCGCCGATGCCACTGACAAGTTCGTGCTGCGCAGGCTCAGTCTCCACACGGCGCAGGCCATGGCCGCCGTCGCCTCCGACGATCTGGACAACATCGCGGTCTCCGTTGCCGCCCGAGCGGTCGCGCCCGATCTGCGCGTGGTCATCCGGGCAGGCGACCACGAGGCCATCGCCGAGACCCAGTCCCTGTTCAGGATCGGCATCGTCCACGACATGGGCAGCTTGAGCGCTGCGTACACGACTGCGAGCCTGATCGGGCTGCGGCCACGCGGAGTACTCGCGCACGGTAAGCGGTTGCTTGTGGAGTGCGCGAACGGGGAGTTCGTGCCATGGCCGCTCGCGTCCCGGTGCGATCACCAGCAGGACAGGCACTCCGAGGCGGACAGCGGCGCCCGCGTAACTGCCGGAACGCGCCGACCAGACCCCGGAGAAGGAAGAGAGGACCGCAGACGCGGATGAGTGTCCCCGAAGGACTCGGGCCACCGTCCGTCCGTGATGATCGAGCAGCATATGGCGTGTCAGAGATCTCTTACTGCCTGGAATCCACGACCTTCTTCCACCGCAGAGGCCGGGGTCGGCCTGCGGCACGTGCCGACGTCGCCGGCTGAGCCGCTGGTGGAGTTGCAGGCCGCCCCGGCAGGGCTGGACGTTGAGGCGAGCGAGATCGGCATCCTGGATCCCGAGGATCCGGCGCGGGCCCGGCCCGACGGGCAGGTGCTTGCCGTCGGGGTGCGTGGCCGCGCCGTGCTGCCCGTGCTGCGGGCGGCGGGTCCGGCCGGGGCAGCGGCGGTCGCGGTCACGCTCGATGCCCCAGGACAGACCGCCATGCTCGGCGAAGCAGTCGCGGAGGCCGGTACGGCGTTGCTCTCGGTACACCGCGGGAACGGGAAGTGCTGACCCGGTCGGGCGCGGCCGGCGGATGCCGTGATCCACCTCGCGATGATCCACCTCGCGATGATCGACCTCACAAGCCGACGCCTCACCCGTGAAACCACCTCGAATTGGTGGCACACCTGCATCTGGGATCAAACGCCACCGCAGCGAAAACGCTCTTTACGTAGCGAGTTTCGGGGGAGCCGACCTCAGTGGGCCGCCCGGCAGCCGCCCGGCAGCCGTCCGGCACTTACCGGTGGGGGCCGTGCAGAAGCGCGCTCCGCCCACGATGCGGGCGCGTGGGATCCGGGTTGCCGTCTCGTCAGGCCAAGGCGGGACCCGCTCACGACCGGGTGCCCATGTCGGTGGGAATGTCCTGCTCCGTCCAGATGATCTTGCCGGTCGTCGTGTAACGGGTGCCCCATCGCCGGGTGAGTTGGGCCACGATCAGTAGGCCGCGTCCTCCCTCGTCGGTGGTCCGGGCATGGCGCAGGCGCGGCGAAGTGCTGCTGGCGTCGGAGACCTCGCAGATCAGCCCTTGGTCCCGGATCAGGCGCAGACTTACCGGTCCGGTCGCATGGCGGATGGCGTTGGTGACCAACTCGCTGACGATGAGCTCCGTGGTGAACGTCAGATCGTCCATGCCCCACTCCGCCAACTGCCGGTTGGCGAGGGCGCGGGCGTTCGCCACGGCCGCCGGGTCGCTGGGTAGGTTCCATGACACGACCCGGTCCGGAGCCAGGACGCGGGTCCGGGCGAGGAGCAGGGCCGCGTCGTCGGACGGTGGACCCGTCAGCAGGGCGTCGACCGCACCCAGGCCGATCTCCTGCAACGTCGGCCCGGGCGCCACGAGGGCGTCGCCCAGTCGGGAGAGCCCGACGTCGAGATCCCGGTCGAAGGTCTCGATGAGGCCGTCGGTGTAGAGGGCGATGAGGCTGCCTTCGGCCAGCTCCAGTTCGACGGACTCGAAGGGGAGGTACCCGAGGCCGAGGGGCGGTCCGGCGGCCAGGTCGACGACGTCGGCGGTGCCGTCGCGGCCGACGATCACCGGTGGGAGGTGACCGGCCCGGGCCAGCGTGAACCGTCTGCTGACCGGGTCGTAGACAGCGTACAGACAGGTGGCACCCATGAACGCGGCACCCGCGGTCTCGTCCTCTCCCTCCGCCGGCCCCATGAGGCCGATGACCAGGTCGTCCAGATGAGCCAGCAGTTCGTCCGGGGGGAGATCCAGATTGGCGAGCGTGCGTACCGCGGTGCGCAGACGCCCCATGGTTGCCGCCGCGTTCATGCCGTGTCCGACGACGTCCCCGACGACCAGTGCAACCCGGGCTCCGGAGAGCGGAATCACGTCGAACCAGTCGCCGCCCACACCGCTGGGGGCATCCGCCGGGAGATACCACGACGCCACCTCCAGAGCGGACCCTCCGGTGAGTTCCTGCGGCAGCAGGTAACGCTGCATGGAGCGGGCCGCTGTGCGCTCGCGCGTGAAGCGGCGCGCGTTGTCGACGCACACCGCCGCGCGGGAGACGAGTTCCTCGGCGAGACGCACGTCGTCGTCCTCGAAGGGGCCGCTACGCCGGGAGCGGGCGAATGTCGCCACACCGAGGGTGACGCCGCGCGCCCGCACCGGAATCACCATCAGCGAGCGGAAGCCGAACTTGCGGATGGAGGCGCCCAGTGACTGGTCTTCGGTCACCCAGGCGCTGGTGGAGCGGTCCAGGATGCGTTCCACGAGAGTCCTGCTTTCCAGCAGGCAGCGGGTCACGGGCGACGAGGGTGCACGCCGGACCGTTTCGCCCAGGGCCAGAGTCGCCTCCGGACAGCCCTCCCGCACCGACTGCTGCCCCGCTCGGCGGATGACGGGCGTCATGCCGACCGGTCCGGGGGTCGGCTCCTCGCCCCTCATGACCGAGTCCAGCAGGTCGACGGCGACGAACTCGGCGACGGCCGGCACGGCCTCGTCGGCCAGTTCCTGCGCGGTCCGCGTCACTTCCAGTGTGCTGCCGATTCGGGCACCGGCGTCGTTCAGCAGAGCCAGGCGTTCCTGGGCCCGCCAGCGCTCGGTGACGTCGATGACCATGTACCAGATGCCCACGTACCGGCCCTGATGGTCCTTCATGGCGAAGAAGGAAGCGGAGAAGGCGCGTGTGCGGTGGGGATCGGTGTAGCTGGGGCCGCGGAACTCGTAGTCCAGCACCGGGTTCCCGGTCTCGAGGACCCTGTGCATCCGCTCCTCGAAGGCTTCCGCCTCAAGCCTCGGCAGGACCTCCCCCACCTGCCGCCCCAGTCGTTGTTCGAGGGGGATCAGGCGGCCCAGTGGCTCGTTCACCCAGACGTAGCGCAGATCCGCGTCCAGGACGGCCATGCCGACCGGTGCGTGGGTGAGGAACGGGGTGAGCATCAGCTGGCTCACCCCGCCTCCCGGCATCCGCCAGAAGGCCCGTTTCGGCGGCCGGCCGACGAACCTGCCGAAGACCAGTGCGGCGACCGCGGCGACCAGTACACCCGGGACCATTTCGTAGATGCCCGACTCGAGCGGCCCGAGCAGTGGATTGACCTTTTTCCAGAGAAGCACCGTGGTCGCACCCGACACGATCCCGGCCATGGCCCCCGCCCAGGTCATGCGCGGCCAGTACAGCGAGAGGAGGACGACCGGCCCGAACGCGGCCCCGAAGCCCGCCCAGGCGTAGGCGACGATGCCCAGCAGCCCGCCGCCGTTGAGCGCGATCACGAAGGCCACCAGGATCACCACGACGACGGCCCCGCGACCGACCCGCACCAGCACCCTGTCCGAGGCACGCCGGTTGAGGAACGCGCGGTAGAAGTCCTCCGTGAGCGCGACGGACGACACCAGTAGCTGGCTGTCCGCGGTCGACATGATCGCGGCCAGTACGGCGATCAGCATCACCCCGGCGATCCAGGGATTGAGCAGGATGCGGCTCAGGACGATGTACACCGTCTCGGGGTCGTGGAGCGGCGTGCCGAGCAGCCCGATTCCCGCGAGGCCGACGAGGGTGGCACCGGCGAGTACGACGATGACCCACCCCGTTTCGATACGGCGGGCCGCGGGGATGGCCTGGATGCTGCGGATGCCCATGAAACGGGCCAGGATGTGCGGCTGACCGAAGTAGCCGAGGCCCCAGGCGAGCAGCGAAATGATCGCGACGGCGCCGAGCGACCCGCCTGCCGACCACCGCCCGTCGGCGTAGTTGACCTTCGCCCCCATGTCCAGCAGACCCGGCGCCTTCTTGCCGAGGGCATCGGCCAGTTCCCGGAAGCCTCCGAGGGCCCCGACACCGGCCAGGGGGACCACGAGCAGGGCGAGGAACATCAGCGTCGCCTGCATCACGTGCGTGAGGCTCACGGCGAGGAAGCCGCCCAGGCTCGAGTAGATGACCATCACCAGGGCCGTCAGAGTCACCCCGAGCCCGAAACGGATGTTGAAGGCATGCTCGAACAGCAACCCGCCGGCGACCAGACCACTGGCGACATAGACGGTGAAGAACACGAGGGTGACCGCTGCCGAGACCATCCTGAGCATCCGGGTGCGGTCCTCGAACCGCTCCTCCAGGTAGGCCGACAGGCTCAAGGCGTTCTCGGCACGCTCGGTGTAGGTGCGCAGCCTCGGCGCGACGAACCGCCAGTTGAGGTAGGTGCCGACCGCCAGGCCGACTGCGATCCAACTGGCGCCGATGCCGGTCGCGTACACCGCTCCGGGAAACGCGAGAAACAGCCAGCCGGACATGTCACTGGCCCCTGCGGACAGGGCGGCGACCAACGCGCTGAGCCTGCGGCTCCCGAGGGCGAAGTCGGCGAAGGTGTGAGTACGGGTATATGCCCAGACACCTACTCCGATCATGGCGACCGCATACACGAGGAACGTGGTCACGATCGGCGCACTCAACTCGAACATGTTCTCCTCGCCCGCGAGGTTCATGAGCACCGGGCGCGACCAGAGGCGCGCCTGGGAGCCCGGTCTACCCTGGCGGGTAAATGTACCGATTTGGGTCGCCAGGCAGCGACCGCCACCTCCACGCCGGTGTCGAACGGCCGATACGTGCCACAGCCGCGCGCCACGCCACAGCTGGGTGCGGCTCTGTAGTTGTCGCCATCGGGACGGGTTGGAGACCACGGACCGTCCACGGACCGGGGTGGAACCTGGCGCGATGGGCGAAGAGACGCTGGATCGGCCGAGCTTGACTCTGTCGGGGAACTTGGCGTTTCCCGGTGCGGCAGCGTGATCAGCGGGCCGCCACGAGCACGTCATCAGCGGGAAGGGATTCGCCGCGCAGGCCACCGAGACGTGCGTCCGGCAGCGTCAATGTGATCACGGATGTGGCCACCACCTCGGCCGCCACGAAAGACGCCCAGGGACTGCCCGATGGGTCGCCGTGGGCCGGCGAAGGCGCCCGCGTTTGAATAACCTAGGAGTCCTAGGTTACAACTAGGATCCCTAGGAAGCCGGGGAGGGCGTATGGTGCGGGCCGGGTTGACGGGGGAGCGGGTGACGATTGCGGGGGCCGAGCTGGCAGACGAGGTCAGCCTCGAACGGGTGACCATGTCGCAGGTGGCGCGGCGGCTCGGGGTGAAGGATGCGAGCCTCTACTCGCACGTCCGCAATCTGGAGGACCTGCGCGGGCGGATCGCGCTGCTGGCGGCGGACGAGAAGACGATCCGTATCGCAGGGGCGATCGCCGGGCGAGCGGGCAAGGATGCGCTGGTCGCGTACGGGAACGCCTGGCGGGAGTACGCCCACGAGCATCCGGGGCGCTACATGGCGACGCAGGTCCGGATCCAGATCGATCCTGAGCTGGCCGCACAAGCGCCCGGACCCCGGCGCGCGGTCGAGCTGACCTACGGCATGCTGCGCGGCTACGGACTGGCCGAGCCCGACCTGACCGACGCGGTCCGTTTGCTGCGCAGCACCTTCCACGGGTTCGTGGCCCTTGAGGCCGTCGGCGGGTTCGCGCACGAGCGTTCGCCGCAGCAGTCCTGGATCCGCGCCCTCGACGCCCTGCACACCCTCCTGGAGCACTGGCCACCCTCGCAAGAAGGAGACCTCACATGACCGACCCGACCATCGGCAGCCTGCGTGTTGACGGCGCGACCCTGCACTATCAAGTGCGCGGCCATGGGCCGCTGTTGCTGCTGATACCCGGAGGCGCGGGCGGCGCCGCCGCCTTCGACGGCATCGTCGACGACCTGGCCGCTGAATACACCGTCGCGAGCTACGACCCGCGCGGCATCTCCCGCAGCACGCTGGACGACCCCGACGCCGAGCAGCGCGTAGCCGAGCACGCCGACGATGCGTTGCGCATGGTGGAACTGCTGTCGCCCAGTGAGCCCGCCCGGGTGTTTGGCGCCAGCTCGGGCGCGATCGCCGCCATCCACCTGCTCACCACCCAGTCCGAACGCATCGAACGCCTCGTGGCGCACGAGCCGCCGGTTGTGGAGGCCCTCCCGGACGCTGCCGAACACCGCGCGTACCTCGCGCGCGTGCAGGAGACGTTCCGCACGCAGGGGCTCATGCCGGCGATGGCCGTGTTCGCCGCGGGACTGAAGAAGGGCGGCGACATCACCGAACCAGAGCCCGAACTCAAGCTTCCGCCGCAGGCGGCGGCGCGGGCCGAGCAGACGATGGCCAACCTGCCGTACTTCCTCGGACGCATCGTGCCCAGCTTCATGTCGTACACCCCGGACATCCACCGGTTGGAGACGCTGTCGAACCGACTCGTGCTCGCCTGCGGCCAGGACTCACACGGCGAACTGCCCAACCGTACGGCCACTTCCCTGGCCCAGCGCCTCGGCACGGAACTCCAGCACTTCCCCGGCGGGCACACCGGCACGACCACGCACCCTGCCGAGTTCGCGGAACACCTTCGCAAAGCCCTCAGCTCCTAGGTGTATTGGCCCATAGGGTTGTTTACGCGGGTGACGGGTGGCTGTCCGCGGGAAGCGGTGAGGCCAGGCACCTCGGCGGTCTCTCAGAACCCCGTCGCAGAACGCACTAGTTCTGAGAGGACATCTGCGAGTGGTGAGCTGGGCGAATGCGGGCGGTTCACGCGTGGCCGGGCGGCCCTTTCGACTGCCCCCCGTTTGTGAGAGACCCGAACCGATCTCGACGCCGCGCTCATCCTGTGGTTGATTGCCGGACCGTAGACGAGCAGCCCGACGACGCGCACGAGCCCGCTACTGAGGTGGCGGGCTCGTGCGTGGTCGACGTCTTATGAGCCGTTCGACCAACTGAGGGAACGGCGGAAACCGACCCGGGACGCCCTCCGGTCGGCAGTGGCTGGAGACGTGATGATCACGGCACAGCCCGCCACCCGGAGGGAACACCCGATGAGCGACACCACAGTCCCCCTGAAGCAGCGAGTCGGCCGGTACGGCGCCTGGAGCGTCGAACTGCGCTCGGAGGACCCGGCCCGGCGCGGCGAACTGGACGAGGCCGCTGCCGAGCTGGAGGAACTCGGGTACGGCGCCATCTGGCTCGGCAACAACAGCACCGCCGACCACGTCGCCCCGCTGATCGGGGCGACGCGCCGCATCGTCGTCGGCACCAGCGTCCTGAACATCTGGCAGCAGGAAGCCGCCACGACCGCGGCCGGCTTCGACGAGGTGGAATCGGCGCACCCCGGCCGCTATCTGGTGGGTCTCGGCGTGAGCCACGGCCCGCTGGTGAAGGACTACAGCCGCCCGTACGCGGCGATGACCGGCTACCTCGACGAGCTGGACGGGGCCGGCGTCGCCGCCGACAGTAGGGTGCTGGCCGCACTGGGCCCGAAGATGCTGAAGCTGTCCGGCGAGCGGGCGGCCGGCGCCATCCCCTACCTGGTCACGCCCGAACACACCGCCCGGGCCCGCGAGATCCTCGGCGAGGGCCCGCTGCTCGCCCCGGAGCTGAAGGTGGTCCTGGAGACCGACCCAGTCCGAGCCCGCGCCCTGGCCCGCGACGCCCTCGCCATGTACCTCACCCTGCCGAACTACACCGACAACTTCCTGCGGCACGGCTTCACCGAAGCCGACCTGGCCGAGGGCGGCAGCGACCGCCTGATCGACGCGGTCTTCGCCTGGGGCGACGAGAACCGCATCCGCGACCGCATCGACACCTTCCACCAGGCAGGCGCGGACCACGTGGCCCTCCAGATGCTCACCGGCACCCACAGGGACAAGCTCCCGAGGGAGGAATGGCGCAGGCTCGCTTCTCTATGGGGATAACGGCCTCGGGGGAACACCGGAACCGTGGTCAGCGGTAGCGCCAGTTCCGATTCGGATCGGTCAGCCGATCGCGAGCTGTCCGCCGCGTGCCTCGAGAACCGCGCCGGTGATGTTGCTGGTGCGGGAGGAGGCAAGGAACAGAACCGCTTCCGCGATTTCTTCAGGGTCTGCGACCCGCCCCAGTACGGTGGTTCGCCCGAACACCTGGAAGGGTTCACTTCCCATCTCCTCCGTCCCGGGGGTAGAGACAGGGCCCGGGGCCACGGCGTTCACGCGGACGCCCTGAGCGCCGAACCGTACCTTCGGGTTCGGCGGGCAGGCGTCGGGAGGGACACGCACCAACGGGCCGGACGCAGCTGCCCCGCGCAGCCCACCGACACCAGGGCATGCACAGGATCAGCAACACCACCAGCAGTCGACACCGGCCACAAGGGGCAGCACTCGGCGCAGGTTTCCACCTGCACGCACATGCCACCCCACCACGGTGGTTCCAGCCGATCCCGGACCCTGAGTCCGGTTCAGGATCGCTCAGCTGATGAGAGACGCTCAAGACCACCTGCACGCCGGGTCCTTGTACTTCCGTTCCTCGGGGAACGGCGCACGCACGTACTTGACCCACTGGGGTGCACGCGGCGGGGACCGGAAACGGAGCATCGGGCACCGCGCCGGTCCCCGACCCTACTCAGAGGTGTGCGCGTCCGTGGCCAAAAAGAGCCCCAAACCTCAGCGACTGAATGAATAGCAAAAGTAGGCAGGGCTAACCTTGCCTTGCTGGATCTGGGGGCTCTGCGGAACACGATCAAGGAGTGAACACGGGACACCTCAGTGGAAAGGTCGCACTGGTCACCGGCAGCAGCCGGGGCATCGGGCGAGGCATCGCAGAACGCCTGGCCCGGGACGGCGCTCTGGTAGCCGTGCACTACGGCAGTAACGAGGCGGCGGCCAAGGAGACCGCCGCGACCATCACCGAGGCCGGTGGCCGGGCGTTCATCGTGGGCGCAGAACTGGGCGTTCCCGACGACGTGGACACGCTCATGGCCGGACTGGAGGCCGGACTGCGCGCACATGGGGAAGCGACGATCGACATCCTGGTTCACAACGCGGGGCTCAACCTCATGGGGCGACCGATCGAGGTTCTCACCCCTGAGGAGTTCGACCAGATGGTCGCGGTCAACATCAAGGCACCGCTCTTCCTCACCCAGCGGCTGCTGCCACGACTGCGCGATGGTGGCCGGATCATCAACATCTCATCCGTCTCCACCCGTATCGCCTCCGCCCACGGCATCGGATATCCGCTCACCAAGGGTGCACTCGAAGTGTTCGGCCACAGCCTGGCCAAGCACCTCGGCCCCCGCGGAATTACCGTGAATTCCGTCGTCGTCGGATTCACCCGCACCGACATGACCGCCGGAGTGCTGGCCGACCCGGCGAATCTGGAGCGCAACATCAGCCTGACCGCCCTCGGCCGGATCGGCCAGGTCCCGGACATCGCCGACGCGGTCGCCTTCCTGGCCTCCGACGACGCTCGCTGGATCACCGGCACCAAGATCGACGTCACCGGCGGCGTCAACCTGTAGCAACCTCAACGCGAAGGTCACGTGCGGGTGTTCGTGAAACCGGGCCTTGATGACGGCGTCGAGCTCGGCGATCTCCTCTTCGAGGGCCGTCACCCCTTTCGCGCCGCGGGCGATCTTCGAGGCGGCCAGCTTCTCTCCAGGCAATGCGGTGTGCTGAGCCTGGGCAGCCGCGACGGCGGTTTGTGACTCGTAAGGCCCCATACACGGGCACGCCCAAAGGAGGGTCCGTACGGTCATGTGATGCGATCGATCTGGAAGGGCACCATCGCCTTCGGAATGGTCGCCCGCCCTGCGGACCTGTACGCCGCCACCGAGGAGCATGAGCCGGGCCTGCATCTTCTCCATGCCGCGGACAGAATTTCTCTGCGGTTGAGAAGTGCCGCGAACTGGGTTGGTGCAGCTCAGAGTTGGTGTGGTCGAGCCGTAGCGAGTGCATCAGGTGTGATGCTATCCGCTGGATCGGGTCAGGTTGGTGACTCTCGTTTGCAGCGGAGGATCGGGTAGCCGGCCTTCTGGCCTGGGGTGCTGCTGCGGCGTCGGCCTGAGCATTTACCTGGTCCCCCGCGAACTGTAGTTACTCCTCGCTGCCTGGACCGGCGCCTGCCCCACCTGTCACCGCAAGACGTCAGACCTCATATCAACCTGGCCAAGCGCTACTGGTCGGCCGCCTGGGTGAGGCCTGCGCGTAGTTCGTCGACGAGCGCGGGCAAGTCGGCGAGGGTGTCGCTGATGCCGTAGATGTAGAAGTCGGGTCGGATGATGGCCACCGTGCGGTCGGTGCCCTGTAGGACGTTGTCGAGGTCGCCGACCGTGACATGACCCGCCTGCGCGTCCTTGGGCACGAGCTGCTCGGACGGGACCATGCGGATCAGACGGGTGCCGATGGAGGACAGGAAAGCGCGCTGGTCAGCAGAGAGATGAGGGCCGGGGTCGGCTGTGACCAAGATGTGGAAGCCGGTTCCGACGATCTCGTCCAGCAGTCCGGTCCGGCCGTCCGGTGCGCGCACCCACCCCTGTCGGGCGACGTGTCCGGCCGGGGGTACGGGCTGCCCGTCCGGGGCGCTGTGCAGCAGGCCGGGCCCGAGGGTGGCCGGGGGGAGGGGAGGAAGGGCGAACTCGGGGCGGCCCTCGGCTTCGAGCATGGCCTGGTCGCGGGCGGCAGCGGCCTCGGGGTCGGTGACGCAGATGACCTTGCCGAGTTCGATGGACGTGCCGATGGCGTGCTGGACGTGCGCACAGCGCTCGCTGGTGTACGTGTCCAGCAGACTGGAGGACGCGGTTCCGCGCAGGACGAGGTCGAGTTTCCAGGCGAGGTTCGCCGCGTCCCGCATTCCGGAGCACATGCCCTGCCCGGCGAACGGAGGCATCTGATGGGCGGCGTCTCCGGCCAGCAGCAGACGTCCGTCGCGCCAGCGGTCGGCCCAGCGGCCTTGAAAGGTGTAGACGGTGTGGCGTTCGAGGGTGGTGTTGTCAGGGGTCAGGTTCCACGGTTTCAGCAGGCGCCATGCGGTCTCGCGCCGGTTGAGGTCGTCGAGCGTCTCCCCGGGCATACGCATGAATTCCCAGCGGCGCCGCCCGGGTCCTCCGGAGACGAGTGTGGTGGGCCGGGCTGGATCACAGATCTGAAGATTGATCTGGGGCCAGGGCTCGTGCGGGATGACGTCCACGATCAGCCAGTCGTAGAAGAACCCCAGATCGGTCACGGAGGTTTGCAGGTGCTCGCGCACGAAGCTGTTGGCACCGTCGCAGCCGATGATGTAGGCCGCGCTCAGACTGTAGTGCTGCTGGGCGGGGTCGCGAACGGTGACCTCGGCACGGTCGCCGAGATCGACCAGTTCGACCGCCTCGTGGCCTCGGCACACCTGTGTTGAGCGCAGCCCACGAACCCGGCCATCCAGAGCCTGCTCCAGATGAGGCTGGTGGAACCTGCTCACCTGGGGCCAGCCGGACGCCCCGATCCGCCGGCGGTTGTAGTACAGCAGGGTCTGGCCTGCGGCGTTGCGCCACTCGTAGTCGGGCGCGGGTTCGCTGAAGTAGGGGAACTGCCGGGCGAGTCCGGCAGCGGCGAGGACCCGCGCGATCTCGTCGTCGAAGCTCACGGCCCGGGGCCGCTTGTACGCTTCCGGCCAGCGCTCAACGACACCCACCCGCCAGCCACGTCCGCCGAGCAACAACGCCATGAGCTGCCCCACCGGACCGTAACCGACAATCACGACATCGAAATCGGGAGCGTTCTTCTTCCCCACCGAGGAGCCGGGATCGGCATCACGTCGTGTTACAGCGGACATCACATGCTCCGGATCAAGCAGAACGCAGCTGTAGTTTCGGCAGGAGGAGGAGGCGAAGCGAAGAGCCGGTCGCGCAGCTGCGGACAGGGTGCCTCAGTCCGCTGACTTGGCGATGATCCGGCCCATCTCGTCCTTGTCGAAAGCCCGCAGTGTTGTGCTGCGGATGTTGCCTGCGGAAGCGGTGGCCAGGATCGCGGCCGTGGCGGTCTCCTCGTCGGGTGCCTCGATGACGCCCACCAGGTCGTAGGGGCCCACGGTCCAGTAAAGGTTCACGAGCTTCGCCCCAAGTCTCTCCAGCCCTGCGGCGAAGGCATCCGCTCTCTCAGCAGTGTCCTTGTACCTACGGATCCCCTGGTCCGTCCAGTTCAACAGCGAGATGTAGGTCGGCATGCCCGTTTCACCTCCCGAGAGGAGAACACGCCAAACCATTGTAAATCTGCCTAATGTCGACCGCGCGCGGGCGGGACCATACCTTCACGGACTCAGAGCCTGCCTGCCTGACCTGCGTCAGCACCCTGTGGTCAGTCGACCCGGTACTCCTCCGAATCCCATCCGGCGTCCCGGTCATCGTCCTCGCTCAGCTCGGGGTTCAGGTCGCCGTCATCACGGGGGAGTTGTCGCGCGGTTTTCCATTCATCCGCTCCCCGGCCGGGCGCAGCGGCACACACTTGTGGTCCGACCCATCGGCCGCGCACGAGTTCGTGCTGTGGCCGCTGGATACCATGACGACCGGGTGACCCTCCACCCATGAGAGCCACTCCCGAGGGACCGACCGCGGCAACCGCCCGGCCCGGCCGACTGCCGCACAGGCGCGGGGAGAAGGCTCAACCTACGTGGCAACACCACTTGGAAGGGACCAGTTTCTCGCCGCGCTGAAACACGCCGGCCTCGGCGTGGTCGAGGTTGGGAACTGGCGCACCCACAACCGCAACGTTCACGGCAACTGGGGCCCCGTGAACGGGGTCGTGATCCACCACACCGGCCCTTACAGCGCCGAGTCCGACATGGTCGAGCTGTGCCGCGTCGGCCACCAGGACCTTCCAGGCCCCTGTGCCACGGCGCAATCGACCGATCCGGGACGACCCACCTGGTCGGCTGAGGCCGGACCAACCACGTCGGCATGGGCGAGAAGGGCGTCCTCACCAGGGCCTCATCGAGGACCTGTACGAGGGCCCTTACTTCGGCGGAAGCTGATCGGGCCCGGATCGCCGACCTGTGCGCGTCATCGCCCGCCCCGCCCAGCCGTACGACTGCCACTCGTCGGCCTGCGCCCTCGCCTGCTGAACCACGTACGGCACACCAAGGGCGCCGGAATCTCGCCGGCATTCTCCGGAGAAACGGGCCTCCAGCCCGAAGGACTCCAGCCCGAAGGACTCCAGCCGAGATCAGAGCCCACCGGGCGGGCCGCCAACCGCCTCTCACCGAGCCTCGGTTGGGCCGCCCCCTGGCCCAGGCGGCGAAAGACCTTGCGGACAGTCGACTCGCCGATCAGGATCTCTCCCTGTCGGCGTGCGCAGTCACCGCACCTGCCGGCGGGCGGAGGTCGTGGATCCCATGAACTGGACCGTGCGGCGTCGGCTGGCCGTGCGGCCCAGGGTCGCCATCGCGCGGTTGAGGCGGCCGGAGACGACGCTCGGCGGTGGTGTCCGGCGGTCGAGCGTCCGCAGCGCCGTGGCAACGACATCCTGGGGTGACTGGCGCTTGCTGCCGCCGTCCGCTGCATCCGTGCCGATGACGTCGAAGAACTCGGTGCTGGTCGCACCGGGCGACAGCGCGAGCACGCGCAGCCCGGTCCCGCGGGATTCGTGCCACAGGGCTTCGGTGAAGCTCAGCACGAACGCCTTGGCCGCCGCGTAGACGGCCATGTTCGGGATGGGGAAGTACGCGGCCATGCTTGCGACGTTGACCAGCACTCCGGTGCCGGCGGTCCGCAGCGGCTCGATGAATGCCCGGCTGATGTCGACGACGGCCGCGATGTCGACGCTGATCTCCTGGCCGAGCCGCTGCGGGTCCTCGGTGTGGAACGGGCCGAAGGTACCGAATCCGGCGTTGTTCACGACACTGGTCACCTCCAGGCCACGGCGCGCCACCTCTCCGGCGAGGGTCTGCCCCGCGGCGGGCAGGCTCAGGTCGAGCGGGATGACGGCGGCCCGTGCGCCGTGAGTCGCGGCGAGTTCGGCGGCCAGCGTCTCCAGCCGTTCCGCGCGGCGGGCAACGAGGATGACGTTCGATCCGCGAGCGGCCATCTGCCGGGCGAACTCGGCGCCGATGCCGGCGCTGGCGCCGGTGATGAGGGTGGTCTGGCCGTGGTAGTCGACGGTGCTCATGGGTTGCTCCCGGGAAGCGGTGGACACTCTCGGCGGTGGCACTGCATTGGCACTGTACGCTGAATCTGTCACACAGTGCCAGACTGGTACTGAGTGCGAACCGCGATAGGCTACGGAGTCATGGACCTTCGTGCGGGCAATCCGGCAGGGCTGCGGGAGCGCACCCGACGAGCTGTCCAGGCCGAGATCGTCGCCACCGCGATGCGGCTGTTCCTTGAGCGTGGATTCGAGGCCACCACCATGGAGCAGATCGCGAGCGAGATCGGCATGTCGCGACGCTCACTGTTCCGCTACTTCGGAACCAAGGAGGACATCGTGCTCGGCGACCACGCCGAGCACGGCGAGGCCCTGCGCGCCGCGCTGGAAGCCCGTCCAGCCGGCGAAACGCCCTGGGAAGCGCTCCGGGCGGCTCTCAAGGCGCTCTTCGACTCGCTCCCCTACTCACCGGAGGATTTCCTCAAGATCACCAGCATGCTGCACGCCTCGCCGTCCCTCCGGGCGCGCCAGCTGGAGAAGCGCCAGAAATGGACGGATCTCCTCGTCCCGGACATCGTGCGACGGCTGGGGGCGACCACGGACCCGATGACCGCGGTGCGGGCCCGCGCGCTCGCCGCCTGCGCCCTGGCCTGCTCGGAGACCGCAACGGATGCCTGGGTGCGCAGCGGCGGCACGATCGACATGGAGCGGGCCTTCGACGAGGCCGTCGCCGCAGTCCGCGGCTGAGGTGGCCGTCCGACTCAGTCGCGGTAGGCAGCCGTCGCGATCTGGACGAACGGCCCGATCAGCGGGTTCGTGGCGCCCTCATTTGCCGGGACCACCACGCGGTCCGGCGTCGCGTCCGTCGGCGAGAGCGGGGTGGGAACGATGGGGCGAGGCGTGCGCCCGGGCTGAGGACACTGCCGCGGTGGACCGGCTGCCCACCACCGAACCGGCCTGGAAGGACGAGGGCGTGCGGCGGCTCGTGGCGATCGTTCTGACCGCGCTCGCCACCCAGGCCATGAAGGATCCGCTGGACACCGGGCAGCCGGTGTGGCACCTCAACCAGGGCGCGGGGCACGTACGGCAGCTGGCAGCCCGGCCGGTCGGCCCGGACCTCGCAGCGGCGACGGACATTGACCCGGCCTCCGTGAGCCTGCCCGCCGAGGGCATGGCCGCCTGGGTGTGGCTGACCAAGACATGGCCCGAGGAGGGCACTTGGGACGGCATGCCCCGCGGTCTGGCCCCGGCGGTCGAGGTCCTCACCCGCGCCGCGCTCGCCGCTCTCACGCGCAAGGGCGGCGGCTACGAACGGGGCACCGTGGACACTGATGATGCTCTTTGAAAATGGCTCTGACCGGAGTTCCGTGAATCCTCAGCCGGACTCCGGCGCGCCGGTTGGGGACGCCTGCCCTGTCGGCCGGACGGGCGGGATACGGCGATAGGTCTCGGCCAACGCTGTGTTCGCGACCACGACGACGGCCATGCCTACCGCGGCAACGGGATGCCCGACTCCATACACGGCCGCTGCACCACCGCCCAGCACCACCGCCTTGACGACGAGCATGAGCGGCAGCCGCGATCGCAACCGCGCCTTCGGGGCCGCGAACAACGACCACAGCACCATCGCCAGCAGGGGCGTTCCTACGCCGAGCAGGATACGAACAACCTCATCGTGGCCAACGGTGAATCCCCACCAACCCTATGCCGCCCCATCGGCAGGGGCGATCGCCGCGTAACGGTTGTGCGGTGCCGTCGCGACAATCGTGGGGCGGCGGTCCCGTGATAGCGGCCGTCGCGCCGATCGTGGCCGTATCCGGTCACTCGACTGTTGTCGCAGCGCCGACGGCTCGTCGGGCTCCAGTTGCGCCCTGGCGGTGCGCACCGCAGGCTGCACCCATGGACCGCACCCCGGGAGCCAGTGTGCTGCCCATCCTCGTGACGGGCGCGGCGGGCAGCGTGGGCGCCGTCGGACGATCCGTGGTCGCAGGCCTTCGGCAACGGGGCCTGCCCGTCCGGGCCTTGGTGCGTCGCGAAGACGAGCGGGCGGAGGCGCTGCGCGCGACGGGCGCCGAGGTCGTCGTCGGTGACCTGACGCGCGCGGGCGACATCGCCGACGCCCTGGCCGGTTGTGAACGTATGTACTTCGGCATGGGCGTGTCGGCGCAGTATCTGGAGGCTGCCGTGACGACGGTGGCCGTCGCGCGCGCCTACGGTCGCCTGGAAGCGTTCGTGAACATGTCGCAGCTGACTGTCTCCGAGATGGACCTCACCAGCACCTCCGAGTCTGTGCAGCAGCGGCAGCAGTGGCTGGTGGAGCAGGTCCTCAGCTGGTCAGGCCTCCCCATCGTCCAGATCAGGCCCACCGTGTTCATGGAGAACCCGCTGTTCCGTGTCGGCTTCTCCTCGATCGCGAAGTACGGAAGCATCAGACTGCCCTTCGGCCGGGCGAAAACCTCCCCTGTGGCGGCCGGGGACGTCGCCGCGGTCGTGGAGGAGATCCTGGCCGATCCTGCCCCGCACATCGGCAGGATCCATGAGCTGACCGGCCCGCGCTCGGAGGACGTCGCCGCCATGGCGGCGGAGGTCTCCGCAGCTCTGGGACGACCGGTCAGTTACACCGAAGTCCCCCTGAAGGAATGGATCGACGACGATCTCAGGCCGTTGGGGCTGCCGGACCACGTCTTCCAGCACATCTCCACCATGGCTCGCCTTCACGCGGAGAATCGCTACGACCGCAAGGCGCAAGGCGTCGAGCAGGTCATCGGGCGACCTCCTTCGGGGGTGGCCGATTACGTCCGTGAGAACCCCAGCCTGTTCAGCCCCTGAAGCCGCGACCTCGTCGTGGGTTGTCCAGCGTGTTGCGGGCTGACCATGGGAGGCGCCGGCCGACCATCGTGCGCGGGTCCGGCCACCACGCGGGCACCGGATTGATTTCCCTCGCCGAAGCCGCCCCGGAAAGGCCCCGGCCTCGTTTCGCAGTGCACTCAGCGGAGAGCAACCGGGGCTGCAGGACGTCGGCTGATGCCTGGGCCAAGACCCACACAGACCAGCGCGCAGGAGGAGAGGCATGAACCGTCGTGTGGTCTACACGCGCGGCGGGTTGCCCGCCGACGTCCTGACCGTCATCGAGGAGCCGGAGCCGGCAGCGCCCGAGCGCGGCCAGGTCCTCATCCGCACCGTGGCCTTCACGGTGCATCCCGGTGATCTCCAGGCCATCGAGGCCTACCCGGGGAAGGCTGCACAGCCGGTTCCGGCTGGCCTGGAGGCCACCGGCGTGGTGGAGGCGATCGGCCCGGGAGCGGCCGTGGCGCCGGGTGTCGAGGTCGGTGGCCGCGTAACGGTCTTCCCCCAGCCGGGGGCGTGGTCCCAATGGATCGTGGCGGACGCCGAGGCGGTCGTCGCCGTACCGGACGAGTTGCCGGACGAGGTCGCCGCGCAGATGCTGGCGAACCCGCTCACCGCGCTGATGCTGCGCCGTGAGGCGCAGCATCACGTGGCCTTCGGATATGACGGTCTTCTGGTGCAGACCGCCGCGGGCTCGTCGGTCGGGCGGCTGGTGACGGGCGTGTGCCAGTCTCACAACCTGGCGCTCGTCAACGTCGTCCGCAGCGACCGCGGCGCCAGCGATCTGCGCAGGCGGTTCTCCGACGTGCCGGTCGTGTCGACAGCACATCCGGGCTGGGCCGACGAGGTCCGCAAGGCAGCCGGCGGCCGTCCGGTGAGTGTGGCCTTCGACCCGATCGGCGGGAACCTGGCGGAAGGCCTTCTGGACCTGTTGACGCCGGGCGGGAAACTGGTCAGTTACGGGTTGATCGCCGAGGAGCCGATCTCGGTGCACGCGTCGACGCTGCTGAACAAGTCGCTGACGCTGCGGGGCAAGAACGTCGGCCGGTGGCTGTCCGAGGCCTCCGCCGAGAGGCGGGCATCCGACGTCGCCACCGCGAAGCAGATCGCGCTGGGGCTCAAGGACCAGTTCGACGTGGCCGCCACGTACGGTCTCGGCGAACTGGCCGACGCCGTGGAGCACGCGGTACGGCCCGGCAAGGTCGGCCTCGTTCTCGTCCGCCCCTGACAGCCGCCGGAAGGCCTGACGGCACACGGGTTCGGTGACCGTCAGCGGATGCCGATGCGCAGAAGGTCCACGAACTGCCGTGGTCCGCACCGTCGGCACGGTCCTCAGCAGAGGCCGCCGCACCCCCCTCGCCCAGGCAGGGCCCCGCGATTCCGATGCCCGGCTGATGGCCCACGCCGCCAGCGGTTGCACGCTCTTCCCGCTCCCGGCACGCTGACCGCCATACGCATCGCGACGGAAAGTACCCGGCCATGAGTGAGGAACTCCTCGATCTCGCAATCGCCACCGCCGGTGGTCAGGCACTCTGGGGCACCCTGCGCGGCCTGAAAGTCGACATCTCCATCGGTGGCCCCATCTGGGCGAGGAAGGGCTGGCCTCCAGAGAAGACGTTCGACCAGATCCTGACGCTCGACACGGTCAGAGAGCACATCGTGTTCAGCCCGTTCACCCGTCCCGACCAGCGGATGGTCTTCGACGCCGCCGCCGACAGCGTCACCATGCAGACCCTCGACGGCGAACCGGTCGAGACCCTCGTCCCCGCACGCGCCAGCTTCAAGGGAATGCTGCGCAACAGCACCTGGGACGCTCTACACCTCGGCTACTTCCTGGGCTATGCGTGCTGGAACTACTTCACCACCCCGTTCCTCTTCACCCATCCGGACGTGCGGGTCCGCGAGATCGAACCATGGCGCGAAGCCGGGCAGACCTGGCGACGCCTGCAGGTGCACTTCCCACCCGGGATCGCCTCGCACAACCCCGACCAAGTGTTCTACTTCGACGCCCTCGGAATGCAACGCGGCATGGACTACATCGCCGAAGTCAACGGCAGCACCCTGGTGGGCCACTACACCAGCCGCTACCAGAGCTTCGACGGGCTGCTCGTGGCCACGCGCCGACGAGTCTTCCGCCGCAACCCCGACAACAGCGTCAACCTCAACCTCCCGTCCATCACGCTCGACATCCACGATGTCGAGATCGTCCACTCTGACGACGAACAGGCACAGTCATGACCACGGACACCGCCGTTATCGACCACCCCGCCCGGCGGCTGGTGGTGGCGCTTCCCCGTCCCTACGACGCAGCGCGCGAGCACTACGAAGCCCTCGTCCCCGAGATCGATCTCCACCGCTTCTTCCAGATGGCCTCCTGGCAGGCCACGCTCGAACTCGCCGAGATCAACGCCCCGCACGGGTTCATGCGCTACTACCGCAGCGACATCACCGCCGTCATGGCCGGCTCGCCGTCCTCCTGGAAGGCCACGCAGTACCTGATGGGCAACCACACCATCGCCGAACGCATGTTCCGCCACGACCCGTCGGTCATGCTGCACGCACCACTGCGGACCCTGCTCTACGCGGACCCCGACGGCGACACCAAACTCGCCGTCGACCAGCCCAGCCTCCTGTTCGCCAGCTACGACAACCCGCACATCGCCGACGTCGGCCGCGAACTCGACACCCTCCTCGCCCAGTTGATCGCCCTCCTCGGCGGCGATGCACCTCCCCACCTGTGACTCCGCCCCGACTACTGCGCGCGCTTGGGTGTCCTGCACCGAGAGGACCCCTACGGTCCGGTGCGCTGGTTCGACACCGCACCGTGCTACGTCTTCCACACCCTCAACGCCCACGAGGACGCCGACGAACAGCGCTCGACCTCGTACGCGATCCGCTACGACCACCTCGGCGAGGGCCTAGTAGGGCTTGGTCAGGTTGATTGCAGTGCGGCGTGTCTTTTGGCTTCGGCATGCGT
>NZ_BMRP01000046.1:0-8538 GCF_014648695.1 Streptomyces albospinus
GCCGGCCCCGGCGTCCCGCCGCCCGGTGCTCCGCTGGCTCCTCCGGACCAGCCCGGCCCTCCCCCGGCGTACCCCCAGCCGGGCCCGCCCGGTGCACCCGGCCCCGGCGGTCCGGGCGGCCCCGGTGCGCCCGGTGCGTACGGCTACCCGCAGGCGCCGAGCGGTCAGCCGACCGTCGGCCCCGGCTACATGGCCGTGCTGAGCTACCGCGCGCCGGACGGCTCCGAGCAGAAGATCGTGCGCCGCTCGGCGCCCGGTACGCCGCACCCGGAGTGGCAGCTGCTGCACGAGCTGCGCGCGATGAACGTCCCGCCGCAGCAGGTGGTGGAGCTGCACACCGAGCTGGAGTGCTGCGATCTGCCCGGTGGCTACTGCGCCCGGATGATCCGGGAGACCTGGCCGCAGGTGCGGATCAGCCACACCGCCGCGTACGGCCGGGACCACGCCTCGCGGCAGCAGGGCGTGCGGCATCTCGTGGAGCACCAGGGCGAGTTGCACCAGGTCGCGGACGGTCCGGCGCGGCCGGCGCCGGTCCGGGCGCCGCTGCCGCACCCGTCGCAGGTGCAGCCGGCGATGCCGGTGCCGCCGCCGGCGATCGGGCAGGAGCTGGAGCAGTCGTTCGGGCCGCAGGGGATCTTCCGCTTCGATCAGCGGGCGGTCTCCCGGCAGGGCGTACCGGACGTCGTGGCGCAGATGCTGGTGTGGGCCGGGCTGCCGGTCGACTTCGGGCCGTTCTTCTGGGCGCAGGCGCAGCCGGGCCGTCCGGTGCCGACGCTGGCGGAACTGGCGGCGGAACGCGGTGTGCAGCCGGCGCCGGACGCGGGCTCGTACCTGGTGATGGGCAACGACTTCGGCCGTCAGCTGTGCGTCCAGTACGGGACCGCGAACATCGTGGCGGTCCCGATGGAGGCGGGTCCCGGCGGGCAGCCCGCCGCCCCGCAGTTCGTGAACACCGGGCTGCCGGAGTTCGTGCGCTGCCTGGCGATGCTGGGGCGGATGTGGCGGCTGCGCTACGGGCTGACGCCGGAACAGGCGGGCCGCTGGACGGTCGACTTCCAGGCGCAGCTGGTGGCGCTGGACCCGCCGGCCCTGGGGTCGCCGGAGACCTGGTGGTCGGTGCTGCTGGAGCAGATGTGGGACGGCCTGCTGTAGGGCGGCGCCGGGCCGGCTGACCCGGCACGGCGAACGACAGGGGCGCGGACGGCTCGGCCGTCCGCGCCCCTGTCTCCGTTCGCGCCCGTTCGTGCCCGTCCCCGTCGATCCCCGTTCGTCCCCACTGATTCCCTTTCACCGCCCCGCCCCGCCCCGTCCTCGTCATGCGCGCATGCCGTGACATCGGACCGCGTCAGGTCGTTGATACTCCGCACCCCCCCCGTGCGGGCGAAGATCCAATTCCGGCTTCTGCCGTCACATGCCGCATCCTTGCGGGAGGGAATGGGCGGAGTGTCGTAATGGAGCCGCTTCGGGCCGATCCAGAAAGATGTGCGCGGGACTGTGCGGAAGTATGCGGGTCCGCGCGACGGCTGTGCGCAGCGGAGAGGGGCTTGAGGGATGAGTACTTCGGTTTCGCCTCACGGGTTCGAGACCGTACGAGGACGCGGCTACCGCCCTGAGGACGTGGACCGGCGCGTCGAGGGGCTCTCCATCGACCGCGACTCCTGCTGGGAGCGCGCCGCACGGCTGACGGTGCTGTGCAACGAGATGGAGACCGGACTCGGCGAGCTGCGCGCCTACGTGGCGCAGCTGCCGGAGCAGACGTACGAGGATCTCGGCGACCAGGCCCGGCTGATCCTGACGACGGCGGAGTCCGAGGCGGCCCGGCTGCGGTCCGAGGCGGATCACGCCGCGGAGCGGCTGCGCGACGAGGCCGCCGCGTTCGGGCAGCGAACGCAGACCGCGGCGGACAAGGCGTCGCAGCGGCTGCGTACGGAGGCGTCGGAGGATGCGCGCCGCATCGAGGAGGCGGCGTGCGGTGAGGCGTCGGCGCAGGTGGCCGGGGCGGTCAAGGATGCCGAGCAGCTGCGGTCCGAGGCGTCCGCGGAACTGGTGGAGATGCGACGCCGCACGGCGCAGCTGCTGCGGGACCAGGAAGCGCGGCAGAACGAGGAGTGGGACGCGCTGGAGCGGGAACTGACCAGCCTGGCGGCCGAGATGGACCTGCGCGTCGCCGAACTGGACGCGCACGGGGAGGCCGTGGTCGCCGAGCGCCGGCGGCTGACGGCGGAGACCGAGGAGTCGGCCCGGCACCGCCAGGAGGACGCCGAGGCCCGGGCCGCGGAGCTGCTGGCGCAGGCACGGGTCGACGCGGAGCGGATCGAGCGGGCCACCGAGCGGATCGTGCGGGAGCACGACGAGGAGTGCGAGGAGGTCCGGACCCATATGGCGCATGTGCGGAACAGCCTGGCGGCGCTCACGGGCAAGGACCCGGGGGACTTCTCCGCCACGGGTGCGGACGCCGGTTCGGCGGCCGGTGGCGCCGACTCCGGTGGCGATCCGGACAGCGAGGAGACGCTGGAGACCCGGCGGCCCCGTATGGAGCGGGGCGGCGGGCGGTAGCCCCGGCGGGCCCGCGCCGCCCGGCGGCCGGCCTCCGGCGGTCGGTCCCTGGTCCGTCCGCCCCTAGCTTTCCGACGCGGCTGCGTCCGCGGCGCTCCCGCCCGTACGGGCATCCGCGTGGACGGGGAACCGGCGGGGCGCCAGCAGGAGCACGGCGAGCAGGGCGAGGGCGGCGGCAGCGGCGGCGCCCAGGTAGACGTGCTCGACGGTGGTGTCGACGGCGCGGCGCAGGTAGTCGGCGGTGCGGGCGGTGAGCGCACCGGCGTGCTCCAGGGCGTGCGAGACCGCGTCGAGGTCGTGCGGCAGGCCGGAGCGGATGGCCGAAGGGGCGTGCGCGAGGCGGTCGTTGAGGGTGGCGTTGGCGATGGCACCGAAGAGGGCGGCGCCGATCGACTGGCCGACCTGGCGGCAGAAGAGGATCGAGGCGGTGGCGGTGCCGCGCTCGGCGTAGCCGACGGAGGACTGGACGCCGATGATCAGCGGGAGCTGGAAGAGGCCCAGCGCGGCGCCGAGCGCCAGCATCAGCAGCGCGGGCTGCCAGGCGGCGCCGGGGTAGGGGAGCAGCGGGAAGGCGAGCAGGATCAGGGCGGCGACGCCGATGCCGAGGAGCGCGCAGTTCCGGATGCCGATGCGGGTGTAGACGCGGCTGCTGAAGGCGGCGGATATCGGCCAGCTCAACGTCATCACGGAGAGCACGAAGCCGGCGGCTATGGGGCCGAGGCCGAGGACCGTCTGGGCGTAGGTGGGCAGGAAGACGGTGGGGGCGACCATCAGGAGGCCCAGGGCGCCGAGGGCGAGGTTCACGGCGGAGATGGTCCGGCGGCGCCAGACCCAGCCGGGGATGATCGGCTCGGCGGCGCGGCGTTCGATGGCGAGGGTGGCCGCGGCGCACAGCGCGCTGCCGGCGAGCAGCAGCAGGGACGGCGCGGAGAGCCAGGGCCAGGCGGTGCCGCCCTGGACGAGGGCGGTGAGCAGCAGTCCGCCGCAGGCGAAGACGGCGAGGGCGCCGGGCCAGTCGACGCGGGGGCGGCGCCCGGCGGTGGCGGTGCGGGCCCGTTCGCTGTCGTGGCTGGCGTTGTCCTCAAAGAAATGGCGGATGATCAGCCAGAGGGCGACCGCGCCGACGGGCAGGTTGACCAGGAAGATCCAGCGCCAGTCGCCGTACGCGGTGAGCAGCCCGCCCAGGCCCGGCCCGGCGACGGACGAGGCGGCCCAGACGCTGGAGAGCTTGGCCTGGATCTTGGGGCGTTCCTTCATCGGGTAGAGGTCGGCGGCGATGGTCTGCACGGTGCCCTGGAGGGCGCCGCCGCCCAGGCCCTGGAGGATGCGGAAGGCGATGAGGGAGGCCATGTTCCAGGCGCCGGCGCAGGCCAGCGAGCCGAGGAGGAAGAGGGCGATGCCGGTGACGAGGATGGGCTTGCGGCCGTAGGTGTCGGAGAGCTTGCCGTAGACGGGGAGGGTGACGGTGACGGCGAGCAGGTAGCCGGAGAAGAGCCAGGAGAAGACGGCGAAGCCGCCGAGGTCGCCGACGATCTGGGGGATGGCGGTGGCGATGATCGTCGAGTCGAGGGCGGCGAGCGCCATGCCGAGCATGAGGGCGGCGACCACCGGCCCGCGCCGGGAGGTGGCCGGACCGGTGGCGTCCCGGCCGCCCGGTCCCTGGTTCCCGGCGCCGTTCCGGCCGGCGCTGTGGCTGTCCTGTGTGATGCGGCTCACCGGGCCCCCTCCTGCCGTGGTGCGTGGTGCGGTCGGCGCGCGACCGCCCTGTGCGGCCGACCCCACTACGTGTAGTCGGCATGATTCTGCCGACACCCTTCCACGCACCGGCGCCGGGCGGAACGGGGCTTCTCGAAGGGTGGGACGGGGCAGCGGTCCCGGGCAGCGGCTCGTTCCGGCGGCCGGTTGTCGGTGGGCGAGCGTAAGGTGGGCAACCCTGGTCCGTGCGCGCCCGTCGGCGCTGCCGAGGGAGTGGCGGACCGGTCGCGTTGTTCGCCTCGCTGGGACGGAATCTTTTTCATGAGCCTGACTGGTCTGCTCGACGCCGTCGTACGGGACCCGGCGCTCGCCGAAGCGGTCAAGGCCGCGGCCGACGGACACCGGCCGCATGTGGACCTGGTCGGCCCGCCGGCCGCCCGCCCGTTCGCGGTGGCCGCGCTCGCCCGGCAGACCGGCCGCCCGGTGCTGGCGGTGACGGCCACCGGCCGCGAGGCCGAGGACCTGGCCGCCGCGCTGCGGTCGCTGATGCCGGCCGGCGAGGACAACGCGGTCGTGGAGTTCCCCTCCTGGGAGACGCTGCCGCACGAGCGCCTCTCGCCGCGCTCGGACACCGTCGGCCGCCGTCTGGCGGTGCTGCGCCGGCTCGCCCACCCGCAGGCCGACGACCCGACGGCGGGTCCGGTCTCGGTCGTCGTCGCGCCGATCCGCTCGGTGCTCCAGCCGCAGGTCAAGGGGCTGGGCGATCTGGAGCCGGTCAGCCTGCGCACGGGGCGGACCGCCGACCTGGAGGAGATCGTCGACGGTCTGGCGGCGGCTGCCTACGCGCGCGTCGAACTGGTCGAGAAGCGCGGCGAGTTCGCGGTCCGCGGCGGCATCCTGGACGTCTTCCCGCCCACGGAGGAGCACCCCCTGCGGGTGGAGTTCTGGGGCGACGACGTCGAGGAGATCCGCTATTTCAAGGTCGCCGACCAGCGGTCCCTGGAGGTCGCCGAGCACGGGCTGTGGGCGCCGCCGTGCCGCGAGCTTCTGCTGACCGACGAGGTGCGGGCGCGGGCCGCGGAGCTCGCCGAGCAGCACCCGGAGCTGGGCGAGCTGCTCGGGAAGATCGCCGAGGGGATCGCCGTCGAGGGCATGGAGTCCCTGGCGCCCGTCCTGGTGGACGACATGGAGCTGCTGCTGGACGTCCTGCCGAAGGGCAGCATGGCGGTGGTCTGCGACCCGGAGCGGGTGCGCACCCGGGCCGCCGACCTGGTCGCCACCAGCCAGGAGTTCCTCCAGGCGTCCTGGGCGGCGAGCGCGGGCGGTGGCGCTGCCCCGATCGACGTCGGCGCGGCGTCCCTGTGGGGCATCGCGGACGTCCGCGACCGGGCCCGCGAGCTGGGCATGCCGTGGTGGTCGGTGTCGCAGTTCACCTCCGGTGACAGTGGACTCAGCACCTCTGGTGACAGTGGACTCAGCACCTCTGGTGGCAGCGGATACAGCGCGGCCGATGGGGAAGAGGCCGACGGGGACACCCTCAGGCTGGGGATGCACGCCCCGGAGACGTACCGGGGCGACACCCAGCGGGCGCTGGCCGACACCAAGCAGTGGCTCGCGGACGGCTGGCGCACGGTGTTCGTCACCGAGGCCCACGGCCCCGCGGCCCGTACGGTCGAGGTGCTGGGCGGTGAGGGCATCGCCGCCCGCCTGGAGGCCGACCTCGGCGAGATCGCGCCGTCCGTCGTCCATGTGGCCTGCGGCTCGATCGACAACGGGTTCATCGACCCGGCCCTGAAGATCGCGGTGCTCACCGAGACCGATCTGTCCGGCCAGAAGGCCGCCGGCAAGGACGCGGCCCGGATGCCGGCCCGCCGCCGCAAGCAGATCGACCCGCTCACCCTCCAGGCCGGCGACTTCATCGTCCACGAACAGCACGGCGTCGGCCGCTACATCGAAATGGTGCAGCGCACGGTCCAGGGCGCCACCCGCGAATATCTCCTGGTCGAGTACGCCCCAGCCAAGCGCGGCCAGCCCGGCGACCGGCTCTACATCCCCACCGACCAGCTGGAGCAGGTCACCAAGTACGTGGGCGGCGAGGCCCCGACGCTGCACCGGCTCGGCGGCGCCGACTGGACGAAGACCAAGGCGCGCGCCAAGAAGGCCGTGAAGGAGATCGCCGCCGACCTCATCAAGCTGTATTCGGCGCGGATGGCGGCGCCGGGCCACACCTTCGGCCCGGACACCCCCTGGCAGCGCGAGCTGGAGGACGCGTTCCCGTATGCGGAGACGCCCGACCAGCTGACGACCATCGCCGAGGTCAAGGAGGACATGGAGAAGTCCGTCCCCATGGACCGCCTCATCTGCGGCGACGTCGGCTACGGCAAGACCGAGATCGCGGTCCGGGCCGCCTTCAAGGCCGTCCAGGACGGCAAGCAGGTGGCCGTGCTGGTGCCCACCACCCTCCTCGTCCAGCAGCACTACGGCACGTTCACCGAGCGGTACGGCCAGTTCCCGGTCAACGTCAAGGCGCTCTCCCGCTTCCAGACCGACACCGAGGCGAAGGCGACACTGGAGGGCCTGCGGGACGGCGCCGTCGACATCGTCATCGGCACCCACCGCCTCTTCTCCTCCGAGACCAGGTTCAAGGACCTCGGCCTGGTCATCGTGGACGAGGAGCAGCGCTTCGGCGTCGAGCACAAGGAACAGCTGAAGAAGCTCCGCGCCAACGTCGACGTCCTGACGATGTCCGCGACCCCGATCCCCCGCACCCTCGAAATGGCCGTCACCGGCATCCGGGAGATGTCGACGATCACCACGCCCCCCGAGGAGCGGCACCCGGTCCTCACCTTCGTCGGGCCGTACGAGCAGAAGCAGATCGGCGCCGCCATCCGCCGCGAACTCCTGCGCGAGGGCCAGGTCTTCTACATCCACAACCGCGTCGAGTCCATCGACCGCGCGGCGGCCCGGCTCCGCGAGATCGTGCCGGAGGCGCGCATCCAGACCGCCCACGGCCAGATGGGCGAGTCGCAGCTGGAGCAGGTCGTGGTCGACTTCTGGGAGAAGAAGTTCGACGTCCTGGTCTCCACGACCATCGTGGAATCCGGTATCGACATCTCCAACGCCAACACCCTGATCGTCGAGCGCGGCGACAACTTCGGCCTCTCCCAGCTCCACCAGCTGCGCGGCCGGGTGGGCCGCGGGCGCGAGCGCGGCTACGCCTACTTCCTCTACCCGCCGGAGAAGCCGCTCACCGAGACCGCCCACGAGCGGCTGGCGACCATCGCCCAGCACACCGAGATGGGCGCGGGCATGTACGTCGCCATGAAGGACCTGGAGATCCGCGGTGCGGGCAACCTCCTCGGCGGCGAGCAGTCCGGCCACATCGCCGGCGTCGGCTTCGATCTCTACGTACGCATGGTGGGCGAGGCGGTCGCCGACTATCGGGCGTCCCTGGAGGGCGGTGCGGAGGAGGAGCCCCCACTGGAGGTCAAGATCGAACTCCCGGTGGACGCGCATGTCCCGCACGACTACGCGCCCGGCGAGCGACTGCGCCTCCAGGCGTACCGCGCCATCGCCTCGGCGAACTCCGAGGAGGACATCGCGGCGGTCCGCGAGGAGCTCACCGACCGCTACGGCAAGCTGCCCGAGCCGGTCGAGAACCTCCTCCTGGTCGCCGGCCTGCGGATGCTGGCCCGCGCCTGCGGCGTCTCGGACATCACCCTCCAGGGCTCCAACATCCGCTTCGGCCCGGTGGAGTTGCGCGAATCCCAGGAGCTCCGCCTCAAGCGCCTCTATCCCCGTACGGTCCTCAAGCCGGCCACCCGCCAGATCCTGGTCCCGCGCCCGACGACCGGCAAGATCGGCGGCAAGCCGTTGGTGGGGCGCGAACTGCTGTCGTGGGTGGGGGAGTTCCTGACGACCGTTTTGGGGTGACTCCCACGTAGCCGGCTTTCCCGCCGCGGGGGTGCGGGTGCAGTTTTCCCCGCCTTCGGCGGGAGCGGAGGGGGTTGGTGGGCGGTTTCCGCCTTCGGCGGAGGGGTGTTCGGGGTGGGGCCCCGGTGGGTGGTGGGTGCCGGGTGCGGGGCCTCCGGGGTGGTGTCGTGGACTGCTGCGCTTTACGTCCACGACACCACCCCTCCGGCCCCACACCCTCCCGCCGTTGTCGGGACCCCACCCCTGGGGGAGAAGGGGAGGCCCTGGGTGCTCACGCCCAACCCGCGCTTCTGGTCCACGGGTTCACCACGACGGCCGGGAAACCTTCCCTCCCACCGGGCGGGGGCGCGTCAC
>NZ_BMRP01000046.1:8590-49462 GCF_014648695.1 Streptomyces albospinus
ACCCACCACACACCGGGCGCCCCCGCCCAACAACCCCTCCGCCGAAGGCGGAGAACGGCGGAACCCCCACGGCGGGAAAGCCGACAACGTGGGCAGGCCGACAACGTCAGCCCGCCGACGTCCGCCGGAAGACGACGATGTCCGCGGCGGTGCCCAGGGGGACGTACGTGGACTTGGGGTGACGGGCGGTCACATCGGCGAGGGCCTGTTCGGGCGTGTGGTGGTCGGGCAGTTGGGCGGTGACGTAGTCGGGGGCCAGACCGCCCGTGTCGCCGGTCCAGTAGACGCGGGCCCGGCCGGTGAGGTGGCTGATCGGGCGGACGTCGGACTCCACGGTCGCGCCGTCGGGGATCTGGTCGAGCAGCCGCTCGGCGGCGGCCACGCCCGGGGGCTTGCGGTAGGTGGCGGCGTCGGTCAGCCGGGCCAGCGGGAGGCCGGTGGTCAGCGCGAGCGCGGCGGCCAGTACGGCGGCCGGCAGGTGGTGTGCGTACGAGCGCAGCCACGGGCGGGCGGCGGCGCGGGCCCGCGGCAGGGCGTCGACCAGGGCGAGGAAGACGACGGGCATCAGGACGGCGTTGTAGTGCCAGTCGATGCCCCAGTAGTGCGGATCGTGGGAGAGGAAGCGCCAGCCGAGCGTCGGCAGCGCGACCAGGAGGAGCGGGGAACGGAGCGCGAGCAGCCCGGTGGTGGGGAGCAGTACCCACAGCACGGTGCGGAGTGCGACGTCGACCGGGACGGCGGGGGACGCGCCGCCGTGCGCGCCGAGTTTGCTCCAGTAGTCGTACGAGCCGGAGCCGTTGAAGCCGGGGATGATCAGGCCGAGGGTGACGGCGGTGGCGGTGATGCCGAACGCGACCAGGGCGATGGGCAGCGGGCTCGCGCGCCGGGTGCGGAGCAGCGCCAGCGCGCCGATGGCGGCGGCGGTGACGCCTAGGTCCTCCTTGACCAGCACCAGCGGCGTGGCCCAGCACACCGCCGCGTTCCACCGGCCGCGCAGCACCGCTTCGAGGGCGAAGGCGATCAGCGGCATCGCGAACGCTATCTCGTGGAAGTCGAAGTCGACGGCCTTCTGTATGCCCCAGGACAGGCCGTAGGCGACGCCGATGGCCAGGCCCGGCCGGCGGCCGAGGTGGCGGGCGGCGGCGCGGGTCACCGGCACCGCGGACAGTGCGAACAGCGCGGCCTGCGCGGTGAGCAGCGTCAGCGGCGACGGTATGAGGCGGTAGAAGGGGGCGAGCAGGACCAGGACGGGGCTGAAGTGGTCGCCGAGGATGTTGGTGCCGGGCCCCTTGAGGTCGACGATCGGCGCCTGGAAGTGGGCGTAGCCCCGTATCGCCTGCTCGAAGATGCCGAGGTCCCAGGACACGTCGGACAGGGAGCGGAAGCGGCAGTACGAGAGCACGGCGAACACGAGGAAGCACAGCCCGGCGATCCAGTACGGGTCGAGGTGCGGCGCCCGGAGGGCGGCGAGGCGGGCCGCCGGCGGACGGGCGGGGGACGCGGTCGCCGTGGCGGCGGTGCCGCGCGGCCCGATGTGGCCGCGCGCCGCCGGTGCTGCGGCCGTGTCCATGGGGTCCTCACTCTCGGTTTCCGAAAAGATACTCGAATGGGTGAACGGGTCGGCGCGGGGCCCGGAGGGCGATCCGCCTCCTTGTTCACCTGTCCCGCACCCCCGTGGCCATGCGCGGGAACAGTGGTGCGGTGCGGACCGCGCCGTACGCCCCGCGGCCCGGCCGTCGGGAGACCTCCGCGCCGTGCCCCCTCGCCGCGCGTCGGTGACTCAGACGCCACGGCGCGCCCGTCCGTTCCCGCGGGCAGGCCGGGAACCGGGGGTGCGGCGGGCCGTGCGCCACAACGGCCTCCGGCCCGGACCGCGGTGACGCGGTGCCGGGCCGGAGGCCGTCGGGGGAGCTGTGCGGGGGCGGAGCCCGGTGGCTGCGGCCGGGTCAGCTGGTGGGCAGCTTCCAGTGCACGGCCTGCATGTCGATGTCCGGGGTGACCTCGATGTCCAGCTCCTTGGCGGTCGGCGGGGCGTCGAAGGCGACGTCCACGGTGGCGGTCGCGCCCGGGGCGATCGAGCCGTCGAAGCCGATGCCGATCTTGCCGTCGATGATCTGCTCCGCCTTGCGGCCGTCGGCGCCGGTCTTCGCCTTGATCTGGGTCAGGGCGGGGTTGAAGGCGGCCTTGCCCTTGTTCTTGATCTGCACGGTGACCTTGTACGCCTTGTTGCCCGCGGTGTGCCCCGAGGCGATGTCGCCGACTGCGTAAGGCGCCGGCTTGGCGACGCTCACCTCAAGGCCCTTGTCCGGGTAGGTCGCGAACTCACCGGGGCCGTAGGACTTGTTGCTGCCGCCCTTGCTGCCGTCCTTGGGCTGCGCCTGCGAGCCGTTGACCTGCTTGTTGATCTCGTCGACCGCCTGCTTGGTCGCCATGACGGTGACGATGCCGCCGACGATCGCCAGGATGATCGCGAGCACGCCCAGGATCGTGCCGGTGATCGCCACGCCCTTGTTCGTGGCCTGGCCCTTCTTGGCCCGGCTCGCCCCGACCAGGCCGAAGACCAGCGCCAGGATGCCGAGCGGTCCGGCGATCCAGAACAGCAGCATCGGGATGCCGCTGAGCGCGCCGATGATGCCGAGGATCAGGGCGGCGATGCCCAGTCCGTTGCGCGCCGCCTGAGGGGCGGGGCCCGGCATGCCGTGGGGCCCCTCCGGGACGGGCTGGTAGTGCATCTGCTGAGACATGCGAAGGGGCCCCTTCCGGGCGCTGGAAGCTGTTCCGTCGAATCGGTGGGTCAATAAGAGCATGGGGTGTGAACCGAGTCAACATGGATCTGTCAATCGAATGAGTTCACGCCGTGAAGGGGGATGTGCAAGGTGGATGGGTATGCTCGTCGACACAGAGATCACGGGGGTCATCGGGACAGGAGCCAGCCAGGTGCCGCAGAAGGCGACGGACGACAGCGCGACCCGCGGCGCCGCGGGTGCCGGCGCGAGCGCGGGAAGCGGGGCGGACGGCCGCCCGGCCGAGGTGACCGCCGCCGGCATCGCCCGGCTCGCCGGCGTCGGCCGGGCCGCGGTCAGCAACTGGCGGCGCCGGCACGCCGACTTCCCCAAGCCGGTCGGCGGCACCGAGACCAGCCCCGCCTTCGCCCTCCGCGACATCGAGCAGTGGCTGCGCGACCAGGGCAAACTCGCCGAGGTGCCGCCGCGCGAGCGGGTCTGGCAACAGCTCGTCGGACACCCCGCCGGCGCCGCCGCCGCGCTCCGCCAGGCCGGCGCCGTGCTGCTGCTGGTCCACGAACGGCCCGCCGCCTGGCAGCAGCTGCGCGCCGCCGCCGACGACGCCGAACTGACCGGCGTGCTGCCCGCGATGCTGGAATCCGTCCTCACCGGCCGGCTCGGCACGGAGCACCCTGTACGGGGCCTGACCCGCGAGGCGCTCGCCCCGTCCGCCGCCCTGGTGCGGGCCGCCGGCGACCTCGCCACCGCCGACGGCGCCCCCGAGGCGTACGCCTTCCTGCTCGGCCGGCATCTGGACGCCAACCCCCGTCAGTACACCCTCACCCCGCCCGGACCGGCCGCGCTGATGGCCGAACTGGCCGCGCCGGAAGGCACGTTGGGTACCGTCCTCGACCCGGCGTGCGGCGCCGGCGCGCTGCTCACGGCCGCCCGCGAGCATTCCCGCCCGTCACCCGGCGCCGCCCCGCTCACCCTCCACGGCCAGGACGCCGACCCCGACCTCGCCGCTCTCACCGCGCTCCGGCTCGCCCTGGAAGCCCCCGCCGCCGAGGTCCGCGTCCGGGCCGCCGACACCCTGCGCGCCGACGCCTTCCCGCAGCTCGCCGCCGACGCCGTCCTCGTCCACCCGCCGTTCAACGAACGCAACTGGGGCCACGACGAACTCGCCTACGACCCCCGCTGGGAGTACGGCTTCCCGGCCCGTACGGAATCCGAACTGGCCTGGGTCCAGCACGCGCTGGCCCGGCTGCGGGTCGGCGGCACCGCCGTCCTCCTCATGCCGCCCGCCGCCGCCTCCCGCCGCTCCGGCCGCCGGATCCGCGCCGACCTGCTGCGCCGCGGCGCACTGCGGGCGGTCATCGCGCTGCCCGCCGGCGCCGCACCGCCCCACAGCATCCCGTTGCACCTCTGGGTGCTGCGCAAGCCCGGCGGCGCCCACCCGTCACCCGGCCACCGCGCCTCATCGTCGCCGCTGCGCGGCGGCACCACCCCTCTCGCCCCGCACCTGCTCGTCGTCGACACCGCCGCGCCGCTCGCCGGCGGCACCGGCCGCGACAAGCCCGACTGGCAGACCGTCCGGGCCACCGCGCTCGACGCCTGGCAGCTCTTCGACCGCGACGGCGAGATCGAGGAAGTGCCCGGCGTACGGCGCTCGCTGGCCGCCATCGACCTCCTCGGCGACGACGTCGACCTGGCACCCGCCCGGCACCTCCCACCGCCCGCCGCGGCCGGCGGCCCCGCCGAACTCGCCCGGGTCCACGACCGGTTGACCGCCACCCTCGCCCGTACCACCGAACTCACCCCGCGCCCCGGCGAGGACACCGCCGCCCCCGGGACGTCCGCCGCCCGCTGGCCGCTGACCACCGTCGGCGAACTGGCCCGCTCCGGCGCCCTCGTCCTGCGCGCCGGCGGCGCGGGCACCGCGGCACCCGACGGAGCGCCCGCGGTCCTCACCGACCACGACGTCATCGGCGGCTTCGCCCCCTCCGGCACCCTCCCCGAAGCGCCGTCCGCCGGCCCGCCCGAGGAGCCGGTGCTCGTCCGCGAAGGCGATGTCGTGGTGCCGGTCCTCGGCGGCGGCGCCATCGCCCGGGTCGTCGACGAGGCCACCGCCGGCGCCGCCCTCGGCCGCAACCTCACCCTGCTGCGCCCCGACCCCACCGCCCTCGACCCCTGGTTCCTCGCCGGCTTCCTGCGCGGCACCGCCAACAACCGGCAGGCCAGCAGCTACGCCTCCACCGCCACCCGGCTCGACGTCCGCCGCCTCCAGCTGCCCCGGCTCCCGCTGGCCGAACAGCGGTGCTACGGGCGGCGGTTCGGCGACCTGGCCGCCTTCGAGGGTGCGCTGCGGCAGGCGTCCCGGCTGGGCGAGCAGCTGGTGCAGGGGCTCTACGACGGGCTGACGGACGGCTCGGTCGGGCCGGACTGAGCCGGGCCGATCCGGTCCGGACCGATCCGGTCCGGTCCGGGCCCGGCCGGTATGGACGGTAGGGCCGGGTCGGTCCGGGGGACCGGGGTGGCGGTGCGCGCGGGACGGCCGAACGCGCCCGCCGGGAAAGGCATTTGGCCCGACCCATTCCGCACAACCCCGCACATGCGCCCGGCGTCGTCTATACGCTCGCAAGCACGTGCGCGCACCGGAACACCCGGCCCCGCGCTCCCCGAGTTCCCCCCGCCCGAAGAGGGTGGTGCCCCCATCGGCCGCCGTGGCAGCACGGCCCCCGGCCCCGGCCACGAACGATCCCTCAGGAGCAGTGATGCACGGCCCCGTCCAGGCCCCTCCGCCGCACCGCCCCCCGGCGCGCGGGACGGTCCTCACGCTGCGGGTGGTCTTCGTCGCCGCCACGGTGCTCAGCCTGGGCTTCCTGGCCTGGGCCGCGCTGCTGCGGGCCGCCATCGTGCAGCGCGGGCAGCAGGGCTGGTGGGTCTTCGGCGGCGGCCTGGCGCTGTTCCTCGGCAGCTGCGTGGTGATCACGAGCTACCCCGCGACCGACTGGCGCACGAACGCGGCGGTCGGCGGCCTGCTGCTCCAGATCGCGGGAGCCGTGGCCTACTACCTCGTCGTCGACATCCGCGCCGCCCGCACCAGCGGCTACGGTGCCGGCGCCCGGCCGACCGGATACGGCACCGCCGCCCCCGCCCACCCCGCCATGCCCCCAGCCGCCGCCCCGCCCCCCTACGGCGCACCCCCGGCCGCCGCCCCCGCCGACCCGTACGCCGTCACGGCCACCGGACTCCCCCCGTATGCGCCGCCGGCCGCTCACCCCGCACCGCCTCCCCACGCGCCCTACGGAACCGACCGGCGCCCACGGCCCCAGCGCATCGACCGCGTCCGCGCCGAGCTCGACGAACTCAGCGACTACCTCCGCAAGGAGGAGGGACGGTGAACGGCCGGGTCATCGCCGGGCGTTACGAACTCTCCGTGCTGCTCGGCCAGGGCGGCATGGGCCAGGTCTGGATCGGCTACGACCGCCGTCTGGACCGCCGGGTCGGCGTCAAGCTGCTGCGCCCCGACCGGGTCGCGGGCACGCCGGACGGCGAGGAGATGCGCCGCCGCTTCGTCCGCGAGTGTCGGGTCACCGCCCAGGTCGACCACCCCGGCCTGGTCACCGTCCACGACGCCGGCAGCGACAACGAAGACCTCTACCTGGTCATGCAGTACGTCGACGGCGCCGACCTCTCCGACCACCTCGCCGAGCACGACCCCTACCCCTGGCCGTGGGCGGTCTCCGTCGCCGCCCAGCTCTGCGCCGTACTGGCCTCCGTCCACGCCGTGCCGATCGTCCACCGCGACCTCAAGCCGCGCAACGTCATGATCCGGCCGGACGGTTCCGTCATCGTCCTCGACCTGGGCATCGCCTCCGCCCTGGACACCGACACCACCCGCCTCACGCACACCGGCTCGCCCATCGGCAGCCCCGCGTACATGGCGCCCGAGCAGGCGATGGGAGGCGCCGTCGGCCCGTACACCGACCTGTACGCCCTCGGGGTGCTGCTGCACGAACTCCTCAGCGGCGAGGTCCCGTTCGCCGGCTCCACCGCGCTGGGCGTCCTGCACCGCCACCTCTACGAGGAGCCCGTCCCGGTCCGCCGGCTCCGCCCCGACGTCCCCGAAGCCCTCGAAGCGCTCGTTCTGCACCTCCTCCGCAAGGACCCCCAGGCGCGCCCCGCCGACGCCCAGGAGGTCTACGAGGCGCTGGCCCCCCTCCTCCCCACCGCCTCCGTTGGCCCACAGGCCCCTCGGGCAGCCACCCCGCTGGCTCCCATGGACCCCACGCGCCCCTTCCGCCAGCCGCACGCCCCCTGGCCCGTCCGCTCGGCGCCCGCCCCGGCGGCGCTGTCCACCCCCCGCGCCCCCGAGCCGTCGCCCGGCGCCCGCCCGGTCCCCGCGACGGCCGCCCCCGCCCGCCCGGTACACGACCCCCGCACCTCCCTCCAGAGCGCCCGGAACGACCGGCAGGACCGGCAGGACCGGCAGGACCGGAACGGCTGGAACGACCGCCCCGCCACCGCTTCGCACGGCTCCGCCTCCTCCCCGGCCACCGGTGCCGTCCCGGACGTGGCCGCCGCCGTCGACGAGGTCAAGGTCCTCCTCGACCAGGGCCGCATCACCCGCGCCGTGGACATCCTCGGCGGCATCCTCCCGGCCGCCGCCGAACGCCACGGCGCCCACTCCCCGGTCGTCCGCACCCTCCGCAAGCAGTACGCCGCCACCCTCATGGACGACGGCCAGTACCGCCGCGCACTGCCCGAACTCCGGCTCCTGGCCGAGGAGTTCGCCAAGGAGTCCGGCGCCGGTGCCACCCGGCAGGCCCTCCAGTTCCACTACGAGGCCGCCCAGTGCCTGGAGCAGCTCGGCGAGGTGTCCCAGGCCCTGGAGGAGTACCGCGCCCTCCTCCCGTACTTCGAGCACTACGCCGACGACCCCGTCCGCCCCCTGGAGATCCGCCGCTCCATAGGCCACCTCCTGCTGGCCCAGGGCGAACGCGGCGCCGCCAAGGAGGCCCTCTCCCGCCTCCTCTACGACGCCGAACGCCTGCACGGAGCGCACCACGCCTTCCCGTCGGAGATCCGCCGGACGCTGTACTGGCTGGGCCAGGTGCAGGGCTGAGCGCAGGGTTGAGCCGGCGGCCCGCGGCCCGGTGCTCCGGTCACGCACCCGGCCCCCGCCCGGCCCCCGCCCAAAGAACCCGACCCCCGCACGGATCGTTGGCCGAAGCAGTGGCCGCAGCCACGCCGACTCCATAGCATCGACCCCTCAAGGTCGAGTCTCCGTCCGTTCCGTCGTCGCACGATCTGCCGGGAGGCCAAGTGTTCCGCCGTAGGACAGCGCTCTCCGTTTCCGCCGCCGCCGCTCTGCTGGCCGCGACGCCCCTGCTCGCCGCCTGCGGCACCGCTGCGCATCCCGGTGCCGCCGCCATCGTCGACGGGAAGCGGATCACCGTCGCGCAGTTGCAGTCCCGGGTGAAGGACATCCGCACCGCGCAGGCCAAGTCCCCGCAGGGCGCGCAGCTGGTCATGAACACCGGGCGGCTCAGCCTGGCCACCCTCAACGGGATGATCTTCGACGAGGTGCTGGCGCGGGCCGCCAAGGACGCCGGGGTGACGGTCGACCGCTCCGACGTCCAGCAGTGGCGGGCGGTGGCGGAGCAGCGGTCCGGCGGCGCCGAGCGGCTGAAACTGATGTGGCTCCAGCAGGGCATCGCGCCCGACGAGATCGACGCGATGGTCCGCAACCAGCTCCTGCTGGACGGTCTGGCCCGGCACCTCCGCGCCGACCGCAACCAGCCGGAGGGCCAGCAGAAGCTCGCCCAGGCGCTGTCCAAGACGTCCCGGGACATGGGGATCGACGTCAATCCGCGGTTCGGCAAGTGGGACGACCAGCAGGTCATCCTCGGCGAGACCAAGGACCCGTGGATCACCCCGGCGGCGCCGCCCCGGCAGCAGCAGGTGTAGGGAAGCAGGGGAGCGCGAGGAGGGACGGGCGCCGGCGTCGCTGTCACCGGCTTGCGTTACGTTCGATGGGTGAACGCTGACGCCACTTCCGCCGCCGACGACACCGGCGCCGAGCCCCACCCCCAGGGCGCCGGCACCGGCCGCCTGGTCCTCCTCACCACCAGCCACCGGGTCGCCCCCGGACTGCTGTCCTGGCCCGCGTGGCAGATCGTGCGGGCCGCCGAGCGGGTGCTGTGCGCCGACCCGGACCATCCGCAGCTGCCCTACCTGCGGGAGGCCGGCGTCACGGTCGAGATCGCCGCCCCCACCGCCCGCGAGCTCGTCGACTACTGCGTGCCGGGCGCCCGTACGGCCGTCGTCATCACCTCCGCCGCCGGCGAGAGCGCGCTGACCGACGGCCTGGCCCGGCTGGCCGGCTCCGGCCGCGAGACCATGCCCGACCTGGAACTGCTCCCCGGCTCCTACGACCTGCCGGGCGCCCGCCTGCTCGACCTCGTCCAGGTCATGGACCAGATCCGCGCCGAGTGCCCCTGGAGCAGCATCCGCACCCACCGCGACCTGGCCAAGTACGCCATCGAGGAGGCGTACGAGCTGGTCGAGGCCATCGAGGAGGGCGACCGCGACGCGCTGCGCGAGGAGCTGGGCGATGTGCTCCTCCAGGTCGTCTTCCACGCCCGGATCGCCCAGGACGACCCCGACGAGCCGTTCTCGGTCGACGACGTGGCCGGCACGATCGTCGAGAAGCTGCTCCACCGCCACCCCCACGTCTTCGGCGCCGAGACCGCCGAGACCCCCGAGGACGTCAAGGCCCACTGGCTCCGCACCAAGGCCGAGGAGAAGCAGCGCGAGTCCGTCACCGAGGGCATCCCGCTCGCCCAGCCCGGCCTCGCCCTGGCGGCGAAGCTCGCCTCACGGGTCCGCACGGCGGGCCTGGACGTCCCGACCCCTTCGGGCCAAGGCATCGGCTACGAACTCCTCTCCCTCGCCGTCCGCGCCGAGTCCGAGGGCGTCGACCCGGAGGCAGCCCTGCGCGCCGCGGCCCGGACGTACCGGGATGCGGTGGTGGCGGCCGAGGGGGGCGCCGCTTAGCACCGTTGGGGGAGCGGGGCCGGACAGCACAGCGCCCCGCCCATGCACCGCAGTGCACGGACGGGGCCAGTGCCGCGCCCTCACCGCCGAAGCGGCACCTCGCCAAGGGAGGCGGACCGGGGCGGGAACCTGAGCGCGCTCAGTCCAGGCTTATCCGGTCGGGAGCGTCGCTGTCCGACGCACTGAGCTGCCTTACTCGCGGTCGCTCAGCGGGCCGGGGTCACTTCCCGTCTCCCCCTTGCGGCTGCGGGTCACGCGGAGCCTCGGGCGGCATGGGGCCACCGTCGTGTTTCCCGCCATCGGCTTCCATGCCGACGGGGTGGCGGAACGGGATACCGCGCCATCCCTCGGTGTCGGGTGTGCGCGTCTCATACGTATCGACGCTCACTGCACTCATTTACCAACCTCCTCTTTCGCGAGGGGCCACGCCGCCGTACCGTCGAGGGCATGGCCGGTAAGCCGCAGAGCGGTTTCTCTGCGGTTGGGGCACCCGTCCCGGCGCTTCACCTGTCCAGGGTTTCCGCCGCCGGGGCGGGAGTCTTCAGGCTCCGACTACCGCCGGGCAGATGCGGTAGACCCACATGACGGGCCGGGGTGTCTTCCAATGGCCAGGCGTCCAGCGACAGTTCTCCAGGGCGCTGGGCTGTACCGAATCGGCTGGTCATGGCTCTCGCCGTCTCCACACGTCTTCCGCATGGCGACAACGCTAGAAATAGCCGGGAGTTGGCCTCAACGCACTTGCGCGAACTTGCGCCTGCTCACCCGATAGAGCCGATTGCCGCCGTGATCAGTGCCCGTGCCTGGGCACCATAGACGGCCAAGTCCGCCAAGCCAGCGAAGGTGCGGGCGTACATGCTGATCTCGTGTGGCTGCGTGATGGTCAGGAAGGCAGACACGAGTTCCACGTTGACTTGGGCGTGGTCAAAGATCCAGAAGTCCTCTACTGGCCACAGCGCGGTGCGGTCAGCGCCAAGCGGGATCACTCCCAGGCTGACGTTGGGGAGGGTGGCTACAGACAGGAGGTGGCCGAGTTGGCCAGCCATGGTCGTTGATCCGCCGATGCCGTGTCGTAGGACGCTCTCTTCCAAAAGGACAGCGAAGCGGCGGGGCCCCTCCTGGAGGATGCGTTGCTTGTCCACCCGGACTTGAACGGCCTCGTCCAGGTCGTCGGGCAGGTCGTGCCGGTCGCGAATCGCCCTGAGAAGTGCCTCGATGTAGGCACGGGTTTGGAGGGGGCCGGGGATCAGCCACGACGAGTAGGCGCGGAAGTGCCGCGTTCGGTCCCAGAGCGGGAGTACCGACTCTTGTGCCCGGCGGAGACCCGACCGTTCCATGCGTCGCCACTCGATATACGCACCGTCGATGTTGCGCGCGGTGGCTATCAGATCGGCCGTCTGCTCCTCTGCGCCACAGCGCAGTGTCCACACCCGCAGATCATCGTCGGACGGCGCTGTACGGCCGTTCTCGATACGGCTGCATTTGCTCTCATGCCAGCCTGCCCGAGCGGCAAGCTCCCGCGCTGTCAGTCCTGAGTCCTTCCGGATCTCGCGCAGGCGCTTGCCTAGTGCCTCTCGGGCTTGCTGGACGCTGGACGATGAAGTCACGTTCGAGTGTTCCGGGTGCGTGCTGTCAGAACGGCCGGTACTCCTCGTGAGGAGTCGCCCGTTCCCAGACCGCTTCGAACGCCGTCACACACGCGCGAACCACAGCGGGGTCGGTCACCAGCTCTCCGCCGGTCATCTCTCCGTCACCGTTGAAGTGATTGAAGAGTACGGACGACCCGTCGAAGACCCAGCAGTCGTTACCCGGCAGCAGCAGCGAAGATGCCTGCCGACGGGGCAGCCAGCGCACCGACTCGCCGGCCTTGACGTTGTGTCCGCTGGTGAGCGCGTGCTCATAGCGAATGTAGGTGGAGACGGGTTCCGAGACGACTCGCGCACGCCGCACGTCCACGCCACGGGCCACCGAAGCGGAAACAAGGTTGATCCACCAGGGCCAGCGCTCGGCGGGATCGAAATGGTTTCCCGCTGTCCACTCCTGGTAGTCCGCATCCAGCGCGTACGCGTCCCTGGCTTCGAAGTGCCACGCACTCTGCTGGGCAGACCGGAACAGCTCCTCAAATGCCGGCTCCGCCGTCACCACCGCTCACCTCCGGGAAGAACTGCATCATGCGCCTGGGGAACTCGATCACGGTTTCATGAGCCGGGATGTCCATCTGGGCAAGCCGCTCAGCGTCCGTGACCCGCCATCCTTGCAGGATGTAGTTCCCGGTCTCGTCGTCCAGGTACACAGTCGGTGAGCCGTTGTTAGGGCTCTCCGGGTCCTTGCCCAGTCGCTGCAAAGCCATGGTGTCCTCCCCTGCCTTGGGTGACGATCAACATGATTGAGCTTGCGCCTGATCACCCCAGCTTGCCAGCGACTTGCACGAACTTCTAACCCGCGCTGCCTTCGTCACGGTCGCCCGCAGGCGTCGCACAGGAGAGTGTGGGTGTCCTGTGATCTCCGACGTGGCCGCCATCAACCACCTCCTGGGTCTGGGCCACCCCGGGGCCAAGCGCGCACTCGGGGAGGCCCCGAAGCCGAGCCGGAGACAGGCGGCACTGCGGGTCAGAGCAGATGATCCGCCTTGCCCGCCCGGTGCCCGTCGTCGGCGTCGGTTTCGGCGCCGTCATCCGGGTCGTCGTACGCAGGCGCGGGCAGCCGGGCGCCCCGACTCACCGCCACCCGGCGCACGTTGGCGAGCGAGGTGGTCAAGTCGGCCGCGAGCAGGTGGATTTCGCCGGGCGTCCACGTACGTGCGCGCAGGACGTGACCGGCTTCCTCGATGAGTTCCGCCGCCGATTCGAGCTGCGCTGCCTCGACCCGGTCGGCCATACGGGAGACGTATCCGGCCCCGTCGCTCGCGAGGAGATAGCACGGTTTCCCTTCCGGACCGGTCCATGGCAGAAGCCGCCCGCCGTCCGGGAGCCCTCGATTAGGCTCGGTCATGTCGTCAACCTCCATGGGGTTGGTGGCCACGCCCTCGGGCCGGTGTGCGCCGGTCGCGAGGGTCCTGCGCTTCTTCACGCTGTGTGGTCGTTCCCTCACAGGGTCGGGCCTGTTCTGGCTACGCTGCTAGTGGGACGAGCCCGACAACGCAGCTGTCAAGCAGGGGAGTTCAGCCCATGGAGAGGCAATACCGGCCACGCACTCCCAGGGAGAAGTACGGGGAGGAGCTGAGGATCCGGCGCATCGCGGCCGACATGACACAGGAGGCGCTGAGCGAGGTCGTGGTGTGCTCGCCGACGTTGATCAGCCATTTCGAGGCGGGCAGGCGGCTTCCGAGGCCGGATGACGCGCAGCGGATCGATCAGGCGCTGGGGACGGATGGCTTCTTCGTCCGGTGGCTGGAGGACCTGGAGTCGAAGTACACCGATCATTTCGCGGCCGTGGCCGAATTGGAGCAACAGGCCACGCTGATCCAGCACTTCGCGCTGACGCTGGTCCCCGGTGTGCTCCAGACCGACGACTATGCAGGCGCCTTGTTCCGCGCCTACCGGCCGAACTACACAGCCGAGGAGCTTGACGAGTTCGTCGTCATCCGAACGAAACGCCGCCGCATCCTCGACGGGCCGATGCAGCCGGTCGCGTGGACGCTGCTCGACGAGGCCGTTCTCCGGCGCCGCGTCGGCGGGGGGCGAGTCATGGCCGACCAGTTGCACAGGATCGCGGACATGACCGAGGCGGGGCGGTTGCGACTCCACGTACTGCCGAACAAGGTGGGGGCACATGCGCTCCAGCAGAGTCTGCTCACACTCATGAGCTTTGCGGACTCGGCCCCGGTGGCCTACGTCGAGGGCTTCGTGACCGGGAACTTGATGGATGACCCGGCCCTGGTGAGTGCCTGCCAGACGGCCTACGCTCTGGCTCTGGGCGACGCGTTGTCGCAACAGGAGTCACTGGCCCTCGTCAGGGCGGCAGCAGAGGAACACGCGCATGGGCAGCACTAAGGGCATCGTCTCCGACTCGTCCATCCTCACCGGGTGGTACAAGTCCAGTCACAGCGGCGGCGATCAAGGCGAATGCCTGGAAGTAGCCCGCGGCCACGCCCACGTCCCCGTACGCGACAGCAAGCGCCCCACCGGCCCCGCGCTGGTCTTCCCCTCCCAAACCTGGTCGGCGTTCGTCGCGGCCGTCAGGAGTGGGGAGTTCTCCGCCTGAGCCGCTCCACCAGCCAAACCCCCACCACAGCCACCGCCATCCCCGCCCCCAGCGCGCAGACGCCGCCCCAGCCGCCGACGCTCCACACCACCGAGGTCAGTGCGGAGCCGACCGCGCCGCCCACGAAGTAGCTGGTCATGTAAGCCGAGTTGAGGCGGTTGCGGGCCTCGGGGCGTACCCCGTACACCAGGTTCTGGTTGCTGACGTGCACCCCGTGGGCGGCGAGGTCCAGCACGATGACGCCGGCCAGCAGCGCCGCCAGCGACCAGCCGCCGCCCGCGCCCCCGGCCGCCAGGAGTCCCCAGGAGCCGAGGAGCAGGAACGCGCAGACGCCGGTGACCCGGTGGACCAGCCCGCGGTCCGCGAGCCGCCCGGCGACCGAGGCGGCGAGCGAACCGGCCGCGCCGACCAGCCCCAGCAGCCCGATCGCCGACTCCTGCCAGCCGTACGCGGGCCCCGACAGCAGGAACGCCATCGCCGTCCACAGGATGCTGAAGCCCGCGAAGGTCAGTGCGCCGAGCGCTGCCCGCCAGCGCAGCACCGGTTCCTGGGCGAACAGGGCCAGAGTCGAGCGGAGCAGGGCGGGATAGCGCAGTCCGGCGGTGGTACGGAGGGCGGGCAGGCGCAGGCGCAGCAGGACGGCCATCAGCAGCATCAGGGCGGCGTTGACCCAGTAGACCGTGCGCCAGCCGCCGAGTTCGGCGAGCAGCCCGGCCGCCGTACGGGCCAGCAGGATGCCCAGCAGCAGGCCGGTCATCACGGTGCCCACGGTCCGGCCGCGTTCCTCGGGAGCGGCCAGGGTCGCCGCGAACGGCATGACGACCTGGGCGGCGACCGAGGCCAGACCGGTCAGGGCGGTGCCGGCGAGGAGCAGCGCGCCGTTCGGGGCGCTCGCCGTCACGGTGAGGAAGGCGGCGGTCAGGGCGCAGAGGACGACCGCGAGCCGCCGGCGTTCCAGGAGGTCGCCGAGGGGGACGAGGAGCAGCAGGCCGAGCCCGTAGCCGGTCTGGGCGACGGTGACGACCAGTGCGGCGGTGCCGGTGGAGAGGTGGAGGTCGTGGCCTATGACGTCCAGGAGCGGCTGGGCGAAGTAGTTGCCGGCGACGGACAGCCCGGCGGCGGCGGACATCAGCAGCAGGGTGCCGCGACCCATGTGGGGCGGCGGTGCGTGCGTGTCCGGTGCGGTGTCCTGCGGCGCGACGGTTCTCATGGCATCCAGCCTCGGGGCTGCCCCATCCATCGGTCCAACGCATGGTTTTCATCGCATCGATCGTGAAAAGAGATGGATCGAGAGGGATTGCTGGCGGCGGGTGCCGGTGGTCGCGCGCCTACGATCGCGCGCATGGAGCTCCAGCAGATGCGGTACGTCGTCGCGGTCGCCGAGACCGGTGGGTTCACCCGGGCCGCGGAGCGCTGCCATGTGGTGCAGTCCGCGCTCAGCCATCAGGTCGCCCGGCTGGAGAAGGAGCTGGGCGCCCGGCTCTTCGACCGGACGAGCCGGCGCGTGCGGCTGACCGCTGCCGGGGAAGCTTTCGTACCGGTCGCCCGGCAGGCGCTCCAGGCGGCCGAGCGGGCCCGCGCCGAGGTGGACGCGGCGACCGGCGAGGTGCGCGGGCGGCTGGCGGTGGGGGCGATCTCCACCGTGGAGGCCGTCGATCTCGCCCGCGAGCTGGGCGCGTTCCGGACGAGGTATCCGAAGGTGCGGATCAGCCTCCAGATGGAGATGAGCGATCCGCTGATCGAGCGGGTGCGGGAGGGCGCGCTGGACGTGGCGTTCGTCGGGCTGGTGCCCGGGGCGCGCACGGTCGGCGTACGGGAGAAGGTGCTGGCGCACGGGGAGCTGGTCGCGGTGGTGCCGCCGGAGCATCCGCTGGCCGGGCGGGAGTGGACGACGCTGGCGCGGGTGGCGCGCGAGACCTTCGTCGACTACGCCGAGGGCTCGGCGGCCCGCCGCCAGCGCGAGGAGGCGTTCCGGGCGGCGGGGCTGGCGTCGGAGGTGGCGTTCGAGGTGACCACCGTGGAGTTCCTGGCGAAGCTGGTCCGGGCCGGGCTCGGCATCGGCATGGTGCCGGAGGCGTTCGCCCGCAAGCTGACCGGGCTGCACATCGTCCGGGTACGGCCCGCGCCGGAGCGCACCGAGCGGGTGGTGTGGAGCGGGCTGGGGCCGTCGCCGGCCGCCGCGGCGTTCCTGGAGGGGCTGGGCGTCGAGCAGGGGTGAGACGCGCGGGCGGGATGGGGCGGGTGCGTCACCAGTTACGGTCGATATGTGCAGCAGATGTCCGACGCCCACGCCGACGCCCGCCCCGAGGCCCCGCCCGCCGAAGGTCCCGCGCGCTGTCCCGCCGCCCCGGCGGCGGCCCCCGCGCCCGACCTCTTCACCTGGGAGTTCGCCGCCGATCCGTATCCGGCGTACGCCTGGCTGCGGGAGCACGCGCCGGTGCACCGGACGGAGCTGCCCAGCGGCGTCGAGGCGTGGCTGGTCACCCGCTACGTGGACGCCCGGCAGGCGCTCGCCGACGCGCGGCTGTCCAAGAACCCGGTGCACCACTCCGAGGCGGCCCACGGCAAGGGCAGGATCGGCATCCCCGGCGAGCGCAGCGCGAATCTGATGACGCATCTGCTGAACATCGACCCGCCGGACCACACCCGGCTGCGCCGCCTCGTGTCGAAGGCGTTCACGCCCCGCCGGGTCGCCGAATTCGCACCACGCATACAGGAGTTGACGGACCGCCTGATCGACGGCTTCGCGACCCGGGGGAGTGCGGACCTGATCCACGAGTTCGCGTTCCCGCTGCCGATCTACGCGATCTGCGACCTGCTCGGTGTCCCGCCCGAGGACCAGGACGACTTCCGCGACTGGGCGGGCATGATGCTGCGACACACCAAAGCCGGGCACGGTGGGGGACCGCGCGGCGGCGTCGCCCGCTCGGTGAAGAAGATGCGCACGTACCTGGCCGAGCTGATCCACAGCAAGCGGGCGGGCCTGGGCGCGACCGCCGCCCCGGACGAGGACCTGATCTCCGGCCTGATCCGCGCCTCCGACCACGGCGAGCACCTCACCGAGAACGAGGCCGCGGCGATGGCCTTCATCCTGCTCTTCGCCGGCTTCGAGACCACCGTCAACCTCATCGGCAACGGCACCTACGCGCTCCTGCGCCACCCCGCCCAGCGCGAGCTGCTCCAGAAGTCGATGGCGGCCGGCGACAGCGAACTCCTCGCCACCGGCATCGAGGAACTGCTGCGGTACGACGGTCCCGTGGAGCTGGCCACCTGGCGGTTCGCGACCCGGGAGCTGACGCTGGGCGGGCAGCGGATCGCCGAGGGGGACCCGGTGCTCGTGGTGCTGGCCGCCGCCGACCGCGACCCGGCGCGGTTCACCGAGCCGGACGTGCTCGACCTCACCCGGCGTGACAACCCGCACCTGGGGTACGGGCACGGCATCCACTACTGCCTCGGCGCGCCGCTGGCCCGCCTCGAAGGGCAGACCGCGCTCGCGACCCTGCTGACCCGGCTCCCGGACATCCGACTTGCGGTGGAACCGGACGATCTGCGCTGGCGTGGCGGGCTCATCATGCGCGGACTGCGGTCCCTGCCGGTGGAGTTCACGCCGGAGGTCCGCTGACCGGCGAAGGGCGCCGCGACCGCCCGCATCTGACATGACGTCAGCTGCGTGACCTACACGTGATCTCCGCTACACCGACTTGTGACTACCCGTGACCCCGGTTACCTTTCCACGGACGATCGCGGTCGAGTGTTCGACCGGCGGCCGGACCGACGGCAGAACCCGGCGGACCGGTCGGGGCCGCTCCGGCGCCGATCCGACAACTCAACCGCCGCGCGAAAGGCAACCGCATGCGTTCCGGGAACGGCCGGCATCGTCGACCCCGTCAAGCACCGGCCATTTTTGTCACGGCAGGAGTAACCGGCGCGGGCCTCGCCCTGCCCCTGTTCGCCGCGAGCGGCGCCCACGCCGCCGACACCGGCACCTGGGACAAGGTCGCCCAGTGCGAGAGCGGCGGCGTGTGGAGCGCGAACGCGGGCAACGGCTTCTACGGCGGCCTCCAGCTCACCCAGGAGATGTGGGACGGCTACGGCGGCTCGGCCTACGCCTCCCGCCCCGACCTCGCCAGCCGCGCCCAGCAGATCGCCGTGGCCGAGTCCATACTCGACGACCGCGGCCCCGACGCCTTCCCCGGCTGCGCGGGCAACGCCGGCCTCGCCAAGGACGGCCGGGCGCCGGACGTGAACCCCGGCAGCACGACCCGGCCCTCCCCGCGCCCGTCGCACTCCCACACCGCCGACCCCTCCGACGGGTCGGACGACGACTCGGGCACCGCCGGCCCGTCCGGTTCGGCGCCCGGGCCCGACTCCCCGGGATCCGCGGACAACGGCGATCAGGGCAACCAGGGCAACCAGGGCAACCAGGGTGACAACGGCGACCGGGGTAACCAGGGCGATCACGGTGACCACGGCGACTGGGGTGACCACGGCGATCACGGCGACAAGGGCGACCACCCCACCGACCCCACCGGCCCGTCGGCAACCCCGACCCCGTCGCCGTCCGGCTCCGCCTCTCCGACGCCCGGCGACGACCGGCCGACTCCGTCCGCGCCGCCCGGCCGGGGCAAGCACCGCGGCGCCCCGGACGACGGCGAGGGCAAGGGCAACGGCAACGGCAACGGCAAGAACGGCGGCAAGCGCGGCAGCGGGGACGGCACTGGGGACGGCCGCGGGGACGACGGCAAGGGCGCCGGTGCGGGCCGTGACGAGGGCCGGGGCGGCGACCCCGACCGCTCCTCGGACGGTCACGCCTCCCGCGGCGGTGACGCGCACGACACGCCCCCGGCCGCTGCCGACCGCTACCTCGTACGCCCGGGTGACACCCTGTCAGCCATCGCCGGCAGCCATGATCTGCCCGGCGGCTGGACCGCGCTCTACGACCGCAACAAGGACGTCGTCGGTGCCGACGCGGACCTGATTCGCCCAGGTCAGCTGCTCGATCTCGGGCACGGGGAAGGGTAGTTACCGGCGGTTCGTCCCTTTTCTCCAAAGTGAGACAAGGCTCTCGTTGCGGGGGGCGGGCCATGGCCCGCCCCCCGTTGCCATACCGGTGCCGACCTGCGGAAATGCCCACCCTGGTGATCAAAAACGGTCAACTTGGTTCAGAGCATGGGGTTTGAACACCAAGAGGATTACTGCTTACGGTCAGGACCGCTCGCCAAAGCGAGCTCTTCGATCGCACGCCGAATCCTGCCGGCGGTCGGGGGAACCGACGCGCAAGCGCCGAAGGCAGGAGCGGGGGACCCAAGGTAAGTGCCGGCCCCGCCCGTGAGAGCGGGTCAGCCGGCTTGGGGTGAAGCCGTGTGTGCAGCACACACGGCCGGGCAACTCACATGGCCCGAACCCGACAGCTCACCTCGTAGGCGTCGGTGAGGAAACGAACGCACCATGCTGATCAACAAGGGCAAGCACCGCCGCAGCTCCAAGGCCGTCCGCGTCGCCACCCTCGCCGGTGTCGCCGGTGCCGCCGTCGCCGTCCCGCTGATGGGCGCCACCTCCGCCTCCGCCGCCTCGGTCGCCACCTGGGACAAGGTCGCCCAGTGCGAGTCCGGCGGCAACTGGTCGATCAACACCGGCAACGGCTACTACGGTGGCCTCCAGTTCTCGAACTCCAGCTGGGCCGCCGCCGGTGGCACCAAGTACGCGGCCCGCGCCGACCTGGCCACCAAGGCCCAGCAGATCGCCGTCGCCGAGAAGCTGCTCGCCATCCAGGGCCCGGGTGCCTGGTCCTGCGCCGGTGCCGGCAACCTGACCGCCGGTGGCCCGGCCGCCGACGTCGACCCGTCCGGCTCCGCCGCCAAGAAGAGCCAGGGCACCACCGAGACCCACAAGAAGTCCGAGGGCACCACCAAGAAGTCCGCCCCGGTCCGCGAGAAGGCCCAGCCGGCCCCGCAGCACTCGCACCGCTCCGGTGAGACCTACACCGTGAAGGCCGGCGACACCCTCGCCAAGATCGCCAAGGCGCACGGCACCAACTGGAAGTCGCTGTACGCGGCCAACAAGTCCGTCGTCGGCGGCAACCCGAACCTGATCTTCCCGGGTCAGAAGCTCAGCATCTGAGCCGCTTCGGCCGGTCCGGCTCCCCGAGCCGGACATGAGCCGGACCCGGACCGGCCGTCCGAGTCTGCCCCGCCCCGGCGCGTACTTCCCCCGAGCGCGCCGCGGCGGGGCTTCTCCATGACGTCGCTTCCAGGGCTCCTTTCCACGGCGTCGCTTCCACGGCGTCGCGCAGCCTGCCCGACGACCGCCTTCCGCCGGTTTCCCCGCTCAGCGAACAATCTGCCCGAACCTTCCGTGAACTGGGATTTTGGGCTGCTTGTTGGGTTTTTCCGTCCCACGGAGCGGGCCGAGGGCGAGCGGATCCGTCCGGGGCCGTTAGGCTCATGCCGAGACCTCCAGACACCCATGAAGGAGACAACGTGCCGTCCATCGACGTCGTCGTAGCCCGCGAAATTCTCGACTCGCGAGGTAATCCCACGGTCGAGGTCGAGGTCGGCCTCGACGACGGCAGCACCGGCCGTGCCGCCGTGCCGTCCGGTGCCTCGACCGGTGCCTTCGAGGCCATCGAGCTCCGCGACGGCGACCCGAACCGCTACCTGGGCAAGGGCGTCGAGAAGGCCGTACTGGCCGTCATCGAGCAGATCGGCCCGGAGCTCGTCGGCTACGACGCGACCGAGCAGCGGCTGATCGACCAGGCGATGTTCGACCTGGACGCCACCGACAACAAGGGCTCGCTCGGCGCCAACGCCATCCTCGGCGTCTCCCTCGCCGTCGCGCACGCCGCCGCCGAGGCCAGCGACCTGCCGCTGTTCCGCTACCTGGGCGGCCCGAACGCGCACATCCTGCCCGTCCCGATGATGAACATCCTGAACGGCGGCTCGCACGCCGACTCCAACGTGGACATCCAGGAGTTCATGATCGCCCCGATCGGCGCGGAGTCCTTCTCCGAGGCGCTGCGCTGGGGCGCGGAGGTCTACCACACCCTCAAGAAGGTCCTCAAGGAGCGCGGCCTGTCCACCGGCCTCGGCGACGAGGGCGGCTTCGCCCCCAACCTCGGCTCCAACCGCGAGGCCCTCGACCTCATCCTGGAGGCCGTCAAGCAGGCGGGCTACGCCCCCGGCCAGGACATCGCGCTGGCGCTGGACGTCGCCGCCTCCGAGTTCTACAAGGACGGCAAGTACCAGTTCGAGGGCAAGGAGCGCTCGGCCGCCGAGATGACCGAGTACTACGAGGAGCTGGTGGCGGCCTACCCGCTGGTCTCCATCGAGGACCCGCTGTTCGAGGACGACTGGGCCGGCTGGAAGGTCATCACCGACAAGCTCGGCGCCAAGGTGCAGCTGGTCGGCGACGACCTCTTCGTCACCAACCCGGAGCGCCTGGCCCGCGGCATCGAGGAGGGCTCCGCCAACGCCCTGCTGGTGAAGGTCAACCAGATCGGCTCGCTGACCGAGACCCTGGACGCCGTCGAGCTGGCCCAGCGCAGCGGCTTCAAGTGCATGATGTCGCACCGCTCCGGCGAGACCGAGGACGTCACCATCGCCGACCTCGCGGTCGCCACCAACTGCGGCCAGATCAAGACCGGCGCCCCGGCCCGCTCCGAGCGCGTCGCCAAGTACAACCAGCTGCTGCGCATCGAGGAGATCCTCGACGACGCCGCGGTGTACGCGGGCCGCAGCGCCTTCCCGCGTTTCAAGGGCTGACGCCCTGAAACGCTCGGCGGTCCCCCGTTTCAAGGGCTGACGGCCGCAGCCCGCGGCAGCGTCCGTACGTCTTCCGTCCGTCCCCGGCACCGGTCCCGTACCGTTGCCGGGGACGTACGTCGTTGTGGCGACACGGCGGCACGACGGAATCTGAAGGGGAGGCGAGGCCACGTGCCCGCGGACCGGTTCTCCACCGCGACCCGGCTCAAGGCGCTCGGCGAACAGGCCGCCGCCCGCGTCTACCGTGCGAAGCGCCGCCCCCGGCGCAACCGCCTCACCGGCCGCGCCGCCCTGCTCGCGCTGGTGATGTGCTCCCTGGTCGTCGCCCTCGCCTACCCGATAAGGCAGTACATCTCCCAGCGTTCGGACATCGCCGACCAGCGCCGCAAGGCCCAGGACGCCGGCGCCGAGCTGAACCGGCTGCGCGACGAGAAGGCCCGCTGGCAGGACCCGGAGTTCGTCCGGCAGCAGGCCCGCCGGCATCTGCACTACGTCATGCCGGGCGAGACCGCCTACACCGTCCAGGACGGCTCCGGCGTGCGCGCGGCGCAGAAGGGGTCGGCGGCGGCGCAGCCGCCCTGGTACGAGAAGCTGTGGGACGGGGTCGACGCCGCGGACCGGCGGTAGCCCGTACTGTCGACACCGGGACCGTCCGCACGGCCCCACCCGCACGACCCCGCGGCGGTGCGCACCGAGCCCGGCGGCCGACCGGCCCCCGGGGCGGCCCGCCGCCCCGCCCGGCCCCGCCGCGACCGGACCAGAATCCGCCGCCCTCACCGAAAGCGCCCATGGAAACGCCTCCGCCCCAGACCGAGCCCACCGAGCCCACCGCCGCGGACATCGCCGCTTTCAAGGAGCAGCTCGGCCGCCCGCCGCGCGGCCTGCGCACCATCGCGCACCGCTGCCCCTGCGGGCAGCCGGACGTCGTCGAGACCGCGCCGCGCCTGGAGGACGGCACGCCCTTCCCCACGCTCTACTACCTCACCTGCCCGCGCGCGGCCTCCGCGATCGGCACGCTGGAGGCCAACGGCGTGATGAAGGAGATGACCGAGCGGCTGGCGGCCGACCCGGAACTGGCCGCCGCCTACCGCGCGGCCCACGAGGACTACATCCGGCGCCGGGACGACATCGAGGTGCTCCAGGGCTTCCCGAGCGCGGGCGGTATGCCCGACCGGGTCAAGTGCCTGCATGTGCTCGTCGGCCACTCGCTGGCGGCCGGGCCCGGCGTCAACCCGCTCGGCGACGAGGCCCTCGCGATGCTCCCGGAGTGGTGGCGCAAGGGCCCGTGCGTGTCCCCGTGCGCGGACGCACCGGAGGGCGCGAAGTCCCCGGCCGCCGCGACCCGGTACACCTCGGAAACCCCCGACGCCCCCGAAGGAGACGCCAAGTGAAGCGGGTCGCCGCCATCGACTGCGGTACCAACTCCATCCGGCTGCTCGTCGCCGACCTGGACCCCGGCACCGGTGAACTCAAGGAACTGGACCGCCGGATGCAGATCGTCCGGCTGGGCCAGGACGTCGACCGGACCGGCCGGCTGGCCCCCGAGGCGCTGGAGCGCACCTTCGCGGCCTGCCGCGAGTACGCCGCGGTGATCAAGGGCCTGGGCGCCGAGCAGCTCCGGTTCGTGGCGACCTCCGCCTCCCGGGACGCGGAGAACCGCGAGGACTTCGTCCGCGGTGTCGTCGACATCCTGGGCGTCGAGCCCGAGGTGATCACCGGCGACCAGGAGGCGGAGTTCTCCTTCACCGGCGCCACCCGGGAACTGACCGGCCACCCCCATATCGCGCTGCCCTACCTGGTCGTGGACATCGGCGGCGGCTCGACCGAGTTCGTCCTCGGCGACGGGTCCGTACGGGCGGCCCGCTCCGTCGACGTCGGCTGCGTCCGGATGACCGAGCGCCACCTCGTCCACCACGGGGAGATCAGCGACCCGCCGACCGCCGGCCAGATCACCGCCATAAAGGCGGACATCGCCGCGGCCCTGGACCATGCCGAGGAGACCGTCCCGCTGAGCGAGGCCGCCACCCTGGTCGGCCTGGCCGGCTCGGTGACCACCGTCGCCGCCATCGCCCTCGGCCTGGACCACTACGACTCCGCGGCCATCCACCACTCCCGGATCTCCCTGGCCAAGGTCCGCGAGATCACCGAGGACCTGCTCACCTCCACCCACGCCGAACGCGCGGCCAGCCCGGTCATGCACCCCGGCCGGGTCGACGTGATCGGCGCCGGCGCCCTCGTCCTCCTGTCGATCATGGAACGTATCGACGCCGAGGAGGTCGTCGTCAGCGAACACGACATTCTGGACGGCATCGCCTGGAGCATGGTCTGACCCCCGCCCCGGCCGGCTCGCCGCGCCGGGGACCGTTCCGGCGGCCGGTGCCGCCGGGCGGTGTCCGGCGCGGCAACCGCCCCCGGCGAGCGGGATTTTGAGCGGGTCGGACGCCGTCTGAGCGGCCTTCAGGCGGGTTGCAGGGGTTCCGGACGGGGCGCCGGAAAGAAAGTTCGTGAAATCCTTCACATGAAAAACCCGCCTCATGGGCGAACTATCTGTCCATCCGACCCTCATTCGAAGGTCCTAGGACCCTCCCGCCCGCGAATTGCCCGGTCTTCGGTGTGTCTCCGGCGTGTTACGCGAGTGTGCGCACGAGGGGTGGTTCGGCGGCGCGAGGCGGGACAAGCCCTGATCAACAGGGGTCTCCAACGTGTCGCGTTACACCGTGGTTCCCCAACTTCGCTATGGCGTCGGTCACGGAGCCGGCGGAGTGTAGCAGACGCCTCCTACATCCTTGTGAAGGGGCTCACGAGCAACCCCCCATGTGGGGGTGGATACTCGATTGCATGAGCACCACGGAGCGTCCCAGGATCCTCGTTGTAGGCGGTGGGTACGTTGGCCTGTACGCGGCGCGCCGCATTCTGAAGAAGATGCGGTACGGCGAGGCGACCGTCACGGTCGTCGACCCGCGCTCGTACATGACGTACCAGCCCTTCCTCCCTGAAGCTGCGGCCGGCAGCATCTCTCCCCGCCACGTCGTGGTCCCGCTGCGACGCGTGCTGCCCACGGCGGAGGTCCTCACCGGCCGGGTCACCACCATCGATCAGGACCGCAAGGTCGCCACCGTCGCCCCGCTGGTCGGCGAGGCGTACGAGCTGCCCTTCGACTACCTGGTCATCGCGATGGGTGCGGTCTCCCGTACCTTCCCGATCCCCGGCCTGGCCGAGAACGGCATCGGCATGAAGGGCGTGGAGGAGGCCATCGGCCTGCGCAACCACGTCCTGGAGCAGCTGGACAAGGCCGACTCGACCACCGACGAGGAGGTCCGCCGCAAGGCGCTGACCTTCGTCTTCGTCGGCGGCGGCTTCGCGGGTGCGGAGACCGTCGGCGAGGTCGAGGACATGGCCCGCGACGCCGCGAAGATCTACAAGAACGTCAAGCGCGAGGACATGCGCTTCCTGCTGGTCGACGTCGCGGACAAGATCCTCCCCGAGGTCGGTCCGAAGCTCGGCGCCTACGGCAAGGAGCACCTGGAGTCCCGGGGCGTCGAGATCTACCTCAAGACCAGCATGAAGTCCTGCGTCGACGGCAACGTCGTCCTGGACAACGGCCTGGAGGTGCTCTCCAACACCATCGTGTGGACCGCCGGCGTCAAGCCGAACCCGGTGCTGTCCCGCTTCGGCCTGCCGCTCGGCCCGCGCGGCCACGTCGACACCGCCGCCACCCTCCAGGTGCAGGGCACCGACTACATCTGGGCGGCCGGCGACAACGCGCAGGTCCCCGACATGGTCGGCCGCAGGGCCGGCAACGAGAACGCCTGGTGCCCGCCGAACGCGCAGCACGCGCTGCGGCAGGCCAAGGTCCTCGGCGACAACGTCGTGTCCGGTATGCGCGGCTTCCCGCAGAAGGAATACAGCCACGCCAACAAGGGTGCGGTGGCCGGTCTGGGGCTGCACAAGGGCGTCGCGATGATCGTCATGGGCAAGACCAAGATCAAGCTCAAGGGCCGTCTCGCCTGGTACATGCACCGCGGGTACCACGGCATGGCGATGCCGACGTTCAACCGCAAGATCCGGGTCTTCGCCGACTGGACCCTCGCCATGTTCCTCAAGCGCGAGGTGGTCTCGCTCGGCGCCATGGAGAACCCCCGCGAGGAGTTCTACGAGGCGGCCAAGCCGGCGCCGGCCCCGGCCGCCGCGACCGGTGGCGACAAGCCGAAGGCCAAGGCTTCCTGAATTCTCCGGTCGGGTACTCCGACCAGCCCGAAGGGCGTCCGCCATCCGTGGGGCGGGCGCCCTTTGGCGTGTCCGGTGTGGCGGAAACCGGGCGCATTGCGGTTCTCTTGCTGGCGAACGGGACTAACTGGGCGCCCACTTGGCGTTTACGTGGTGGGTGAAACTTCTTTGCCCGACTCGTCAACACGGAGGTGTGCGACATGGCCGACGCCGCTGGACGGCTCACCAAGCTCGCCGAGGAGGTGCTGGGAGCCCCGCTCCCGGTGCGGATCCGCGCCTGGGACCGTAGCGAGTCCGGCCCGCCGGGGGCACCCGTGCTCGTGGTCCGCAACCGCCGCGCGCTGCGCCGACTGCTGTTCAAACCGGGCGAGTTGGGCCTGGCCCGCGCCTGGGTGGCCGGCGACATCGACATCGACGGCGACCTCTTCGAAGCGCTCGACCGCCTCGCCGGACTGATCTGGGAGCGCGGCACCGCCGCCCCCAAGCCGCAGCGCGCCGCCGCCCTGCGGGCCCTGGCCCGCCCCGGGATCCGCGCCGCCGCCCGGGAACTGCTGTCCCTGGCCGGGCCCCCCGTCCCGCCCGCCCCGCCCGCCGAGGAGGCCCGGCGGCACCGCGGCCCGCTGCACACCCTGCTGCGCGACAAGGCGGCCATCAGCCACCACTACGACGTCGGCAACGACTTCTACGAGCTGGTGCTCGGCCCGTCGATGGTCTACTCCTGCGCGTACTGGGGGACCGGTGAAGGCGGCGCCGCCTCCCTGGAGGACGCCCAGCGCGACAAGCTCGACCTGATCTGCCGCAAGCTCGGCCTCAAGGAGGGCCAGCGGCTGCTGGACGTGGGCTGCGGCTGGGGCTCGATGGTGCTGCACGCCGCCCGCGAGTACGGCGTACGGGCGGTCGGGATCACGCTCTCCGAGGAGCAGGCCACCTACGCCCGGAAGCGGATCGCCGACGCCGGGCTCGCCGACCGGATCGAGATCCGGGTGCAGGACTACCGCGAGATCCACGACGAGCCGTTCGACGCGATCTCCTCGATCGGGATGGCCGAGCACGTCGGCCGGGCCCGGTACGCGGAGTACGCGAGTTCCCTGTACGCCCTGCTGAAGCCCGGCGGGCGGCTGCTCAACCACCAGATCGCCCGCCGCCCGCTGGCCGACGAGGAGACGTACCGCGTCGACGAGTTCATCGACCGCTATGTCTTCCCGGACGGCGAGCTGGCGCCGGTGGGGCGGACCGCCGGCCAGCTGGAGGAGGCCGGCTTCGAGGTGCGCGACATGGAGGCGATCCGGGAGCACTACGCGCTGACGCTGCGGCAGTGGGTCGCCAACCTGGAGGCGCACTGGGCGGCGGCAGTTCGCCTCACGTCCCCCGGGCGGGCCCGGGTCTGGCGGCTCTACATGGCCGCGTGTGCGCTGTCGTTCGAGCGGAACCGCATAGGGGTCAACCAGGTGCTGGCGGTCCGCACACCGGACTCCGGCGCCTCCGGCCTGCACCTGCGGGCGCGCGACTGGCGAGGCTGAAACCCGGGCCCGCCGCGGCCCGGGGAGGGCCGCGGCCGGCCGCGTACGACCGAGGGCCCCGGTGCCACGGATGCCGTGGTACCGGGGCCCTCGGGCCGTCCGGGTGGCGCGCGCAGGCCGCCCCGCCGACCCCGCCTGCTCCGCCTGCTGTGACTACTCGGCCTTGATCGCCTGGAGCATGTTCAGCCGGGCCGCCCGGCGCGCCGGCCAGAGCGCGGCCAGGACGCCCACGACGGCGGCCATGGCGAGGAAGACGCCCATCCGGCCCCAGGGCAGCACCAGTTGGTACGTCGGCAGCGAGCCGCCGATCAGCTCACCGGCCGCCCAGCCGAAGAACACGCCCAGGCCGATGCCCAGCACCCCGCCGAAGAGCGAGATCACCAGCGACTCCAGGCGCACCATCCGCTTGATGCCGCGGCGGTCCAGACCGATGGCGCGCAGCATGCCGATCTCCTGCGCCCGTTCGAAGACCGACATCGCCAGGGTGTTGATGACGCCGAGCACCGCGACGATCACGGCCATGGCCAGCAGGCCGTAGAGCATGTTCAGCATCAGGGTGAAGACCTGGGCGATGGCGTCGGAGACGTCCTTCTTGTCCGCGACGGTGATCGCCGGGTTCTTGCCGAGCGCCGTGACCAGCTTGTCCTTGGACGCCGCGGTCGCACCGCCCTTGGTCTTGACCATCACCTGCATATCGGTGATGTGCTTCTGGTGCGGGGCGAGGGTGGCGTTGTCGAGGATGATGCCGCGGATCATCTCGTTGCCCTTGTAGACGCCCGCGACGGTGAGCGTGCCCTGCTTGCCGTCCTCGAAGGTCACCGGCAGGCGGGAGCCGGTGTGCCAGCCCTTCCTCTTCGCGGTGCTGTCGTCGACGACGGCGCGGTCGCCGCTGAGGGTCCCGAGGGCGCCCGAGGTGAAGTCGAGCGAGGTGAGCTTGCCGAAGTCCTTGCCGTTGACGCCGGTCAGATACTCGGTGCCGGTGCCGATACGGGACGCGGAGTTGCGCAGCGGGCTGGACGCGGTGACCTCGTCCAGGCCGGCGATCTGCTTCGCCACGTCGGGGGAGAGCGGCGTCCGGCTCGCCATGGAGACCACGTAGTCGGCCTTCAGCGAGGCGGTGGCCATCTTGTCGATGCCCTGCTGCACGCTGCCCGCGATCACCGTCAGGCCGGTGATCAGGGTCAGCCCGACCATCAGCGCGGAGGCCGTGGCAGCGGTCCGGCGCGGGTTACGGACCGCGTTCTGCCGGGCGAGGACGCCGGAGATCCCGAACAGCCGCAGCACGGGGGCGGCGAGGGCGATCAGCGGGCGGGACAGCAGCGGCGTCAGGATGAACACGCCGATCAGCAGCAGCGCGGCACCCGCGGCCATGGTGGCCTTGCCGTCGGACATGCCCGTGGCGACCAGGACCGCGGCCGTACCGGCTCCGGCGAACAGCGCGCCGATGGTGTTCCGGACCACCAGCGACTTGGTGGTGGCGGTGGCGTGCACGCTGTTCATCGCGGCGACCGGCGGGATCTTCGCGGCGCGCCGGCCCGGCAGCCAGGCGGCCAGGACCGTCACGACGATGCCGACCAGCAGGGACGTGACGATCGTGGACGGCGAGATCACCAGCGGGCCGTCCGGCACCCTCGCGCCGGTGCTGCTCATCAGCGCGCGCAGTCCGGCGCCGATGCCGATACCGGCCACCAGGCCCGTCACCGCGGCCACCGCGCCGACCACGGACGCCTCGATCAGCACCGAGCGGGTCACCTGGCGGCGGCTGGCGCCGACCGCGCGCATCAGCGCCAGCTCCCTGGTGCGCTGGGCGACCAGCATGGTGAAGGTGTTGGCGATGATGAAGACGCCGACGAAGAGCGCGATACCGGCGAAGGCCAGCAGGCCGGTCTTCATGCCGTCCATGCTCTGGGCGATCATCTTGGCCTGCTCGTCGGCGAGTTGCTTGCCCGTGGTCGCCTCGGCGCCCTCCTTGGGCAGCACCTTCTCGACCGCGTCCTTCAGGGCCGTCTGGGACGTACCCGGCGCGGCCTTGACGTCGATCTCGCTGAACTCGCCGGGCGCCGCGAACATCTTCTGGGCGCTGGCGGTGTCGAACAGCGCGAGGCTGCCGCCGGCCGCGACCGTGCCGTCGTCGGTGGTGAAGACGCCGGTCAGCTTCTGCTCGCGGACCGGCCCGTCGACGGATATCCGGACGGTGTCGCCGACCTTGTAGCCGGCCCGGTCCGCGGTGTGGGCGTCCAGCGCGAACTGGTCGGCGCCCTTGGGAGCGGCGCCGTCCCGCATCGGATAGCGGGCGTCCTTGCCCTCCTTGCCGGGGAAGTAGTTGCCGCCGCGGGTCGAGAAGCCGTCGCCGATCAGCTTGCCGCTCTTGTCGGCGATGGCGGTGAAGCCGGAGACGGTGCCGGTGGCGGAGGCGGCACCGGGCAGCCGGGCGGCTTTGTCGAGCAGCTTCTGGTCGAGTGGGGAGGACGCGCCGGGCGCGCCGGGGGCGCCGGCCGCGGGGTCGGAGGAGTGTCGCTGGATGGCGACGTCGACGTTGTCGAAGCCCTTCTGGGAGCTCGACTGGAACGCGTCGGAGATGGTCGAGGTGAAGACCAGGGTGCCGGAGACGAAGGCCACGCCGAGCATCACGGCGAGAACGGTCATCAGCAGCCGGGCCTTGTGCGCGAGCACATTGCGCAAGGCGGTACGGAACATGGGTGGTCAGTCCTGGAGGAGAGGTCCGGGGTGGCGGGGGCGGCTGCTGCCGGTCAGCTCGTACGGCCCTTGGCGTCGAAGCCCTTCATCCGCTCCAGCACCATGTCGGCGCTGGGGTCGGGCATGTCGTCGACGATCCGGCCGTCGGCGAGGAATATGACGCGGTCCGCGTACGACGCGGCGACGGGGTCGTGGGTCACCATCACCACGGTCTGGCCCAGCTCGCGCACGGAGTTGCGCAGGAAGCCCAGGACCTCGGCGCCGGAGCGGGAGTCGAGGTTTCCGGTGGGCTCGTCCGCGAAGATGATCTCGGGCCGGGAGGCCAGCGCGCGGGCGACCGCGACGCGCTGCTGCTGGCCGCCGGAGAGCTGGCTGGGGCGGTGCTTGAGCCGGCCGGACAGGCCGACGGTCTCCACGACGCGGTCCAGCCAGACGCGGTCCGGCTTACGGCCCGCGATGTCCATGGGCAGGGTGATGTTCTCCAGCGCGGTCAGCGTCGGGAGGAGGTTGAACGCCTGGAAGATGAAGCCGATCTTGTCGCGCCGCAGCTGGGTGAGCTTCTTGTCCTTCAGACCGGTCAGCTCGATGTCGCCGATCCGCGCGGAGCCGCCGGAGATGGAGTCCAGGCCGGCCATGCAGTGCATCAGCGTCGACTTGCCGGACCCCGAGGGGCCCATGATCGCGGTGAACTGGGCCTGGCGGAAGTCGACGGAGACCGCGTCCAGGGCGACCACCTGGGTCTCGCCCTGTCCGTAGACCTTGGAGAGATCCGTGGCGCGGGCGGCCACCGCGGTGCTGCGGCCGGCGGTGGTGACGCCGGAGTGGGTGGTGGTCACGGGAAGGGGCTCCTGTCGGACGGGGACCGGCCGCTCCGCGCCGGCCGGGCGGCCGGGGAAGCGGGCAGAAGAACAACGGCTTCCATCGTCCGGCAGGGAAAGGGGCCGGGACGTCAACCCGTGTGACCGTCCTTGAACCACCCCAGGGGATTAGCCGACAACGCCTCCGTCATCCCTGGGTATGAGTCCGGCCCTGATGCCGTGACGGCTTCCGGGGCGCCCGGCGGGCGGTGCCGCCCTGGCCGGGCAGCCGACCGGAGGGTCTCCACAGGGGCGTCGACTTTCCGTCAATTCGGGGTCGAATTTCGCCGTGGTATGTAACGCCGAACATGGGCATCAGGCATGTGCCGGGGGCTCGGGCGGTGGCTGATGCACCCTCAGTTGCCAATAAAATAAGACAACCTCGGGATGAGCGGCCGATCTGCCGTGTGCGCTGCGGGCTACGCTCGTGCTGCCTTCTTTGAGGCGGCATGGGGGACCCCAAGCCCGGATGGTGGAATGCAGACACGGCGAGCTTAAACCTCGCTGGCCTACGGGCCGTGCCGGTTCAAGTCCGGCTCCGGGCACTCCCCGCGAGCAGCGGGGACAAAGACCAGCACGTACCTGAATTTTCAACGAGAACGGGCCGCCGGTGAAAACCGGCGGCCCGCGGCGTTCGGTGCCGAGTCGGCTCAGCGCTCCACGAGCGCGAACAGCGCCTCCCAGCGGCCGACAATCTCGTCGGTGGAGAACCGCTGGATGTTCTCACGGGCCGCTTCGCCCATCGTGTCCCGCAGTTCCTTGTCGGACATCAGTGCGTCCAGGTGCCGGGCGAATTCGGTGACGTTGCCCGGAGGCGCCAGGAAGCCGTCCGTACCGTCCGTGATGATCTCGCGGACGCCCGGCGCCACGTCGAACGCCACACACGGCACGGCGGTGGCCATCGCCTCCATGGGGGCGAGCGGGAAGCCCTCACCGCGCGAGCTCAGCGCGAAGACGGCGCTCTCGCGCAGCGCCCCGGCCACATCGCTGGTCCGGCCCATCCACTCGACCGAATTGGTCACCCCGAGCTCGGCCGCCTGCTTGCGCAGCGCGTCGGCCTCCTCACCGGAGCCGTAGATCCGCAGCGTCCAGTCCGGGTGCTGCGAGGCGACCTTGGCCCATGCCTCCAGGAGAAGGTCCACGCCCTTCTCCTCGTGGAGCCGGCCGATGCTGGCCACGACCTTCCGGGACCGGTCCGAGGGGACGTCAGGGAAGAACGGCAGCGGGTTCGGCATGAAGCCGACGTTGTCCATCCGCTGCCGGATCCACTGGTCGGCGTCCTCACGGGTGAGCGGCAACATCCGGTCGACGTCCTGGTAAAACCGCTTGACGCGTGCGAAGCGGGACGACCGGCGGCAGGTCTCGAAGGACTCGTGGCTCATTCCGATGACCGCGAGGCCCGCGGTGTCGGCGAGCGCGACCCACTCCATCGCCCACACCTGCGTGACGATCACGATCCCGCCCGGCCGGGCCGCCCGGAACAGCGCGCTCATCTTGGCCGCCTGCTCGTGCATCCCGGCCTCGCGGGCGGTCCGCCGGCGCTGCTCGACGAGGTTCAGCTTGTCCTTGAGGCCGCGTACGGGGCGGACGCTCGGCGGATGAACGTCGTAGAGCGTGGTGGTCTCGTACGGCAGATCGGCGGCCAGCTCGTGGACCCGCCCCTCGGGCGGCGGCACGATGCCGACGACGTGCACGCGATGGCCCTGCTCGACGAACAGGCGCGCCATCTGGTGCGACCAACTGGTGATACCGCCCAGCTCGTTGACGCTGTTGGAGACGAAGAAGATGTCCCGCGGCCCGGCTGCGTTCGACTTGGTCATCAACGGCTCCACTGCGCAAAGAACTGGTCGACGATGCTCTGTGCGGCGTCGCCCCGGTCGTATTCCCCGAACTTGGCGACGAATTCCTTGCGGTCCTTGGCGTATTCCAGCTGCTGGGTCTCGAAAGACTGCATGGTCTCGAAGAAATCTTCCTCGGTGCGCACTACCGGGCCCGGCGCGTGCTCCAGCAGATCGAAGTACGTTCCGCGGCCCTCGTGCACATATTCGTCGTAGTCGTAGGTGAAGAACATCAGCGGCCGGTCGAGCAGCGCGTAGTCGAACATCACCGAGGAATAGTCGGTGACCAGACCGTCCGCCAGCTCCAGGATCGGGCTGATGTCGTGCCGTGCCGATACGTCGATGACCCGGCCCTGCACCGTCGGCGGCAGCACCACGTGGTTGAGGTAGTGCGAGCGCACGAGCAGGACGTAGCGGTCGCCGAACTCGTCGGCGAAGCGCTCCACGTCGAAGGGGAGGGCGAACCGGCCGTGCCGGCCCCCCGCCTTGCGGAACGTCGGCGCGTACAGCAGCACGGTCTTGTCGGCCGGAATGCCCAGCTCCGCCGCGAGCGCACCGCGCTCCCGGCGGCCCAGCTCGGCCTCCCGCTGCCGGGCCTTGACGAGCACGTCGTTGCGCGGGTAGCCGACCCGCAGCAGCGTCTTCTCCTTGAGGCGGAACGCCTTGGCCAGGGTCCGCGCGTCGTGCTCGGTCCGGCACAGGAACCGGTCGAAGCGGTCCAGCGACTCCTGCTGCTCGGCCTGCTGCTGGCGCGTCTGCGCCTTGAGCGAGGGCTGGTCGAAGCCCATGTTCTTCAGCGCCGAGCCGTGCCAGGTCTGGATGTAGGTGGTCTCGGGGCGCTTGGTGAGCTTGAGCGGGTAGCTCTGGTTGTCCACCCAGAACTCGGCCTGCGCGAGCGCCTTGAGGTACTGGAGCGACCAGCGCTTGACGAGGGTCGCGTCCTTGGGGAAGTCCTTCGGGGACCCGGCGTACGACCAGATCGCCTCGAACTCCAGGCCCTGCCGGCGCATCTCCTCGTAGATGGCGCGCGGGCTGTCGCTGTACTGCTTGCCCAGGTGGCTCTCGAAGACCACCGTGCGCTTCTTGATCGGCAGCCGGCTGAACACCTCGTGGTACGCCCGGAGCTTGCTGTCCCCGGAGGTGAGGGTCTTGCGCAGCGCCTTCGCCTTGCGGAAGCCGTTCTTGGCCAGCGTGCCCGGCTTGCCGCGCACGCCCTTGGCGATGAGCTCCTGGACGCGCTCGGCGTTGCGGCTCTCGCTGATCAGGCGGAACGCCAGGTGCCCCTTGGAGGAGGCGTGCGGCTCGATGTGGTCGGCGACCATCCGGGTCAGCCGCGGCCGGACCGGCAGCGGGCCGCCGGCCAGCTCGGTGTCGGAGACGGTGAGCCGGGTCGTGGTGCGGGCCCCGTTGACGTCCAGGGACAGCCGGACGTCCCAGATGGTGTCGACGATGCCCAGCGGGCGCAGCTGCGCGGTGATGTCCGCGGTGGTCTCCCAGGCGATGGCGTCGCCGTCGTGGCGCACCGTCTGCACCGGGAAGGTGAACGACTGGAGGCTGCGCCGGCGGGCGCTGAACTCCAGCTCGGCCTTCAGCTTCGCGCCTTCGGGGATCACGCCGAGCGGGTTGGTGATCCGCCCGGCCAGGGAGACCGCGTTGCCCGCCTCGGAGAACCGGGTGATCTGGTTGCGCAGGAACAGCTGGTTGACCGGCTTCTCGTGGTAGCCGATGTCGGTCACGTCCAGCACCTGGCGGCCGAAGGCGTCGTCGAAGTGGCCGTCGCACCAGTAGATGCGGCCGTCGTGCTCGGCGAGCGGCGAGGAGACCTTGTCGCGGTTGATGAGGGTGTCCACCGCCGGGATCAGGTTGTCCCAGTCGCCCTTCTGGAGCAGGTAGGCACAGATGGCCTGTATCGGCAGGACGCGCTCGTACGCCTCGGGCGCGATGCCCGCCAGGTACTCCCGGGAGAGCTCGGCGAACTCCTGGCGGTAGGCGTCGTCCCGGAAGGGCAGGTCCCGCAGGTGCAGCACGAGGTCGTGCTTGAGGAATTTGACGTCCTTCGCGAGCTTCATCCCGGTGAGCCCGCGCTGCTCCAGCAGGGCGTCGATGCGCCGGTGCACTTCGAGCCGGTGGATGTAATTGGTCATCTCGTGCCGACGGTTCGTCACCGACTTCACGGCGGCCTGCTCGTGGACGTGCCAGAAGTAGACCTGATTGGGAATCAGGGTGATGCGCTCCGCCGCGAGATATGCGTCGGCGATAAACATCAGGTCCTCGTAGAACATCCCCTTGGGGAAACGGAGATCATTCTCGATGAGGAAATCGCGGCGGTAGCACTTGTTGGTGGAGAGGGTGTCCCACACAAAAAGGTCCGGCAATTCGGTAACGGAATCCAGCGTGCGGGTCGTGGAATACAGCCAGGAGTACCACTCGTCGCGCTTCTGGTTACGGGTGTCCTTGTGCAGCCGGACGCACAGGCCGGAGACGATGTCCGAGTCGGTTTCCTCGGCGGCCTCCAGCATATTGCGGCACGCGTTGTGTTCCAGGACGTCATCGCTGTCCAGGAACATGACGTACTGTCCCCTGGTGTGCTGAATGCCGACGTTGCGCGGCTCGCCGCCGGCGCCGCTGTTCTCCGGCAGCTGGAAGGCTCTGACCCGCTCGGGGTGGGTGGCTGCGAGTTGCTGCGCGACGTCGAAAGAACGGTCGGTGCTGCAATCGTCGACGATCACCACCTCGACGTCCCGGAGTGTCTGATCCAGCACGGACTGGACCGCGGTCGGCAACCGGTCGGCGTCGTTGTAGACAATGACGACTACTGAGACGTCAGGCACAGGCACCTCAACCCTCTTTCGCTGCTGTTTCCGGCAAGAATAGCCCCATCTCCACTCGGGGTTTACGACCGTCCGCACTCGGTCCGCTACGGGTGGTGACGGGGTGGCGCGCGAGGAAGGGCAGGTTCCGGCTAGTTGGTAAGACGGCGGCCGGGGTGAATCGGTTGCCCGCGCGCCTTGCGATCAGACATTTATCGGATTCCGATCATGCCGGTGACCCGGGGCTGTCGGAGTTGACGGTGCGGGAAATGCTCGTTCGATCACGACGGGAAAAGATCGATTACCCGGATTTTGTCCGGACCTTCAGGCGGGTCTGCACGGCCGCCGCGTTGACGGCGGAGTGGCATATGACACAGCGGCAGATGTGACGAAGGCGGCGCGGTCCGGCAACTCGCCGGCCGATACGGGCACCTCTGGGCCCTCCTGAACGTCCTCCAGGCAGGAGACGTGTCCTCCGTAACTTAGGGGAAGATCCTGCCCAGGTACGAGAGACGTGTCTTTGCCAAGCCATTACGCTTGCGTCAAGGCCGCGCAGGGCGGCCATGGAGGAGTGAGATGAGGAGCAGCAACCCGGTCTTCTCGCGACGGGGGTTCAGCCGCGACACCGGCTACGCGGGCTTCAACGCACCGCCGCAGGCCGGGGGCCCCGCAGCCAACCCGTACGCCGGAGCCAACCCGTACGCCACCCAGGCGCCGCAGTACGCACCGCAGTACACCCCGCAGTCCCGCCCGATGACGATGGACGACGTCGTCACGCGCACCGGCCTGACGCTCGGCACGGTCATCGCCGGCGCCACCGTCGGCTGGATCTTCCTGACCGGCCAGCTCGCCTTCGCCATCGGCGCGGGCCTGGTCGCGATGGTGCTGGGGTTCATCCAGTCCTTCATGCGCAAGCCGGTCCCGGCGCTGATCCTGGGATACGCGGCGCTGGAGGGCGTCTTCCTCGGTGCGCTCAGCGGCTTCATCAACGACCTGCCGAAGATGAACGGCGCCCCGATGCAGGCGGTGCTGGGCACGATGGCGGTGTTCGTCGCCATGCTGATCGCCTACAAGACGCGCATCGTGCGGGTCACCGAACGCTTCACCCGCTTCGTGATGATCGCGGCACTGGGCTTCGTCCTGCTGTCGCTGGTGAACGTGCTGTTCATGGTGTTCGGCGGGGGTGACGGCCTCGGCTTCCGCAGCGGCGGCCTGGGCATCGTCTTCGGCATCGTGGGCGTGGTCCTCGGCGCGCTGTTCCTCGCCATGGACTTCAAGCACGTCGAGGACGGCATCGCCTACGGCGCGCCGCGCGAGGAGTCCTGGCTGGCCGCGTTCGGCCTGACCCTGACCCTGGTGTGGATCTACTGGGAGATGCTGCGGCTGATCTCGATCCTGCGCGACTGACGCCGGACCGCGAAGCGGACCGAGGGCCCGCAGGCAACCGCCTGCGGGCCCTCGGCGCATTCCGGGGGCACTGCCGCGCCCGGATCAGAACTTGCGGGCGGCGCGCCTGAGATCGTGTTCGTGGACGATCGCCTTGGCGTGTCCGTGGGCGAGATTGTGTTCGCCCCGCAGCCAGCTGACCTTTTCGTCGAAGCGGATGAGAGCGGGGCCTTCGTCAACGGTGCGCAGCCATTCGGAGATTTCCCGGCCGGTGCACTGCGGGATACGGGAGAGCATGTTCCGGTGGGTCTCTTCGGAGAAGAGCTGAGACATCGGCGCCTCCGGACGCGGTCGATGCTGGTTCTTTTGCTCACCGTGCCTCAGCGTTCCGGCATTGGCAACCACCCGGGAGTGGCGCATAGGCTCACGATGTGCTTGACGTGAAGCCTTTGCAGACCGCCGTGGACGCGCTCGCCGACCGCCTGAGGTCGCTGCCGCAGAGCGCCCTGCGGCGCGGAGCCGCAGTCGAAGGGCTCGCCCTGGCGCGGAAGTTGGCGACCCGCGCGCAGCTGATCGAACGCCCCGGACAGCGGCCCCACGAGCTCCCGGACGCCGGGATCTTCGCCGCCGGGGACCAACTGGCGGTGGCCGGCCACGATCTCGTCGAGGCGCTGCGCGTCGCCGCGGCGGCACCCGCCGCAGGCGCCCCGGACGCCGCCGGGCCGGCAGCGGAAGCTGACGCGAAAGTGGCCCCCGCCGAACAGCTGGCGGAGGCCGTGCAATGGGTCCGGGCGGCGGCGGAACGCTGTTAGGGCCGGTCCGGGCCGCCGCGCCGGGTCGGCGGGTCAGAGGGAGGCGATGACCCGGTCGGCGAGGATGTAGACGTTCTCGTCCCGGTCCTCGCCCCAGGAGAACGTCAGGGCGTAGCCGCCGGAGATGCTGGAGCCGCCCAGCAGGACCGGGGCGTGGCCCGCGTGCAGCGCACCGGCGACGCTCTCGGCGGTCTCGCGGTGCCCGGGAGTGAGGCACAGCGTGGTGCCGTCGGCGAAGACATAGACGTCCAGGGTGCCCAGCGGGCCGGGGCGCACGTCGACGAGCGGGGTGCTCTCGCGCGCCAGCTCCTCCAGGCGTGCGACGGTGCGCTCGTGGTCGCCGATCACCGGGGCGGGGGAGAAGTCCGGGTGCGAGGGGTGGCGCCGGCGGGCGGCGGCCAGCTCGGCGGACTCGGTCTCCTCGGCCAGCTCGAACTCCGGCGTCTCCAGCGCCTCCAGCGCCTCCACGGTCTCCAGGGCCTCGACGGACTCCAGGGCGGGCAGCGGCTCCAGCACCTCCGGGCCCAGCAGCGGCTCCAGCCCGGCGAGATCCGCCTGGCGGGGCACGAACGGCTGGGTGTCGAGCCGGTCCGGCTCCAGCCGCTCGGGCAGCTCGCGCCGGCCCTCGCGGCCGTCGGGCGGACCCTCGTCGCCGAGGCCGGCCAGCCCGCCGAGCAGCGATGGGGCGTCCGTCGCGTTCAGGGAGTCCCGGGCCTCCTGCGCGGCCCAGAAGGCACGGGCCTCGGCCAGCTCGCGCTCGCGCTCCTCGGCCAGCGCGTCCGCGACCGCGGCGCGTATGTCCGCGAGCGGGGTCTCGGCGGCCGGGACGGTACGGGCCGCGGGGATCGCCGCGGCGGCCAGCCGCGCGTCCTCGGCGCGGGCCTCGGCGTCCGCGCGGGCGGCGACGAGGTCGGCGTGCAGCGCGCCGATCTGGCGGCGCAGCGTACGGGCGGTGTGCAGGGCGACGGCGCCCAGCACCACCGCGACGCCCGCGGCCGGCAGCAGGACGAGGGTGGTGACGCTCATGCCGAAACCTCGCTTCGCTCGGACTTCCCCCGGCCGTCGGCCGGGGTGCCCCCCTTGATGCGCTCGCTCACGGGTCCACGCATTCGCTGTAGCGGCTCGCTCGCCGGCGTACTCCCGTTAGCAGATTGTTCCCCGACTTCCTACATCAGCCTGGCCCTGGTCGGCGACCTTTCCCGGTGTAATTTGCCCCGAAATAGCCAGGCCCCAGGGTCTCGTGCGCCGGGGCGACCCCCGCCTGAGCTGCAAGGACGCTGCCGCCCCAGGATGTTGGTCACAATCGTGGCGGCGATTGGGTCGCGATCTTGTCAACGGGTGATCCGGGTCACGCGGTCTCGCCGAGAGTGTCCGGGCAACAGCGAAGGGTGCGCGGGAAACGGGAGTTGGTCCGTTTTCCCCGCACACCCCTGCCGGGCGATGCGTCACGCGGCTCAGCTCAGCCGCGCGTGCCGCTGGTCGCGCTGAGCCTCGCTTCCGCTGCGGGCGGGTGCTGGGCACTCGTTCCTCGCACCCGGCCCCCACCCTCCGCTACAACTCAGCTCAGCCGCGCGTGCCGCTGGTCGCGCTGAGCCTCGCTTCCGCTGCGGGCGGGTGCTGGGCACTCGTTCCTCGCACCCGGCCCCCACCCTCCGCTACAGCTCAGCTCAGCCGCTCGATGACCATCGCCATGCCCTGGCCGCCGCCCACGCACATGGTCTCCAGGCCGAACTGCTTGTCGTGCCACTGGAGGGAGTTGATCAGGGTGGTGGTGATGCGGGCGCCGGTCATGCCGAAGGGGTGGCCCACGGCGATGGCGCCGCCGTTGACGTTCAGGCGGTCCAGGTCGATGCCCAGGTCGCGGTAGGAGGGGATCACCTGGGCGGCGAACGCCTCGTTGATCTCGACCAGGTCGATGTCCGAGATGCTCAGGCCGGCGCGCCGGAGGGCCTGCTTGCTGGCCTCCACCGGGCCGTAGCCCATGATCTCCGGGGACAGGCCGGAGACGCCGGTGGAGACGATCCGGGCGAGCGGGGTCAGGCCCAGCTCGCGGGCCTTGGTGTCGGACATGATCACGAGCGCGGCGGCGCCGTCGTTGAGCGGGCAGCAGTTGCCGGCGGTGACCAGGCCGTCGGGGCGGAAGACCGGCTTGAGGCCCTGGACGCCCTCCACCGTGACGCCGGCGCGCGGGCCGTCGTCCTTGGAGACGACCGTGCCGTCGGGCAGCTCGACCGGGGTGATCTCCCGCTCCCAGAAGCCGTTCTTGATCGCCTTCTCGGCGAGGTTCTGGGACCGTACGCCGAACTCGTCCATGTCCTGGCGGGTGACGCCCTTGAGGCGGGCGAGGTTCTCCGCGGTCTGGCCCATCGCGATGTACGCGTCCGGGATCAGGCCGTCCTCGCGCGGGTCGTGCCAGTCCGCGCCCTCCTGCTCGGCGCGCGCGGCCGTACGGGCCTCGGCGTCCGCGAAGAGCGGGTTGTGGGTGTCGGGCAGGCCGTCGGAGGTGCCCTTGACGCTGCGCGAGACCATCTCGACGCCCGCCGAGATGAAGACGTCGCCCTCGCCGGCCTTGATGGCGTGCAGCGCCATCCGGGTCGTCTGGAGCGAGGAGGAGCAGTAGCGGGTGATGGTGCAGCCGGGGAGGTGGTCCATCCCCATCTGGACGGCCACGATGCGGCCGAGGTTGTGGCCCTGCTCGCCGCCGGGCAGACCGCAGCCGAGCATCAGGTCGTCGATGTCGGTCGGGTCGAGCTCGGGGACCTTGGCCAGAGCGGTCTCGATGATCTTCGCGGTGAGGTCGTCGGGGCGCAGGTCCTTGAGCGAGCCCTTGAAGGCGCGGCCGATCGGGGAGCGGGCGGCTGAGACGATCACGGCTTCGGGCATCACACGGCTCCAAGAGGCAAAGGGTGAATGGGCGGCGCGGTGGGGGTCCCCCCGGACGGAGTCCGGGGGAGCCTCGTTGAGGGGTGGTGGTCGGGTG
>NZ_BMRP01000047.1:0-6143 GCF_014648695.1 Streptomyces albospinus
CCACCCGCATCGGCGTCATCGACGGCCAAACCCTCGACATCCAGGGACAGTTCAGCATCCCCCTCACCGAACTGAAGCACACCCACGACACCACCATCCCGGGACTCCGGTCCTGACACACGGCTGCGGCCGTGGCCCGTGCCTGGCGGCAACGGACCACGGCCGCAGCCGTGTTCAGGGAATCAGGGAATCAGGGAATCAGCACCTTGCGCCCCACGAGACGGTAGCCGTGCCGGGCGAGCCGCCCCACGGTCTCGACGAGCAGCGCCCGTTCGACTTCCTTGATGCGCTCGTGCAGCGCGGCTTCATCGTCCTCGTCCCGTACGTGCACCACGCCCTGCGCAATGATCGGGCCGGTGTCCACGCCGTCGTCGACGAAGTGGACCGTGCAGCCGGTGACCCGGACGCCGTGGGCGAGGGCGTCGCGCACGCCGTGGGCGCCGGGGAAGCTGGGCAGCAGGGCGGGGTGCGTGTTGACGAACCGTCCGCCGTGCCGGGCGAGAAACGCCTTCCCCACGATCTTCATGAAGCCGGCCGACACGACGAGGTCCGGCCGGTGTGCCGCCGTCGCCTCGGCCAGCGCCGCGTCCCACTGCTCACGAGTGGCGAAATCCTTCACCCGGCACACGAAGGTCGGCAGTCCGGCGCGCTGTGCACGCTCCAGACCGGCGATGCCCGGCCGGTCGGCGCCGACCGCGACGACCTCCGCCCCGAACCCGGCGGGGTCGGCGGCGATGGCATCGAGCAGCGCCTGAAGATTCGTGCCTCCTCCCGAGACCAGGACGACGATGCGTGCCTGCGGATTCTTCGGGGTCGTCATGACAGGGCGTCCACCAGTGCGTCTCCTCGGAGCGTACGGAGTATCCGGACCTCCCGGCCCCGCCGCTCGCGGGAGAGGAGGCCGGCCTGTTCGAGCTGCCGGCAGTGGTACGTCACCGTGCCGGCGGTGCAGTGCAGCAGATCGGCCAACTTCCCCATGGAGACGGGTTGGTTGCCGGTCCGCAGGATGTCGGCCCGCAGCTCGCCGAGCATCATGGCGAGCGCATCGGCGGCGGTCTCCGCCCGCGCCGCCTCTCCCTGGAGGAGTGGCGCCAGCCCGGCGATGGGATAGCCGAGATGGACGTGCCCGTCCCCGTCCGTATGCAGGACACAGGCGCGGGTACCGGAGACGAGCGGCATGAGGGTCAGCTTGCGGATCGCGGTCCCCTCGCGCCCAGTTGCCGAATCCGGGAGCAGAACATTGCCGTCGGCGAAATCGATCCGCGGGCTCAGGTTGGCGAGGAAATCCCCCATGGTTCCGGTGACCGAGGCCACGCCGACCCGCCCGACTTCCCGTTCCAGCAGAGGCTTGGCCCGCCGCCACACGGGAGCGACCGCATCCCATACCGCACTGGCCAGCCCCGCGTACGCGGTGACGAAGTCGGCGGGATTGTCGACGGCTTTGCGCCATGCGGGCGGAACTTCTCCGCCAAATGTCCGCTCCAGTTCGGCGAGTAGGAAATCCGGCGGCGTGTCCGCGATTCCCCGGATCTCGTCGCGCATGCCGTCCCCCTTGAGGTCTCCGGCCACTGCGAGAACATCGGGAATATGCAAGGACCCCGCGGAGGTGATGGGGCCCATCACATCCAGCACGTAGTCGGGGCATGCCTTCCGCAGCAGTCGGCGCTGGGTCACCGGTACGCCCTGGGGGATCCCCAGCACGTCCGCCAGCAGCGAGAGGACGGATGCCCCCGGAAGGAACGCTATCGCTACGGGTATCTCGACATTTCCACCCACATGAAGCGCGACCATATCGGCCACTTCACTCCCCCGTTCAGAAGAAACACCTGGTGAACCGCGTTCATACCTGCCTGCCGGGGCCGTTGCCCCCGGATCCGGCAGTACCCGAACCGGTCGGAGCGCCCGCTCGGCGGGCGCCGGCTCGGCATGGAGCACCGCGGGAAATTCCACGGCGCGGTCGCGCGCCAGGAGCGACGATGTGTATCGACACCGATGGCGCGGCACGGAACGTGGCCTGAAAGGATCGGCAGGGAATCCTCGCACCCCGCCGGTCCACCGTGCGGCTGCACGGAACAGACCGAGATAGGTGTGGTTACTCCCCCCCGCAGCAGGGCCAGCCGCTACGGCGCCCAGAGCGAAAAATCAGAACTGAATTGACCCATGGGGACGCCCGCCGGAATCCGCGAAGTGGCATCAAACCTGGTCAATGACCCCCAAGTGGAGCATAGTTCACGCCACAGGGCCCCGCAAGCAGTAAAGGGTAAACTACGCATTGGTAGTTGAAGGGAGACCTTTCTCGACGGGCGTGCCGGAAAACCCGACGAGAATGCGCCACGCCCGCGACACCCCCTCCCACCGCGCACTTCAAGCAATCCGCGGTATTAAAACCGACCGGAAGGCCAGATTCACTGGCGCCCGAATTTCTGACCTACCGTCAAGAAATCGATGGCCAAAAACATGCCGGAGTGGACCCGACCGGCTCCGGCAACCGTCCCGGCAGCGAACCGGCGACCTGAATATCCGGCGGAATGCCGAGGGCGGCCGACCGCACCCGGGCTCCGCCGTGCACATGCCGCTCGATGCGGCGGATCTGCCCGGCCTGCACACGCATCGCGTCCGACCGCGGGAGCGTCAGGGGGGCGACGCGTGCGGCTCCGCCCCCTCGGCTCTCGACTCCGCCTCCTCGGCACCGTGATCGTTCACCTTCGCCCCGTTTCCCGTCAGCGGTAGGTGGATCGAGCATCCCGCGGGCCGCACCGCGGGCGCAGTGGAGCTAACCCCCCTCTTTCGCTTCCGGGTTGCCGTCCGGGCATCGGACCGCCCCGGGCGGCCCACGGCAGTCACGGGACTCTGGCCCGCCCCGGCACCCGTCCTCCCCGGTCAACCGTCAACTGCCGGGTCTCACTGGCCGAGACGGCCCGGGCCCGCTATTGACTGCCCCGTACAACGAGCGTGAGAGTGCGGCTCGTGCAGAGCGAAACAACCTCACACCAGGCCGCCGCGCCGTCCGCGGAGAGCAGCGAGAGCCTGCGGCGCGTCGCCGTGGCCTCGTTCATCGGGACCGCCATCGAGTTCTACGACTTCTACATCTACGGCACCGCCGCCGCCCTGGTACTCAACCAGGCGTTCTTCCCGACGCTCGACCCGGTCAACGCCACCCTCGCGTCCTTCTCCACCTACGCCGTGGCGTTCGCCGCCCGGCCGCTCGGCTCCGTGGTCTTCGGGCACTTCGGCGACCGGGTCGGGCGGAAGTCCGTGCTGGTCGCCTCGCTGCTGATGATGGGGCTGTCCACCGCGTGCGTCGGACTGCTGCCGGGTTACGGCACGCTGGGTGTCTGGGCGCCGCTGCTGCTGATCCTGCTGCGCTTCGTCCAGGGCATCGGGCTGGGCGGCGAGTGGGGCGGGGCCGCGCTGCTGGCGGTCGAGCACGCACCGCGCAGCCGCCGCGGGCTCTATGCCGCCTTCCCCCAACTCGGCCCGTCCGTGGGGTTCTTCGCGGCGACCGGGGTGTTCTGGCTGCTGTCGGAGGCGATGAGTGACGCGGCCTTCCGCTCGTGGGGCTGGCGGGTGCCGTTCCTGCTGTCGTTCCTGCTGGTCGGGGTGGGGCTGTTCGTCCGGCTGAAGATCAGCGAGACGCCGGTCTTCGCGAAGGTGATGGACGCCCAGGAGGCCAGCAAGGTCCCGGCGGTCGACGTCTTCCGGCGGCATCCGCGGGAGCTGCTGCTGGGTGCCGGCGGCATGATCATCGCGTATGGCCTCTTCTACACCGCCACCACCTACTGCCTCGCGTACGCCACCGGCGCCCTCGGTGTCTCCCGGACCACCATGCTCGGCCTGTCCCTGGTCGCCTGCCTGTTCCTGGCGGCCGGCACCTGGCTCGCGGCCACCCGCTCGGACGGGACGGGGCGCCGCAAGCTGATCCTCGGCGGAGCCGGGCTCGCGGTCGTCTGGGGGCCGGTGCTCTTCCCCCTGCTGGACACCCGGCAGCCGCTGCTGATCGCGCTGGGCATCGGGGGCGCGCTGTTCTGCATGGGCGTGGTCTACGGTCCGATGGGCGCCTATCTGCCGGAGCTGTTCGGTACGACGGTGCGCTACTCGGGCGCGTCGCTGGCCTACAACCTGGGTGGGGTGCTGGGCGGTGCCGTCGCCCCGCTGGTCGCCACCCGGCTCCAGTCGGCGTTCGGCTCCGCGTCGGTGGGCTGGTACGTCAGCGCGATGGCGGTCGTCTCGCTGGTGTGCGTCCTGGCGCTGCCGGAGACCAGGGAACGCGAGCTGCTGGGCTGAGCGGCGGCCCGTACGGGGTCCTCGCGGGGATCCCGTACGGAGCGACCGTGCCCGGGGGCTCACGGGCACGGCCGCCACCGGTTCAGGGCCGCAGCCACCACCGTTCACTCTCCCAGGAGAGCGCCTCCCAGAGGCGGTTGAGAGGGTGGTCCGGCGGATAGGCGTCCCGCTCGCCGCGCCGGGTGAAGACGCCGACCAGGACCTCGGTACGGGGGCCGACCTCCCCGACGATCTCCAGCGTGCGCAGCCCGCCGGCCTCCGGGAGCCGGCCGTCCGCCGCCGCCTCCCCGACGCCGCGGGTGACCAGCATCGCGCCGCTCACCACGCCCGAGCGCAGCAGCTCGAAACCGTAGTGGGCGGCCTCTATCTCGGCCGCGACGGTGAGCTTCTGGCGGTAGTCGCTGCCGTACCACGACGTCAGGAAGCGGCCGATCAGACCGCCCGCGGAGACCACCAGCGGCAGCCGCGGCAGGTCCCGGGCGCTGAAGGAGGCGCCGGGCAGCCGGTCCGGCGGCAGGTTCGTCAGCAGCGACAGGCCGCTGCGCCGCCACTCCATCACCTCGTAGGGCGCGAGGAGTTCGGCCTCCTCCCCCTCGGTGACCACGACGCTGCCGCAGACCAGGTCCAGCTCCTGGGTGCGCAGCTTGGTGAACAGGTCGCCGGTGCGGACGTGGGTGACCTTCAGGTCGACGCCCTCGCGTTCGTTGTCCTCGCTGACGTGCTCCACGGCGTCCAGGAGGAAGCCGAGGGTGTAGCGGGTGGTGCCGACCGAGAGCGTACGGCCGAGCCGGCGGCGGGCGTCATGGACGCCCCCGGCCCACTCGCCGAGCGTGCGCCGCGCCAGTTCGACCAGTGCCTCGCCGGTCGCGGTGAACAGCGCGTCCCGTCCCCTCCCCTGCTTCAGCACCAGTTCCTCGCCGCACAGTGCGGCGAAGGTGCGGTTCATCGTGTCCAGTTGCTTCTGCACGCTGGACTGCTCGCGGCCCAGCCGGCGGGCGGCCCCCAGCGCCGTCCCCGCCTCGTGCACCACGATCAGCGTGCGCAACTGGTCCATCGTCGTATCCAGCAGCTCCGTCGGGTACTGCTCCGGACCTGGCACGGCCATGCGCCCCTACTCGCCTTCCCGTCCCCCGAATTCAGGAACGAGCAGCATAGCCGCACGCGAAAACCCATCCGGAGAACACCGGGGATTATCTGGGGATTTCTTCCGGAAAATGCTGGATGTGTTCGCGGTACCCGTGGAATGGTCGAACCAATCCCGTCAACCACCTTCTCCGCCAAAGGAGTTCTGTTCGTGAGCCATTCCCAGGCCGGCCCCGGGCGGCCCGCCACGCTCACCGCGCTGATGGCGGTCTCGGTGCTCTCCGCACTGGCCGCGTTCGCCGGTGCGATCCTCGTTTTCGCAGGCGGCAGAGGGCTCGCCGAGCAGAACATCAAGGATGCCATCAGGGAGGACCCGAGCCTGCTGGGGCTGCCGTCGGGGAATGAACTGCCCGATTTCAAGGCGATGTCCGGACCCCTCTGGGACGCTTTCGTCGGCGACCGGCACGGAACCCTGGTGGCCCGCGCGGTATTGGCGATCGTGCTGGGGCTCTGCCTGCTGGTCTTCGGTCTCTGCACGAGCGAGGGGGCCACCTGGGCCCGGGTCATGACGACGGTTTCGGCGGTTGCGGCATTGCTGCCGCATTTCCTCATCTGGCGCGACTACGAGCCGGCGTCGGTGACCACCACGACCCTGGTCGCGCTGGTCACCGCGGCGGCGGCGATCGTCCTCGCCTGGCTGCCGCCCAACGGCCGCTACGGGCGCGAGATGAAGGCCCGCCGCCAGGGGCAGCCGGTGCCGCGGCCGGCGGGCACCG
>NZ_BMRP01000047.1:6250-48548 GCF_014648695.1 Streptomyces albospinus
CTCTGACCCGGGAAGCCGTCGCGCTCCGGCCCGGGAGCGCGACGCGGCACCCCGGGGCCCGTGCCGTTCGCTCCCTCCGCTACCTGTGGGCGGGGAACTCCACCACCTGCTGGTAGGTGGGCCGGTTCTGCCAGCTCATCTTGTCGTGGGTGAGGCCGCCCACCGCGCGATGGACGATCGCGTCCGCGCACCACTGGTCGCCGGCCTTGCAGTTGTCGTCACCCGGGTAAACCTGGGCGGCGGTCTTGCCGGCGACCTGCTGGAGCGTGGCCAGCAGGGTGTCGCGGCAGGCCGCGAGCGTGCCGGTGCCGCAGTACCGCTCGGCGAGCGGGCCCTGGACCCGGTCGCCCAGCACGGCGCGGAGGTCCTTGTCGGCGTAGCTCCACCAGCCGTACTGGAACGCCGATCCGGCGTGCGCCCCGGTGGGGCCGTGGGCGGCGGACGGCGACTCGTCGACGGCCAGGTTGGCGCCGAGCGCGGCGTACAGGTCGCTGCCCAGGCCCGGCTTGAAGACACCCTCGATCATCACCGGCCACCAGGCGTCCATCAGCCGTACCGCGTCGGAGTGGGCGTAGGTGTGCGAACCCGGGGAGGTCTCGCGGCGCCGGGCGCCGTCCTTGCACCAGGCGTCCAGCTGCTGCACCGCGGCCCGTAGTCGGGGATCGGTGACCGGCTTGCTGTCGATCACCCGCAGCAGCTCGGGGAGCACGTCCTCGCCGCGCAGGTCGGTGACGGCGGCGTCGGCCATCGCCCGGGTCAGTGACGCCCGGGTCACCCCGCCCTCCTTGGTCAGCGCGCGCACCCGGTCGTCGAGCAGGTTGGCGCGGTGCACCGAGCCGTTGCCGAAGCCGGCCGAGTCGTAGTCCTTGGCCTGCTTGTTGTTCCAGGAGATGTAGTAGTCCTGGTCGATGGACTGCGGGTGCTGGGCGGGCGGGGTGTAGTCGGTGGTGTTGGTGGCGGGGTCGTAGCCCTTCCACTCGTAGGCCGGGTCCGCCTTGATGGGCAGCGACGGGTCGACGGCGGGGTTGCGGACCGGGTTGAGGCCGCTGTTGTAGTACGCGATGTCGCGGGAGTCGGCGTAGAACCAGTTGAAGGCGTAGCCGATGTGCTGGGCGGCCTTCTGGAAGCTCCTGGCGTCGTGGACGTACGAGGGGTCGTTGAGCATCTGGAAGCCGATGATGGAGTCGGCCTCGTGGCGGTAGGTGGAGCGCAGCGCGGTGTAGGCGACGGGCTTGCCGCCGATGGTGGCGCGGTGCGTGACGGTGCCGTACTTGGTGCGGAAGACCTGCATCCGGTACGAGCCGGCGGCCGTCGGGTCGGCGATGGTGGGCTTCCAGGAGTTGCTGCGCTCCAGCTTCTCCATGGGCAGGCACGCGCCGTGGTAGCGGTAGGAGGTGGACTCCTCGGTGGGCCGGGAGCCGTCCGCGTTGCACAGGTCGACGGCGTAGGTGTCGGTGATGTCCTGGCCGGCGGAGGTGGCGCTCCAGGCGTAGTCCTGGCCGCGGCCCAGCTGGACGTACATCCCGACGCCGGCGAACGAGGCGCCGCGGGCGCTGATGCCGGGACCCTGGATCTCCTGGAGCATCAGCAGCTGCGGCGCGAAGTAGCCGGTCTGCGGGCCGAACACGGCGACCGGATGGCCGCTTGCGGTGTGCTTGCCGGAGACCAGCAGGGCGTTGGACATCCCCCGGTGCTGGGTCGGGTCGAAGCTCCCCTTGGGCAGCACGCCGTCCTTGAACAGGCCCTCCAACTTCCGGTATTTCTCCGGGGCCTTGACCGGGTCCTGCGGCGGTGTGGCGCTCTTGGACGCGGCGGCGCCCTTGCGGTCGAAGACCAGCGGCTCGGGGGTGACCGAGCCCCGGTCGGGCAGCGCCATGCCCTGGGCCTTCGCGGGTTTGACGGCGTAGGGGAAGCTCTGGCCGTTGTGCAGCGTCTTGGCGGCCTCGGGGTCGTTGCGCTCCCGGAAGGACTCCCAGACCCGGGTGCCCTTCGCGACGCCGTACTTCTGCTGGGCGGAGAGCAGCGCGAGGGCCGAGGGGACCTCTCCGCCGCCGCCGTTGCCGAAGAGCCCGCCGACGACGGAGGCCAGGGCTATCAGGTCGGTGAGCTTGAAGGGCTGGATCTCACCGGCGTTGGTGAGGGCGTCGATGTGGCCGGTGAGGACGTACTCGCCGGGGAAGTACCGGCCGTCCTTGGACTGTTGGCGGTAGGCGTTGATGCCGTCGACGTACGCCTGGGCGTCGGCCATGGCCTGCTCGCCGCGCGCTCCGTTGTGGGTGCGGATGGCGTCGACCTGGGCCTGGAGGTCCGCCTCGGTGTACGGCGCCTGCGGCCAGAACTGCTGCTCCAGGCCCTGGTTGGCGAGCGCGCCGCCGGCGAACGAGGTCAGCTCCCCGCGGCCGATGTGCCGGAAGAGGTCCATCAGCCACAGCCGGTCCTGGCCCGCGGCGTAGCCGGCGCCGAACTCGGTGCCGTAGCGGGTGGTGCCCTTGATGTGCGGGACGCCGGTCTTCTTGTCGCGGGTGATGGTGACGTCGGAGCGCGGGGCGCTGACCGAGCCGACCTGGTCCTTGGGGACGCCGAAGGAGGCATCGTTGAAGAAGTCGGTGAGGGTGTCGTCGGTGAGCGAGGGATAGCCGCCGTTCAGCGCGTTGTACGGGGCGATCTGGTCGGTGGAGTGGGCGGGGTGGGTGCCGAACAGCTTGTTGGCGAGGATCTGCACCAAGGTGGCGTTGCCCGTCGCGCCCGGCGGCAGGATGTCGTTGCACTGGCCTCGGCAGTAGTCGTCCTCGGCCGTCCGCGCGGCGTCTGTCGCCTGTCGGGCAGCCGCCGCGGCAGCGATGGGGGGTGGTGCCAGGACCGTGGCACCCAAGGCCAGCAGGGCTGCCGCGGCGGCAGTCCTGAACCTTCCGGTACGTCGTCGCATTCCTGCTCCTCGGAGGGGGTCCCCCTGCCCTTCCAGAGCCCGGGGGAGGGTGGGCCGGACGTTACCGGCGGTTACCCGCAACCGGAAGATGAACAACGGTCAACTCTTCCTCTTCCCCGCGCCCACCCGGGAGTTGACGGATGGTCGCCTCGGAACAGCACTACCCAAAACCGCAAGAAAGTTCGATGGATCCAGGTGGCGATCGGCTACGTCCATTCCCTGTCCAGTCGGGTCCTCCCCGGAGGTGGAAGGAAGATGGCCGGTTTCAGAGCCCTCGCCGAACAGGTCCGCAACCCACGACTCGTCACCGCCCAGCGGCGTACCGCCCTGCGCAAGTGCCTGGAACGCTTCGCCCCTTACGGGCACCGCGCGACCTGGCACCATCTGTGCACCAGGGCCGGGTTCGCCACCCAGGACCGTGACCCCGATCCGGCGCGGCTGGTGGCCGCGCTGACGGAGCTGGAGGAGGCACGCGCCCTCTGGCTCGCGTACGAAGAGGAATTCGCCGCCCGGCGCCGCAAGGAGAAGCACGAGGGCGTGCGCCAGGTCGGCGCCCTCGACGAATGGCACCGGCGCACCTGGGGCGGTTGCGACATCGTGCCCTGCGAGTCACCGCAGCGGCACCCGGCGGCCCGCCTCGCAGAGGTGCTGCGCCGCATGATCGCGGCGATGGAGGCGGGACGCCCGCGCCGCGACTGCCCGGTGTGCGGCTCCACCCGCTTCGCCTGGGTGCCGGACGAGTCCGGCTGCCCGGCCGCCGGGCCGGCCTGCCGCGAGTGCGGGGTGCTCGCCCCGGCGTCCGTCCTGACGCCGGACGCGCTGAGCACCGCGGCCGTACGGCACGGCGCGGGAGCGTTCGCGGCGGCCTGACGCCCCCGCCGCCCGGCACCGTTCGCCGCTTTCACCGGACACTGTCGGACCCCCCTGTCATCATCGGAACATGCTCACGATGCTTCAGGTGTGTCTCAACGGCGCCCGGACGGCGGCCGATTCAGGGGTGGTGCCGATGTCGCCCGCCGCGCTCGCGGAAGCGGCGCGGCAGGCGGTCGCGGCCGGCGCCCAGGACGTCCATGTGCACCCCAAGACCCCGTGCGGCCAGGACTCCCTCTCGCCGCGGGTGGTCGACCCGGTCCTCGCGGCGATACGGGAAGCGGTGGACGTCCCGGTGGGCGTCACGACCGGCGCCTGGGCCGAGCCGGACCCCGGGCGCCGGGCGGCGCAGATCAGCTCCTGGACGGTGCTGCCCGACCACGCCTCGGTCAACTGGCATGAGGCGGGCGCCGATGCGGTCGCCGCCACCCTGCTGGAGCGCGGCATCGGCGTCGAGGCCGGAATATGGGCCGGGACGGCGGCCGTCGAGCACTTCGCCCGCTCGCCGCTGGCGCCGCGGGTGCTGCGGGTGCTCGCCGAGGTCATCGACGACACCGACCCGCAGTCCGCTCCGGCGACCGCCCGGGCGCTCCTCGCCGCGCTGGAGCCGGTGGCGCACGGCCGCCCGGTGCTGCTCCACGGCTTCGACGGCGGGGCCTGGCCGGTGCTGCGGCTGGCCGCCGAGCTGGGCCTGTGCAGCCGGATCGGCATCGAGGACACCCTGCTGATGCCCGACGGCTCACCGACCGCGGGAAACGCCCAACTGATAGCCGCCGCACGGGACATGGCGGGCGGTCGTCCCGGGGAGTGATCCACCCGTTTGGGGTGTCCCGTTCGTCTGCGGCCTTTACGAGCCCGCACTCGAACTGAAACAACTGTTCACGGGCTGATCCGCGGGCGCCCGGCACCCGCGCCTCGGCCCGTCCCGCTCGCGCGGCACCCGGGCCGCACGGGCAGCGAAGGAGAGGGTGGACGTCCATGGCCGAACTGCACGATCTGACCGCGCTCGAACAGGCCGAGGGGATCCGTACGGGGCAGCTCTCCCCCGTCGAGCTCACCGAGCACTACCTCGCGCGGATCGACCGGCTGGACGAGACCCTGGGCGCTTTCCTGACGCGCACCCCGGAGATCGCCAGGAAGCAGGCCGCGGACGCCGAGAGCGAGGCCGCCGCGGCCCGCCGCGAGGGCCGCGCGCTCCCGCCGCTGTTCGGCGTTCCGGTGCCCGTGAAGGACCTCAATCAGGTCGCCGGGGTGCGCTGCACGATGGGCTCGCAGGCGCTGGCCGACCGGATCGCGGACACCGACGACCATGTCGTCGGCAAGCTGCGGGACGGCGGCACGATCCTGCTCGGCAAGACCAACACCCCCGAATTCGGGCTGCCCTGCTACACGGAGAACGCCCTCGCGCCGCCCGCCCGCACCCCCTGGGACCTGACGCGCTCGGCGGGCGGCTCCAGCGGCGGGGCAGCCGCGGCGGTCGCCGGCGGACTCGCGCCCCTCGCCCATGCCAGCGACGGCGGCGGCTCGATCCGGATCCCCGCGTCGCTGTGCGGGCTCTACGGCATCAAGCCCAGCCGCGGCCGGATCAGCCCCGGCCCGCTGCTGCACGACGTGTCGGGCCTGGGCACCTCGGGCCCGCTGGCCCGTACGGTCGCCGACGCGGCCACGCTCCTGGACGTCATGGCGGGCCCGATGCCGGGCGACCCGTTCGCCGCCCCGGCGCTGCCGCCCGGTGAGACCTTCGCCGGCCACGCCCGCCGCGACCCCGGCCGGCTGCGGATCGCGGTGCTCACCGAGGCCCCCATCCCGGGCGTCGAGGTGCACGCGGACTGCCGGGCCGCGGTCGCCGGCACCACCGCGCTGCTGACCGAACTCGGCCACGAGACCGAGGAGTTGTCCCTCCCGGCCGACGAGGGCATCCTCCTCGCCTTCACCCGCGTGTGGTCCGTCATGGCCGCCCTCCGCCCGGTCCCGCCGGGGAGCGAGGAGCAGCTGATGCCGCTCACCCGCTATCTGCGGGCCCGCGGCGACGAGATCAGCGGCCCGTCCTTCGCGAGCTCCCTGCACGCCTTCCGGATGCTCGGGCAGACCGTCGCCGACGGCCTGATGCCGCCGGACACCGGCTATGACGTGATCCTCTCCCCCACCGTGGCCGCGCCACCGCCCCTGGTCGGGACGCTGCGCAACGACGCCGATCCGCAGGCCGAGTTCGCCGCCATCGGGCGGTTCACCCCGTTCAGCGCGCTCTTCAACGTCACCGGACAGCCCGCGGTCAGCGTCCCGCTGCACTGGACGGCCGAGGGCCTGCCCATCGGCGTCATGCTGGCCGGACGCTACGGCGACGAGGCCACGCTGATCTCGCTCTCCGCCCAGCTGGAGCGGGCCCGTCCGTGGATCGCCCGCACACCGTCCGTCTGGTAGCCGGCGGCCGGGCCCGGCGCGCTCACCCCCGGCCGGTGTCGCACCCCGGGTCGCCCGGCGCGCACACTCCGGCGCCGCCGTCTCCCGGCGGCGCCACCGCCGGGTCCTTGGCGCTTTGGTCCACCCGCAGCCGCCGCGCGCCCGGCCCCTGTTCGCCGAGGTTGTCGTACGGGTTCGACAGCGCGCACGTCTGGAGCGAGAGGCAGCCGCAGCCGATGCAGTCGGTCAGCCGGTCGCGCAGCTCGACGAGCTGGCTGATCCGCTCGTCGAGTTCGGAGCGCCACACCTCGGACAGCCGGGCCCAGTCCTCGCGGTTGGGGGTGCGCTCGTCCGGCAGCTCCGCCAGCGCGTCCCGGATCACCGCGAGCGGGATCCCGACCCGCTGGGCCGCCCGTACGAACGCGACCCGGCGCAGCGCGTCGCGGGTGTAGCGGCGCTGGTTCCCGGCCGTCCGGGTGCTGCTGATCAGCCCCTTCGACTCGTAGAAGTGCAGCGCGGACACCGCCGCGCCGCTGCGCGCGGAGAGCTGGCCGACCGAGAGCTCATGGACCTTGTAGGGAAGCTGTGGCACGCCTCAACCCTACGACCTGCCCGGAGACGACCGTTGACAGCGGGCCCCCGCACTCGCATGCTGAGCAAGCGCTTAGTAAGGCGACGCTGAGGAGGCAGACGGAGATGGCAGAGCCCCGGGTGTTCGGGTCGGTCGAGGAACTGCGGGCCGCGGTCGGTGCGGAGTTGGGTCCCAGCGACTGGCTGGAGGTCGACCAGAAGCGGATCGACCTGTTCGCGGAGGCCACCGGTGACCACCAGTGGATCCACGTCGACCAGGAGAAGGCCGCGGCCGGGCCGTTCGGCACGACCATCGCGCACGGCTATCTGACGCTGTCGCTGCTGCCGGCGCTGGTCCCGCGGCTGATGCGGGTCGACAACGTGACGATGGGCATCAACTACGGCACCAACAAGGTCCGTTTCCCGGCGACCGTCCCGGTCGGCTCGCGGCTGCGGGCCACCGCCCGGATCGCGGAGGTGGCCGAGGTGTCCGGCGGGGTGCAGCTCACCACGGTCGTGACGATCGAGCGGGAGGGCGGCGACAAGCCGGTGTGCGTCGCGGAGTCGGTCAGCCGCTTCTACCTGTAGCCCGGTCCGGCGGTCAGACCGGCGGGGCGCCCACCATCCGCAGGACGAGGTCGGCGTAGAGCGCGCCGACCTCGTCGGGCGTCCGCGGGCCGTCGGCGGAGAACCAGCGGGCCACGTCCACACACAGCGACAGCACGGCAAGGGTGGTGCCCGGGACGTCGCCGACCCGGAATTCACCGCTGTCGGCGCCGTCCTGGATGATCTGGCGCAGCAGCCGGTCGGTGCGGCGGCGCAGATCGGCGATCTCCGCGTAGTGGACGTCGCTCAGCGCCTGGAGCTCGTACTGGATGACCCGGGCGGTGGTGTGGTGCTCGGCGTGCCAGCGGGCGAAGGTCCGTACCGCGTCGCGCAGCCGCTCGGTGGCGCTGCCCGCGGCCTCGGCGGCGGCACCCATGATGTGCAGCGCCTTCTCGTGGCCGATGCCGCTGATGCGGTAGAGGAGCTCCTCTTTGGTCTTGTAGTGGATGTAGAGCGCGGCCGGGCTCATCCCGGCGCGGCCGGCGATGTCGCGGGTGGTGGTGGCGTGGTAGCCGCGCTCGGCGAACGCCTCGACGGCCGCACTGACCAGCCGCCGCGCGGCGTCCGGGCTCACCCCGGCCCATTCCTCGCTCTCCTGCGCCGCCCACTCCGCCGCACCCATCGCGTACCCCGCTCCTCGATCCGCCAGGGACCTTCCTCTGCCCGGATCGAACACCATACCGCGCGGGTGAGCAAGCGCTTAGGCCTCCTCCCGGGGGCGGAACGGGACCGGGCGGGCCGGGGCGCCGGGACGGAGCGTACGCGGGAGGCGCCGGTCAGAAGGCGGAGACCCCGGTGAGTGCGCGGCCGATGACCAGTTTCTGAATCTGGCTGGTGCCTTCGTAGAGGGTCATCACCCGGGCGTCGCGGAGCAGCTTGCCGACCGGGTACTCGTCGATGTAGCCGTAGCCGCCGAAGACCTGGAGGGCGTTGTTGGCGGCGCGCACCGCGGCCTCGGAGGCGAAGAGCTTGGCCTTGGACGCCTCGGTGGCGAACGGCTCGCCGCGGTCGACGAGATCGGCCACCCGCCAGGTCAGCAGCCGCGCGGCGTCCACGTCGACCGCGATGTCGCTGAGCAGTTCCTGGACGAGCTGGTGCCGGGCGATCGGCGCGCCGAACTGCTCGCGCTCGCCGGCGTACCCGACGGCGGCGTCCAGCGCGGCCTGCGCGATGCCGACGCAGCCGGCGGCGACCGACATCCGGCCCTTGGCCAGGGCGGACATGGCGACCGAGAAGCCCTTGCCCTCGGGGCCCAGCATGGCGGAGGCGGGCACCCGTACGCCCTCCAGGGCCAGTTCGGCGGTGGCCTGGCCGCGGAGGCCGAGCTTGCCGTGGATCTCGCGGCGGGTGAGGCCCGGGGTGTCGGTCGGTATCAGGAAGGCGCTGATCCCCTTGTGGCCGGGGGCACCGCCGGTACGGGCGAAGAGCAGCACGACGTCCGCCCAGGTGCCGTTCGTGATGAACATCTTGGCGCCGTCGATGACATAGCCTGCGCCGCTCCCGGATCCGTCGCGGACCGCCCGGGTGGTGAGGTTGCCCGCGTCGGAGCCGGTGCCGGGCTCGGTCAGGCCGAAGCAGCCGACCGCCTCGCCGGAGGTCAGCCGGGGCAGCCATGCGCGCTTCTGCTCCTCGTCGCCCCAGGAGGCGATGGTCTTGGCGACCAGCCCGAGCGAGACCGAGACGATGCCGCGCACGGCGGAGTCGCCGCGGCCCAGTTCCTCGGTGACCAGGGCGTACGAGAGGTGGTCGCCGCCGGAGCCGCCGTACTCCTCGGGGACGGTCAGCCCGAGGAAGCCGAGGGCGCCGAGCTTCCCGACGATGCCGGGGTCGACCCGCTCCGCGCGGTCCCAGGCGGCGGCGTGCGGGGTGATCTCGCGGTCGACGAAGTCCTTGGCGAGCCGGCGTGCGGCGGCCTGCTCGGCGCTGAGCTCCAGGTTCATCTCGGGCCCCCTGTCGGCGGGAAGACGGTTTAATTAGCGCTGCTAGTTTTGTGTCGGCAGCCCCTACTATGTGCGTCATGGCCCGCCCCCGCAAGCCCCTCCTGAGCCGCGAGCGCATCGTCACCACCGCGCTGGCGCTGATCGACGCGGAAGGGCTCGCGGCGCTCTCCACCCGGCGGCTGGCGGCGGAGCTGGGCGTGAGCGGGCCCTCCCTCTACAACCACTTCACGACCAAGGACGAGATCCTCGACGCGGTCGCGGACAAGGTCATCGCCGAGGTCGACGTGTCGACGTTCGAGCGCGGCGGGGACTGGCGCGCCGGGCTGCTCGACTGGGCCCGCTCCTACCGCGCGGCGCTCGCCGCGCATCCGCACGTCGTGCCGTTCCTCGCCCAGGGGCCCGGCCGCCGCCCCGCCGGGCTGAAGATGGCCGACGCGGCGTTCGGCGGCATGGTCGGGGCGGGCTGGCCGCCCGCGCAGGCCACCAAGGTGTGCGCGATGGTCCGCTACTTCGTCGCCGGCTCCGCGCTGGGCTCGTTCGCCCGCGGTTTCGTCGACGACCCAGGCGCCTACGACCCCGCCGCCTATCCGCACCTGGGCCGGGCACACCTCCTGGCGGAGCATCAACGCCGGGTCGACGAGGGCGCGTTCGAGGCCGGACTGCTCGCGCTGGTGGACGGCCTGACGCTGCATCACCCGGAGCTCGCCCCGCCCGGCGGCACGCCCGGGCCGTAGCTGCCGTTCCGCAGGACGGCCACGGCGCCGCCCTCGGCCGCGCCCGGCCACCTGTGGGTCTCGCACCGGGGCGCCTTGCCCCGCCGCCGCTCCCCCACACCGCCGGCGGCCCCCAGGGCGCCTCAGAAGACGACCAGCGCCCGGCCGCCCTTCCCCGCCAGCATCGCCTCGAACGCGCCGGGGATGCCGTCCAGCCCGATCCGGTCGGTGACCAGCGCGGAGAGGTCGAGCGCGCCGGAGCGGACCTGACCGGCGATGACCGGGAGGTCGCGTGCCGGGTCGCTGTTGCCGTAGACGCAGCCGGAGAGCGTACGCCCGAAGTAGAAGAGCTCCAGGGCGGAGAACGCCACCTGCTGCTCCTTGCCGCCGATGCCCACCACGGTCGTCCGGCCGCCCCGCCGGGTGGCGGACCAGGCGGTACGGATCGTGTCGGCGCGGCCCACGCACTCCACCGCGACATCGGTGCCGAACCCGCCGGTCAGCGCGCGGATCCGCTTGGCGCACTCCTTCTCGAAGGACCCGGTCTCGCCCGCGACGACGAAGTCGGTGGCCCCGGCCGCGCGCGCCAGCTCCTCCTTCTCCGGCGAGACGTCCACCGCGACGATGGTGCCCGCCCCCGCGATGCGCGCCGCCTGCACGGTGGCCAGCCCCACCCCGCCGACCCCGAACACCGCGACCGACTCCCCCGCCCGCACCCGGGCGCTGTGGTGCACGGCGCCCCAGCCGGTGAGCACAGCGCAGCCGAGCAGCGCCGCGTCGGCGAGCGGCACCCCGTCGGGCAGCGGCAGCGCGGCCTGCACGGGCACCACGGTCTCCTCGGCGAAGACGGCGGTGCCCAGCGCGGCGTAGAGCGCGCTGCCGTCGGCGGCGAGGGTGGCGTACGGGTCGTTGCCCGCGCGCCCGGCGTTGGCGCACAGCCACGGTTCGGCCAGCTCGCAGAACCGGCAACTGCCGCAGGAGGGCGCCCAGTTGAGGATCACACGATCGCCGGGGGCGACGGTGGTCACGTCCGGCCCGACCGCGGTGACGGTCCCCGCGCCCTCGTGCCCGAGGACGGCCGGGACGGGCTGCCGCAGCGTTCCGTTGGACAGCGACAGGTCGGAGTGGCAGACACCGGCGGCGGCGAGCCGGATGCGGACCTGGCCCGGCCCCGGCTCCGGCAGCTCGATCTCGGTGATCCGGAGCGGGGCGTTGACGGCGGGCAGTACGGCGGCGCGGACCACGGGATCTCCTGGGGACGAAGGGCGGCGGGCTGGTGGAGTGGCGGGGAGCGGGCGGCCGGGCCGGGCGGCACCGACGGCCCCTCAGGAGGTCGACCGGCTCAGAACTGGAGCGACTTCGTGTGCAGATACTCGGCCAGGCCGTGCGGACCGAGCTCCCGCCCCACCCCCGACCGCTTGTAACCGCCGAACGGGGCAAGGGGGTTGAAGCGTCCGCCGTTGATGTCGACCTGCCCGGTGTCCAGGCGGCGGGCGAAGGCGACCGCCTCGGCGTCGTCGCCGGCCCAGACCGCGCCGGCGAGGCCGTAGACGGTGCCGTTGGCGATCCGTACGGCGTCGTCCTCGTCCTCGTAGCGCAGGATCGACAGCACCGGGCCGAAGATCTCCTCCTGGGCGATGGCCATGTCGGGGGTGACCTCCGCGAAGACGGTCGGCGTGACGTAGTAGCCGGCTCCGGCGGGTGCCTCCGGGCCGCCCGCGACGACCGTGGCGCCCTCGGCGATGCCCCGCTCGATGTAGCCGCGCACCCGGTCCCGCTGCCGGGCGCTGACCAGCGGGCCGATCCGCTCGCCGGGGACGTACTTGGCGACCGCGGCGGCGGCCAGCGCGACCGCCTCGTCGTACCGGTCCGTGTGGACCAGCATCCGGGTCCACGCGCTGCACGTCTGGCCGGAGTTGGCCATGACGTTGGCGACGCCGACGGCCACCGCCCTGCCGAGGTCGGCACTGGGCAGGATGACGTTGGCGGACTTGCCGCCCAGCTCCAGCGCCACCCGCTTGACCGCGGCGCCCGCGAGGGCGCCGATCTGCCTGCCGACAGCCGTCGAGCCGGTGAAGGAGAGCAGATCGACGCCGTCGTGCTCGGCGAGCGCCTGGCCGGCGACCGGGCCGAGGCCGGTGACGAGGTTGAAGACGCCGGCGGGAACCCCGGCTGCGTCGGCGCACTCGGCGAACAGCTGTGCCACCAGCGGGGTGTCCTCGGCCGGCTTGAGCACGACCGTGCAGCCCGCCGCCAGCGCCGGGGCGACCTTGGCGACGATCTGGTGCAGCGGATAGTTCCAGGGCGTGATCGCGCCCACCACACCGACCGGTTCGAGCAGCACGGTGGAATTGCCCAGGGTCTCCTCGAAGGCGTACGTCCGGGCCAGCTCGGCGTACGAGCCGCAGACCGCGACCGGCAGCCCGGCGTGCACCGCGGCGCTGAAGGCGAGCGGTGAGCCCAGTTCGGCGGTGACCGTCGCGGCGATCTCCTCGGCGCGCGCGGCGAGTTGGTCGCGCAGCGCGGCCAGCAGGTCGGCGCGCGCCGCGGGCGGGGTGGCGGCCCAGCCGGGCAGGGCGGCGCGGGCGGCGCGCACCGCGGCGTCCACGTCGGCCGCGGAACCGGCCGGGACGGTGCCGATCACCTGCTCGTCGGCCGGGTTGACGACCGCGATCGTGCCGCTGCCCTCGGCGGGCCGCCAGCTTCCGTCGATGTACATCGCGTCGTGCTGCTTCACGTCGTGGACCTCCCGGGCCGCCTGGTCGTCCTCTGCACCCTAGGGTGCGCCTCGGGCGCCTCCCAGGGGGACACCATCCAAACTAGCGCCGGTAGTTTCGTGGCCGCCAGCAGCTCCTGGCCACCCGCGCCTCCGGTTCGCCCGCGCCGCCCGGCCCCTCAGTCCAGATACCGCGCCAGATAGGCCCGCAGCAGCTCCTTCGTCTCCGCGACGATCGCCGGGTCGCCGCCGGGGTCCGTGCGGAAGGCGAGCTGGAGCAGCGCGTCGGCGGTCTCGACGCCGACGAGGAAGGCGGTGCGCAGCCGCTCGTCGGCGGGCTCCAGGCCGAGCGGCCCGGCGAGCAGGCCCATCAGCCGGTCGGCGACCTCGTAGTTGGCCTGCCGGGTCTCGCGCGGGGCGGGGACGGTGAACTCCACCAGGGCGAAGCCGGGCACCGTCCGCTTCATGGCGAGGTATTCGTCGACCACCACGTCCATCGCACCGCGCCAGCCCGGCGGCTGCCCGGGGCCGGTCAGCCGGGTGGTGATCCGGTCCGCGTAGGCGTCGAGGTTGCGTTGGGCGAGCGCCTCCGCCATGGCGCGCTTGTTGGGGAAGAAGCGGTAGACGGAGCCGATCGGGACCCCGGCGCGGCCGGCGACGGCGCGGGTGCTGAGGTCCTCGTACCCGGTCTCGTCCAGCAGCTCGGCGCAGGCGTCGAGGATGCGGGCCAGGCGCTGGGCGCTGCGCCGCTGCACGGGGGCGCGGCGGAGCGGGGACGGAGTGGCGGCAGGGCCGGCGGCAGAGCCGGTGGCCGGAGCAGAGGTGGCGGAAGGGGGCGCGGAAGGGGTGGAGGCGGCGGACAGGGGGGCGGGTCGAGGCGTCGATGGCTGCACACGGTCATCTTGCCCGCCTTACGGGGCGGGGGCGGCCGAGAGCCGTGATCCGGCCATCGCGGCCGGGATCCCCCGGCCTCCCGGCCTCGCCCGAACAGAGAGGCAACCCCATCGTTGACGACCCCCGCTCACAATCCTAAGGTCTTGCATAGGATTCCTTGGGTTCGTGAGCGGCGGGAGCGCGCGATGACAGGTACGGGCAACGAGCAGGCGAGGAAGACGGCCGAGGGGCTGGTCTACTCCTCCGGCTTCGGCAACGAGCACAGCTCGGAGGCCGTCCCCGGCGCACTGCCGGTGGGCCGCAACTCCCCGCAGCGGGCACCCCTCGGCCTGTATGCCGAGCAGCTCAGCGGCTCGGCGTTCACCGAACCGCGCCGCCACAACCGGCGCTCCTGGCTCTACCGCATCCGCCCGTCGGCCGCGCACCCCCCGTTCGCCCGCGCCAATCGGGGCGAGATCCGGTCGGCGCCGTTCACCGAGTGCCTGCCCGACCCCAACCGGCTGCGCTGGAACCCGCTCCCCGAGCCCGCCGACCCGACGGACTTCGTGGACGGCCTGTGGACCCTCGGCGGCAACGGCGACGCCACCCAGCGCAGCGGAATGGCCGTACACCTCTACCACGCCAACACCTCCATGGACCGGAGGGTGTTCAGCGACGCGGACGGCGAGCTGCTGATCGTGCCGGAGCGCGGCGGGCTGCTGCTGCGCACCGAATTCGGCCTGCTGCGGGCCGAACCGGGCCATGTGGCGCTGATCCCGCGCGGTGTGCGCTTCCGCGTCGAGCTGCTGGACGCCACCGCTCGCGGCTACGTCTGCGAGAACTACGGCCGCCCCTTCGAGCTCCCCGACCTCGGCCCGATCGGCGCCAACGGCCTGGCCAACGCCCGCGACTTCCTCGCCCCGACGGCCGCCTACGAGGACGTCGAAGGGCCGGTCGAGGTCCTGAACAAGTTCGGCGGCAACCTCTGGACGGCGACCTACGGCCACTCGCCGCTCGATGTCGTCGCATGGCACGGCAGCCACCTCCCGTACGTCTACGACCTGCGCCGCTTCAACGTCATCGGCTCGATCAGCTACGACCACCCGGACCCGTCGATCTTCACGGTGCTCACCTCCCCCTCGGACACCCCGGGCCTGGCGGGCGTCGACTTCGTGGTGTTCGCGCCCCGCTGGCTGGTCGGCGAGGACACCTTCCGGCCGCCGTACTTCCACCGCAACGTGATGACCGAGTACATGGGCCTGATCGAGGGCGCCTACGACGCGAAGGCGGAGGGTTTCGTCCCGGGCGGCGGCTCGCTGCACAACATGATGTCCGCGCACGGCCCCGACCGGGAGACCTTCGAGCGGGCCAGCGCCGCGGAGCTCGCCCCGCAGAAGATCGACGACGGGCTGGCCTTCATGTTCGAGACCCGCTGGCCGCTGACCCTCACCGCCCAGGCCCGGGACGCCGGACACCTCCAGCGCGGTTACGACGACGTATGGCAGGGTCTCCAGCGCCACTTCCGCCCGTAGGACCGGGGACCGCTCTGTGACCACCTTCGCTCCCGACTCGCTCGCCCTGAACCGCAAGCTGCCGCTGTGGTACCAGGTCTCGCAGTCCCTGCGCGCGTCCATACTGGGGCGCTCGCCCGAGGCGCCGCTCCGGCTCCCCACCGAGGACGCGCTCGCCGAGCACTACGGCGTCAGCGTGCTGACGATGCGTCAGGCACTCAAGGAACTGGAGACGGAGGGGCTGATCAGCCGGCACCGGCGCCGCGGCACGTTCATCGAGCCGAGCGCGCAGCGCGGTGCGCCGGTCCGGCTGCTCGGGTCGGTGGACGCGATCGTGGCCCAGCAGTCCGGGATGAAGACCGCCCTGCTGGAGCACGGCCCGGTCTCCGTACCCCCCGAACTGTCCGAATTCTTCCCGGACATGGACGAAGTGGCCGGATTCCGGCGACTGCGCAGCGACGAGGCCGACGAACCCACCAACCACGCACGGAACTACGTCCGCCCCGACGTCGCCGCCCGGATCGACCTCGCGGACCTGGAGCGCTGGCCGATGACCAAGGTGCTGCGGGACGCGGTGGGCGTCCGCATCAGCCGGATCACCGACACCGTCGAGGCCCGGCTGGCCGACCCCGAGACCGCCCGGCTGCTCCAGGTCCCGCTGCTCAGCCCGATCCTGCACTACACCGGCATCACCTACGACGAGTCCGGGCAGGTGCTCGACGTCGCCCGGATCCACTACCGCGGCGACCGGTTCTCGTTCACGGTGACGCTGGAGGCGCACTGACGCCGCCGCGTACGGCCACCGGCCGCCCGGCGCTCAGATCCGTTCCAGGCTCCGTCCCGTACTGCGCGGCCCCAGCAGCGCCACGTCCAGGCACAGCAGCACCATCAGCACCGCGGACCCGGCGAACACCACGGCCGCGCCCAGGTCGGTCAGCACCGTCAGCGCCACGAACGGCAGCACGGCCGAGGTGAGCCGGGACAGCGCGTAGGCGATGCCGATCGCGCTGCTGCGCAGGCCGGTGGGGAAGATCTCGGTCTGGTAGACGTGGAAGGCGTTGGAGAAGACGTTGCTGCACACCGTCAGCAGGAAGCCGAAGGCGACGATGGCCCAGGGGGCGGCGGCGAAGCCGAAGGCCAGACCGCAGGCCGCGATGCCGAGCGCGGCGGCGATGATCAGGGTGCGGCGCTCGATCCGGTCGATGAGCGGGATGGACAGCGCGGAGCCGATCGGATAGCCGCAGTAGCCCAGCGCGGCGTAGAGCAGCGAATCGGTGACCGTGTACCCCTTGGCGGTCAGCACCACCGGCGCCAGCGAGCCGAAGCCATAGTAGCCGACGGTCTGGAGGACCTGGAAGACCCACCACATGAGCGTCCGCCGGCGGTAGTCGCCGCGGAACATCTCGCCGAGCGGCACCCGGCGCTCCGGTACGTTCTCCGCCTCCGGTACGGACGGCAGGGTCTGCCCGGTCTCCGCCGCCACCCGCTCCTCGATGCCGGCGACGATCCGCCGGGCCTCCGCGTCCCGCCCTTGGACCACCAGCCACCGTGGCGACTCCGGGAGTTGACGGCGCATTACCTGAAGGAAGCCGGCCCCCAGCGCGCCCGCGATCAGCAGCCAGCGCCAGCCGTCGAGGCCCAGCAGCTGGTGCCCGGCCACCAGCCGGGCACCGAGCAGGGCCGCCACCGGGACCCCGACGAACCCGAAGGTGTACGCGTAGGCGAGGTAGCGACCGCGCACCGCCCGGGGGAGGAACTCCGCCAAATAGGTATCCACCAGGACGAGTTCGGCACCGAGCCCGACCCCGGCGAGAAAGCGCAGCGCGAGCAGCCAGGACAGGTTCGGCGCGAAGGCGGAGGCCAGCGAGAACAGCGAGTAGGCGCCCAGGTTGACCAGGAACATCCGGCGCCGGCCGAGCCGGTCGGCGAGCACGGAGAGGACATTGGCGCCGGCGAACATCCCCAGGAACCCGGCGGCGATCACCCAGGACCTGGCGGTGTGGCCGAGGTTCCACTGCGCCGCGAGGACCGCCGCCAGCACGCCGCCGAGGAAGATCTCGTAGAGGTCGAAGAAGGCGCCGATGCCGACGACGAGGGTGATCCGGCGGTGCCACCGGGACGGCGGCAGCCGGTCCAACCGCGCCGCGGCCCTGGTCGCGACGGGGTGCCCCCCGCGCCGCTCGGGCGCGGGGGAGGCAGTGTCCCTCATGGCGGTCCTCCCCTTGGCAGGCGTGGTACGGCCAGGACCGTACTCCGCCAAGATCAGCAAGCGAAAGACCGCCTCCCCCGGCCGCCCGCACGACGGGTGCCGGCGAACGGCACCGGTTCCCGTCGCTACCATGCCGGGGTCAACCGAACGGTCCGGGAGGGGCTCCGCGTGACGGCGAAGCAGGGGGCGCCAGGGGTGGGTGGTGCGCCACGGCTGTCCGAGCTGATGCCGTGGTCGGTGCCGCCGCTGCGGCTCGGGCGCTCGTGGGTGAGGGCGCCGGACGCGGCCACGCTGCGCGCCCGGTGGAAGGCGCTGGTGGACGCCGAGGACGCGGCGGTCCGCGCGCGGCTGTTCCGGCCGTCCCGGGCCCGGACGCCGGATTCCGCGGTCGGCCAGCTGCCGGGGCAGACCACCCCCACCGGGCCGCTGTCCCGGGCGGGCGGACCGTGCCCGGAGCCGGTGCCGGTGCTGCACGGCCCGTTCGACCGGCAGTGGTTGCTGCCCGACCACCGGCTGATCGACGCAGCCCGGCCGGAGTTGTGGCGGGTGGCCGGCGAACGGCAGCTGTTCGCGGTGGAATTGGGGCTGGTACCGCAGTCGCCGGGGCCCGCCGTGGTCTGCTCCGACCTGCTGCCCGACGGGCACTCCCCGGCCGGCCGCCCCGGCCGGATCCGCCCCCTCTACCGGCGCCCCGGCGGCGCCGAGCCCAATCTCACCCCCGGCTTGCCGGAGCTTCTGGCCCGCCGCCTGGACCGCCCGGTCGCACCGACCGATCTGCTCGCCTGGATCACCGCAACCGCCCGCCACTCCCCCGACGGCGCCGCGGTGCCGCTCACCGCCGACCCGGCCCTGTGGGACCGCGGTGTCGCGCTCGGCGAGCGGCTGCTGTGGCTGCACACCCGGGGCCGGTACGCGAGCCGCCACGCGCGCGGCTGCCCGGCCGGCGAGCGCCCCCGGATGCCGGGCGGCCGGCGGCCCTACGTACGGGCCCCGCTGCCCGCCCGCGGCCTGCCGGACTCCCTGGCGTACGAGGCCGAGGAGGAGACGCTGCTGCTCGGCGGCGCCCGGATCGCCCCGGTTCCGCGGGGCGCCTGGGAGTTCGCCGCGGGGGGCGTCCGCGTGCTGGAGGCGTGGTTCGCGCAGCGGGGCGCCACCGCACCCGGCACCGAAGCCGCGGACGCCGGTGCGCTGGCGGCGCTGCGTCCCGCCGGCTGGCCCCAGGAGTGGACGTCGGAGCTGCTGGAGCTGCTCACCGTCCTGGCACTGGTGGCCGAACTCCGTCCGGATGCCGACCGGTTGGCAGGGGAGGTGGCCGCGGGTCCGCAGGTCGGCGGGGCGGAGCTGCGGGCGGCGGGGGTGCTGCCGGCACCGGACGCCGCGCGCCGGCCGGCCTCCGTGCTCGACCACCACGAGGAGGGGCCGAACGGCCAGTTCGCACTCTTGTGAGGCACGGGGTGGGCTGCTGTGGCGCGTTCACGGGACCGGAAGGCGTCCGGGCACACGCGCCCGGGCACACAAAGTGCCACCCGTCACGGCGTGACGGGTGGCGAGAAGGGGACACCGGGCGGCAGCGCTGCGCCGGGAAGGGACGATGGGTCGCCTGTGCCTGTGGTGCCGCTTCAGGGACGGCTCAGCCGTGGCCTCCGAAGAGCGAGCGGCGCAGCCTGCGCAGCGGCGCGAACAGCGACACCCGGGCACCGCGGCTCCGCCTCGTGCGCGAGTGATCACGCGCGGTGAGCTCCTGCATCAGCGACGTCGCACCCTCTGCCTCACGCTGCGGGATGGCAGGTCCGCCGAGCACCGCGAGATGCCGGTCGAGACGCGCGCTGGACGCGCTGCTCCCGCATGTGATGGCAGGGACTCGCGCCCTGCTGCGCACTGTTATCTGTTCCATGAATCTCCCCACCCGTACGAGGGCACCCGGCCAACGGGCAGAGTAACCCTATCTCTCTTGGAGGACACGCGTGCAGACCGGTCAACGGATTCACCTGCCTTGCTGTGACGTTGACGAACACCATACGGAATGTCACGTACAGCGCGTGTACCAGGGCGAGTTGAGCGACCGTCGGAGGCGGAGTGGCGGTCCGCGAGGCCCCGGGGCGCGGAGGAAGCGCCGACCCTCCTCCGCGCCTGTGTACGGAGGATTACGCAGCGGAGCCGAACACCGGGAGATAGCCGTCGGCCTGGCCGGCCGCAGTGGGGTGGTAGGACTCCTCGACGGGGTAGGTCACGCTGTGCAACCACGGGCTGCCCGAGCAGAGCTCGTGGCCGGCGAAGGTCGAGTTGACATCGGCGAACGCGAAGCCGTGGTCGGCGGCGCGCTTGGCGAGGACGCCGTTGATGTCGTCGGCGGCGGCGTCGATGGCGGTGCGGGACTTCTCGGTCAGTCCCGCGATGCAGCTGCCGTTGAGTTTGTAGAAGTGCGGATAGCCCAGCACGACGACCCGGGCGGACGGGGCCCTCTGCGCGATGCCGCCGTAGACCGTGTCGAGCTTGCCGGGGAGGGTGTTCGTGATGTACGTGCGCGCCTGGGCGACCCGGGCCAGGCAGGCGCTCTCGCCCTGGAGCGTACAGGTCGTCATGGTGTCGGCGAATCCGGCGTCGTTGCCGCCGACGGTGATGCTCACCAGGCCCGTGGCGGAGCCGAGCGAGCCGAACTGACCGCTGACGACATCACCCGTTCGGGCCCCTGAACAGGCGGCAAAAGTGAAGGACGAGGGCCGGTGCGCGGCGGCCCAGAGGGCGGGGTACGCCTTGGTGCTGCGCTTGCACGAGCCGCTGCCGCCGTCGTAGCTGCCGGCCCCGACGCCGGAGGAGTAGGAGTCGCCGAGGGCCACATAGCCGCCGGCGCCGGTGAGTTGGGCGGATGCCGCGGCGCTCGCGCCGGTGAGCGCGAGCGCCGAGGTGACGAGGAAGGCGGATGTCAATGCCGCATATCGGGACAGTCTCATGGAACCTCCCATAGCAGGATCTCTGCTCGATCCGTCGTATCAAGACTCGCGAGTAGCCGGAAGTGTCCATGCCAAAAGTGGTGCAGAGTTCATGAGGAATCCGCCGTTCTGTCAGGGTCTTCGCCCCGGCGCCATTGACCCTGCCATGACGCGTATATGACACCCCGTTGGAACTCCCGACACCCGAGTGCGACGCATCGAATCCTTTGACGGGCGATCACGGACTTTCCCGGAACGGCCGATTGCGCACCCCCGTACGCCCACCCACGCGCGCACCACGGCGTACCCCCCGATGAGGAGGCCTCCCTCGCGGTGACTCCGCCCAGGACCGAGGTCGCGGGCTTCCCGCGCGGGTGGCCGGGCCGCCGCGCAGAGGACCGGCCCGGCCCTGGTCGTCCGACGGCGAAGGTCCCCTCGGTGACCCGTCAGCCGTCGGCGCTCCGGCGGTGCGCGAGGCCGGGGACGAGCAGCGCGGTGGCTGCGACGGTCAGTGCCACCAGCAGCACCACCAGCGGCGGACGGGTCCCCAGGCCGAGCAGCCAGGCCCCCAGCAGACCGCCCGCGAGCATCGCACCCACCGAGCTCAGCCGGCGGGGCCCCGCGCCACTGCCGTAGCCCAGCCGCCGGTCGCGGCCCAGCGGGGAGCCGCTCACCAGGGCCGTCATCGCCCGGGTCTCCACCGTGGTGGTGAGATCCGGGGCGGCCACCCGCATCGCGGTGACGTTGCGCATCCCCATCGCCGCCGCCATCAGGCCGATCGCGGCGTAGCGCCGACCGGTCGCCAGGTCGCCCGGTCCGGACTCCCAGCCCGCCACCGCCGCCGCGACCAGCAGGGCCGCCTCGGCCAGCAGGGCCACCGGGAACCACGGCCGCCGCCGGTCCGACAGCCCCGACTCCACCCGGGCCCCGAGGGCGGCGCCCACCAGGAACGCGCCGAGCGAGACCACCGTCGCCGCCACCGGCAGCCCGCCCTGCCCGGCGATACCGAAGCCGAGGAAGAGCAGATTGCCGGTCTGGGTGGCCGTGAAGACATGACCGAGCGCCAGAAAGCTGACGGCGTCGAGCACACCGGTGACCACGGTCAGGCACACCATGACCATCGTCAGGGCAACTCCGCTCGGCGGCTCCACGGACACGGCTCCTTCCACCGGGTCACGGCGCCGCCAGCCGGGCAGCCGCGTGCAGACAGTCTCCGGACCGGCCGGACCGCGGCCGGGCCATTGCGCCGTCTGTGGGCGGCCCGCCCGTCTTGACGGCCCTTCGAGCGCTGCGCGACATTGAGGCCCGGCATCCGGCGCTTATGGGGGGTAAAGCTGCCAATGCACACCCACACCATGCACCACACCTTCCCCGGCGAGGGCCCGGCCGACCGGCCCGCCGAACAGCCCGCCGACCGGCCGCCCGACGGCCCGCCCGGCGGTCCACCGCCCGACGACCGCCCCAGGAGCGGCGCCGCTTCGCTCGTCGCGGGGGCCGCCGTCGGCACCGCCGCGGTGGGCGCCGCCCTGTCGATCGGCGACATCGGCTCACCGCTGCGCGCACCGTTCACGCTCTTCTTCCTGGTGATGGCGCCGGCCGCGGCGCTCGCCGCGGCGCTCGGCCGGATGGATCCGCTCGGCCGTGCGGTCGTCGCCGGTGCCGGGGCGCTCGCGGTCGATCTGCTGGTGGCCCAGACGATGCTGGCGCTGCACGTGTGGTCGGTACGCGGCGGGGTGCTCGCGGTGGCGGCGCTGAGCGGCGCCGGGCTGCTGCTGACCGCCGTGCGGCGCCGCGCCCGGCACGGCCGCCGGGGCCGGGTGGAGTGACGTGGACCTTGCCGTTCACCGCCCCGGCGAGCTGACCGGGGCCGACGGGGACGCCTGGCGGAGCCTCCAGTCCGAGGCCCGTGCACTGGGCGCCCCGCAGCTGGCGAACCCTTTCCTCGCACCGGAGTTCACCCTGGCCGTGGGGCGCTGCCGGCCCGGGGTGCGGATCGCGGTGATCCGGCAGGGCGCTCGGCCGGTGGCGTTCCTGCCGTTCCAGCGGTCGGCGCTGGGCTTGGGGCGGGCGGTCGGCCTGGGCGTCTCCGACGCACAGGGGATGGTCCACCGGCCCGGATTCCGCTGGGACGCCCAGGAGTTGGTACGGGCGTGCGGGCTGTCGGTGCTGGAGTTCGACCATCTGGTGGAGGGTCAGGAATCCTTCGGCGTCGGTGGGTTACGAGGTTTCGGGTCGCCGGTCATCGACGTGGACCGGGGGTTCGACGCCTATGTGCGGCAACTGCGCGCCCGGTCGCCGAAGTTCACCCGCACCACGTTCGCCAAGGAGCGCAGGCTCGGCCGGGACGCCGGGCCGGTGCGGTACGTCCACGACGAGCGCGACCCGGCGGCGCTGCGGGCGCTGATGCGCTGGAAGTCGGCGCAGTACCGCAGGACGGGCCGCAGCGACCGGTTCGCGCACCCGTGGATCGTGCGGCTCGTGGAGCAGCTGTTCCACACCCGTACGGAGTCGTTCACCGGTCTGCTGTCGGTGCTGTACGCCGGGGACCGGCCGGTGGCGGCCCACTTCGGGCTGCGGTCGCCGTCGGTACTCGCCTGCTGGTTCCCGGCGTACGACCCGCGGTTCGCGAAGTTCTCGCCGGGGCTGGTGCTGCATCTGCGGATGGCGGAGGCGGCGGCTGCCGAGTCGCTGGCGTATCTCGACCTGGGGCGCGGCGCGAAGGACTACAAGGACTCCCTCAAGACACGTGAACCAACCGTCCACGAAGGGATGGTGACGAGGCGTCATTTCATGGCACTGGCATATCGGGCCCGGCGTGCGCCGGTGCGCGCACTGCGGCACGCCGTACTGGCCAGGCCGGAGCTGTCCGGGCCCGCGGACCGCCTGCTCAGGAGGGTGGGGCGGCTCCGGACAGGGCGGTGAGGGGCGGTCGCGGCGGCGGGGGGAGCACGGCCGGGCGCCGGCGCACAACAGTCCGTACCGGCCAATGGCGCGAAAGGGGATATCCCGTAGGAGATCTTGCTTTAGAGTCCCGTTCGTCAATACCGTCGCAGATCCACCCGCATCGGATGATCACGGCACGGCTGTCCCTGGGGAGGGCACCGGCCGTGCGGTGAGCCGTCCGGCGCGGGGCGCGGTGGGGGGGTCCCATGCGTCCGGTCGTCGCAGGCCGTCCGCCGCCTGCCGGTGGCCGGGAGACGGCCGCGCGGCCACATGCCCGCACGTCAACTCACCCCGTTCGTACGGCAGTCGGCCGCGACCTGCGCCGCCCGCCTGCGGAACGGGGTGTACACCCCCCTTTTCGCCCCGGATACAAGCCGGACCGCCCGGGGGTGGGCGGTCCACCGGACGTTCCACCGGACGAGAGGGAAACCGCCCATGAGCTCCTTCCTTCGCCCTGCCGACGCGGACGAACCGTCGCCGCTGACCGTGGTGCCCGACCGCTCCGCCTACCGTCCCGTCTCCTGCCACCTCGCCATCGCGCCGCCGGTGAGCGTCGTCATCCCGGCGATGAACGAGGCGGAGAACCTTCCGTACGTCTTCCGGACCCTGCCGGACTGGATCCACGAAGTGGTCCTGGTCGACGGGAACTCCACCGACGACACCGTCCGGGTCGCCCGCGAGCTGTGGCCCGGCGTCACCGTCGTCACCCAGCGCGGCAGGGGCAAGGGGGACGCACTGATCAGCGGCTTCGCGGCCTGCACCGGCGAGATCATCGTGATGGTCGACGCGGACGGGTCGGCCGACGGCCGCGAGATCGTCAGCTATGTCTCGGCGCTGGTCTCCGGGGCCGACTTCGCCAAGGGGTCGCGCTTCGCCAACGGGGGCGGCACGGACGACATGACGCCGGTGCGCCGGCTCGGCAACCGCGTGCTGACCGCCGTCGTCAACCTCAAGTTCGGCGCCCGCTACACCGATCTCTGCTACGGCTACAACGCCTTCTGGCGGCACTGCCTGGACCGGATAGCCCTGGACTGCGCCGGGTTCGAGGTCGAGACCCTGATGAACATCCGGGTGGTCAAGGCGGGACTTCGGGTCCAGGAGATCCCCAGCCACGAGTTCCACCGCATCCACGGCGCCAGCAATCTGCGGGCGGTGCGGGACGGGCTGCGGGTGCTGCGGGTGATCCTGCGCGAGCGGGGCACCAGACGGAAGCCGGCCGCCCGGCCCGCGCTGATCACCGGGGACGTGCTGTGACGGGGCCGGGGGGCTCGGGCCCGAGAGTGTCGGTCGTGATCTGCGCGCACACCGAGGAGCGGTGGGCGGACGTCCTGGCGGCGGTGGCGTCGGTGCGGGAGCAGTCGTATCCCGCGGCCGAGCTGCTGGTGGTGGTCGACCACCACGACGCGCTGCTGGCGCGGCTGCGGGAGCACTTCGGCGGCGCGGGCACCCGGACCGCGTCCCCGACTCCCCTGCGGATCATGGCCAATTCAGGTCCCCGCGGGCTCTCCGCGGGGCGCAACACCGGCATCGCCGCGGCCACCGGCGACGTCGTCGCGTTCCTGGACGACGACGCGGTGGCCGAGCGGGACTGGCTGCGCCACTTCGCGACGGCGTACGCGGATCCTGCGGTGCTGGCGGTCGGCGGGCGCACCGAACCGGCGTGGGAGTCGGGGCGCCGGCCGCGGTGGTTCCCCGCCGAGTTCGACTGGGTGGTGGGGTGCACCTACCGCGGGCTGCCGGCGGGGAAGGTGCGGGTGCGCAATGTGCTGGGAGGCAACGCGTCGTTCCGCACCCGGGTGTTCGGCCTCGTCGGCGGGTTCACCACCGGCATCGGCCGGGACGCCGGGCGGCGTCCGCTGGGCGGCGAGGAGACCGAGCTGTGCATCCGGATCACCCAGGCGCTGCCGGACGCGGTGCTGCTGATCGACGACCGGGCGGTCATCCACCACCGGGTGCCCGCCGAACGGGAGCGCTTCGGCTACTTCCGGAGCCGGGCGTACGCGGAGGGGCTGTCCAAGGCGCTGGTGGCGCGGAGCGTCGGCGCGCGGGACGGGCTGGCGGCGGAGCGCCGCCACACGGCCCGGGTGCTGCCCGCGGGGGTGCTGCGCGGCCTGCGGGACGCCCTGCTGGGACGGCCCGGCGGGCTCGGCCGGGCCGGCGCGATCGTGGCGGGGGCGACGGCCGCGGCGGGCGGCTATGCGGTGGGCAGGCTGCGGTACCGCTCAACGACGGGCGCCCGTACGGGAGTCGGTGTACCGCCGGTCGGTCCGCCCGCCCCGGCGCACGGGGAGGCGGCGGCATGAGACCCCCCGGTGTCGGCACCGGCCCCATCGGAGCGGACGGCGCCGTGTTCCCTGCCGCGCCGTCCGCGGCCCCGGTGCCGATCCTCATGTACCACGCGGTGACCCTCGCCCCGGCGCCCGCCATGAGGGAACTCTCGGTCACCCCCGAGGCGTTCGCGGACCAGATGGCGGTGCTGGCCACCCGCGGCTTCACCCCGCTGACCACCGCCGCACTCGCGGCGGCCTGGCGGGACGGCGGCCCGCTGCCGCCCCGGCCGGTGCTGATCACCTTCGACGACGGCTACGAGGGTGTCCACCGCCATGCGCTGCCCGCCCTCGCCCGGCACGGCTTCCCGGCCACCCTCTTCGCCGCGACGGGCTGGCTGCGCGGTCGGCACGCCACCGGGGGCGCGCCGGACACCATGCTCGGCTGGGACGAGATACGGGAACTGGCCGCGGCCGGCCTGGAGATCGGCGGGCACAGCCACCGCCATCCGTCGCTCGACGGGGTCGGCGAGGAGCGGCTGTGGCAGGAGGTGGCGCGCTGCCGGGAGATCATCGCCGAGGAGACCGGGGCGGCGCCGGAGTCGTTCGCGTATCCCTACGGCCACTCCAGCGGCCGGGTGCGGCAGGTGGTGCGGGCGCTGGGCTTCCGGCAGGCGCTGGCGGTGCGCAATGCGCTCGCCGAGCGGCGGCAGGGACCGTATGCGCTGGCCCGGCTGACCATCCGGCGGCACACCGGCACCGAGGAGTTCGCCCGGCTCGTCGAAGGGCACGGGATCGGGCGGGCGTTCGCCCGGGACCGGGTGCTCACCAAGGGGTACGCGATGGTGCGCAGGACACGGCAGGTGGTCCGGCGTGACTGAGACGACCACGCGGGCCGCGGAGCGCACCGGTCCGGAGCAGGACGGCGCCGGGCGCGCCGCGGGGCAGGGCGGGCACGGTCCGCTCTTCCGCAACGCCTATGCACTGATGCTCAACACCGGCGTCTCCGGGCTGCTCGGCCTCGGGTTCTGGCTGGTCGCCGCCCGCTACTACACGGCGGACGCGGTCGGCCAGGGCTCGGCGGCGATCGCCGCGATGAAGCTGCTGGCCGGGCTGACCGCGCTCACGCTGACCGGCACGCTCGCCCGCTTCATCCCGGTCGCCGGGCACACCACCGCCCGCCTGGTGCTGCGCAGTTACGCCGGCAGCGCCGCCGTGGTCGCCCTCGCCGCGACCGTCTTCCTGCTCACCCTCGACGACTGGGGCCCCTCGTACCGCTTCCTGCACGGGCCCTGGGGCGGTCTCGGCTTCGTCGCGGCGGTGATCGCCTGGTCGCTGCTCACCCTTCAGGACGCGGTGCTGACCGGGCTGCGCAGCGCCCTGTGGGTGCCGGTCGGCAACCTCGCCTTCTCGGCGGTGAAGCTGGGGCTGCTGGTGGTGTTCGCGGCGGCGCTGCCGACCGCCGGGGTCTTCGTCTCCTGGGCCGCGGCCATCGCGGTGTCGGTGCTCCCGCTGGGCCGGCTGGTCTTCCGGCGGCTGATACCCGGGCACGTAAGGGCCACCGGCCCGACCGCCCGGCCGCCGACGCTGCGCCGGATGGCCCGCTTCCTGGTCGGCGACTGCACCGGCTCGCTGTTCTCGCTGGCCGTCGTCTATCTCGTACCGGTCCTGGTCGCCGCCCAGGTCGGCGCGGCGGACAACGCGTACTTCTACATCACCACCACCATCGGCGGCACGGTCAATCTGCTCGCCCTCAACATGGGCGCCTCGCTGACCGTCGAGGGCGCCCACGACCCGGCCCGGCTGGCCCACAACACCCGGGCCGCGCTGCGCCGGATGACCCGGATCATGCTCCCGGTCTGCGTCGGCCTGTTCGTGGGCGCGCCCCACATCCTGGGGGTGTTCGGCCCGGGATACGCCCAGGCGGCGACGCCGCTGCTCCGCTGGCTCGCGGTGGGGGCCGCGCTGCGGGTCGTCATGGAGGTCCACTTCGCGGTGCTGCGCGCGCAGAACCGGACCTCCGGACTGGCCGGCCTCCAGGGCCTGTTGTGCGTCCTGGTGCTCGGGCTGACCGTGATGCTGCTGCCGCGGATGGGCCTGACCGGCGCGGGGCTCGCCGAGGTCACCAGCCTGACGGTGATCGTCGCGGTGGCCGGCGTACGGCTGCGGCGGGTGCTGCGCGGGCAGGTGGGCGCCGGGCTGGACGGGCGGCCGAAGGCGGCAGTGGTCCGGACGCCGGTGCAGGCGGTGGCACCGGACGGGGACCTGGCGGACCTGGCGGTGTACGGGGACCAGTGGGACGGGCCGGCCTGGACCGGACCCCGGGCCGAGCCGGAGCCGCCGCCCCCGAGGCGTGCCGGACGAACGCCGCGCGGCGGGCCGGGGCGCCTGCTGCCGCTGGGCGTCGCGGTGGTGTCGGGCGCCGCCCTCGCGCTGTACTGGCTGCCGCTCGGCGGGATGGGCGACTCCGACCTGGACCGGATGGGCGGCCTCGGGCTGCTCTCCGTTCTGCCGGCCGCCTCCCTGGCCGGTCTCGCCCTGCTGATCGCGGCGTACGGCTGCGCCCTGTGGCTGCCCCGGCCGCGCCCCGCGCTGCTCACCACCGTCCTGCTGCTGACCGTGGTCTCGCTGCACGCCCTCCCGGCCGTACTGGAGAGCGTGCCCCGCTTCCCCACCGCCTGGCAGCACCTGGGCTTCCTCGACTACCTGGGGCGGACCGGCACCGCCGTACCGGACCTGGACGCCCGCTGGAGCTGGCCGGGGTTCTTCGCCGGGGCGCGGTTCCTGGCCGGGGCGTGCGGCGTCACGGACTACACCGAGGTGCTGCGCTGGTGGCCGACGGTCCTCGAACTCCTCTGCCTGGCACCGCTGTTCCTGCTCCTGCGGGCCGTACGGGCGAGCTGGCGGGCGAAGTGGTGCGCGGCCTGGCTGTTCGCGCTGTGCGGCTGGGTCGGCCAGGACTACTTCTCACCGCAGGGCTTCACCTATCTCCTCTACCTGGTGTTCGCGGCGATCCTGCTGGTGTGGTTCCGCACGCCCGGGCCGCCGTCCCGGCGGCACCGCATACCGGGCGAGGCGGCACTCGCCCCGGCCGGCCGCGGTCAGCGGGTGACGCTGCTCGCCGTGCTCCTCGCCCTCTTCGCCGCCGCGGTCGCGGGCCATCAGCTCACCCCCTTCGTCATGCTCGGGGTGCTGACCGTGCTGGTGCTGGCCCGCCGGTCGACGCTGCGCGGGCTGCCGCTGCTGTGCGGGGTGCTGGTCGCGGCATGGGTGGGGTTCCTGGCCGAGCCGTACTGGTCGGGGCACTTCGGCGAGCTGTTCGGCGGCCTCGGAGGCATCGGCGGCAATGTCACCTCGTCCGTCACCGACCGGATCGGCGGCGACGCCGCCCACCAACTGGTGCTCTACACCCGGGTGGGCCTGGCCGGCGGCGTGCTGACGCTGGCCTGCTGGGGCGTGCTGCGCCGGCGGGCGGCGGGCTATACGGAACGCTCGCTCCTCATCCTGGCCTTCGTCCCGTTCCTGGGCTTCGGCATGCAGTCCTACGGCGGCGAAATGGCGCTCCGGGTCTTCCTCTTCGCGCTGCCCGGTGCCTGTGTGCTGGCGGCGCTGGCGCTCTTCCCGCGCGATGCCGGGGCCGCCCGCGGCGGCCTCCGCGGCGCCCTCGGTCCGCTCGCCGCCCTGCTGACGGGGCTGCTGCTGGCCTTCGGCTTCCTCGTCGCCCGCTGGGGCAACGAGCCGTTCGAACGCATCCGGCCTGGCGAGGTCGCGGCGATGGACTACGTCTACGCCCACGACCGGCCGACCGCCCGCCTGCTGTGGCTGAGCCCCGACCCCGTCGACAGCGTGACCCCCGAACTTCCGTGGGGCGCCAGGGACATGGAGCGGGTCCAGTACCAGCCGGCCCCGGCTCCCCGCGACCCGGCCCGGGTCGCCCCCGTGATCGACGCCCTGCGGAAGGCCGGCCCGCAGTCGTATCTCGTCGTCAACCACGCCCAGGCGGAGTCGCTGCGCCTGAACGCGGGCTACGGGGCGCACTGGGAGCAGCGGCTGCGCGCCACGCTCGACGCCCGCCCCGATCTGCGCCGGGTGGTGTCCAACGCCCATGCCGCCGTCTACGAGTTGACCCGCCGGCCGCCGGGCGCCGTCCCCTCCGCCCGCCCCGGCCCGGCCGGACCGCTGGTGACCTGGACGCCGTGGTCGGTGCTCGGCGCGACGGCGGCGCTCGCGGTGATCCTGCTGCTGTCCGCGCGCGAGGTGATACGGGTCGCCGCCCCGCCGGGCAGGCGTCGACTCCATTGGCTCCAGGGCCTGTTCTGGTTCTCCGTGCCCTTGCTGCTGGTGTTCCTGGCGTCGCTGGCCGAGCGCTTCGCGACCATGTCGTAGCCGTCGAGGCGGACGACCGGCGGGGACACCAGGGATGTGCGGGGCGTCAGGAACGGCGGTCGAGCCACCGCACCGCGTAGCCGCCGAGCGTCACCGTCTGCCCCTCCACGGTCACCGTGGCCGGCCGGTCCGCGGTGTTGACGAGCAGCACCGTGTGAGCGCCGCCGAGCGCCTGGACTGAGGCGCCCCCGCTGCGCGCGGTGACGCCGACCGTGCCCGCCCGCCCGTCCGGCGGGAAGGCCCGGGAGAACCGCATCAGCAGATCCAGCATCGGCAACTCCCGGCCGCCACCGGCCTTTTCGGTGCTGGTCCACAGACAGCCGGGGCAGGCTGCGTCGGAATCCTCGTTCTCCGGGTTCCAGTACAGCCCGCTGGTCGCGCCCCCGGCCGCCATCTCCATCAGCGCGACGGCCCGCACCGCGATCCGCTGGCTCTCGCTCCACTCGGACTCGTGCCGGGCGCCCTCTTCCTCGCCGGCCTCCACATACCACTCCGCCCACCACAGCGGCAGCCCGGTCTCCTTGCGCACCCAGCGGCCCACGTCGGCGAACTTCCGGGCCGCCAGGAACGGGTCGTCCTGCGCATAGCGTCCGTCCTTGGTGTAACTGGAACCGTCGACGACGACGAAGTCCGCCCCCGCCTTGTGCCGGTTCCAGTACCGGAGCGCGTCGATCGACCGCCGGTCGACACTCCCCCAGGGGCCCCGGAGCCCGGACTCGTACGTCCGGTCCCCCGGCAGATAACTGTCCATCACCAGATAGGGACCGCCCACCCGGATCCCCTTGTCCACCCCCTTCAACTCCCGGTAGACGAGGTTGTACAGCTGTGTGTACCCCTCGTAGTCCCAGCGGCCCTTCCCGTCGTCGAAGAAGCCCTTGAGCTCGTTCCAGACCAGGAAGTGCCGGACCTCGGGATACCGGCGGGCGATCTTCCCCGCCAGCGCGGCGAAGTCGGCGTAGTGCGCCGGGTCGGGGGCCTTCTCCAGCTTGCTCCAGTCGGTGCTCCCGGACCGGCCGCCCTTCATCCAGTCCGGGGCGCCGCACAGCGTGAGCACGGGCGTGCCGCCGGAGCGCCGGATCAGCGCGATCCGGCGGTCCAGATCGGCGAAGTCGTAGTGTCCGGGGCTCGGTTCGGGGCTGTCCGCGCCCCACCCCATGATGTGCTGGTTCTGCGGCATGGGGGTACCGGACAGCAGCCGCGTGACCCGGTCCGTGGCAGTCCCGCTCCCCCGGTCCGCGCTGAACTGGGTGTGGGTGAACCCCCACCCCACGGCCGGCCCCGACGCCCGATGCGACATCCCGCGCTCACCGCCCCTCCCGCACATCACCAGCAGCAGCGCCAGCGCCGCCACCCCGACCACCACCGCGACCCCGATGGCCGTACCCCGCCGCCCGCAAAGGCCCGCGCCCTCCCGGTCGCCGGGACGATGCGGCCGGGCGCGGTACGCCGGATGCCCCGGACGGCCCTGACGTTCCCCGGCACGACGTCGCACGACGGACCACACTAGGGCGGCCGGGTCCGGCGCGGCCAGGGCGCACCGAGGGCGTATCCGGCACCGGAACCGCCGTATTCGGACGGGCATTCGGCCGGGTGTGCGGCTGCGCGGCCCCGTCCCGGGCAAGGCCGGATAATCCTTGTACGCAGCGGGCCGCAGTGGCAGATCATGGCGGCATGTCTGCCGATCACGTCCAGCCCGCCCCCGCCGAGGCAACGCTCCCGCTCCGGCTGACCATGGACGACAGCGACTCGCCGTCCGATGTCGTCGACGCGCTGTTCCTGGGGCGCTTCGCCAACGGCGAGCAGCCGTACGCCCGCAGCCGGTCGGTGGACCGGGTGCGGGCCGGGCTGACGCTGCTGCCGCCCGGCGTACGGATCCTGCGCGCGGCGCGCGACGACGACCGCAGCGCCACGCTCGCCGAGGGCGACGGCTTCACGCTGCTGGTCTCGCGCTGGAACCGCGGCGCCGACGTCACGGTCACCGCCGTCACCGACGACCTCGCCGAGAAGGTGCTGGCGCAGGCCGCGGACGGCGCCGAGGACGAGCCGGAACCGCAGCCGGAGAACGTCCCGATGGGCTTCTGGTACTTCTCCCCGCGCCGCGGCCCGCACCGCACCTCCCGCCAGATCACCGCCGGCACGTGGGAGGAGATCCGCCCCAACTACACCGCGCCGGTGGCCGATGCGATGGACCGGCTGATGAAGGTGGCGCCCCAGGAGATCGCCGGCCGGCTGCTGTTGCTGCACGGCCCGCCCGGCACGGGCAAGACCTCCGCGCTGCGGACGCTCGCCCGCTCCTGGCGCGACTGGTGCCAGGTCGACTGCGTTCTCGACCCGGAGCGGCTCTTCAACGACGTCGGCTATCTCATGGACATCGCCATCGGCGAGGACGACATCACCGGCAAGGGCCGCTGGCGGCTGCTCCTCCTGGAGGACTGCGACGAGCTGATCCGCGGCGAGGCCAAGCACACCGCGGGCCAGGCGCTCTCCCGGCTGCTCAATCTCACCGACGGCCTGCTGGGCCAGGGCCGCAACGTCCTGGTCGGCGTCACCACCAACGAGGACCTGGAGCGGATGCACCCGGCCGTGGTCCGCCCCGGCCGCTGCCTGGCCCGCATCGAGGTCGGCCCGCTGACCCGTGCGGAGGCCGCCGGCTGGCTGGGCACCGAGGAAGGCATCGGCCGCGACGGCGCCACGCTGGCCGAGCTCTACGCGCTGCGCCGCGGCACCCGGCCCGCGTCGGTCCCGGCCCAGGAGTCGGGCGCGGACGCGGGGCTCTACCTGTAGCGCGGCGCGGGCGGCCGAGGAGCGTCCGGGCACTGACGCACCCTCACCACTAGGCCCGGGCCGCCCGCCCGGGTCTTCGCCCTAGCCGCCCCCGTACGCCCCCTCGGCGCTCCGGGTGATCGCCAGGATCGCCATGTCGTCGTCGCGGGGGCCTCCGGTCCAGTGCTCCACGTCGCGGAGGAGGGCGTCGATGACCTGATCCGGCCGGCGGAACGGGCCCCGGCCGCCGAGCCCGGCCGCCGGTTCGTAGAACTCCCCGGAGCGGTTCCTGGCCTCCGTCACGCCGTCGGTGATCAGCAGCAGTGTGGCGCCGGGCGGGAACGGCCGGGTCTCCGGCTCCGGCCGCGGCACGCCCAGGCCGCTCATGCCCAGCGGAAGCCCGGGTTCCGCCGGATCCAGGGCGGACACCGCGGTGCCCGTGAGCAGATAGGGCGCGGGATGGCCGCAGTTCAGGAGCCGCACCCGGTCCGCGCCCGGGGTGATCTCACCGAGCAGTGCCGTGACGAACCCCTCCATCCGGACGGCCTCCTCGCGGAGCGAGCCCTCCTTGACCAGCGCCCGTTCCAGATCCCCGGCCAGCGCCGTGAGGTCGGGCGCCCGGTCCGCCTCCGCCCGGAACGTCCCCAGCAGCACGGAGACCACACCGACCGCGCCCATCCCCTTGCCCCGTACGTCCGCGATCAGCAGCCTGGTGCCGTACGGCGTGTCCTGCACCGCGTAGGCGTCCCCGCCGATCTGCGCCTCGACCTCCGCCGCGCGATAGACCGCCGCGACGGCCAGGGGGCCGATCCGTGTCGGCGGCAGGGGCAGCACGGCACGCTGGGCGGCCTCCGCGACGGAACGCACCAGGTCCAGGCGGCGCCCGTAGTGGGCGATCACCCGGTTCACGCCGACACCGACGAGCGCGATGAGCACGACGTTGATCAGTGTCCGGGTACCGACCGGACGGCCGAAGTATCCGTCCTTGATCGTCAGCGCCAGTTCGATCAGGACCATGGCAGCTCCGGCGGCGAGCGTGCGCCGGAGCGAGAACAGGGCTGCCGTCACCATGACACCGGCCTCCAGCAGCGCTTCCCCCGCGTATTCCGCCAGCGTCAGGGCGGACCAGATCGCCCCGGCGACCATCAGTGCGACCGGCACGACCGGGACGTACCAGGGCAACCGTCTGGAAGAAGGGTCCATGCGCGCCACCTGTCCGACTCCGGTCGACCCATGCCCGAACAGCGATCATATGCACCCTTTTCGGGGGCTACCACCGGCCCGGCGGACCCGCGCGGGAACCTCACCCGTGCACCCGGTGCACGGTGCGCGGAAGCCCTGCGCGGCGGCGGCCCGGCCCGGCCCGGTCTCAGGCGTACAGATCACGCAGGCGCACCGACAGGCAGGTCACGCACCCCTCCAGTTTCTCGAACTCGCCGATGTCCACGGTCACGGGCCGGTAGCCGAGGTCGGTGAGGAGCCGTGCGGTGCGGGGCGCCGCGGCGGCCATCAGGAGCTTGCCGCCGCCGAGCAGGACGACATGTGCGCCGGCTTCCTCCGGGACGGGGCGGAAGCGCGGGAACGCCGCGGGGTCGTCGACCAGCGGCGGGTAGCCGATGACGGTGCCGTCGGGCAGGGCGGTGACCGCGGACTTCAGATGCAGCACCCGGCTGACCGGTACGGCGATCACCCGGGCGCCCAACGGCTCGAAGACGGCCCGGAGTTGGCGCACCCCCTCGGCGTTGGTACGGCCGCCGCGGCCCACGTACACGGTGTCGCCGACCTTGAGGACGTCGCCGCCGTCGAGTGTGCCGGGCGCGCGGATCTCGTTGAGCGAGCAGCCGAGCGCCTCGGCCGCCGCACGGGCGGCGGCGACCTCCGGCCGGCGGGACTCGGCGCCGGGGCGGGCGAGCAGGGCGACATTGCGGAAGACGACCACGGTGTCCTCGACGAAGACCGCGTCCGGGCAGTCGTCGGCGGGGTCCACCTCGGTGATCCGCCAGCCGTGGTCGCGCAGCACCTGGACGTACTCCTCCCACTGGCGCATCGCCCGCGCCAGGTCCACCGGCCGCCGGTCGACGTGGGTGACCAGTCCCTCGGCGAGGCGGGGACCGGGGCGGCGGACGAGGGCGTGCCGACTGGGCATGGTCGGGTCCTTCCGTCAGAGGGGCGGGGCGGCGGTGCGGCGCCCGTCACCGACCCGTCACGCATCGGCTCCGTACGCGGCGCGCAGCGCGTCCTCGACGGCGGTGCGGGCGGCGTGCCGGTCCAGGCCGAGGCGGTGGGCGCGGCGGGCGTAGGCTTCGGCCGCCGCGGCGGCTTCCCGGTCGGCGGCGTCCCCGGCCGCCGCGACGAAGCTGCCGTTGCGCCCGCGGGTCTCGATGACGCCGTCGGTCTCCAGGGCGCGGTACGCCTTGGCGACGGTGTTGGCGGCCAGCCCGAGTTCGTCGGCGAGGCCGCGGACGGTGGGGAGTTTGTAGCCGACCGGCAGGCCGCCGTCCCTGGCCTGGTCGGCGATCTGGGTGCGTACCTGCTCGAACGGGGCCTCGGCCGCCGCCGGGTCGATGGTGATCGTCAGGGTCTGCGGGGACACGGTGGCGCTCCTGGTGAGGGTGGTGGTGCGGGCGGCGGGTGCGCGGGAGGGGCGGGCCCGGGCTCGCGGGGTGCGCGGTTTTGTCGCATCCATTGTGCGCCAGAAGCGGCCACCGTGCCGGTAGGTGGGACGGGCTGATCACAACTCCAGCGTCGTGCCGGTCGTGCGCAGCCAGGTGTTCATGCCGAGGACCAGTTCGGCGCCGGGGCGGATGTCGTTGCGCGCACCGTCGGCGGTGGCCTCGGCCAGGGCTCCGGAGTCCAGCAGCGGGCGTACCGGGGCGTCGCGGTCGGCCGCCAGCTCCTTGAGCTCGGCGCGCAGGGCCTCGTTGTAGTGCGGGTCCTGGGTGCTGGGGTAGGGGCTCTTGACGCGGTCGGCGACCAGGTCGGGCAGGACGTCGCGGGTGGCGGCGCGCAGCAGCGACTTCTCGCGGCCGTCGAAGGTCTTCATCGACCAGGGGGTGTTGAAGACGTAGTCGACCAGGCGGTGGTCGCAGAACGGGACCCGGACCTCCAGGCCGACGGCCATGCTGGCGCGGTCCTTGCGGTCGAGGAGGATCTGGACGAAGCGGGTCAGGTGCAGATAGCTGACCTCGCGCATCCGGCGCTGGTGTCCGGTGTCGCTGTCCAGGTACGGGACTTCCGCGAGCGCCTCGCGGTAGCGGCGGGATTCGTACCCGGGCAGGTCGAGCTTGCCGAGCAGGCCCTTGTCGAGCAGCGCCTCGCGGACCGCGTCGCCGCCGGAGAACCGGCCGGAGACGCCCGCGGCGATCCAGGGGAAGGTGTCGGCGTTGACCGACTCCGGGTCGTGGAACCAGCGGTAGCCGCCGAACACCTCGTCCGCGGATTCGCCGGAGAGGGCGACCGTGGACTGTTCGCGGACCGCCTTGAACAGCAGGTAGAGGGAGGTGTCGCCGTCGCCGAAGCCGTTGGGCAGGTCGCGGGCGGCGAGCACGGCGGCGCGGTGGCCGGGGTCCATCAGGGCGGCGGTGTCCAGCACGATGTCGTGGTGGTCGGAGTGGACGTGCTCGGCCAGCGCGTGCGCGTAGGGCCCGTCGGGGGTGCCGCGCAGGTCGTCGGGCGTGAAGTTCTCGGTGTAGCCGGTGAAGTCGACGGCGAACGAGCGGACCGGGCCGCTGCCCCGGGCGGCCAGCGCCCTGGCGGAGAGCGCGGTGATGGCGGAGGAGTCCAGGCCGCCGGAGAGCAGGGTGCACAGCGGGACGTCGGCGATCAACTGGCGGGCGACGATGTCGTCGAGCAGTTCACGGACGCGGGCGACGGTGGTGTCGACGTCGTCGGTGTGCTCGCGGGCTTCGAGGGCCCAGTAGCGGCTGATGCGTATGCCGTTCCGGTCGACCCGGACGAGGTGGCCGGGGCGGACCTCGTGCAGGCCCTTGTAGACGGCGTGGCCGGGCGTCTTGGTGAAGGTGACCAGTTCGGCGAGGCCCTCCGCGTCGACGGCCGGGCGTATGCCGGGGTGGGCGTGGACCGCCTTGGGTTCGGAGCCGAAGAGGACGCCGTCGCGGGTCGGGTAGTAGTAGAGCGGCTTGATGCCCATCCGGTCGCGGACCAACAGGAGTTCCTCGGTCTGCGGGTCCCAGAGCGCGAAGGCGTACATGCCGTTGAGGCGTTCGGCGAACGCCTCGCCCCACTGGAGGTAGGCGTGCAGCACGACTTCGGTGTCGCTGCTGGTCCGGAAGGTGTGGCCGAGGGTCTCCAACTCGGCGCGCAGTTCGCGGTAGTTGTAGACCTCGCCGCTGTACGTCGTGACGATCAGGGTGCGACCGTCGCGGTCGACCTTCATGGGCTGTCCACCGCCGTCGATGTCGATGACGGCGAGCCGGCGGTGGCCGAACGCGGCGTGGGTGTCGAGCCAGATGCCGGCGGCGTCCGGGCCGCGGCAGGCCATGGTCTGCGTCATCGCCTCAAGCGTGGGGCGCTGCGTCGTCAGGTCGTTGTCGTAGGAGATCCATCCTGTGATTCCGCACATGGTCGCGGCTCCTCCTTCGGTTGCGGCCGGCCGCCGCACTGCCGTCGGCGGCCCGCTTGATCACCGTACGCCCAGATAGTTGCAGCGGCCACCTATGTTGGGGTGCGACCGTCCGGAATGAGCCAGCTACGCACCGCACACCGGAAAGGACGGCACATCCCCTCTCGCCGGGCGGATCTCCCGCGGCACCTCGCCCGCCGGCGAGCGGAAAAGAGGAGGCGGAGCGGGGCGCCGCGGCGTACCGTCCGCGACCATGACGCTTACCGTGCGCGACTTCCGTCCCGCCGACGCCAAGGCCGTCGCCGACCTGCGGCGGGCCGCGCTGCCGCATCTGATCGCGACCCCGCAGGGCGTCGCCTGGCAGGTCGTGAGCGCTCCCCCGGCGCAACGGCTGCGGGTGTTCGTCGCCGAGCTGGCCGGCCGGGTGATCGGCCAGATCAGCGCCCAACTCCTGCACGAGAGCAGCGTGCCGGGGCAGGCGGCGGCCACCCCCGTCGTCCACCCCGGCCACCGGCGGCAGGGCGCCGGCGGGGCCCTGCTGACCGCCGCCGAGGAGCATCTGACCGCGATCGGCGCCGGCCGCCTCTTCGCCTGGGCCGTCGACGAACCCGGCTCGCTGGCCTTCGCCGCGCGCCGCGGCTACCGCCTCACCCGCCCGGCCGGCTTTCTCCGGCTCGATCTGGCGGGCACCGCGCTGCCCGCGCTGCCCGCGCTCCCCGCCCCCTTGCCGCCCGGCGTCCGGCTGTGCACCGGCGCGGACTTCGGGGCCGATCCGTATCCGCTGTTCACCGCGGACGCGGAGGCCGCCGCGGACGAGCCGGGCGATGTCGCCAGCGACGCCATGGACTACGAGACCTGGCTGCGCACCACCTGGGAGCACCCCGACATCGATCTCGACCTCACCTCGGTGGTGACCGTCGGCGGCGAGGTCGCCGCCTTCACCCTCGTCGCCACCGACGGCCTCGGCCGCTGTGCCACGGCGATGACCGGCACCCGCCGCGCCTTCCGCGGCCGGGGCCTGGCCCGGCTCGCCAAGACCGACTCGCTGCTGCGCGCCCGGGACGCCGGATGCACCGAAGCCTTCACCGGCAACGACGACGGCAACGCCCCGATCCTGGCCCTCAACCGCGCCTTCGGCTACCGGCCGTACGCCGCCCAACAGCGGTGCGTACGGGACCTGGTGCGGAGGTGAGGGGCTGACCGGCGGGTCAGGCCCTCCGGCCGGCCGCGGGGTCCGCATGGACGATCAGGGCATACCGCTCGTCGGAGACCTCCCTCCCCCACAGCGCAGGCTCGGCCGACAGGTCGGCCAGCTCCGTACGGGACGCCAACGGCGCGGTGAGCGCGGCAAGTTCGGTGGCGCGCAGGCCGACCGGGGCGGCCTCGCCCCAACGGCCCTCCACCAGGACCAGGCGGCCACCGGGGGCGAGCAGCCCCGCCCACCGGCGCAGCGCGGACGCCGGATCGGGCAGCGCCCACAGGACGTGGCGCACCAGGACGGCGGCGAACCTGCGCTCCCCCACGGGTGGTTCGGCTGCCTCGCCCACTATGAACACCGCGTCACGTCCCGCGAGCTTGTCGCGGGCCAGCGCGACCATGGCCGGTGAACGGTCGACGCCGGTGACCCGGTGGCCCTGCTCTGCGGCGAGCAGGGCCAGGCTGCCCGTGCCGCAGCCCAGATCGAGGACCGCGGCGGGCGCGGCGGGCAGCCAGGAGCGCAGCCGGGCGGCCCAGGCGGCCCGGACGCCGGGGTCGCGCAGACCGTGGTCGGGCTCCTCGTCGAAGGTCGCGGCGGCGGCTTCCCAGTAGGCGGCGTCCGCATCGGGAAGGGGCGATTCCGCCTGGTCGGCGGGTGTGTTGGCAGTCATGGGACCATGGTGCCCGCCGCCACTGACAACGGCCGGTGACCGCCGGGCGGACGGCCGCGGAGAGCGTCCGGGCAGGGCGGGGGAGTACCGTTGAAGGCGCTGGAGGTGGCCGGTGGCGGCCCGCAGCGGAGGGCCGCGGACGCCGGGCGTCGCACCGGCATGGGACCGGTCGTAGATGAGCGCATTCCCGAGCAGCCGCCTCACCGGAGACGGAGTCCTCGACTTCACCCGGACCGCCGTGGTGCTGGCCGATCACACGGGGGTGGTACGGGGCTGGACCGAGGGCGCCGAACGGCTCCTCGGGTATCCGGCGCCCCGGGCCGTCGGCCGGCCGCTCGCGGAGGTCTTCGCCGGGGCGGACCCCCGTCCGGCGGCGCAGGACAGCACCTGGCGGGACCGGCTGGCGGCGGCGGACGGCTGGAGCGGGCTGGCCGCGGTGCGCCACAGCGACGGGCGCCGGCTCGATCTGGAACTGCGCGTGCTGCCGGTGCTGGACGCCCGGAAGCGGTCCTCCCGGCTGGTCCTGGCCGCCGAGATGATGCGGACCCCCTGGTCGGGGCTGGGCCGTTCGATGCTGGACGGCATCCTCGGGATGTCGCCGGTCGGGGTGGCCATGCTGGACCCCGATCTCCGGTACGTCTGGCTGAACGACGCGCTGGAGCGGATGGGCGGCGCGCCGCGCGCCGAGCGGGTCGGGAAGCGGATCGGCGAGGTGCAGCCGGGGCTGCCCGCCGAGTCCATCGAGGCGGAGATGCGGCGGGTGCTGCGGACCGGCGTCCCCTCGGTGGGCGTCGAGTACCTGGGCCGCCCGCGGTCCGATCCGCGGCGCGAGCACGCCTACTCGACGTCGTTCTTCCGCCTGGAGGACGAGGCCGGCGGCGTACTGGGCGTCTGCTACATGGTCCTGGACGTCACGGAGAGCTATCGCGCCCGGCAGCGGATGGCGCTGCTCACCCGCGCCGGGGAGCGGATCGGCAGTTCGCTGGACGTCTGGCAGACGGCGCAGGAGCTGGCGGACGCGGCGGTTCCGGACCTCGCCGACTTCGTCACCGTCGACCTGCTCGACGCGATGGTGTCCGGTGAGGAGCCCTCGTCCGGCCCGGTCCATGCCACGGACCTGTTCACCATGCGCCGGGCGGGGCAGCGGTCCGTACGGGAGGGCTGCCCCGAGGCGGTGGTCGCCGTCGGGGAGCGGGCCTCGTATCCCCAGTCGGCGCCCGTCGTCCTGAGCCTCACCGGGGGCGACTCCCTGCTGCTGCCGGTCCTGGACCTGGACGGCAGCGACTGGCCGGCCGACGACCCGGTCCGGGCCGCGCGCCTCCGGGAGCTGGGCTTCCACTCGCTGATGGTGGTGCCGCTGCGGGCCCGGGGCACCTTCCTGGGCGCGGCCACGTTCGCCCGCTGGCAGCCCACCGGGCCGTTCCAGCCCGACGACCTGGTGCTGGCCGAGGAGTTCGTGACCCGTGCGGCGATCTCCCTCGACAACGCCCGCCGGTTCACCCGCGAACACGCCGCGGCGCTCACCCTCCAGCGCAGTCTGCTGCCGCGCGATCTGCCCGAACAGAGCGCGGTGGACGCGGCATACCGCTATCTGCCCGCCGATTCGTCTACGGGTGTGGGCGGCGACTGGTTCGATGTGATCCCGCTGTCCGGGGCCCGGGTCGCGCTGGTGGTCGGCGACGTGGTCGGGCACGGGGTGCACGCCGCGGCCACGATGGGGCGGCTGCGGGCCGCGGTGCAGGCGCTGGCCGACCTGGACCTGTCGCCCGAGGAAGTACTGGCCCACCTCGACGACATGGTCAACCGGGTCGCCCATGACGCCAACAGCGACGACGGGGTGATCGGCGCGACCTGCCTGTACGCGGTCTACGACCCGGTGAGCTGCTCCTGCACGCTGGCCCGGGCCGGACATCCGGCGCCGCTGCTGGTCAGCCCGGCGGGCGCCTGCCAGCTCGTGGATCTGCCGACCGGCCCGCCGCTGGGGCTGGGCGGGATGCCCTTCGAATCCACGGAACTCCTGCTGTCCGAAGGGAGCTTGCTGGCGCTCTACACGAACGGCCTGCTGCTGGGCAAGGCCCTCGACCTCGACGGCGGGATCACCCGGCTGCGTACCGCGCTAGCCGATCCGCAGGCCCCGCTGGAGGACATCTGCGAGACGGTCGTCAGCAGTCTGCCCGGCGCCCGGCCGGTCGACGACGTGGCCCTGCTGCTGGCCCGCACCCGGGCGCTGCCGCAGGAGCAGCTGGCCTCCTGGGACATCGCCGCCGACCCGTCCGCGGTCGGTGCGGCCCGCCGGTCCGCCGCCGGGCAACTGGCCCGATGGGGGCTGGAGAAGCTGGAGTTCTCCGCCGAGCTGATCGTCAGCGAACTGGTCACCAACGCCATCCGGCACGCGTCCGGGCCGATCAGGCTGCGGATGATCCGGGACGGGGCGCTGATCTGCGAGGTCTCGGACGGCAGCAGCACCGCGCCGCATCTGCGCCATGCCAGGACGACCGACGAGGGCGGCCGGGGGCTGTTCCTCATCGCCCAGTACGCCGAGCGGTGGGGCGCCCGCTACACGGCGGACGGCAAGTTCATCTGGGCCGAACTCCCCCTGGACGCGGTGGCCGAGACCGTACCGGCGAGCGCCCTCATCGACGCGTTCGCCGACCTCGACCCCCCGGTGGCCCCGCCCCCCGACACCCGGTGACCCCGTACGGCCCCGCAGCACCCCAACCCCCGTTCCCCGGGCCCCCGATGCCCGTTTTCACCCCGGCTGCCTGTGCCCCTGCTTAGACGTCGTCTCATTTGGTGTGTTCGGTAGTCTGTGGTCGTGGGAATCGTGGAACGTTTGGTGCCGGATGAGCTGTGGTCGTTGTTCGAGCGGGTGGTGCCGCCGGCTCCGGTTCGGCGGCAGGGTGGCGGCCGACGGAGGTATGGGGATCGTGAAGTGCTGGCGGCGATCATCTTTGTCGCCACGTCAGGCTGTACCTGGCGGCAGTTGCCTCCGTCTTTCGGGCCGTCCGGGCCGACGGCCCACCGGCGCTTCACCGAGTGGAGCAAGGCCAGGGTGTGGGCGAAGCTGCACCGCCTGGTGCTGGATGAACTGGGTTCGCGCGGTGACCTGGACTGGAGTCGCTGCGCGATCGACTCTGTGAACATGCGGGCCCTGAAAAGGGGGACGTGACCGGTCCGAATCCTGTCGATCGAGGCAAGAAAGGCTCGAAGATCCACTTGATTACC
>NZ_BMRP01000048.1 GCF_014648695.1 Streptomyces albospinus
TTCGACATCGCCGGTGCCGGCACGGGCGTCGTGGAGGCCGACCGGCTGCTGGGCGCGGATCGTATCCGGACGGGCGACGCGGTCATCGCGATGGCCTCCTCCGGACTTCACTCGAACGGGTACTCACTGGTCCGCCACGTGCTCTTCGACCGGGCCGGTCTGGCTCTGGAGCGGGAGATTCCGGAGCTCGGCCGCACCCTCGGCGAGGAGCTGCTGGAGCCCACCAGGATCTACTCGCTGGACTGCCTGGCGCTGACCCGGACGACCGAGGTGCATGCGTTCTCGCACATCACCGGCGGCGGGCTGGCCAACAACCTGGCCCGGGTGATCCCGGACGGGCTGCACGCCACCGTCGACCGCGCCACCTGGACCCCGGGCGCGATCTTCGACCTGGTCGGCTCGGCCGGCTCGGTGGAGCGCCTGGAGCTGGAGAAGACCCTGAACATGGGCGTCGGCATGATCGCCGTCGTGCCCCAGGAGTCCGTGGACGCCGCCCTGACCACCCTCACCGACCGCGGCGTGGACGCCTGGGTCAGCGGTGAGATCACCGAACGCGGCGAGCACACCGAGGCAGTGACCCTCACCGGTGACTACGCGGCCTGAGTCAGCTGAGCCCTGGGGCCGCCGCACCGGCGGTCACCAGGGCAGCACAGAACCCGGTCCGGGCAATGCCCAGGACCGGGTCCGCGATGGTGTTATGAGTGCCGCGAGCGCGCAGAGCGTCAAGCGCGACGACGTTGGTTGGTCGAGTTGCCCTCGTCCTCGTCGTCATCGGTGTTGTACCGGTCTGCGTACCGTGCGTACGGGTCGTCGTCCTCGTCATCCTCGAACGGCTCCCCGTTCGGAGGCTGCTGGTTCGACTGCGTTGCACCCAGCTCGTCGGCCAGTCGTGAGAGATCCGTCCCACCGCTGCTGTACTTCAGCTGGCGGGCGACCTTTGTCTGCTTGGCCTTGGCCCGGCCGCGCCCCATGGGTCGACCCCCTCAATGACGGGGCTCGATGGCCCCAGAGTCTTGACACGCGTTCATGATTCAGAGCGGACTCTCGACAGAGAGACCGGCCCGTAGGGCTTTAACGGTACCTGCTTCCGCGGCCATACGGTACGTCGCCCGCATCACCCACCGCTCCGCACGACCGGCGAGGCGCCCCGTCCACGCTGGTCAACTGCGATTTTAACCTGTCCTGTACGGCGACCCGCCGACGGGTGGTGAGGGATGTCTCCCCCGCCGCCCGTGACGGGCCGCGCAAGGTGTGTTTTCGGCCACCTGGACCGCGGTCACGGCTGTCAGGCGCGCAGGCCCCCCGCCGCCCGCGCTTCGGCCATCCGCTGCTCGGCGATGCGGTCGGCCGCCTCGGCCGGGGGGATGCCCTCGGACTTCGCACGAGCGAATATTGACAGCGTGGTGTCGAAGATCTTCGCGGCCTTGGCCTTGCAGCGGTCGAAGTCGAAGCCGTGCAGCTCGTCGGCCACCTGGATGACGCCGCCGGCGTTCACGACGTAGTCCGGCGCGTAGAGGATCCCGCGGTCCGACAGGTCCTTCTCCACGCCCGGGTGCGCAAGCTGGTTGTTGGCCGCGCCGCAGACCACCTTGGCGGTCAGCACCGGCACCGAGTCGTCGCTGAGCGCGCCGCCCAGCGCACAGGGCGCGTACACGTCCAGGCCCTCGGTGCGGATCAGCGCCTCGGTGTCCGCGACGGCGGTCACCCGGGGGTGCCGGGCGAGGATCCGGTCCACCGACTCGGCGCGGACGTCCGTGATCACGACCTCGGCGCCGTCCTGGAGGAGGTGCTCGACCAGATGGTGGCCCACCTTGCCGACGCCCGCGATGCCGACCTTGCGGTCCCGCAGCGTCGGATCGCCCCACAGGTGCTGGGCCGAGGCCCGCATGCCCTGGAAGACGCCGTAGGCGGTCAGCACGGAGGAGTCGCCGGCGCCGCCGTTCTCGGGGGAGCGGCCGGTGGTCCACTTGTTCGTACGGGCGACCACGTCCATATCGGCCACGTACGTGCCGACGTCGCACGCGGTGACGTAGCGGCCCCCGAGGGAAGCCACGAACCGGCCGTAGGCGAGCAGGAGTTCTTCGGTTTTGATCAGGTCGGGGTCACCGATGATCACGGCTTTGCCGCCGCCGTGGTCCAGCCCGGCCAGGGCGTTCTTGTAGGACATGCCGCGCGACAGGTTCAGGGCGTCCAGCACGGCCTCCTCCTCGGAGGCGTAGGCGTGGAAGCGGGTGCCGCCGAGGGCGGGGCCCAGGGCGGTGCTGTGGATGGCGATCACGGCTTTCAAGCCGCTCGCCCGGTCCTGGCAGAGAACGACTTGCTCGTGGCCGCCCTGCTCCGTGCGGAACAGGGTGTGCAGCACGCCGCTCTCGGCGCCTGCGGAGGCAGGACGTACGTCAGTCACTGTGGTGACTCCCATATGTCGCGGAGGGCGCCCTCCTGCGGGTGGGGAGGGCCGGTTGAGACGAGCGTAAGACCTGGAGGGCGCGTTGATCCGCCAGGTAACGGGGATCACCCTCTCCCGGGGGACGGGCATGGGACGATCTGCCGTATCCAGGCCGGGCGGGGGTAGGCAACTCCGGGCGGTGGACTTTCCTTTGAAGGAGCGGGCGTGGCCTTGGCGTCGTCGGTACGGGTCCCGTATGTGGCGTATCTGCGGGTCTACGAACCGCTGGCCGCGTTCCCCGAGCCGGAGCGCTCCTACTGGGCGCGCTACGCCAAGCGCGACGACACGCCGACGGCCGTCTACGAGCAGCGCCGGGCGCTGGCCGATCTGCTGCCGACCCCGCCGGTCCCGGTGCCGGTCCACGAGAGCGCCGATGCGTTCGTCGCCGTGGTGAACGAGGTGACCTGTGTGTGCCCCTGGCGCACCAGGCTGCGCGCCTGGCAGGCCCTGGAGGCCTTGGAGGAGCTGTTGCCGGCCGCGGTGCTGGACGCCGCGCTGCCCCCGGTGGTGCGCCGCCAGGCGGCCACCGACTACGAGCGGTGGCGCGAGCGCAATCCGGACGCCCGGCCGTGGATCCGGGCGGCGACCTGGCACGTCCCGGTGCGCTGGTTCGTCCTCTTCGATGACGGCGAGCGGGAGTACGCGGAGAGTGAGCAGGCGCCCCTGTTGCGTTACCGGACGCCGATGGTGCAGGCGCGGCGCCGCGTGGCGCGCGGGTTGCGTACGCTTCGGGACGCCCTGGAAGAGGGGCCGCTGATCGACGGCCTGGTAGATGTGGGGCGCTGGCTCGAAGAATTCCATCCGCGTTCGCTCGTGGAGCTGGACTACGGAGGGCTGGTGCACACGGTGCCCGGAGGGCAGCTCGCCGAGGACCGCTCCGCCGCGGAGGTGGCGGAGGGACTGGCGGCGCTGCGCGAGGGGGACGGCGAGCGGGCCGGCGCCGCGTACGAGAAGCTCTCGCAGCGGTGGCGCGCGGTGCGCGAACGTCAGTTCTCCAGCTGAATGCCCGGCGTCCGGCACGGAGTTGCCGGGTGCGGCATCCCGGTGGTCAGGACGTACGGGACGTAGGTCCTGATCCGGGCTATTGCCTCAAGCGTGACCTAAAGCACTGACTTCGGGTCTTGCTCCCAAGGCGTACCCTCGTGCCAAAATAGGACAAGGAGCCTGACTCGGGCTCCTTCCGTCCAACTAAGGGCGGATAGATCGGTATTGCGCTCCTTGAGGGGTCTCGTGGTGGCTGGTCACGTTGTGACTGATCGTCACGGGGGTGTGACTGTCCGCTATGGCACGGTCCATCGGCATCCGCCAAGGTTGAACACCTGAGAGGGCAATTCCATCGGTTTGGCCGACGTGGCTGGACAGATGGTGTAGTTGTAGTGCCGAGGACAAGCCGTTCGTCCTATAACCGACTCGGCCCGCGTCTGCCATTTCGGGCAACGTGGGTCAAGGTGCAGAATTTAGAGGAAAGAACCGTGATGGTTCGGTTCTCCCGAGGAGGCCGCTCATGACCGCTCGCACCCCTGACGCCGAGCCGCTGCTTACCCCCGCCGAGGTCGCCACGATGTTCCGCGTGGACCCGAAGACGGTGACCCGCTGGGCCAAGGCAGGCAAGCTCACGTCCATCCGTACGCTCGGAGGGCACCGGCGTTACCGCGAGGCTGAGGTCCGCGCGCTGCTCGCGGGTATCCCGCAGCAGCGTAGCGAGTCCTGAATAACCGCATAACCAGGCTGTTTTCGGGCCCCCCAACCCGGAATCGCCCGCTTTGGCACCACATGCTTCACCTGTTCCACCCCGCTCCATAGAGCTCTTCATGACGCGGCGCCTGCCCCAACAGGCCCACACCCGCTTCGTCTGGGTACGTCACCGATCGCGCTGGACTCCGCCGGGTCCAGCGCGATCTCTTTTTGTGTGCGCCCGCTCCCGGGCCGCTCGCGGCGCTCGGGCCGCCCTGGCGCCGGTCGACTCCGGCGGGGGCGTCACGACCCATTCAGGAGCCCTGAGGGGCCACGTCAGTGCGGACCTGGCGGTCTTGTTTCGAGACGCTCAACGGGGGGTGCAATTGCACATATTAAATTGACCGGTTGTAGGTGGGTGGTAAGTTCCCCGTCTCGCGAAACTTGTTCGGTGACTCCCGTCACACGGTGCAGTCCTTGAAGGCCGTAGGGCCCTGCGGTAGAGGACGCTTCGCCGTCGTCACGTCAACAGCCTTCCACCGCGCCACCGGTGGCGCAGGCGTCCTTGGTCACCGGGCGGCGGGACTTTCGTCCTCCGCCGGCGGCTCGCAGGCGGCCGGAGAGGGGGCGGAGGCGGACGAGGGCGCGGCGGGCCCGGAGAGGGCTCCGTGCGGCTCCATGGCGAGCCGCAGCAGCTGATGGCAGACCGGGCACTGCCGGGTCAGATGGCGGGAGCCGTAGGCGAGAGCCGCCGACAGATGGGCACGCAACAGCGCCCTGGTCTCGTGCCGTACCGCAGCAGTCATCGCACGCCACCTCCCCGGCCCCCACGCCTCCTCTGTGAGTACCGGCGGCAGGTGCCGTCGTCAAGACGCCCCGTCACCGCCGACCGGATCGGAGGGGACCTTCGGGCCACGAGGCGGACGGCGTGGGGCGGAGGAGGAATACGGGGCAGCCGGAAGGTTCGCGGGGCCCGTCGGGGCGTGCTGCGGGTGCGGTGCGCGGCGCACCGTACCGCGCCGGGGCCTGCCCGGACAGCACAACGGCCCGCATCCGAGAAGGATGCGGGCCGTGAAAAGCGGTCCTGACGGGATTTGAACCCGCGGCCTCCACCTTGACAGGGTGGCGAGCACTCCAAACTGCTCCACAGGACCTTGCGTTTCGCTTTCCGCTTGCGGCGGGCTGCGAAACAAGACTGTACAGCAGCTCAGGGGGTGCGGTCGAACTCGATCCCGGCACCCCGTCCGGGGCTACGGCGCCGCCGCGTCCACCGCCTTCACGATGCGCTTGTCGGAGACCGGGTACGCGGTCCCGAGGGCGTGCGCGAAGTAGCTGACCCGGAGCTCCTCGATCATCCAGCGGATCTCCAGGGCCGCGGCCGGCACCGGGCGGCCCTTGGGGAACTGCTCCAGCAGCCAGGCGTATTCGTCCTGCATCTCCTTCACCTTCGCCATGCGGGTGCGGTCCCGCTCGGCGTTGGTGGGCAGCTGCGCCAGGCGGCGGTCGGCGGCCACCAGATAGCGCATCAGGTCCGGCAGCCGCTTGGCGCCGTGCGCGGTCACGAAGCCCGGCTTGATCAGCTCCGCCAACTGCTCCTTGATGTCCGCCAGCGACGTCAGCAGGGACGGGAACGTGGTCGCCTTCAGCCGGCGCTCGCACGCCTGCCAGGCGGCCAGCACCTCCTGGGCCTGCTGGATGGTCTTCAGCGTCGCGTCGACCAGGTCGGCGCGCACCGCGTCGTACAGCTTGCGGAAGGACTCCTCGTCCCACGCCGGGCCGCCCCGGGCCGCGATCAACCGGTCCGCGGCGGCGGTCACGCAGTCCTCGAAGAGCGCCGCGATGGAACCGTGCGGATTACGGGACAGCGCGAGCTTCTGCTGGTTGCTCAGCTTGTCCTGGGCGAACTTGGCGGGGTTGGACGGGATGTTGAGCAGGATGAGCCGGCGGGTGCCCGCCCACATGGCCGTCAGTTGCTCGGCCTCGGTGTCGTAGAGCCGCACGGCGACGCTGCTGCCCTCGTCGACCAGTGCCGGGTACGCCTTCAGGGGCTGGCCCGCACGCCGGGTCTCGAAGGTGCGCGGCAGGGTGCCGATCGTCCAGGACGTCAGGCCGGTGCGCTGCTCCAGGCCGGCCAGCGGGCTCTCGCCCCGGCCGCCCCTGCCGTCCTTGGCGGGCCGCTCGGCGGCCTGCTCGAAGGCTTTGGAGATCGCCGCCCGGGTCTTCGGCTTGAGCTGGAGCCGCAGCGCTTCGAGGTCCTTGGCCTCGGCGAGCTTGCGGCGCCGCTCGTCGACCACCCGGAAGGTGATCTTGAGGTGGTCGGGGACCTTGGCGGTGTCGAAGTCCGCCGCCTCGACGGGGACGCCGACCATCCGCTGCAACCCGGCCGCCAGCGAGGCCGTCAGGGCGCCCTGGAGCGGGACGGTGGTGTCCAGGAAGCGGGCGGCGAAGTTCGGTGCCGGGACGTAGTTGCGGCGGATCGGCTTGGGCAGCGAGCGGATCAGCTCCGTCACCAACTGCTCGCGCAGGCCCGGGATCTGCCAGTCGAAGCCCTCGGAGGAGACCTGGTTGAGGACCTGGAGCGGGATGTGGACGGTCACGCCGTCCGCGTCCGCGCCCGGCTCGAACTGGTAGGTGACCTTGAACTTCAGCTTCCCCTGGCGCCAGGAATCCGGGTAGTCGTCCTTGGTGACGGCCTCGGCGGATTCGTTGATGAGCATCGAGTGCTCGAAGTTGAGCAACTCGGGCTCTTCGCCGCGCCTCTTCTTCCACCAGGAGTCGAAGTGCGCGCCGGAGACCACGTCCGCCGGGATCCGCTGGTCGTAGAAGTCGAAGAGCGTCTCGTCGTCCACGAGGATGTCGCGGCGCCGGGCGCGGTGCTCCAACTCCTCGACCTCGCCGAGCAGTTTGCGGTTGTCATGGAAGAACTGGTGGTGGGTGCGCCAGTCGCCCTCCACCAGGGCGTGCCGGATGAACAGGTCGCGGGAGACCTCGGGGTCGATCCGCCCGTAGTTGACCTTGCGCTGGGCGACGATCGGGACGCCGTAGAGCGTCACCCGCTCGTACGCCATCACCGCGGCCATCTTCTGTTCCCAGTGGGGCTCGCTGTAGTTGCGCTTGACCAGGTGCTGGGCGAGCGGTTCGAGCCATTCCGGCTCGATCCGGGCGTTCACCCGTGCCCACAGCCGGGAGGTCTCGACCAGCTCCGCGGACATCACCCAGCGCGGGGGCTTCTTGAAGAGGGCGGAGCCGGGGAAGACCGCGAACTTGGCGCTGCGGGCGCCCAGGTATTCGTTCTTGGCGTCCGTGTCCTTGAGTCCGATATGCGAAAGCAAACCGGACAGCAGGGAGACGTGGATGTGATCCGGCGCCGCGTCCTGCTCGGACAGGTGGATGTCCATGCCCTTGGCGACCGTACGGAGCTGGGAGTAGATGTCCTGCCACTCGCGTATGCGGAGGTAGTTCAGGAACTCCGTGCGGCACATCCGGCGGAACGCGGACGACGACAGCGCCTTCTGCTGTTCGCGCACATAGCGCCAGAGGTTGAGGAACGCCAGGAAGTCGGACGTCTCGTCCTTGAAGCGGGCGTGCTGCTGGTCGGCCTGCTGCTGCTTGTCCGACGGCCGCTCGCGCGGGTCCTGGATGGACAGCGCCGCCGCGATGACCATGACCTCGCGGACGCAGCCGTTGCGGTCCGCCTCCAGCACCATGCGGGCCAGCCGCGGGTCCACCGGCAGCTGGGAGAGCTTGCGGCCCAGTGGGGTCAGCCGCTTCCTGAGGTCCTTCTGCTTGATGTCGAGCGCGCCCAGCTCGCTCAGCAGATCCACGCCGTCCTTGATGTTGCGGCGGTCCGGCGGGTCGATGAACGGGAACTTCTCGATGTCGCCGAGGCCGGCCGCGGTCATCTGGAGGATGACGGAGGCCAGATTCGTCCGGAGGATCTCGGCGTCGGTGAACTCCGGGCGGGTGAGGAAGTCGTCCTCGGAATAGAGGCGGATGCAGATGCCGTCGCTGGTCCGGCCGCAGCGGCCCTTGCGCTGATTGGCGCTGGCCTGGGAGACCGGCTCGATGGGCAGCCGCTGCACCTTCGTACGGAAGCTGTAGCGGGAGATGCGGGCCATACCGGGGTCGATGACGTACTTGATGCCCGGGACGGTCAGCGAGGTCTCGGCGACGTTCGTGGCCAGCACGATCCGTCTGCCCGTGTGGCGCTGGAAGACGCGGTGCTGCTCGGCGTGCGACAGCCGGGCATACAGGGGCAGCACCTCCGTCGCCGGCAGGTTCTTCTTGTTGAGCGCGTCCGCGGTGTCCCGGATCTCGCGCTCGCCGGAGAGGAAGACCAGGACGTCGCCGGGGCCCTCGGCCCGCAGCTCGTCCACCGCGTCGCAGATCGCGGTGATCTGGTCGCGGTCGGCGTCCCTGAAATCAGATGCAGTCTGGCCGCCCTCTTCCAGCAGGGGGCGGTAGCGCACCTCCACCGGATACGTGCGCCCGGAGACCTCGACGATCGGCGCGTCCCCGAAATGCCGGGAGAACCGCTCGGGGTCGATGGTCGCGGAGGTGATGACCACCTTCAGGTCCGGGCGTCTGGGCAGCAGCTGCGCCAGATACCCGAGGATGAAGTCGATGTTGAGGCTGCGCTCGTGCGCCTCGTCGATGATGATCGTGTCGTACTGGCGCAGCTCGCGGTCCGTCTGGATCTCGGCGAGCAGGATGCCGTCCGTCATCAGCTTGACGAGGGTGTCGTCGCCGACCTGGTCGGTGAAGCGGACCTTCCAGCCGACGCTCTCGCCCAGCGGGGTCTTCAGCTCCTCGGCCACCCGCTCGGCGACCGTACGGGCCGCGATCCGGCGCGGCTGGGTGTGCCCGATGAGCCCCTGGACGCCGCGGCCGAGCTCCAGGCAGATCTTGGGGATCTGGGTCGTCTTCCCGGAACCGGTCTCGCCCGCGACGATCACGACCTGGTGGTCGCGGATCGCGGCGAGGATCTCGTCCTTCTTCTGGCTGACCGGGAGCTCTGCCGGATAGCTGACCTCCGGCGTCGCGGCGCGCCGCGAGGCGACCCGCAGCTCCGCCTCGTCGATGCCGCCGGCGATCTCGGCGAGCACGGACGCACGGGCCTCGGGCTTGCGGATGCGGCGCGCGCCGTCGATCCGGCGCCCCAGCCGCTGCTGATCGCGCAGCATCAGCTCGGGCAGTCGCTTCAGCAGCGCGGGCAGCGTGGGAGCGGTGCCGTCGGGCAGGGCGGAGGCAGGCTGACTGGACATACGTCCCCCAGGATCTCACCTCGCGCAAACGACTGGCGAACCATTTGACGGTGGCGACCGGATCGCGGACGGGACGGCGGCAGGGCGAGGGGGTCCGGGAGGGTATGTCCGACATCGCTGCCTTAGCGTGTTCATATGTTTGATCATGAAGGTGCTTCCGTTCCGCACGGCGCACACGGAAGGCGCCCGACCCCCGCGGAGCGATGGACCGCCTTCAAGAGATCGCCGTTCTTCCCGGCGGTCGTCCTGATCTTCATCCTCGCCGTGGCGGCCGGCCTCTTCGCCGGCTCGTACACCTACACGATGGCCAACCCGACCCCGCGGCACATCCCCACCGCCGTGGTCGCCACCGCAGATGCCCCGCAGGAGGAGGCGTTCGTCCTCGGCATGGAGAAGGCTCTCAACGCCTCGCTCCGGCTGACCCGGTACGCCACCTACGAGGAGGCGCGCGACGCCGTCGACGAGCAGCGCGAGTTCGCCGTCCTGCGGGCCCACGGCCGCGGGATGGAACTCGATGTGTCCGGCGCCTCGGGCGCGTCGGTGGCGCAGCTGCTGAGCCAGGCGGGCACCAAGGTCGGCCCGGCGACCGGCGTGGAGGTCCTCGTCCGGGACATCAAGCCGCTCCAGAAAGGCGATCCGCGCGGGCTCGCGCTCTTCTACGTCTCCCTGGCCGCCGTGATCATCGGCTTCGTCGGGGCCATCCAGCTCAGCGTGCACGCCCGCGCCCTCAACCCGGCCGAGCGGATCGGCTGCACTCTCGCCTACGCGCTGCTCGGCGCCTTCGCCATCGGGGCGGTGGCCGACTGGTGGCTGGGCGCGCTGCGGCTCCCGTTCGTCGAGTCCTGGCTGATCCTGGCGCTGACCATGTTCACGTCCGGCATGGTCTTCACGATGTTCAACACCCTGATGGGGCGCTGGGCGATGATCCCCACCTGGGGCCTGATGGTCCTGCTGGGCAACCCCTCCTCCGGCGGCGCCGTCTCGTGGCCGCTGCTCCCGTCCGTGCTCGGCTCCATCGGCCGCTGGCTGCCCCCGGGCGCGTCGGTCAACGCCCAGCACACCGCGGTCTACTTCCGCGGCCACCAGCACGTCTTCCCGTTCCTGGTGCTGGCCGGCTGGGCGGCGCTCGCCGGCACGGTCTTCTGGGTCTGGCGGCACCGTCACCCGGGTGGCCGCGAGAGCGCCCCGGCCTATGCGGCGGACGGCTGACGCGGGGTCCGTCCCCGGACACGAAGAAGGCCCCGGTTCAGTGAACCGGGGCCTTCTTCCCATGGGTGTGGCTGGGGCCGGGGTCGAACCGGCGACCTATCGCTTTTCAGGCGATCGCTCGTACCAACTGAGCTACCCAGCCGCAGCGGTCCTGACGGGATTTGAACCCGCGGCCTCCACCTTGACAGGGTGGCGAGCACTCCAAACTGCTCCACAGGACCTTGCATTGTGCGAGCGGCGTGAACCAGTCTCGCACACGGTAATGCGTGCCCCCAACGGGATTCGAACCCGTGCTACCGCCTTGAAAGGGCGGCGTCCTGGGCCACTAGACGATGAGGGCTGATGGCCCACCTTGGCGTCGTTACCGGCGCCGTCGGGGACGTGAGAAGCATATGGGATGGGAGGACCGTTCGCCAAAACGGTTTACCCGGGCCTCCCGGAAGGGGTGCCGGCCGAGCCCGAGGAGGGGCCGGCGGGGCGGCTGGACGACGGGGTGGGCGGGCGGCCCGGAGCGGGCGTGGCGCCGGGCTGGTTCTCGCTCGGGAGGTGGCGGCTGACCTCGGCGCGGGCCAGGCCCAGGCCGCCCAGCGTGATCTCGTCCCACGCCTGGAGCCGCCTGGTGGTGCGGTCCAGGTAGAGCACCGACGCCTGCACGGGAGCGGGCTGCCGGTTCTGCACGGCGCGCAGCCCGCCGCCGCCCGTGGAGCCCTCGACCATCAGCCGGGTGCCCTGGGGGAGTGTGCTGATCACGCGCTGGTGGATGTGGCCCGCGAGCGCCAGCGGGGCCAGGCCGTCCGCCTCGGCCGCCGCGGCCGGATTGTGTGCGAGCGCGATGTCGACGGGCGTGCCGGCCCGCCGCTGGGCGCGCAGCGCGTCGGCGAGCCGGCCGCCGGCGGTGCGTTCGGCGGCGTCGCCGGCCGCCACTATCGAGCGGTCCGGGGTGAACTGCGGGTCGCCGACGCCCGCGATGCGCACTCCGGCCACCTGGGTCACCCGCCCGTCGTCGAGGACGATGACGTGCTTGCGGCCGGTCAGGTACCGCTGGGTGCCGCGCGAGTCGTGGTTGCCGCGCACCCACACGTACGGCGCGCCCAGGGTGGAGACGGGGTCCAGGAAGTGGTTCTCGGCGGCCGAGCCGTGGTCCATGGTGTCGCCGGTGTCGATGATCACGTTGATCCGGTACTGCTTCACCAGGGAGGCGATGATGTGCCAGCCGGCGGGGTTGAGGTGGATGTCGGAGACGTGCAGGACGCGGATGGTGGTGGGGTCCGGCCGGTACGCGGGCAGCGTCGAGGCGGCGTCGTAGAGCTTGGTGACGTTGGCGACCAGGCGCGCCAACTCCTTTTGGTAGACGTTGAATTCGCTGACGATGCTGCGGGCGTTGCCGACGACGGACGGCGCCGAGGAGAGCAGTCCGGAGAAGCGCGGCTCCAGTACGGACTCGGGGTTCCAGGTGGCGTAGGCGGCGGCTCCGGAGGCGGTGAGCAGGGTGAGCGCCAGGCCGCCGGCGGCCAGCGCGCGACGCGGACGGCGGTAGACGACCAGGCCCAGTGCGGCGGCGCCGGAGGCCACCGCCACGCAGGAGGCCACGGCCAGGCCCGCGGCGCCGCGGAGGACGTCGTGGGTGACCTGGTCCTGGAGGCCGGCGAACCGCTCGGGGTGGTCGACCAGCTCCGCGGAGCGGGCCGGGTCCAGACGGTCGACGTCGACATCGAGGCGGACGGGGGCGTAGTGGCTGTCCAGTTCCAGGTCGCCCAGGGGCGGGACGGTGATCCGGGTGCCGCCGGTCAGGGACGGCCGCAGCGCCATGGTGGTGTCCATCGGGCCGACCGGGGCCTGGACGCTCCCGATGACGAGCAGCCCCAGCCACGCCCCGAGCACGGCGACGGCCGCGAGGCCGAGGGCGCGGGCGTACGGGCGCGCCGGCGGGGCGAGCGTGGCAGCGGGTGGCGTACGGCGTGAGCGGTAGTGGCGGCGGACGGCTGCGGGCAGGCCCCGTACGGCGGTGGGCAGGTCCCGTACGGACGGGGTGCGGATGCCGGGGCGACGGGGTCTCGGTAGCCGGGGGTGCGGGCGGCCTGGCGGGTCGGGATGCGGTGTCCGGGAGCGCGCTGCGCGGGCCATTGGCCCCATATGCCCGCCGTGCCGCCCGTTATGCGGGACATACCCGGTCCGCTTGGGCTGCGGGCCGGCGGCCGGTCCCCGACGATCGGTTGGGGAGCGGGTCGCGGGGCCCGCGGGCGGAGAATGGTGGTGTGCTGGAAATGACGCGCGAGGAGTTCGAGGGACTGGTCGCCGAGGCGCTGGACCGGATCCCGCCGGAGCTGACCCGGCTGATGGACAACGTGGCGGTCTTCGTCGAGGACGAGCCCCCGGCCGACGACCCCGAGTTGCTCGGCCTGTACGAGGGGACGCCGCTGACCGAGCGCGGGGAGTGGTACGCGGGCGTCCTGCCGGACCGGATCACCATCTACCGCGGGCCGACGCTGCGGATGTGCGCCACGAAGGAGGATGTGGTCGCCGAGACGGAAGTGACGGTTGTTCACGAGGTGGCGCACCACTTCGGGATCGACGACGAGCGGCTGCACGCGCTCGGGTACGGCTGACGGGAGCCGGCGGCCGGGCCGGCGCGATCGGGCGGGCGGTGCGCGTGTCCTCAAGCGGGGGGCGGGAGTTGGGCAGGGCGTCCGTCGCCGCCGTCCCTGCGCTCCGGATCCGGAGGTCCCCTGCCTTGCGCCCGATGCCCGCCCGCCCTTCATCGCCCCCCGACCGGCCGGCCGCGGATCCCCCCGACCGGCCGGCCGCGCCGCGGTCCACGCTGTCGTCCGGGCGTCCGCTGGCGCGGGCCGCCGCCGCGGCGGCGACCGTCTCCGTGCTCGCCGCCTCACTGGCCGGCTGCATGAGCGTCAGCGAACCCGGTCCCCCGAAGCCGTCGGGCAGTGCCGCGCGGCACGGCGACGGGAAGGGCGCGGCGCCCAGCCCCGGCGGGCTCGCCGCCGACGGGCGCGGCAACGGGCCACGGCGGACGGGGCACGGCCCCGGGCGTCCGGCGGGCGGCGACGCGGGCGCGGGCCGCGCGGGCGAGAGCGGGCCGTCGGCGGGTGCGCCGCCCTCGTCGTCGCCGGCCGCGCCGGCGGAGCCCGAGCAGCCGGCCAAGCCGTCCGGCCCCCAGCCCGGTGCGGGGCGCGGCGGGTCCGGTGGCCGGGGCGGCGCCTCGGTGCCCCCGCAGCCGTCGCCCTCCCGGCCCGACCGGCCGTCCGCCCCGGCCTCGCCGAGCGCCGGCGTGCCGAGCGGGCAGCCGTCCGGGCCGTCGCGCGGACCCCAGCCGTCCGGCAGTTCGCAGGCCTCCGGGCCGTCGCCCGCGTCGCCGATGGCCTCGCGTGGTGCGCACTCGTCCTCGTCGGCGGCCTCTTCGCCGTCGCTGTCGTCGCTTCCGGCGCCGCCGATGGAGTGGGACGCCTGAGGGGACGACCGGGGCTCATGGGGTCGTACGGGGGCCTCGGTGCGGGGGCAGGAGAGGGCGCGGGGAGCGGGTGGCCGGGAGGCCATTTGCCTTCCGGGGGGCAGGGTGCGTATGGTGGTAGATCGTTTGATCCCATTTGCCCGGCGCCAGAAAAGAAGCGCGCCGCGTGGCGCGTTCTCTCCCTTGCCGTGGCTGACCGCATAGAGGCGGTCTTTGCGAAATCACACGGAGTTGTGGGCGCGTGCCGAGACTCCGGAAGGTTTCGCATTTCGCATGTCCATTTCCACTGATCACTCCGTCCTGCCCGCGTTCGACGAGCAGCCCGCTCCCGACGTGGCCGAGGCGGCAGAGCCCGAGACGGCCGCTGCCGGCGCCGACACCGTGACGTTCGCGGACCTCGGGCTGCCCGAGGGCGTCGTCCGCAAGCTCGCGCAGAACGGTGTCACCACCCCGTTCCCGATCCAGGCCGCGACCATCCCGGACGCGCTGGCCGGCAAGGACATCCTCGGCCGGGGCCGCACCGGCTCCGGCAAGACCCTCTCCTTCGGTCTGCCGACCCTGGCCCGGCTGGCCGGTGGCCACACCGACAAGAAGAAGCCGCGCGCGGTCATCCTCACCCCGACCCGTGAGCTCGCGATGCAGGTCGCGGACGCCCTCCAGCCGTACGGCGACGTCCTCGGCCTGAAGATGAAGGTCGTCTGCGGCGGTACGTCCATGGGCAACCAGATCTACGCCCTGGAGCGCGGCGTCGACATCCTCGTCGCCACCCCGGGCCGGCTGCGCGACATCATCAACCGCGGTGCCTGCTCCCTGGAGGACGTCCAGGTCGCCGTCCTCGACGAGGCCGACCAGATGTCCGACCTGGGCTTCCTGCCCGAGGTCACCGAGCTGCTGGACCAGGTGCCCGAGGGCGGCCAGCGGATGCTGTTCTCGGCCACGATGGAGAACGAGATCTCCACGCTCGTGAAGCGCTACCTGACCGACCCGGTCAGCCACGAGGTCGACAGCGCCCAGGGCAACGTCACCACCATGACCCACCACGTCCTCGTCGTGAAGCCGAAGGACAAGGCACCGGTCACCGCCGCCATCGCCGCCCGCAAGGGCCGCACGATCATCTTCGTCCGCACCCAGCTGGGCGCCGACCGGATCGCCGAGCAGCTCGTCGAGGCGGGCGTGAAGGCGGACGCGCTGCACGGCGGGATGACCCAGGGCGCGCGCACCCGCGTCCTCGCCGACTTCAAGGACGGCTACGTCAACGCGCTGGTCGCCACCGACGTCGCCGCCCGCGGTATCCACGTCGACGGCATCGACCTGGTCCTGAACGTCGACCCGGCCGGCGACCACAAGGACTACCTGCACCGCTCGGGCCGTACCGCCCGCGCCGGCCAGTCCGGCACCGTCGTCTCCCTGTCGCTGCCGCACCAGCGCCGGCAGATCTTCCGCCTGATGGAGGACGCGGGCGTGGACGCCTCGCGCCACATCGTCGGCGGCGCCGGTACCTTCGACGACGACGTCGCCCAGATCACCGGCGCGCGCTCGCTCACCGAGGTCCAGGCCGAGTCGGCCAACAACTCCGCCAAGCAGGCGGAGCGCGAGGTCGGCGAGCTCACCCGCGAGCTGGAGCGGCTGCAGCGCCGCGCCGCCGAACTGCGCGAGGAGGCGGACCGGCTGACCGCCCGCGCCGCCCGCGAGCGCGGTGAGGACCCGGCGGAGGCGCTGGCGGCGACCGCCCAGGCCGCCGCGGAGGCGGTGGCCGAGGCCGCGGCGGCGGTGCCCGAGCAGGCGACGGGCGAGCGCCGGTCCGCCGACCGCCGCGACGAGCGGGGCAACTTCGAGCGCCGGGAGCGCCGTGACGACCGGCGCGACGACCGTCGTGACGAGCGTTCCGGTGGCCGTTCCTTCGAGCGCCGTGACGACCGCGGTGGCTTCGGCCGGGACCGTGACCGGGACCGTCGCGACGAGCGTTCCGGCGGCCGTTCCTTCGAGCGCCGCGACGACCGCCGCGACGACCGGGGCGGCTTCCAGCGCGACCGCCGTGACGAGCGCCGTGACGACCGCGGTGGCTTCGGCCGGGACCGCGACCGGGACCGTCGCGACGACCGCTTCGGCGGCCGTTCCTTCGAGCGCCGTGACGACCGCGGCGGCTTCGGCCGGGACCGCGACCGCCGCGACGAGCGCTCCGGTGGGCGGTCGTTCGAGCGCCGCGACGACCGGGGCTTCAACCGCGACCGCGGCGACCGCGGCGACCGTCCGGCCCGCCCGTTCAACCGCGACGACCGCTCCGGCGGGCGCGCCTCCGGCGGTTACCGCTCCGGTGGCGGCGACCGCCCCTTCAACCGCGACGACCGCTCCGGCGGCCGTCCGTCTTCCGGCGGCGACCGCGGCGACCGTCCGTACGGCCGGCGTGACGACCACCGCGGCTCGGGCAGCGCGGCCGGCTCCTTCGGCCGCCGCGAGGACAAGCCGCGCTGGAAGCGCAACGGCTGATCCCCGAAGCGCGACGGCCGATATTCGGCCATAGCTCCCGCAGGGCCCGTACGGTGCGCAAGTGCCGTACGGGCCCTGCGCGTTGGCGCAGGTGGCGGCGTAGGGGCGGGCGGGTGCGGCAGCTCGGTGACGGCCCGCGCGCTCGCCCGGGCCGGCTCCGGCGAGCCCGTACGGGAAGCGTGCGGGACGGCTGTTTCGGGCCTCTCGCGGCACGCGGGACACCGCGGCTCGGCCGACGGCGGCGCGCCGCTGATTGGCCGGATAGCCCATGCCTTCGGGCTGCGGGACGTCCTCGGGCTATGCTGCTCGGTGCGGGCCATTAGCTCAATTGGCAGAGCAGTGGACTTTTAATCCATTGGTTCAGGGTTCGAGCCCCTGATGGCCCACCGCATCCCTCGCAGGACAGGCCGCCTGACCTGCGGTTCAGTGCCCCGACCGGACATCACCGGCCGGGGCGCTTCGCTTTTCCTGTCCCATGCGTGCGCGATGCGCGAGCGGACGGCGTGGCAGGCGCCGCGTCAGATACCGGGCGGGCGCGGCGAATGCGGTGCGCGGCGGCGCCCCCGTATTGACCCGTCCGGCCGCCGAGGACTCGCCGCTCGGCTTCCGTACCGGCAAGCCTTGGGGGACGGTGTTCGTTCGTCGGCACGAGAGGGTGCCCCGCGGAGGGGGAGCCTGTACGGGGCGCGGCCGGGCGGACGGAGTGGGAAGAGGCCGGTGCGGATGCGTCGAGGCGGCAGAAACCGCACGGGCGACCGGGAGAGGCGGGCGCGCCGGGAACAGATGTCCCCGCTCGGTCGACGCCTGGCGCGCTGGCTGCCCGCCGCGCTGATCGTCGGCGGCGTGGTCTTCGACTTCGTCACGCCGCCCCAGTACACCGCGGCTCCGTTCCTCTCCGCGGCTCCCCTGGTGGCGGCCCCCCTCTACACCCTGCGGGCCACCGCCGTCACCGTCGTGGCCGCCGTCCTCAGCGAGATCTGGGTCGTGACGTACCACGGCGAGAAGGACTACTACGAGTCGGTGACCGAGGCGGTCACGGTCGTCGTGGTGGCGCTGCTGGCGCTGGGTATCAACCGGGTCGTGCGGTTGAGCGACGCCCGGCTGGCCTCCGTACGGGATGTCTCGGAGGCCGCCCAGCGGGCCGTGCTGCCCGCGCCGCCGGAACAGTTGGCCGGGTTCTCGGTCGCCGCGCGCTACGTGGGCGCGCGGGCCGATGCCCGGATCGGCGGCGATCTCTACGCGGTGCAGGACACCCCGTACGGGGTGCGGATGATCGTCGGCGATGTGCGGGGCAAGGGCCTGGAGGCGGTGGAGGCGGCGGCGGTCGTCATCGGTGCCTTCCGGGAGGCGGCGGAGCAGGAGGCCACCCTGGAGGCGGTGGCGGGCCGGCTGGAACGCGCGCTCAAACGGGAGGGCGGGCGCCGCGACGGGCCCGACCGGCACGAGGGCTTCACCACCGCCGTACTGGCGGAGATCCCCGCCGACGACCGGGCCGTGGTGCGCGTCCTGAACCGCGGCCACCCGGCCCCTCTGCTTCTCACCCCGGACGGCGGCCTACGGGAGCTGATGCCCACCTCGCCCGCGCTGCCGCTGGGGTTGAGCGATGTGGCCGGCTGGCCGGACCGCTCGGACGAGACGTTCTTCCCGGCCGGGGCGCTGCTGCTCCTGTTCACCGACGGGGTGACCGAGGCCCGGGACCTGCTGGGCCGGTTCTACGACCCCTGCTGCCGGTTGCGCGGCCGGCACTTCGCCGGGCCCGACGACCTCCTGGAACTGGTTCTTGAGGATGTCGCCCGGCACGCGGGCGGGGCGCCGGCGGACGACATGGCACTCCTGGCGGTGCAGCGGCCCCTGGGGGGATAGGGCCGCCGCCGCGCGTCCTGCGGACTCCCGATTCACCGGAGCGGGGGCCGGAGCCAGTGCAGGCTCCGGCCGTGCGGTCCGGTGAGGGCGACCGGGCGCTCGTCCAGCGCGAGCGTCAGCGGCAGCGCGTCCTGTGGGCCGAGGGATGCGTGTTCCGGTGCGGTAATCCAGGGCAGCACGCTGTGGTGCTCCTGGGAGATCCAGTGCCCGCCGCCGTCCCGCTCGGCGAGCAGCGACCGCACCTGCCGCGCGAACTCCTCGCGCCGGGCGGGAGGAAGGCAGGCCAGTACGGTGCTGTGGAAGACGACGAGCGTGGCCTCCGGCGGCGCCTGGGCGGCCAGCGCCGGCAGTTCGTCGACCAGGTCGCCGCGCACGATACGGGGGCGGGGCACCGGCCGTACCGCCTCGACGGCCGCCGACAGCCGCGCCGTGCGGTCCGCGTCCCCCGGCCATACGAGGGCCTGGAGCCAGCGGAGGTCGTCCGGCTCCCCGACCGGGTCGAGCGGGTTCAGGCCGATACCGGCGCGCCAGACGATGTCGGGGAGCGCACCGGGCGGGACCGCGCCGTCGTTCCCGGCGCCCGCCGCCCCGCTCGTACGGCAGGTGAAGGTCACGGGGCTGTCCGGGGCGCCGGCCTCCCTGTACGGCGTCCCGTGGGGGCCGGCGGCGTCCGGCCCGGAACCGGAAGAGGGACCCGAACCGGAAGAGGGGCCGGTACCGGAAGAGGGGCCGGAACCTTCCGCTTCCTGTCCGACGTAGCGGTAGCGGTAGCGGTCCGGGTGCAGGCACAACCCGGCCGAGGCGCCGACCTCCAGGAGGGCCAGCGGCTGCGGCAGGCGGGCGAGCAGCGGCAGCAGGGTGGCGCAACGGGCCGGTTCGTCGGTCTGGGCGGCGCGGCGCATGATCACCGCGCGGACCTCGTCCCAGTGCCGGATCGTCCACTCGCGCCAGCGCCCGTAGGCCGCCTCGCCGCGCGGGCCCAACTCCGCGTGCGGGCCGTCGAGATAGCGGACCGCGGCGAGCAGCAGACTCGGCTGCTGCTTGTCGCCGGCGGGCAGCGAGCCCGACAGCAGGCCGCAGAATTCGGCGTCCTGGCTGATCCGTGCGGTCAACTCTTCGTGGGGGGCGGAGCGTCCCCGCGCCTCGTGCCGGGAGAACTCCCCGTGCCGATTCGCCACTGCCCGAGCGCTGTTGACGGTGTTCCCGGCGTTCCCGGTGTTCACGACGTTGACGACCATGATCCGACGGTACTGCTCTCACGCTCCGTGTTCGCGGGGCATCCCTCCGCATAACAACTGACACACCATCACCGCAAGATCATGTGGCGCGGTGCCGGCGACTCGCCCTGCTTGCGCCTGCGCTGGTGGCAAAAGTCCATGCCACAGCTCGTACGGAGCGCAGGCAAAACCCGTGCGGATTCGCGGGAACGCTTGGTATTCCGCCGCCGTCTCTATTACTGTCCGATAACGGAGCGCGGTTGTCCCAGCCGTCGCCAGTGGCGGCACCGCGCGCCGACGCCGAATCCCGTATGCGCTGTTTCCGTATGTCCAGCACCGTTCCGCATCACTCCGAACTGCTCGCGCGCGCCCGTCTACAGGGCCGTAAGGAGCCGTGAAGAGCCGTACGGAAATGCACGTCACTGCACAGGGTCGCCCGACGGGGCGCACCTGAATCCGCCGTATCTGCCTGGAATTGCGCAGCACCGTGCCAAGGGAACCGGGGAACCACCACCTTGGGGTGAATCGGACGCCTCTCGCCAGGGGGCGCCCGTAGGAGACCTTCCTGCTCCGAACCCGTCAGCTAACCCGGTAGGCGAGAAGGAAGGAAAGGAGTGCGCCCCCGTGGCGTCCAACAGGCCCGCCCCACACGCCCCGTCCGCCTACGACTTCGCCGGTCCGGGGCCCCGCGACGGCGCCCACGGCATTGATGGCTTCGCCGCTGATCTCCCCGAAGCGGGCGACGGGCGAGGCGCCTACGAAGACCCCGCCACCGCCCCGGGATTCGCCGCAGCCCAGGACGGCGTGTCCGGCGACTTCGAGGGCGACGGCCCCTGGGAGGAGTGGAACCCCACCGAGGAGTCCGTCCGCCCCGTCCGCGGCAAGCACCGGGTGGCCAAGCAGCGCAGCGGCGGACTCGCCCGCGGCGGAACGGTCCTGGGCGTCGGCGTCATCGCGGCGGTCGGCGCCGGAGGGATGGCCACGGCCGAGGGCCGGCCGCCGGTGCCGATCTCGATGCCCGACCTCGGCGGGATGGCCGACGACCTCGCCGGCAAGCTCCCGGACGCCGCATCGCTGCCCGGCATCGGCTCGCTCCTCTCCGACGGCGGGGGCGCGAAAGCGTCGTCGGCCGCCGGTACGGACGCCCCGTCCGCCCCCGGAGCGGACCCGGCCACCTCGTCCGCCGGCACCTCCGGCCCCCTCTCCCGAGCGGGTGTGACCCACCACGAAGCCGCCCGGGGCGCGGACGCGGCCGAGGCGCTGCGCAGCCGGATCCTCCAGCAGGCCGATGCCCGGCAGGGCGCCGCGGACCGGGAAGCGCGCCAGACCGCGGAGCACTCGGCGATCCAGGAGGCTGCGAAGGACGCGACCGTGCACCAGAAGACGGCGGAGCAGGCCGCTGCCGCCAAGAAGGAGGCGGCGGCCGAGGCCGCCCGCCTCGCCGAACTGGCGAAGAGCTTTGTCGTCCCGGTCTCCTCGTACACCCTCACCGCGAGCTTCGGGCAGGCCGGCGACCACTGGGCGGCGAACCACACCGGACAGGACTTCGCGGCGCCAACGGGCTCACTGGTCAAGGCGGTTCACTCCGGCACCATCACCAAGGCGGGCTGGGCCGGTCCGTACGGCTACCGCATCGTCCTCACCCTCGACGACGGCACCGAGCTCTGGTTCTGCCATCTGTCCTCGATGGTGAAGACCTCCGGCAAGGTCACCACGGGGGACGTGATCGCCCGCGTCGGCGCCACCGGCAATGTCACCGGCCCGCACCTCCACCTGGAGGTGCGCCCGGACGCCGGCGCCCCGATAGACCCGATGCCGTGGCTGCGCGATCAGGGGGTCGGCGTCTGACGTGCGGGCGCACGCCCCCGTGGCATGCGCGGGGGCGGAATGCCCGGGCCACCCCGGGGCGTTGCGCCGGCGAGGCGTTGCGGTGACGAGGTGATCGTCGCGGTGACGAGGCGATCGTTGCGGCGACGGGCCGACGGCGGGCGGGAATAACTCCCCGCCCGCCGGCGCTGAAACGCGGTATGACCCACACCCCCAAGACCATCGGCTCGCTGTCCGTCTCCCCGCTCTCCCTCGGGGGCAATGTCTTCGGCTGGACCGCCGACGAGGCGGAGTCCTTCCGTGTGCTCGACGCGTACGTGGCCGGCGGGGGGAACTTCATCGATACTGCCGACGCGTACTCGGTGTGGGTGCCAGGCCACAAGGGCGGCGAGTCCGAGACCGTCATCGGCAACTGGCTCGCGTCCCGGGGCAACCGCGACGAGATCGTGATCGCCACCAAGGTCGGCGCCCACCCCGATCTCAAGGGCCTGTCCGCCGCCACGATCAAGACCGCGGTCGACGAGTCCCTGACCCGTCTCCGTACGGACTACATCGACCTCTACTACACCCACTACGACGACGAATCGGTCGAGGTGGCGGAGTTCCTGACCGTCCTCGACGAGCTCGTCCGCGCCGGCAAGGTCCGGGAGATCGGCGCGTCCAACATCTCCGCGCAGCGCCTGGACGAGTCGCTGGCCTTCTCGGACCGCGAGGGCCTGGCCCGCTATGTCGCGATCCAGCCGCACTACAACCTGGTCTCCCGTGACACCTACGAGGGCGAACTCGCCGATGTGGCCGCCCGCAACGGCGTTGCCGCGGTCCCGTATTTCGCCCTCGCCTCGGGCTTCCTGACCGGCAAGTACCGCCCGGGCGGCAGCGTCGACAGCGCCCGCGCCGGGAAGGCCGCCGAGTATCTGGCCACCGATCGGGGCCGGCGCGTCCTCCAGGCCCTCGACACGGTCGCCGCCGCCCACGGCGCCGAGCTCGCCACCGTCGCCCTGGCCTGGCTCGCCGCCCGGCCCACCGTCGCGGCCCCCATCGCCAGCGCCCGCAACGTCGCCCAGCTCCCGCCCCTCCTGGCCCACGCCGACCTCACCCTCACCGACGTCGAACTGGCCCTCCTCACCGAGGCATCGGCCTGACGCCCGCTCCCCGACCCGGGAGGGCCGGGGCCGACAGCACCGGTGCGGGGCGGCAACCATCACCGCCCCGCACCACGGACACGACAACCCGGCCCCTGGGGGCGCCGCTACCCCCGTCGGTCCGCCACCGCCCACGACGCCAGCGCCACGCCACCCGCGACCGCGAACACCGAAGGCCACGCCCCGATCTTCTTGGCCAACGGGTGCGACCCCGCAAACGCCGCCACGTAGGCCCCGCTCAGCGCAGCCGCCGCCTTCGTACCGGCCTTCTCCTGCCACCCCTTGGCCGCCACGGCCCCGGCAGCCGCCAACGCCAGCCCGCCCAACGGCCGCTTCTTGGTCCACCGCGCGACGCCGTAACCGGCCACCAGCCCACTCGCCGCGACCACGCTCGTCGGTACACCGGCCATCACAGAAACCTCCGTAATCCGTCCTCTGCCAAGGTCGACTCCATGGAGCCTACGCTCGGGCGCTCGTGAACGTCGCTCGGTCCACATCGGCAGTGCGATGGGGTGGTGGGTGGTTCGCCGGTCAGTTCTGGGTTTCGCGGGCTGCGGAGGTGAGGGACATGTCCGCGTAGCGGTCGCCTGCCACCTGGTGGGCGATCGGTTCCAGGAGGGTCAGCTCTTGGGGGGTGAGGGTGATGCGGGTGGCCGCGGCGTTTTCGAGGAGGCGGCTGCGCTTGCGGGTGCCGGGGATGGGGACGACGGTCAGGCCGTGTGTCCGGGCCCGGTGGTGCACCCAGGCCAGGGCGATTTGTGCCGTGGTGGCGCCGTGGTCGGCTGCGATCTTGTGGAGGGGGGCGAGGAGGGCGGCGTTCGCCTTGGCGTTGTCGCCGGTGAAGCGCGGCAGCAACTTCCGGAAGTCGTTGCCGGAGAGCTCTGTGGTGGCGTCGGCGAAGGCGCCGGTCAGGAAGCCCCGGCCGAGTGGGGAGTAGGGCACGAAGGCGACGCCGAGTGCGGCGGCTGCGCCTACTGCGCTGTGTTCGACGTCCCGGCTGAAGACCGACCATTCCGATTGGAGGGCGGTGATGGGGTGGATGGCGTGGGCTTCGCGGAGTTCGGCGCCGGTGACCTCGCTGAGGCCGAGGTGTTTGATCTTGCCTTCCTGGACGAGTTCGGCCATGGCGCCGATGGAGTCGGCGAGGGGGATGGCGGGGTCGCGGCGGTGCATGTAGTAGAGGTCGATGACCTCGACGTCGAGGCGGCGCAGGCTCGCTTCGACGGCCTTTTTGATGTAGGCGGGGTCGTTGCGGATGGCCCGGTAGCCCGGGTCGTCGGCGCGGTATTCGATGCCGAACTTGGTGGCCAGGGTGATGTCGTGGCGGTGTGCGGCGATGAAGGGCGCGAGGAATTCCTCGTTGGCGCCGACGCCGTACATGTCGGCGGTGTCGATGAGGGTGACGCCGGCTTCGACGGTGGCTTCGAGGGTGTCGCGGGCTGCGCTGTCGTCCGTCTGGCCATAGGCGGCGCTGATGCCCATGGCGCCGAAGCCCTGGATGCCGACGAGGGGGCCGCCGGTGCCCAGTTCGACCTTGCGGATCTGTGCGGTGGTGTTGTCCATGGTGGCGCTCAGGCCCTTTCCGGCGCCTGGCGGGCGCCCGCATAAAAGTTGATCTTGGCGTCGAGTACGGCGAGCGTGTCCTGTAGTGCGGCGATGCGTGTGGCGACCTCGTGTCGGGTCTGTTCCAGGATGTCCTGGCGTTCGCCGTAGGTGGCCTCGCCTCGGTGGACCAGTTCCGCGAAGCGGACCATGTCGGCGACGGGCATGCCGGTCAGCCGTAGTTTGCCGACGAAGGCGAGCCAGTCCAGGTCCCTGTTGTCGAAACGGCGTTGGCCGGTGTGCGAGCGCTCCACGTGCGGCATCAGGCCGATCTGTTCGTACCAGCGCAGGGTGTGTGCCCTGAGCCCGGTGAACTCCGCGACCTCGCTGATCGTGTAGCGGTCCTGGCCGTCGGGTCGCGGATGCGCCGCTCCCGCGGACACGCAGGCGTCCACGGGGGGCGACGTCACGGGGGTGCTGTCGATCACCGTCATGCCGACAACGCTAGAACCTTCAAGTGCACTTGAGGCAAGTGCTCTTCGCGCTGCACCTCCTGGGCCGGCCGCGTGCGCCGGCCCTCACGCAAGGGGCCGGCCTCCGCGCAAGGGGCCAGCCTCCGCGCTCAACCGGGCGATCGGTCTGCCTCGTCCACGAGTGAGGCGGCGGCCGGCCCGTCCTCCCCCGCCTTCCTCCCCTTCCGCGTGTTCCCCGCCTTCCGTACCTTCGGCGTCTCCTTCCCCTTGTTTCCCTCCCGGTTCGCCAGGGCCTGGATCAGGGCCGGTTCGGCCCATGGGCGGTAGTGCCACAGGAGGTCCAGCAGGTCGCGCTCGCGGGCGGCGAAGTCCGGGGTGGCGCCCGTCAGGTGGGCGCGGCGGCGGTGGAAGGAGAGGGAGGTGGCCAGGGCGGTGTATTCGGTGACGGTGCGGGCGGCGGTGGGGCCGTGGGTGCGGCGGGCGATGTCGCGGGCCAGGGCGCGGGTTTTGAGGGAGGCGAGGGCGGTGGGTTCGGCGGGGGCGAGCCAGCCGGCGGTGATGTACGGGGCGAGGTAGGCGTGGAGGGAGAGGAGTTCCTGGTGGCGGGCCCAGAGGGCGAGCCAGGTCACGACGAGGAGGACGGGGACGATGAACAGGCCGTAGACGGTGAGGAAGCCGCTGTCGCCGAGGCTGGAGGCGGCGTTCCAGACGGAGTGCAGGAGGATCGCGGTGGTCAGGCCGAGGACGGCGAGCGCGGCGCGGGCGGCGCGGCGGCGGGGGTAGCGGGTCGCGGCTATCCCGAACGCCAGGCCGGTGAGGATCGTGAAGAGGGGATGGGCGAAGGGGGAGACCACGATCCGTACGAAGAAGGTGCCGGCCGTGAGGGAGCCCAGCCCGCTGTGTCCCAGGGACCGGTCCTCGCCGAACGCACTGCCCAGATAGAGGATGTTCTCGGTGAAGGCGAAGCCGGTGGCGGTGATCCCGGCGATGACGATGCCGTCGGTGATGCCGTCGAAGTCGCGGCGCCGGAAGCGGTAGAGGAGGAGGATCGCGGCGGCTTTCACCACCTCCTCGATGACCGGCGCGATGACGGTCGAGCCCCATGTCTCGGCTTCGGTGGGGGACGCGGAAGCGATGTTGGTGGCCAGCCAGTTGGTGGCGAAGCCGTTGGCCAGGACCGCGACCAGGGTGGCGGCACAGGCACCCCAGGCGAAGGCGAAGGCCAGGTTCCGCCAGGGCTCGGGCTCTATGCGGTCGAGCCAGCAGAACGCCGAGATGAGCAGCGGCACCGGGAAGACCGCCAGGCCGAGGCCGACCAGAAAGCCTTCGGTGCCGGTCTGGCGGCGGACGATGCCGATGATGAGCACGCCGGAGAGCGCGAGCAGCGAGGCCAGCGCGATGGCGCGGACGGTCTTGCTGTGCCACGGCGCGGGCCGTCGCCCCGGCCGGGGCCCGGGAGGGGGCTCGGCGTACGTGTACGGGGACGGGCCGGGTGAGCGCTCGGGGAGCGGCGGCGGGGACGGGTACACCCATAGACCCTAACGAGGGGCGCCCGCATTACGCGCGGATGGCGGGAAGGCGACGGTTGGCGGTCGGTCGGGGGTGGGAGCCGGTAACGGGGCCGGATGATACGGCCGGCCCGCGGCCCGAGCGGGCCTCAGCCGCGGCGCCGGAAGAGCAGGTCGTGGACGACATGCCCCTTGTCCAGGCCCTGGCCCTCGAACTTGGTGAGCGGGCGGAAGTCCGGCCGGGGCGCGTAATCGGGGTGCAGATTTTCCAGCGTCGGCTCGGCGGAGAGCACCTCCAGCATCTGCTCGGCGTACGGCTCCCAGTCGGTCGCGCAGTGCACCAGGGCGCCGGGCGCGAGCCGGGTGGACGCCAGCGCGATGAACTCCGGCTGGACGAGGCGGCGCTTGTGGTGGCGCTTCTTGGGCCACGGGTCGGGGAAGTACACGCGCAGGCCGGCGAGCGAGCCGGGGGCCAGCATCTCGCGCAGCAGGATGATCGCGTCGCCGTTGGCCACCCGGATGTTGGACAGGCCGTTCCGCTCCGCGAGACCGAGCAGATTGCCCTGGCCGGGAGTGTGCACATCGCAGCCGAGAATGCCGGTGCCCGGGTCGGCGGCGGCCATCTGCGCGGTGGCCTCCCCCATGCCGAACCCGATCTCCAGGACGACCGGCAGCCCGCCGAAGAACGCGTCGAGGTCGATACGGGAGAGCCCGTCGATGTCCACGCCCCACTTGGACCACAGCCGGCGCAGCGCGTCGGCCTGGGAGGGCGAGACGCGGCTGCGGCGCGGCTGGAAGGAGCGGATCCGGCGCTCGTGGTGCGAGCCCGCGGGGTCGGCCGCCGGGCCGGTCCCGTCCGGGAACATCGGCTTGCCGCGCCGGGGCACGGCGGCGGAGGCGGCGGTGGCACCGAGGGGGCGGGGCTCGCCGGCCTCAGGCGCCGGGGCGGCTGGCCGCTCTCCGGGAGCGCGGCCGTCCGCGTGCGTGGCGTGCCCGTGAGCATGCGCCACGGCGGTGGCCGCGGCGTCGGCGCCCAGGGCGTCGGCTTCGGGGGCGGTGGTCTCGGGGGTGGTGCGGTTCTCGGACACAGTGTGTCGATTCTACGGATGGTGGGGCGGGGGAGGGGACGGGAGCGCTATCGGGGAGGGCCGTACCGGAGGTCTCCACGGGAGGGCTGTCGGGATGGTCGTACGGGAGGGCTGTGCGGGAAGGCGCCCGTAGCGCGCCGGCGCCCGGGGTGCGCCGGCGGACGAGCATCTGTACGGGGGCGCCTGGAGGGCGCACGGGGCGCACGTTCCGGAAGGAAGCGGGCCGCCCTGGCGAGGGGGAGGACCTGCTCTGGGGGGACCTGCCTCGGGGAGGACCTGCCCTCTTCCCCGGCCGGTCGCCTCTACGACTGCGGGTCGCTCTACGACTGGCGGCCGCTCTACGACTACCGCTCGCCCCGCGGATCCTGGTCACGCCCCCGGTCCCCGGCCGCTCTACGACGAACGCTCACCCCGCAGACCCTGGCCGCGCCCCCGGTCCCAGCCCCCGGCCGCCCCAGCCGCGCCCCCGCTCACCCCCGCAAGACCCCCGTCACCCGGCGGGCCACCTCCCGGCCGATGGGGAGGGAAGCCGTGGCGGCCGGGGACGGTGCGTTGAGGACGTGGATCATGCCGGGGGTCTCGGCGAAGAGGAAGTCGTCGACGAGGGTGCCGTCAGGGAGGACGGCCTGGGCGCGGACACCGGCCGGGGAGGGCAGCAGGTCCTCCTCCCGGGCGGCGGGGAGCAGCCGGCGGACCGCGTCCGTGAAGGCGCGCCGGGACAGCGACCGGCGCAGTTCGCCGGCGCCGTAGCGCCAGTGGCGGCGGGCTATCCGCCAGGCGCCCGGATACGCGAGGGTGCCGGCCAGGTCGGCGGGGTGGACCGTGCGCCAGTCATAGCCCTCGCGGGCCAGGGCGGGGACGGCATTCGGGCCGATGTGGACGGCGCCGTCGATGCCGCGGGTGAGATGGACGCCCAGGAACGGGAAGGCCGGGTCGGGGACCGGATAGACCAGCCCGCGGACGAGGGCAGCGCGCTCGGGGGCGAGCGTGAAGTACTCGCCGCGGAACGGGACGATCCGCATCCCGGGGGCGTCGCCCGCCAGCCGGGCGATGCGGTCGCAGTGCAGGCCGGCGCAGTTGACCAGGGCGCGGGCCCGGTAGACCGTGCCGGCGGCCGTACGGACCGCGACCCGGCCGGGGCGGCGGGCGATGGTGGTGACGTCCTCGCCGTACGCGATCCGGGCGCCGTCCTCCTGGGCGAGGCGGCCGAGCTGCCGGGCCACCGCGCCGAAGTCGCAGACGCCGGTCGTGCCCACATGGATGGCGGCCAGTCCGCGCACCTCGGGCTCGTACTCGGCTATCTGGGCGGGGCCCAGCTCGCGCACCGGCAGGCCGTGCTCCCGGCCGCGCTGGATGAGGCCGTGCAGCCGGGGGAGCTCGCTGCGGTCCGTGGCGACGATGAGCTTGCCGGTGACCTCATGGGGGATGTCGTGTTCGGCGCAGAATTTGACCATTTCCGCCGACCCCTGGAGGGCGAAGCGGGCCTTGAGCGAACCGGGCGGGTAGTAGATCCCGCTGTGGATCACGCCGCTGTTGCGTCCGGTCTGATGGCGGGCCGGTCCGGGCTCCTTCTCCAGCACCACGACGCGTATGCCGGGCACGGCGCGCGTCAGGGCATGGGCCGTCGACAGCCCCACGATCCCGGCACCGATCACCAGCACATCGCAGTCGTACGCCGCCACTGCACCTCCCCAACCGCATGCTCGCGGGCCTGCCCGTCGCCGCGGCCCCGCGCATCATCGCCGACGACGTACTCCATCATGACCGGCGGCACTGACAACGCGGTCCTGCCGCCACCGCTACCCCGCCGGCAGCCGCGCCATCCGCCCCGCCGCACGCCCACCCGATCAATCCGTCCCTGAGCCGCCACCTCTCCGACCGGTACTCCCGCCGACCGGTACCCCCTCTGCCCCGCGCCGAGCGGTACCCCCGTCGGTCCTGCCGTCGACCGGTCCGCCCGTTATGCCCGTTACGCCGGGGCCGCCAGCAACGGCCGTGCCCGCTCGCGGAGTTCCACCACCCGGGGTTCGTCCCCGTACGGCTCCAGGCGGTGCAGCAGATCGCGGACGTACTCGGTGGTGCGGGCGGAGGAGATCCGGCCCGCGACCTCCACGGCGCGGGTGCCCGCCGCGCAGGCCGCGTCCAGATTGCCGGACTCCAGTTCGGCGACCGCGGACACGACGAGGCGCAGACCGTGCGAGCGGACGAACTCCTCCGTGGGGCGGGAGAGCGCCTGCTCGGTGAACCGGCGCACCTGACGGGGGAGCCGCAGATCCCGGTAGCACTCGGCCGCGTCGGCGGCGAACCGCTCGTACGAGTAGAAGTCCAGCCAGGACGGGTCCGGGTCGCCGCTGCGGGAGCGCTCCAGCCACCCCTCGGACGCCTTGAGCGCCACCTCGCAGGCGCGCGCCTCGCCGGCCTTGGCCTGCGCCCGTGCTTCGACCAGGCGGAAGAAGCTCATGGTGCGGGCCGTGGCCAGACCGCGGTTGCGCTCCAGGGCGGCCTGGGCGAGGTCGACGCCCTCGTCGGCGAAGCCCCGGTAGGTCGCCTGGAGGGACATCGACGCCAGGACGTACCCGCCCAAGGGGACATCGGCGGCGGCGCGGGCGAGCCGCAGCGCCTGGATGTAGTACCGCTGGGCGGCCTCCTGCTGCCCGGTGTCGAAGGCCATCCACCCTGCCAGCCGGGTCAGTTCGGACGTGGCCCCGAAGAGCGCGCGGCCCACCTCGTCGCTGTACGAGGCGAGGAGCAAGGGCGCCGCGTCCACCCGGAGGCACTCCGGCACCATGGACGAACGCCAGTCCCCGCCACCGTACTTGGAGTCCCAGCGCCGGGCGTCCTCGGCGGCCTCGCGCAGCTTGGTGACGTCGCTGTGGCCGACGTGCTGAGGGATCCCCGCGTCGCCGGCCGCCGCGGCGTCCTTGTCCCGCGCCTCGGCCGCCTCCCGCGCCACGGAGCTGTCGGCCGGGGATATCAGCCAGCGGGAGGCGGGAGTGGCGTACGCGCTGACGGAGAAGGATCCGGCCAGGCTCTGCCAGATGCCGCCCCCGCCGGCCCGCCGCCCGGCCAGATCGAGGCGGTAGAGCTCGGTCGCGGAGCGCACCGCGGCGCCCACATCGCGGGGAAATGCCAGGCCCACTTCGGGCGCCGGGTCGGCGTCGGCCAGCCCGATCTCGTGCAGCGGCACCGGTCGCCCGAGCTTGCTGCCGATCGCGGACGCGATCAGATGGGGCGCGGCACCCTGGGGCACCATGCCCTTGGAGACCCACCGGGCCACCGACGTCTTGTCGTAGCGAAGCGTCAGGCCGCGTTGCGCACCGAGGTCGTTGACCCGGCGCGCCAGTCCGGCATTGCTGATCCCCGCGAGGGCGAGAACGGTGCCGAGCTTTTCGTTCGGCCCGCGTATATCCCTGGACATGCGCACCCCTCGACACAGCGACAGCCGCCCCGGTACCCCGGGGCATGCGTCCACCCAGAGTAGTTCGCCGGATCCCGACCGTTAAGAGTCGGTGTCCCGGATGGCGAGATTCGTGTTCAAACAGGGGTGCGGGGATTGGCATGTGCTCCGGGTACGTGTGCCCGTGCGCCCGTCCGTGCGCGCTGGCTGCCCGTCGGCGGGAGCGCTTCGATGAATTCTGCGTGGGTCGGCCCGCTGCACTGGATCCAGTGGGCTGGGGGACACCGCCACCTCATTCCCCGCGGGTGGCGGTCCGGTCCGGGAGGCGCAGCCCGCTTCCCGGACCGTCGCGGAGGCCGGGTCGCCGCTCGGCCACCGCACCGGACGGCGCGGCACCCGACGCGTCGGCCGGTCTCCAACTGGGTTGTACGGTACGGACTTTGGCCGAAAAGCGATGGGTGATGCTTTCACGTCGCCGCCCGCCCCGGGGGCCACACGGGGGGCCACCCGGGGTCGCCGCAGCGGCCCGCGCCCGCCTCTGGGGACATCGCCCGCCCCGGTGGCGCGCCGCCGCGCCCGCCGGCCCGCCCCGTTAACCGGCCGCATACGGGGCCCCTTTGGCACCTCCCGAAACCCCTTGTCATGGCAGCATGGACCGCACAACAGCTGGGGAATCCGCTGTACGGGGCGGCCATCGGCCCTGCGGCGGACGGGGAATCGGGTGGAGGCGGCGATGCGCTGGCTGGTGGGGTGGAGCAGTGCCGCGACCGCCAACGGGGAGCGCCGCACGGTCCTGCCCGTTGGCGCCCAGCTCCTCTGGGGCGACCCGGACCCCCTCTGGGCGGTCGGCGACTGGCGGCCCTACGAAGTCCGCGTCGTACAGGCCGATCCCGAGACCCGGCTCGCCGTCTTCGGGGTGTGCGGCGCCACCGACGACCAGCTGCGGGTCGGGCTGTTCGCCGCCCGAGGGGGCGCGCTGCGCCACCTCACCGCCTGGTCGGGCAGCTACACCGCCGTCGTCCAGGTGGGCCGCCGGATCACCATCACCGGCGATCTGGCAGGCGCCCGCCCCGTGTTCCACACCCGCTGGGCCGGCGGCACCGCGTACGCCACCGCCGCCCTGCCGCTCGCCGACCTCGTCGAGGCCAGCCTCGACGTCGGCCATCTGGCCGCCCTGCTGGCCTGCCCGGACGCCCCCGAGGCGCTGGGCGCCGGCACGCCCTACGAGGGCGTCCGCCGGATCCCGCCCGGCCACGCCCTGGTGCTGCGCGCCGGCACGAGTGAGATCGCCTCCTTCGAGCCGACCGCCTCACTGGCCGTCGCCGCGCCCCAACTGGCCCCGGACCAGGCCGTGGACGGCGTCCGTGAGGCCCTCGTCGAGGCGGTGCGCGCCCGGCTGGCCGGCCCCCGCTTCGCCCCCGACCCGGACGGGCCGGAGGGGCTGGACCCCGGCCCGGTGCCCGGTATGGGCCCCGCGGAGCGGCGCGCGGCCCGCGGCGGACCGGCTCCCGGCATCGGCGCCGACCTGTCCGGAGGCAGCGCCTCCGGAACGCTCGCCCTTCTGGCCGCCGGCCTCCCCGGGCAGCCCGGCACCCTCAACGGCCACGGCGAGCGGCTGCTGGCCGTCACCTTCAACGACCGCGCCACCAACGGCGGCCGGCCCCACCGCGAGGCCGAACTGGAGCGCGCCCGCAGCATCGCCGACAATCCCCGGCTGCACCATGTCGTCGTCGCCGCCGGCGAAGAGGCGCTCCCGTACGCCGACCTCGACAACGGTCCGCTCACGGACGAGCCGGGCCCCTCGCTCACCGTCGCCGGCCGCCACCGCCGGCGGCTGCTGGCCGGCAGCGCCGACCACTTCGTCGGGAACGGCGCGCGACAGGTCCTGGACGCCCACCCGGCCCGGCTCGCCGACCTCCTCATGGACCGCAGGCGGCGCCATCTGCTGCGCCCGGTCACCGCGCTGGCCAAGGCGGACGGCCCGTCCGCGCACTCCGTCCTGGTGCCGTTCACCGTCTACCGGGCCGCCCGCCGGCTCGCCCGCACCCCGTACGCCACCGGGATCACCGAGGCGGCGCGCGGCCTCATGGAGCGGCAGTTCGCCGACGAACCGGTGGCCGGCGGGGCGGTCGACGCCTCACTGGCCGCCCTCGCCTGGTGCCGGCCCGGACCGGCCGCCCGCTGGCTCACGGGAGAGGCGCTGGCCGAAGTGGCGGGGCGCCTCGGGGACGCGGCGACCCGGTCGCCCGCCGCCGGCCGCCCCGGGGAGCGGCGCGCCCGTGCGGCGCTGGCCCGGCAGGCCACCGACCACCGGGTTCTTGAGCAGGCCGCCGAGGTCCGCAGCCAGCGGCTGCACGCCCCCTTCCTCGACAACCAGGTGGTGCTCGCCTGCCGTGCGCTGCCGGACACCCTCCGGGTGCAGCCCGGCGCCCGCGCGGCCGTACTGCGCTCGGTGCTGGCCGGCGCCGGCGTACGGGACCTGCCGCCGGGCTGGGGCGCCACCTCGCACCTCACGCACACCGCCGCGGTACGAGCCGGACTGCGCGGCGCCGTCGGCCAGTTGGTGCAGCTCTTCGACGCGCCGCTGCTCGCCGACGCGGGTCTGGTCGAGGCGCGGGTGGTGCGCAAGGCGCTGCACGCGGCGGCCGAGGGCGCCGCGCTGCCGCTGGACGGGCTGGCCGAGCTGGTCTCCACGGAACTGTGGCTGCGGCGGCTGCTCGCCCGGCGCGGCTCGTGCTGGACCGGCGCGGAGGCGCCGCGGCAGCGGGCGGTCGCGGGGGGCGTGGTCCCCCGGGCACGCCTCTCCGGAGCCTGAGCCGCGGGCTGGGCGCTGCGGGCTGGGGGCGGTGCGGGGCCGCGGTGCGGGCCGGGTCGGGTCGGAGGCCGGGCGGGCGTGGCGTCGTGCCGGTTCGGCGCGGTGACGGTCCGGGGCGCCGGGTTCCGGTTCGCGTGCCTCGGGAGAACTCGACCGGTCTGTGGATAACCGGCGCGGTCGCGGATCCGGGCTGTGGACAACGCGCGGGGAGGTGCCGCGGCCCGCGACAATGACCGCGTGAAGGTTCGGATTCTGGGCACGACGGAGGTCCTGGGCGAGGAAGGACGACCGGTGCCGCTGGGCGGCCCGCGGCTGCGGGCGCTGACGGCGGCGCTGGCGCTGCGGGCCGGTCGGGGGGTGGACGTGGCGACACTGATCGACGACGTATGGGCGGTGGACGGGCCGCCCCAGGACGCGCCGGCCGCGTTGCAGGCGCTGGTCGGGCGGCTGCGGCGGGCGCTGGGCAAGGAGGCCGTGGCCTCGCTGCCGGGGGCGTACCGCCTGGCCGCCGCGCCGGACGAGGTCGATCTGCACCGCTTCGCGCGGCTGGTGGCCGACGGCACCCGGGCATTGCAGGACGGTGACCCCGCCGCCGCTGCCGAGACCCTGCGCGCCGGGCTCGCCCTGTGGCGCGGCCCCGCCCTCGCGGATCTCCCCGACGGTGCGAGCGCGGCCCGCGGCCCGGAGGCGCTGCGGCTGACCGCGCTGCACCGCCGCATCGATGCGGATCTGGCCCTCGGCCGCGCCACGGAACTGCTCCCCGAACTCCGGCAGTTGACCGCCGACCACCCCCTGGACGAGCCCTTCCGCGCCCAGCTGATCCGCGCCCTGGACGCCGCCGGCCAGAGCGCCGCCGCCCTGGCCGCCTACGAGGACACCCGCCTGGCACTCGCGGACCGGCTGGGCGCCGACCCCGGCCCCGAACTCCGCCACCTGCACGCCCGGTTGCTGGGGAGAGCCGGGCAGTCCGAGGGGGCGCCCATGGACCGTCGCCGTACGGCCGCCCCCGGCGCACCCGCGCGCAGCGGCAATCTCCGCCCCCGTCTGAACTCCTTCCTCGGCCGAGAGAGCGAACTCACCACGCTCCGACAGCAATTGAGGAGCCGCCGGACCCGCCTCATCACCCTCACCGGCCCCGGAGGCTCCGGCAAGACCCGCCTCGCCGAAGAGCTGGCCGCCTCCCTGGCGGCCGACCACCCCGACGGCGCCTGGATCGCCGAACTCGCCCCGCTGGACGCCCCCGAAGCCGTCCCCGGCGCCGTCCTGTCCGCACTCGGGCTCCGGGACACCGCCGTCTTCGGCCAGGCCCTGGAGCCCCGTACGGCCGGCGAGCACCCCGACCCGGCGGCCCGGATCGCCGACCACTGCGCCGACCGCCGGCTGCTCCTCGTCCTGGACAACTGCGAGCATGTGATCGGCGCCGCCGCCGCGCTGGCCGACCAACTGCTGCGGCACTGCCCGCAGATGACCGTGCTCGCCACCAGCCGCGAGCCGCTGGGCGTCCCCGGTGAGACCGTACGGCCCCTGGAGCCGCTGCGCCCGGCGCCCGCGCACCAGCTGTTCGCCGAGCGCGCCGCGGCCGTCCGCCCCGACTTCCGCGCCACCGACGAGACCGCGGCGGTGGACGAGATCTGCCGCCGCCTGGACGGGCTGCCGCTCGCCATCGAGCTGGCCGCGGCCCGGCTGCGGCTGCTGTCCGCGCGCCAGATCGCCGACCGCCTCGACGACCGCTTCCGGCTGCTGACCAGCGGCAGCCGCACCGCACTGCCGCGCCAGCAGACGCTGCGCGCGGTCGTCGACTGGAGCTGGGAGCTGCTGGACGCGCCCGAACGCGCCCTGCTGCGCCGGCTGTCGGCGTTCGCCGGCGGCTGCACCCTCGCCGCGGCCGAGGCGGTATGCGGCGACCAGGAGGGAGCCGATGACGTCGGGGGATCGGATCACGCCTGGGGAGCCGGAGAAGCCCAGGGTGTGCTCCACCTGCTGGGCGCCCTGGTGGACAAGTCCCTGCTGCTCGTCGACCACCGGGGCGCCGAGCCCCGCTACAGGATGCTGGAGACCATCCACGCCTACGCCAAGGAGCAGGCCGCCGCCCGCCCCGAGGAGCGCGACCGCACCCACGCCCGGCACACCGCCCACTACCTGCGCTTCGTCACGGACGCCGGCCCCCGCATCCGCTCCGCCGACCAGCTGCCGTGGCTGGCCCGCATCGAGGCCGAGCTGGACAACGTACGGGCGGTGCTGCACCGCGCACTCGCCGCACGGGACGCCGGCACCGCACAGCGGCTGGCCCTCGCCATGGGCTGGTTCTGGTGGCTGCGCAACTACCGTACGGAGGGCGCCTCCTGGGTCAAGCGGATCATGGCCCTCGGCCCCGCTCTGGAGGAGCTCGGCGACACCGATCCGGAGTTCCGGGCGCAGACGGACCTGCGCCTGCTGCTCCTCTTCCTGCTCCAGGACCACGACCTCGACCGCGAATTCGCCGCCCCGGAGAAGAGATCGCTGGTCGACCGCCTGCTCACCGTCTACTCCCGCCCCCATCCGGGCAGCGCCCGGTTCCCCGGCCTGCTGTGGCCGTTCACCGCGTACTTCCTCGGCGGATACGCCGAGATCCTGCCCCTGCTGGAGAGCGCGGTCGCCACCACCCGGGAGCTGGGCGGCGACTGGGAGTTGGGCGTCGCCCTGCTGTTCCGTACGCACATCACCATCGACCTGCCCGGTGGCCTGGAGCCGGCCGAGGCGGCCCGGCGGGAGCTGACCGCGCTGGCCCGCCGGATCGGCGACCGCTGGCTGCTCGCCCAGGCCGCCGCGGCCACCGGCGAGGTGCGCCAGACCTGCGGGCGATACGAGGAGGCGCGTGCGGCCTACGAGGAGGCGCTGGCGCTGACCCAGGAGCTGGGGGCGTACACCGAAAGCCCGTGGATCCTCTCCCGGCTCGCCGAACTCCACTTCGCCGGCGGGGACCTGGCGGCCACGGAGAAGGCGCTGATACGGGCGGAGGAGCAGGCCGCGGAGTGGCACGTACAGGACCCGCTGGCCTGCAACCACGCGCTGCGCGCCCGGATGGCGCTGCTCCGCGGCGATCCCCGGGCGGCGCACGAGGAGTGCGAGGCCGCGCGGGCCGCCGGCGATCTGGGCACCCTGCCACCCCAGTTCACGCTCATGCTCGCCGGTCTCGCCGCCCGGATCGCCACCGCCTCGGGCGACGCACCGCATGCCCTGCGCCTGTGCCATGACGCGCTGAGCTCGGGCCTGACGCGCTACTGCCCCCGCCCCGTGGTCGCCGCCGTCGTCGAGAGCGCGGCTTCGGCGCTGCACGGCGCGGGCCGCCCGCGCGACGCGGCCCGGCTGCTGGGCGCGGCGGACACCTGGCGCGGCCAACTGCCGCGCCCCGTCCCCGAGGAGGCGGATGTCCGGCGCACGGCCGCCGCGCTGCGCGCCGAGCTGAACGGCGCGACCGACGGCGCGCACGAGACGCTGCACGCCGAGGGCACACACCTCACGCCGGCGGACGCCACCGCCCTACTGGCCTCCGGCCCCCTCCTCCCGGAAACCGACGCGGTCCCCGCTCCAGAATCCGACCCCGCCCCCACCCCGGCGCCCGCACCCGACCCCGCCCCCGCATCCGACGCAGCCCGCGCCCCGGGATCCGACGCATGACCCGGCCTGCGACACAAGGGAGGACGCGCCCCACGACTCCGACGAACGGGTCCCCGACCCGGCCCGCGACCGCGGCTACGACCCGTCACGGACCCCGGTCAGCGACCCTGCCGGGACGGCGAAAGCGAGACAGCGGTCAGCGCCCAGCCCCCAGCGCCCAGTTCACGTCTCGGCCCACGCCCCACCCCACGCCCGGCGTGACAACCGGGCCGACAGCGGTCCGCCCCGACTGCGGCCCGGCCCCGCCCACGGCCACGCCCTCAACCCCGTCACCGCCGACGGCCCCGCCTCACCGGCAGCTGATCTGCGACCGCGCCCAGTCCCCCAGCGCCACCAGATCGCCGGCGCTCTCCGGCTCGACCACCAGCCGCAGCGTCTTGCGGCCTGCCAGCGGGACGTGCACCGGCACCGCCGGCTGCCCGCCGCGCACCACCCCCGACTGCCACAGCCGCGCCCCGTCCGCGTACACGGAGAAGCGCAGCGCCCCCAGCCCCAGGCCGAGATCGTCGACGCCGGCCGCGGCGTCATACGCGGTGCACTGCCGGTTGAGCGCGATCACCACCGAGGACGACGCGTGCACACTCACGCCGTGCGGATACGCCGTGCCGTCAATGCTCGGCCGGTGCCGTTTCCACATCCAGCCGCTCTCGAAGGTGCGCACCTCCGGTGTGCTGCCGTCGCCCGTGAAGTCGTACGGAAGTGAGTTGAGTGGGTACGGCGTCGACGGCGGGGGCGGCGTCGGGGTCGGCGTCGGTGTGGGCGTCGGGGTGGGTGTCGGCGTCGGGGTGGGTGTCGGCCTCGGCGGCGCGGGGGACGGTGTCGGCTTGGCCGGCGGCGTCGGCGTCGGTTTCGGCGGCGCCGGCGTAGGGCTGGGTGTCGGGGTGGGTGTCTGGGTGGGTGTCGGTTCGGGCGCCGCCCCGCCCACCGGCGCCACCGGCGTGTGCGACGGCGCCGGAGACGGCGACCGCGGCGCGGCCGGCACCGGCCGGTGCGGCTTCGCCTGCGGGTGCGGCGTCGGCTGCGGGGACCCGGCCAGTGCGAACGCCAGCGCCGCGCCCGCCGCGACGACGACCCCGGCGCCGATCGCGACCTTCACCGGCGCGCCCAGACCCTCGCTCAGAGCCGCGCCGCCGGCACCGTTCGCCGTGCCGGAGCCGGCCCCCGCGCCGGACGCGGCGGCAGCCGCACCGGCCCCCGCCGCCGCACCCGCCCCGGCGACCCCCACCACGGCGGCGGCCCCCTTGACGGCGTACCCGGCCGCGAACCAGCCGATGACCGCGATGGGCAGCACCGCCCCGATCCGCTCGTTGACGTCCGCGACCTCCAGCGCCGCCATCCGGCACCGGGCGCACTCCTCCAGATGCTTGCGCAGCCCCCGCTCGGCCCGCATCCGCAGCCCGCCCCGGGCGTACGCGCCGAGCCGGTCGGCATACCGGGCGCAGCCGCCGCCCGCGGTCAACGACTGGCTCACATGCGCCTGTAGATAAGCCTGTTTGAGGCCCTCCCGGGCCCGATGCGCCAGTACGGCGGTGGCGTTCGCGGTGAGCCCGAGCAGCGGTGCGACCTCGCTCGGCGACTCGTCCTCGATCGCGGTGTGCCACAGCACCGTCTGATAGCGCTCCGGCAGGCTGCGGAACGCCTGCATCGCCATCGACTGCTCGGCCTCGTGCATCGCCCGGACATCCGCGCCGAGATCCAGCGTGGCGTCGTCCAGCGACGACCCGGCCGCCGACACCGCGAACACCGCGAAGTCCTCGACCAGCTGCTCGCGTCGGGTGGTCTTCGCCCAGGCCGCGGCGACCCGCCGGACGGTCGTCAGCAGATAGGCGCGGACCGCCGAATCCGGCCCCGCCCCGCCCCGCACCGCTTGCAGCGTGCGCGCGAACACCTCGCCGGTCAGATCCTCCGCGGTGTGCGCGTCACGGCAGCAGCTGCGCGCATAGCGCCGCACCGCCCCGGCGTGCCGGCGGTACATCTCCTCGTACGCGCTGTCGTCGCCGGCGCGCATGGCGGCGATCAACTGGCCGTCGGACGGCGGCAGTCCGGCGTCCGGGCCGTCGGCGGACCCGCCCGCCGGCTCGCGGCCGGAGGTCCCTGCCGCCCGGTGGGAGTGCTCCCGCTGCGGCGGCACGCCGGGCCTGGGCCCCTCCGGGCCCCTCGCCGGGGGCGTCGCCCCCAGCGGCCCGGTCTGACCGGGGACCTGCCCGGAAGGCGTGCCGGCACTCCCGTCGCCGCGCCGCCCGTCCCGCCCGTCAACACCCATCGCCGAGGCCCCCGAACCCGCCGTCGCACCGCAACACCGCGTAAGCGTGCCACACCGATGGCCCACGCTTCAGAGGCCCCCCGGGCAACCACCCGACCGAGGAAGCCCCTCGGACGACCGCACTGACGTTCACTCGTACGGGGCAATCTGCGTGTACGGGAAACTCCGCACGCCCCGGGACCTCCGCGGCGTACGGGAGCAGCCGCCCCGCCCGGAGACCCCGTTCCCGGGGTTCCTCCGGACGGGTCCGGCTGCCGGATCTCACCCGGCCGGGCGCGATCGCAGCCCCTCCAGCAGGATTTCCAGCAGCCGCGCGGAGGCGGCCCGCTGGTGCTCGGGATCGGGCAGCGCGGGCGCGCCCGTGGCGATCACCAGCAGGACGTCGGAGACCGTGACATCGGCCCGCAGCGCACCCGCCGCCCGGGCCCGCTCCACCAGCCGTCCGACGACCTCCAGCAGCGCCTGCCCGCCGGGCGTCTCCTCCACCGCGCCGGCCCCGCCCTCGACGGCGGCCGTCCGCGGCTCGACCGTCTCGCCGGCGACCCGCTGCTGCGGCACCCGCGCCTCGATCCCGCCGTCCGGAACCCGCGTCTCCGCCCCGTTCTCCGCTCCGCGCTCCTCGCTCGCGCCCACCCGCAGGATGCCCGGCGGCAGCAGCCGCCCGGCCCCCGAGGCGACCGACGTCCGCAGGAACCGCGACAGCGCCGACCAGGGATCGTCCTCCTGCCCCAGCGCGGCCCGCGCCTGCTCGGTCAGCCGCGCGGTCTCCTCCTCGGCTATCCGCCGGACCAGTACGTCCTTGCTCGGGAAACGGCGGTATACCGTCCCGACACCGACGCGGGCGCGCCGCGCCACGTCCTCCATCGGCGCGCCGTATCCCAGCTCGCCGAACACCTCGCGGGCCGCGCGCAGTACATGCTCCAGATTGCGCTGGGCATCCACCCGCAGCGGCGTGCTGCGGCCGTTGGCGCCGGTCACCGCGCCCGAACCGCTGCCGTCACTGCTGCTGCCGTTGGCACCGTTGGCACCGTTGGAAGCAGCGGTCACAGCGACGGCCGCCGGCCATTGAGAGCCCTGAATGTGCATAGTGATCCCCCGGTAATGACGTCTCCCCCCGGAGACTCCCCGCCCTGACGGTCGGAGTCACCCGACGAGAGGGTGCACCCCAACGAGATACGAACATAGTTGAGCCCGCGTCAAGATTGAAGGGGGCGTTCCGCACACTGCGCCCCCCGATCGGCCCAACGGGGCCGATCCGCCCTGATTGCGCTCCCTCCCGCTCCGCGTCAATCTCCGCCTGACCAGCGTACTTCGCGCCGGTCGGCCGGAATGTCCCACTCCGCACCGCTGCCCGCGCCGGACATACTTTTCGACCGGCCTGTGGACAAAGGCGTCTCGGGGGTGCGTCATGGAACAGTGCTGCGCTTCCCGGGGGTGCAGCGCCCGATGGTGACCGCGCCGCCGGCCGGCCGCCCGATCGGTGGCGCCCCGGACCTGGTCGACACCGCGAGGAGAACCTCTGTGAAGGCTGTGTCTTCGGACGATGTGGCGCGGATTCTCGTTGTCGGCGGCGGATACGTGGGGATGTACACCGCCCTGCGGTTGCAGCGGACGCTCAAACCGGAGCTGCGGCAGCACACCGCCGAGATCATCGTCGTCGACCCCGAGCCGTACATGACGTATCAGCCGTTCCTGCCCGAGGCCGCGGCCGGCTCCATCTCCCCGCGCCATGTCGTCGTCCCCCTGCGCCGCGCCCTGCCGGACTGCGATGTCGTCATCGGCGAGGTCACCGCCGTCGACCACGCCGAGCGGAAGGCCACCATCTCGACCCTGGCCGCCGAGGAGGCCGGCGCCGAGGCCATGATCGTGGCGTACGACGAACTGGTCCTCGCGCCGGGATCGGTCTCGCGCACCCTTCCCGTTCCCGGCCTCGCCGACATCGGCATCGGCTTCAAGACCGTCGAGGAGGCCATCGGGCTGCGCAACCACGTCCTCGAACAGCTCGACATCGCCTCCTCCACCCGCGACCCCGCCGTCCGCGACGCGGCGCTCACCTTCGTCTTCGTCGGCGGCGGCTACGCGGGCGTGGAGGCGCTCGCCGAACTGGAGGACATGGCCCGCTACGCCGTCCGCTACTACCACAACGTCCGGCCCGAGGACATGAAGTGGATCCTGGTCGAGGCGACCGACCGGATCCTGCCCGAAGTCGGCCCGGAAATGGGCCGCTACGCCGTCCGCGAGCTGCGCGCCCGCAACATCGACGTACGGCTGGAGACCCGGCTGGAGTCCTGCGAGAACCGCATCGCGCAGCTCAGCGACGGCTCCCGCTTCCCCACCAGAACCCTGGTCTGGACCGCGGGCGTCAAGCCGCACCCCATCGTGGCCGCGACCAAGCTGCCGCTGACCGCCCGCGGGCGCCTCAAGTGCACCGCCACGCTCCAGGTGGACGGCGTCGAACACGCCTGGGCCGCCGGGGACGCCGCCGCCGTCCCGGACCTGACGGCACCGCAGCCCGCCTCGCCCGACGAGCCCCGGGCGGAGTGCGCGCCCAACGCCCAGCACGCCCTCCGCCAGGCCAAGGTGCTCGCCGAGAACCTCACGGCGGCCGTGCGCGGCGGCCCGCTCAAGAACTACGAGCACAAATACGTCGGTTCGGTGGCCTCGCTCGGTCTGCACAAGGGCGTCGCCCACGTCTACGGGCGCAAGCTGAAGGGCTACCCGGCGTGGCTGATGCACCGCGCCTACCACCTGAGCCGGGTGCCCACCCTGAACCGCAAGGCCCGGATCCTCGCCGAATGGACCCTCGCCGGCCTGTTCAAACGCGAGATCGTCTCGCTCGGCTCGCTGGAGAATCCGCGCGCCGAATTCGAACTCGCCGCGGGCACCGGCCGGCACAACGAAGCCAGCTGACCAGCCGCCCCACCAGGGAAATTGACCTCACGTCCGGCCGGGGTGCGACGACCGGGGAGGAGCGAGGAACTCCACTCCGGCGCCCGGCGTCTGACGGATGACAGTCCGGTCGGCCACACTGGACGTGTGACCATGGGTGGGCTCGTATCTGCAAAGAGTGACAATCACGAGGATTCTGGACGTTTGCTGCAATCCGCCAGAGGGTGCCGACAGTGCTCCCCGCCACGCCAGGGGGCGTCCCCCCATACCGACGGCCCGACCCCGCGCGACGACGCGAAGTAAGAGGTACCCCTCCGTGATCTTCACGCGCTGGAGCGCCAAACTCCCCGGCACACAGCGGCGCGCCGCCGCCCGGTCCGACCGCGCCACCCCGCCGGCCACCCCGCCCGCGGGCCCCACGGCACACTCCGCCGCGCCCGCGGACGGCACCGACGCGTCCGCGGGACCGCCCGGCACCGTCCCCGCCGCCCGCGCCGAAGGCCCCTCCTCCGAGGACGCCGCCCCCGGCGCCGCACCGCCCACCGTCGACGCGCTCTCCGTCCACGACATCCTCGGCACCATCCCCGCCCTGGTCGCCGTCGTCTACGGCCCCGAGCACCGCATCGCCTACGTCAACGGCGCATACGCCGGCGTCTTCGGCCCCCGCCCGGCCGGCCGGACCGCCCGCGAAGCCCTCCCCGAGCTTGAGGAACTGGGCCTGCTCCGGCTGATGGACCAGGTCCTGCGCAGCGGCAGGCCGCGTACGGTCAAGTCCCGCAAGGTCCCGGCCGGCGCCGGCGGCGACCGCTCCCGCGACGGCTACTACACCTTCACCTGCACCCCCATCGAGGTCGCCGCCAGCGGCCCGGCACCCGACCCCGAGGTCGCCTGCGTCGCCCCGCACAAGGGCGTCCTCGTCTTCGGCGCCGAGGTCACCGACCAGATCGAGTCCGCCGAACGGCTGCGCGCCAGCGAAGCCCTCCAGCGCGCCGCCGCGGTCACCCTCCAGCGCTCCCTCCTGCCCCAGGAACTGGAACAGCCCGACGATCTGCGGGTCGCCGCCACCTACCAGCCCGGCGGCACGGACGCCGCGGTCGGCGGCGACTGGTACGACGTCATCACCCTCGGCGCCGGCCGTACGGCCCTGGTCATCGGCGACGTCATGGGCCGCGGGGTGCGCGCCGCCGCCGTCATGGGCCAGCTCCGCACCGCGGTCCGCGCCTACGCCCGCCTCGACCTCCCACCCCACGAGGTCCTGCAACTCCTGGACGGACTGGCCTCCGAGATCGACGCCAGCCAGATCGCCACCTGCGTCTACGCCGTCCACGACCCCAACGAAGGCCGTCTGGTCTACGCCTCGGCCGGCCATCTGCCGATGCTCGTACGCGACCCGGACGGCTCGGTCCGGCGCGCCGCCGAACCGACCGGCCCGCCCCTGGGCACCGGCGGCTGGCTGCACACCTCCGGCTCGGTCGCGCTCGGCCCCGGCAGCAGCGCCGTCCTCTATACGGACGGCCTCGTCGAGCGCCGCGACAAGGACATCGACCACGGCGTCGAGGCCCTGGAGCGCGCCTTCGCCGGCGCCACCGGCGCCCCCGACATCGTCTGCGACCGCCTGCTGCGCTCCCTCGGCATCACCGCCACCCATGACGACGACGTCGCCATCCTCGTCATCCAGAACCCGGCCCGTACGGGCCATGACGCCGAGCTGTTCCACAACGCCGCGCTCGAACTCCACGGCGGCACCGAAGCCGCACCCAGGGCCCGCGCCTTCGCGTCCGGCGTCCTCGCCTCCTGGCGCTTCTCCCCGGAACTCCACGACCTCGGCGTCCTGGCCGCCAGCGAACTGGTCGCCAACTCCCTCCAGCACGGCACCCCGCCCATGCGGCTCCGGCTGCGCCGGACGGACCGCCGCCTGATCATCGAGGTCACCGACGGCGACGACCACCTCCCGCGCCGCCGCCGGGCCGAACCCGCCGACGAGGCCGGCCGCGGCATCTCCATCATCGCCACCATCGCCTCCTCCTGGGGTTCGCGCCGAACCCCAGGAGGAGGGAAAGCGGTGTGGTGCGAATTCGCCCTGCCGCGGGGGTAGCAGGGGCGCGGCAGGGTCACAGCTACGCGGCTGCGCCCACGGCCTCCGCCTCGGCCCGCGGCGCGGGAACGGCCGCCGCCGCCCGGTGCGGCTGGTCCTGCGCCGGGCTGAGCATCCGCCCCAGCCACAGCGCCAGCCCGGTGATCCCCACGGAGCACAGCACGAGCATCGCGATGTACGCCACAGAGAGCCCGTGGCCCACCATCAGTGCTCCCACGGCCGGACCGACCGCCAGCGCCAGCTGCTTGACCAGCGCGAACGCCGAGTTGTACTGACCGATCAGCGAGGCCGGCGCCAGATCCGCCACCAGCGGCGCCACCGTCGGCGCCAGCATCGACTCACCGACACCGAACAGCGCGTACGTGGATATCAGCAGCGTCGTCGCCACCGCCTGGGCACCGTGCACCAGCCCCGAGAGCCCGGCGGCTATCCACGCCACCGTCCAGACCATCCCCACCAGCGCCATCACCCGGCTCCGGCGCCGCCGCTCGACCAGCCTCAGCACCACGAACTGCGCCGCCACGATCGCCGCCGTGTTGGCCGCCAGCGCGATGCCCAACGTCGCCGGGTCGATCCGCGTGACCTCGGTGGCGTACGCCGCCAGCCCCGACTCGAACTGCCCGTAGCAGGCGAAGAACAGCACAAAGCCCAGCACGCACAGCCACACCATCCGCCGGTCGCCGAACAGCGCCCGCCAGGCCCCCTTGGCCCGCTCCTCGGTCGGCACCGCGTCCTCGACCTTCGGAACCTTCGGCAGCCGTACGGTCGCGATCGCCGCTCCCAGCACCAGGAACATCACGGCCTCTATGGCGAACAGCCGCACAAAGCTCGACGCATGCGCCGGATCGACCAGCTGCCCGCCGACCAGTCCGCCGACGCCCAGCCCCAGGTTGTTCAGGAAGAACTGCGTCGCGAACGCCCGCGACCGCGTCACCGTCGTCGAGCACCACACGATCATCGTCGCGAGAGCCGGCTGGATCACCGCTATACCGGCACCCAGCGCGACCGCCGACGCGATGACCATCGGCTCGGTCGCCGACAGCCCGATCCCCAGCGCACCGGCGGCAGCGGAGAACGTCCCCACAACGGCCACCGGCAGCGGCCCCCGCCGGTCGATGGCGCGCCCGGTCAGCGGCAGCACGACCAGCGCGGACACCGCCAGCATCGCCAGCACCACACCGGCCGTACTCGCACCGAGATTCCGCACGTTCGCCACGTAGACGTACAGATACGGAACCGTGAAGCCGTTGCCGAACGCGCTCAGCGCGTTCCCCAGCTGGATCCGGCGCAGCGCGGCGCCCATCGCGGTGGTCACACTCACCTACCTAGGTCAGGTCGAAAGTCGAATACGAAGCAGGAACCCCCCAAGCCGTCGCCGAGGTTCCGTCCAAGACCGGACAGTCACACCCTCAAGACTTCGACCCTAAAGTTCGAAGCTAAAGACTACATGACGAAGAACTTCAACGCCAATGACTTTCGTGCCATACTGCGCCGCATGCCAGAGCCCTCAGATGCGGCACCCGACGCCACCGAGCCGAGCCTCGAGGCGCAGATCGCGGCCTACCAGCGCGAGTTCCAGGACCTCGACCCCCAGGTGGAACAGGTCGTCTCCGCACTTCAGCGCCTCAACCGGCGGATGAACGTCGCCTACGGACGGCAGACCGCCACTCTCGGCCTGAGCAACGCGGAATGGGAGGTCCTCAAGGCCCTCGTCGTCTCGGGCGCTCCCTACCGGATGGGCCCCGGCGAACTCGCCAAGCACCTCGGTCTCACGCCGGCCGCCATGACCCACCGCATCGACCGCATGGCGAACGAGGGGCTGGTCACCCGGGAACGCGACGAGGCCAACCGCGTCCGCGTCATCGTCGAGCTGACCCACGAGGGCCGCGAGAAGTGGCGGGAGGCGATGCGCCTGGCAACGGTCTTCGAGGAGGAGCTTCTCCAGGACCTCGACGGCGACGAACGCCGCATCCTCGGTGAGGTGTTGACGCGCCTGCTGCGCCGCGTCGAGGACACCCAGCCGGATGCCGAGGGCCGCCTGAGTGACCTTGCCTGACGCAAGTTGACACGACCTTGCCCGATCCGTAGTGTTCTCCGAGTTGCCGATGAGCTGGAACGGTTCTGCGGCAGCCATCCCGCCGCTTCGCGGCACACCACTACTGCACGGACCCTCGCGGGGCTCGATTTCGCATGCCGAAATTCGATTCCCTCGGCGCGATCGACCTGATTAGGCGTCAACGAGGAATTCCGCTAAAGTAGTGATCACGCCGAAAGGCGCGAACAACCCCCTCCGACGGGGAAACAGAACGGAATTCGAACCGATCTCGGCGAGAAAGAAGATCTGCTAAAGTCGGAAAGGCCGAAAAGCGAAAGCGAAGCGGTCGACCCCGCTCCAACAGGGGGCCGGAGACGGAAACGGATCTGGTAAGGTTGGAACCGCGAGAAAGCCGAAAGGCCAGATCGCACCGGTGAAAATCGGAGCCGCGAGGATCTGATAGAGTCGGAAACGCAAGACCG
>NZ_BMRP01000049.1:0-379 GCF_014648695.1 Streptomyces albospinus
TGGGGGGTGGGGGTCGTAGGGGAGGGGCCCGCGGGGGAGTGCCCGCGGGCGTACGGGGGTCAAGGAGTGGGTGGGGAGGGTCAGTTGCCGCTCTGGATCCGCAGGGCGAGGGCCGGGCAGCGGCGCACCGCGAGCTGGGCGCGGCGCCGCATCCGGGCCGGCAGCGGCATACCGGCCGTCTCGGGATAGCCGTCCGGGCCGAGCCGGATCATGGCCGGTACCACCTCCGCGCACAGGCCGTGGCCACGACACAGCGTCCAGTCGACCAGCAGCCGTTCGGGCGGCGGGGGCGGTGGCGGGGGTGTCGAGGGCGGCGGCGGATACCGGGGCGGGGCGGGGAGTTGCGGCCGGTGTCCGGTGACCGGGAGCGCTCCGGTCA
>NZ_BMRP01000049.1:387-3806 GCF_014648695.1 Streptomyces albospinus
CCGCACCCGAACCCGTGCGCGTGGCGGTCGAACTCCTCGGGGAAGGCGGCAAGGGCCGACGCCACGAAGCGCGCGGTACCGTCCGGGTGGCTACAGGCGCCGCGACCGCGAACCGCCCGGAGCCGGGCGTGCACGGCCTCCAGGGCGGCGTCCCCGCCACCCCGTACGGCGCGGTCGAGCTGATCGGCGAGGGCGGGCAGCCCCAGGACGCAGGGCCCGCACTGCCCGGCGGACTCGGCGGCCATCCAGCGGGCGACCCGTACGGTCTCCCCCGCCGGGCAGGTGTCGTACGGCAGCGGCAGGACCGCCCCGGCGCCCAGCACCGCGTCGTAGGCGCTCAGCGCGTCCCGGGAGAGGGTCGCGGTCCGCGCGGCGTCGGGGGAGAGCCAGGTGCCGTGGTAGCCGCCGAGGAGGACGCCCTGCCCGGCGTCCGTGCCGCAGTGGGTGAGGACCTGGAGCAGCGGCGTCCCGTAGGGCGCCTCCACGACCTGGCGGCCGGCGACGGTCAGCAGCAGGGTGCCGGGCTCGGTGGGCAGGCCCGCGGTGCGGTAGCCGAGGGCGCCGAGCCGTGCGGCCAGGGCGAGTTGGGCGTAGGTCTCGGCATTGGACAGCAGGGTGGGCATGCCGTCCAGGCCGCGCTCGCTGGAGCGGATCTTGCGGCCCGAGGGCAGTGCGGGGCCGCCGGACAGGCCGCTGGTGAGGGAGGTGCCCTCGCCGGTGACGAACCGCTCGGGCAGCCGGGTGACCCGTAACGGCGGGCGGACCGGGCCGCGTTCGGCGATGGCGCGGCGCACCGAGTCCGCCACGTCGGGGCGGGTCACCCCGATGGCGATCTGCCGGGCACCGATCGCGCCCGCGGCCAGCAGCGCGCCGTCCAGCACCAGATGCGGTACGTGCAGCAGCAGCGCGGTGTCCTTGAGGCAACTGGGCTCGCCCTCGCTGCCGTTGACGACCACCGCGGCCTTCCCGTCGGAGCGGCGGATGCCGTCGAGGACGGCGGTCACCTTCCGGGCGAACGGGAAGCCGGCGCCGCCCCGGCCGCGCAGCTCGGTGTCCTCGGCCAGCGCCACCAGCTCCTGGGCGCTCAGCCGGGGCAGCTGGCCGTGCAGCGTCAGATGGGCGACCCGGTCGAGCCGGTGCAGTTCGTCGAGCCCGGCGAGCAGCCGCGGCGGCCCCATGGACGTCAGGGTGGGGACCGGGACGGGAACACCGGGAGCTCCGGGGGTACTTCCGGGTGCGGGGGCGGGCACCAGGGTGGTGTCCGGGGCGATCGGCATCGGGCGGGTGGGGGCCGGGGCGGTCATCGGGGCTCATCTCCTGCTCCTGTTCCTGTGGTGTGGCGCGGGCCGCGCAGCCGCAGGGCGAGCCGTACGGCCACGCCGGCGAGCGCGATGCCGTATCCCGCCACCGCCCAACCCGCCGCGGCCCGGCCGGACTTGAGGCCGTGCAGCAGAGCCAGTGCCCAGGCGGGGTAGGCGACCGTGTGCAGCGCCCGCCACCAGCGGGCGGAGGTGCGGCCGGTGAACGCGCCGCGCGCCGCGCCGGTCACCGCGACCGCCACGAACCCGTACGCGGCGAGCGTGCCGCAGCCGATGAGCACCGGCCGCACGCCGTCGGTGAACGGCACCGCGGCGGCCATCGCCCCGGTCTGCCCCTGGGCGACCTTCACCCAGATGTGCAGACCCAGGAAGCCCAGGCCCGCGACGCCGGTGCCGCGGTGCACGGCCTGCGCGAGCAGCCGGTGCGGGGTGTGCAGCACCATCCGGTCGGTGGCGGCCAGCCCCCACAGCACCGTGGCGGAGAGCGAGACCAGCGCCAGTACCCCGGCGCCGTAGTCCAGGAAGTGCACCGTGCTGTCCATCGCGCCGGAGTGCAGGGTGACGGCGAGGAAGAGCAGCAGCGCGGCCGGAAGTGCCGGGCGCAGCAGGGCGGTTCGGGCGGAGGGTGGGGGCGGGGCGGACATCAGACCTCCCGTGGGCGGGACGCGACCGGTTGCCGTACGCAAATTCCGGCGATTTATCCCGGCGGCGGTATTTATTCCGAGGGCTCCGGGGCATTTGTCCGGACCACTATTCGTGTGACCCCCGGTAACACTCAACATTCCGTGACCGGCCGGATACTCGCGGCCGTAATCCGGATGACCAAAAGCATCACCGAACCTCCGCTGGATTTCCTGATGTTTAGCGCGCTGTGACAAATTCCTGCACGTGCATCGCGGACCTCGGGGAGGACTCCGGATGATGCCGAATCAGGTGCACTCAGGGCGCCAAGTCCCTGTCCAGCCGCATCCCCGCCAGGATCGAGGTAGCGATGTGTGATCTCCTGAACCGCCTTTGGGCGCAGCCCCGCGGCGAGTGGACCCGGGTCGTGAGAAATGAACTTCCGGACCTTGTGGAGGAGGTGGTCGCGGAGTTGCAGCGTGGATTTCCGGCAATGGCTGCACTTCTCGGTGACACACCCGTGGAAGACGCTCAATGGGCACTGGAACAGGCGCTGCTGACCTGTCTCGGGTACCAGAAATCATCGCAAAGCAAGCCCCCGGCCGTGCCGTCCGTCGTGACCCCGATGCCGGTGGCGCGGGCCCGTCAGGACCTCTTCGGCGTCCTCGCCGGGCAGCGGGATACCCCGGAGGGCGGCCTCGGTGAACTCGCCCGGGCGGCCGGCTGGCCGGTCCCCGACACCGTCCAGGCCGTGGTCCTCGCCACCCCCGCCGAGGCCCCCCAACTGGCCGCCGCCCTGGGGCATGCGCTCATCGGCAGCGTCGACGGCTACACCGCCCTCTTCGTGCCCGACCCGGCCACCCAGACCAGGGCCCGCCTGGAAGCCGCCCTCAAGGGCCGTGCCGCCGCCGTCGGCCATGCCGTCCCCGCCGCGGACGCCGCCTCCTCGCTGCGCTGGGCGCGCTATCTGCTGTCCCTGGCGCCCGGCAGAGGCGGCCCCGAGACCCGTCCGGCGTTCGTCGACGACCACCTCTCGGCGCTGCTGCTCCTCCAGGACGAGTCGCTGGCCGACGCCCTGACGTCCCGTTGGCTGGGCCCGCTCTCGGAATTGACGCCACGCCAGAACGAACGCCTGGAGGTCACCCTGCTGGCCTGGCTGGAGGGCGGCGGCGCCCCCGAGGCCGCCAAGCTCCTACACGTCCATCCGCAGACCGTCCGCTACCGATTGCGTCAGATCGAGAAACTCTTCGGCCCGGCGCTACGCGATCCGCGGACCCGCTTCGAGCTGGAAATGGCCCTCCGCAGCCGCCGGCTGATGGCCCATGTCCGCAGCCACCGGGCCCGCGCCGGCCGCCGGGCCCGCGCGGTGGCATCCAGTATCCGGCCCCTCGGCATGGCCAGGGAGGCCCGGGTCAACGGGTTGTGACGCCCCGTCCGGACACACCGAAGGCCGCCGCCCCCGCTCCTTTCCGGAGTGGG
>NZ_BMRP01000049.1:3835-9361 GCF_014648695.1 Streptomyces albospinus
GTGCGGGGTCAGGAGCAGGCGCGCCCGCTGTTGATGCATCCGACCGCCCGGTTCATCAGCCCGTCCGGCATCACGTCGATGAAGTCACCGTGGTCCGTCACCGGCTTGCGGAGCTGCTCGGGGAAGCTGTCCACCGCGAAGCTGTCGCCCGGCGGGACGTCGTAGGTCAGGCGCTCGACGAGCTGCGGCACCGCCGTGAAGCCCTGCGGGCAGCCGCCGTTCGGGCCGGCGAAGGCCATGTGGTCGCGGTGGTTGCCGCTGTCCGTGGTGCGGCCGTTCCAGCAGCCGGGGAAGGCCAGCGTGCGGACCACCTGTGAACCCTTGGGGCACAGCGGGTACTTGTCCTTCAGCTGCCGGTTCTCGAATCCGGTGCAGCTCCAGGAGGCATGGGCGTTCTTCGGCCCGTTGGTGAACGCCTTGGCGTCACCGGTGATCACCCGCAGGAAGCGCGGCATCGCCCGTACGGCGCCCGTCTGGCTGCCGCGGTAGGTCAGGGTCACCGAGGCCGGGGTCAGCACCGAGCCGGCGTTGCCGTCGCTCCCGGCGCCCGGCTGCGGCGAGGAGGTGCCGTCCAGCTTGCGCAGCACCGGCCAGTAGTACGTGGACAGATCGCCGTTGGAGCAGGTGGTGCCGGAGGCGGCCAGCGACTGCTCGGTGGAGAACGCGTCGGTGGTTTTGTTGCCGACGTAGTCGTGGGTGTGGTGGGCGCCGTTGGTCACGCCCGGGGTCACGATGACGTTGTCGGAGTTGAAGTGGCCGTTCTCGTTGCGCCCGCACGCGCTGGTGAAGGTGCCGGTGGACGCGCCCCGGCCTCTGGGCGTGAGGAACGGCGGGCCGCCGGCGCCCGGCGCGACGGTGGTGATGTCCGCGAAGTCGTCCCGCGAGGGCCCGGTCTGCTGGTGGTTGCCGCCCTGGTGCTGGTTCTGCGTCTGCCCCTGGCCCTGTGGCCGGCTCCGGTTCCCGCCCCAGCCCTGGCTCCCGCTCTGGTTCCGGCGCTGGCTCAGGTCCCGGTCGGGAGTCGTCCCGGTGGGCATGGTGGTGCAGGCGCTCATCCGCATCAGGTCGTCCGGGCGCCGGGCGCCGCCCTGGGCGATCGCGTCCGCCATCGTCCCGATGGTCTGCCGGCGCTGCTGCTCAAGGGCGCCGAGCGTGGCGCCGCCGCTGCCGCCCGCCGTCATCGCGTGGTACGCGTCCGACACCTGGCGGTCGAGGGCGGCCAGCCCCTGCGAGACCTGGAGCTGGGCGCTGTGCGGCACCGTCCGCAGGTTCTCGCCGACATCGGGGCAGGAGATGGTGGCGGCGGTCGCGGTGAGGTGCTGATGGCCCGGTACGGGGGCCGGGTCGGAGTTGTGGGCCAGTGCAGTGCTGGCGATGGCCGTCAACGCGCCGCCGCCCAGCAGGAGGGCCATCGCGGCGACCGTCATACGGGTGCTCAACCGCGAGCGTTTGTGCGCCTGTTGGCGTTGCTGGCGGCGCTGTGGGTGGGTCCGTCGGCTCATGTTCGGGATCACTTCGCTTCGTCCGGTGTGGGGAGGGGATGGCGCTGGGACTGGGAAGGGACGGGAAAGGGACGGGAAAGGGACTGGGAAGGGACTGGGAAGGGACGGGAAAGGCTGCGGATGGTGCGGGGGGAGGGAAGGGGAAGGGCTGGGGATGGTGCAGGGGAGGGGCAGAGGGGGAGGCCGGGGCAGGTGGCGGCGCCGGCGGCTCGGTCAGTTGCTGTGCAGCGTGCCGAAGTCGACCTGGCCGGTCTGCTCCAGGACCGTGATGTGGTCCAGGACGACGGTGTTGGCCCGGTTGGCCAGGTCGCGTACGACGGAGTTGCGGGTCTGGTCGCGGACGAGCGCGACCAGGCCGAAGACCTTGCCGTGGGACCGGCGCAGCAGCTCCGCGAAGAGCGGGGCGAAGTTCTCGTCCGAGGCGGCGCCGAGCTGGTCGAGCCAGCCCTGCTGCTCGGCGGTCGGCTGGTTGGGCAGCGGAATGCCCAGCTGCTGCCCGGCCTCCCGCGACCGCCGGTCCAACTCGGTGTGGCCGGCGACGAGATGGTCGCCCGCGGTGCGGACGGCGGTGGTCCGGCCGCGTGCCTGGGCCTGCCGGCCGGCGGGCATCTCCCACAGGCCGGCCAGCCGGACCTTGCGGACGAAGTCCCGGTCCATCGCGGTCAGCGGGCCGTACCGGGTGTTCACCGTGCCCCCGCCGTCGTCGTCGTAGCCCACCGTGTTGGTGGCCGCGGACGCGCTCTCGCCGAAGAGCTGCACGGGCAGCAGCAGCGCCGTGAGCGTGGCCAGCAGCGCGCAGACCACCAGGCCGGTGGCGATGGCCCGCCCGGAGGCGGGGGACTTCTTCCTGGTGCCGGGGATCGACCGCATGACCGGGACGCTAGGCGCCGCACGGGCCGCGCGGCGCCGGATCCTCACCCCTGGACAAATACCGGTCCGCGCCGCCGCGGCCCTGCTAGCGTCCCCGTGTGCGGTGCGGGCCGGTACGCGCTGGTCAGCCTGCGTACAGCGCGTCGATCTCGGCCGCGTACGTCCGGGCGATCGCCGCCCGGCGCAGCTTGAGCGACGGCGTCAGCAGCCCCGCCTCCTGGCTGAACTCGCCCGGCAGCACCCGGAACGCGCGGATCGACTCGGCGCGCGACACCGCCGCGTTCGCGCGCGCCACCGCCCGCCGCACCTCGGCCTGCAACTGCTCCTCCGGCGACGGCACCCGTGACGCGGCGCCGGTGTCGCCCGGGTCGCCGTCGCCGGCCGCCGCCTCGCAGCGCAGCCGCCGCCAGTGCGCCAGCGCCTCCGGATCCAGGGTGATCAGCGCGGCCACGTACGGGCGGTCGTCGCCCACCACCACGCACTGGGAGATCAGCGGATGGGCGCACAGCCGCTGCTCCAGCGCCTGCGGGGCGACGCTGGAGCCGCTGCTGGTGATGATGACGTCCTTCTTGCGGCCGGTGATGACGAGGTAGCCGTCCTCGTCGAGCCGCCCGAGATCGCCGGTCGGCAGCCAGCCGCCGTACCGGCCGGGGGAGTTGCCGCGGTAGCCGCCGCCGGTCAGGTCCGTGTCGTCGAGGTATCCGGCGAACACCACCGCCCCGCGCACCCACACCTCCCCGTCCAGCGCCAGGTGCACCGCGCTGCCCGGCAGCGGGCGGCCCACCGTCCCGAACCGCACCCGGCCCGGCGGCTGGACGGTGATCGCCCCGCTGGTCTCGGTCAGGCCGTAGCCGTCGTAGACGGTGATGCCGGCGCCGGCGAACAGCAGCCCCAGCTCCCGGCGCAGCGGTGAGCCGCCGGAGACGGCGGTGCGCACCCGGCCGCCCAGCAGCGCGCGGATCCGGGCGTACACCAGCCGGTCGTAGAGCGCGTGCCGGGCCCGCAGCCACGGGCCGGGGCCGGGGCCGGTGCCCCGCGCCCGCGCCGCCTGCGCCTCCGCGTGGCGCACCGCCACCGCCATCGCCGCGTCGAACATCCGCCCCCGGCCGGCCTGTTCGGCGGCCATCCGGGCGCGGGTGGTGAGCTTCTCGAAGACGTACGGCACCGCGAAGAGGAACGTCGGCCGGAACGACGCCAGCGCGGGCAGCAGTTCGTCCGACGCCAACTCCGGCTGATGGCCGAGCAGCACCCCGCCGCGCAGGCACGCCACCTGCACCATCAGCCCGTAGATGTGCGCGAACGGCAGGAACGCCAGCAGCGACGGGCGTTCGCCGGGCGCGGCCAGCAGGCCGCCCCAGCCGGCGAGGAGGGTGTCGCACTCGGCGGCGAGATTGGCGTGGGTGATCACGCAGCCGCGCGGCCGGCCGGTGGTCCCCGAGGTGTGCACGATCGCGGCGGCGCTGTGCGGGGCGACCGCATGGCGCAGCCGGTGCACGTCCGCCTCGGGCAGCCGGGTGCCCTCCTCCGTCAGCCGCCGTACGCAGTCCCGGTCCAGCTGCCAGATGCGCCGCAGCGCCGGGTTCCGGTCGGTCTCGTCGCACGCCTCGGCGACCGTCATCGCCTGCGCCTCGTTCTCGACGACGATCGCCGCCACCCGCGCCCCGGTGAGGATGCACCGCAGCTGCTCGGCCGACGCGGTCGGGTACACCGGCACCAGCTGCCCGCCGACCGCCCACAGCGCATAGCTGAACAGCGTCCACTCGTACCGCGTGCGGGACATCACCGCGACCCTGGTCCCCGGCCGGATCCCGTCCGCCAGCAGTCCTCTGGCCAGCCCCGTCACCTCGTCCCGGAAGGCCGCCGCGGTCACCTCGCGCCAGCCGCCGGGGGCATCGGCGTCGGGGCGGGCGAGCTGGGCGAAGTCCGGGCGGTGCGCGGCCGTCTCGAACACGGAGTCGGCGAGGCCGCCGGTCCGCAGTGGAGCCGCCAGGGCCGGGACGCTGATGTCGCGCATGGGACCTCCCTCGGGTGGAGGGAAGTTACCGGCAGGTTTCCCGGCTGCCCAGGAGTATGGCTACTCTTGAGCGGAAGACGACAAGTCTTTGTCGGGGAATGAGTCTTTGTGACGGCTCGCGGGGCGCGAACGGCCCACCGGGCCACGGGAAGAGGAGGACGCCGGATGTACCGCATCGCCGATGCCTGGCGGCTCTACACCTCCGCGCTGTTCTTCCTGCTCGCCGGACTCCTGCTCGCCCAGACCGGTCTGACGACTGCCCTGACGGCCGCCGCGACCACCGCCGCGCTCCTGCTGCTGTGCAGCGCCCTCGCCCTGGCGGCCACCGCCCGCCCGGTGCCACCGGGCCGGATCCGCACGGCCATCCGCGACCGCGAGCGCCGTACCGCGTTCCTGCCGCAACGCGACCCCGATGCCGCCGGCCGCCCGCGCCCGCGAGCACCGGGCCGCGCCCTCCCGACGGCCGCGTAGACGCTCCGGCACCTCGGCACAACTCCCGGGCATTCCCACGGGTGTTCACGGCACCTCCGGCGGCAGCCCCGCTGCCCCTGGCGTGCCTCCCGCCCGCTTGCCCCGCCCCGGTGCCGGTGCGCGTCCACGCCGCTCGTCACGCCGATCCCGTTCCGGTACGACGAGACCCGTGGAGGGCTCACCCATGTCCGTTTTCGGCTTCCTCGGCGATGCGCTGGCGCGCGGCGCCGACACCCTCGCCCCGCTCTTCGGCGCCTCGGCCACGGCCGTCGCCATCGTCCTGTTCACCCTCGGCGTGCGCGCCGCGCTGCACCCGCTCGCCCGCGCCGCGGCCCGCGGCGAGAAGGCCCGTGCCGCGCTCGCCCCGCAGATCGCCGCACTCCAGCGCCGGCACCACGGCGACCGCGAACGGCTCCAGCAGGCGGTCTCCGAGCTCTACGCCAAAACCGGCTCCTCGCCGCTGGCCGGCTGCCTGCCGTCGCTGCTCCAACTGCCGGTCTTCTTCGTGATGTACCACCTCTTCACCACCGGGAGCGGCGCCCTGCTCGGCCATACGCTGCTGGGCGCGCCGCTCGGCGGCAGCTGGCGCCGGGCGCTCGCCGACGGCGGGGTGTTCGGACCGCACGGGCTGGTCTACCTGGGGCTGTTCGCGCTGATCGGGGCGGTCGCCAC
>NZ_BMRP01000049.1:9423-45249 GCF_014648695.1 Streptomyces albospinus
CGGCGGTGCCCTGGTACCCGGTATGGGCGCCATGTCCAAGGTGATGCCGCTGCTGTCCTTCGGCATGCTGATCACCGCGGCGGTGGTGCCGCTGGCGGCCGGGCTCTACCTGGTCACGACCACGACCTGGACGGCGTGCGAGCGGGCGCTGCTGCACCGTGACCGGAAGCCGGGCCGGGAGGCGGACCGGAAGCCGGAGCCGCAGCCCGAGCGCGCCGGGGAGCGGGCGAAGGGCGCGGACGGGGCGGAGCGGGCGGGCGGCACGCCGTCCGGCGGTGCGCGGAAGGGAGCGCCCAGGACGCGCGCGGCCCGCCGGCAGGCCGCCCGGGCGCGGGCGAACGCCGCCGCGCGGGCTGACCGGGCCGGGAAGCGGGCGGACCGGGAGCCGGACGGCGGCCCGGCTGCCGCGCCCGAACCGGCCGCCTCGGCGTCCGGACCGTCCTGAGCCGCCTCCGGCCAGGTCGTTACTACCCCTCGGTAACGGTCCACTCCGTGGACGGGGGTCTTGCGGACCGGACCCCGTTCTTGGAGGATCGGCCAAATCGCTCGATGGCCGTCCCCCATCGGCCGGCCCTGGAGAACCCTTCGGGGCCGACCCTTCGACCACGGGAGTTGTACCGATGAAGCTGCTGCGCGTCGGAACGGTGGGGGCGGAAAGCCCGGCGCTGCTCGACGAGACCGGAGTCCTGCGGGATCTGTCGGACACGGTGCGGGACATCGACGGAACACTGCTCGCGGACGATGCGGCGCTGGCCCGGATACGGGCCGCCGCCGCGTCCGGCGGGCTGCCCGCGCTGGACGCCGACGGGCTGCGCATCGGCCCGCCGGTCGCCCGGATCGGCAAGGTCGTGTGCATCGGGCTGAACTACCACGACCACGCCCGGGAGACGGGGGCCGCGACCCCCGAGGAGCCGATCATCTTCATGAAGGCCCCGGACACGGTCGTCGGCCCCGATGACACGGTCCTGGTGCCGCGCGGCAGCGTGAAGACCGACTGGGAGGTGGAGCTGGCCGTCGTCATCGGCCGTACCGCCCGCTACCTGGAGACCGACGAGCAGGCGCTGGCGGCGGTGGCCGGGTACGCGGTGGCGCACGACGTCTCCGAGCGCGCGTTCCAGATCGAGCGCGGCGGCCAGTGGGACAAGGGCAAGAACTGCGAGACGTTCAACCCGCTGGGCCCGTGGCTGGTGACCGCCGACGAGGTGCCCGACCCGCAGGCCCTGGGTGTCCGGCTGTGGGTCAACGGGGAGCTGAAGCAGGACGGCACGACCGCCGAGCAGATCTTCCCGGTGGCCGAAGTGGTCCGCTACGTCAGCCAGTTCATGACCCTCTACCCGGGCGATGTCATCAACACCGGCACTCCGGCCGGGGTCGCGATGGGGCAGCCCGAGCCGAAGCCGTACCTGCGGGCCGGCGATGTGGTGGAGCTGGAGATCGACGGTCTGGGCCGCCAGCGGCAGGAGCTCGCAAGCGCGTAGGCGCTTGGCTGGGCTTCCCACGTTTTCGGCTTTCCCGCCGTGGGGGTTGTTCGCCGTTGCGGCTCCGCTGCGCTTTGCGTCGCCCTACGTTGTCGGCTTTCCCGCCGTGGTGGTTGTTCGCCGTTGCGCCTGCGGCGGGCGGGGCCGCTGCGCGGGGCTGTCGGGTGCGGTGACGGTCCTGCGGGGCAGGGTGTCCGGACTGCTTCGCTTTACGTCCGGACACCCTGCCCCTCCGGCCCGTCCCCTCCCGTTGTGGGTGGGAAAAAACCGGTGGGGTGCGCGTAGGTGGGACCGTGCGGGTTCAGGGGTCGATGGAGACCGTTACCGGACCACTCGGCTCAGCCTGCATCCACCGTTTCTCTCTCCCACCCGCGGGAGGGGGCGGGCCGGAGGGGGCGGTGTGCAGGACGTAAAGCGAAGCAGTCCTGCACACCGGCCCCGGAGGACCGTCACCGCACCCCGAAAGCCCCGCGCAGCGGACAACACCCCGCGCCGAAGGCGCAAAAGACAGCAACCCCTACGGCGGGAAAGCCGAAAACGTAGGGCGACGCAAAGCGCAGCGGACGGGCCGAAGGCGCAAAGACAGCAACCCCCACGGCGGGAAAGCCGACAACGTGGGAAGCGAGGCAAAGCGCAGCGGACGGGCCGAACACGTGGGAGGTTCAAGCTCAGCGCAAGAGGTACCGCTCCAGTGCCTCGACGACCAGCGCGTGGTCGTCCGCCTGCGGCAGCCCGGACACCGCGACCGCCCCGACGACGCCGGTCCCCCGCAGCCGGACGGGGAAGGCGCCGCCGTGCGCCGCGAAGCGGTCCGGGTCGAGGCGGGAACTCTCCTCGAACGTCCGGCCCTTGGCGCGGAACCGGGCGCCGACCAGGTACGAGGACTCCCCGTAGCGTTCGACGACGGCGCATTTGCGGGCGATCCAGGCGTCGTTGTCGGCGGAGGTGCCGGGCAGGGCGCAGTGGAACAGCTGCTGGGCGCCGCGCCGGATGCCGACCGTCACGGCGGCGCCGCGCTCCCGCGCCAGCGCGACCAGCAGCGAGCCCAGTTCCCATGCTTCGTCATTGCCGAAGGTGTCGAAGAGCAGGCGCTCTTCCTGGGCGGTCAGCTCGGCGAGCTCGTCGGCCGCGGCGGTCGGCGCGGCGGCCCCGCTCATGCCGCCGCCCCGATCCGCACCGTCCGGCCCTCGGCCGCGGAGCGCCTGGCGGCCTCCAGGACGCGCAGCGCCGCCGCGGCCTCGGTGGCGGTCACCGGCGGTTCGCCGCCCTCCCGAAGGGCCCGCTCGATCGCGGCGTAGTAGGCGGGGTAGTCGCCCGGCAGCGTCTCGACCGGCTCGCCGCCGCCGCTCCGGGGGGCCGCCCCGGCGCCGAGGCGGCCCCAGCCGGTCCTCTTCTCCACGCCCCACTCCACGCCCTCGTCGCCGGGGCGCCGGCCCTCGCGCAGCGCGGCCTCCTGCGGGTCCAGGCCGTGCTTGGTGTAGCCGGCCCGGTCCCCCAGCACCCGGAAGCGGGAGCCGAGGAGGGCGGTGGTGGCGCTCATCCACAGATGGGAACGGACGCCGTTGACGTGGGTGAGCGCGATGAAGGTGTCGTCGTCGGCCTCCGCGCCCGGGCGGCGGATGTCGGACTCGGCGTACACGGAGGCGGCCGGGCCGAAGAGGGTCAGCGCCTGGTCGACGAGGTGGCTGCCGAGGTCGTAGAGCAGCCCGCCGAGTTCGGCCGGGTCGCCGGACTCGCGCCAGCCGCCCTTGGGCTGGGGCCGCCAGCGCTCGAAGCGCGACTCGAAGCGCCACACCGCGCCGAGCGCCCCGTCCTCGATCAGTTTGCGGACGGTCAGGAAGTCGTTGTCCCAGCGGCGGTTCTGGAAGACGGAGAGCAGCAGTCCGCGGTCGGCGGCGAGCGCGGCGAGCTTCTCGGCCTCGGCGGCGGTGGCGGCCAGCGGCTTGTCGACGACGACCGGGACGCCGGCCTCCAACGCGGCGGTGGCGAGCGGGACATGCGTCTTGTTCGGGCTCGCCAGCACGATCAGGTCGAGCTCGCCGGCGGCGGCCCGGTCCAGTACGGCCTCGGGGGTGGCCACCGTACGGACCTGCGGATGCTCGGCGCGGGCCTGCGCCTGCCGTTCGGGGTCGGAGGTCGAGACGGTGTCGAGCAGCAGCCCTTCGGTGGCGGCGATCAGCGGGGCGTGGAAGACCGAACCCGCCAGGCCGTATCCGATGAGGCCGACGCGGAAGGGCGGGCGGGGGGAGTGGGGGGTGCCCAGGGGGTCATTCATGCCCTCCACTTTCGCAACGCTGTTGCCAAAGTGCAAGCAGCACGGACAATGGGGGTGTGAGCAGCAACGACCCCGACCGCCCGACCACCGCCCCCACCGCGCCCGCCGCCGGTCCGGGCGCGAACCTCCTCGCCCTCCGCGGCCACAACACTGCGCTGGTGCTCGGGCTGCTGCGCACGGCGGGGCAGGAGGGGGCCAGCCGCCTGGAGCTGGCCGGGCGCACCGGCCTCACCCCGCAGGCGGTCAGCAAGATCACCGCCCGGCTGCGGGCCGACGGTCTGGCCGAGGAGGCGGGCCGCCGGGCCTCCACCGGCGGCAAACCGCGCACCGTACTGCGCCTGGTCCCCGGCGCCCGGTACGCCGTCGGCCTGCACCTGGACCGCGACGAGATCCGCTGCGTCCTGGCCGACCTCGCGGGCCGGCCGGTCGCGGAACGTCGGGCCCCGCTGGATCTCGGCGCCGGCGCCGAGGCCGTGCTGGCCGCCGCCGGGCGGGAGGTCGCGGCGCTGCGGGACGCGGCGGGCGGGCCGCCGGTGCTCGGTGCGGGGGTGGCCTGCCCGGGGCCGCTGGACCACGGCACCGGCGTGCTGCGCCAGGTCACCGGCCTCCCGCAGTGGGACGGCTTCCCGCTGCGCGACGCGCTCGGCGCACGCCTGGGCCTGCCCGTCGTCCTCGACAAGGACACCAACGCGGCGGCGCTCGGCATCGGCCGCGCACCGGAGGAGGCCGGCGGTGCCTCCTTCGCCTACCTCCACCTGGGCACCGGACTGGGCGCCGGGCTCGTCCTCGGCGGCGCCCTCTACCGCGGACCGCACACCGGCGCCGGTGAATTCGGCCACCAGGTCGTGCAGTTGGACGGGCCGCGGTGCGGCTGCGGGCGGCGCGGCTGCGTCGAGGCGCTGTGCCTGGCGGCGGTGGCCCGCGGCGATCTCCCGGAAGCGGCCCGGGTGCTGGGCGTGGCCGCGGCCAACCTCGTCGAACTGCTGGACGTCGACCGGGTGCTGCTCGGGGGCCGCACCGTGCAGCAGCACCCGGAGGGGTTCCGGGACGGCGTGGCCCGGGTCCTGGCCGACCACGCGGCGCTGCGCGGCCGGCCGTGGGCGGCGTCCGGCGGCGGCCCCGGGGCCGCGCCCGCGGTGGCGCTGGCCCGCGGCGGGCCCCGGACCGTCGCGGACGGCGCCGCCGAGCTGGTGCTGACCGGGCTGTTCCGCTAGGGCCTGTCGTCGCATTCCCGTTGTCGCCCGAAGGGCGGCCCCGCGGTGTCCGGATACGCGGCCCCGACCGCGCACGTCAGGCCGGTGAGGTGACCGCCCGGCCAAGATGCCGGGCGAAGAACCGGGCCGCGCTGTCGGCCTCGAACCTGGGCATGTCGAAGTGCCTGCCCGCGTTGGCGTGCAACGTCTTCTCCTTCGAGGCGAAGGCGTCGAACAGCGCGAGGCTGGCCTCGCGCGGGATGCGCTCGTTGTCCCACTGCATGGCGAACTCGATCGGGATGGTGATCGCAGCTCCTGGCGGACTCCGGGCCCCAGGGCCTGTCCGTCGGGGCATGGCCGGGCCCGCGAGGGGCATGGCGCTCCGGCCCCGCCGCTGATGCGAAGATCGCCGGGTGGAGTTCCCGTACGGCCAGGAACCTGGCGCACCCATCCGGTCCGGCGTCCCCGAGCACGGACGCATCCCCAAGTACTACGCGGCGAAGGTCGAAATCGCCGCGCTGATCACGGAGTTGGGCGAGGGCGAACCGCTGCCCGCGGAGCGTGAACTGGCCCTGCGGTTCGAGGTCTCGCGGGAGACGCTGCGTCAGGCCCTGCGGGAACTGGTGCTGGAGGGGCGGCTGAAGCGGCTGGGGCGCGGCACGGTCGTCGCCGGACCCAAGATGGAGCAGCCGCTGTCCCTCGCCAGCTACACCGAGGGCGTACGCCGCCAGGGCCGCACCCCCGGCCGGCACCTGGTCTCGCTGGACCGCTTCCCCTGCCCGCCGGCGCTCGCCGCCGACCTCGCGCTGGCGGCCGGCGACCCGGTCTGGCACATGGAGCGGGTGCTGCTCGCCGACGACGAGCGGGTCGGACTGGAGAGCACCTACGTCGCGGTGGCCCGGGTCCCCGATCTGGCGGCCGACTTCGCGCCGGACTCCTCCTTCTACGCCTACCTCCGCGAGCGGCTCGGGATCGGCTTCGGGGACGCGGACGAACGCCTGGAGACGGTGCTGGCCACCCCGCGCGAGGCACTGCTGATCGGTACCCCGGGCGCGCTGCCGATGCTGCTGATCCACCGGCTGTCGCGGGACACCGAGGGCCGCCCGCTGGAGCGGGTGCGCTCGCTGTACCGCGGGGACCGGTTCTCGTTCACCACGCATCTGGGCACCCGGCCCACGCCCCCGTAGCGGCCCGGCTGTCCAGCCGCCACGGCCGCCCCGGATCGGGACGAAAGCACCGCAACTGCCCCTTCGGTATCACGGATTGATAACGGGTCTAGGCCAACTTTGGACCCCTGTTCACCGTTCCGTCGCCGAACCGCCGTCCGCGGGCCACCCGCCGCCGAGACCGTCTGGGGCATGCGAATCACAGTCGTCGGAGCGGGCGTGTTGGGAACCATGCACGCCTGGCACGCAGTTGAACGGGGCCACGAGGTCCTGCACATCGAGCGGGAGGCCGAGGCCCGCGGTGCCTCGGTCCGCAACTTCGGGCAGATCTGGGTCAGCGGCCGGGCCGGCGGCGAGGAACTGGCCACCGCGCTCCGCGCCCGCGAACTCTGGGAGGAGATCGGCGCCCGCGTCCCCGGCCTCGGCTTCCGCGCCATCGGATCGCTGACCGTCGTCCGCAACGACACCGAACGCGCGGTCGCCGAGGCCGCCACCCGCCGCCCCGACGCCGCCGCCCGCGGCTACCGGCTCCTGGACGCCGACGGGGCCCGCGCCCTCAACCCCGCCCTGCGCGGCGACCTCACCGGCGCCCTGTGGTGCGAGCGGGACGCCGCCGTGGAGCCCCGTGTCGCCCAACTCGCCCTGAAGGAGGCGCTGCTGGCGTCCGGCCGGTACACCTACCTCGGCGGGCGCGAGGTCCGCGAGGTGGTCGGCGGGCGCGCGGTCCGCGACGACCACGGCGTGACCCACCACGGCGACGCGGTCGTCCTGTGCACCGGCGCCTGGCTCGGCGGCCTGGTCCGGGAGCTGATCCCCGACCTGCCGGTGCGCCGGGTGCGCCTCCAGATGATGCAGACCGACCCGCTCGGCGAGCCGCTCACCACCTCCGTCGCCGACGCCGACAGCTTCCGCTACTACCCCGCCTACCGCAGTGACGCCCTGGACGCCCTCGACGCCGGCCAGGCCCAGACCCCGACCGCCGCCGCGCACAAGATGCAGCTGCTGATGGTCCAGCGGGCCGACGGCGGACTGACCATCGGCGACACCCACGAATACGACACCCCGTTCGCCTTCGACACGGTCGAGGAGCCCTACGAGCACCTCACCGGCGTCGTCGAGGCGATCCTCGGCCGCCCGCTGCCCCGCATCCGCCGCCGCTGGGCCGGGGTCTACGCCCAATGCACCGACACCACCCGCGTCGTCCACCGCCAGCAGGCCCGCGACGGGGTCTGGCTGGTCACCGGGCCCGGCGGGCGCGGCATGACCTGCTCGCCTGCCATCGCCGAAACCACCGCGAACGAACTGGGATGGTGAGCCGGTTGACGATCCGTCCGACCCCCACCGCACACGACCGGGACACCATCCGGCTGGCCGTCCTCGACATGGCCGGCACCACCGTCGCCGACGGCGGCCTGGTCGAGCGGGCATTCGACGCCGCCGCCCGGCACATGGGCGTCGAGCCGGGCAGCCCCGACCACGCCGAGAAGCTCGCCTACGTACGCGCCACCATGGGCGAGTCCAAGATCTCCGTCTTCCGGCACCTCTTCGCCGCCCCCGACGGCGACCCCACCGCCACCGAGGACGCCGCCCGCCGCGCCAACCGCGCCTTCGAGACGGCCTACGGCGACCTGGTCGACGAGGGCAGGATCGCCCCCGTCCCCGGCGCCCGCGAGGCCATCGAGACGCTCCGGCAGGCCGGCCGCACGGTCGTGCTGACCACGGGCTTCGCCCGCGTCACCCAGGACGCCCTTCTCGACGCCCTCGGCTGGCGCGACCTGGCCGCGCTGACCCTGTGCCCCGCCGACGCCGGCGGCCGGGGCCGCCCCTACCCCGACATGGTCCTCACCGCCCTGCTGCGCACCGGCGCCGCCGCCGACGTACGGCAGATCGCGGTGGCCGGCGACACCTCCTACGACATGATCGCCGGGCGGCGCAGCGGCGCCTCGGTCGTCGCCGGAGTGCTCACCGGGGCACACGACGCGGCACAACTGGAGAGCGCCGGCGCCACCCACGTCCTCGGGTCCGTCGCCGAACTGCCCGCGCTGCTGGGGGTGGTGTGAGATGCCCGCGCCCACCGCGGCACCCGCCCGCACCGGCCCGCCCGCCGCACCGGCCCCGGCCTCCGGCATCCGCTTCGACGACGTCACCGTCGCCTACGGCAGACACGGCGGGCACGGTGAGCACACCGTCCTCGACTCCTTCGACCTCACCGTCGAACCGGGCGAGGTCATGGCCCTGCTCGGCCCGTCCGGCTCCGGCAAGACCACCGCGCTGCGGGCGGTCGCCGGCTTCGTCCGGCCGGTGCGCGGCCGGGTGCTGATCGGCGGCCGGGACGTCACCGACCTCCCGCCGTACAAGCGCGGCATCGGCATGGTCGTCCAGCAGTACGCGCTGTTCCCGCACATGAAGGTCGCCGAGAACGTCGCCTTCGGCCTCAAGGCGCAGAAGGCGCCGCGCACCGAGATCCCCGGCCGGGTCGCCGAGGCGCTGGAGATGACCGGCATGGCCGGCTACGCCGACCGGTACCCCCGGGAGCTGTCCGGCGGCCAGCAGCAGCGCGTCGCCATCGCCCGCGCACTCGCCATCCGCCCCGGCGTCCTGCTGCTGGACGAGCCGCTGTCCGCGCTCGACGCCCGGCTGCGCTCCGGCATGCTGGCCGAACTCGCCCGCCTGCACCGGGAGTTGCCCGACGTCTCCATCCTCTACGTCACCCACGACCAGGTCGAGGCACTGACCCTGGCCGACCGGATCGCCGTCCTGGACCAGGCCCGGCTGCGCGACTGCGGCACCCCGCAGCAGCTCTACCGCAGCCCGCGCACCGCGTTCACCGCGTCGTTCGTGGGCACCGCGAACCTGCTGCCGGTGACCGTACGCCGCGACGGGGTGGAGTTCGCCGGCCGGCCGCTGACCGTACCCGTCGGCGAGGCGGCCCCCGGAGCCACCGCCACCCTCTGCGTCCGCCCGCACCTCATCGGCCTCGGCGCGAGCCCGGCGCCCGGCGGCAACACCCTGCGCGGCACGGTCACCGAGCTCCAGTGGCGCGGCGCCACCCACCGGCTGTACGTGGCGGCCGGCGGCCACCGGATCATGGCCGACGTCCGCGAACTGCGCGAACCCCCGGCGCTCGGCACGGATATCGCCCTGCACTTCGCCCCGGAGGACGCCGTCCTCATCCCGGCGGGCCTCGCGGCGGACGGGGCGCGGCATGCCTGAACGGGACCCCCGCACCCACCCCCGCCGCACCGCCGCCCTCTGGGCGCTGCCGCCGGTCGCCGCCCTCGGCCTGGTCTTCCTCTACCCGCTCGCCCTGGTGGCCGTCCAGTCCGTCACGCCCGAGAACGGCGGACCGGCCTCCACCGCCCCCTACGCCGCCGTCCTCGCCACCGCCTCCTTCCGCGACGCGCTCACCACCACCGTGCTCCTCGCGGCCGGCGCCACCCTCGGCGCCCTGCTGCTCGGCCTCGCGCTCTCCCTCGTCATCGCCTTCGTCCCGTTCCCCGGCGGCAGGGCACTGGCCCGCTTCATCGACATCTTCCTGGCCTTCCCGTCCTTCCTGATCACCCTCGCCCTGCTGTTCCTCTACGGCACCGCCGGGATCGCCAACGGCCTCTGGACGGATGTCACCGGGGCCGCCCACGGCCCGCTGGACTTCCTGCACACCCCCTGGGGCGTCCTGCTGGCCGAGGTCACCTACTTCACGCCGTTCGTGATGCGCCCCCTGCTCGCCGCGTTCTCCCAGGTGGACACCGGCCAGTTGGAGGTCGCCGCCTCACTGGGCGCCCGGCCGTGGCGCATCGTGCGGACGGTGATCCTCCCGGAGGCGCTGCCCTCGCTCGCGGCCGGCGGGGCGCTCGTCCTGGTCCTCGGCCTCAACGAGTTCGGGATCGTCCTGTTCACCGGCGCCAAGAACGTCGTCACCCTGCCGGTGCTCGTCTACAGCAAGGCGATCCTCGACGGCGACTACACCGGCGCCTGCGTCGTCGCGGTCGTCAACATCGCGCTGTCCGCCGCCCTTTACGCCCTCTACCGGACGGTCATGTCCCGTACCGCCGCCGGCATCGGCGCCTCCCGCACCGCCCGGCCCCGCACCGACCCGGCCCACCCGGACCGGGCCACCGGCGGCGGATCCCCCACGGAACGCCCCCGCAAGGACACCCCCACCCGCACCGGAGCCGCCCACCATGCTCGTGCATAGCGCGTCCGCCCGACGGGCCCTCCGGGCGGCCTTCTTCCTCCTCTTCCTGCCCGTCTTCGCCCTCCCGCTCCTGGTGATCGCCGCCGCCTCCTTCGCCGGCGGCTGGAGCGGCGCCCTCCCCTCCCACCTCACGCTGACGCACTATCAGGACCTCGCGCGGGGCAGCACCGTCACCGCCCTGCTCACCAGCGTGCTGACCGCCCTCGCGGCGAGCGCCGCCGCCCTCACCGCCGGCACCTGGGCCGCCCTCGCCGCCCAAGGACTCGGCCGCCGCGCCCGCCGCCTGCTCGACGCCCTCTTCCTCCTCCCCGTCGCCGTCCCCTCCGTCGTCGTCGGCCTCTCCCTCCTCGTCGCCTTCTCCCGGCCCCCGTTCCTCCTCAACGGCACCCCGCAGATCGTGATCATCGCCCACACCGTGCTGGTCACCGCCTTCGCCTACCAGTCCGTGACCGCCGCCCTCAGCCGCCTCGACCCCGCGTACGAGCAGAGCGCCGCCGGTCTCGGCGCCCGCCCCGCGTACGTCCTGTGGCGGGTCAGGATGCCGCTGCTCCTGCCGTCCCTCACCGCAGCCGCCGGCCTGTGCTTCGCCCTCTCCATGGGCGAGTTGAGCGCCACGATGATGCTCTACCCCCCGGACTGGATGCCGCTGCCCGTCCAGATCTTCGCCGCCACCGACCGCGGCGCCCTCTTCACCGGCGCCGCGCTGGCCGTCGCCCTGATGGCCACGACCCTGCTCGTGCTCGCCGGCGTCGCCCGCATCCGCACCAGGGCCGGCTACCGCTGACCCCGGCGCCCCCCCCGCACCGCCCCAACTCCCCACCTTGCCCAAGGAGTCACCTCACCATGACCGGTCGCCCCCGCCCCGCCCGTCCCGTCCGCCCCGCCCTCACCGCCGGCGCCGCCGCACTCGTCCTCGCCGCCACCCTCACCGCCTGCGGCGGTGCCTCCTCCGCCGACCCCGACGCCAAGGAGATCACCGTCTACAGCGCCGACGGCCTCAAGAGCGAAAAGGGCGACGGCTTCTACGACAAGGTCTTCAAGGACTTCGAGAAGCAGACCGGCATCAAGGTCGACTACGTCGAGTCCGGCTCCGGCGCCGCCGTCCAGCGCCTGGCCCGCGAGCGCTCCAACACCAAGGCGGACGTCATCGTCACCCTGCCCCCCTTCATCCAGCAGGCCGACGGCAAGGGCCTGTTGGACATCTACCGTCCCCAGGGCTCCGACAAGGTCGCCGCCGCAGACAAGGACCCCAACGGCCGGTGGACCTCCGTCGTCAACAACTACTTCTGCTTCATCTACAACACGAAGGAACTCCCCAAGCCCCCGGCCACCTGGCAGGACCTCGCCGACCACCGCTTCGCCGGCAAGCTCCAGTACTCCACCCCGGGCGTCGCCGGCGACGGCACCGCCGTCGTCATCAAGGCCCTGCACGACTTCGGCGGCCAGGGCCCGGCCATGGCCTTCCTCAAGAAGCTCCAGGCCAACAACGTCGGCCCGTCCTCCTCCACCGGCCAGCTCGCCCCCAAGGTCGACAAGGGCGAACTCCTCGCCGCCAACGGCGATGTGCAGATGAACTACGCCAATATGAAGTCCATGCCCCAGCAGGGCATCTTCTTCCCCGCCGCCGCACCCGGCGCCAAGCCCGCCACCTTCGCCCTGCCCTACGCCGCCGGCCTGGTCAGGAACGCCCCGCACGCCGCCAACGCCAAGAAGTTCCTCGACTACCTCCTCAGCACCCCCGTCCAGGAAGAGGTCTCCGCCATCGGCGGCGGCTTCACGTCCCGCACCGACGTCAAGCCCACCGACCCCAACGCCACCGCCCTCGCCAAGATCATGGACGGCGTCGAGATCTTCCAGCCCGACTGGAACGACATCGACAAGAACCTCGACACCTACGTCAACGCCTGGAAGACCGCCACCGGCAGCTGACGGGCAACCCCGGTGCCACCACCACCCCGGTGATCACCGGGGTCGCTCCGCCGCCCCCTGACTTAGGCTGGGGCCCGTCGGCCCTCCGTACGAGACATCCCTCACGTCCCCGCGCACCCACCCCCGCGTCACGCTCCCCCGTGACCGGCGCACCGCGCACCGCGGCCCGGGCACCGTGACCGTGCCCCGTACGGACCCCGGCCGACGCCCTGGCCAGCCCCTGGCCAGCCCTGGTCAACACGCACGGCAGGAGTCCGGCAGTGGCAGAGCGCAAGCCGATCGAGTCATGGCTCACCGACATGGACGGCGTCCTGATGCACGAAGGGGTCCCGGTCCCCGGCGCCGACGCCTTCATCAAGCGGCTCCGCGAATCGGGCAAGCCCTTCCTCGTCCTGACCAACAACTCCATCTACACCCCGCGCGACCTGCACGCCCGCCTCAACCGCATCGGCCTCGACGTCCCCTGGGAGTCCATCTGGACCTCGGCGCTGGCCACCGCCCAGTTCCTCGACGACCAGCGCCCCGGCGGCACCGCCTACGTCATCGGCGAGGCCGGCCTCACCACCGCCCTCCACGACATCGGCTACATCCTCACCGACCACGCCCCCGACTACGTCGTCCTCGGCGAGACCCGCACCTACAGCTTCGAGGCCCTCACCAAGGCCATCCGGCTGATCGACAACGGCGCCCGCTTCATCGCCACCAACCCCGACGAGACCGGCCCGTCGCCGGAGGGCGCCCTGCCCGCGACCGGGTCGGTGGCCGCCCTGATCACCAAGGCCACCGGCGTCGAGCCGTACTTCGTCGGCAAGCCCAACCCGCTGATGATGCGCCACGCCCTCAACGCCATCGGCGCCCACTCCGAGTCCTCCGCCATGATCGGCGACCGCATGGACACCGACGTCGTCGCCGGCCTGGAAGCGGGCATGGAGACCTTCCTCGTCCTCACCGGCCTCACCCGCCCCGAGGACGTCGAACGGCACCCCTTCCGCCCGTCCCGCGTCGTCGACTCGATCGCGGACCTGGTCGACCTGGTCTGACCCGGGCCGGGCCGGAGCGGGGGAGGGGCCGGGCCCGGCGCGCCCCCGCCCGGCGGCCGGCCTCGCCGCCCCCGCCCACCCGAACGGCGCACCACCGCACCGCACCGGATGCGCCCGGCCGCGTACGGGCGGACCTTCGGAGTATCCGGAGGTGCACCATGCGCTCACCGCAACTCACCCTCTGCGCCGCGGTCGCCGCATGCGCGGTGACGACGGCGCCCGCGTACGTCGACGACGAACGCGGCACCGGGACCGCCCAGGTCGCCGTCGCCCCTGCTCCGGTCACCCCCGGCGCCGCGGGCACCCCGCGGCTCACCGGCTGCGCCGCCGAACGGGCCACCGCCCGCCCGGCGGCCCCCACCGGCGCGGCACCCACCGGCGCGGCACCCCGCACCCGGACCGCCGTCCACCCCGCCCCGGCCGGCTGCCCCGGCACCGCCGCCACGGCCGCGCGCCCGGCCCTCGCCCCCGCCGCCACCCCGGCACACCCGGTCGAGGGCCCGGCCACCGTCCCCAGCGCCCAGCCCGCCGCCCCGCACCGCGAGCTCAGCAGCACCTCCGCCGTCGCCCTGGTCCTGGCCGGCGGCGCGATCCTCGTCATCGCCGGCCAACTGCTGCGCCTGCGGCTCCGCCTGCGACGCGAACGCCAGGGGAGCAGCGGTGGCGACGAGTAGGGCGACGAGCCGGGAGGAACCGGAGAACCAGGAGAAGCAGGAGAAGCGGGAGAAGCGGGAGAACCAGGAGTCCCGGGAAGACCGGACGAGCCGGGATACCCGGGACATCCGCGAGGCCGGGAACACCCGGGAGAACGGGAAGAGGCAGCCCCGGAAGAAGGCGCACCGGGGGACCGCCGGACGCCCCGGAACGGCCGCCGGCCCCGGCATCCGCCCCAACATCCTCATCGGCACCACCTGGGCCGCGCTGCTGCTGACGCTCTGGCTCTGCGACGGCCGCGACCTCGTCGGCGGAAGCATGGCCCAGCTCCCCACCACCGGGGACATCGCCGCCGTCGGCCGCCCCCACGCCCGGCCACCGGTACCCGCCCACCACCGGCTCGCCGCCGCCCCCACCGCCGAACCCACCCGGCTCACCATCCGCGCCCTCGGCCTCCGGGCCGCCATCGTGGCCCGCGGCCGGTACGGGAACGGCACACCGGCCCCGGCGGCCTCGTCCCCGCACGGCTCGCCCGCCCTCTACGGCCCACCCGCCCCCATCAGCTGGTACGCCGCCGGCCCCCGCCCCGGCGAGCCCGGCGCCGCGGTCCTCACGACCGGCCCGGACACCGGAAGCACCGACCCCACGGACCCCGCCAACCCCACGGATCCCGCAGGGCCCACGCACGGCACCCGGCGGGCCGCCCCCTCACACCGGCTGACCGGCCTCAGACCCGGCGACCGGATCGACATCCAGCGCTCCGACGGCAGCACCGCCCAGTTCACCGTCGAAGAGATCCAGGTCTACGACCGCGACCGCCTCACCGCCCGCACGGCATACGCTCCCCACCGGCCCGGCCGCTCCGAACTCCGGCTGATCACCCATGTCCCCGCCGGCGACCCCGAGAGCCGCCGCCCCGCCCCGGTCGTGATCTCGGCATACCTCTCGAAAACCGAGAACCGAGCGCACACAAAAAACTGAGGCCCCTCGCAATGCGAGGAGCCTCAGTGTTACGTGCGCCGCCAGGGACTCGAACCCCGGACCCGCTGATTAAGAGTCAGCTGCTCTAACCAACTGAGCTAGCGGCGCGCGCTGACCTGAAGAACTCTACACGAACTCCGGGGGTGGTCCGTACCCGAGAACCCGCCCCCCACGCATCGGGCCGATGTGATCCCGGCCACTCCCGCCGCGCCCCGTGCGTCACTCAACTCCGCGGCCCGGACCCCGCCGAGATCGCTCGCCGCCCGGGTCGAAGGTCCCGTGATCTCGGGACCTTCTTCCGGGAGTTCGCCCGAATTGTTCGGCAAAGATCGAGTTCGTGGGCGTAGAGCGCCAGTTGCCCCGTCAGCATGCGGTATCTCCTGCCAGTTGAGAGGCTGAGGCGAACACCGAGGCGCACGAACGGAACGAGCAGCCCAGCCCGGAGGAGAACGGGAATGACAGCCCCGGGACACGCCGCCGCACCCGGCCGCGACGGCGCCGCCAGCCCTGCGGTGCCGCACCCGGGCCGTGCGCGCCCGCACGACGACCTCCGCGCCGCCCCCGCCGGCGTCCGGCCCCGTCCCCGGCCGCTCACCGGCCGCGCCCCGCCCCCGCCCCCGGCGCCCCGCCGATCATGGCGTCCATCACTACTCCTCCATCATCTGCAACCCCATCCCGAAAGCCGACGTCTGCTAGGACGCGAGCCCCGCCCCCGGGGCCCAGGGACTCGCCCCTTCGTCCGGAAAGGTTGATCGTCATGGTGTCGACAGCCAAACGCACCCTTGAGATGCAGCTCCTCCTGGGGCCGGACGAAACGGTCCCGGTGGCCGGCCGGTTCAGCTACCGGAGCGACCGCCCCTACGAAGTCGAGGTCGCCTTCATCAGCCGTGGCGAGACCGTCGCGACCTGGCTGTTCGCCCGCGACCTGCTGCTCGGCGGACTCTGCGACGCGGCCGGGGAGGGCGACGTACGGGTGTGGCCCGCCGGCCGCCCCGGCGGACCCCGCCGCGTCCACATCGAGCTCGCCACCGACGACAGCATCTGCGAACTGTCGGTACGCGCGGCCGAACTCACCGCCTGGCTGGAGCAGACCGCGGCCATCGTTCCGCCCGGCCACGAGCACCGCTATCTCGATATGGACGCCCACCTGGCCCGCCTGCTTGCGGGGAAGTGCTGATGACTCCCATGACGACGACATCCGACACCCGCCTCGCCATACGCGCGACCACCCCGCCGGCCACGGCCACCCGGACCGCGGCCGGGCCCGGCGCCCCCGGAGCGAACCCGCGCACCGCCGCCGACCCCGCCGTGCGCATACCGGCCCAGGTCGCCCCCGCGGACGCCTGCACCGACGCCCCGGCGGACCCCGATGCCCCGCCGGCCCCGCACGACCCCTGCGCACACGGCTTCCTCCCCGAGCGGCCCCCCGTGCGCTCCATGATCGGAACCTGGACCCGGCTCGACGCCATGGCGCGTGCCGCCGCGGTCGCACCCGACCAGGAAACCGCCGTCGCCGTCGTCGAACACGCCCACCGCGCCGACGAGTTGAGCGCCCTGCGGCAGCGCGTCTCCCGCCTCTCACCGCGCAACGCGGAAGCCGCCGCGATGCGGGTCGCGGTCATCGCGGTGTCCTGCGGCTGGAGCGCCCTCGACCCGCAGGCCCCGGCCGCCCGCGAGGTCGCCAACGACGGCTTCCTCGACCTCTGGGCCGCCATCGCCCACCGCATCGACCACGACCAGTTCGTCGCCCTGCCCACCCTCGCCCTCCACAACTGGGCCCCGGAGCGCAAGCCCCGCCGCCACATCCCCATCGACCAACTCGCCCGCACCGAACAGCTCGTCCCGATCGTGCGCTGGGCCCCCGAAGGCCAGCCGCTCAGCCGCCTGGACCGGCTGATGCTCGCCGCGACCCGGCTGGAGGCGCACGGCATCTGGCTGTTCCGCCTCGCCGACACCCTCGCCGGCCGCGCCCCCGACGACTCCTCCACCCCGACGGCACTGCGCCGCCTGGTCCGCATCCAGCACGCGCTGCGCGCCCAACTCCACTCCGAGGCCTTGGAACTGGCGGCGGCCCCGGCCACCGACCAGCAGCGCGCCGTCCTCGCGGCCCTCGCCGAACAGGGGGCCCTCGAACCCCCGGTCCTCCAGGCCGCGGACGCCGTACTGGGCATCGGTGGCCGCCGCATGGGCGACGGCCGGCGCCAGCTCCTGCGGCGCCACCTCCCGGCCCAGCACCGCGCCTGGCTCAGCGCCATGGACCGCCACTGCGCCCCCGTACGCACCCTCGCCCACCGCGGCGGCCCCGACGCCGCCGTCTACCGCGAGGCCCAGGAATCCCTCATCGCCCTGCGCCGTACCTACACCGCCCTGGTCCACACCGCCGCCGCCCCCACCAACGGCCCCCTCCCCACCGCGGCCTGACCGGAGCCCCGCCTTCCCCTCCACAGCGGCCGGCCGCCGGCCGCCGGTCACCGCTCCTGCGCGTCGCCGTCCGGCTGCTATCGGTCCGGACGACGTCCGCACATGGTCTGGACATGCCCCGAACCGCTTATGAGTCTGCCGTTTGGTCTAGACCGCACATCACTCGGCTCACGGAACTCCCCTCATCCCGTCGCCCGAGTCGACCTCCGGCCGCTGTAGGCGCTGCACGATGGCCCCGACCGGTACCGTCCGCCGGATGGGGCTCCCTATCTGACGCAACGTCAATTACCCTGCGCGCCATGGCGGCCCACAGTTCCCGCACCTCCCCCATCCCCCACACCCCCACCCCCGACCCCGCCCCGCGCACCATCGCCGAGCTCGTGCGTGCGCAATGGGGCGACCACCGCATCGGACTGAAACACGGCGAGTCGGCGGTCACCCATCACCAGTTGGCCGCGGGTGCCGCCGCGCGGGCCGCGCTGCTGGGGGAGTTGCTGCCGCGAGACGCGGAGCCGCATATCGGGGTGCTGCTGGACAACGTGCCCGAGTACCCGCTGTGGATCGGCGCGGCGGCGCTCGCCGGGGCGGCCGTCGCGGGTATCAACCCCACCCGCCGCGGCCCGGAGCTGGCCCGCGACATCGCCCACACCGACTGCGCGCTGCTGATCACCGAACGCGCCCACCTGCCGCTGCTCGCCGGGCTGGACCTGCCCCTCCCGCCCGAACGCGTGCTGATCGTGGACGATCCGGCATACCAGGAACTGCTCGCGCCGTACGGGGGTGCGCGACCGGACGCGATCGCGGCGGTGCCGGGCGGCGGCGGTGCCCGGACGCCGGGTCCCGCCACCCGCCTGCTGCTCTGCTTCACCTCCGGATCCACCGGCGCGCCCAAGGCCGCCATCTGCACCCAGGGCAGGCTCGCCGCCGCCGGCCACTCCCTCGTCCGGTATTTCGCGGTGTGCCCGGAGGACGTCCACTATCTGTGCATGCCGATGTTCCACGGCAACGCGGTGATCGCCGGCTGGGCCCCGGCACTCGCCGGCGGTGCGGCCGTGGCGCTGCGCCGCCGCTTCTCGGCCTCCGCCTTCCTCCCCGACGTACGCCGCTACGGGGCCACGTACTTCACCTACGTCGGCCGGGCCGTGCAGTACCTGCTCGCCACCCCGCCCGCCCCGGACGACCGCGACAACCCGCTGCGCACCGGATTCGGGACGGAGGCCGGCGCCGTCGACGCGGCGCGCTTCGCGGACCGGTTCGGAGTGCGACTGGTCGAGGGGTACGGCTCCTCCGAGGGCGGCGCGGCGTTGCAGCGCACCGAGGACACCCCGCCCGGCGCCATCGGCCGGCCCGCCCCCGGCGACGATCTCGCCGTCGTCGACCCGGCGACCGGCGCCGAGCTCCCGCGCGCCCGGCTGGACGCCGCCGGGCGGCTGCTCAACGGCGATCGGGCCATAGGCGAGCTGGTGAACCGGGGCCGCAGCTCCTTCGAGGGCTACTGGCGCAACCCCGAGGCGACCGCCGCCCGCACCCGCGGCCGGGCGGAGGGGGAGGCCGGTGCGGGCTGGTACTGGACCGGGGACCTGTTCTTCCGGGACGAGAACGGGTTCTTCCACTTCGCCGGGCGTGCGGACGACCGGCTGCGGGTGGACAGCGAGAACCTGGCCGCCGCGATGATCGAGGACATCCTCGCCCGCTACGCCCCGGCCGCCGGCGTCGCCGTCTACGCCGTACCGGACCCGGTCGCCGGCGACCAGGTCATGGCCGCCCTCGCACTGCGCGACGGCGCGGCGTTCGACCCGGACGGATTCGCGGCCTTCCTCGCCGCCCAGCCCGATCTCGGTACGAAGATGGCGCCCCGGTTCGTGCGGATCGTCGCCGCACTACCCGTGACCGCCACCAACAAGGTGCACCGGGTCGCCCTCCGGTGGGCCGGCTTCCGCTGCCCCGAGCCGGTGTGGTGGTCGCCACAGAACGCCCCCGGCACCCGCGCGACCCCGGCGGGCAGCGGCCACCGCCCGCTCTACCGCCCGTTCACGGACGAGGACCGGGCCGCCCTCATGGCGCAGTACCGCGATCACGACCGCGGCCGTCTCCTGGACCGGTGAGCGGGGAAGAAGGGGAGGGGCCGCGGAGCAGTGATCGCGCAAAGCGAAGTGGGCGTTCCCGGTGTTCCGGAAACGCCCACTTCTTACGTGCGCCGCCAGGGACTCGAACCCCGGACCCGCTGATTAAGAGTCAGCTGCTCTAACCAACTGAGCTAGCGGCGCGCGCTGACGAAAGAAATACTACCTGGTCGAGAGGGGTGCTCATGACCACGCCCGGAGCGGCCCCCGGGACCCCGCGCTCCGCCCCGCCTCAGATCGCCAGCGACAGCAGCACCGGCGCCGCCTTGCGGTTCAGTGCGTCGGCTGCCTGCCGCAGCCGGTGGGCGTGCTCCAGCGGCATCGACAGCGCGAGGCAGCCGACCGTCGAACCGGCCGTGATCGGTACGGCGGCGCAGACCGTGCCGACCGCGTACTCCTGGAGGTCCAGCACGGGGACCGTCGGCGGCTGGCTGTCGAGCTTGTGGAACAGCACCTTCTCGTTGGTGATCGTCCGGGAGGTGAGCCGGGCGGTCTTGTGGCGCGAGAGGTGGTCCATGCGGCCGTCGTAGTCGAGCTGGGCGAGCAGGCATTTGCCGACCGCGCTGGCGTGTGCCGTGCGGCGGAATTCGGCCCACTCGTTGACCTTGGGAGCCAGCGGCCCGTCGGCGTAGTGGAGGATCTTCACCTCGCCGTCGATGTACCGGCTGATGTAGACCGCCGCGCCGACCGAGTCGCGCAGCTGGTCCAGGGTGAGCTGGAGCTTGTCCCGCAGGGCGCGGTCGCGGTTGCCGCCCGAGCCCAGCAGGAGCAGTGACTCGCCGACGACATACGCGCCGTCGGCGAGCTGCTCGACGTATCCCTCGCGCCGGAGCATCGCCAGCATCGAGGCCAGGTGGCCTGTCGGCAGGCCCGTTTCGCGCGCGATCTGCACGTCGGTCACGCCGCCGGCGTGCTTGGAGATGGTTTCGGGTACGCGAAGTGCGTACTGCACCGAATGGAACGGCGCGGTCGGCTCGGGCTTCAGCGCCACGGTGTCCCCCTAGCAGGTTGGTACCGCTTGCGTCGTGACCGTCGTTGGTCACGGCCGCGCGTTCGCGAACCGCTCCCGGACAACGGGGCTTGTATCACGATAGCGGTCAACGGGCTTCGACGGAGGGGGTCTTGACCGAAAACCGGACCGGTTCACGCGTCTGTGCAGCGGCCCTGCACTCTGGCATATGCCCAGGTCATGGGACCGCGCGCCGACCGGCGGTAATGGCTGGTGAGGGATGCGGAGGCGGGCGGCAGAGCGCCGTCGTTGACGTCCGGTGGTGACGGCCGGAGTTGACGATTCCGCCGCCGGATTCCGGCCGAAGGGGCGCGAGCCCGGCCCCGGAGCCGGGCTCGCGCCGGAAGGACGTCCTGCGCGCCCCTGTCGCACGGTTGCGGCGCCGCCACGGAATCGCCGCGGTCCGGCGGGTTGCACGGGCGCGGTACGGCGGCACCGCCGCCGCGCCCGTGCCGCGCTGCTAGAGGACCGCGCTCAGGAACTCGCGGGTCCGCTCGTGCGCCGGCTCCGTGAAGATCTGCTCCGGCGGGCCGAACTCGATGACCCGGCCGGCGTCGAACATCATCACGCAGTCGGAGATGTCCCGGGCGAAGTTCATCTCGTGCGTCACGCAGAGCATGGTGATGTCCGTGGTGTGGGCGATGTCCCGCAGGACGTCCAGGACGCCGGCCACCAGTTCCGGGTCGAGCGCCGAGGTCACCTCGTCCAGCAGCAGGACCTGCGGGCGCATGGCCAGGGCGCGGGCGATGGCGACCCTTTGCTGCTGGCCGCCGGAGAGCTGGGTGGGGTACTTGTCGAGATGCGCGGTGAGGCCGACGAGTTCGAGGAGTTCGCGGGCGCGTTCCTCGGCGGCGTCCTTGTCGAGGCCCAGTACGTGCACCGGGGCCTCGGTGATGTTCCGCAGCACCTTCATGTTGGGGAAGAGGTTGAACTGCTGGAAGACCATGCCGATGTTCTTGCGGACCTCGCGGCTGTAGCGGTCGCTCGCCGGGACGAGTCTGCCGCCCTTCTCCTCGTGGGTGAGGTACCGGTCGCCCAGCTTGATGGTGCCCTCGTCCGGCTTGAGCAGCGTCATCATCAGCCGCAGGATCGTGGTCTTGCCGGAGCCGGACGGGCCGATCAGCGTGACGTGCTTGCCGGTGTAGACCTTCATGTCGAGCGCGTCGAGGACGGTGTGCGCGCCGAACCGCTTGGTGACCGCCTCGAAACGGATCAGTTCGGTGCCCTCGGTCGGCTCCGCGGCGGCCTCGTCGGGCCGCGGCGCGTCCGGCCCGCCGGCGGCGTTCTCCGCAGGCGGCGTGTTCGGGGTGTTGCGGTCAGCGGACAAGGCGACGCTCCAGGGCTCGCAGGAGAAGAGAAGCGGGGTAGGCGATGAGGAGGAAGGCGACGCCGACGACCGTGTACGGCTCGACGGTCTGGAAGGTCTGGGACGAGAACTGCCGTGCCTCGCCGAGCATTTCCAGCACGCCGATGGCGAACAGCATCGGCGAGTCCTTCAGCATCGCGATGACGTAGTTGCCGAGCGCCGGGGCGACCCGGCGGATCGCCTGCGGCAGGATCACCGCGGTCCAGGTGCGCCGGCGCGGCAGGCTCAGGGCGATGGCCGCCTCCCACTGGCCGGCCGGGACGCCGTCGATGCCGGCGCGGTAGACCTCTGCGGTGTACGTCGAGTAGTGCAGGCCCAGGCCGATCACGCCGGTGGCCAGGGCGCTGAGGGTGATGCCCCACTCGGGCATCACGTAGAACAGGAAGAACAGCTGCACCAGCAGCGGGGTGTTGCGCACGAACTCGGTGATCACCATCACCGGCCAGCGCACCGCCTTGAGCGACGAGCGCTGCGCCAGCGCCCACACGAGGCCGAGCGCGAAGGCGATCAGGGAACCCAGGACCAGCGCCTGGAGGGTGACCACGACGCCCTTCCAGAACATCGGCATGAAGTGGCCGACCGCGGACCAGTCGAACGTCATCGTGCATCACCTTCCGCGGCGGCGCCGGCGCCCGTGACGGCCGGGCCGGTGCTCAGCCGGCTCCTCAGGGAGGTCCGTGCGGCCGGGGCCTGGCCGACGCCCGCCTTGGCGTGGCGTTCCACCACCCGCATCCCGCGGGTCAGGAGGAACGCCAGGACGAAGTACATGACCAGGATGATCGTGTAGACGGGGGCGCTGTGGGCGGTCGCGTTGCGGACCAGGGAGGCCCCGAACGCGATGTCGCCGACGCCCAGGATCGACACCAGCGCGGTGCCCTTGAGCAGCTCGATCAGCAGGTTGTTGAACGGCGGGATCATGCCCGGCCACGCCTGCGGCAGGACGATCTTCCGCAGCTGCTGGGCGGGCGAGAAGCTGAGCGCCACACCCGCCTCCCGCTGCCCCGCAGGCACCGCCGCGATGGCGCCCCGCACGACCTCGGACCCGTACGCCCCGTAGGTCAGGCCCAGGGTGAGGACCGCGGCCCACATCGGTACCAGCTGCCAGCCGAAGCCCATCGGCAGCACGAAGAACATCCAGAACATCAGGATCAGCGCGGAGGTGCCGCGGAAGATCTCGAAATAGGCCCCGGAGAGGAACCGCACGATCCACAGCCGGTGGGTGCGCGCTATCCCGATGCCGAAGGCCACCACGGCGGCCAACGCCGCGCTGTAGACGGTCAGCTGGACGGTGATCCAGACCCCTTTGAAGAGGAGTTGCCACAGCCCCCAGGTGATGTCGCTCATGCCGAGACCTCGCTTCGCTCGCCCTCGCATTCGCGAGGCGCGCACCCCTTGTCGATTCGCTCGCTGCGCTCGCTCATGCCGAGACCTCGCTTCGCCCGCCCTCGCATTCGCGAGGCGCGCACCCCTTGTCGATTCGCTCGCTGCGCTCGCTCATGCCGGCACCCCGCTTCGCCCGCCCTCGTATGCGCGAGGCGCACACATGTGAGAGATTCGCTCGCTCATGCCGGCACCCCGCTTCGCCCGCCCCCGTATGCGCGAGGCGCACACATGTGAGAGATTCGCTCGCTCATGGCCGGCACTTCTCCTTGGCGGTGATCTCCGTCATCTGATGCTCGGTGAAGCCGAAGGGCCGCATGAGGTCCAGGAGTTCCCCCGTTTTCTTCATCTTGTGCAGTTCGCGGTTGAAGGCGTCGCGCAGATTGGTCTCCGGGGTGCGGAACGCGAAGGCGCCGACGTCGATGACCGGCTTGCCCTTCATGAGCGGCGTGACCTCGGCCGTCGCCTCCGCCTTGGTGGTCCCCGACTGCCGTACGACGTTGCGCACCGTCACGGCCGTGCCGACGAAGACGTCCACCCGGCCCTGCTCGACCGCCAGCAGACCGGCCAACTGGTCCGGCAGCGTGGTGATGTGGGTGACCCCGGCTTCCTTGGCGTATCCGAGTTCGGCATAACCGACACCGGTGGCCATCCGCGCGCCGGTCCGCGCGATGTCCTTGTAGCTGTGCAGGTTCTTGGGATTTCCCTTGGGGACGATGAAGGCGTCCAGCATCTGGTATTCGGGGTCGGCGAAGATGACCTGGGCGCAGCGCTCGGGATTGATGTACATCCCGGCCGCGACCACATCGAACTGCTGCGAATTCAGCCCGACGATGAGCGAGCCGAAATCCGTCGGAAAGGGCTCGACCCGCGGGACGCCGAGCCGCCGGAAGACGGTCCGGGCGATGGTGGGTGACGAGCCGGTCATCTTGCCGTCGGTGCCGATATAGCCGTAGGGCTGCTCACCCGCCAGCCCCAGCGTGACCGATCCCTTCTTGCGCAGCCGCTCCAGCAGATGCCCGCCGCCCGCGGCGTCGGCGGCCGGCACCCGGCTGCACGCACCAACCGCTCCCATGGCACCCGCGGCGCCGAGCGCCGCTACCCCCGCGAGCAGCGAGCGGCGGCGGATGCCGCTGGTTCGTTGTCCTTGGCTGTCTGAGGTCTTCCCCTGTGGTGGAGCCATGGGCGCGCGGCTACCCGAACCCTTCACACATATGCCGATCGTTTCCGGCCCGTCACGTGGGTGCGGGAGATGTTCCGTACGCCGGTATTGCCCCCTACGCTCGGGATATGACCGATCGCTTCATCGAAGTCTCCCTGGACAAGCGCGGCGTGAGCTGCACGGCCAAGTTGCTCGACGACCGCGCTCCGATCACCTGCAATGCCGTCTGGGATGCGCTCCCTCTAGGCGGCGATGTCTACCACGCCAAGTACGCCCGCAACGAGATCTACGCGCTGGTTCCGCCGTTCGCGCCGCAGGAGCCGCCGCTGGAGAACCCGACGATCACCCCGATCCCCGGCGACCTGTGCTACTTCACCTTCAGCGACACCCAGTTGGGCACCGCGTCGTACGGCTACGAGCAGGAGGCCAAGCACCAGGGCCGCGCCACCGTCGTCGACCTCGCGCTGTTCTACGAGCGCAACAACCTGCTGATCAACGGTGACGCGGGCTGGGTGCCGGGCATCGTCTGGGGCGCGGTCGTCGACGGCCTGGACCGGATGGCCGACGCCTGCCAGGACCTGTGGCGGGCCGGGGCCCTGGGGGAGACCCTGAACTTCCGCCGGGCCTGAGGAACCCCGGCAGCCCTACGGGGCCGGGGGCGCGGGGATCTCCGCGGCCCCGGCCCCGTACAGCGCGTGCGCGACGCGCAGCACCAGCGCGTCCGCGTGCCGCGCACCCACCAACTGCACCCCGATCGGCAGCCCGTCGCCGTCCACCCCGCAGGGCAGCGTCGCGGCGGGCTGCTGGGTGAGGTTGAAGGGGTAGGTGAACGGCGTCCAGCCCGTCCAGCGGGTGTGGCCCGAACCGGACGGCACTTCCGCGCCCGCCTCGAAGGCGGTGATCGGCTCGGTCGGCGTCACCAGCAGGTCGTAGCCGCGGTGGAAGCGGCCCATCGCCCGCCCCAGCGCCATCCGCACATCGACCGCCGCCAGATACTCCAGCGCGCTGTAGCGGGCGCCCCGCTCGCAGATCTCCCGCAGCCCCGGGTCCAGCAGCGCCCGCTCCGCGTCCCCGAGCGGCTGCACCAGCCGGGCCGCGCCGCTGAACCACAGGGTGTGGAACGCCTCCACGGGATCCTCGATGCCCGGGTCGGCCTCCTCGACGTGCGCGCCGAGTCCGGCCAGCCGGTCCGCGACCCCGCGGACCGCCGCGGCGACCTCCGGGGCCACCGGGACGTCCCAGCCCAGCGACGGGCTGTAGGCCACCCGCAGCCCGGACACCGGGCCGGCCAGCGCCTCCCGGAACGAGCCGGCCACCGGCCCCAGCTGCGACCAGTCCCGCCAGTCGGGGCGGCAGATCACATCCATCATCAGCGCCGCGTCCGCCGCGTCGCGGGTCATCGGACCGACGTGCGCCAGCGTCCCGAACGGGCTCGCCGGATAGTGGGGCACCCGCCCGTACGTCGCCTTGAGCGCGAAGATCCCGCAGAACGACGCCGGGATCCGCACCGAGCCGCCGCCGTCCGTGCCCAGGCTCAGCGGTCCCGCCCCCAGCGCCACCGCCGCCGCGCTGCCGCCGCTGGACCCGCCGGCGGTGCGCCGCGGGTCGTACGGATTGCCCGTCACCCCGTGCCGCGGACTGTCGGTGACACCCTTCCAGCCGAACTCCGGTGTGGTCGTCTTGCCGACGAACACCGCGCCCGACTCGCGCAGCCGGGCCACCGACGGCGCGTCCTCGTCCCAGACCGCGCCCTCGGTCCGCACCGTCCGCGAGCCGCGCAGCGTCGGCGCGCCCCGGGTCAGCAGCACGTCCTTGACGGTCACCGGCACCCCGTCCACCGGCCCGGCCGGCTCCCCGCGCACCCACCGCTTCGCCGACTCCTCGGCGGCGGCCAGCGCCTCGTCCGCGGTGATCCGGGTGAAGGAGTTGGTGGCGGCCTGGGCGGCGGCGGCGCGTTCCAGTACGGCCGCGGTGGCCTCCACGGGGGAGAACTCGCCGGCGGCGTAGCCGGCCGTCAGACGGGTGGCGGTGAGATCGGCGAGGTGGGTCGGTCCGTTCGTCATGCGTCCTCCGAGCGTCGGCCGCCCCGGGCGGGGCGGCGGGCGGGGCGCGGGCCCGCGGCGGCCCGCGGCGTCACGGCACCGGGACGTAGCCGAGCCGTTTGTCGACCACGTTGAGCAGCGGCTCGCCGGCCGCCCACCGGTCGAAGTTGTCCTGGAACTGCTCGGCCAGCGCGTCCCGCCAGCCCAGGGTGTCGCCGCTCATGTGCGGCGAGACGATCAGATGCGGTACGTCCCACAGCGGACTGTCCACGCCCAGCGGCTCGCGCTCGAAGACGTCCAGCGCCGCCGCCGCGATCCGCCAGTCGCGCAGCGCCGCCTCCAGCGCCGCCTCGTCGACCAGCGGCCCGCGCCCGACGTTGATGAACCGGGCGCGGCGCGGCATCCGCGCGAACGCCGCCGCGTCGAACAGGCCGCGGGTCTCCTCCGTCAGCGGCGCCGCGCAGACCACCCAATCCGCATGCGGCAGCAGCCCGTTCAGCGCGCCGGCCGCATGGACCCGGCCGAACTCCGGATCCTCAGGTCGCTCCCGCCGGCCGACCAGATCCACCGTGACACCCAGTGCCAGCAAGGTGGCGCCGATGGCCCGGCCGATCGGTCCGGAGCCCACCACGACGGCGCGGGTGCCGGCCAGCCGCAGCGTCTCGCGGTGCTGCCAGCGCCGCTGCCGCTGGAGCTCCCAACTTCCGTAGAAGTCCTTGGCCATGGCGATCACCAGTCCGGCGACATACTCGGCGATCGGCTGCTCGAAGACCCCGCGGGCGTTGGTGACGACGGTGTCGTCGGCGATCAGCGCCGGGCTCAGGAGCCGGTCCACGCCGGCGCTCGCGGTGTGCACCCAACGGGGGCGGGGGCCGCGTTCCGGCCAGCTCTCCCGGATCGCGTCGGAGGTGAAATTCCAGGCCAACAGCACGTCGGCGGTGGGGAGTCGATCGGCCAGGGTCGTCTCGTCGGCGAAGACCACCCGGGCCCGGCCGGCGAGCCGGTCCAGCTTCGGGGGCGGGTCGGAACCGAGGACGAGAACGGTGCGGTCGGTGCGGTCGGACATAGGTCAGAAACCGTTCTGAAACGTATGCCCCGTATGCAAGGAACAGGGCGCCGACAGATGCCTGAGATGCGAGGATTGACCACGCTAGGAAGTCGTATCTACCGTGTCAACAACGGCTCTGTCCCGACGTCCCGGCTTGTCCGGCTGCACCACCTCATCCGGCCACTGGCCTGGCCATTCCAGCCCTTCGTGTCTTCTAGGGGCCTTCATGGACGTCTCTTTCCTGGGTGGCCCACAGCCTCAGCTCGGCGTGGGCGTCGTCGCACCCTTCGACTTCGCGCTCGACCGGGAGTTGTGGCGCTGGGTCCCCGACGACGTGTCCCTCCACCTCACCCGAACCCCCTTCGTGCCCGTCGAGGTCAGTCTCGACCTGGCCCGTCTGGTCAGCGAGCACGAAACGCTGCACGCCGCCGTCGAGGCGCTGTGCGCGGTATCACCGCAGGTCATCGCCTATGCCTGCACGTCCGGCAGCTTCGTCGGCGGCGCGGCGGGCGAACGCGCGATGTGCGCGGCCATGTCGCAGGCGGGCGACGTCCCCTCGCTCACCACCTCGGGCGCGATCATCGAAGCGCTGCGCGAGATCGGCGCCCGGCGCATCGCCGTCGTCACGCCCTACACGAAATCGGTCACCGACTCCCTGGAGGACTATCTCGGCGAGGCGGGCATCACGGTCACCGGCCGCGCCTACCTCGGACTCACCCGGCACATCTGGAAGGTCCCCTACCGCGACGTCGTCGACATGGCCCGCGCGGCCGTCGTCGGCGGCCCCGAGGCCCTGTTCATCAGCTGTACGAACCTGCCCACCTACGACGTCATCCCGCAGCTGGAAGCCGAACTGCGGATGCCGGTCCTGTCCGCCAATCAGGTCACGATGTGGGCCGCACTGCGCGCCATCGGCGTACCGGCCGTCGGCGCGTACCAGGCGCTGCTCGACCCGGTGGCACGGCGCGGGCCGGCGGCTATGACCGGCACGACCGGCATGACCGGCACTCAGCCGCCGCCCGCCGGCGGACCGGGCGCCACCCCCGAAGCCGCCTTCGCCGGACCGCCGGCCCCGCCCGAGGCGGACGCCGTCGACGGCACCGAACCGCCCCCGTACCTGCCCGACGACCCCGGACCCCAGCCCCCCGTGTGAGGCCGGTCCGGTTCCGCACCGCCCGCCCGCCCGCTGCCGGCGCCCGCGCCGGCAGCCCGCCTTCCGCACCGCACCCCCGTACGCGCACCCGCAAGGGAGAACTGCATGGCATCGGTCGGCTTCCTCTACCCCGGCCACTCCGCCGAGGACGACTACCCCCGGCTCGAAACGCTCCTGGGCGGCACCGTCCGCCTGCCGCTCGTCCACACCGACATCGGCGAGGACGCCCACCGCGTCGACGCGCTCCTGGAGATGGGCGCCGCGCCCCGGCTCGCCGCCGGCGTCGCCGAGCTCAGGGCCCGCGGCGCCGAAGCCGTCGTGTGGGCCTGCACCAGCGCCAGCTTCGTCTACGGCTGGGAAGGCGCCCAGCAGCAGGTGCGAGAGCTGTCGGCCACCGCCGGGCTGCCCGCGTCCAGCACGTCCTTCGCCTTCGCGCACGCCGTCCGGGAGATCGGCGCCGGCCGGGTCGCGATCGCCGCGACCTACCCCGACGATGTCGCCGAGTACTTCCACGCGTTCCTGAAATCCGCCGGTACGGAGGTCGTGGCGACCCGCGGCAGCGGCATCATCACCGCGGCCGAGGTCGGCACCTGGGGCCGCGACGAGGTGTTGGCCCTGGCCCGCGCCGGCGACCACCCCGATGCGGACGCCGTCCTGCTGCCCGACACCGCCCTGCACACCGCCGCCCATCTGCCCGCCCTCGAAGCGGCGCTCGGCAAGCCGGTCCTCACCGCCAATCAGGTGACGGCCTGGGAGGGCCTGCGGCTGCTCGGCCGTACGCTCGCCTGCCCGGAACTGGGCACGCTCTTCTCCCGGGCCGCCCGCGACTGACCGCGACCGGCCCCGGCGGGCACCGCCGGAACCACCACCCCGCCCGGGAATAAACGGAGAATTACTCCGGTTATCCTCCTCGCAGACCCGTGACGGCAGACCGTGACGGCAGATCAGCGACGGCAGATCCATGACGCGAGGAGGACCCGCACCGTGAGCGGTGAAGACCAGCAGGCCCTGGGCAGCGACGGCGCGGGCAGCGACGGCGCCTCCCGGGACGACGGGATCCGGGGCGCCGCGCGGGGCACCGCACCCGTCCCCCTGTCCGTGCTCGACCTGGTGACGGTCGGCGCCGGCAGCACCGCGACCGCCGCGGTCCGCACCGCCGTCGACATCGCCCGCACCGCCGAGCGCCGCGGCTACCACCGCTACTGGGTCGCCGAGCACCACTCCATGCCCGGCGTCGCCTCCTCCTCGCCGGCGGTGCTGCTCGCCCACCTCGCCGCGCACACCGACCGCATCCGGCTCGGCTCCGGCGGCGTCATGCTGCCCAACCACGCCCCCCTGGTCGTCGCCGAGCAGTTCGGGACCCTGGAGGCGATGGCCCCCGGCCGTGTCGACCTGGGCCTGGGCCGCGCCCCCGGCACCGACGGCGCCACCGCCGCCGCCCTCCGCCGCACCGAGCGTCCCCCAAGCTCTCAGCTGCGTTCGAGCAGGGGGTACCCCCATGACGAAGGCGTTGATCAATTCCCGCAGCAGCTCGCCGAGTTGACCCGCTTCCTCGACGACTCCTTCCCCGACGGCCACCCGTACGCCCGGATCCACGCCGTCCCCGGCCCCGTCCAGGCCACCTCCCCCGGCGGCGTGCAGTCCCCGCACCGCCCGCCCCTGTGGCTGCTCGGCTCGTCCGGCTTCAGCGCCCGGCTCGCCGGCACCCTCGGTCTGCCGTTCGCCTTCGCCCACCACTTCTCCGCGGCCAACACCGTCCCCGCGCTCGACCTCTACCGGGCGTCCTTCCGCCCCTCCGAGGTCCTCGCCGAGCCCTACGCCCTGATCGGTGTCTCCGCACTGGCCGCCGAGGACGAGCGGGAGGCCCGCCGTCAGGTCCTCACCGGCGCACTGGCCATGCTCCGGCTGCGCACCGGCCGCCCCGGCCTGGTCCCCACCCCCGAGGAGGCCGCCGCCCATCCCTTCAGCGACATCGAGCGCGACTTCGTCGACACCTGGCTCGGCAACGTCGTCCACGGCACCCCGGACGCCGTCCGCCAGGGCCTCGACGACCTCGCCAAGCGCACCGGCGCCGACGAGCTGATGCTCACCGCCAACGCCCACACCGGCGCGGTCCGGCGCCGCTCGTACGACCTCATAGCCGACGCCTACGGACTCCCGCAGGGCTGACGCGGTGTACGCGGCGCGGGGCGCGCGGCTCAGCCGCAGGCGCGCCCCGCGTCCAGCAGCGCCTCCACCCGGTCCGGCGCCACCGGCCGCGAGTAGAGCCACCCCTGGCCGGTGTCGCAGCCGATGCGGCGCAGCCGTTCGGCCTGCTCGGCGCTCTCGACGCACTCCGCGGTGACGGTGAGGCCGAGCCGGTGCGCCAGCGCGACCAGCGCCTCCACGATCATCTCGTCCGCCGGGTTCGGGTGCTCCTGCGACCGGAAGCCGTGGACGAACGATCCGTCCAGCTTCAGCACGGACACCGGCAGCCGGCTCAGATAGGCGAGGTTGGAGTAGCCGGTGCCGAAGTCGTCGATGGCGATCCGCACGCCCATGTCGCTGAGTGCCTGAAGCGCCTGGAGCGGCCGGCCGGCCGAGCCCATCACCGCCGACTCGGTCAGCTCCAGCTGGAGCAGCCGCGGCGGCAGTCCGGTCTCCGCCAGGATCCCGGCGACGTCGGCCACCAGGTCGGAGTCCCACACCTGACGTACGGCCACATTCACGCTGACGAACAGCGGCTGGCCGCCGGGGTGCGCCAGCTGCCAGGCGCGCGCCTGATAGCAGGCCCGCTCCAGTACCCAGCGCCCCAGTTCGACGATCGCGCCGTTCTCCTCCGCCAGGGCGATGAACCGATTCGGCGACAGCACCCCGAACTGCGGGTGCCGCCACCGCACCAGCGCCTCCACGCCCTGCGCCCGGCCGTCCCCCAGCCCCACCAGAGGCTGGTACTCCAGCGTGAACTCGCCGCGGTCCACGGCCGGCCGCAGCGTGCTGGACAGCGCCTGCCGGGTCATCCGGTGGGCGTTGCGCTCCGGGTCGAAGAGCGTCCAGCGGGCCTTGCCGTCCTCCTTGGCCCAGTACAGCGTGGTGTCCGCGGCCTGCATCAGCCCCGTCGCGGTGGTGCCGCTCGCGGCCCGCTCCACGACGCCGATGCTCGCCGACACCGAAAGCCGCTGCCCGGCCAGGTCGAAGGGTCGCTGAAGCGCGTCCAGGACGCACTGCGCGAGCTCGGCCACCTGGTCGGTGCCGGTGGAGTCCTCGACCAGCAGCGCGAACTCGTCGCCGCCCAGCCGCGCCACCAGATGCCCGCCGCGGCCCGGACCGCGGTCCGCTGCGCTCTCCGCGCAGCGCGTCAGCCGCTGCGCCACGGCGCTCAGCAGCCGGTCGCCGACGCGGTGCCCGAGGGTGTCGTTGACGGCCTTGAAGCCGTCCAGGTCCAGATAGCACAGCCCGATCCGGCCGGTGCCGGCCGGCTCGAAGGCGGCCGTCTCCAGGGCCGCGGCGAGCCGCTCGAAGAACAGCGCCCGGTTGGGCAGCCGGGTCACCGGATCGTGCATCTGCAAATGCCGCAGCCGCGCCAGCAGATCATGCCGGTCGCTGATGTCCGAGACCGACAGCAGCACCCGCTCCTCGCCGCCCGCCGGCCCGTCGGCGACCGGCTCGACGGTCACCTCCACCCAAACGGAGTTCCCGTCGGACTGTTTGAGCCGGCGGGTGCACCGCAGCCGGTCGCTGCGCCCGCACAGCACCTCGCGGTAGGCGGTCCACACCCGCGGGTCGGCGCCGAGGTCGGTGAGGTCGGCGGCGGTGGCCGCGACCAGGTCGTCCGGGGCGGCGCCGACCAGTTCGCCGAAGGCGGGGTTGGCGGCCAGCACCAGCCCGTCGCGGTTGAGGACCGCCATCGGGTGCCGTGCCGCGTGGAAGGCGGCGCGGTAGTCGCCGAGCGAGGCGGCGGTGCCGTCGCAGCGCGCCGCACTGTCGCAGGGCGGTTCCGGGGCGGTCCGGGCGTCGCCGGATTCTTTGGTCGTACCATCACGCTCGGTCACCGAGGGCAGCGTCGCTCCCGGCGTGCGGCCCGTACCGTCGGGGTGTCCGCTCACTGCTCGCTCCCGCTTGGCGCTTGTCTCGTGACGGAGGGGGGACCTCGCGCTGGAAAGTGTGGCGATCATAGAGGCTGGCGCAACGGCCGATCCAGCGACGTAGCCGTGACCATCCGCACGCATGACGGAACTTCAGCCATTTCTGCCCGGCTCTGTTCGCACCGATTGCCCCTTTGGTCGCTTGTGACTTTCCGTTACGGGACATGGGGGACGCGCCGGTCACTCGTATGAGGTCCCAAAACAGGACGAATAGCATTAAATCGCCTCAGGGTAGATGGGTGTCCCGAATCCGTCCCTGGAGGTCCATGTGCTGCGCCGCCAGACACCCCCGGGGGTGGGCAGCCGCCGATTTCGGCGCATCGCAGCCGTCCTCACCTCCTTGAGTGCGCTGATCGCGACCTCCATCGTGGCCGGTCCGGCCACTGCTTCTGAGGCTTCCCTCTCCTGCGCCCTCGGACGCACCGATGCGCATCACTCCGAAGGCGTCGACGGTTGGAACGATGCCTACCCGCGCCCGAATCGCTCCCTTGACGCGGTGATGATTTTTCTGTCGTTTCCGGACGCCCGCCCCACCACGACCCCGCAGCAGCTCTCCGGGGACTACTTTCCCGCCACGTCCCAGTTCTTCGACCGGGCCTCCTACGGCACCTTCAAGTTGCATGCGCACATCCAGAACCACTGGGTCCGGATGCCCCATCCGTCCACCGCGTATGGCATACAGCGCGACTGGGACTCCGGCCGGCGCGCCGGATACCTCCGCGACGCGGTCGCCGCCGCGGAACCCTCGGTCGACTTCAGCCGCTACGACCTGATCTATCTCGTCGCCGACCCGGGCGCCCCCGGCGTCGACTCGGACGCCACGAAGGTCGTCAACCTCGACCAGCCGATGAACGTCGACGGTGTCGAGCTGCGCCGCTTCGTCACCGTCTTCGAGCACAGCCCGCCCGACCGCAACGTCCTCGCCCACGAGACCGGCCATGTCTTCGACCTGCCCGACCTCTACCACCGCCCCCAGGACGGCAAGGGCGACTGGGACACCTATGTAGGGGACTGGGACCTCATGGGCAGCCAGTTCGGGCTGGCCCCCGAGCCCTTCGCCTGGCACAAATGGCACCTCGGATGGATCACCGACGGCCAGGTCGACTGCGTCGAGCGGTCCCGCCCCACCGTGCACGCGCTGCGCACCCTGTCCGCCCCCGAGGAGCCGGGCGACCACCGCCGCACCCGCCTCCTGGTCGTCCGCACCGGCCCCGACAGCGCGCTCGCCATGGAGGCCCGCGCCGCCGTCGGCAACGACCGCCACGTCTGCACCGAGGGCATCCTCGTCTACCGCGTACGCAGCGACACCGCGTCCGGATCCGGGCCGGTCCAGGTGCTGGACGGCCACCCCGGCACCTCGGCCTGCTGGGGCACCTCCGTCTACCCGCCGCTCGCCGACGCCCCCCTGGGGGTGGGCGAGAGCATGAACGACACCGAGGACGGCGTGCGCATCCAGGTCGAGAGACGGACGGCCGGCGGGGACTGGGTGGTCAAGGTGACCCACAGTTCCTGACCGGCACGGAACGGACACGACGAAGGCCCCCACCGGAGTGGGGGCCTTCGTCTGTCGGTGCGCCGCCAGGGACTCGAACCCCGGACCCGCTGATTAAGAGTCAGCTGCTCTAACCAACTGAGCTAGCGGCGCCTGCTGACGGGGAAAACATTAGCATCCTGGCCGGGGAGGGCAAAAATCGATTCGCCGCGGCCTCACGTGACCGCGGCATCCAGGGGCTGAGCAGCGCTTTCGGGGTGTGCGCGGGCGCCCTCCCGGTCGGCCTCCAGCGTGCCCCGCGCCGCCCCCACGCAGGCCCACAGCAGGACGTCCGGGCCGGGCAGCCAGGGGTCGCGCACGTCGGGGGCGACCAGCCAGCGGGACGCGGCGGTGCCGGCCGGGTCGTCTCCGGCCGCGGTGCCCGGCGTACGGGGGCGCGGGTGCAGCGGCGGGACCGTCACCGCGTCGCCGCCGCCGTGGCACAGCAGTGGCGGCACCGCCGCGGCCCACTCCTCCCACGCCAGCAGCGCCGGCAGCCGCTGGGCGGTGCCCGGCGCGGCGAACAGCAGGAGCCGGCCGCGGTGCACGGCCACCGGCCCCGAGCCCGGCCCCGCGGACCACAGCCGGTCCACCATGCGCCGCCCGAAGAGCGCCGGCGCGTTGATCACGTCGAAGACGGCGCCGCACGGCAGCACGCTCGGCGCCGTGGGCCGCTCCGCCCACAGGGTGTGCACGCTGCCCGGATGCGGGCTTGAGGAGGCGAGCCAGTCGGCGCCGGCGAGCGTGACGTACGCGGCGGTGGGGAAGGCCGGGTTCCGGGGAGTCTCAGGCAGCCAGTCGGTCATGCGGACAGGTCTATCGAGACCCCGCGTACCAGCAGAGCTGATTGGCGGAAACCGGGACAGGGTGGCACGGCAGGGAGTATCTTCCGCTCCCCGCATATGCCAGCGGCTCATGATCTTGGACCATGGGCCGTCGTGGGGTGGGTGGGGCCGGTGTGGCTCCCGGGGTCAGTCCATGTCGCCCAGCACCGCGCTTCCGCTGCGCATCAGGCTGCGGCCGAACTCGACCATCTTCTGTGCGTAGTCCTCGGTCCACTCCGCCCGCTCGGCGAGCACCGACAGCGGCAGCCGGTCGAAGCGGCGGGGGTCGGTCAGCTGGGCGGCGGCGAGCGCCTGGAACTCCGTGGCGCGGTCGGCCGCCGCCCGGAACGCGAGCGTGAGCTCGGTCGCCCGGCCCAGCAGCGCGCCGGGATCCTCCATCGACTCCAGACCGAAGAAGTGCTCGGGGTCGGCGGTGGCCTCGGGGGGCTCGAAGAGCAGCTGCGCGGGCCTCATGCGCCGGGATTCGGACGCCGTACCGCGGGGATCGGGAGCCGGTCGCGGCTCGGACATGTACCTACCTCCAGGGTTGTCTGCCGCATTCCATTGTCCCGCCGTGCGCAAGTAGGCCCCCTGGCGAGGGGTGCTGTCCGGTGGGCACCGGCCGCCGCCCACCGGACAGCACCCGGCCCGGCGGCCCGCACCGCCCTACGTCCCCCACCCCACCCGGTGCTCCGCGAGGTGTGCGAGGACCGCGTGGTTCGCCTCCCAGCC
>NZ_BMRP01000050.1 GCF_014648695.1 Streptomyces albospinus
CCCCACCTGCCACCGCGACATACCCACACCCGCACCAACCTGACCAAGCACTACTAGGGCCGGTATCGGGAAGTGCAGCCAAGATGCCGATTGGTCTCCTGGCAGGCTGATGGCATGCAGGAGAGCCCTGAAGATCTGGAGTGGTTACAGCGCTTGTTCGACGACTCGCATGCTGCGGCAGGACCGCACCTCCGTGCAATCATCAATGAGGAGCGCCGTCTCAATGCTGCGGGTGCTGCGGGTGCAGTCGCCGCGATGGGCGCGGAGCGTGTCATGGCGCTGGCCACAACGACGGCCAGGGGCGAGCCCCGGGTGGGCCCGGTCGACGGGCTGTTCTCTCGGGGACGTCTCCACTTCGGGTCGGGTGCCAACTCCCTTCGGTTTCGGCACATCCGTGCTCGTCCTGCCGTCTCAGCCTCGGTCATCGATGGCGAATGGCGGCAGATCACTGTGCACGGCCGGGCTCAAGTGGTGTCCCCGGCAGAGGACCTGGGGCTGACGTCATTCCTCATCGATGTGTACGGACGTGAGGCATGGAACAGCTGGATGAGCGCTCTACCCGCTCGCCCTTTCCAACCGCGTGGCGATGGCGCCGCTGACCCGCCGCCGCGCGTACGGCGACGGTCTGTCCGCTACTTCGCTGATGGCGGAGTACTACCGGCAGCGTGCCGGCGCCGGGCTGATCGTCGCCGAAGGCGCCCAGCCCAGCCGTGTCGGTCAGGGCTACACCGACACCCCTGGTCTGCACGACGCCCGACAGGTCGCGTCGTGGCGCCCTGTCACCGACGCCGTGCACGAGGCGGGCGGCCGAATCTACGCGCAGCTCATGCACACCGGGCGCAACAGTCATTCCTCGCCCACGGACCACTCGCCACCGACAGCGCTGCCCCGGGCCGAAGGGGCTCTCCGGCGCGCACTCGGCACCAGGATAAAACGAGCCTGACGCACCGTCGGGCATGGCACGGCAGGATTCCCCGGCGGCGCCGCGGAGGGCGGAGAGGCCGGTGTGCCGGACGGGCAGGTCGGCTTTCCAGGCAAGCCGGGTGGCGACCGCAACGACGGCTTCGGGGGGACAGGCCACGGTCGGTGACGGTGTGCCAGCGGGGTTGCAGGGCGTGGAAGGCGTCGCAGTCGGGGCCCGGCAGGTCGGCGGCCTCGATCCAGACCCGCCCGGCGCGGACCGGGCAGCTCGGCGGCCGGGAGTCGAACGGCACCTTCACCTGCCGCGGGCTGACCCTCGACGCGGCGGGCACGGGCGGCGACGGTGCGGTCGAGGCCCAGCTTGTACACGGTGGAGCCGGTCTCGACCACGCCGGACAGGCGGCGGTCGATGGTCGATGGTCGCAGGGGCGGCGAACGTCCCCGGCCGCCAGCCCGGCTCCGCCGTCCCCTGACCAAGTTCCTCGCTGGGCAGCGGTCGCGGCGTTGGGGGCCCTCGTCTACCGGGCAACCGGCTGGCACCCCTCTCCCTGAAGTAAACACACCTACCGGCCGCTACGAAATTCGGGGCAGTTCACCACCGCGACCTGGACAAGCTACTGGCGCCGCCGTACCCGGAACCGGTGGCAGAGCCTCATCAGCTACACCAGGCATAGAAACCAGCAATCAAGTCAACTACCTGCGGAAACTTGTCGAATAGGACATCGTGCGGGTGCAGGTCAGCGCGACGGATGAGCTCGGAGACGTCATCAACGATGCGGGCCAGTCCGAAGTTGCGGTTTGCCTCAGCGACGTGACGTCCCCCAGTCGGGAATGGGGGGTGTAGGACGATCGCTGCTGCCACAAGTGCACGATCCACCCACGACAGGGCGTGTGCATGTCGTCGCTGCTGCTCGCCGTCCAGCAGGCCCACCGACCCTTCCAACGGCCGTTACCCGGCGGACTGGTGTACGCCCAGGAGATCCACACGGAGGACGACCGCTACGGGAAGGACTACTTCGTCCGGAAGGCGGGCGAGGTCGTGGCACACCAGCGTTGCCGCTTCCGCGTCTACCCGCAAGGGCGAGCCGACCGGCTACTGGCGCAGTGCGGCTTCCACTTCCAGCGGGCTACCGAGGACCGGCTGCTGCGGAGGTATGTGCGGCGACAGACGGTCAGCGCGCTCGGGTGAAGTCGGCTCACGGACATCTGGGCCTGACGCCGCTGTCCGTGTGCTGCGGTGTTGCCGGGCCCGGGTGACTGGCTTCGGGCCCGGCAACTGGATACCGCCAGGTCGACGACCCGACCTTGAGGCCGTCTGCATGCCGGTTCAGGCCGGGCCACCCCCATCGCCAATACGGCGTGCGGGGAGCGTCGGCCTGCCGACGCCGCGCAGCTGCTTCTGGTAAGCCTCTGCCCGGGCGGAGGGCAGGGTGCGGACGTAGACGGCGTGGAACAGGGCCATGCCGACCGATCCGGCCCCGCTTGAGCCGAACCGAACCTCGATCGACTTCGCCCTCAGGCTCCGCGACCTGCCCAACCGTGTGATCACACCTTCGGGCAGGCGCTTTAGCTGTGGATGTCCAAGCAAGCGGCTGCGGTGGCGGAGCCGTCGGCGTAGATCCAGGCTGAGCACACCGAGTCGCCGTCCGGCAGGTTCCAGTCACCGTTCCAGTCGTAGTTGCCGGCTACGTCAGCGGAGTGCAGGGTCACCTCCGGCCCGTCAAAGAAGATCGACCCGGTTTTGTCCCACACGTGGACATGGCCCGTAGACGGGTTGGTGCTCACCGGTGCCAGGACGGACGCACCTGAAACACGGTGCACCCCCAGGCCTGTACCGCAGACCCACACCGTGTTCTGGAAGCCGCTGTCGTTCGTCCAGCCGTTCTTGCAGTCGTCGTTGTCCGCCGGAGCGATATGACGCTGCACTCCGTGGTTGGCCGCGATGGTGTGGCCTTGCGGAATGCCGTTGGCGCTGGCGATGCCGGTAGTCCCGACGCCGAGAGCCAGAGTCGTGCAGGCGATGGATGCCACACGGGCGATGCTCTTCATCAGTTCCCCTCGTTTGTTGTGAACCGCGCTGATTGCGGCGTGGTGGTGACGCGGCTGTCCATGCCGCGGAGTACCAGGAATGCGCCCTTCACGACGGACTTGACCATCTGATTCGCCTCCGCTGAGACAGGGACGGTGGACGACCGGCGCTGGGAACGCTGCCTGTATCGGACGTCGTCGACGCTAACCACGGCCGATCGAATGGCGATGAAATCGCTGGTGGGCACGGTGCCGGTTGGCCGTTGCGCAGACTGCGGTGCTCAATCCGCGCGCAGGTTGTGTCCTGCGGCGCAGACTCGCTCGCGCCAACGCGCACACAGCCCCAAAATGATGAGTTCACGGACGGGCGCTCAGGGACTGGGTCAGCGGTCTGCCGAAAGGCAGAGCCGCGGCGCGTAGCCATGCCTCGCGGAACACAACGCCGATGCCCAAAGGACGACATGGACCATCACGCCTCTGCCCGAAGGAAGACCCCGCGGCCCGGGAAGCTGCCCGCTGACTCCGACGGTTCTACGGGGCCACGGCTCAGCCGACACCGCGCCCGGGCCTGCAATCCGGCCCTGAGAAGCCGCAGGTGGTGACGGACGGGGCGTCAAAACCAAGCCGGCTAGGGGCGCTGGGACGTCAGAGGTAACGGGCACCACCGACCGCCAACAGGCCCTGCCGCAACGGTAGATCGCCTCACCTCGCTGGCATCGACGCGCAGTGGTTCTCCGTACGTCGCGCTGCCGCCAGATGAGTCCGGTGACAGCCAGGCATCCGCCAACCCCGCGCTTCCTGTTTCTCGTTCTCTTCTCCGATGGCAGTGACATGTGCAAGCCGTGAGGTATATCGTTCCGGCCACCTGTTACCCACGGTGCATCTAAGGCCAATGCTTGACGGCTGAAGTGGCCCAGGGTCAGTTCCTTACCCCCCTCACGCTCGTCGGCGTGCACCGAAGTCGGCTGTGCACGCCATAGGAAGGCACACCATGTCCCGAATACGGTCCCGGAGACGGGTTCCCAGAACTGCCGCTCTGACCGCGATGGCAGGCGCAGGCGCCTGCCTGGCAGCCGTTGTCATGCCGTCCGCGTTCGCGGGCAGCTCCCCTCAGGCCCACACCCCCACACCCGCCGGCACCTGCACGATCCGCCCTGCGGAGAAGAACTCCGAGGCACCGCTGAGCTGTCTCGGCGTCACCGCATCCCTCGACCACCTCCCCGCCGTCGGCGAGCAGGCCACTCTCACCGCGGACGTCAAGGCGCAGACCGACGTCAAACGCGCCGGCCTGTCCCTCCAACTGCCGCCCGCACTCCGGATATCCGACGACGAGGGCTCCGGACTCACCGCGCCCACCACGGACACCTTCGGCCAGCGCACCAGCCGTACCCTTGCCCTCACCCCCGGCACCCAGACCGTCCATCTCAAGGTCAAGGCGGTCGCCGCCGGACCCGCCCAGATCCAGGCGGACATCAGCGACATCGACCACCCCGACCCGCGCCGCGCCGGACACGACTCGGTCGAACTCACCGTCAGCAAGACCAACGGCTCCTCCGACAAGGGCATATCGGTCACCAAGGCCCGTCCGGCCCCGGTCGAACATCCCGCGCCGGGCGCTCGCAAGGAACGCCCGGTCACCCCCAAGGCGCCCGCCCCCTCCCCGGCCCGTACCTCGGCCGCCTCCGCCCCGGCCGCCCCGCGCGCCGCCAGCCCGGCCGGGAACTCCTCGCAGGTCTGCATCAGCGGTACCTTCCGCAACCGCTTCCAGTCCGCCGAGGGCGGTAGTTGGAACGGCAAGGCCAACCGGGACGAGCCGGTCCACAACGCCAACGTCACCCTGTGGGGCCAGCCCACCGCCAACAGCGGTACGCAGAAGCTCGCCACGGGAATGACCGGCAACAAAGACGGCAGCTTCAACCTCTGCTACACCCCCACCACCTCCGTCACCTCCAAGGCCTGGGTGGAGTTCCAGACCCAGGCAGGCCAGTCGTGGTCCGTGGTCGACGGCAACGGCCGCCTCTACACCACCGCCACCTACTCGAAGGACAACGTCTCGGGCAGCACCAGTCTGGGCAACGTGTACGCCAACGAAGGGCAGAGCCGCGCCTGGCACGCCCTCGACACCCTCAACAAGCTGTGGTGGAACCGCGGTTCCACCACCAACTGCTGGGCCGGCAGCCAGCGGGACGGCCACTGCACGCCGATCACCGTCCAGTGGTACCCCGGCTCCACCGACGGCACCTACTGGTCGACCAACGAGGACAAGATCCACCTCGCGGACAACGACCCCGACTCCGAGCACACCGTCGTCCACGAGTCGGGCCACGCCCTCATGGGCAAGCTCTACAAGGGCTGGTGGCCGAACGTGACCAACTGCTCGCCCCACTACGTCAGCCGCACCTCCTCCACCAGCTGCGGCTGGACCGAGGGCTTCGCCAACGCGGTGGCGTTCCACACGTTCAACGACACCACCTACTACTGGGGCAACGGCAGCTCCCAGAATCTCGCCAACAACCGCTCCACGACCGGCATCGACCCGGGCGACGCCTGCGAGGCCCGCGTCGCCACCGCGCTGGTCGACCTGTGGTCCCAGGTCGACGGCGGCTGGGTCAAGAGCAACACTATGATGACCAAGACCCACCAGTCCGGCTTCCGCGAGTACTTCGTCACCGACCGGCCCGACTACGGCCTGGACACCGGCACCAAGGCCCGGGACATCCTCTACAACCACACCATCCAGTACTGATCAACCAGCACCTGCATGGCCCGGACCGGTCGACGGCCCGGGCCATGCGCGTACACAGCCACGTGAACACGCCCTGCGACCAGCACGGCGCCCCCTTCGCCTGCCCGGACGCGCTGATCGACTTCACCGCCACGTTCCAGGAATACGGGCTGATCATCCATGACGGCGGCACGTCGACCGTCACCATCGAGTTCTCCCCCTGGTGCGGACGACGTCTTCCCGAGTCGCAGTGGGATGGATGGTTTGACAGAACTAGGACGCCGTGGGATCGATCCGTGGGAGGACGAAGTCCCTGCCGAGTTCCAGGACGGCCGCCGGCTGGCTTCACCTCCTCAGGAATGACGGAGCAAAGCACCTCCAGTCACTTCCGATACACGCCTGGTGCCGTTTCAGGCAACGTTCGCGCTGTAGGTCGTGACGCGCGTCGGTTGATGTCCGCGGTGGGTACACGGCTGCCTGGACTGCCATCGGTTCGGCCGCCGCGACGATGCGCTTCGCACGTCGCACTGTTGGCTGCTGCGGTCGGCGGCCCCGGAAAACGGTTCGACCCGTTAGCAGAGTCCTGGCACAGTGGCGCACCATGAGGGACTCCGAGCTCTTGACCGCCGCGGACATACCGCTCATGCAGGGTCTGGCACAGCGCGTCACGGAAACCCGCCCGGACGTGATCAGCGCCGGCGCTTCGTACGGGGAGCTGGCCTGGGTCTGGGGCCAGGGGCGCGCCCTCTACGGCGCAACCTGGCCGCGTCGGCTGTGGTTCTCCGGTGACGAATTGGTGGCGTGGGGCTGGGCCTTTCTTCCGCGCCGGGTGAGGCGCAATGACGGGTCGGTCACGGACGTCACCGGCGCCTCTCTGAGTTATCAGGTCCATCCCGACCACGCCGAACTGGTCGACGAAGTGATCGAGTGGTACGACAGTGTGGCGGCCGGCCTCGCGCGCACGGTGTTGCCCACGGCCGCCGAGGAGTTCGCCCTGAAGCGATGGGCGGCGCACGGCTATGAGGCCGACGTGGAGGCGCTCGGGTACGCCGGCGACTGGACGCAGCTCAACGAGCGGGACCTCACCGATGTGGAGCAGCCGGTGCTGCCGGCCGGATTCCGGTTCCGCACCGCCGACGAAGCCGGACCCGAGGCCGCGGTCCGGGCCCATGTGGACGCCTGGACCCCCTCGGCGTACACGGCCCAAAGCTACGACGATGTCCGGCAGACGGCGGCGTACCGTGGCGACCTGCACGTTCTGGTGGAGGCGCCGGACGGAACCATGGCATCTTCGACGATCATGTGGCTCGACAAGGCGAACAAGACCGTCGAGTTCGAGCCGGTCGGAACGCATCCGGACTACCGGCGGCGCGGGCTGGCAAGGGCGATGATGCTGCACGGGATGCATCTGGCGCGGGCCGCCGGGGCCACTCATGCGACGGTCGTCTGCCTGGGTGCGCCGGGGCATCCCGCGGCGCGCGGGCTGTACTACGGCCTTGGGTTCCGGGAGCTCTCGCGGGATGCGCCGCTGATCAAAACCGCGGGCTGAGGACTGGTCGTTCGGGCGGTCGCTGCTCAAGCCACGCAGGCACGGGCGACGATCCGACGCAGGCGGGTGCCCTCGGCGTGGCGGTTTTGCCGGACATCCGATGCGGTTGATCCGTCAAGCGGCCTCAGCGATGTCGGGCGCCTTGGGGGTGAGGAAGGCGATTGCCTCGTCGTAGTCAGTGCGGACGGTGAGGCAGTGGTGCAGGCAGCCGAGCATGCGGTCGAAGAGGTTTCTCCGGGCTGCGGTGTGCCGGTCGCCAGCCTCTCTGCGACGGTCGTAGTGGGCTCGGGCGCCAGGTGAGGCGGTCAGGGCGGCGAAGGCCCAGACGTAGCCGACTGCGGCCAGGCGCTGGTTCTTGACCCGGCGTGCCATGACCGACACGCTCTTGCCGGACGCTCGGGTGACCGGTGCGGCCCCGGCGAAGGCTGCCAGGCCCTTGGCGTCGGTGAAACGGGATCGGCCGTCACCGATCTCGGCCAGCACCCGGGAGCCTGTGAATGACCCGAGCCCTGGAAAGCCGGTGATGATCCGCGCATTCGGGTGCTGCTCAAAAGACCAGGTCAGTCTGGCGAGAGGGCTGTCTGCCCTGATGATGTATAGACCTTGGTCCTGTCCACGGTGGCAGCCACGGAGCAACCGCCGTTCACTGCCCATTAGATGATGTAGCGGCGGATCATGCTGCCCTGCTCCTTGGGGCCGGCGTGGTCGGCCGACCCGGTGCCCCGCCGGACGATCCGCAGCAGCCGCTGCCCTGCGTCGTCATCGATCTCGCGGACCCGCACAAGCTCAGCCACCCACCCAGCATGACGCACCACGCGCCGACCGGATCACCGTCCGGACGGCGCGTCACAACAGGGCGAACGTTGCCTGATGCGGCACCAGACCCCACTCCAGAGGATGGGGCCTCTCCGCTGGCAGCATCGCCCTGGCCCACAGGTACAGGTTCGCTACCGGACACGGGGGTGATGCACCGTGCTGCCCGCCTCCGAGCCCATAAGGCATGTCGGCCCGACGTACGCCGACCCTTGTTCGACGGTTTACCGGGCGATCCGCCGGTCCGCTCAGCGCAGGTGCGCCCGGCAAAAGGCGAACTCATCGACGCCCAGCACCTTTGGCGAACAAGACCTGGTGAACGATCCGCCGTTCCCACTCCTGATCGGGATTCACGAAATCCTGGTCAGAGCGTGAATGCAGCCAGGGCTACGACTCGTCACGTCGCTGCCTGCGTCGCGAGAGGGTGATTTGTGAGCCTTTGGCTGACTCTGCTATGAAGAGGCCGGTGCTGGGCGGCGGGGTGCTGTCCGCCGCACGAGAGAAGAGCCCGGGTTCGGGTACGCCGCCCCGGAACACATGGCGCACGGCTCGGCGCTGGTGAACAACGTGGCCCCGGCCAACTGGTATGCGGCGAGAGGCTCCGGACGCCAGGCGCACCAGGTTCCCCTCGGCGTGCCGCGTGATGTCGGAGTCCGTCACTACGGCGTTCTTGGCGGCCAGGGCAACGGAGTTCGTCGAGTTCTTCCACCGCACCACGGCAGTGCCCAACGGTCACGTACGGGGCGCTTCGGGCCTGGCGGTGACGACGCTGCGCGTTGTGGAGCAGGAGTGTCATGAATGAGGCACGGGCGCAGATTCGGTGGTGACGAACTTTTCCAACATTCTCGATGACGGCCAGAATCTCACGGTAGCCGGGCGGTGGCCGGGCGGTGGCGGCTCTGGTGGCGGGACGCCGTCCTCGGCGGCCAGCTCCACGATGGTCTCCCGGGTGATCTCCAGACGTCTCAAGGTTGCTTCGGCAGCGGTGAGTTGCTCGGCGATACGAGCGATCTGCTCACGCAGTTGCTCGGCCGTCTCGCGGATGAGCAGCTGCCGGGTCTCGATCTTGTCCAGGAGTTCTCTCATCGACGCTCCCGCTGGTCGGGTGTGTTGCAGCAAGGAGGGGCGGGTCGCGCCAGGTCGGGGTGGGCAGCGACAGGGAACCGCAAGGCTCGGAACCGGACAACCTGCCTTCAGGCGTTACGAGAAGCACCCAAGACTCGCATAACCCCCCTGAGAGGGAGTGAGGAGCGAGCGCGAGCCCAGGCGAGGTCATGGAGTTGGGGCCGTCCGGGTTGGCTGGGAGGCGCTTCATTGGGGGAGCCGGGGTGGTCATTCGAAGGGGGTTCCCGTTCGGGGCCTGGGGTCGGTCGAGTCGGACGGTGCGGCCGAAGCAGGCGGCGATCGGGTCGAGGGCCGGTGCATCGTCGGGCGCGGGCTTGGACGGTCCGAACAGGCCGGTGTGGGCGCGGATCTCGTCGGAGTCGCCGTACCAGCGGTCGTGTACGGCTTGGAGCGCGGCGGGGTCGCCGGTGCGGTCCTGGCCGGTGGCGGTGGCCAGCTCCCAGCGGTGCAGGACGGCTTCCAGCAGGTGCAGGTCGGCGACCCGCGGCCCCGTGCCGCAGTCGGGCAGCGGCATCTGCCGCTGCATGCCCCTCGGTCCGCCAGGCGGCGAGAGCATCCTTCGCGCCCCGGGCGTAGATCTCCCCAGGCTGCTGGGTGCCGATCTGGTCCTGGGCGACGAGGGAGAAGTCAGGGCGCCGCCCTGGGCCAGGGTGATGTAGTAGGGGTTGCCGACCACGAGATGGTTGGCCAGGGCTCGCACGTCGAAGTCGTTGCACGGGGTGGGCTGCTGGTACTGGTCGAGTGTGACATTGTTCAGCCGCTGCGTGGTGTGGTTGAGGGCCTTTTCCAGCAGCTCGATGTCCAGGGCCATGATGATCGGGTCCCTCCCATGTGTGGGGATGGGGAGCCGGCGCGGTACATGGGCCGCGCCGGCTCGCTGGTCGGCATCTATCGGCTTCGATGCGAAGCACGGGAAGATGCGCCGACAGGTGGAGAGTGCCCTGCACGTAGGACAGTTCTTGTCCGTGGTGGGTGGATCGCCCGTCGCATTCTTCGAGCTGGCTGCCATCGGCTGGCTTCTCCCTCGTGGCGTCAGCCCGCAGGACAATGTTGTGCCGCTGCCTGCCGAGGTGATGGGCGCTGGTCCACCTTTCGGGGAGGGATTGTCGAGGTCGGTAGGGCTGAGAGGGGCCGCGAGTAGGCCGGCGTCGGAGATCTCGGAGTTGGCTCGGCTGCTGTGGGCGAGGCGTGGCGCAGGGGGTGGGGCGTGAGGCGCCCGCTGGTGCGTCGTGGCATTGCCTGATCGCGGTGGGAGAACAGTTCGTGGCCGGGTGCGGGATCGCCGGATCGGCCCTGGTGGGCTCAGTCGGGCGTTCCGCAGACGAAGGCGGTTACCGCCGGTCCCCGGTCGGCCCGTTCCTTGATGCCGGGTCCACCTCCGGCCGGATCGTGAAGCAGGGATCGTCGAAATCCTGGCCACCGGTCGAAGAGCCACACCCGACACCGTCGTCTGGGCACCTGCCCGATCGTCCATGCGAAGCGGCCCATTTGGCTGCCCCATCGGCCATTATCAACGGCTCCCAACAGGCCGACGATTCAAGCACCATTGGAGAAGGTGATGACCATTGACCAGGCGCCACTTTTCCGCGTTATCCGCAACCCAACCCACATGCCAACCCTGACCAGCGGCCCCAATGGGAGGCGCCACTCGCCCCCGTTCCGGGCCGCGGCACCCCGTGCACACAGGGTGATCGTCTTCCATGTGGGGGCGCTCCCTCCTTCAGGGGTACCGCGGCCGGCCGATGCCCCGCGGGATCGGGCGATGCTGCTGACGGTGCTCGACCGCGGCGCGGTGCCGGGGAATTCGGTAGGGCGCCGTCGGGAGGCGGTGTCGCCCGCCGCGGCCGAGGCACTCGCAAACGGACTGCTGGACTCGCTCCGGGGCGATCCGGCCGACCGAGCCGAGGAAGCGAACCGACGCTACACGCTGACTGGTTGGCCCTGGTCTGCCCAGTGGCGGTGACCGTCGCGGCCCGATGCCCCTTGGCGCCGGCCCGATCCCGAGGCGCCGCCGCTGACGCCGACATCCATGCCAGGGCGCATGCAGCAAGAGGTACCCGACCAGAACGGAGATCGTTCCCGCATGAACCATCCGCGAGTCGCTGTCGTCGGCATGGCGTGCCGCTACCCGGACGCTGACGCCCCCGACCAGCTGTGGCAGAACGTGCTTGCCGGCCGCAGGGCTTTCCGCCGCCTGCCCGACGGGCGCATGCGTCTAGCCGACTACTACTCGCCCGACCCGAAGGCTCCCGACCGGTTCTACGCCCCTAAGGCCGCCGTCATCGACGGTTTCACATTCGACCGGGTGAAACACCGCGTCCCTGGCAGCACCTACCGGTCCACCGACATGACGCACTGGCTGGCGCTGGACACCACGGACCGCGCCCTTGAGGACGCGGGGTTCGGTGGCGGAAACGGCCTGCCGCAGGCGACCACGGGAGTCGTGATCGGCAACACCCTTGGCGGCGAGTTCTCCCGGGCGAACCTGATGCGGCTACGTTGGCCCTACGTACGTCGCACCGTCGGTGCCGCCCTCCAGGAGCGGGGCTGGGACGACACCATGGTCGCGACTTTTCTCGCGGAGCTCGAAGAGCGTTACAAAGGCCCTTTTCCACCGGTGGGAGAGGACTCCCTCGCCGGCGGATTGGCCAACACCATCGCGGGCCGGATCTGCAACCACTATGACGTGAACGGCGGCGGATTCACCGTCGACGGCGCCTGTTCCTCCTCCCTGCTGTCGGTGTCCATGGCATGCGATGCCTTGGCCGACGGCCGGCTGGACGTCGCGATCGCCGGCGGAGTCGACCTGAGCATCGATCCGTTCGAGGTCATCGGCTTCGCCAAGACCGGTGCCCTCGCCACCGGAGAGATGCGGGTCTATGACCGGAACTCCAACGGCTTCTGGCCCGGTGAGGGTTGCGGAATGCTCGTGCTGATGCGCGATACCGACGCACTGGCCCAAAAACGCTTCCGCTATGCGACCATCGCCGGCTGGGGCTATTCGTCGGACGGCAAGGGCGGTATCACACGTCCCGAGGCGAGCGGTCACCGACTGGCGTTGGCACGCGCCTATGCGAGGGCCGGGTTCGGCATCGATTCCGTCTCCTTCCTTGAGGGTCACGGCACCGGTACCGCGGTGGGCGACGCCACGGAGCTGCGGGCCTTCTCCGAGGCACGCCGCGCAGCCAACCCCGAGGCACCGCCCGTGGCGATCAGCACGGTGAAGGGCAACTTCGGGCACACCAAGTCGGCGGCAGGCGCCGCAGGTCTGATCAAGGCGATCCTGGCGGTGCGTCATCAGGTCATCCCCCCAGCCACCAGCCACATCGATCCCCACCCTGAACTCACCGGTGAGCGTCCTGCTGTACGGGTGCCCTCCGCCGCCGAGCCGTGGCCAGCGCACGCTCCCATAAGAGCCGGTGTCTCCTCGATGGGCTTCGGCGGCATCAACGCCCACGTCGTCGTGGAACACGCCGATGGCGTACGCAAAGCGAAGCTCGGCAAGGTCACTCGAATGCTGGAACGTTCCCGCCAGGACTGCGAGTTACTGCTGCTCGATGCCGACAGTGAGAGAACGCTACGGGAACGAGTCGAAAAACTCGCCGGGTTCAGCGCGCGGCTGTCTTTCGCTGAACTGTCGGACCTGGCCGCCACCCTGCGAACCGAACTCACGGGCAGACCACTTCGGGCGGCAATTGTCGCCAACGCGCCCGAACAGGCAGCCGAGCGTTTCGGCAGGCTGCTCACCCTGCTGGAAAGCGGCAGACGTTCGGTGATCGACGACGACAGCGGCGTTTTCCTCGGCATCGCCACGTCGCAGCCGCGGACCGGTTTCCTCTTCCCGGGGCAGGGCGTCGGGCGGCGCGGGGACGGCGGAGCGATACGCCGTCGGTTCGAAAGCGTCGACGCGCTCTACCGCGCGAACCAACCTCCCACCGCGGACGCCTCGGTGGCGACGGCAATCGCCCAGCCCCGCATCGTCACCTCATCGGTGGCCGGTCTCCAGGTACTCGAATCGCTCGGGATCGAGGCGGTAGGGGCAGTCGGCCACAGCCTGGGCGAGCTCACCGCACTGCACTGGGCCGGCGCGATGAACGAGGGCGCCCTGCTCGACCTCGCCGCGGTGCGGGGCCGCATCATGGCTGAGGCAAGCGACGGCGATGGGGCCATGGCCAGCATCGCTGCCGCACCGGGACTGGTCGAATCGCTGCTGGCCAGTGAGCCGGTGGTGATCGCCGGCTACAACAGTCCGACGCAGACGGTGATTTCCGGCCCGGGCGACGCCGTCCAGCGGGTGTGCGAGCGCGCGGCGCACCAGGGGCACAGTGCTGCCCGGATCGCCGTGTCGCACGCGTTCCACTCTCAGGCGGTGGCCCCGGCGGCCACCGCACTCGGAACCCACCTCGCGGGCATACCTTTCGCACCGCTGCGCCGCAAGATGGTGTCCACGGTCACCGGGGAGCCACTGGCCTCCGACACCGACGTTCGACGACTGCTCGTCCGCCAGGTGATCGATCCCGTCCGGTTCAACGAGGCCGTGGCCGGGCTGGCCGCCGATGTCGACCTGCTCCTTGAGGTCGGCCCAGGCCGAGTACTGCGGGGACTGGCGAGCGAGATCGCCCCGACGGTCCCCGTGCTGTCGTTGGAGACGGACAGTCCGTCGCTCTCCGGCCTCCTGCACGCCATCGGCGCGGCATATGTACTGGGTGCACCTGTCAGGTACGACGCCTTGTTCGGCGACCGCTTCACCAGGCCGCTTCCGCTGGGCAAGGAATTCGCCTTCTTCACCAGTCCGTGCGAATCCGCTCCGGACGGCATGTCCGGCACGGGGGAGGCGGACGCCGGGCCGGCGTCTACGGCGGGCTTGGCCGAGAGCCCTGCCTGCGCCGAGGAGCGTGAAGTGGCGGCAACCGGGTCGAACGGCCCGGTTGCCGGCAGCCTTGAGGTGCTGATGAGGCTCGCAGCCGATCGGGCCGAGCTGCCCCTCACCGCCGTCACCCCGCACAGCAACCCGCTGGACGAACTGCACCTGAGCTCCATCACAGTCGGTCAGATCGTCAATCAGGCATCCCGGGAACTCGGGCTGCCCGCCCCGGTGGCCACGTCGGCCTTCGCCACCTCCACCCTCGCCGAACTCGCGGACATGCTGGATGAGTTGGGCGGCACTTCACGTGAGGAAGAGCCGGGGCAGCGGGTGGCCCAGGGCGTCGCGCCGTGGGTGCGAGCCTTCTCCTTGGACTTCGTACCAGCGGAGGCCGGGCCGGTCGCTGCGCCGGCTACCTCCGGTGCCTGGAAGTTGTTCGCGCCCGATGCGCATCCGGTCGCCCGCGAGCTGCACGATGCGCTGAACCAGGCAGGATGCGGAGGCGGTGTGCTGCTCTGCCTGCCGCAGGACTGCGATGTGGAGCACGTGGCCTTGATGCTGGCCGCGGCGCGCGCAGCGCTGGCCGCTGAGAGGCCGGCGCGCTTCGTCGCTGTCGGCGACCGACGCGGTGCGGCGGGCCTGGCCAAGACGCTGCACCTGGAAGCGCCGGACATCGTCACCACCGTCATCACCCTTCCGCTGCCGCAGGAAATGTCGGTTGAGCGGGTGCGGCAGGCGGTGCTGAAGATTGTCGGCGATGTAGCTGCGACCGCCGGTTTCAGCGAGGTCCGCTACGACGCGGCCGGTCTGCGTACGGTGCCGGTGCTGCGCCCTCTGGCACTCGCGGCCGATCGGGCTGCTGAGAAGCCGCTGGTGCCGGGCGACGTGCTCCTGGTCACGGGAGGCGGCAAGGGCATCACGGCGGAGTGCGCGCTTGCCCTCGCCCGCGACACGGGCGCCTCGATCGGGCTGCTGGGGCGTTCGGCGCCGGAAAGCGACCCGGAGCTGGCCGCGAACCTGGCCCGCATGGCCGCAGCAGGGGCGCCCCTCCATTATGTTCAGGCGGACGTCACCTCCGCAGACGAGGTCAAAGCTGCCGTCAACGAGGTACAGCTGATTCTGGGACCGGTGACAGCAGTACTGCACGGCGCCGGCCGTAACGTGCCCAGCTCGTTGGCGAATCTTGACGAGCAGGCCTTTCAGCAGACACTCGCGCCGAAGACAGCCGGGCTGGAATCGGTTCTTGCCGCCGCCGATCCCGGAGCGCTGCGGCTGCTGATCACCTTCGGAAGCATCATCGGGCGCGCCGGCCTGCGCGGCCAAGCGGACTACGCCACCGCGAACGACTGGCTCACCGATCTGACCCGAAGGATCCGGGACAGCTATCCGAACTGCCGCTGCATCGCCCTGGAGTGGTCGGTGTGGTCCGGAACGGGCATGGGCGCGCGGCTGGGCGTCCTCGAATCCCTCATGCGCGAGGGGATCGAGCCGATTCCGACCGACGAAGGCATCACCGTGCTCAAGCAGGCGATTGCGGACCCGCAAGCCCCTACCGCGCTCGTCGTCATGGGGCGTGCCGGTGCACTGCCGACGCTCACCATGGAGCACCGTGACCTTCCCCTCCTGCGGTTCGTCGACCGAGTGCAGGTGCACTACCCGGGCATCGAGCTTGTCGCCGACTCCGAGCTGTCCGCCGGCGGTGACCTCTACCTGGCGGACCACCTGCTCGACGGCGCTCTGCTGTTTCCCGCGGTGTTCGGCATGGAAGCCATGGCCCAGGTCGCATCGGCGCTCACCGGGCACTCGGAACCGCCCGCCCTGGAGGACGTCGAGTTCCTGCGACCCATCGTCGTCCCCGCCGACGGCACGACGACGATCAGGGTCGCGGCACTCGCCAAGGACGATGAGGTCGTCGAGGCGGTCATCCGCAGCAGTGAGACCGGCTTCCAGGCCGACCACTTCCGCGCCACCCTGCGGTACTCCGGGGCAGCACCGACAGATGACCGCCGAGGTCCGCTCGCGGACTCGGCGCTGCGCCTCCCGCTCGACCCCGAGCAGGAGCTCTACGGTCCCGTTCTCTTCCAGGGGGCCCGGTTCCAGCGGCTGCTCGGGTACCGGCGGCTTGCCGCGAAGCACTGCACAGCCGAGATCTCCAACGTGCCGGCCGCTGACTGGTTCGCCGGCTTCCTGCCCGGGGAACTGGTTCTCGGGGATCCAGGCACACGGGACGCCCTCATCCACTCGGGCCAGTGCTGCGTGCCAGACGCGACTCTCCTGCCGGTCGCCATCGAACGGCTCCGGCCGGCCGATCCGCGCACTGTACGCGACATCGACACCGTGACGCTGTATGCGGAAGAACGCCATCGGGACGGCGACACGCACGTGTACGACCTCGACGTATGTGACCCGGCAGGGCAGCTCGTGGAGCGCTGGGAGGGGCTGCGCCTTCAGGCAGTGCGCAAGAAGGACGGCACGGGCCCCTGGGAGCCGACACTGCTCGGCCCCTACCTGGAACGACAGGCCGAGACGGTACTGGACCGGGTACCTCGCTGTGCCGTATGGCCGGACGGCGACGAACCGGCCGAGGGGGAGTCTGCCCGCCGGCAGCAGACAGCCAAAGCTGTGAGTTGGGCTCTGGGCCAGGAGACGACCGTACGGTACCGCCCGGACGGCAAGCCGGAAATCGACGGCGAGTTGGCGGTCTCCTCCTCGCACGGCGCCGGGACGACGTTCGCTGTGGCGGGTACGGCACCGGTCGGATGCGATGTGGAGGCTGTCGTGGAACGGTCAGCCGACGAGTGGAGCGGATTGATCGGCGCCGGTCGGCTCAGGCTGGCTCGACTACTGGCCCGGGAACGTGGCGAGGATCTCTCGCTCGCCGCTACCCGGGTCTGGGGTGCGGTGGAGTGTCTGCGGAAAGCCGGACACGCCCGCGCCCAGCTGACGGTCGCGACGCACAGAAGGAAAGATCGCTGGGTTGAGCTGCGCGCCGGGAAAGCGAGGATCGCCAGCTTTCCGGCCATGCTGCGCGGGCGTGACGAACCGGTGGTCTTCACGATACTCACCGAAGGGGACGACTGACCTTGCTGCCCTATTACGAGTACCGCCACCTGGTCGGATTCGAGGAGACCAACCTCGTCGGCAATGTCTACTACGTCAACTACCTCAGATGGCAGGGGCGTTGCCGCGAGATGTTCCTCCGGGACAATGCGCCGGACGTACTGGACGACATTCGCGGCGACCTCAAACTCTTCACCCTTAAATGCGACTGCGACTTCTTCGCCGAGATCACCGCGTTCGACGAACTGTCGATCCGCATGCGCCTGGAGGATGTGACACAGACGCAAATAGGTTTTGCCTTCGACTACGTCAGGCTCGGTTCGGAGGGTGAACGGCTCGTCGCACGGGGACGCCAGCGGGTCGCCTGTATGCGAGGCCCGAACAACGACACACGGCCGACCAAGGTACCCGACTCACTGCGCAAGGTGCTGGCCGGCGTTGCGAGCCAGGGCTAGGTGAGAGCGCCGGCGCTCCCGCAACAGGCAGGGGGTCAAGGGCCTGTTTCCATTCCACGGTTGCACCGCGCAGGCCTCGATGACGGCGTCGGTGGCCCGATCCACCGACGCTTGGCCCTCGCCTTCCGACAGGCCGTCCAGGAGCCCGTCGAAAGAGAGATCGGCCCGCCGTCCGCAACAGCCCGGGTCCGACCAGGGCGAAGTGCGGAGAGCCGGCTCCCGGGGCCCGCAGTCGGCGGACCGCCCCGCAGGCCACACCCAGGTGAATGTCGAGCATCCAACTTTACGTCGTGAACCTCGTCGGTCTCCGTCGATGTCCTACTCGGAAGGCGTCCGCATGCTGCGACGACTCGGCCTCTTTCTCTCCCGTCACGCACGCGCCGTCCTGGTCCTGGCCGGAATGCTCACGCTGGTCGCGGGGGCCGCCGGGTTCGGTGCGTTCGGTGAACTCAAGGCCGGCGGATTCGACGACCCCAACGCCCCTTCTGCCACGGCCACACGGCAGCTGGAAGCGAAGTTCGGTGGGACGGTCGATCTCGCCCTGCTGGCCCGCCCTCGCCACGGCACGGTCGACACCCCCGCCGCGAAGACGGCGGGGCGGGCCATCACGGACCAGGTCGCCCACGCGAAGGGGGTCAAAGGGCTCACCTCCTATTGGCGCAACCCCATCCCCGCCCTGAGGTCCCGTGATGGCCGCGCCGCACTGATCCTGGTCCGGTTGGCCGGAGACCAACAGCAGGTGAGCGTACGGGCCGACCAGCTGATCGCCGAATACGCCCATGGCAGCAGGGCCGACCGCGAACTCACCGTCCTGGCAGGCGGGCCGGCAGGAACCAACCACGATGTGACCGGTCAGGTAGCCGAGGATCTGAAGGCGGCCGAGGTGATCGCCGTTCCGATCACCGCGATCCTTCTGATCCTGGTCTTCCGTGGACTGATTTCCGCCCTGATACCCCTGACCATCGGAGTGGTGGCGATCCTCGGCACCTTGGCCGAGCTGGCGGTGATCGCCCGCCTCACCGATGTCTCGGTCTTCTCCATCAACCTGACCACAGCCCTCGGACTGGGCCTCGCCATCGACTACGGGCTCCTGATGGTCAGCCGGTTCCGCGAACTCGCCCTGCAACAAACCGAATTGAGGGATGCCGTAGCGCTGACGGTCGCCACCGCGGGTCGTACCATCCTGTTCTCCGCGGCCACCGTCGCGGCGGCGCTCACCACTCTCCTGCTCTTCCCGCTCTACTTCCTGCGGTCTTTCGCCTACGCGGGGATCGGCGTGATCGCCATCGCCGCGACCACGGCAGTCCTGCTCACCCCGGCGCTGCTCACGGTCGCCGGGAGCCGCATCGCCCGCTCGAAGGCGACACGGCGTGGCACCCGACGTGAGGACGAGGGATCCCCGCTGTGGGGCCGGATCGGGGAAGCGGCGGTGCGCCGGCCACTGCGCTGTGCGCTGCCCGCCGTCGCCCTGCTGCTGGTGGCCGCCACGCCACTGCTGCGGGCCGGGTTCGGCACCCCCAACGAGCATGTTCTGCCGAAGAGTTCGGACAGTAGGCAGGTTGCCACCGCCCTGCGCCAGGAGTTCCCCAGCGGCACGGGCAACACGGTCGAGGTGGTGGTGGAGGGGACGGCCCCGGTAGCCCGCTACGCCAGGGACCTCGCGGCCCTGCCGGCTGTCGCCGTGGTCCAGGCCAGTTCCGGTACGTTCACCGCGGGCGCCCCGAACGCCACCGCGCCCGCCGACCCCCACCTGGCCGTCCCCGGATTCCAGCACCTCATCGTGCGCACCAGCCTCGACCCGTCAAGCGGTCGCGCACAGCAGCTGGTCGAACGGATCCGCGCCCTACGACCTCCAGGTGGATCCACCGCCCTGGTCGGCGGGGCCACTGCCCAACTCGTCGACACCAAGGCGGCCATCGCTGCCCGGCTGCCCCTCGCAGTGGCGGTGATCGCCGTCACCACCTTCGTCCTGCTCTTCCTCTTCACCGGCAGCGTGGTGCAGCCGCTGCGCGCGCTGGCACTCAACGCACTCGGGCTCGGCGCCATCCTCGGAGCCATGGTGTGGATCTTCCAGGAAGGCCACTTCTCATCGCTCCTCGGCTTCACCGCCATGCCGATGGACACGGCGATGACACTGCTGATGTTCTGTATAGTCTTCGGCCTCTCCATGGACTACGAGGTCTTCGTGATCAGCCGGATCAAGGAACTGCGAGACCAGGGCCTCGCTGCCAGGCAGGCGGTGCCGCAAGGGCTGGCTCGCAGCGGAGGGATCGTATCGGCCGCCGCCGCGCTCCTCGCCGTGAGCCTCCTGGCGTTCACCACGAGTTCGGTCAGCTTCATGCAGATGTTCGGCCTCGGCAGCGGCCTGGCCGTGCTGCTGGACGCGACGTTGATCCGCGGCGCGCTGACGCCGGCCTGTCTTGCCCTGCTCGGCGACCACGGCTGGTACCTGCCCGGATGGCTGCGCAAGGTCCACCAGCGGATCGGCCTGGCGGAGACCGCCCGACCGGAACAGGCCCCGTGTGCCACCGGGACGGCCCCCGAGGCAGGCGAACGGTGACAGTGCCTGCCGACGGTGTGACCCACTGACGCAGCGACGAGGCGGGGGAGGTCGGCAGCGAGGGTGCCGGTGGGCCTGTGCCGTGATTGCCAAGGCCGGGAAGGTGCGGACTGCCAGGCGGGACGGGTCGGCGATCGAGGCCATCCGCGGTCACCCTCCGCGCGAGGATACCGATCGACCTCAGCCTGCTGCTCGCTGTCCCCTGCGGTCTCATCCGTGATCCGAATCATGCTGGGGGCGAGGCCGAACACGCGGTGGGTGCCTTCCCGATCCTGCGACAACAGGATCAGGACTGCCCGGGTGGCGTGCGCGGACAGTCCGCGTACGCCGATGAGGGCCCGTACCAACCGCAGCCGCCGCAGATGCTGCTCGCCGTATTGGGCCTGAGTGGTCGCCGTCGGTCTGCCGGAGGGCAGTAGCCCTTCCCGGAGGTAGTACTTGATCGTGGCCACGGAGACCCCGCTGCGTCGGCTGAGCTCGGAGATTCGCATCAGGTTCGCTTCCTCGGTGGAAAATCGACCGCTCCGCCGGCGGGCCGCCACCGGTCAGTCGCACCGGAGCACCGCCACAGCCCCCACAGCGGGCGGCTGTGGCTGAGGGACGCGCATTCGCTGCGGAGTCGTGAAGGCATCTCCACGCCTCGTTGCCCGGGGCGCACGCCTGGCACGTGACCTGTCGGCCGACACGGCCAGGGTGGCTACCACTGGCGCCAGTCAGCCGCACTGTCGGTGCCGCGCACGCAGAGGCGATATGGCCCTCCCTTCTTCAAGGCCTGGGTAGGGCAGATGGGGCTGTCTGTGATTGCCGGCAGCAGTCTGCGCCGCGCCCAGCAGCCGAACGGATACCGGGCATGTGTGGCATGGACCGCTTCCTTCGTCGACGGCTTCGCCGATATGCCGAGACGCCCAGTTCAAGTTGGGGCCGGTCGGCTGGAGCGCTGAGCGGGCAAACGTACGTGCGCGGGTGCCTTCCATGGTCATGTCTGGGCCGTTCCCGCACAGTCGCGATCAAGGCGGTCCTTTGGCAGTCGAGCTGCACGAAAGTGTGCACAGTCCGCCTCGTCCTCGAAGACGACGAAAGCCCCCGGCGTCGCCGTGCTTCCAGCGGTGGCCGGGTCGCCTTCCCCAGCCCGCCGCGGCCCTGTTGTTGCGTTCGAGCGCACGTCGGGTGAGGGACCTTCGTATGTGCGAACCGCGATCATCAACTCGCTCAGCCAGCTGCGTCGGCGCAGAATGCGAGGTCTTCACCCGACGAGCGACACGAACGGTGAACCACCCGAACTCTCCCGCCGTCGACCGGAGTCCATGCCCGACCAGTGGAAACGGAGCGATCACCTCCGGAAGGTGGAAGCCTTCTGAGGAGTCCGTCAGGTAAGGCGGGTATGTGCCGGGGGACTCTGGCACCGGACTCGATCAGGAATCCGGTGCCAGAGTCCCCATGGGATGGGCTCAGTCGGGCTCCGCCATCGAGACGTTCATGTCGGCGTGGTGGATCAACTTACTTGCGATCGCCTGCGTTTGGCGCGCAGCAGAGCGATCGTGCCGCCGGCCAGTACGGCTGCTGCCGCGCTTGAGCCGCCGAGGAGCATGGGGGTCGAGGGCGGAGACGCCAGGCCGTACCCGCCGGCCAGCCCCTTGCGGTCGTATGCGGACCCCGGCAGCTTGTCTGCGTAGCGGTCGTGCACCAGTTTCTGGTAGGCGTCGAGCGTCACCGCCTGCTTGCCTCGCAGACCTGAGGCTGCTTCCCGGTTGAGGGGTTCGACGGTGTTGTTCTTCAGCCGGTACCAGGCATGGATCTGAGGCTCGGTGAAGACCGTTGAGGGGCCCGCTGCCTGTCGGGCATAGGTGACATCGCTGTCGCCGTCGCGCACGCCTGCCAGATGCCAGCTCTTGCCGCCGCTCTTGGCCGCGGAGGAGAGCAGGACCGTGGCCTTGTGTCCGTTGGTGCCGTTCGCCAGAGAGGCCAGATGCGACAGGCGTACGACGTGGTCGGGAGTCGGCTTCGCCTTCCCGGTGACGAAGTCGGGCGCCAGCTCGTACAGCGCGACCGGGGCGTTCAAGGTGAACGTCTGCTGGCCGTCGGGCGGTTCGGTCGCCATCGGCGCCGCCGCACCTGAGCCGCCGTCGGCGCCACCGTTGGCCGTCGTGCTGAGGAACTGTGCGACTGTGTTGTGCACCTGTGTGCTCTGGAGCACTTGGCGCGCGCCCTGGTAGTCGGGAACGGCACTCGGCCCGTCAGCTGCCTGGGCCTGGCCGCAGAAGGCGGTGGAGAGCAGGGTCGCCGCCGCGCCGAGGGAGACGGACAGACTCGCGAGACGAGCAGCACGTCGTTGTTTGGAAATTCTCTTGCCACGCATTTGCCGCCCGCCTTACTTCTGTATCCCGATGCGTGAATGGGTCCATTGGAACGACGAGTTGCTGACGTAGTCGTTGTAGTTCCACCAGGTATAGGTCTGCGTGGATGGCCAGGGGTCACCGACCGCGATCATTTGTGATGATGGGTCATAGCCGTAGATGACGTTCATGTGGCCACCGCCGGAATTCCATCCGATGCGAACAGGGAAGGGGCGCCCGCCGTCGATCTCCTTGCCGACCTGTGAGAAGGAGGCGCTTTGGGAGAGGTCGTATCCGGTGTTGCTCAGACCGATGTTGGCAAGGCCGTTCGCTATGTCGTCGAGCGTGGCTGGCTGGTCGTTGCAGCTGAGGTTTCGGTTCTGGGCTGCAAGCCGACAGAAGTCATACTGGTTGTACTTGGTGTAACCCCAGAACTTGGCGATGGTGAGTCCGCTGGCGTCCCAGCACCATTGGTCCTGAACCTGCTTCTGCATGTCTATGGTGAGGGCCGTGCGCCCGCCGGATTTGGGGCGCGAAGACTGGCAGGCCGGCAGGTTGTCGGTGTTTCCTTTGATGAACGCGTTGGCTATGTAGAAGGATCCGGAGTCCGACCAGATCCATCGTGGGTCGTGCTCCACTGCGTCACCCTGGACGCGGCACGTCATCGAGACTGTGCTGCCCGTGCCGGCATGGCCGACGATGTGGGCGGAAAGGCTCGGAGACGACCTTTCGTTGATGCTGCGGTATTTGGTCTGACCGCCGGTCACGGTGCCGGTAACGGAGCCGGCCTGGGCGTTGCCACCGCTGAGCAGGAACCCTGCTGTGATCGCTGTTAAGGCGATCACTGTCAATGTTCTCCACAGGGTTAAGGCGCGGGGAAGGCGCATCTATGGACTCTTTCGAAGTGTGGGGGAATGTATTGCGGCAGCCCGCTGGGCGGTTGATGCGGGAGCGCGCCGAGTCGTCACCCGGCGAAGTCCATGCGCGACCAGCCGACGCGCGCTTTCGCGAATTCGGTTCGGGCCTGGCCCTGCCCTACCTCGTTCGCATGCGCGCCCTGCTACCACTTAATTCCGCTGCTCATACCCGCTGCCGCGTGCGCGACAGAAGGAAGCGAACACCAGCGGAACCTCTCTGGGCTGCCGTGCTCAGGAAGCACACGAGAATTACTACAGCACCTTCACCGGCGGGCGCAATGACGCTGTGTCATCCCTCGCGAATACTGGGGAGTAGTTGTGGAATTCACCGAGTAACATGCAGTGCCGGCGTGGTTACTGAGCCATCAAATTGCCTGAGACTGGGCGCCTTTGCGTAATTCCCGGTGTCACGTCAGGCGCGACCTCCGGCTACTGACAGTAGCCGCCGGTCAGTTGCCGTCGAATCCGAAGAAGTCCCTGTGGGCCAGCTGGCCGACATGGTTTCCGAGCGAGTTCCCTAACGGTAGTTTGTTGATCCGGCCCGTCGAGGTTCATGCGTGTTCTTCCTCCGTCGACCGCGCGAATCAGTTCTTGTGGTCGTCTGGTTGACGGTGTGTGGCGCTATGTCTGGCGCCAGCGCCGTAACGTTGACGGCGGGGTCAGCCGGCTACGGACTGCGCGGATTGCCCGGGGCGGCAGGGGGCGGGGCAGATGTGACGCAGGCGGTCTCTCTGACCGGCCGCCGTGGCGGCGGGCGGGAGCCTTATGCTCATCGCCAGGGGAACCTGGGGCGTGCTCGAGTGCGGTATGAGGGCATGGCCGACTGGTGAGCTGTGTTCTCCGGATCCACGGTCACCATCGAGGGCCGGCTGCGAGCAGCACCAGAAGCGCCCGCCGGTCTTCCCGCCACGCGGCTCGGGCGACAGTGGCCATCATCGCCGGGAACTGCCGGGCCATCTTCCAAAACGACAGCCTCAGCAACGGGTTCTCATGCTGCGCCCATGTCTTGTCATGCCGCAGAACGCCGCTGAACAGCAGGTTTTCGCTCTCGGAAGGCGAGGGTTGCTGGGGCGCCTTGCGCCGGAGGAACACCATCATGCCTCCCAGGCCGTGTCCGGACGTGCTGAGCTGGACATGCCGGCGGTGGGGCGGGCGCGCGGAGCGGCGTGGACCGGGGTCCTGGCGGGTGCGGTCTGCTCAGGGGCGGCAGGAAGAAGCGCGGGAGCGGTCGCAGAAGCGGGAAGGGGGTGAATGGCAGTCTCCAGAGCGCGAGTTGGGATGTCGGGGCGTTCAACGAGAGGACCCGGCGTTTCGAACTCATGTGTTTCGGACGTGGTGTGAACCCCACGGGAGAGCGAAGGCACGTGCGTGCCGGGTGCACCGGCCCTCGCCGGAAGCGGGTTGCCCTCTGGGCGGTCGTGGCCAAAACGCCGCGGTCGAGAGCCGGGTGGCCGAAGGGGTTCTAGGGCGCAGTGGTGGTGGTGTGTTCGCCTGGTCGGACGGGACTTTGCGAGGACTGCGGTCATGGATGTACGGGTCGGATGCAGAGCGACAGCGCAACGTTGTCACCCTCAGGGCCACAGTCGAGCGGGGTGCGGATCTCCACGCCGCGATGCGCTGCGGACCTTCGCGGCCCCGGCAATCGATCAGGATGCGTGTCTGCTGGTCTGCCCGACGCTGTTCCCACCGCTGTGTCAGCTCAGGTGGTGGGTCTGACGGTCGGCCGGGGCCGGGGCTGGTGGGGGAGTGAGCGTCAACCGTGAGGATGCGGTGCTACGCAGAGGGCTGCCGTTGGCAACCCGGCGTGGTCGTCGTTCGGTGTCGGCCTTTGGTGAGACTTCAATTGAATCCCTTTTGGGGTTTGCTTCGTATATGTGGTTCCCGGGGTGACGCCCATGGCGATGGTGTGGGCGGGGAGGACGCGTGCCCTCACCAGGCGAGCCGCCTTCGGCGGATGGTGCGGCGGGTGCGGCGGTTGCTGTGCATCGCCGAGGGTCCTGATGGCGCAGAGCGGATCATCGAGCTGCTCGACCAGCGGCCCCGAGTCGTCCAGGCCACGACCCCACGGGCGCTTGGCCGCAGCCGCAGTGAGATCGAGTTCGACGACATCTCTTTCCGCTCCCCCGGGACCTCCCGCCCGGCTCTCTCGGGGGTCTCGTTCCGCGTGGCGCCCGGCGAGACACTGGCGCTCGTCGGGGCGAGCGGTGCCGGGAAGCCGACCGCCGCCAAGCTGCTGCTGCGCTTCTACGACCCGGACCGGGGAACCCTTCGCCTCGACGGTCACGACCTGCGCCTGGACGAGCTACGGGACAACGTCGCCATGCTGCTCCAGGAGACGCTGGTCTTCCACGGCACGGTGCGGGACAACATCGCCTACGGCCGCCCGGATGCGAGCGAGGAAGACATCGTCGCCGCGGCCCACGCCGCCGATGCCCACGGCTTCATCAGCCAACTGCCCCAGGGCTACGAAACCGTGGTGGGCCAGCGCGGCCGGCTGCTCTCCGGTGGACAACGGCAGCGCCTCGCCATCGCCCGCGCCATGATCCGTGACGCGCCCCTCCTCATCCTCGACGAGCCGACCACCGGCCTCGACGCGGAATCGGGCCGTCGCATCCTGCAACCACTGCGCCTGCTGATGAGCGGACGGACGACGATCCTCATCTCCCACAACCTGCTCACCGTCCGCGACGCCACCCAGATCGTGCTGCTTGAGTGCGGCCGTATCGCCGACCGCGGCACCCACCACCAGTTGCTCACCCGCAGTGCGGCGTACGCCCGGCTCTACCGACTGCACGACACCGGCGACACCCCGATGGCCGAGGTACTGCCATGAGCCGGACCGAAGCCCCCGGGCCACCGCCGCTGGCGGGGGGAACGGCGGTGGTCCCGCGCTACGAGGTACTGGCGCACCTGTGCCGTACCCGCTGGCTGGACCTGTACGACGACTGGAGCCAGGAACGGGAGTGCCTATGTGTCGTGAAGGCAGTGCGCCCGGACCGAGGGGGCGAGTCGCCGCTGCGCGAGCGGTTGCTGCAAGAGGGCCGTCGGCTCCAGGCGTTCACCCACCCGCACCTGGTCCGAGGCTAAGAGACGGGTGAAACCCCGGAACCCTTCGTGGTGTTGGAGACCCTCACCGGGGAGACCCTCTCGCACCTCATCGACCGCCGGCGGCGCCGTCTGGCCGCCAACGACCTCGCCGTCCTCGGCCTGCATATGTGCTCGGCGCTGCACTACCTGCACGGCAACGGCCTACTGCACGTGAACCTGAAGCCGTCCAACATCGTGGTCGGCTGCCGGCGCGCAAAGCTGCTCGATCTCAGCATCGCCCGCCCACCCGGACCCGCCCCGCCGGGCATCGGCACCTTCTGTCACCTCGCTCCCGAGCAGGCCCGCGGCGGGATGCTCAGGCCCGCGGCCGACGTCTGGGGAATCGGCATCACGCTGTACGAGGCCGCGACCGGCGACGTTCCTTTCGACCACGGCGTGAGCTCCGAGGAGTGCGGAGCCCCGGCCCGGGACGCGGGCGGTGCGTCACGGAAGGAGCGGCAGGGCGCCGAGAGTGTCGAGGGCGGCGCGAGCGGCGAGGATGTCGAGGGCCCCGAGAGCGCTGGAGGCGGCGAGGGCGCTTCGGGGAGTCAGAGTGCCCAGAGCGGCGAGAACTGCTCCTACCCACAGCTGGACGAGCGGGCGCCGTCCGTCGCCGTTCGCCGGCGCCTTCCCCGTGGCCTCGCCGCGACGATCGACGGCTGCCTGGACCCCGACCCGGCCGCCCGGCCCCCGCTCGCCCAACTCGCAGCGGAACTCGACAGGTTGCTGCCTCACGGTCTGCGCCGGCCGGCGGTAGACCGGTCCGCAGGCGCCGAACCGGCCCCATCGGCCGAACCGGGAACCGATGCGTCACGCACCGTTGCCAGTGGGTACCGCATGGTGAGCGCTTCCGTCCGGTCCGTGTTCGGCACGCCGCGGGGACGATCATGAACCATCACCGGGCTCGTTACGTACACCGGGTAAATCTGGCCTGGTGAGATCTGGGAGGCCCCGATGTCTTCTCGTCCGGTTGGCGCTTCGCTGAGGGGGGCCGCTGCCGCCTGCGCGCTCATCAGCGCCGTGGCCCACCTCCTGATCGTCCCCGAACACCTCAAGGAAGTGCCGTACATGGGAATGCTGTTCGTGGTCGGCAGCATTGCGCTTCTCCTCGCCGCCGCAGGTCTCGCGCGGCGGAACCCCGTACCGGCCTGGCTGCTGGGCACCCTGGTCAGCGGCGGCATGGTTCTCGGCTTCGCGCTGTCCCGCACCGTCGGGCTGCCGGACTACAAGGAAGACGGCTGGGATCCCCCCTACGGAATGCTGTCCATCGTCACCGAAGTGGGGTTCATCGTCGCCTTCGCCGCCTGGTGCCGCGCCGGGATGATGCGCACTCCGCCCACCTCGGTCAGCCGCCCGGCCGCGTCCGTGCGCGCTCGGTAGCCACCGCGGCCACTGAACTCGCTGAAAGTACTTCCGTGAGTGGTGAGGCGCGCTCGCTCTTCCTTCCCATGGGCGGCCGGCCGGGGCTGTGCGACGGGTCCGTTGCGCTTGGTGTGCGGGCGACCGCGCTGCGTGGAGCGACGGTGGCGCCGAGGGAGAATGGGTGTGTGGTCTTCCGTAACCGCCAGGCAATCCGCCGGCCGGGACGGACCGTACATGAGGGTATGCAGAGGTTGCAGCTCCCGGTCGGACGCATCCCGGACGAGACGCTGCTGGCTGGTCTGGCCACGGGCGACCAAGAGCTCGCCGTCACCTTCGTGCGGCGTTTCCAGCACACGGTCTTCGGCGTGGCCATCGCGGTCACCCGCGATGCGCAGCTCGCCGAGGACATCGCCCAGCAGACGTTCGAGCGTGCGTGGCGGCACGCGCAGATCTACGACTCCCGCCGCGGATCGGTGACGGCCTGGCTGACGACCATCGCGCACAACCTCGCCATCGACGCCGTCCGCTCGCGCCCGCCGGAGCCGGTGGCCCCCAAGGACCTCGACGCGCTCCTGGGCGCGGTGACCGACACCCCCGAGGACCAGGCGCTTGCCGACGAGGCGTCGTCCACGCTGCGGGCAGCGGTGGCGCAGCTGCCGGGCGAACAGGGCCGCGCCTTGGTGATGGCAGGCATCTACGGCATGACGGCTCAGCAGGTCGCCGACTGGGAACACATCCCTCTGGGCACCGCCAAGACGCGGATCAGGACCGCGATGGGGAAACTGAGGGCCACCCTCACGTCTCCGGATTCCCCCTATCCCCACCCCACGTCGATGCATCCCGCGCATCCGGACCCCGCATCGACGCACCCCCCGAATCCGCACTCCGCGTCTCCGAAACGAGGCGGCCATGGCTGACGACCTGACCTGCGAACAGCTGCACGACATCGGTGCCGAGCTGGCGCTGGGCGTGCTCTCGGGCCGGAAGCGGGCCGAGGCGGCTGAGCATCTGGACCGCTGCGCGGACTGCCGGGAGTACATCGAGCAACTCGCGCTCGTCGGCGACGGACTGCTGCGTCTCCTCCCCGACGCCGAGCCGCCGGCCGGCTTCGAGGCCCGGGTGGCACGACAGCTGACACAGGCCCAGGCTGCGCGCGACGCACGCGAGACCGGGCGCGCCCTCGGGGGTCGGCGGGCGGGGTTCCGCAGAAGCCTGAGGCTGCGGGTCGCGGCTGCCGCGGCCGTGCTCGCGCTCGGCTTCGGGTTCGGCGGCTGGGCCCTTGGCACGACCATCGAAAGCGTCGTGGCCGGCCCTGCGCAACCTGTCCGGGCCACGGTCGTGATGCTGCACGCGCAGCTGACCGGGGCCGGTGCGGGACATCAGCAACCGGCCGGTGAGGTCTATGCCCATCCCGGGTCCCCGGGCTGGGTGTTCATGTCCGTCGATCTCGCCGACGCCGGAATTCCGTACAACGGCAAGGTCATCTGCCTGCTGGAGCATGCTGACGGCACGACACACCGACTCGGCAGCTTCGACCTGCACGACGGGGACGGCTATTGGGGCGCCCCGGCCCCCGTGAACCCGGACACGCTCTCCGGTGCCCGTCTGACGTCGGCCGACGGCCGCGTTCTTGCGACCGCGCACTTCACGGCGCGGTGATCGCCGCGGAGCGCTCGCCGATCACCGGCCGTGGACATCGAGTTCCTGCTGCCGCTCGGGCACTCGACGATCAAGTCCTCCATCGGGGCGGGGCGTCGTGTACTCGTGCTGTGTACGGAGCCGTCCGCGCGTGCGTCAACTACGGCGTCATCAGGCCCCAGAACAGTGCCCAGGGCACGAACACTGCGCTCGCGAGCCCCGGCAGCCCGAGGCGGGCGTGGGTCCGGCCCGTTGCCGAGGCCCTGGCCCGCCACCAACCGAGTGCTGTGGCCGCGGTCGTCAGTGCCGTCCCGGCCGCCAGGAGTTGCAGCACGAGCCAGAGCACCGGACGGTTACCGAGCACCGGGCCGGGGGCCAGCGTCATCGCTACGAGGCCGAGGTATCCCAGGAAGCCGAGCACTGTGGCCAGCCCTGTCGTGGCCAGCCATCGCGGTGCCCGGCCGGCCCCGGGAGCGCAAGGGCGCCTGCGCAGGCGCCGTACCAGTTCCCCCAGCAGGTACGTCGCGAACGAAACGACCATGAACACTGCGGCCTGTGCCGCGGATGACGGGTATCCAGGGAGAGGGGCAGAGCATGGCTCTGCCGGACCTGGCGGGGCAGGGCGTCGTTGATTCGGTGTTCGTGCCCTGCTGCCCAGGACGCCATGGTGTCGACGTAGCCGGGCGTCAGTTGCCTGCCCCGCTGGAAACCGTCGGGTGAGACGTGCAGTTTGTGATCGGCGTGCGGGAAAAAGCGGAGCGTCACGTCGGTGTTGCCGCCGTCGCGCAGTGCCTTCTCGACCGCACTGGCGCTTTCGGCGGGAGGCGATCGCTGGTCGTTCCCCCACATGGCGAGCACGGGCTGGCGTAGCCGCCGCAGCGCCGGCATCGGGTCGTCATCGGCCTCGGGGAGCAGACCGGTATCCGTGAGAAACCGCGTCCCGGTAACCGATATGGTCCGCAACGGTGATCCCGCGACGCCTTCGTGCCGAAGTTTGTTCTCCAGGTACCACGCTGACTGCCGGGCCGGGGACACCCCGGATGCGCCGACCAGCACCACGTACGAGACCTGCGTCGAGCGCGAGGCTGCCAGCGGAGCAACCCAGCCGCCCTCGCTGAATCCCCAGAGCCCGATCCTGTGGGGATCCAGATCGGCGCGCCTGCTCAGCAACCGGACACCGGCCAGGGCGTCGTCAGCCTGGCAGTCGCACAGGCACTGCTCGGCTTCGGCTCGGAGACGCGTTGGCTGCGAGTACCCCGGCCAAACTGCGGCAACACCTGCACCGTGTGCCCCCAGGGCGGGCTATAGGGCAGATGGTGATGGGTGTGACCTGCGCAAACACCAGTCGCAGCGCAGACGGCCGCCGCCCTACTTCTGGCCGGCCAAGCCGATGATGATGACCAGGACGATCAGACCGAACGCGATGGCACCGCAACCGACGCACCCGCCACCGCCGCCACCACCGTTGATCTGCTGGGCGCCGCCCGGTACGAGATGCGGATGGCGGCGAGCGTAGTGGTCGACGATCTGCCGTTCCGCCTCGGACTCCTTGAGCCAGGGCGTGACGTAGCGGCATTCACCGCACGCATTCCGAAACGTAGCCACAACTCCCCCTAGGTGTAAGCCACTTGGTTAAAGGGCAGCACGGGGCGAGCCGCTTGACAACCCCCTCGGCATGCCCGTTCGGGGAGTGCCGGGCGGCCCTCGGGCGACCGACCGGGGGTGACCACCCCCCCACGCCGCTTCTGTCGCTGCTCCTCTGGGACGCCAGGGGCTGTCCGCCCCTGGCTCATCGGACAGGTCCTGGCGCAGGGGCCCTCTCGTCCACTGGGTTAAGGAAAACTTGACCTGGTGTTTCTCTGATGCATGGCTCGCGCACCGAGAGCTTCAAGGCGGTGGGATCTGACGTCGACGCGCGACCTCTTCGTCCCGCATGAGGTTCGGAGGCGGGCCTCGGCGCCAGCCCCAACCGCAGGAGCCGCAGGAGGCGAACCGCCCGCGGGGAGGGCCGCGAGACCACGGAGCAGCAGACGTAGGCACGTATACCCCTCCGGCGGCGGGTGGGCACCAGCCGCCGGAGGAATACCCCCGGGGGTATTCCTGTTAAGGTGAGCGTCAGATACCCCCCGGGGTATATCGCTCGCTCAAGAGGAGTCGTAGTCGTGTTCTTCGTCGACACCCTGGAATTCGAGGGCCTGGGCAACCGCAGCTACCTGGCCGGCGGGACCCGCAGCGCGCTGGTGGTGGACCCGCCCCGCGACATCGAGCAGGTCATCGCCGCGGCGGCGCGGCGCGGGGTGCGCATCGCCCTCGTGGCCGAGACCCACCTGCACAACGACTACGTCACCGGCGGTCTGGAGCTGGCCCGCGTGACCGGGGCCCGCTACCTGTTGCCGGCCGGGGCGTCGGTCGCCTTCGCTCGCACCCCGGTCGCCGACGGCGACACATTCACCGTGGACGAGCACCTGGTGCTGCGGGCGATCGCCACCCCCGGTCACACCCCGCACCACACCTCCTATGTGCTGGAGGAGGACGGCCGGGGGGTCGCGGCGTTCACCGGCGGGTCGCTGCTGATCGGCACAGTGGGCCGGCCAGACCTGGTCGAGCCGCGGCTGACCGAGCAGCTGGCCCGCGCCCAGCACGCCTCGGCCCACCGGCTGGCCGACGAGCTGGACGACCAGGTCCCGGTGCTGCCCACCCACGGGTTCGGCAGCTTCTGCTCCTCCGCCCAGGCGGAGGGCGACGCGACCACGATCGGGCAGGAGCGCCGGACCAACGACGCGCTGACCAAGGACGTGGACACCTTCGTCGCCGAGCTGCTCGCCGGACTGGACGATGCGCCCGCCTACTACGCGCACATGGGCCCGGCCAACGCCGCCGGCCCCGCGCCGGTCGACCTCACCCCTCCCGCGCCCGCGGATGCCGAGGAGATCGCCTGCCGGCTGGCCGCCGGAGAGTGGGTGGTGGACCTGCGCAACCGGGTCGCCTTCGCCCAGGGGCATGTGGCCGGATCCTTCAACTTCGAGGGCCAGGGCAAGCTCGCCACCTACCTGGCCTGGCTGCTCCCGTGGGGCAAGCCGGTCACCGTGCTGGCCGAGACTCCCGAACAGGTCGCCGACGCGCAGCGGGAGCTGGTCCGGGTCGGCATAGACCGCCCGGCCGCCGCTGCCACCGGCGACCCGGCCGCATGGATCCGCGAAGGCGACCGTCTCGCCTCCTTCCGGCGCGCCCGCTTCGAGGACCTCGCCGCGGTGCGTGAGCGAGGCGAGCAGGTGCTGGTGCTGGATGTGCGGCGCGATGCCGAGCGTGCGGACGGGTTCATCGACCGCTCGGTCCACATCCCGATCCACGAACTGGCCGGCCGCATCGGCGAGTTGCCCGACGGAGTGGTGTGGGTGCACTGCGCCGGCGGGATGCGCGCGGCGATCGCCGCCTCCCTGCTCGATGCCGTCGGACGTGACGTGGTCGCCGTCGACGACGGCTTCGACGCCGCCACCGCGGCGGGTCTCACCCTCACCAGGCCCGACGGCACCGACTGAACGACCCCACCACCTGCATGGAGTGATCACACGATGTTCTCGATTCCTCGCCGCAGCCCTGCCCGCCTCACCCCGCAGCAGGCCCATCGGCAGACCAGTGACCGGCAGGCGGTCTTGTGTGAGGTCCGCGAGCTGCCGGAGTGGCAGGCCGGGCACGCGCCCCGCGCGCTGCACCAGCCGCTGAGCCGCCTGAGGGCGGGGGCGGCTCTCCCGGCAGCCGCACGAGGAAAGCCGGTGGTCGGCATCTCCCGCTCCGGGGACCGCCCCCGCACAGCCGCCGGTCACCTCGCCGCCCGCGGCGTGGAAGCCGCCGACGTCGTCGGCGGCATGACCGCCTGGACCCGCGAGAGCCTGCCCGTCACCGGAGAACGCGGGCGCATGGGTGGCATAGCGTGAGCGCACTGATCCTGGCCCTGGCCGCGGGCGCGGTGGTCGGGCTCGCGCTCGGCGCACTCGGCGGGGGCGGCAGCGTCCTGGCGGTGCCCGCGCTGATCTACCTGCTCGGCTTCACCCCGGCCGCCGCCACCACAGCGAGCCTGATCATCGTCACCGCCACCTCACTCACCGCCCTGTACGCCCATGCCCGTACCGGCGACGTGCGCTGGAGGCCAGGGGCCCTGTTCGCCGCGGCCGGGCTCCTGCCCGCCGCCGCGGCAGGCGCCGTCGCCGCTCACCTGCCCCAGCCGGTACTGACCACCGCGTTCGCCGCCATCGCCGCCCTCGCCGCCATGCGCATGCTGCGCCCCGGCCGGACGGGCACCGGCCGGCCGGCGGCGGTGCGGCCGGTGAAGGCGGCGGGAGCCGGCGCAGGACTGGGCGCGCTGACCGGACTGCTCGGGGTCGGCGGAGGCTTCCTGGCCGTCCCCGCGCTGGTCACGGTGCTGGCGTTCGAGATGCAGGCCGCCGTCGGCACCAGCCTGCTGGTCATCTCGGCGAACTCGCTCGCCTCGCTGGCCACCCGCGGTGCCACCACGGCAGGCGTCGACTGGGCGATGGTCGCCCCCTTCGCCGGGGCTGCGGTCCTCGGCGCCTGGGACGGCAAACGCCTGGCCGCCAAGGTCACCGGCCCCCTGCTTCAGAGAACCTTCGCCGTCGTGCTGCTGGTTGTCGCCGCCTACATGCCGGCCGACGCTCTCACCTGAGCCGAGCGCTTCGGCGAGCAGCACCGGCCGCTCAGGCCAGCGACAAGAACAACTTCTCCAGACGGGCACGCATCTGCTCCCGGTCCTTCGAGGCGGCCATGTCCACATCGGTCAGGCAGTGCTGGAGACCGGTGGCGATGATCGCGAATCCCGCCTTGTCCAAGGCCCGGGAGGCGGCTGCCAACTGCGTGACCACGTCCTCACAGTCCCGCCCCTCCTCAATCATCTTGATCACACCGGCAATCTGGCCCTGCGCCCTGCGCAGCCGGTTGACCACCGTCTTCAGTTCCTCGGCCGCCATCGTCAAATCCACAGCCCACTCCTTCACAGATACCCCCGTGGGTATTCTACCGAAGGGGGCGACCCACGAAGAGCAAAGGAAGGACACCTGTGGCACGCACCGCCTCCCTCACCGCCGCCCAGGCCCACGCCCGCCTGCACGAGCTCACCGCCATAGACGTCCGCACCCCTGGCGAACACGCCTCCGGCCACCTGCCCGACGCCCACAACATCCCCCTGGACCGCCTCGATGCGGCCCTGCCCGCCCTGAGGACCGCCGCCGCCCGCAGAGACCTCCTCCTCGTGTGCGCCTCCGGCGCCCGTTCCGCCCAGGCCTGTGAGCGCCTGGCCGAGTACGGCATCACGGCCACCACCCTGATCGGCGGCACCAACGCCTGGCAGCAACTCGGCGGCGACATCCAGCGCCCCGCCGACACCCGCGCCGCCTGGACGGTGGAGCGCCAAGTCCGCCTCGCCGCCGGCTCCCTCGTCCTGACCGGCCTGCTCGCCGGCCGCCGCTGGCCCAAGGCCCGGTTGGTCTCCGCGGGCGTCTCCGGCGGCCTGGTCTTCTCTGCCCTCACCGACACCTGCGGCTTGGCCAAGATCCTCGCCGAACTCCCCCACAACCGACGCACGACCACCGGCCTCGATGCCACCATCGCCGCCCTGACCAGCTGACACCGCCCGGTACGGCACAGGCTGCCGTACCGGGCCTCCGTGTCGACGGCCGGCAGGCATGACGGATCCCGGCCGTTCACGGTCAGCCGTCCTCGTTCTCGAACGCCGGGTGCGTCCGGATCGCTGCGAAGAAGACCGGTCAGGGAGCCACCTGGGGCCTCGGCGCCCCATGGGCCGTGGATGATGTGGGCGACCCACAGCCGCGATCCCGGTATTGAAGGCCACATGGGAACAGCTCGGAGGAGGCATGCCCCGGCCATCGCGTCGGAGCGGGAGAGTAGTTTCGTGACATGCGAGCAGTGGTGATCGACGGCAGGGGCGCGTTCCGTCTTGAGCAGCGCGCTGATCCGGTGGCCGGGCCCGGCCTGGTGGCGCTGCGGGTCCACGCCGCAGGGCTCAACGCGGCTGACCTTCAGCAGGCCCGGGGTGACTACCCGGCGCCACCGGGCTGGCCGGCCGATATCCCCGGGCTGGAAATCGCCGGTGAGGTCGAGCAGGTCGGTGCGGGGGTCACGGGAGTGAGCGTCGGTGACCGGGTCATGGCCCTCGTGGGTGGCGGAGGCCACGCCGAGAGGATCGTCGTGCCCGCTGACGTGCTGCTTCCGATACCTGCGGGGTTGCCCTGGCGGGAAGCAGCAGGTTTCCCGGAGGCGTTCAGCACCGCCTGGGACGCACTGGTCGTCCAAGCCGGGGTTCGCGCAGGGGATCGGGTTCTGGTCACCGGAGCGGCGGGCGGCGTCGGTACGGCCATGGTGCAGGTGGCCGCCGTTTCCGGCGCCCGTGTCGTGGCAAGTGTGCGCCGGACCGAACTGCACGAGCGGGTCAAGGAACTTGCACCCGTCGGTAGCAGCGTAGAGGTGGTGGTCCCTGGTCAGGAGGGCGGACGGGCGCCGTATGACGTCGTCGTCGAACTGGTCGGCGGGGAGGACTGCTTGCGGCGGGTTGAACTGTTGCGTGCTCGCGGGAGGATCCTCGTTGTGGGGGTCCAGGGCGGGTCGGTGGCCCCATTGCGCATGTTCGACCTGATGCTCGCGCGCGCCCAGCTGATCGGCACCACCATTCGAGGCCGCTCCCACTCGGAGAAAGCGCTCCTCGCCGCCACGGTACGCACATGCGTCGTCCCGCTGCTGGCCGAGGGCCGGCTGCGGGTACCTGTCGACGCAGCATTCCAGCTGGACCGTTACTCCGACGCCTACGCTCGGCTGGCCGGTCCGGGGAAGTTCGGCAAGGTCGTCATGCTGCCCTGATGGCACTACGCGGGTTCAGTCCACAGCGGAGCCGAATCCGGCCGAGCACATGCACAGCACGGGCGAAGGTGCTTGAGGCGAAGCCGGCTGGGACGTGTCCGGCGAATGGACACGGCGTTTCGCGGAGCCAGAGGACGAGGGTGGCGAGGAGGAGTCCGGGGAGGTATCGGTCGGTGTCGGAAGCTCACTTCCACCGAAGGTCCGGCACCTCGATCCAGTGCGATCAAGCGCCCGCAGAACATCGATGGCTGTTACCGGTGTTGCCCGCCCCCGATCGTGCAGGTGCACGTGGACGGGAGGGCCCGATGGCGGTGCGGGTGACGCTCTGCACTGATCCTGCTGGAGGCAACGGCATGGCATGGGGAGGCCGGCCGTGGTCGACGACGGCGCCTCCGGACGCTGCGGCGCTGAGCACGGACGCAGGCCAGCGGTTCCGGAGTGCCACCCAGCCCCTTCATGGCGGTTGAGCCGTACAGGCTGCGCAGCACCTATCCGTTGCTGTCCCAGACTGCTTGCGCGGACATCGCACAGGTGGAATTCCTGAGTGTGGGGTCGCAGGCTGCTGCCGGAGAGCTCGCCGCGGACACGAATGTGACGGCGTATCCCCGGCAGACCGCCTGTGACGTGGCTGTCCGCCGTTACCCCGAGATCGCCAAAGAGGCAGATACGTCCTGCTGTCCCGTCTCACCGGATGCGATTCGCGATTCGGGCTGTGACCTGCGGCGACCGATCGTTGGAGACCTGCTGCGAGTCGGAATCTCATCCGATGTGGTTCGGCGGCGGTGAATGCCGGCCGTCGTCTCAGCTGATCTGGCCCGGTCCGGGTGTGCTCAATTCCTACAGATCTGGGCAGCGAGCCGGGGTGGGCGGGGCGCCCACCGCCGACCTCTGGAAGGTCACGGCGAGTGCCGTCACCTGACGAGGAGTCACCTGGTCACACGCAACGTCACAGTCCATACCGACGGCCGGTCTTCTGCCCGGTTCTGCGCCAGGGTGCCCGCTCTTGGCGGCTTGGCCCCCTGGTTGGCGCCGCGTGCAGGGCGAGTTGAGGCGGCGCCCGGCCGTACATCGATCGCGATGCATGCCCACCGGGGGCAACCGTTGATGTCAAGGGGGCCCTGACTGGGGAGTTTCGCACTCATCTATGCTTTACGAGATGTTTACTACTTGTTTCATGGGAAAGTGGGGGTACGCGTGAAGCTGTCCCGTATTTCATCCGCTGTCGCGGCTGCCGCGATCGCGCCTGCCGTCCTGTTCGCCTCTCCGGCTGTTGCCGCCGATGCCACCACGTCGGCGGCCAACTCGGCCCCTGATACCGCACCGGATGCGAAGCCGGACACGCAGGGGAACTCGAAGGCCGACGAGGACAACCGCGTGGCCATCCTCAGGATCATCCACAAGTCCAGGCCCGGCAGCAGCGTTTACGATGCCGCGCAGGCGGCCATGAACGGCTCCCCAGAGGACCGCGTGCGCTTCCTGAAGGAAGGCTACGAACTGGCCCAGTTCGCGGACGACAGGCTGCGCACCGTCCAGATTTCGAGCACCGCCGGCAAGGGGCTGCGGAAGGCGGCCCTGGAAGCGCTGAGGAAGGGCACCCACGAAGCTCTTCGCCAGTTCCTGGAGGTCGGCCAGTACGCGGCGCGCGACGAGGACAACCGCGTCGAAATCTCGCGCATCCTCCACACCGCCAAGCGCGGAAGCGTGCTCTACGAGTCCATACAAAAGGCCCTGGACGGCAGCCCCGAGGACCGCACCCGCTTCCTCGAAGTGGGCCAGTCCGAGGCCCGCGAGACCGACGACCGCATCCTCGTCACCCGCATCTCCGGGGGCGGTGGCCGCCATCTCAAGGAAGCCGCCAGGAAGGCGCTGCTGAGCGACAGGGCCGAGGACATCCGCCACTTCCTCGACGTCGGCCAGTACGAGGCCCGCAAGCTGGACGATGCCGAGGCCGCCAAGGCCAACGGCGGCAAGGACCAGGAGAACGCCGAGGAAGGCCAGGAGTCCAAGGACGTCAAGGCCACCAGCGGCGAGAGGCAGACGCAGGGCGGCGCCGAGGACGTCAAGGGTGCCATGGAGTCCAACGGCACCACCGGCGCCAAGCCCGCCGTAGCCACCTCCAGCACCGCTTCCTCGGGCGCCCAGCTGGCCGCTACCGGTGCCGGCTCGGCCGCCCCTTGGGCCATCAGCGGCGCCGCTGGCGCTGTCGCCGCCGGCGCTGGCCTGATCCTGGCCTCCCGCCGGCGCGTCTCCCGCGAGGACTGACACCGAACGCCGGCAACCAAGAATGACGAGACTGGGGCGGCTGCTCGCACACGGACAGCCGCCCCGGCCTCCGCCCGGCTGGTCGCCTTGAGGGGAACGACTGTTGACACTGCTCGGCGGACGGGTCGGCGCAGCTCTCAGGGCCGATCGTTGGGACACGCGACGTCCGACGGCGGATCACTGCCGTGGCCCCGAAGCGTGTTGCAGAAGGCTGAGCTCGGGCGGGGCAGGGGGGCGTGCGTGTGTTGGTTCCTGCGCGGCCAGGGCGGGGTTGTGCGCGTGGGGTACTGCCTGGACTGGCTGAAGACTATGGACGGCGCCCTGGTACCGGGCCGGGGCCGCCCGGTCGGCCCCTCCTCACGCGACTGCCGTTTCTCGGCGAACGTGCAGGTCATCATCGATGTCGACACCCGTCTTGTGGTCGACGCAGCCCGGCCGGTCCCCGGCATCACGGCTGATGCGAAGACGCGGCTGGGCTCCGTCCTGGCCGAGGAATTCACAAGATGCCCAACGCAGCCGTCCGGCCCTACCGGCTGCGCGACGGACGGTTCGAGGCCGACGGCGGCGCTGAGCCGGACTGCGTTGTGCGACCTGTTCGGGAGAGAGCTGGAGGCTCACGCGAGCTCAACCGGGCGAAGAGCCTCGGTGATGCCACAAGGACCTCGCAGCAATAGCGTTCTCATCCGTGGTTCCACAAGGGCGCATTGAGGGCGCATTGAGGTTCATTTCGCGGGATGGGGTCGTGACACAGCTTCGATGCGCCCTGGCTCGCAATCCGTGTCGAGCGCGGCCAGGGAGTGTGTCGGTAAGTGCAGAATCGGCCAGGGTGCGACTGGATTTCGCCAACCGCGGGGCGTCGTACGCGTGTCAAAGGCGAAGCCTCGGTGTTTCTTTCTCATGAATCGGCAGGTCGGTGATGCCGGGCGGAAAGGGCGAGTGGTCGGCCGCCTACGGGGATGCGGGCCGGTGCTTCCGCCGTGGAGTGCGATGGTGCGGACGGGTCGGTTCGCCGAACTGGTCGGGTGTGAAGGTTTTGTGGTGTACCGTACTCACGCTCGACCGATTTCCCTGCGGAATATCGGTCAATGCCGTAGCGCGTAGGTGGGGGCGGGATACGGTGCGATCCCGATCACCTCCCGGTATGCCGGTCAGCAGGAGGGAAGGAGTAGGGGGAAGCTATGGCCAACGTTTTTGACGATGAGTTTGCCCGATTCATCGTTCTGGTCAATGAGGAGCGTCAGTACTCGCTCTGGCCCGCCACCACAGAGGTGCCGGGTGGATGGCAGGTCGCGCGGCCCGAGGGGTCGCGCCAGGAGTGCCTGGAATTCATCGAGTCCACCTGGACGGACATGCGACCGGCCAGTCTGGTCGCGGCGATGGAGGCTCAGGGCTCTTAGCCCACGGCCGTGACCAGGGCAAGTATGGCTGAGGCGCGCCCCGTTGAGGGCGCGCCCGCCGGTGGTGCCGCGTGGTCGCCGGCCGTTCTCTCCGCCATCGCCCGTGCCGGGCGGTGAAGCGCATGTACATTAACTCTTCTGTTTCGGTTCTCGCCGATAACGTCGTTCGCGATGCGTGGAATGGATCTCCGGGCATCGCGGGCACGGCGATCGATATTAATTCTTCGGGCCGTTGCCCCACTGTTCAGGGTGTCGCCTGACTCCGGTGATCCGGGATTCTTTCCCGTGCCCTGAAGGGGCGACCAAAACGCACCCCCTGAAAGGGCGGAAGCACTATGCAGAAAAACCACGCTCGCCTCCTCCCGTTGACGATGTCTCAGCAGGGCGTGTGGTACGGGCAGCAGTTGGATCCGCAGAGTCCGAAGTACAACATCGGTGAATGCATAGAAATCCAGGGCCCCTTGGACGAGGCCCTGTTCGTGGCGTCGCTCGAAAAGGTCAGCAGTGGCTGCGACAGCCTCAATACCGAGTTCGTGGAGCAGGGTGACGGTATCCACCAACGAGTGGTGCGGACGTCGCCGGGACGTCCACGTGTCATCGACCTCTCCGCCGAGGCGGACCCGGCCGCCGCCGCGGAGCACTTCATGGCCGCCGACATGGCCACCGCCGGCACTCCGGTCGCGCCGCACCATGCCTTCGTCCTGCTCACGCTGGGCCCCGACCGCCACTACTGGTATATCCGCTATCACCACATCGTGATGGACGGCCTGGGGGGCTCCGTTCTCGCACGCAAAGTGGCCGACACGTATGCCGCCGCGATGCGCGGCGAAGAGGCGCCGGAATTATTCGCTCCGCTCAGTGCTCTCGTCGACGACGAGATGGCGTATCGGCAGTCTCCTGATTTCGAACGTGACCGGGCATATTGGACCGAGAAATTCGCTGACTTCGCCCGGTCCGGCCGAGACACCGGAAACGCGCTTCTCGCTACCGATCGCCGAGCGGGCGATGACGCTTCCATACCGCGACGCGTTCCTTCGCGACCGGGAAACGGCAGCGAGGAGCATTCGGTGCGCGGCAACCACCTGCACCGGGGTGAGACTCTCGACCCGCAAGTGATGGACGGCCTGCGCGGGCTGGCCGCCGCGACCAGAACCACGTGGGCCGTCGTCTTCGTGAGCGCGCTCGCCGCGTACCTCAGCCGTGTCACCGGTACCGGCGACGTGACGATCGGGCTCGCCTCGAACGGCCGCCCCGGCCGTCTGCGTGCGATCCCGGGCATGACGGCGAACATTCTCCCGCTGAGAGTTCAGATCACTCCGGGCATGACCGTCGAAGCACTGGTGCGGGCCGTCGCCGCCGAGATGCGGCTGGCGCTGCGTCACCGTCGCTACTCCAGGGAGCAACTCGCGCGCGACCTCAGGATCACGGGTGACGCGGCGCGGCTGTGCGATGTGGTCGTGAACGTCATGCCCTACGAGTACGACCTCGACTTCGCCGGAAGCGCGGGTGTCTCAAGGCTGCTGTCCACCGGCCCGGTCGACGACGTCTCCCTCTTCATTTCCGAGCGCTCGGAGGGGAAGGGGCCGCTGATCGGCTTCGACGTGAACCCGGAGCTGTACCGTCCCGAGGACGTCCGGCCGCACCAGCAGGGCATCACCACGCTGGTCGCCGAACTCTCCCGGGCGGACGCGACGTCTCCTCTCTCCCGCCTCGCGATGCTCGACGAGCAGACTGCCGGCCAGGTGCTTGCGGCAGGGCGCGGCGCCCACCTCGAACGACGAGACCGCGAGCCGGCCCGGTGCGCATCGCTACCCGGGTTGTTCGCGGCGCGGGTGGCGGCGGACCGGTGTGCGGTTGCGGTGTCGGGTGGGGGAGTGGTGCTGACGTATGGGGAGTTGGAGGAGTTTTCCGGTGCTCTGGCGTCGTGTTTGGTGGGCTGTGGTGTAGCGGCCGAGGACGGCGTGGGTGTGCTGCTGGGGCGTTCTGCCGCTGTGGTGACGGCGTCGTTGGCGGCGGTTCGGGCGGGCGGTGCGTATGTGCCGCTGGACATCCGCTGGCCGGCCGAGAGGTTGCGGCAGACCGCTCACGGCGCCGGCCTGCGCGTGCTGATCGTCGGCGAGGAGCTGGCCGGCCATGCGTGGGCCGAGGAAGTGCGCGCGTCCCTGCCGGTCGTGGTGGTCGATGCCGTGGGTCGTGTGGTCGATGCTGCGCCTGCGCAGGCCGCTTCTCTGCCTTCGGTCGCGGGTGGTGGGCAACTGGCGTATGTGATGTTCACGTCCGGTTCGACGGGTGTGCCCAAGGGCGTTGGGGTCTCGCATGCGGATGTGGCGGCGCTGGCCGCCGACAGCGCCTGGACCGACGGAGTCGCCGATGCGGTTCTCCTGCACTCGGCCTATGTCTTCGACGCCTCCACTTTCGAGATCTGGGTGCCCCTCCTCAACGGTGGACGGGTGGTCATTGCTCCGGAGGGCACCCTTGAGCCCCACGTCCTGCACGACATCGTCACCACCGAGAACGTCACCGCCCTGTTCCTGACCACCGCCCTGTTCAACGTCATCGCCGAAGTCGACCCGCAGGCCCTCACCGGGGTCCGTGCGGTCTGCACCGGCGGCGAACGCGCCGCGCCCCGTGCCATGCAGCACCTCGCACGCGAACTGCCGGGCACCCGCGTACACCACGTCTACGGCCCGACGGAGACGACCACCTTCGCCACCCGCTACCACGTCACCCCCGACACACCGACGGGACCGCCGCCCATCGGCTACCCCTTGGACGGTATGCGGGCCTACGTCCTCGACTCCGCCCTGGGGCTCGTACCACCCGGGGTCGCAGGTGAGCTGTACCTGGCGGGCCACGGCGTCGCACGCGGCTACACGGGCCGTCCGGGGCTGACCGCCACACGCTTCGTCGCCGACCCCTTCGATCCGTCGGGCGGGCGGATGTACCGCACCGGCGACCTCGTCCGGTGGGACGCGGACGGCCGGCTCGTCTACCTCTCCCGCGCCGACGACCAGGTCAAACTCCGCGGCCACCGCATCGAGCCCGGCGAAATCGAAGGTGTCCTCGCCGGGCTGCCCTCGGTGGTGTCCGCCTGCGTCGTCGTACGCGAGGACCTGCCCGGCGACCGGCAATTGGTGGGCTATGTGGTCCCGGCGGACGACTGCCCCGTGGACGAGAGTGCACTGTCCGCGTCGGTGGCCCGGGCACTTCCCCCTTATATGGTCCCGTCGGTCTTCGTGGCTCTCGCGACGCTGCCGCTGACGCCGAACGGGAAGGTCGACCGCCGCGCCCTGCCCGCGCCCCGGGTGCCGGAACGCACTGCCGGGCGCGGCCCGCGCACCGTCCGTGAGGAACTCCTGCTCGCCTTGTTCACCGACGTCCTCGGCACCGACGGCATCGGCGTACACGACGACTTCTTCGCCCTCGGTGGGCATTCGCTCCTGGCGACCCGCCTGGTCAGCCGCGCGCGCTCGGCACTCGACGCCGAACTGGACGTGCGCACGCTCTTCCAGCACCCGACCGTCAGCGAACTCGCCACCGCGCTGGACACGGCCGACCGGGCGCGGGCCGCCCTCGTACGCGAGGAGCGTCCGCGAGACCTCCCGTTGTCCTTCGCGCAGCAGCGCCTGTGGTTCCTCAATCGGCTCGAAGGGCCCGGCGCCACGTACAACATCCCGCTCGTGCTGCGGCTCGACGGCCCCCTGGAACTTGATGCGCTGCGCGCCGGGCTCGCCGATGTCGTCGAGCGCCACGAGACCCTGCGCACCGTCTTCGTCGAGGAAGGCGGAGCACCGCGCCAGCATGTGTACGACGCGGCGGAAGCAGCCGGCCTGGTGCCGCTGCGCTTCGAGGAGGCGCCGGGCGGCGGAGATCCGGCCGCGGTCGAGCAGTGGGCCGCCGAAATGGTTCTGTCCGCGGCGACCGAAGCCTTCGACGTCGTATCGGAAGACCCCGCGATACGGGTGCGGTTGCTGCGGTTGGGTGCCGAGGCGCATGTACTGGTGCTGGTGGTGCATCACATTGCTGCGGATGGCTGGTCGTTGGCGCCCTTGGCCAGAGATCTGGGCGCGGCCTATCGGTCGCGTGCTGTGGGCAGGGCTCCTGACTGGTCGCCGTTGCCGGTGCAGTACGCCGACTACACCCTGTGGCAGCGGCGCATGCTGGGCGAGGAGTCCGACGCCGAGAGTCTGACGGCACGGCAGCTGGACTTCTGGCGCCGAGCACTGGCCGGCGCGCCCGAAACGCTGGCACTTCCGCTGGACCGGCCCCGGCCTGCTGTTTCGCAGCACCGTGGTGACGCTGCTCCCTTCCTCGTCTCGGCGGAGGTGCACCGGGGGCTTGTCGAGTTGGCGCGGTCGTGCGGGTGCACGTTGTTCATGGTGGTGCAGGCGGCGGTGTCGGTGTTGTTGTCCCGGCATGGTGCCGGTGACGATGTCCCGCTCGGCACGGCGGTGGCCGGCCGGAGCGATGAGGCCCTGGATGATCTGGTCGGGTTCTTCGTCAACACCCTCGTGCTGCGCACCGATGTGTCGGGGGATCCCACCTTCCGTGAACTGCTCCACCGTGTGAGGGAGTTCGACCTCGCCGCCTACGCCCATGGGGACGTGCCGTTCGACCGCGTCGTGGAGGCGTTGAATCCGGCACGCTCGCAGAGCCATCATCCGCTCTTCCAGGTCATGCTGGTCCTCCAGAACCAGGCCGCCGCCGACCTGGACCTGCCGGGTGTCACGGTGACCGGTCAGCCCGTTCACACGGGTGTCAGTAAATTCGACCTCACCTTCTCGCTCACCGAAACCCACGACGAGGCCGGCCGGCCCGCCGGAGTGGACGGGTACCTGGAGTACTCCACCGAGCTGTTCGAGGCCGGTACCGCGCGGGCGCTGGCCGATCGGCTGTCGCGGCTGCTGGCAGCAGTGATCGCCGAGTCCGACCAACCGGTGCACGACATCGAGCTGTTGGACGCGCACGAACGCGCCGTCGTGCGCCAACAGGGGCAAGGCGACGTCCGTCAGGTGCCGGCATCGACGATGACGGAGCTCTTCAGCGCGCAGGTGGCACGCACTCCGGATGCGGTGGCGGTCCGTGACGGT
>NZ_BMRP01000051.1 GCF_014648695.1 Streptomyces albospinus
CAAGCGCGACCTGCCGCGCGCCACGATCGGCTCGGTCGCGATCGGCGCGGTGATCTACATCCTGCTCCAGGTCGTCTACATCGGCGCCCTGCCGCTGGCCTCCTTCGCGCACGGCTGGGCCAAGCTGAACTACGCCGGCATCAGCGGCCCGTGGGCCGGTCTGGCCACCGTGGTGGGCCTGGGCTGGCTGGGCTGGGTCCTGTACGCCGACGCCATCATCTCCCCCGGTGGCACCGGCCTGATCTACACGACCTCGACCTCCCGCATCTCCTACGGCCTGAGCAAGAACGGCTACGCACCCAGGCTGTTCGAGAAGACCGACGCCCGCGGCGTGCCGTGGTTCGGCCTGATCATCTCCTTCGTGACCGGCGTGATCTGCTTCCTGCCCTTCCCCAGCTGGCAGCAGCTCGTCTCCTTCATCACGTCGGCGAGCGTCCTGATGTACGCCGGTGCGCCGCTCGCGTTCGGTGTGTTCCGCGACCGTCTGGCGAACCACGAGCGGCCGTACCGCCTGCCCGGCGGCAACGTGATCTCGCCGCTGTCCTTCGTCGTCGCGAGCCTGATCATCTACTGGGCCGGCTGGGACACCCTCCAGCGGCTCGGCTGGGCGATCATCATCGGCTACATCCTGCTCGGCAGCTACGCCTGGTACGCCACGAAGAAGCAGCTGCCGAACGCTCCGCGACTGGACTGGAAGGCCGCGCAGTGGCTTCCGGTCTACCTCATCGGCATCGGCCTGATCTCCTGGCAGGGCGGCTTCGGCGGCAAGGGCCACATCCCGCTCTGGTGGGACATGGTGATCATCACGGTGTTCTCGCTGGGGATCTACTACTGGGCCCGTGCTACCGCCATGTCGGTCGAGGCGATCGAGCAGAACATCGAGGAGGTAGCGGTCGTGGACGAGGGCGGTCACTGACAGCGCCCTGAGACCTGACGGTCAAGCATGCCGATGAGTTCCGCCGGTCACCCGGCGGAACTCATCGGCTTCTGCTTTCGTGTATTCGGAATCCTGTTCGCTCGCATCGCGACGGCATTCGCATCAACTGCGCAGGACGAACCCGACCCGGAATTGCGGAAGTTGACCTGGATCGGCCGACGGGGAATTCGCAACAGGACAGATGTGGGAAGCGAATTGACCGTCCACGTAAGCGAGTTGATCTGGACGGCCACACCGTGTGGCCATGAGAGGACCGTTCCGCAGCGGAGACCGCTTGCCTGGAGAGGCGCCGGCGATCACGGGATTTCCGCAGCGACCGGGCTGTTCCTGCTCCCGCTGCGCCCCGTCACCGGCACGTCGAGGGAGCGGGCGATGCCCACCACGCCCTCGTCGAGGCGCTGGAGATGCCGCAGCACACGGAAGGTGACGGTGCCCGACCGCAGTGCAGGGGAGTCGTCCGCGTCCAGCATCGAGGCGATGCTCGCGCCGGATTCGACCTCGCCCTCGGCGGGCTCGTCCGCCACGCGCGCGACGATGAGATCGATGTTGCACGCGATCCGCAGTCCGGCGCGTTCGAGCCGAGGATCGGCCGCAACGGTCTTGCTGAACGGCACGAGTTCGGCCGTCGCCGCCAGAGAACGGGCGTGATACGCGCAGGTGTCCAGAAGCGCCACCAGATAACGGGCCGTCTGCCGGCGGCCCCGCAGCGGGGTGATGGGATGCATCAACGGCTGGGTGGAGCCCCGCAGATCGTCCAGGGCGGTGTCCAGATCCCGCGCCCGGCTCAGCAGGTCCACGGCGGGCCCGCCGCTGAGCTGCTCCACCGCCGCGGACACCACCTCGCGCAACCGGACCAGGACCGTGCCCAGATGCTCGTCCGTACGGCGGTCCGTGTGCACCGGCAGCACCACGACGGCGGCGATGATCCCGCAGGCCGCGCCGAGCGCCGTCTCCTCGATACGCAGCACCAGAGTGGCGAGGCTGTACGTGTTCAGGAGCGTGTAGAGCAGGCCGAGCATCGCGGTGACGAAGAAGGACATCAGCGCATACGACAGCGGAGCGGTGAAGAACATCCCGAAGACGCAGAGCAGGACGAGGAAGAACGCGCTCCAGGTGTGGTTGCCGACCAGGCCGGCCAGCGCGACACCGGCGACCACACCGAGCACCGTGCCCAGCAGCCGGCGATAGCCCTTGACCAGGATCTCGCCCGTCGAGGCGGTGTTGAGGAACACCACCCAGCAGGTCAGGACCGCCCAGTACCAACGTTGGGTGGACAGGAACTCACCGCCGACGATGGCCAGCGCGGACCCCACCGCGACCTGGCAGGCGGCCCGGGTGGTGGGCCGCTGGAGCCCGGTGCGGTCGTCCTCGCTGTCCGCGCTCTCCTCGGCCCCGACGATCGCGAGGTCCTCGGCATCGAACTCTTCGCGCGAGCGCGTGGTGGCAGGAGAGTCGTCGGACTCGTCCTGCGGCCCGTCCAGAGCCAGCCGAAGGCCCAGTACGGCACGCGCGGCCTCACCGAGACCGCGGAAGGCGTCCTGGACGGCCGGTGTGCCGGGCGGCAGATTGTCCTCGTCGCGGTAGCCGAGCAGCCTGTTCCGCACATGCGCCAGCCCCGTGCCGCGGTCGCCGGGCGCCCGTGCGACCAGCAGATGAAGCGCCTCAAGGTCCCGGCGCAGCGTGCCGACGGCATCGCCCTCGGCCTGTACACGGTTCATCATGGCCGGCACCGGGGCATCCGGCAGATGCAGGGTGAGGGTGTCCGTGCGCTCCGCGCTGCGGGCGTTGAGCAACATCACCCCCAGCCGTTCGGCCGCGATCTCGGCATCCGCGACCCGGCGCTGAAGCAGTCCCGCGACGGCGGCGTCACGGGTTCCCTCCTCCAGGCGGCCCTGAATCATCAGTGCCGCTTCGTGCAGTCGGGCAGTGTGCCGCCGCAGGTCGTCCAGGACACCGTCCAACTGCTTGGGACCGGCGTCCACGAGTTCGACATGGGTGGCCACAAGCTGCGCGAGGCGGGCCCGGAAAGCTTCGCGCAGTCGGCGCAGGGTCCCTTCCGGAGTTTCGGGGACGACCGCGAAACGCACGACCGCGCTGCACACGAACGCGACGGCCAGCGTCAGGTACAGCTCCGGCAGAGTCGGCACGGTGGCATGCACGAACAGCGAGACGAAGTAGACCTGGAAGCCGATCAGCCCCAGGGCCATGCCGCGGTCACCGAAGCGGCGGGCGTAGACGGCACCGAAGATCAGAGCGACGAAGAACACGTCACCGGCGATGATGCTGGTGTGGAGCAGGGCCGCCAGCGTCATGGCGGCGAGTGCGATGGGCAGACCGAGGGCGAGCGTGATCGCCTGGCCGCGCACCTCTTTCTCCCTGATGGCGAACGTCGCGACCATGGCCGCCATGGCGCCCGCGACCATCAGCGTGACGCCGGTGTGCAGCAGTGCCAGCGTGACGAGGGTAAGCACGATGGCCGCCACCGTCCGCAGCCCGGCCATCAGCCGCAGCAGCCCGGGGTCCGATGCCGCGAAGCGGTCCCAGGTGCCACGCCCCGTCCGTCGTATCGCTGCCTTCACGCTGCCGCACACTCCCCATTCATGGCATCGGCCGAGGTCATGTGCGCCATCGGCCGGGCGGATCAAGCATCGCACGACACCTGTCCGGGACCGCCGCCGAAGGTCCAGTGGTGGTGCAGAACCGTTGGGCGTCCGTGCCGACTTCCGCGAAAAGCAGGTGCCAGCGCCTGGCCGGCGAGCGGGAGGCGCGGCGTTCCTCGGCACTGAGCTCTCTGAAAGATCCCCTGCGGGCGGGGCACAGCCGGCCGTCGACGTCGCGCTGGGCCGGCGTCCAAACCCCGCGCGCCTCACACGCCGCCGCTGTAGCGTGTGCGCGGGGCGTAACCCCGGGTGCTCCCACCGTGTGACGGGCCGGAAATTGGATCTTTCTACGGTGCTGGTCATGGGGCTGCACGCCAGCGGCGCGACGCCCCCGGCCGGGGAAGGTACACGCACCACGGGGTGGGGTTTCGGTGGCATCTGGCGCGAAGGACGGCAGCGTCCGCACGGTCTGCTCGTACTGCGGGGTCGGCTGCGGGGTCGTGCTGGACGTGGTGCGGGACCCTGCTGACGGCCGCCGCCGTGCGGCGAAGGCGTCCGGGGACAAGGCGCACCCCACCAACTTCGGCCGCCTGTGCACGAAGGGCGCGACCAGCGTGGACATGATGGCCGCGCCCGGACGGGTGGAGAAGGCGCTGGTGCGTGCCGAGCGGGGCGCCCAGCCGGTCGAGACGGAGGTGGACGACGCCATCGCTTCGGTCGCCGGCCGGTTGCGGGCGATCCTGGACGAGCACGGGCCGGACGCGCTGTCCTTCTACGTGTCCGGGCAGATGTCCCTGGAGGCGCAGTACCTGGCGAACAAGCTGGCCAAGGGCTTCGTGCGCACCAACCGGATCGAGTCGAACTCCCGGCTGTGCATGGCCTCCGCCGGCTCCGGATACAAGCTGTCGCTGGGGGCGGACGGCCCGCCCGGCTCCTACCAGGACTTCGACAGCGCCGACACGTTCTTCGTCATCGGCGCCAACATGGCCGACTGCCACCCGATCCTCTTCCTGCGCATGATGGACCGGGTCAAGATCGGCGCCAAACTGATCGTCGTCGACCCCCGCCGCAACGCCACCGCCGACAAGGCCGACCTCTTCCTTCAGATCAGGCCCGGCACCGACCTCGCCCTGCTGAACGGCCTGCTGCACCTGCTGGTCGCGAACGGCCACACCGACGAGGAGTTCATCGCCGAATTCACCGAGGGCTGGGAGGAGATACCCGCCTTCCTCGCGGACTACCCGCCCCACCGGGTCGCGGAGATCACCGGCCTCGCCGAGAGCGACATCCGGCAGGCCGCGCAGTGGATCGGCGAGGCCGGCGAGTGGATGAGCTGCTGGACCATGGGCCTGAACCAGTCCACCCACGGCACCTGGAACACCAACGCCCTGGTCAACCTGCACCTCGCCACCGGCGCCATCTGCCGCCCGGGGTCCGGCCCCTTCTCATTGACCGGCCAGCCCAACGCCATGGGCGGTCGCGAGATGGGCTACATGGGCCCCGGCCTGCCCGGACAGCGCTCCGTACTGGTCGACGCCGAGCGCGCCTTCGTCGAGAGCCTGTGGAAGATCCCGGAGGGCTCCCTGCGTACCGACGTGGGACGCGGCACGGTCGACATGTTCGAGCAGATGGCCGCCGGAGACGTCAAGGCCTGCTGGATCATCTGCACCAATCCGGTCGCCTCGGTCGCCAACCGCAAGACCGTCATCGCCGGCCTGGAGTCCGCCGAACTCGTCATCACACAGGACGTCTTCGCCGAGACCGAGACCAACGCCTACGCCGATGTCGTCCTGCCCGCGACGCTGTGGGCGGAGTCCGACGGCATCATGATCAACTCCGAGCGGAACCTCACCCTCGTACAAGGGGTCGTCGACCCGCCCGGACAGGCACTGCCCGACTGGCAGCTGATCGCCCGGGTGGCCTGCGAGATGGGCTTCGCCGAAGCGTTCACCTACACCTCCGCCGAGGAGGTGTTCGAGGAGCTCAAGCAGGCATGGAACGCCAAGACCGGCTGGGACCTGCGCGGCGTGACCTACCAGCGGCTGCGCACCACACCGGTCCAGTGGCCGGCACCGGACGCCGACGGCCCGGACCGCAACCCGATCCGCTACCTCAACAACGGAGTCAGCCAGACCCTGCTGGAACGCGAGGACGGCACCCGCCCCCGCCTGGCCTTCCCGACCGCGAGCGGACGCGCCCAGTTCTTCGCCCGACCGCACCTGCCACCGGCCGAACTCCCCGACGACGACTACCCGTTCGTCCTCACCACAGGCCGCCTCCAGCACCAGTGGCACACGATGACCAAGACCGGCAAGGTCACCAAACTCACCAAACTCAACCCCGGCCCGTTCGTGGAACTCCATCCCGACGACGCCGGCGCACTCGGGATCACCGAGGGCGACCACGTGGAAGTCGCCTCCCGACGAGGCCGCGCCGTACTGCCCGCCACCGTCACCGACCGGGTCCGGCCGGGCACCTGTTTCGCCCCCTTCCACTGGAACGACCTGTTCGGCGAATACCTCAGCATCAACGCCGTCACCAGCGACGCCGTCGACCCGATCTCCTTCCAGCCCGAGTTCAAGGTCTGCGCCGTCACCCTCACCAAGACAGCCGCCTCCGTCCCCGAGGCCCGCACCGGCACCCGGTCCGGGGCCGCCCCGACGGCAACCGCGCACCAAGAAGCTGCCGTACCCCCCGCCCCGGCCCCGGCAGCAGCCCCGTCGGACTCCGCCGTCCCCGCGCTCGCCACGCTCTTCGGCATCACCGACCTCACCCCCGCACCACTGGCCGAGCCGGAGCGCCGCTACCTCGCCGGCTATCTCTCCGGTCTGACCCTCGCCCCGCCCGACGGGCGCGTCCCGGTACTGCCGCCGGACGCGCCCTTCGCCCCCGACTCCGCACTGTGGGTCCGCGGCGTCCTCGCCGGCATGTTCTCCCGCACCGCCGCCGCCACCCCCCTCGTGCCCGCGCGGACCGGCGCACCGGCAGCCGACGTCGCCGTACCGACCCGCCGCCTGGTCATCCTGTGGGCCTCGCAGACCGGCAACGCCGAGGAGTTCGCCGCCACCGCCGCCGCACACCTCACCGAGGCAGGACGCACCCCCGAACTGCTGCCCATGACGGAGGTCGCCCCGGCACAGCTCGCCACCGACACCGACCTGCTGATCGTCACCAGCACCTTCGGCGACGGTGACGCGCCGGACAACGGCGCCGACTTCTGGCACGCGCTCTCCTCCCCGGACACCGGACGGATGGCGGGAATCCGGTACGCCGTGCTCGCCTTCGGCGACTCCCACTACGACGACTTCTGCGGCCACGGCCGCCGGCTCGACGAACGGTTCGACGCACTCGGGGCCACCCGGCTCGTCGCCCGCACCGACTGCGAACCCGACTTCGAGGAAACCGCCGAGCAATGGCTCGGCCAGGTGGTCACCGCCCTGACCACCGCCGACGACCGGCACTCCGTGACCGCGAGCGCAGTCGAGACCACCGCCCCCGAACCCGCCAACCCCCCGGCCGACGCGCCCACACCGACCAGCACCTCCACACCGGCCGGCTACACCAAGGCATCACCCTTCGCCACCCTGCTCATCGGCAACAGGCTGCTGAGCCTGCCCGGTTCCCAGAAGGAAGTACGGCAGTTCGCCTTCGACACCCGCGACGGCGAACTCGCCTACGACGCCGGTGACGCCCTCGGGGTATGGCCGGTCAACGGCACCGGCCTCGTCAGCGAATGGCTCGCCCTCACGGGACTGGACCCCGACGAGCCCGTCATCCTCGGCGACAACGCCCGCATCCCCCTCGAAGAAGCACTCCGCACCCGCCTGGACATCACCCGCATCACCACCGACCTGCTCAAGTTCGTCGCGGAGCGCACCGGCAGTCACGACCTGAAGCGACTGCTGCGGCCCGACAACAAGGACGCGCTCGCACAATGGAGTTGGGGCCGCCAGGCCGCCGACGTCGTCGCCGCCTTCCCCGTCCGCGCGTCCGCCACGGACTGGACAGCCGTACTCAAGCGCCTCCAGCCCCGCCTGTACTCCATCTCCTCCAGCCCCCTCGCCCACCCCAGCGAGGTCCGCCTCACCGTCTCCGTCGTCCGCTACACCAACGACCTCGGCCGGGACCGCGCAGGCGTCTGCTCGACCTACCTCGCCGACCGCGCGGACGACGGCCCGGTACAGGTCTTCGTCCAGCGCTCGCCGCACTTCCGCCCGCCCGCCGACCCCACCACCCCCATGATCATGGTCGGACCCGGCACCGGCGTGGCACCCTTCGTCGGCTTCCTCGAAGACCGCCGGGCCCGCGGCCACACCGGCCCCAACTGGCTCTTCTTCGGCGAACAGCGCCAGGCCACCGACTTCTACCACCGCCAGGACCTGGAGGCGTACCGGGCATCCGGCCACCTCGACCGCCTCGACCTCGCCTTCTCCCGCGACCAGCGCAACAAGATCTACGTCCAGGACCGGATGCGCGAGAACGGCGCCCGCCTGTGGCAGTGGCTCCAGGACGGCGCCCACTTCTACGTCTGCGGCGACGCAGGACGCATGGCCAAGGACGTCGACAAGGCACTGACCGAAGCCGTCGCCACCCACGGCGGCATGGACCACGACGAAGCCACCGCCTACGTCAGGCGCCTCTCCGCCGACAAACGCTACGTCCGCGACGTCTACTGACCGCGCCGCCGGGCCGACCCGCCCGGCGCGCGGCCGGGCGCGAGGGCCGCAAGCCGCCAAGCCGGCGTCCGGTGCCAGGCCGCGCGTGCATGACGGTGCCCCGGTCCGCGTTCCACCTGCCCGACCACAGGGCGACGTTCACGAAGTGCTCCCTCGCGCGCCGCAGTCTGTCGCCGGCCGGTCCCTCGCGCAGATCCGCGCGGTGCTGCAACGCCTCGACTCCCGAGGGCCAGGAGTCGTGTGGTTGCGCGCACCAGGCGCGGAGGGTCAACTGCGGTTTCTGATGGGCTGGTGATGCCATGAGGACGGATTGCGGGGGCGGACGCGAGCAGTGCAGTCCCCACCCGTGGATTGTCTTTGAGGGACACTGGGCGATCCTTACCGGTATGCACGACGCGCTCACTCACTGGGACAGTCCCTTCATCAACTTCAAGGAGTTCGACTTCCCGGAGGGGCGAGGTCACGGATTCCGGTGGGTTCACATCAAACGTTTCCATCTCCCGCCTGGCTCGCCGACCGAGCAGGATTTGCTCGCCTCCCTGATCGCCCACCCGGAGTTCCGGGACACGTACGACGGAGCCGGCGTCCGGTTGGAACCGCGCCACGGTCAGTGGTGGTCGGACCGGATTGCTCCCAGCGCCTACGCGGCCGTCGACGAGTCAAGCGCCATCAGCACGATGCGCACATGGGCGAACAACGGTTCTCCCCTTCCTCCACCTCTGGACGCGAGGCTGCATGAAGCGGTTTACACACCGATCCACCAGGCGACGAGTCGGTACGCGCTCGGAGCCCTCCCCGAAGACGCGCAACACGACTACGGACCGATCCACATCGAGTTTCATGAACTCGTGCTCATCGACCGCCGCATCGGCACTCTCGCCCTCCTGGTAGCCGCCGACGACTGAGACTGGTACTCAACCGGGCTTCCGGACTTGCCAACGCGTCGCCGCAGCACGCAGCGCGCTCCACTTGGCGCCGCTTCGCGACTTCGCGGCTCCGTTCGTGGAGTCGATGGACGCGTCGTAGGTGCATGGCCGGCACCGAGATCGGGAGCCGCCCTGATCGGGTGACTTCCGTGAGGCTGCCGGGCTGTTGTGTGTGTTGGCAACGAGGTGGGCTGACAAGGCGTTGAGTCGGCCGTTCCGGGTCCCTCGGCTGCGCTCCTGACAGGCGTGGTTCGGCGGGCCCGGTTCTTCTTGTCTGCCCGGGGTGCTTGAGGTCAGATGTGCGGGGTGCGCAGGGCGAGAATGGCGATGTCGTCGTGGCCATCGCTGGGATGGTGATCGGCCAGTGCTTGCACGAAGTCCTGAACTGGCAGTGCGGCGTGGGTGGTTGCCAGTTCGGCGAGCTCGTTCAGGCTCTGATCGATGGGCTTGTCCGGGTGCTCGATGAGTCCGTCGGTGTAGAAGACCACGGTGGCTCCCGGGGGGAGGGGATGGACGTGGTCCGGGCGGGACTGCCCGGCATTGACCCCGAGCGGCAGCCCGGGTTCGGCGAACAAGTGCTCGGCTCGCCCGTCAGGGGTGATCAGCAGCGGTGGGAGGTGGCCTGCGGTGCTCCAGCGCAACCTCCAGGCGGGCCCGTCGCGTTCGATGTGGGTCAGGCTGGTGGTGGTGACGGGATTGTCGGTGATGGCTTGCAGGGTGCGGTCGAGCTGGGCGAGGACCGCGCTGGGCAGGATGCGCTGGGTGAAGAGCAGAGCGCGCAGCATGTTTCGGGTGGATGCCATGGCAGCCGCCGCGTGCAGATCATGGCCGACCACGTCGCCGATGGCGATCGCCACCGTGTCGTCGGGTAGCACGATGGCGTCGTACCAGTCCCCGCCGAGGGGGTTGGGCTCGATGGCAGGCCGGTAGATGGCGGCGGCTTCGAACGGCCGCAGGGCAGGCAGGGTCGGCAGCAGAAGCCGCTGGAACTGCTCGGATCCCGCTCGGACCTGTTCGAAGAGGCGGACGTTTTCGATGGCGATGCCGGCGGCACCGGCCAGGGCAGCGACGATGTTCTCGTCGTGGTCGTCGAAGGGCTGCCCGTCGCGCCGCTCGGACAGGTAGAGGTCGCCGTAGATCTCGCCGCGGACGCTCATGGCGACTCCGAGCAGGGAGCGCAACTGCGGGTGGCCGGGCGGGAACCCGGTGGAGGACGGGTGGGACCGGATGTCGTCCAGCCGCAGCGGCTCCGGATGGCGAATCAGGTGCCCGAGCACCCCCAGGCCGCGGGGGAAGGCGACCCCTGCCAGATCATCGCGTTCCTGCTCGGACAGGCCGGCGGTGATGAACTCGTCCAGGTACTGGCCGGAGTCGTGCAGCACGCCCAGTGCCCCGTAGCGGGCGCCCACCAGTTCCATGGCGGTGGTGACGACCCGGTGGAGCACCGCGGCAAGTTCCAGCTCCCGGCTGATCGCCAGCACCGCATCCAGGAGGCCGTGCAGCCGGTCCGTGGCTCGGGCCAGCGCCTGAAGCTGCTCGGTGATCTGCTCCACTTCGGCATCGAGGCGGAGCCGCAGTTCAGAAGAACTGGGCTGCCGGGGTTCTTCTTCCCTGTGCATCACGTCCGCCTAGTGGCCTGGTGCTCGGTTTCGGTGGCCTTGAGCCGGTAGGAGTCCGTGCCGGTCGGGACCAACGTGCCCTGGAAGGCGAGCCGCTCGGCGATCGCCGGGCATGGCCTCGCGTCGATGCACATGTGGTCCCACTCGCTGAACAGGGCGTTGGAGGCCGCCGCGGTCGCTCTGCGTTCCAGCTCCTCGAACCGTTCCCGGATGATGGGCAGCCGCAACCCCCGGCAGGCGTCATCGGTCATCGTGTCCTCCGGGCTTGTCTCCGGAAGCGGCATCTGCCGCGGTGGCACCTGATTCTCCGCTCCGGCTTCGGTGTCCTCGGTGGCAGGCACAGTCTTGGCGGGACTCAGGTGTTCGTGCCCTTCCTCATGGCCGTGCTGATCACCGGCTTGAGGAGCCGGTCGTACTTGGCCAGGTCCGGCGGCGGACGCGGATCGGGCGGCAGACGACGCCGGGCGTGAAGCGAGAGCGATGAAGCCGCTTTCCGCCGGGGATAGCGCAAGCGCGGCGGTGCCGGCGAACACCCGCGGTGTGACCAGCAGGACTTCCAGAGAGTGGTCCAGGACATCGTGGTAGGTGTAGCGGCGGATCAGCCGCGGATGACGGGCAACAACGTGTCGCCCGTCATCGACCAGCAGCTCGTTGGCACGTAGCTTGGCCCGCACCTGCGTGCCGATGCACCGTGCCGGGACCCAGTGGTAGCACTGCCGCACCATGAACCGGCTGTTGCGCTGGACCGTCGGCGTCGGATCGATCCCGCAGTCGTGGCGGCCGTCGGCGGGAAGCGGAGCCCCCTGCGAGGCGTCCGCACAGGCCCGGTGCACCGCTTTGCCCGAGTGCTCGACCGCCAACCGCTGCCAGATCCGGTCGATGGTGTGCCGCTGCTTCTGCGGCGCCTTGAGGTCCTCACGCAGCATCGCGTCGAAGAAGCCCACCACCGGCTCAAGCACGCTCTTACGCGGGGGCTGATTCCGCTTCAACGGAACCGGAGACGCCCAGCCCTTCGCCGCCGTATTCCTGCTCAACCGGTACCGCTGAGCCAACACCCGTGCAGACACTGTCGGGTCCGCGCCGCGGTCACGACGGATCCGCTCATACAGCCACTCACGCGAGCGGTACACCCGGCCTCCTGACACGACCGTGATCAAACAAGACCACAGCGTGACACGGCCAAACAGCTCAACCCGCTCATTACTCCACCAGCGGCATGCCACCATCCGAAAAGACCGGGTGGAGACCGTTCCCGTTGTCGAAGGGTGGTTCCCCACCTCACCGCCCCAGTGGCTCCTGTTCAAGGCTATGGCTCAGTCGGGTTCGGTGGTCCGGTCACGGTCCGTAGGCCCGAGGGGGCCGCTTCAGAACGGGGGTCTCGCGCCCCACGAGGATCGCTCTCCCGGGCCGCGGCCCGGCTTGTGCGCTTCAGGCTCAGCGGGAACCGGCTCACGCGGCCCCGTACGGGTACCGGCTCGGCAGCCAGGGTGATCCGAACCCGGCCTGTCTGGGTGGCTGGAGAACGGGGGAGACGTGACCTGCGCCCACCGCGCCACGGTGGAGGAGCAGACGGCCGCCCGGTGGCAGTCGATGGGCGGGGACATCCCGCACACTCTGATGCCGGCCCCGCCCCGCGTCCTGTCGTGCCGTCAGCAGTCAGGTGGGTCGAAGGCCATGGCGGCGCGGAAGGCCGTCGTGGTCTCGGGGGCGGGCTCGTCGAATCCCGGCGCGTCCGTGGGGTCGGCGTCTGTTCCGCCGTCCGCCCCCGAGGTCGTATCCCTCGCAGCCGTGAGGGCTCGCCCCAGGTCGAACAGCGCCTGATTGGCGGTCACGTGGTCGCGCAGCCGCTCCTGGTAGGAAGCGAACGCGGCTCGGTGATCGCCGCCGGCTGCGTGCAGTTCGCCGGCGAGTACGTAGGCTGCGGTCAGCGCCGCACTCGTGCCCTGGCCGGTGAGTGGCGAGCAGCAGTACCCGGCGTCGCCGAGCAGTGCGACGCGGCCTCGTGACCAGTGGTCCATCCGGATCTGCGCGACCACGTCGTAGTGGAAGGCGTTTTCTCCCACATGGCCTTGAGAAAGCGCGGCACTTCCCAACGCAGTTCGGCGCAGTGCTCCGACGCCGATGGGGCCCTCCGCGTCGATCCCCTTGGTTCGCCCTCAATCGGCTGGGAGGGCTCCGAGAGGTACGCAGGGTGCTGCGCCCCGGTAGCCGAGTGGCCGTCAGCTTCGGTGGACGCCGGGACGATCGCCTCGCCCCATCGTGGGGGCCGGCACTGTTACGCTCGGGCGCCCGTGCGGCAGGCGCAGGTCCACGCAGGTTGTGGTCTGGCGGAGTCGAACGGGGCTGGGACAAAACCGGGTTGGAAAATAAGGGGGCGGTTGGCGGATGCCGACTCGTGTTGCCGTCTTCGGGGCTGGGTCCTGGGGCACGGCCTTCGCCATGATCCTTGCCGACGTCGGATGCCGGGTGTCCTTGTGGGCACGCCGCCCCGAACTCGTCGAAACCATCAATGCCACCTCCACGAATCCGGACTACCTCCCGGACGTGACCCTCCCGAGCGGGATCACGGCGATGGCGGATGCTTCGGAGGCCGCAGAGGGCGCCGCATTCGCGGTGCTCGGCGTCACCGCGCAAACCACTCGTGCCAACCTCGCGGTGTGGGCGCCGCTGCTTGCCGACGACACCGTTGTGGTGTCCTTGATGAAGGGCGTTGAGCTGGGCTCGGCAAAGCTGATGAGCGAGGTGATCGCCGAGGTGGTCGGCGCCGGACCCGAGAGGATCGCAGTCGTTTCCGGACCGAACCTGGCAGGAGAGATCGTCCGTCGCCAACCCGCGGCGAGCGTGGTGGCCTGCCAGGACATGGCTGTCGCTGAACGGCTTCAGGCCGCCTGCCGCACGCCGTACTTCCGCCCTTACACCAACGGCGATGTCATCGGCTGCGAACTCGGTGGTGCGGTGAAGAACGTGATCGCCCTGGCCGTGGGCATCGCCGACGGCATGGGGCTCGGCGACAACACCAAGGCCGCGCTGATCACCCGGGGCCTGGCCGAGACCACTCGCCTCGGCCGGGCGATGGGCGCCGACGCCCACACCTTCGCCGGGCTCGCCGGCATGGGCGACCTCGTCGCCACCTGCTCGTCGCCGCTTTCCCGAAACCACACCTTCGGCACCAACCTCGGCCGGGGCCTGACACTGAGCGAGACAGTCGCCATCACGAGGCAGACCGCGGAAGGCGTTACTTCCTGCGAATCGGTCCTGGACCTCGCGCGGCGGCTCGGCATCGAGATGCCGATCGCCGAGACCGTTGTCAGCATCGTCCACGAGGGGAAGTCGCCACAGGGGGCAGTCGAAGAACTCATGTCGCGCTCGGCGAAACCCGAACGTCGATGAGCGGATTGCATGGCGAAGCCGTCTGCCGCTGCAAGGAAAGTTGACGGGACGTCAACAACCTTGGCCGCTAGGCGCAATAGGTCGATTTCCGCGACTCGTTTACTTGTCTCCAGGCGAGAGACGGTGGACGCCGAGCAGCCCGTCCGGGCTCCCGGATCCGCCTGCCGCCCCCTGATGAGGATTCCGTCCGGCTCCGACGGCGAGGGCGTGAAGGTCATCGCGAGCCGAGGACCCGGGTGCGGAGGAGCTCGAAGGCTGCTCGGTCCTGCATGGTTCGCCTGAGTGGTTTCACCCGGTTTGTGTGACTTTCGGTGACGGCGTCGAGGTCCTGGCGGAGGAAGCCTGCAAACCCCGCACCGGCTTCGGTGCGTCCTGCTCGGGCTCGCGGATCGATCCACTTCAGCAAGAGATCCGCGCCGGTGACGCACCAGGCCGGCGAAGGCGTGCGCGAGGTCGCACGCCCGGGTGCGTGGGCCGGCTCAGGAGCAGTCGGGGCACAGGCCCCGGTAGGTCATCTCGACGCCGGAGACGGTGAAGCCGAACCGCTCGGAGGCGGGCAGGTCGGCCAGTGGGTCCCCGTCGGGGTGGACGTCGCGAATGGCGCCGCAGCGCGAGCAGACCAGGTGGTGGTGCGGACGGTGCGCGTTCGGGTCGTAGCGCTTGGCGCGGCCGTCGGTGGTCACCTCGGTCACCTCGCCGAGCGTGACGAGCTCCCCGAGGGTGTTGTAGACGGTCGCGCGGGATATCTCCGGCAGTCGGGCGGTGGCGCGCGCGAGCACCTCGTCCGCGGTGAGGTGGACATGCTCGCCGTCGAGAACCTCGGCGACGACCCGGCGTTGGGCGGTCATCCGCCAGCCACGCCCGCGAAGCCGTTCCAGCAGGTCGCTCATGGTCACCGGCCTAACAGTGCATCGTCTGGCTCATGAATCCGTACGGATCTGGTTGCCGTATTGACTTGGACCTGGTCCATCGTAGGATCTGTTCCGGCGATAGCCAAGGGACGAGACAATCGCAGGGAAAAGCACGTGACGGTTCACCGGACGGGCCCGCTCACCACCGCATCCTCTTGCGCCGGTCGCGGACAGCCACAACAGCGGGCAGGCGAGCGTCGACGGCCCGAGCACAAGGACTGCGCCGATGCCTTGGGGCCAGTCGTCCACGCGGTGCGGCGCCGGCGCCTGGACGGTGACCACCCCGGCGTCGAGACGATCGCCCCCGGGGTGTGCAGGCGCATGGACCATGTCTCCCCGCACGCCGCGTACGGGCCCGCTACCCGCCCACCACGACGGCACCCCTACGCCGTATCGAACCGGCCGACGGCATCGACTGCGCCGCCGGTGCGGCTTATCTGTCCGACCGCATCCGACGACAACGGCTTCCCGGCCGGCGGGGCCGAGATCGTCCAACTGGGGCCTGCGCCCCGACCGTTCCACTGCCGGCGGTTGCTGAGCACTGTGATCCGCCTTATCCGGAAGGATTCCGATGTCTGAGAACCACGATGCAATGGCCGAAGACGCCACGACGGACGGCGCAGGTGGCTGCCCGGTCGCCCATGGGCGCGCCGCTCATCCGACCCAGGGCGGCGGAAACCGTCAATGGTGGCCGGAGCGGCTCAACCTGAAGATCCTCGCCAAGAACCCGGCCGTGGCGAACCCTCTCGGTGAGGAGTTCGACTACGCCGAGGCGTTCACGAGCCTGGACCTCGCGGCCGTGAAGCGGGACATCGCCGAGGTGTTGACCACCTCGCAGGACTGGTGGCCCGCCGACTTCGGCAACTACGGCCCGCTCATGATCCGGATGGCCTGGCACAGCGCCGGTACGTACCGCATCAGCGACGGCCGCGGTGGCGCCGGTGCCGGCCAGCAGCGCTTCGCACCGCTCAACAGCTGGCCGGACAACGCCAGCCTCGACAAGGCCCGCCGTCTGCTGTGGCCGGTCAAGAAGAAGTACGGCAAGAACATCTCGTGGGCCGACCTGATGGTCCTCACCGGAAACGTCGCGCTGGAGTCGATGGGCTTCAAGACCTTCGGCTTCGCCGGCGGCCGTGAGGACGTGTGGGAGGCCGAGGAGGACGTCTACTGGGGTCCCGAGACCACCTGGCTCGGCGACGAGCGCTACACCGGTGACCGGGAACTGGAGAACCCGCTCGGCGCGGTCCAGATGGGCCTCATCTACGTCAACCCCGAGGGGCCCAACGGCAACCCGGACCCGATCGCCGCGGCCCGCGACATCCGTGAGACGTTCCGCCGCATGGCGATGAACGACGAGGAGACCGTCGCCCTGATCGCCGGTGGCCACACCTTCGGCAAGACCCACGGCGCCGGTCCGGCCGACAACGTCGGCCCCGACCCCGAGGCCGCCCCGATGGAGCAGATGGGCCTCGGCTGGAAGAGCTCGTACGGCACCGGCGCGGGCGGCGACGCCATCACCAGCGGTCTGGAGGTCACCTGGACCAGCAGCCCGACCGAGTGGAGCAACGGGTTCTTCAAGAACCTCTTCGAGTACGAGTACGAGCTGACGCAGAGCCCGGCCGGCGCCAACCAGTGGGTGGCCAAGGACGCCGAGGCGATCATCCCCGACGCCCACGACGCGTCGAAGAAGCGCCTCCCGACGATGCTCACCACCGACCTCTCGCTGCGCTTCGACCCGATCTACGAGCCGATCTCGCGCCGCTTCTACGAGAACCCGGAGGAGTTCGCGGACGCCTTCGCCCGCGCCTGGTACAAGCTGACGCACCGCGACATGGGCCCGGTCGTGCGCTACCTCGGCCCGGAGGTCCCCGCCGAGACGCTGCTGTGGCAGGACCCGCTGCCGGCGCGCACCGGCGAGCTGATCGACGCCGCGGACATCGCCTCCCTCAAGGAGCAGGTCCTCGGCGCCGGCCTCACGGTCTCCCAGCTGGTCTCGACCGCCTGGGCCTCGGCCTCCTCCTTCCGCGGCAGTGACAAGCGCGGCGGCGCCAACGGTGCCCGCGTCCGCCTGGAGCCGCAGCGCAACTGGGAGGTCAACAACCCGGACGAGCTGGCGCAGGTGCTGCGCACGCTAGAGGGCATCCAGGGGTCCTTCAACTCCGCGGGCGGCAAGCAGGTCTCGCTGGCCGATCTGATCGTGCTCGCGGGCAGCGCGGCGGTCGAGAAGGCGGCCAAGGACGGCGGCTTCGACATCGAGGTGCCCTTCACGCCGGGCCGTGTGGACGCCGCCCAGGACCAGACGGACGTCGAGTCGTTCGACGCCCTGGAGCCGGCCGCGGACGGCTTCCGCAACTACGTCGGCAAGGGCAACCGCCTGCCGGCCGAGTACCTGCTGCTCGACAAGGCGAACCTGCTGATGCTGAGCGCACCCGAGATGACCGTCCTCGTCGGTGGTCTGCGTGTGCTGGGCGCCAACCACGGGCAGGCGAAGCACGGCGTCCTCACCGACAAGCCGGGCGCGCTGACCAACGACTTCTTCGTCAACCTGCTCGACCTGGGCACGACGTGGAAGTCGACGTCCTCGGCGCAGGACGAGTTCGAGGGCCGCGACGCGAGCGGCGCGGTCAAGTGGACCGGCACCCGTGCCGACCTGGTCTTCGGCTCGAACTCCGAGCTGCGTGCCGTCGCGGAGGTCTACGCGAGCGACGACGCGAAGGCGAAGTTCGTGAACGACTTCGTCGCGGCGTGGGACAAGGTGATGAACCTCGACCGGTTCGACCTCGCCTGATCATCGGGTCACGTCCGGGTCGGCCTGCACCGGCCGACCCGGACGTCCTCGGTTCCGAAGGACCCGACCCCCGGTCACCCGGGAGAACAGCAGCGGCTGCCCGGCCCTGCCGCTCAAGCGGACCGTCAGCCAGGAAGAGTGGTCATGAAGATGAACACGAACATCCCTGGTCCCGAGCCGCGGAACGATGGCGGGGTCGGCGCCATCGCAGCAGCGGGCGGGCTGCACAACTACCAGTTGCGACTGCACGCCGAGTACGGGCCCGTCGTACGGTTCCAGCTTCCCGGCGCGGAGACGGCGGTGTCGGTCGCCGACCCCGTGCTGCTGGAGGCCATGGCGCGCCTCAACGAGCGGCCGAAGCGGCTGTTCGAGTTCCTGGACCCGCTGTGCGAGGCGGGCAACCTTCAGGTGATTCCGGCCGAGGAGCACACCCCATGGCGACGCCTGCTGCTCTCGGTACTGGCCGGACGCCCTTCCCATGAGCGGCACTTCGCGCGGTTCACCGAGCTGGTGACGGCACTCGCGGACCGCTGGGCCGAGCAGGACGGGCCGGCCGACCGCGAGCCCGTCGAGTTACAGAAGGATCTCACCGCCCTGGCGCTCCGGATGATCTGCGAGTACGCGCTGGGGGGCGAGGCCGCGGACCCGGGAGATGGCCAAGAGGCCGCGACTGTCCTACATCCCCTTCGGCCTCGGGCCGCGCAGCTGCGAGGGCGCCGGCCTGGCCATGGTCGAGGCCGGACTGGTCCTGGCGGTACTCCTCAAGCGCTTCCGCTTCCGGCCCGTACCAGGGCATGAGGTGATCCCGATCGAACGCTTCGTGCTCTGGGCGGCCGATGACATCCGCATGATCGTGAGCCCGCGGATCCCGGGGTAGGCCCCACGGCGTCGCTCGCCCGCAGAGGTGGCCGCCTGCTCTCTCGCCGGCGATCAACGGTGAGGGCGCCGGGCAGTTCGCGGACCACCGCAGCGGGTTCGGGGCCGGTGCGGCGCCGTCGCAGTGAACTTCCCGGCCCCCAGGGCCGTCTTCACCACCGGCCCGGCGGTCGGACGCCGGGGGAAGGGGAGAGGCGGGCATGGCAATCCATCCGGGGCGGTGCCGTCAACAGCGGCTGCGGACCCACTCGTTGGCGGCCTTGCTATCGGCACTCGCGGTACTGCCGATCGTGGCGGGCTGTGCGGACGGCGGTACGGCCGGCAGCGGTTCCACGACTCCCCGACAGGCCCGGCAGATCATCGACGTCGCCGACACTCCTGCGCTGCCGAAGAACTTCCGTGTGGTGGGTGCCGTGGCCGACCACGGGACGGACAGGACGGCCCCGTCGCTGACGGGGCTCGCCACCCTGCACGCCTCGGGCAGTGGCGTGTTCTCCGCCGCCGGCCTGCGGGCGGTCAGCGACCACCTGCCCGCCGGCCACGGTCCCGTTGTCGATGTGGACCTGCGCCAGGAGTCACACCTGTACGTCAACGGGATGCCGGTCAGCTGGTTCGGGGACAAGGACGACGCCAACATCGGACTGAGCCACGACCAGGTGCTGGCCGACGAACAACGGCGCCGGACGGAGCTGGAGCGGACCCGCCCGGTGAGCTTCGACTGGATACCGGGCAAGTCGGTGAGGCCCAGCGGGCCGGTGCGCGGCTCCAAGTCGGTCCGCACCGAGGCCGATATGGTCGAGCAGGCGGGCTGGCGCTACGTCCGGCTCACCGTGCCCGACCACCACCGCCCCCAGAACGCAGAGGTGGATCGCTTCGTCACCCTCGTCCGGGGCCTGCCGCAGGGTGCCTGGCTGCACTTCCACTGCCGCGCGGGAGTGGGGCGCACCACGACCTTCATGGCGATGTACGACATGATGCGCAACGCCCGGCGGGTCTCCTTCGGCGACATCCTGCGCCGCCAGGCATGGATAGGCGGCAAGGACCTTGCCTCCGATGCGCACTCCGACAAGCCCGAGGCGCGTGAACGGGCGGCCTTCCTCCGTGACTTCTATGCCTATGCGCAGCGGAACGCGGACGGTTTCAAGCTTCCGTACTCCCGCTGGGCGGCGGGGCGCTGAGCGGACGTCCGCCCGGCGCCCGGCCCGGTGATGGGTCAGGGATAGGAGACGACCGTGGACGGCGTGGTGGACGTGCCTGTGGTGGCGGCGCCGGTGGTGTTGACGACGTGCTCGTACTGGTCTTTGCCGCCGAGCGAGACGACCAGCAGGTCGTGGAACCTCACACCGGGAGCGTTCGGTGCGGCGAAGCCGTGGTCCTGGCGGATGTCGGGGTCGGCGATGTAGTAGCAGTAGCTGCCAAGTCCCCATGCTTCGTGGGTCGTTACGGCGTCGTCGACCTTGTAGGCGGCGTATCCCTTGACGTTGCCGTCCTGGATCGCGGCCTGGTTGGGGCGTCGTATGCCCGCGGTCGAGGTGGTAGATGCCGGGCGTGAGGAGCAGGTGGAGGCCCTGGGCCAGGGCTGCGTTGAGCGTGGTCGCGGTGACACCGGGCTTGGCGACGTAGAACCGGCCGAGCGACAGCGATGTGCCCCGTGGTGTGCCGTTGCCCCAGGTGGGCCCACCGGCGTCGGTGCGCATCTCGGGCAGGAAGACCCGGTATTCGCTGCCGGAGAGATAGAGGAAGGGCTTCTCCCGGGAGACTGCGGTGGTGGCCAGCGTCGTGTAGGGCGGGTTGGGGAAGCCCTGCGCGGGAGCGCCCTGCACCCCGGAGAACACCATGTTCCACACGCCGTTGGTCCAGCCGCCGACGGCGCTGTCGCGCGTGACACTCGCGAACACACCGCATACCGCATATCACCTCGCGGCGAGCGTGGCAGCGGAGTCGGAGACCGCCGACGCGGCAGTGCCGTCAGCACAGTTCGGGAGGGAGCATCCGTAGCTCTGGCTGCTCTGGCTCAGCGCACTTCGCGCGCCCCTGCGCGCTCCCACCAGCCCTCATGGACCTCCACGCGCCGGGCCGCCACAGGCAACGGTGGCTGCCTTCGGTAGTTGAATGAGGCTGTGGTGGACGATGTGTGCGGTGGGGGATGGGCGGACCACAGACTCAACCGGTGGCGGCTGGCCGCGGCCTCGGTCATGGCGCTGGTCGGTGCGGGCGGGTTGCTGCTGTGCATGGCTCACGGGGTGTTGGCGGTGTCCGTGGCGGGTTCGGGCGGTGCGTTCAAGGTGACCGGCGAGCAGTTGGAGGGCGACGGATTCACGGAGGTGACCGATACCCTGGTGGAGCACGACGGGACCAGTCACCCGGTTGCGGTGGTGGGCGCGGAACGGGCGTCGGTCCGGGGGCTGTGCGCCAGCCTGCTGGTGCCCTCTCCGTTCGGCTTCTTCACCCTGCGCGGCGCTGCGGGACGCACCGTCCCCGTCCAGGCCACGGGACTGGTGGTCAACAGCGATCGGGTCAGTGGCGCCGACACCACCATCACCGGCTTGCGCGTCGGACTCCTCCCGCAGGGCGGCGTCGGTATCCGGGCCGGTCATGCGGCCGTTTCCCGGGCCCGGTTCACTTCCTGGCTCGCCACGGCGGGCAGCTTCCGGGTGCACGATGTGGACGTCACCATCAAGTCCGGCCGGGCGGAATGCCACTGATGCGGCTGCCTGATCGGGCGTGGCGGCGTGGCCGCCCGTGGGGCGCCGCCGTGCTCGCCGTGCTGGGGTCGGTGGAGATGGTGCTGCTGCCCTTCTCCGGGGCCCCGGCCACGGTGACCGTGGCCGGGATCGTCGGCGGCGCGGGGTTCTCCACCAGTGTGCCGCTGTTGGCTGCCTCCCTGATGCTGATCACGCACCCGCAGCTCCACACGCCGGTAGGGCTGGTGGTGCTGGCACTCGCGCTGGTCGCCCTGGTGACCTGCAATGTGGGAGGCATGCTGGTGGGCAGCGTCCTGGCCGGCGCCGGCGGTGTGTGGGGATTCGCCTGGCTACCGCCCGCTGCCCCGGACCGAGCGTGAAGCGGCTCGGATGGGCGGTGACGGTCCTGCTCGGCGGCGCAGCCATGACAGGGCCCGGGCCGGCCCCGGCGGTCGGCCCATCCCCGGCGTCCCCGTCGCTGACCGTGCGGGCCCGGGCCGCCAGGGGTGGACCCGCCCACTGCGTCCTGCGGGCGGCCGACGGGCACCCGCTGCTGCACTGCCGCCTCGCCCGCCTCGCTCTCACCGGGGCGGAGGTCACCGCTCGCACCCCGGACGGCAACGTCACGGTGGAGTGCGCCCGCGCCGACCTCCCCGGCGCCGTCGAGGTGGATTTGACGGCCGTCAGCGGCCGGCTCTTCGGTGTGCTGCCGGTGCAGTGGGACGCGACGCTTCCGCTGCCGTTCGCCGCCGCTCCGCCGGTGGCACTGACCGACGTGACCGCCACCGTCGACGGCTTTTCCGTACAGGGCGGCCGGCTCCAGGAAGTCGTACAGCACCGGTGACCGTCACCGTGCCTCGGGCAGCGCGCCGAACCGCCGCTTGCGGGCGGCGAAGGCCCGTATGAGGAGCCGGAGTTGGTCACCGGTGAAGTCGGGCCAGAGGGTCTCCACGAAAAAGAACTCCGCATAGGCCGACTGCCACAGCAGGAAGTTGGAGATCCGCTGCTCCCCGGAGGTACGGACGAGCATGTCCACGTCGGGCAGATCCGGCAGCAGCAGGTGGCGGGCGAAGACCTGCTCGTCGATGCCATCCGGTTCCACTCGCCCGGCCAGTGTGGAGCGGGCCAGCGCCGCTGCCGCCGTCGTGATCTCGGCGCGGCCACCGTAGTTGAGGCAGAAGACGACGGTCATCGACCGGCCGTGCCGGGTCCGGAGCTCCGCCGCGCCCAGCGCCCCGACCACTTCGGGAGCCAGACCTGTCTGGGCACCGCACCATCTCAGCCGAAGGCTGCGGTCGGTGTAATCGGCGAGGGAACGGAGGCTCTCGACGGCCAGCCGCATCAGGGCGAGCACCTCGGCCTCGGGCCGGCGCCAGTTCTCGGTGGAGAAGACGAAGAGCGACAGATGGCCGACGCCCTCGTCGAGTGCCGCGTCCAGCACGGACCGCACGGCACGCACTCCCGCCTCGTGTCCCTTGATCCGGGGCAGCCCTCGGGCAGTGGCCCACCGACCGTTGCCGTCCATGATGATGGCGATATGGAGGGGGCGGACGTTCCCCGCCGGGGGCCGCAGCGGGACCCTTATCGCTCCCTCGGCCCGGGCATCAACGCCACGGAGCAGCCATGCCGCGGCGGATATCCGCCAGTTGGAGACTCTGGACATCAACTACCCCCTGTCCGTGCACCCGTTTGGAGCGTTACCTGGAAGGTGGACGTCGTATGCCGCAAACCATCCGGTTGGGCGAATCGTTGGTGAGTTGTGGCAGAGAAGCGCACGAGCAGCAGTAACGCGCCCGAGCGGCTGGCCCTCTGGACGGGCAGGCTGTTCGCGCCCCCCGTGCTTCCGGTGGCCGCCGGCTGCGCACTCAGCTGGCGGGCCGCCCTGCCTGCTTGGGGCGTCACCGCCGCCGGGTGCGCGGTGCTGGGGGTGATGGTCATCGTCCTGGGGGTGCGCCGGGGCTGGTGGTCGGACTGGGAACTGAGCCGCCGGGCCGAACGTCCGTTGCCGCTGGCCTGCGCCACAACCGGCGCCTTGGTGGTGTGGCTGGCCTGCTGGTGGCTCGGCGCCCCGCGTGAGCTGCTGGTGCCGGCGGCGCTCGCCCCGCTGGGCGGCGCGGCGTTCCTGGTGTGCACCCGCCGGGGCAAGGTGTCGCTGCACACCAGTGCCGCAGCGGGCGGGATCGCCCTGCTCTCGGTCGAGGTGAGCGGGTGGTGTGCGGTGGCGGGGGTCCCCCTGCTGGCGCTCGTCGGCTGGTCGCGGGTGCGGCTCGGAGCGCATACCGCGCGTCAGGTGTCGGCGGGCGGGGTGCTGGGCGCCGGGCTCACTGTTCTGGTGCTGTGGCTGGCCGGCTGATCCGGCGCTCGGCCACCATCGGCATCGCCTGAGGATGGAGGAAGATCCGTGCCGACGGCCGGACGCGGGCGCCCGGCACGGCCCGCAGCCGCCACCGGGCGGCGATCGTGGCCACCACGGCCAGCATCTGGTTCATCGACATCCGCTCGCCGATGCACCTGCGTGGTCCGGAGCCGAAGGGGACGTAGGCGCAAGGGGCGACGGCCCGGGCCCGCTCGGGGAGCCAGCGGTCGGGGTCGAACCGGTACGGGTCACGATGATGCTCCGGGTGATGGTGCAGCGCGTACGCCGACCAGGCCAGGTCCGTACCGGCGGGCATGCGGACGCCGCCGAACTCCACCTCGTTGAGCGTGCGTCGCCCCAGCAGCCACACCGGTGGGTAGCGGCGGAGTGTCTCCAGCACGACGCGCCGGGTGTACACCAGCCTCGGCAGGTCATCCGCCCCGACCCGCCGTCCCCCGAGCACGGAGTGGAGCTCCTCGTGGAGCCGGTGTTCCACCTCCGGGTGGGCGGCCAACTCGTGGAAAACCCATGGCAGCACGTCACCAACCCCATGAGCCCCCGCAATCAGAGAGAAGAACATCTCCCGGACGACCTGCGCGTCGTCGAGCCCTCCGCCCTCCGGATAGCGACAGCGCACCAGCGCCGAGAGGACATCGCCGTCGTCCCGCCCCGGCGAGCTGCGGCGCGCGCGCAGCGCCTGCCCGATCGCGGCGCGCAGCCTGGCCCGGGCCCGTACGAAGCCGCCGGTGCCGGGCGCCGGCACCCGCTGGGTCCACTGCGGGGCGACCGACCGCCAGTACAGGCCGGCCACGAGATGGGTCTCCACCGCGGCGAGGGCCGTGGCCACCTCGTCGACGGGTTCGCCGCAGAAGGCGTGCGCGGCGATGCGGTGGGCGAGTGTCAGCAGGTGCCGTTCGAGGCGGAGCGGGCACCCGGGGCGCCAATCGGCGAGCCCTTGCTCGGTGGCCCGGACCGCGAACTCCACCTGCCCCGCGAGCCGGTGGGGGTGGAAGGCCGGCTGGAGCGCGCGACGGTGGCGGCGGTGCGCGGCGTAGGGGGTCAGTCCCGGGAAGCCCATGTCCATCACCAGGCTCACCCCGATCTGCGGGCCCGCGCTGTCGGTGAGCCTCCCCTTGACGAAGTCGCGGGAATCGGTGACGAGCATCCGGTGCACCAGCTCAGGGGCGGTGACCATGTAGCAGGGGCGGAACCCGGGGTGGAAGCGAACCACCGGGCCGAGTCCGTTGAGACCGGTCATGAACTCCAGGGGACGGAACCAGAGTTGCCCACCGTGCCCGATCGGCGGCACACCCCAGGGCGCGGTAGGAATGCTCAACGGGCCACCTCCCCCGCGACGTTGCACACATAACGCTGCGCTGTTGATGGAATACCCAGCGTGTCGAGTGCTGGGGTAGTAGTCGTCGGTTCCGGCTTCGGCGGTGGGGTAGCCGCGCTGCGGCTCTCCGAGAAGGGCTATCGCGTCACCGTCGTGGAGGCGGGCCGGCGCTTCGCCGACACCGACTTCGCCCGATCCCCCTGGCAGTTGCACCGATTGGTGTGGGCGCCGAGGCTGCGGATGTCCGGCATCGTCGAGGTCCGTGCGCGCCGTAGGCTGCTGACCCTCACGGGCGTCGGCGTGGGCGGCGGCTCCCTCGCCTATGCGGGAGCGCACCACCGTCCGGAGCCCGAGATCTTCCGCGCACCCGGATGGGATCCGTCGGTGGACTGGCCGGCCGAGCTCGCCCCTTGCTACGACCTCGCGGAACGCATGCTGGGCTCCACGACCGTCCCCCGGCCTGACTGCGACGCCGGCGGCGACGGTGCGTTGCGGCAGGTCGCGGGCGACCTGCGGGCGACCACCACCTTCCATCCCACCCGGGTCGGCGTGTACTTCGGGCCCCCGGGGGTGCCCGCCGACGACCCGTACTTCGACGGCCGGGGCCCGGGCCGTACCGGCTGCACCGGCTGCGGATGCTGTGCCACCGGCTGCCGGGTCGGCGCGAAGAACACCCTGGTGAAGAACTACCTCCATCTCGCTGAGCAGTTGGGGGCCCGAATCCGCCCCCTCACCACCGTCACGTCGCTCCACCCGCAGCCGGGCGGCGGATGGCGGCTCCGCACGGTGCGGTCCGGCGCGCTGGTCCGCGGACGGGTCGAGACACTCGACGCCGACCAGGTGGTGCTGGCCGCCGGCGCGTGGGGCACGGTGGAGCTCCTGCACCGCTGCCGGGCCGCCGGTACCCTTCCGGCCCTCTCCCCGGCCCTGGGCACCGGCACCCGCACGAACCGGGAGGTGCTGCTCGCCATCTCGGATCCCGGCGCCGGGGTGGGCCCCGGTGTGGCCATCAGTTCCGCGCTGCGTCCCGACGACCGCACCCTGGTCCAGCTCTGCCGCCTCGGCCCGGGGTTCCACCCGCTGGGCGCCGCGTTCGTACCGCCCGTGCGGCGGTTCGGGCCGCACACCGCCCTGCTGTTCGCCATGGAGCGGGCCAACTCCACCCTCACCAGCCGCTATCGGTGCGGACGGATGACCTTCGCACCGGGCGAGGGCCCGGCCGAACCGGTGAGCCTCGCCGCAGCCCGGGCCGTGGCCGGCCGCTACGCCGAGCGTGTCGGGGGCCGCACCCACACCCTGTGGTGGGGCCCGCTGCTCCGCCTCCCCTTCACTGCCCACCTGCTGGGCGGATGCCCACTCGGCGGCGACTCGCGCACCAGCGTCATGGACGTCCACCACAGGGTGCACGGCTACCCGGGCCTGCACATCGCGGACGCTTCCGCCGTTCCCACCAACCTCGGCTGCAACCCCGCGCTCACCATAACCGCCATGGCCGAACGGGCCTTTGCCCAGTGGCCGACCGCATGAGTGGCGAGCGGCGACGGCCCGTTCCCCCACTCATCAGCCGCATCGGCCGCACCCGCCTCTTCTGCGCGCTCGCACCCCATCTGCTGCCCGTGTGCGACCGGCTGGTCCACCGGGCCACCCGCGGTCACTGGATGCCCAGCCGCCTCTTCCTCCCCACCATCCTGCTCACCACCCGTCATCCCAACGGCCACTCGCACGCCACACCGGTCTGCGCCTACCGCTACCCGGACGGCGCCTGGCTCGTCATAGCCTCCAACTTCGGCCGCCCACGGCACCCGTTGTGGAGCGACAACCTGCTGCGCGACCCGTCGGCCACGGTGACGAGCGGTGGTCGCGATCACCGGGTGACCGCCCGCCTCCTCACCCTTGACGAAGTGCGGGCGGAACGCCCCCGGATCCTGGCCGCCCTCCCCGTGTACGACCACTACGCGGCCCGCGCCGCGGAACGGACCCTCCGCGTCTTCCGCCTCGGGTCTGCTGCGAAAGTGGATCTCGGTCGTGGATGATCGGGCCTGCCGTCCGCTACGAGGCGACTGTGCCGGCCGCAGTCCTCGACGAGTGGCTGTAGCCAGCACTTTCCCCGCAGACCCCAACTGCGCGATCAGGGCTGTTCGGACGTGTGCGGACGAGCCTGAGCGGTGCCACCGTGCAGCACTTCCTCGACGAGCTCCTGAGGGTAGGCGGGTATGTCCGGCATGGCGCCGAAGAGGGCTCGTAGGTAGAGCGGTCCGAGTACGTGGTCGAGTACCCGGTCGATGTCCGGGGGATCCTCTCCGCGGGCAGCGGCACGGTCGAGGATCCGGCTGATGTCGCCGGCCCGACGTGCGAAGTGGCGGGAGCGTTCCTCCTGAGCCTCGGGTGACCCCGGCAGGGACATGGCCAGGGCGCGCAGTATCAACTGCCCTTCGGGGCGCAAGAGGCTGGAGGCTGCCGCAGTGGCCCACTGCGTCAGGTCTCCGCCCAGTGTGCCGGTGTCGGGCAATGGGGAGTCCTCTTCCAGCCGGGTGACCGCCACATCGGCCAGGAGTGCCTCACGGGTGCCCCAGCGGCGGTAGATGCTGGTGGGGTTCACGCCGGCACGCTGGGCGATCGCGGGGACGGTCACCTCCTTGCCGCCGGGCTCGGACAGCAGCTCGATCACTGCCTCGTGGACCGCCGACCGGACGCGGGCTGCGCGTCCGCCGGGGCGCGGGGTCGATGCGTTCATGCTCACACCACCAGTCTAAAGCAGATCTGTTTGCTTTTGCCGTCTCAGAGGTGCTCTACTTGTGCCGGGCGAAAGCAAAGATAATTGCTTTAGGGAGAAGTCATGAAGAACCTGGTGTTCCCCGATGACGCCCAGTTCTGGTACGAGACCCTGCGGTCGTTCGGCCACATCACCTACGGCGGCGCCGACTTCGGTGAGGTCGTCTCGACGAGCACGCGCATTGTGGAAGGCGACTACGGAAGCTGGCACGACGAGTGGCTGGACACGTCCGACCGGGTGGCCGCCGAGGCTCGACAGGCCCTGGAGAAGGGGCACTTGGTCAGCGCCCGGGACGGCTTCCTGCGGGCGTCGAACTACTACCGGTCCGCGGAGTTCTTCCTGCACGGCAACCCGTGCGACCCCCGCCACCACCACGCCTACGACCGCAGCGTGGAGTGCTTCCACGCCGCAGCGGCGCTGTTCACCCCGCGAATCGAGCCGGTCCGTATCCCCTACGAGGGCACCACACTCCCCGGCTACCTCTACCGCGTCGACACCTCCGCAGCCTCCCGACCCACCGTGATCATGCACAACGGCTTCGACGGCACGGTGGAAGAGATGTACTTCTTCGGGGCGATGGCGGGTGTGGAGCGCGGCTACAACATCCTCGCGTTCGACGGACCGGGGCAGCCCGGGCCACTCCACCACGACGGCCTGGTCTTCCGTCCTGACTGGGAGAACGTCGTGGGCCCCGTCCTCGACTTCGCCCTGGCCCTGCCGGAGGTCGACGGCGACCGGGTTGCGCTGCTCGGTAACAGCATGGGCGGACTGCTTGCCCCGAGGGCGGCGGCGTTCGAGCACCGGCTGGCCGCAGTGGTCGCCCTCGACGGCGTCCACGACCTCGGCCGGGCGGTCACCAATATCGTGCCCGGCGACCGTGACGAGGCCGAACGGCGGCTGCGCGCGGCCTCGGATCCCGAACTCGACGCCCAGCTCGAGCACTTGATCGCCGCCAACCCGGTCATGCGCTGGGCGTTGAACCACGGCATGTACGTGATGGGGGCCGAGACCCCCCGCGCCTTCGGTGCCGCCTATCTCGACTACCACCTCCGTGACGGCATCGCCGAACAGATCACCTGCCCCGCCCTTGTCTGTGAGGCCGCCGAGGACCTGTTCTTCGCCGGACAGGCCCGGCAGCTCTACGACAGCCTCACCTGCCCCAAGACCCTGCTCGAGTTCACCGCGGAAGAAGGCGCCGACGCGCACTGCCAGGCGGGAGCTCAGCGACTCGCCCTGGCCCGCATCTATGACTGGCTGGACGACACGCTGCACCACCGGCACGCGGCCGGCTAGGAGAGACGCCTCGTGCAGTCGAACTTCCGCTTCCTCACCTCCAGACGACCCGGACTGCGCGGATGGCAGGCGGTCGTGGGCATCGGATTCTCCTTCGCCGTCACGATGATGGGAACCACGCTGCCCACGCCGCTCTACCCGCTGTACCGGGCCTCCTACGGCTTCGGGGAGCTGACCACCACTGTCGTCCACGCCGTCTATGCGGTCGGTGTCCTGGCAGCGCTCCTGCTGTTCGGCCACTGGTCCGACCAGATAGGACGGATCCGGATGCTTCAAGCCGGGGTACTGCTGTCCGCCCTGTCGACGCCGGTCTTTCTCATCGGCGAGGGAACCGGCTGGCTGCTCCTCGGCCGGCTCGTGTCCGGGCTGTCCGCCGGAATCTTCACGGGCACGCACGCTGTGGTTCCTCGCCCGCCGCCCACAAGGGGCCCCAGCTAGCTGATCCTGCGACGGGCGAACGCTGCCTGCCGGGCCCTGGGGCCCTTCTTGCGGCCCTCCGCCGCGTCAGCAGGCCCGAAGGCCTGTTGCGAAAGTCCCACCGCGCCGCGACTTTCGCAACAGGCCCACGCCACCCACACCGCTCCTGGTGGCGCACACCGCCCCTGGTTGTGCACCCGAGGGGGCATCTCCCCGTGGCCACCGTCCTCGGCCTTGACCTTGCCGGTGTCCGGATTCGTGCCGCACGCCCCAAGTGCACTCGCTCACCGGACCCTTGCAGTACCAGGCGCAAGAGGTAGCCTGCCAACTCCGTGACGAAGGGAACGCCATGGAGTGGATCCACCCCGAGTACGCCGGCCTTGCAGCGGCCATGACGACCGCGCACATCGCGATGGGCGGCGAGGGCGAGCGGCCTCCGAGGGGCTCCCGCACCGGCGAACCAACGCCCGAGCAGCACTGAAACCGACCCTGGCATCACTTGGGCGAGCGCCGGGCAGGGCTGGGTCCCCACGCATTCCTCGACCAGAAGGAGATACCGTGCAACCACCGGCCGCAGACGACGGCAGGCATGCGGGCAACCCCTCGGACAAGCCGTGGACTCCTCCGCCCACCCCGCCCTCGCCCGACGGCGAGCGGCCCAAGGTGGCGTGAGCCGATGGCCAACCCCCTCCAGGGGCACGCCGCGCTCGTCCACCAACTGGACGAGCGCGGCCTGTTGAGCCCCCCATGGCGCGCCGTGTGGGAACGTACCGCTCGTGAGCCGTACCTTCCTGACCGCGTGTGGCGTCAGGACCCCGACCGGTGCCGACCGGTCACCGGCACCGTGGAACGCTCAGCCCTGGTGTACGCCGACGAACCGGTGGTGACGCAGGTGGACGACGGGGCTGAGGACGGGCCCGGCATCGCGACCTCCTCGAATTCCCAACCGTCCATGGTCGCGCGCATGCTGCACCTCCTCGATGTCCACGACGGACAGCGGGTACTGGAGATCGGTACTGCCACGGGCTACGTCGCCGCGCTCCTGTCCGCCCGGCTCGGTGACCAGTGGGTGACGAGCGTGGAAATCGACCCGTTCCTGTCGGCGCAGGCCGAGCGGAACCTCGCCGCAGCCGGCTACCGACCGCGCCTCGTGGTCACCGACGGCGAGCACGGATGGCCGACCGGTGCCCCGTATGACCGCATCATCGCCACCTGCGCGCTGCGGCACATCCCACACGAGCTGATCGACCAACTGCGGCCGGGAGGTGTGCTGGTGGCGCCTCGCGTCGGCGACTTCTGGTGCGGTTCGATCGTCCGCCTCGTTGCCGCCGAGGACGGCAGCGCTTCAGGACCCTTCACCGGGACCGCCACGTACATGCCCATGCGCTCCCACCGTGCCCCCCACGGCGCCCGCCCGGACACTTCCAACCCACGCTCACGTACCACCGCGATCCCTCCCCAGGAAGCGATCGCGCCCGGCTTGGCCCTGTACGCCGGGGCCCGCCTCCCCGGCATCACCCTGATCGAAGGCCGCCAGGATGCCGGGCTCCGCGTCTGGGTGCACGACGGCCGCGGGTCCGGCGCCATCGCGGACGCCGACAGCACCGTCACCGAATTCGGCCCCCGCAGCTTGTGGGACGAGGTGGAAGCGACCTGGCAGGAATGGAACGCATTGAAACGGCCGCCTGCCGAGGACTTCGGACTTACGGTCACCACGCACAGCGAGTACCTGTGGCTTCGGACACCGTCCACACCCGTGAGCCCCCTCCGAGCGCTGGAATCGGCCTGAACGCGACGCACGGTGGCACCGCTGTGACACGTCCGTACGCACCCGGACCGCACTGGGCGCCTCTCCAACGGCTGGTCCCCGCAGGGCCGGGACGCCGCCGCCGTCCCGGACCTGCGGAAGGTGGTCGCGGGCGGCAGTGAGGCCTCCTCGCCCGCCGATCTGCCTCAACCCCGTTCCTGGGGGCGTTCGTCGGACTCGTCGTTGCCGGCGCGCTGTTCGTCGAGCAGTGCTGAGTAGCCCGCGCATGCGGAGCCGGTTCGGTGTGCCTGGCCTTCGCTGCCCCTGAGGCTGTTCGCCCAGCGCCTGTCGTCGGCCCACGAGTGGTTTGTTGCCGGCGGCTCAGCTGACTCGTCGATCTGTGGTGGGAATGCGGCAGTCATGGCCGGAGTCTGGCGGGGGAGGGTGCCAGCACGGTGCCCAGCCGTTTGATGTGCCGGGTGACGGGAGTCGTTTCCGCGCCCAGCACACCGGGGAGGTCACCTACGCGCGTGGCCAGGTAGTCATAAAGGTCGTCAGGCTCCCGGCACAGCACGACCGCCACCACATTGCTCTGCCCGGTGGTGACGGCGGCGTATGCCACCTCGGGGTGCTCGGCCAGGCTCTCGGCCACCCGGTTCAGTGCCGCGGGCGCCACGGTGAGCCAGAGCATCGTCTCCAAAGGCCGATCGTAGAGCGCCGGGTCGATCTCCACGTCGAAGCGGAGCACTCCGGCATACCGCAGTTCCTCCATCCGGCGCCGCACCGAGGACTCCGACCAGCCGGTCGCAGCTGCCAGTTGCGGTACGGCAGCGCGCCCGTCCTGGGCGAGTACGCGAAGCAGTCGCTCGTCCCGCTCGGTGAGTCGGAGAGCGCGCGAGGTGTCCACAGCGCGGGTGAGGGCCGCGGTCTGCCGGGGGTCAAGTGCGCTCATACTGCCGCGCCAGCCCGACTCCCCGGCCACGATGCGCAGCCTGCACTGAGCTTTCACCGAGGTCAGCCGGGAGGTCTTGGGCAGCTTGGGGAGCAGCAGGCTGCCACTGAGCGAACCCTGGCGAGCCTGTGTGACGCAGGTGATCTCGGTGCCGCCGGAGGACAGTCCGACCCAGAAGGTGTCGGCGCGTTCGGCCAGTGCCTTGGCCACCGGCAGCGCCGCCTCCGGTGCGCACTCAAGGCGGACGAACCACTCGACCAGGCCCGTCCGCCCGGCATCCGGCAGCCCGACCACCCGCAAGGCCCCGGCCTCACGCAGCCGTTGGTAGCGGCGGGCGACGGTGCGGTCGGAGGTGCCGATCACGTCGGCGATCCGGCTGAACGAAGCCCGCCCGTCGAGCCGCAGGGCGTGTATCAACTGCCTGTCCAGCGTGTTCAGTACGACGGATTCCACCGTCGAACGGTACCTCGGTGTCGAGTTCGCCTGGTGAGTGGGCAATTTGGGTCATCGGATGGAGAACTGGCGGCACTCTGGGCGCCGTACCAATCCCTGTGCGTAAAGGAGTGCTCATGTCCTCTCTCGATCCGGTAGCCAAGACCGCCCGGCTGACGGCAGCCCTGCGAGCCAAGGAATCCGAGCGGCCCGACGGGCTGTTCACCGATCCGCTTGCCGCAGTGCTGGCCGGGGACTCCGGGCGGGCACTGGCCGACCAATTGGGCAATGTGCCCGCCATCGCGATTCGCACCCGGTTCTACGACGACCTGCTCACCAAGGTCACCGGTGGTCAGGACGGGCCCCGGCAACTGGTCCTGCTCGCGGCGGGCATGGACACCCGGGCCCACCGGCTGCCCTTCCCCGCCACCACCACCCTGTACGAGGTGGACCGACCAGAGCTGTTGCATCTCAAGCAGACTCTGCTGACGGACACGCCCGAGCCCGCCTGCCGCCGGGTCGCCGTCGGAGCGGATCTCGCGGGCGCTTGGCCCCGAGCGCTGGCGGAGGCCGGCTTCCGGGCGGAGCTGTCCACCTGCTGGCTCGTCGAAGGACTCACCCAGTACCTCCAAGAGTCCGATGTGCTACGGCTGTTCGATCGCATCACCGCGTGCTCGGCGCCCGGCAGCCATCTACTGGCAGACTTCGTCGCCGGATCCTTGCTCCGCGACCCTGCGGCCCGCCCCGTGTTGGACGCACTCGCCGAGCAGGGGGCGCCTTGGTGCTACGGCACGGATGCGCCACAGCCCCTGTTCACCGAGCGCAGCTGGCGGGTGGAGTCGATGTCGTTCGCCGAGGTCGGTCAGGAGTTGGGGCGATGGCCTCAGGACGGCAACACGGCGGGGGGCCACCTGGTGCATGCGGTGCGGTGAGGGTGGCCGCCGCGCGATCACGGTCTGATCCCCGCGTCTTGCTGCCCGGCTACGTGGACCGCTTCAAGGGCGTCGGCCCGTCCGGCGTCCCGGACCTGGCAGCAGCGATCCACAACCTCCACAACGACTCGCGTCAGGCGGTCGATGCTCGTCGCTGGTCGTGGCGCCGCTGCGCTGCACCGCCATCTGACGCTGCGCCTGACAGGCGCGGATCCGTCGAACAAATATATGCGCCAACTCCGCATGTTTTTGGGTGAGTTGATCTCGAATCGCGAGCCGGATTGTTTTGCACAACGCTGCCCTTCTGTTCACTCAACTGGGCTTCAGCGCGTTCCGGTGCTGTGTCTTACTGGGGTGCGCTACGCGCGTTGAGCGCATCCCCCACGACGTCAGGAGAGTTCCGGTGAGCCCCACCCGCCGTCTCATACCCACCCTGGCCGCAGGTACCTTGGCCGCTGTAGCTGCCATCGTGCCCGCGACGGCCCACGCCGCAAGCCCCTTCTCCCTGGTGATCCTGCCGGACCAGAAGGAGGGCGCGATCTACGACTTCGTCAACTCGGCGAAGAGGTCGGTCGACGTGACGATCTATGAGCTGCGCGACACCACTCTCGTCAACGACCTGGTGAAGAAGCAGAAGGCAGGCGTGAAGGTCCGCGTGGTCTTCGACTCCCAGCACGCGTCCATCGACGGCGCCGCCTACAAGGCGCTGTCCGCGGCCGGCGCCGGGGTGACGTACTCGTCCTCGGAGTACGTGTACACCCACCAGAAGACGATCACCGTCGACGGCGCCAAGTCCTACATCAGCACCGGCAACTTCGACACGAAGTACTACGCCACCTCGCGTGACTACGGCATTTTCGACACCGACAAGGCCGATGTCGCGGCGATAGAGAAGGTCTTCAACGCCGACTTCGCGAAGACCTCCGTCACCCCGTCCGACGGCACCGACCTGGTCTGGTCGCCCACCGACTCGCAGAGCCACCTGCTGGCCCTGGTCAAGGGGGCGAAGCGCAGCCTGGATGTGCAGCAGGAGGAGTTCGGCGACGCCGCCCTGGTGAACGCGATCGTCGCGGACGCCAAGCGCGGCGTCACCGTTCGCGTCGTCGCGGAGAACCAGTCCTCGAAGTACAGCAAGCAGCTCAAGAAGGTCACCGCCGCCGGTGGCAAGGTGGCCACGTACACGAGCTCCACCGGCTACTACATCCACGCCAAAGCGATCGTCGCCGACTACGGCACGTCCTCCGCGAAGGTGTTCGCCGGCTCGGAGAACTTCTCCAACAACTCGCTCAACCACAACCGCGAACTCGGCCTCATCGTCAGTGACTCCGCGGTCGTCAGCGGCATCGAGAAGGCGTTCAGCGCCGACTTCCGCAAGAGCCACCACAAGGCCTGACGCGCCACAGCACCAACGTCCGGCGCGACCCGATCCGAACCTTCTTCAATTCCCCGGGCCGCGACATTCCCACCCGGCCGCTGACTCCTGGATCGCCGGCTGAACGCATCGGTCGGCGATCGAGGGTTGGTGGCAGGGGCGGATGCCTGTGCAACGGACGCCTCGGCCGCGTTCGACCACCCATCGGCGCTACCTGCGCGCCGACCGTGTCACGCCTGCGCCGCTCCGAGCCCGGGGGAGCGCGGCGCGCCGTTGGCGCGCTTTGGGCTACAGCGGTCTTGCGGTCTTGCGGTCTTCGGCGCGGCCGAGGCGCCTCACCTGCTCGGGCTCCGAGCGCCCTCCTGCCTCGTGGCGGTGGGGGGCTTTGTGCCGGTCGTCACCCTCGGGCCGTTGCCGGACCTACCCCTGCGTCCCCCCGGCGGAGCCGGGTCGTAGGGTGGGTGGGCGCAAGTGTTCGTATACAGATCGACGGGGGTTGCAGTGGCGCGGAAGACGGATTCGGACACGGTGCGGCGGCTGCGCTCCAGTGCCGTCATCCTTGGTGGCATGGGGGTGCTCGCCGCGGCCCTCACTTCCTGCGGGAGTGAGCCGGACAAACGGTGTGTGGACCCCAAAAGCCATGACAAGGCCCAGGGGTACCGCGTGATCAGCCCCTCGCAGTGCGAGGGGAAGGGAACGTCCGGTCACCCGGCCGGCCAGTGGTACTACGGCTCCGGCGGCTCGGGTCGTTACGCCAAGGGCGGCAGCTTCAGCAAGAGCGCGGTGGTGGAACGCGGGGGCTTCGGCTCCGGGCACGGCTCCTCGGGCGGCTGACCGCACGATGCGCCGCCACACCATCGAGCCCCGCCCCGACTGGCAGACCATCGTCGAGGCCCAGGGTCTGATCTATCCCCTCACCCGGTACCCCGACGACTCCTTGCGCCCCTACTGGGACGAGAGCGCGTACTACTCCTTCTCGGCGGCCGAGATCGAGTCGCTGGAGGAGGTCGTCGAGGAGCTGCACGGCATGTGCCTGGCCGCCGCCGAGCACATCGTCACCCACGACCGGTTCGCCGACCTCGGCATCACCGATCCGCAGCTGGCCGCCAGGGTCGCCGAGGCATGGCGCCGCCGCGCCGAACTCCCCTCTCTCTACGGCCGTTTCGACCTCCGCTACGACGGCATCGGTCCGGCCAAAATGCTCGAATACAACGCCGACACCCCCACCTCCCTGGTGGAGGCCGCCAGCCCCCAGTGGTTCTGGATGGAGGACCGGTTCCCGACCGCCGACCAGTGGAACTCGCTGCATGAGCGACTGGTCGACGCCTGGAAACGGCAGGCGGCCCTGCTGCCGCCCGGCGCCCCGCTGCACTTCGCGCACTCGGCCGCCGACGAACTGGGCGAGGACCTGATGACCGTCGCCTACCTGCGGGAAACGGCCGAGCAAGCGGGACTGACGACCGAGGCGATCGCCATGGAGGAGATCGGCTGGGACAGGCTCTCCGGGCGCTTCGTCGACCAGCGGCTGCGCTTCATCCGGGCCTGCTTCAAGCTCTACCCCTGGGAGTGGCTGGCCAGCGACGCCTTCGGTCCGAGCGTGCTGGACACCCTCGACAACGGCGGCGCCACCGGCACCACCCTGTGGATCGAGCCCGCCTGGAAGATGCTGCTCTCCAACAAGGCCCTGCTGGCCATCCTCTGGGAACTCTTCCCCGGCCACCCCAACCTCCTTCCCGCCTACCTGGACGGCCCCCGCGACCTGGCCGCCCCCGACGGCCCCGGCTATGTCGCCAAGCCCCTGCTGGGCAGGGAGGGCGCGGGTGTCACCGTCCACCCGCCGGGATCCGCTGCGGCGCGGCCCGAAGAGCTGTGCTGCTACCAGGAGTTGGCGCCGCTGCCCGAGTTCGACGGAAACCGGGTGGTGCTCGGAACCTGGGTGGTCGAAGACGAGGCCGCCGGGCTGGGCATCCGCGAATCCGCGGGCCTGGTCACCGACGGGTACGCACGCTTCCTGCCGCACCTCATCCGTTGAGAATGCGATGCGGCAGCGCACCGCATCGGCGGCCTGCCGGTCGGAAGGCTCCGTGAGGAACTGCCACACGTACACGGTGGCCGGTTGAGCGGGGGACAGGCCCGGTGTGCCGCCCCGCGGGGACCGCTCCGGGAAGTCCCGTGCAGTCACGGCGACGACGCGACGTAAGGGATCCACGGAAGCAACCGCCGTCTCGCGATGGACCCGCTCGGCCTGCCCGTGTTGATCACGGTGACACCCACCGGCCTCCCGGGCCGCGACGCCGCCCGCGACCCGTGCCGGCGGCTCCCCTTCACCCAGCCGAAGATCACCAGATCTGGACCCACCACAGCTACGCCGGCGAATTCGTGGACAGTGCCCGTGAACGCCAAGGCGCTCGCCCTGCGCATGATCTCCAGGCCGAAGGGCGTCAGGGCTTCGGCCTCCTGCCCCGCCGCTGGAAGGGCGAGCCCACGATCGGCTGGTGCATGAACGCCCGCCGCAACGCACGCGACCACGAGCGGTGGACCCAGCGCTCCGAAGCCCACCGGAACAGGGCGCTCATCACCATGACGCCCCGGCGCCTGCCCCGCAAAGAAGCGGCCCGCGGCCGGACACGCCGGCTGCCCCCGACGCCCTGTGCCGGCCGGGCCGGATGATCGTCCTGTCGGCAGCGGGCTAGCTTGCTAGGATGCTAGCATCGCCTCGTGGGTGATGAGGAAGTGAAGCAGTTCAACGTGTACCTGCCGATCGGGCTGATCAAGCAGGTCAAGTACCGAGCCCTTGAGTCGGGCATGTCGTTGTCGGCGTTGGTTGCTGACGCGCTGCGCGCCTACCTCGACGACGGCCAGGGGCACAAGCCGCAATCGACTGACAAGGAGACCTGACATGGCGACGGAAGGAATCGAGGCCGTCTTCCTGACGACCCACAACTGGGGCAAGGCGGCGAAGTTCTTCCAATCGCTGGGCTACGAGTTGGACTTCTCGACCGACCACAACTCCGGCCAGCTCCGCAACGGCGACGGGCCGTACGTCTTCATCGCCGAGGTTCCCGAGGACCAAGAGCCGCAGACGCGGATTGTGCTGAAGGTGCCGGACGCCGACGCGTTCCGTGCCGATCCCGGCGTCGAGGTGGTCACGCCGTTCGAGGACACCCATTACGGAACCAGGGAGATGACCGTCCGCGACCCCGACGGGCGTCTGTGGAGCCTCCAGGCTCCCGCCGAGAACTGACCGCAACGAGAGGGGAAGCGTCATGGAAGGCAAGCAGACAGGGGCGCCGGACAGCACTGCGGTGCGGACCGCCCTCTGGCGGGCACTGCACGTCCAGATCGACCCGCCACCGCACGTGCTCAAGGACGAGATCGGCCTGCGGCTGGCGGCACCCGGCGACGACTGGCGCCGCCGCCCCGACATGGACCCGCACGCCACCAGAGGATTCCGGGCGGCCATCGTGGCCCGCGCCCGTTTCATCGAGGACCTGATCGCGGAGCAGGCCGACCGCGGCATCGCTCAGTACGTCATCCTGGGCGCCGGCCTGGACACCTTTGCCCAGCGAAGGCCGGAGGTCACCTCCCGCCTACGCGTCTTCGAAGTCGACCAGCCCGGCACCCAGGCATGGAAGCGCCGTCGCCTGGTCGAACTCGCCTACGGCATCCCCGACGGGCTGCGTTTGGTGCCGGTCGACTTCGAGGCGAGCGAAGACTGGCTGGAGAAGCTGGCCGCTGCCGGCTTCGACCCCAGTCGGCCGGCGGTCATCGTCTCCACCGGCGTCACCATGTACCTCACCAAGGACGCCACCGCCACCACCCTGCGCCAGATAGCGGGGCTCGCACCCGGTTCGACGCTCGCCATGACCTTCCTGCTGCCGCCCGAACTGCTCCACGACGCCGATCGCCCCGGCCTCCGGACGAGCAAGGAAGGCGCGCAAGCATCCGGAACGCCGTTCATCAGCTTCTACACCCCGTCCGAGATGCTGGCACTGGCCCGCGAAGCCGGCTTCGGAGACGTCCGACACGTGGCGGGAGACTCGCTCGCCGAGCGCTACTTCGCCGATCGCGCCGACGGCCTCCGCCCGTCAAGCGGAGAGGACCTGCTGCTGGCGACTATCTGATCTCTCGTCAACACCCGCTGCTCCCAAAGGCCTTCGCTCCTCGTGGGTGCCCGAAGGATGCTGCGCCCGCTCGTCGAGGGCGGCTTCCCCGATCCCACTCGGCATCCGGACACGCACTCAGCGACGGCTGTACGCCGTCCATGGCAGCGATGACGTGTCCCTGTTCTCGGCCCGGCAGCGCCCGTCCTCACGGATCGGGAGTTGGAGGGTGCCCTGGACGGCTGATTCCTGCATGGTGCCGGGGAGGACGACGCCAGTCAGAGGACCGCCTGCCGCCGGGCGGGGCGCGTCCACGGGATCAATGCCGGTACTCGCGCGCGATAGAGCTCGTAGGACGATCCGAACTGGTCGGCCATCAGGCCGTCCTCGATCCGGACCCGGCGGAGCAGCCAGGGGACGGCAACCACCAGGAAGGCAATCCAGACACCGAAGCCGCAGGCCAGCATGCCGCCGACGATCAAGCCGAGGAGGCCGGTGTATATGGGGTGGCGGACCAGCCGGTAGGGACCGTCCGTACGCAGCTCGTGGTGCTCCTGGACCATGGGGATGCTGGCCCACATCGTGCCCAGGACCCATCGGGCCCACAGCAGCAAAGCGGTGGAGGCGACGGCGAGCAGGGCGCCCAGGAGAGCGAGCTCGGGTTGCCAGTACTGGAGGTGGTGCCACAGGTGTGGGGTGTGTCCGACCAGTGCGGAGAACGCGTAGGCGCCTGCGATGAGCAGCACCCTGCGGGGCAGGGTGCGACGCAATCCGCGCACCCAGGCGCCCGGGCCGGCCGGGCCCTTCAGCCCGAAATAGACAGCACCCACGAACCAGGCCACGACAAAGATCAGAACACAGACACCTGTGAGAACGACAAGTACCGAGTGAAGTGAGCTCATGGCTCAAGGCTGCTCCTCGTTCACAACGGATGGCCACCACCCTGGGGTTGATGTGGAGGTCTCCACCCACGGGTGGATACCCAACCGGCGCCGCACCGGTGTCGCGGCCGGTGCCGGCACGCTCGATGCGCCGGGCGCTGAGCGAGACACCGCCGAGGCACTTTCCCTCGATTCGCGATCGGAACCGGGCGGGGCGGATGCTGTGCCAGGATTCCTGACCTGTTGCCGGTGTGGCGAAGTGGCGTCCTGTTCGCCGGGTGTCAGTCGCAGGGCATGCAAGGCCACGGCGAGGTCGGCGACTGTGCGGGGGTCGCGCAGCGAGCGCCCGGTCAGTTCCTCGATTCTGTGCAGCCGGTAGCGGACGGTGTTGCGGTGGCAGTACAGGAACCGTGCCGCGTCGGCCGTCGAGCCTGCTGCCGCGAACCAGCACTCCAGGGTTTCCAGCAGACGGTCCCGTTCGCCGGCCGGGAGCTGAAGTACGCCTTCGAGGACGGCACGGGCGATCCGTCCCGCTTCGTCGGGAGCGGCTGCTACCAGCAAGGCGGTCGGGCTGTTGTCGAAGCGTGCGATGCCTGTGGGCCGACCGCGTGTGCCGGTGAGTGTTAGGCGGGCGAGCCGGAGGGCTTTGGGGGCTCGCGCAGGTGACGGTAGGTGGGGCTGACGCCTACCGGGGCGGTGAGTGATCGCTCCAGGATGCGCAGGGCCGCATCGTCGGCTCCCGGATGCCGGACGGCGATCACGCCGATGTGCAGGTCGGGGAGCAGGCGCCAGGCCGACCGCAGTTGTTCGGCACGGAGGCGTGTCTCGATTCCGGGCAGTGCCTCCCGGTCGGGGCCGGGCACTTCGGCGGCGACCACGACGTAGGGACCACGTGTGGGCAGGCCGAGGACGTCGGCGGCCTCCCAGAGGGTTGTGCGGTCGGTGAGCAGGCCGGTGAACAGGGCCTCGACCATGGCCGAGCGTTCCCGCTCGCGTTGCAGCACGAGCTCGGAGACCGCCTCGCGGTAGGCATCGCTGGCCGATGCCGCGAGGCCCTGGTTGACCCACCAGGCGGCCAGGGACGTGATGGCACCTCGGCACCTCCGACCTCGGCTTCGTCGATGTCGTGATTGCCTGCTCAGCCCTGGCCGTGACCGACCCGCTCGGGTCTCCCCGCCACAACCTCTACGGCGACACGCTCAGCAAGCGGCTCGACTCGGCGGCAGCGCAGCTGACCGACGGTCTGCACAAGCTGTCCGCCAAGGCCCGCCAAGCCAAGGTGGTCGTCGTCGGCTACCCATCGGTGCTCCCCGACGACCCGACGACATGCCTGGGCAAGATGCCCGTCACGACCGGCGATCTGCGCTTCCTGCGCTCCATCCTCGGCGAACTCGACGAGGAGGTGGCCCAGGCCGCCACCGCGGCGGGCGCCACATACGTCGACACCCGCACTCCGACCAAGGGCCACGACAGCTGTTCCGCGTCCCCCTGGATCGAAGGTCTCGTGCCGGCCTCGCCCGCGGCACCGCTGCACCCCGATGCGGTCGGCGAACGCGTCATGGCCGAGACGGTGCTGAGGGCGCTGAACTGCTGAACCCCTGAACCGCCCGAGCGTCCTGCACCATCCGCCGGCACACCGTGTCATCGCCCTGCCACTTCACCAACGACGCGCAGTGACCCGGTGTAGCACCGGACCATGCTGGCGCACTCCGCCCGACGCACTTCGCATGGCGCACTCCGCCCTGCCTGCTCTCATCCGGCGGGGCGGAGTGCGTCGGACGGTCATGACTGTGACGACGCTTTTGGATAACGATCTCGACCCATGACCATTCCTGAGGAGCTGTGGCCTTCACCTCACAGGTGATTGACTACGGCGCATGGACCTCGCGCAAGCGCTCCCCACATGCACCGACATGCCGACGAGCTGCCCCGGTCGGGACGCCGGCCGCCATCCCCTCACCCGACGGGATGGCCTGTCATGAGTACCCCTGGTATACCGCCGGAGCCCGGCCGCACCTCTATGACTCGGGATGCGCCCCCGTTCGACCCGGAACTGAGCGTGGCTCTTGAGGCGTTGGGGGACGAGGCGAGGAAGCCGTTCACCCGGGAGAACCTTGCCGCCCGGCAGAAGCAGGATGCTGCGGCCCGGCCCAGGCCGACAGTCCGGGACCTCCAGGCCGACGGCCGCTTCGAGGTGGCCGAGCTGCGCGTGCCGGCAGCGCCGGGCGAGCACGACATCACGCTCGTCAGCGCACGGCCCGCAGGCATCGCCGGACCGCTGCCGCTGCTGTACTACATGCACGGCGGCGGAATGATCGCGGGCAACGCGTGGTCCGTACTTCCGCGGCTGCTCCGGGAATGGGCTCTCACACTGGAGTTGGCCGTCGTCTCCGTCGAGTACCGGTTGGCGCCTCAGGCGCAGTACCCCGGACCGGTCGAGGACTGTTACGCCGGATTCGTCTGGGTGACTGAGCACGCGGCCCGACTGGGCATCGACGCGGACCGCATCATCATCGGAGGAAAGAGCGCCGGCGGCGGACTCGCCGCGGCACTCGCCCTGCTCACCCGTGACCGAGGCGGACCCACACCGATCGGTCAACTGCTCCTGTGCCCGATGCTCGACGACCGCAACAACACCTTCTCCGGTCACCAGATGGCCGGCCTCGACACCTGGGACCGAACCTCCAACGCAACCGCGTGGCAGGCGCTGCTGGGCGACCTGTACGGCGCTGCGGACCTCCCGCCCTACGCGGCTCCAGCTCGCGCCACGGATCTGTCCAAGCTACCCCCGGCCTACATCGAGGTCGGGTCGGCCGAGACCCTCAGGGACGAGGACGTGGCCTATGCCCAGGCGATCTGGCAGGCCGGCGGCCAAGCCGAACTGCACGTATGGCCCGGAGCCTTTCACGGCTTCGACACCTTTGCGCCGCAGGCAGCTCTCAGCCAGGACGCCCGCAACGCCCGTTCCCACTGGCTTCGGCGCATCCTCACACAGTCCGACGCGAGCAGCGGGCCTGCCTGCTGAGCACGTTACGGGCGCCCGGGAGTTGGAAATCCGTCGCTCTCCTTCTGCACCTGCCGGCCGGATGACGTGGCGCTCTGCTTGCCTGCGTTGGTGATGAATCCCAGGGCGGACCCCGAGTTCGGTCTTCTCGTGCGCGCTTCGTTGCCGTGGCTTCTTGAGTCGGCGGGGCACGGTCTTGATCTTGTCGAGGTGTTCGTACACCGTGGAACGGGGCACGCCGAACAGGTCGGCGAATGTTCCCCAGTGAAGAAGGGACAGCAATCATGGCCAACAGCGCCCTCCTCGTGATGGACGTCCAGCGGGACATCATGGAAATCGCGGACGGCGATTCCGGATATCTGCTGCGCCTGCGCAGAGCGATCGACGGTGCCCGGGCGGCAGGCATCCCCGTGATCTACGTGGTCATCGGGTTGCGCCCGGGCTGTCCGGAGGTCAGTACCCGTAACAGGGTGCTCACCGCGGCCGTGCGGGAAGGACTGTTCACCGAGGGGGACCCCGGTACGGAGATCCACCACGACATCGCGCCCCGGGAGGGCGATGTCGTGGTCACCAAGAGGCGCGGAAGCGCGTTCTCGGGCAGCGATCTCGACCTGGTGCTCAGGGGCCGTGGCATCGACAGCCTTGTTCTCACCGGCATCGCCACCAGCGGTGTAGTGCTCTACACCCTGTGCCAAGCCAACGACCTGGACTTCGGCCTCACCGTCCTGTCGGATGTCTGCCTCGACACCGACCCCGAGGTGCATCGGACCCTCACGGAGAAGTTGTTCCCGCAGTGGGCAGATGTCGTGACCGTCGAGGAATGGCTCAAGGACATCGCTCCCTTCTAGTAGTGCTTGGTCAGGTTGATCTTGGTGGTGCGTGTCCTTCTGTCGCTGTGTGCGT
>NZ_BMRP01000052.1 GCF_014648695.1 Streptomyces albospinus
GGCGATGGGCCTGCCGGTACGGCCGCCGCTGGAGCTTCTCGCCGGGCTGGTGCCCCGGATCCAGGCCTGGCAGGACGGGGACCGCTGGACAGCGGTCGGCGCGGGGCAGAGCGGACCGGAGCAGCCGTGCCAGGTGCTGGCGGCGATAGGGGAGGGGACACCACCGCCGGGGGCCCGCATACCGTAGCCGTGCGCGGGCCGCCCGCAGGGACCGTCGGCCTGATTCCCCGCGGGAGCCCCGGTGGCCGTCCGGTCAGGACTCGGCGAATGCCGCGGCGCGCAGCCGCCCGTATTCCTCCGCCATGGTGGCCGCCGTCCAATGGGCGTTCAGGCCACTGGGGTTGGGCAGCGCCCAGATGCGGGTGGTGCCGAGGGTGCGTTCCTGGGGGCCGATCCGGGCGTGCTTGTCGCCGAAGGCGACGCGGTACGCCGTGACGCCGGCGACGGCGAGCCACTGCGGGCGCAGCAGGTCCACCTTCTCGGCCAGCAGCCGGCCGCCCTCGCGGTACTCCTCCGCGCTGAGCTCATCGGCCCTGGCGGTCGCCCGCGCCACCACATTGGTGATACCGCAGCCGTGGTCGAGCAGTTCCCGCTGCTCGGCGGGGAGCAGCAGCCGGGGGGTGAAGCCGGCGGCGTGCAGGACGGGCCAGAAGCGGTTGCCGGGCCGGGCGAAGTGGTGGCCGGTGGCCGCCGTCATCAGCCCGGGGTTGATACCGCAGAAGAGCACCCGCAGACCGCTCGCCGCCACGTCGGGGACGAGGCGGTCGCGAGCGGCCTCCAGTTCTTCGGGGGTGAAGCGCATGGCTGCGGCCCGGGTCAGAGGATTGCGCCCGGGGTGTAGGCGGCGGCCTCGGGGTGCTGCTTGGCGATCTCCTCGATCCGGGCGACGACGGCCGCCACCTGGTCGCCGGCCGCGCCGGTGAAGGACAGCTTGTCCGCCATCAGGGCGTCCAACTCCGCCTTGCCCAGCGGGATCCGGGAGTCCGCCGCCAGCTTGTCCAGCAGCTCGTTGCGCTCCACGCCCTGCTCGCGCATGGCCAGCGCCGAGGCGACCGCGTTCTCCTTGATCGCCTCGTGCGCCTCCTCGCGGCCGACGCCGGCGCGCACCGCACCCATCAGCACCTTGGTCGTGGCGAGGAAGGGGAGGTAGCGGTCCAGTTCGCGGGCGACGACGGCGGGGAAGGCGCCGAACTCGTCGAGCACGGTCAGGAAGGTCTCCAGCAGACCGTCCAGCGCGAAGAAGGAGTCGGGGAGCGCGACCCGGCGGACCACGGAGCAGGACACATCGCCCTCGTTCCACTGGTCGCCGGAGAGCTCGCCGGCCATCGAGGCGTAGCCGCGCAGGATCACCATCAGGCCGTTGACGCGCTCGCAGGAGCGGGTGTTCATCTTGTGCGGCATCGCCGAGGAGCCGACCTGGCCGGGCTTGAAGCCCTCGGTCACCAGCTCGTGCCCGGCCATCAGCCGGATCGTCTTGGCCAGCGAGGAGGGGGCGGCGGCCAGCTGCACCAGCGAGGTCACCACCTCGTAGTCCAGCGACCGCGGGTAGACCTGGCCGACGGAGGTGAACGCCTGGCCGAAGCCGAGGTGGGCGGCGATCCGCTGCTCCAGGTCGGCGAGCTTGGCGGCGTCACCGCCGAGCAGGTCGAGCATGTCCTGGGCGGTGCCGACCGGGCCCTTGATACCGCGCAGCGGGTAGCGGGCGAGCAGCTCCTCCAGCCGTGCGTAGCCGACCAGCAGTTCGTCGGCGGCGGTCGCGAAGCGCTTGCCGAGCGTGGTGGCCTGCGCGGCGACGTTGTGCGAGCGGCCGGCCATGACCAGCTCGGAGTACTGGGCGGCCAGCGAGCCGAGCCGTGCCAGCACGGCGACCGTACGGTCCCGCATCAGCGCCAGCGACAGCCGCACCTGGAGCTGCTCGACGTTCTCGGTCAGGTCGCGGGAGGTCATGCCCTTGTGGACCTGCTCGTGGCCGGCCAGGGCGTTGAACTCCTCGATCCGGGCCTTGACGTCGTGCCGGGTGACCTTCTCGCGCTCGGCGATCGAGGCCAGGTCGACGGTGTCCAGGACCCGCTCGTAATCGGCGAGCGCCTGCTCGGGAACCTCCACCCCCAGGTCCTTCTGGGCACGCAGCACCGCGAGCCACAGCTTGCGCTCCAGCTTGACCTTGTACTCGGGGGACCACAGCACGGCCAGCTCCGCGGAGGCGTAGCGGCCGGCCAGGACATTGGGGATGCGAGGCTTCGCAGACACAGCAGTCACGTGGCCAGAGTCTACTGGCGGTTTGCGCAGGCCAGCGCCCCGCCCCGGCCTGTGCGTTCCTCCAAGCGGCGGGGGGCGCCCTCCGGCGCCCCCCGGGCCCCGCTGTCAGCTCTCGTCAGCCCTCGTCGTCTTCTGCCCGGCGCTCGCCCTCCGCCTGGGACGGCTGGGTGCGCATCGTCTCCGGGTGCCGCGGCTCGGCCGGATCCATGTCCTCCTCCAGCCTCTCGCCCTCGGCCTGCGACGGAGTCGTGTACTCGTCGTACTCGCTCATGGCGGCCTCCGCATGATCGGGAACTATGCCGACAAATCGAGCGTAACGCCTGGACCGGCCGACGGCCCGGGCCGACCGTGGTGCGCGGCGGCGCGTTCCTCTGGCCGAGCACCACGCACGGCCCCCCGGAATGCCGCACGCGAAGATCTGCGCGGAGCAGCCGCGGGATTCCTGCGCCGCGCCGACCCGACCGCCGACGGGGTCTCCCGCCGCGAGGGCGCGCTCCGGCGGACAGCGGACGAACTCCCGGAGACGAGCCGCGAGTTGCAGGTGTTCACGGCGTCTCGTGCCAGTCCGTCACCGGGCCGGGGTCCGTCCGGTCGACAGGGGTTATCCAGAAGGCCTTGCCCAGATCGGCACTGAACTGGGCGCCGGTCCGGCCGTCCCCCGACGACCGCCCGGTGAGCCGGCGGCCGATCCACGGGACCAGGTGCTCGCGGGCGAAGCGCAGATCCGCGGAGCGGCGGGCGGTCCAGCCGGGCGGTACGGCGGCGGGCAGCGGGGCGTCCCAGTCCGACTCGGCGGGCAGGCCGAGCGTCTGCCAGACGGCTTCGGCCACCCTGCGGTGGCCCTCGGCGTTGAGGTGCAGCCGGTCGTCGGCCCACAGCCGCGGGTCCGCCAGGGCCCGCGACGCGTAGAGGTCGACGACCAGGGCGTCGTGCCGGGCGGCCAGCTCGTCGAGGTGGGCGAAGAGCTGCTCCATGCGCGGGCGGAAGCGTTCCAGTACGGGACCGCGCCGACCGGGGCTGCGCATGAGGACCAGCCGGCCGCCGCCGCGCGCCAGCAGGTCGGCGGCGGTTGTCAGTTGTGCGCACACCTGGTCCACGTCGCACTTGGGCCGTAGTACGTCGTTGAGGCCGCCGACCAGGGTCACCAGGTCGGCGCCCATCGATGCGGCCGGTCCGCACTGTTCGTCGAGGATCTGCCCGATGAGCTTGCCGCGCACCGCGAGGTTGGCGTACCGGAAACCGGGCGAGCGAAGCGGGGCGGGGGTCCCCCCGGCCGAAGGCTGGGGGAGCGTCGCGAGCCGCGCGGCGAGCAGGTCCGCCCAGCCCCGGTAGGAGCCGTCGGGAAGCCCGTCCGACATGCCTTCGGTGAAGCTGTCGCCGACCGCGACGAAACTGGTGTATCGGGCATTCATCTCCATGGCGCGGTGATCCTATCCCGCGGTGTACGGTCGGGTTCCGGCAGGACCGCGGGACATCACGCGGCGGCCAGAGGCGGCGAAAGACAGAGGTGCGGGTGCGATGACTCCTCGGCAGCGCGCGGATTCCGAGGCGAAGACGTTCACCGAGCGGGCCCGCCGGCAGCAGTTGATCGACTGCACCGTCGACCTGATCTCGACCCGCGGCTATCCGGCGACCTCGCTGTCCGCGATCGCCGAGCGGGCCGGGGTCTCCAAGGCCGCGGTGCTCTACCACTTCTCCTCGAAGGACAACCTCACCCGCGAGGCGCTGACACAGGTGCTGGACCAGTTCGGCGGCTACGTCGCCGAGCGGGTGGCGGGGGCCCCGGACCCGCAGGCCGCGGTCGTCGCCTACGTCCACGCGATGATCGGCTACCAGCGCGACAACCGCCGCCAGGTCCGGGTGATCACCGAGATGCTGCTCGACGACCAGGGCGGCACCCGCCTCAAGACGCCCGGCTCGCATGACACCCACGACCGCTGGCAGACCCTGGCCGCCCTGCTGGCGGAGGGGCAGAAGGCGGGCGTGCTCCGGGAGTTCGACACCTGTACGGTGGCGCTCGCGATCGGCGGCGCGATCGACGGGGTGATCGGGCACTGGCTCGCCCACCCGGACCTCGATCTGGACGCCGCCGCCGCGGAGCTGGAGACCTTCACCCTCAACGCGATCGCGCGCCGGTCCTGACACGGGCGAAGTCCGGGGTCGGCTCGGGGCGGATGCCGACACCGCCGAGATAGCCGGTGACGGTCCGCAGCGCGGGTATCCGCCGCAGCAGCTTCATCGGCACCGGCAGCCGGTCCCCGTGGAGCGTGCCGTTCAGTGCGGACCGGATCATGGCGTGCTCGCTCGCCTGCGACTTCTGCACCACGGCCATCGGCCACTCCCGGCGCTTCTGCACCCGGGTCAGGTCCTCGGTGCCGACCGTCCCCCGGCGCAGCGGACCGGCCAGGATCCGGGCCGCGGCCACCGCGTCCTGGAGGGCGAGATTTACGCCGACGCCGCCGACCGGCGACATGGTGTGCGCGGCGTCGCCGATGCACAGCAGGCCGGGTCGGTGCCAGCGTCGCAGCCGCCCGAACGTCACCTCCAGCAGCTTCACGTCGTCCCAGGAGCCGAGCGTGCCGGTCACCGCGTCGTCCCAGCCGAACAGTGCGCCCAGCCGGTCCCGCAGCCACTGGATGTCGTGGCGGCGCAGGGCCGCGTCCTGCCCCTTGCCGATCAGGTAGGACGTCTGGAAGTACGTGCCGCGGTCCATGGTGACCGCGGCCTGGCCGCCGCCGAACCGGCCGAACACCCGGCCTCCCTTGAGGCCGTCGGTCGGCGCGTCCACCCGGATCTGCCAGACGTCCATCGGCACCTCGAAGTGCCGCTGGTGCATCCCGGCCGCCTGCCGGATCAGCGAGTCCCGGCCGTCGCAGGCGACCGTGAGGTCCGCCGCCAGCTCCCCGGCCGTGCCGTCCTCGTCCACGTAGCGGACCCCGGTGACCCGGCCGCCGTCGGTGAGCAGGCCGGTGGCCCGGGTGCGCATCCGCAGGGTGAAGGACGGTTCCTCGGCGGCGGCGCCGGCGATCAGGTCGAGGAAGTCCCACTGCGGCACCATGGCGAAGTACTTGTGCCGGCCGGGGATGCGCCGCATATCGGCCATCACGACGGTGGTGTCGCCGATCTGCGCCCGCATCTCCTCCAGTTTGGGGAACGGCAGCCGCGCGAATTCGTCGCCGAGCCCGAGGTCGTCGAGCAGGTTCAGGGTCGACGGGTGGACGGTGTCCCCGCGGAAGTCGCGCAGGAAGTCGCCGTGCTTCTCCAGGACGGTCACCTCGATGCCGGCCCTGGCAAGCAGCAGTCCGAGCATCATGCCGGACGGGCCGCCGCCCACCACGCAGCAGGTCGTGCGCTCCATGTTGTTGCCCCCTCGTCGCGTACGCGTACGGATGCGATGGCTGATCGGCGGGCAGCCGCAGACGCGACTGACCGATCGGTTAGCAATCTAACCGATCGGTCAGGGCGTGTTTCCCGGGGGGTCCGTTCCCGCGTACCGGCGGGGTCCGGGTCAGACCGCGGGCTGTTGCAGCACCAGCTCCCGCAGGACGTCCTCCATGGTCACCAGCCCGGCGAGCCGTCCGTCGTCGCCGATCACCGCGGCCAGATGCGTACGGGAACCGCGCATCGCGGTCAGCACGTCGTCCATCGGCGTCGCGGCCCGTACGCGGGCGATCGGGCGCAGCGCGGACACCGGGAAGGGGGCCGTGCTCGGTGCGGCGTCCAGGGCGTCCTTGACGTGCAGATAGCCGAGGATGCGGCGGGTGTCGTCGACGACCGGGAAGCGCGAGAAGCCGGACTCGGCGGCCAGCCGCTCCAGCTCCTCGGGGGTGATCCCCATCCGCGCCGAGACGACCTTGCCCACCGGCAGCACCACGTCCCGGACCGGGCGGCGGCCCAGTTCCAGGGCGTCCCGCAGCCGCTCCTGGGCTCGCTCGTCGAGCAGCCCGGCGGCGCGCGAGTCCTCGACCATCTTCGCCAGCTGGTCGTCCGAGAAGGTCGCGGCGACCTCGTCCCTGGTCTCCACCCGCAGCAGCCGCAGCAGCCCGTTGGCGAGCGCGTTGACCGAGAAGATCACCGGACGCAGCGCCCGGGTCAGCGCGACCAGCGGCGGCCCCAGCAGCAGTGCGCTGCGGACCGGCTCGGCCAGCGCCACGTTCTTCGGCACCATCTCGCCGAAGAGCATGTGCAGATACGTCGCCGCGGCCAGCGCGATCACGAACGAGATCGGGTGGATCAGGGCGTCCGGCATCGACACCGCGTCGAACACCGGCTCCAGCAGGTGCGCGATGGCCGGCTCGGCGACCGCGCCCAGCACCAGCGTGCACAGGGTGATGCCCAACTGGGCGGCGGCCAGCAGCGACGACACGTGCTTGAGGCCCCACAGCACGCTGGTCGCCCGGCGGTCCCCGGCCTCCGCGTGCGGCTCGATCTGACTGCGGCGCACCGAGATCAGCGCGAACTCGGCGCCCACGAAGAAGGCGTTGACGACGAGGGTCAGCAGAGCCAGGAGCAGTTGGAGCGCGGTCATCGGCCGGTCTCCTCGTCACCGGCGGCGCCGTCGGCGCCGGTTGCGGGGGCGTGCAGCAGCACCCGGGCCGCGCGGTGGCCGGACGCGTCCAGCACGTCCATCGACCAGCCCGCCACTTCCAGAGTGTCGCCGGGTGCCGGTATCCGGCCGAGTTCGGTGGCGATGAGCCCGGCGAGGGTCTCGTACGGGCCGTCCGGCAGCCGCAGGCCGATCTGTTCCAGCCGGTCGGTACGGGCGGCGCCGTCGGCCTGGTAGATGGCGCGGCCGTCCGCGTCCGTACCGGCCGGAGCCAGGTCGGGGATCTCCATCGGATCGTGCTCGTCGCGGACCTCGCCGACCACCTCCTCCACGATGTCCTCCAGGGTGGCCACACCGGCCGTGCCGCCGTACTCGTCGATGACCACGGCCATCGTGCGCCGGCCGGACAGCCGGTCCAGCAGCCGGTCCACGGTCAGCGTCTCGGGCACCAGCAGCGGCTCGCGCAGCAGGTCCGAGACCGGGTGGCGGGGGCGCCGCTCGGCCGGTACGGCCAGCACGTCCTTGATGTGGGCCACCCCCACGACGCTGTCCAGGCTGCCGCGGTAGACCGGGAAGCGGGACAGTCCGGTGGCCCGGGTGGCGTTGGCGACGTCCTCGGCGGTGGACTGCACCTCAAGGGCCACCACCTGCACCCGCGGCGTCATCACGTTCTCCGCGGTCAGATCGGCGAGGTTGAGGGTCCGTACGAACAGCTCGGCGGTGTCCGGCTCCAGGGCGCCCTCCTTGGCGGAGTGCCGGGCCAGTGCCACCAGCTCCTGTGGCCCGCGCGCCGAGGCCAGCTCCTCGGCCGGCTCCAGACCCATCCGGCGGACCATGTGGTTGGCCGCGTTGTTCAGATGCCTGATCAGCGGCTTGAAGGCGGCGCTGAAACCGCGCTGGGCGGTGGCCACGTTCCTGGCGACGGCCAGCGGGCTGGAGATCGCCCAGTTCTTGGGGACCAGCTCGCCGACGACCATCAGCACCACGGTGGAGATCGCCGTGCCAAGGACCAGGGCCACCGAGTCCGCGGCCGAGCGCGGCAGCCCGAGCGCGGTCAGCGGCCCGGACAGCAGTGTGGCGATGGCCGGTTTGGACAGCATGCCGATGAGCAGGCCCGTGACGGTGATGCCGAGCTGGGCGCCGGAGAGCTGGAAGGTCAGTCCGCGGACGGCCTTGAGGGCGCTGTCCGCACCGCGCTCACCGCGTTCGGCGGCGCGGGCCAGGTCGCTGCGCTCGACCGTCGTCAGCGAGAACTCCGCCGCGACGAAGACGCCGCAGGTCAGGGTCAGGAGGAGTGCCACGGCCAGCAGGAGCAGGTCGGTCATCGGGTCACCTCCGTCCCATGTTCGAACAGGATCGGAAGGTTCGCGTCCTGTCGCCAGGACGCTCGACAACTGGGAGGTTCGCCCATGGCTGGACGCTCACACACCTTTCGCCGGGGTAGGGGAACTCAATAGTAAAGGGTCGGCAAAGTGGCCGAGATGGCGCGAGCCCGCCCCTCGGATGCGGGGCGGCCTCCCAGAGGGCCCTGCGGCTCAGGCGTCGAGATGCTTGACCCAGCGGCTCCACTGCGGCTCGGGCGCATACCCCGCCGCCCGCCAGGCATGGTGCGCGAGCTCGTTGCGGTCCAGCACCATCGCATCGCCGCGCCGGCCGCCCAGTGCGGTGAACCGCGCCTCGGCCGCCGCCAGCAGTGCGCCGCCGACCCCGCGCCGGCGGTGCCCGGGATGGACGGCGAGCCGGTACAGATGGCAGCGCCAGCCGTCGAAGCCGGCTATCACCGTGCCCACCAGCTCGTCCTCCTCCTCGGCGAGCACCAGCGACTCCGGGTCGCGCGCCAGCAGCCGCGCCACCCCGTCCGTGTCGTCACTGATGCTGGTGCCCTCGGCAGCGACCTTCCAGAAGGCGAGGACGGCATCGAGATCGGCCGGCGTCGCGGCCCGTACCCGGAGTTCACTCATGATCCGATCCCATCACCGCGCGCGGCGCCGTGTCGATCGGATTCCGCTCCCGGTCAGCTGCCCTTCAGCTCCTCGATCACCGGCGCGAACGCCTCCAGGAACGGGTCCAGCACGGTGATGTACGAGAAGCCGTACCGCTCCCGGCGCTCGCGCAGCTGCTCGGCCAGCTGCGCCGGCGTGCCGATCAGCAGGGTCGGGACCTCCAGCGCCTGCTCCTCGTCCACCCCCATGCCCCGTGCGGCGATCTCCCGGGCGGCGGCACGGCGGTCGTCGGTCACCAGCACCTGCTGGACGAGGATGTTCAGCTCGGCCGGCTCCGCGCGGTCCGCGGCGTACTTCTCGTACGCGGCGACCGAGGCCGCCAGCTTCTCGGGCGGCAGCAGCTCCAGCGTGCCCTCCGGCTTGCCGGGCGCCTGCCGGCCGCCGGTGAACGCCGCGATCTGCGCGTGACGCGCCGCCAGCCGCAGCATCCGCGGGCCGTTTCCGCCGATCAGTAGCGGCGGGCGCGGCTGCTGGACGGCCTGCGGCCGGTGCTCGGGGTCGCCGAGCAGCCGGTCCAACTCCTCGATGGTGCGCTCCAGATGGTCCACCCGCTCACCGGGCGTCCCGAAGGGCAGCCCGGCCGTGTCGTGCTCGGCCTTCACATATCCCGTGCCCAGGCCCAGCTCCAGCCGGCCGCCGGTGAGCGCGTCGGTGGTGGCCACCTCGCGGGCCAGCAGCGCCGGGTTGAAGAACCCGGCGTTCAGAACGAAGGTGCCCACCCGGGGGCGTTCGGTCGCCTCCGCGGCGGCGACCAGTGCGGGGAACGGCGCCGGCCACCCCAGATGGTCCGGTACGAGCAGTACGTCATAGCCCAGTTCCTCGGCGCGCCGGCACTTCTCGCGCCAGGCCGGGCCCGAGTCGATGGTGAGCATGTTGACGCCGAAGCGGAACGGACGCGGCATGAGGCCCCCTGTGCAAGTGTGGTCGGTACCGCATGCCGTAACAATCAACCCCCCGGCGCTCATTCCCGGTTGACTCCCGGCGTCCATCCCCGATCGGTGCCCGTACGGTGCCGGATGCGGGGTAGCCCCGGCTCGCGGTGCGTCGAGCCGGGACTCCGGGCAGTACGGGACGACGGCCGGGGTCCGGCGGCCCGCTCAGGTGGAGACCGTCAACTCCTCGTACTCCAGCGTCACCGACTCCTCGGCGGGCCCGCTTCCCGCCTCGTCGTGGAGGGTTTCCCACGACGTCGGGACGGCGTTGGCGAGGTGGAAGCGGCGCAGCGGGGTGCGGTCGGCGGCGTAGTGGACGACGGTCACCGCTTTCCGGGCCGGGACTTCGGCGCGGTCCACCAGGCATCTCGTGAGCCAATCGGTGAAGGCGGTGCTCTTGTCCGGGCCGCGCACGATGGTGATCTCACCGGACCGCCCCGGGCCGTCCGGCTGCCGGCCGGCGCCGGGTGGTGCCGCTCCGATCGCCGTCCCGGTCACCGAGCGGACCGTCTCGACCTGGAACGCGCCGAGTTCGATGCTGACGGCCGAGGGGAGCGGTGCATCAGCAGCTGCGTCTCCGTGAGGCATGGGTCAACTCCTGCTCTGGTCATGGGGACTGGGCCGGCCGGCCCCGTGTCCGGTCGCCGGACCGCTGCCCGTGCCGGTCCCACGGCATTCCCCGGCTCGCTCGAACGGAGGCAGGAAGAACGATTCGGCTCGCTCGGATGGCGCTGTACCGCCGGTCGCCGCACGGCTGATGGCACCAGGCCGGCCCGGGGCGCGGCCGGGCAGGCCCGGCCCCATGCCGATCCGGCCGATATCAGTGGACGTCTGGGGGAGTTCGCCGAGTCGGGTCTGAGGGATCCCGACCGGGCGGTGGACGTGGCGGTGGACGCGCTGACCGCCCGGCGGGCGGTCGAGCCGATCCGGCGCGCGGAACACCTGGCCGCGATGGCGCGTCAACCAGACGATCAGGGGGCCGAGTTCGTCGCCGCCGTCACCCCGAGGCAGGGAAGGCCGCCGTCCCGCCCGTCATGACCCCGGGTCCCCGGCCGCCGCCCCGGCCGCCTCCTCCGCCGTGTCCAGCCCGCTCCAGATCTCGCCCGACAGCGCCACCGCGGTCTCCGTCGCCCGCGCCGCGCAGGCGTCGATCAGCGCGTCGTGCCGCTCGACGGAGGCGCGGGCCCCGGTGCTGGAGAAGCGGCGGCGCTCCAGCCTGCGCAGGAGCGGGGTGTAGCGGCGGACCGTCTCGGCCAGCGCCTCGTTGCCGCACACCTCGATCGGCACGGCGTGCAGCGCGTCATCGGCGGCGATGGCGGCGGCCGGGTCCTCGGCGTCCAGCGCACGGACGAACGCGGCATTGGCCGACCGCATCCGCGCCAGATGCTCCTCGGTGAACCGGGGGACCGCCTCGCGGACGGCGAGGGCGTGCATCGCCTGGACGACGGCCAGCGCATCGCGGATCTCCCGGGCCACGACGGGGGCGACCCGGGTGTAGCTCTGCGGCTTCGACACCACCAGCCGCTCGGCGGCGAGGCGGGCCAGCGCCTGTCGTACGGGGGCGCGGGAGAGGCCCAGCCGTTCGGCGAGCTCGGCGTCGTGGAGTTTCTGGCCGGGCGGCAGCTCGCCGGAGACGATCGCCTCCAGCAGTGCGTCGTACGCCTCGTCGCGCAGCAGCCGTCGCGGCACCGGTTCCAGTGCGGTCACGCCCCTGATCCTAAGCGGCGGCCCCCGGCGCGGGGACCGGACCGGAGGCCAACTAACATTTCAGATGTCAATCTGCCTCAGCGGCCGGAAAGTGCAGGCCAGCTGGGTGGGAGGGCGGCAATGTCACAGCGTTACAGGTGAGGGAGAGGTGGGGCGCGATGCCGATGGCGAGCCCGAGTACGGGAGCGATCCGGGGCGGCCGGGCGCGGGTCCCGATCGTGTACCCGATGGCCCTCGGCATCCTCGCCGCCGGCTGCTTCGCCACCACCTTCGTGCTCAACCGCCTGATGGCCGTCTCCGGCGGCTCCTGGATGTGGAGCGCCGCCCTGCGTTATCTGTTCATGGTCGTCCCGATGGTCGCGCTGGTGGCGGTACGCGGCGGACTGCCCGGCGTGCTGCGCAGCCTGCGGACCCGGCCGGCGGTCTGGCTGGTCTGGTCGACCGTCGGCTTCGGCCTCTTCTACGCGCCGCTGACCTGGGCCGGAGAGACGGGCGCCGGGTGGCTGGTCGCCTCGACCTGGCAACTGGTGATCGTCGCGGGTATCGCCCTGGGCGCGCTGGGCGGCGGCCGGGTCCCGCTGCGCACCCTCGTGGTCTCCGTGCTGATCGTCCTGGGCGTGGTCCTGACGCAGCTTCAGCACGCCGGCGGGACCGGGCCGGGCGCCGTCCTGCGGGTGGTGCTGCCGGTCGCGGTCGCCGCCGTGGCCTATCCGCTCGGCAACCGCCGCCTCCTCGGGCTCGACGGCCTGGACGGGGTGCAGCGCACGCTCGCCATGACACTCGGCTCGCTCCCGCTGTGGCTGACGCTGGCCGGTACCGCCGCGGCGACCCAAGGACCGCCGTCCGGCGGCCAGTTGGCCCGGTCGCTGATCGTCGCCCTGGTCTCCGGGGTGGCGGGCACCACCGTTTTCTTCCGCGCCACCGATCTGGTCCGCGGCCGGCCGGCCGCCCTGGGCGCGGTCGAGGCGACCCAGGCGGCCGAGGTGCCGTTCACCCTGCTCGGGGAGGCGGCAGTGGTCGGCGTCGCGGCACCCGGGCTATCCGGCTGGGCGGGCCTGGCCCTGATCGTCGGGGGACTGTGTGCGCATGCGCGGGGTCAGATATCCGGCGAGGCCGACGGCGAGCAGCAGGCCGACGGTGCCCAGGGTGAACGTCTCGAAGGTGAGCCGGGAGACGCCCCAGGTCGTCCGGAAGCGGTACGGGATGCCGACCGCCGCCTCCAGGGTGCCGGGGAAAAGCGTCGCCCATGAGCCGAGCAGGATCCAGGCGTAGACCAGCAGGGTCGCGACCGTGAAGCCCCGGGTGCCGAACGGGACTTCGTAGGGCCGGGGCACCTCGCGGTGGTGCAGCCGCAGCGCCAGCAGGGCGGGGATCAACGCGAGGTAGGAGAGCAGCAGCGTGGTGATCGCGACGGACAGCACGACGCCGAAGACGGCAGCGGCGTTGCCGTGCGCGAGGTTCATCGCGGCGACCATGAACGCGGTGGCGGTGACGCCGGAGACCAGGTTCATCCGGACTGGGGTGCCCAGCCGCGGATGGAACGCGCCCAGGGCGCCGGTGAAGAAGCCGCCGTCGGCCGCGGCCATCGCCTGCATCCGGTCGGCGACGATCATCCAGGCGCTGCCCTGGGTCAGCAGCGCCACCGCGAACAGCACGGCGACGCAGGTCAGCAGCGGTCCGCTCCAGCTGCCGTAGATCCCGAAGACCAGCTCGGCGGCGTCCATGAAGCCGCCGATCCCGGTGACCCGGCCGGGCGGGGCGGCGGACAGGATGGCTGCCACCGGCAGGAGATAGCAGCAGGCGGCGATGGTGCCGGTCCTCCCGATGGCCACCGGGACGTCGTGCTGCGGATCGTGCATCTCGTCGCCCGCCGCGTTGGGCGCCTCGAACCCGACGTAGGCGAAGAGGAGGACCGGCACCAGCGCCAGGAATCCGGCAGCGGTGGGGGAGAAGGCGGCCTGCTCCAGCCCGCGGAAGCCGTGCTCGATGCCGTAGGCGACCGCGGTGACGGTGAAGAAGGCCAGCGCCAGCACCTTGGCCGCGGCGCCGCCGGTGGTGATCCACTTGCCGCGGCGCAGCGAGACCACCGCGGTGAGGATGGCGGCCCAGATGAAGACGAGTTTGAAGACGTAGTCGGCGAAGGAGCCGGAGCCGAGGCGGAAGACGAAGTCGTTCCAGGCTTCGGCGGCGATGAAGACGAGTGAGCCGCCGAGCCATACGGGGTTGGTGACCCAGTAGAACAGGGTGGTCAGCGCGGCCGGCAGTCGGCCGAAGGCCACTTCCACCCAGACGTAGGGGCCGCCCTCCTGCGGGAAGGCGGCGCCGGTCTCGGCGAAGATCAGGGCGTACGGCAGCAGGAACGCCACGGCCAGGACGGCGATCCAGACGATGGCCTGGCCGCCGCCGGCGGCGATCTGCCCGATCACATCGAAGGAGATCACCGCGGCGACGCCCATCGCCATGATGTCGAACCGGCGCAGACTGCGCTTCAGATGCGGAACAGGGGCGGGGACGGACACGGCTGTGATCCTCCTGGGGCGGAGCGGCGGGCGGGCGGTCCGGTCGGTCGCTCCGGTCTCCCGGCGGATCACATCGTGCGGCATGCGCTCCGGCCGCATCGGCAGCGGCGCGCGGGTGTCGCGGTCCGCGCCCGGATACCCGCCCGGCACCATGCCGGTCGGACTTCCCCGGCCAACGCCAACTCTCCTGACTGCACAGGGAGTTCACGGGGCGGACAGCACGCCCGATTCGGATGGCGCGGGCCGGCGGCCCCTCCCGAGCCCTCTCCCGAACCCCCTCCCGGGCGATCGTCCGCACCGCGGCGTCCCCCGCGCTCGCCCGCGACCTGGTGGCGCCGGCGGGCGGCTGCGGTCAGCACACCATCGGCCGCGACCCCGGCGTGGACCGCACCGCCGCACGCGAGGCGGTCCCCGGCCGCGCCCGTACGATGACCGGCTGCCCGCGGTGGTGAGCCGGGCCCGCCGCGCCGGACCGGCGGCCACCGACACGCCGTCAACGCCCGCGCCGCCGCTCGGTTCAGGACCTTGATGGCCTGGTGCCCCTGTCCACGGAGGGCTTCCCCCCGCTAGGGTCGGCTGCGTTGTCGATCATGGCGCTTCCCCACGGCGCCCCCGGGCGCCGTGCGCCGAGCTCCGAGGAAGGGCCGTGGAACTCAACCTCCACCGACTGTGGATCTTCATGCAGGTCGTCGAGCACCAGGGCTTCTCCGCCGCCGCGCACAAGCTCTACATGAGCCAGCCGTCCGTCTCCAACCAGGTCCGCCGGCTCGAACAGTCCCTGCGGGTCACCCTTATCGACCGCTCCGGCACCCGCGCCCGGCCGACCGCCGAGGGCGAGGTGCTCGCCGAGTACGGCAAGCGGGTCTTCCTGCTCACCGAGGAGGCGGTGGCCGCCGTCCAGCAGGTCGGCGGCCTGGCGGCCGGCCGCCTCCTGGTCGGCGGCTCCACCACCGTGGGCACCTATCTGCTGCCCGCCCTCCTGGCCCGGTACCAGCAGCGCCACCCCGGCATCGACTGCGATGTCTTCGTCGGCAACCACGAGGCCGTACAGGAGCGGCTGCTCGGCGGCGGCATCGGCATCGCCGTCGTCGCCGGCACACCGCAGAGCGACCGGCTGGTCGTCGAATCGGTCCTCGACGAGCACCTGGTGCTGATCACGGCCCCGGACCATCCACTGGCCCGGCGCACTACCGTCGGCCCCGCCGACCTGACCGCGGCCCGCGCCCGCTTCCTGCTCCGCGAACAGGGCTCGCGGACCCGCGAACTCCAGGAGCACGTCCTGGCCGACTGGGGCCTGGCCGCCGCCCCGCGGGCCGACATCTGGGGCCCGGAGGCGGTCAAGCAGTGCGTGGCGGCCGGCCTGGGCCTGGCCCTGATATCCGAACACGCCGTCGTCGACGAGGTCCGCGCCGGCACCCTCGCGGTACTCCCCGTCACCCCGGCCCCGCGGCCCCGCCCCATCAGCCTGGTACGCCGCCGGGACCGCCTGCCGTCCCCCGCGGAACGGGCGTTCCTGGACGTCCTTCGGGGCCTGCGGCACTGGCCGGGGCGGCAGGAGGCGAGCCCGGAGCCCGCGGTGCGCGGGGGACACGCGGAGGGCGGCGACAGCGGCTCTTGCCGGTGCTAGCGGATCCGCGCTAGCTTGGAGGGGTGGCGAAGACGCAGCTGAACGTCCGCGTGGACGAAGCCACCGCCGAAGCGGCGCGGGAGCGCGCCCTACAGCGGGGAGTGAGCATGAACCGCTATATCGAGGAGCTCGTCCTCAAGGACGCGGGAGAGGTCGGCCAGACCTTCGTCGAGGCCGCCTCCGACTTCATGAAGCAGTACGAACGGGTCTTCGCCGAAGAGTTCGGCCTGGAGCAGGGCCGCACACCCCTCAGCCACCCGGAAGGACAGCCGGGCACAACGTGACACTGCGTATCGATCTCGCCTGGCTCCTCCTGATCGCCGAACAGCACACCCCCGGAGACCCCCAGGTCACCGACTGGGGTGCCCTGGTGGCCGCCGTGGGCCGCCACGAAGCGGAGATATTCGGCGTCCCCGTCTACCCCGAACCCCAGGACCGCGCCGCAGCCCTCCTCCAACTCCTGCTGCGCGTACCGGCGTTGGAGCGGTCGAACGCCATGTTCGCGACCGCCGTGGCCTACGGCTACCTCGTCGCCAGCGGCCGGAAGGTCGCCACCTCTCCCGAGCAGGTCCGCGACCTGGCCCGCCTGGTCAAGGAAGGCACCGCGGACGTCCACGCCATCGCGGAGGAGCTACGCACCTGGACGGTCTGACCCGGGGCCACGCCGCGCGACGGTGATGATCTCCGGGCTCGCCGGCGTCAGCGGGCCGCGCTCCCAGTCCCCGTACCGCTCCGCAACCGCCAGCCCGGCCCCGGCCAGAAACCGCGCCAGCGCCTCCGCGCCGAGAAACCGCAGCGCGGCCTGACGCACCTGCGGACCGGCCGGGCCCGGCCCGCTGAACGTCTCGGAGAACCGGACGAGATCCCCCTCCACCGGCAGGCGCACCTCGTGCGCGACCCGCACCGTGCGCCCGTCGGGGTGTGTCACCTCCACCGCCCGGTCCGGGGTCCACCGCTCCCACGGCCGGACCAGCGGATTCCGCGTCTCGAAGACGAACCGGCCACCCTCGCGCAGCGCACCCCGGACGGCGGCGAGCGCGCCGCGCAACGCCTCGTCCGTGGTGAGGCACTGAAAGGCGTGGCCGGTCATCACGACCAGGTCGAAGCCGCCGAGTCCATGGGCGCCGAGGGACTCCGCGTCGCCGGAGACCCATGCGATGCCGAGGTCCGTACGGCGCCGGGCCCGGGCCAGCATCGGGCCGGACGGGTCGATCCCGCAGAGGCGGCCGGTGTGCCCGGCCTCCCGGGCGCGGTGCAGCAGGGTGCCGGTACCGCAACCGACGTCGAGGACGGAGCCCGCGGCCATCACCAGGCCGAGGGAGAAGTCGTTGTCCGGGCCCCAGGGGTTCAGGAGGTCGTACCACTCGCCGTGGTCGGGCGCTCCGTCCGCTCCGCCGTCCGCGCTCTTGGCCATCGCAGCAGCATGCGGCACAACTCGTCTGCGGTGCGAGCGGGTTACGCGGGCGTCCGGAACGCGCCCGAGCCGCCCAGTTCCGGGGCCAGCCAGCCGGGGGCCGCGGCTCGGAACGCGGTCGGGGCCAGGGTGCCGGAGCCCTCCGGGATCAGGCCGAGGAGGGGCGCGCCGGCGGCCTCCGGGAGGTCGGCGAGGTTGCAGCGGCAGGCGAGATCGGGCTCGGCGGGCCAGCTGCCGACGACGATGCCGGGGGAGTCGATGCCGTACGAGCGCAGTGCCATCGCTGTCAGCGCGGTGGTGTTGAGGGTGCCCAGACCGGCCTGGACGACCACGAGGACGGGGGCGCCCGCGAGGCGGGCGGCGTCGGCGAGGGTGTGGCCGTCCGCGTCGAAGCGGACCAGCAGTCCGCCGGCGCCCTCGACCAGGACCAGGTCGTGCGAGGCGTCCAGCTTCGCCGCGGCGTCGGCGATCTCCTGCGGGCCCACCGCCGGCAGACCGGCCCGCCGGGCGGCCGTCCCGGGTGCCAACGGCTCGGGGAAGCGGGCGAGTTCGGTGGTGGTGACCGGCCCGGCCAGCCGCTCGACCTCCGCCGCGTCGCCGGGTTCCTGGGCCGTGACACCGGTCTGGGCCGGCTTGAGCACGGCCACCGAGCGGCCCCGGCCGAGCGCCGCCGCGGCGATCGCGGCCGTGGTCACGGTCTTGCCGATCTCGGTACCCGTGCCCGTGACGAACAGCACCGCCATGGTGCGCCTCCGAACTCCGTACTGGTGGTGGGGATGGTGGGGGTGGTGAGGATGAGGGTCAGTGGTGGGGCGGAGGAGGGGCAACTCTCCCGCCCCCGACGGAGGTTCAGCCCTCGCGGGCCGCCGCGCAGACCGCGGCGCAGATCCGTGCCACGTCCTCGTCGCCGGTGATGTACGGCGGCATCGTGTAGATCAGGTCCCGGAACGGGCGCAGCCAGACGCCCTCCCGGACCGCGGCACGGGTCGCCGCCGCCATGTCGACCGCATGGTCGAGCTGGACGACGCCGATCGCGCCCAGCACCCGGACGTCGCGGACCCCGGCGATGCCCCGGGCCGCCGCGAGCCCGTCCCGCAGGCCGGCTTCGATGCGTCCGACCTGCTGCGCCCAGTCCTGGGACAGCAGCAGCTCGATGGAGGCGTCCGCGACGGCGGCGGCCAGCGGATTGCCCATGAAGGTGGGGCCGTGCGCCAGCACCGGCAGCTCGCCGCGGGAGATGCCGTCGGCGATCTCCGCGGTGCACAGCGTCGCCGCGAGCGTCAGATATCCGCCGGTCAGCGCCTTGCCCACGCACATCACGTCCGGGGCCACGCCGGCGTGCCCGGCGGCGAAGAGCGCGCCGGTACGGCCGAAGCCGGTGGCGATCTCGTCGAAGACCAGCAGCACGCCATGGGCGTCGCAGGCTTCCCGCAGCACCCGCAGATAGCCGGGGGAGTGGAAGGACATCCCGCCCGCGCCCTGCACCACCGGCTCGACGATCACCGCGGCCAGCTCCTCGGCGTGCCGGGCGATCAGCTCGCGCAGATGGTCCGCGTAGCCGTCGTCCGGCGCGGCGTCGAAACCGGCCGGCGGCGCGTCCGCGAAGATCTGCCGCGGGAGCACGCCCTGCCACAACTCGTGCATCCCGCCGTCCGGATCGCAGACGGACATCGGCTGCCAGGTGTCGCCGTGGTACCCCCCGCGCCAGGTCAGCAGCCGCTGCTTACGGGGCTTGCCGAGCGAGCGCCAGTACTGGAGGCACATCTTGACCGCGACCTCGACCGACACCGAACCGGAGTCGGCGAGGAAGACGTGCCGCAGCGGCTCCGGGGTGATGTCGACCAGCCGCTTGGCCAGCCGCACGGCGGGCTCATGGGTGAGCCCGCCGAACATCACATGGCTCATCCGGGACAGCTGGCCGCGGGCGGCGTCGTTGAGCACCGGGTGGTTGTACCCGTGCACCGCCGACCACCACGACGCCATGCCGTCCACCAACTCCGTCCGGCCTTCCGCGGGCCGGGCCAGCCGCAGCCGGACGCCGGAGGCCGACTCGACCAGCAGCGGCTCGCTCCGGCCGGGCATCGGCCCGTACGGGTGCCAGACGTGCTGCCGGTCGAGCGCGAGCAGTTCCTCCGGAGGGAGCGGGGTGCGCGGCTCAGGCATTGGGCGGCAGATCGGTGCCGGCGCCGCGGCGGCGCACCGCGACCAGGTCGCGCCGGCTCTCCTCGGCGGGCGCCGGGACGCCGGCGGTCTCCGCCGTACCGGACACGGCTTCCTCCGCTGCCTCTGCCTCTGCCTCTGCCGCCGGCCCGCCGCACGTGCGGTGTTCCGGCAGCGTCATGGTGTCCGTACCCTCCACCTCGAAGCCGGCGTCCGCGATCATCGCCAGATCGTCCTTGCCGGCCTGGCCCTCGCTGGTCAGGTAGTCGCCGAGGAAGATGGAGTTGACCAGATGGAGGGCGAGCGGCTGCATGCTCCGCAGGTGCACTTCCCGGCCGCCGGCCAGCCGCACCTCCACGTCCGGGCAGACGAACCGGACCATCGCGAGGATGCGCAGGCAGCGCTGCGGAGTGAGGTTCCACTCCTTGGCCAGCGGCGTGCCCTCGAACGGGATCAGGAAGTTGACCGGCACCGAGTCGGGGTCCAGCTCGCGCAGCGCGAAGACCACGTCCACCAGATCGGCGTCGGACTCGCCCATACCGGCGATCAGCCCGGAGCACGCGGACATGCCCGCCGCCTGGGCCTGCTGGACGGTGTCCACCCGGTCCGAGAAGTCGTGTGTGGTGCAGATGTCGCCGTAAGTGGCTTCCGAGGTGTTGAGGTTGTGGTTGTACGCGTCGGCGCCCGCCGTGCGCAGCCGCTCCGCCTGGCCCTCGCTGAGCAGCCCCAGGCAGGCGCACACCTCCACGCCCTCGTTCTGCTCCTTGATGGCGGAGATGGTCTCCGAGACCCGCGCCACGTCCTTGTCCGTGGGGCCCCGGCCGCTGGCGACCAGGCAGACCCGCTTGGCGCCGCCGGCCACCCCGGCCGCGGCGGCCTTGGAGGCCTCATCGGGCTTGAGCCAGGTGTACTTGAGGATCTCGGCCTTCGACCCCAGCCGCTGGGAGCAGTACGAGCAGTCCTCCGGGCACAGGCCCGACTTGAGGTTGACGAGGTAGTTCAGCTTGACCCGCCGCCCGAACCACTGGCGGCGCACCTTCCCGGCCGCGGCCACCACGTCGAGCAGTTCGTCATCGGATGTCGCCAGTACGGCGAGCGCCTCTTCGCGGGTCGGCACCTCGCGCCGCAGTCCCTTGTCCACCAATGCGTTCAGCAGGTCCATGGCGTTGATCCTGGCGTACGCCCCGCCTCCCGGCCAAGGAGGATTCCCACAATGCGCGCCGATCGGGGTGTGTGTATCACCACACTGTCTCCCCGCAGAACGACCGCTAACGTCTATCGACAGCCCACAATCACGGCCGATATGAAGCCCGCTTTCGAGGCCGCCGGACGAAGGACGCCGATGCCGCACGACCCCGCCCCGTCGCTGCTGTACGACACCCCGCCCGCGACGCCCGCCGCGGCCCCTCGGCCGGCCTCCGGCGCGGCCTTCGACTGGATCGACACCGCACGCGCCGAACGCCACCGCGCCGGTCTCGTCCGGACACTGCGGCCCCGCCCCGCCGACTCCCCGCTGCTCGACCTGGCGAGCAACGACTACCTGGGACTTGCCCGGCACCCCGAGGTCGCCCACGGCGCGGCCGAGGCCGCCCACCGCTGGGGCGCCGGCGCCACCGGCTCCCGGCTGGTCACCGGCAGTACCGAACTCCATGCCCAACTGGAACGCGCACTCGCCGAGTTCTGCGGCTTCGAGGCGGCGCTGGTGCTGTCCTCCGGCTACGCCGCCAACCTCGCCGCGGTCACCGCGCTCACCGCCCGCGGCACCCTGGTCGTCTCCGACGCGGGCAACCACGCCTCCCTCATCGACGGCTGCCGGCTCTCCAGGGCCCGCACCGAAGTGGCCCCGCACGCCGACCCGGAGGCCGTGCGCGCCGCGCTGACCGGTCACGACGGCCGGGCGCTCGCGGTGACCGACTCGGTCTTCTCCGTCGACGGCGACGCCGCCCCGCTGCCCGCACTCGCCGACGCCTGCCGGTCCCGGGGCGCGGCCCTCCTGGTCGACGACGCGCACGGGCTGGGCGTGCTGGGCGACGGGGGCAGCGGCGCACTGCGGGCCGCCGGACTCGCCGGGGACGCCGATGTGGTGACCACCGTGACGCTCTCCAAGTCGCTGGGCTCCCAGGGCGGTGCGGTGCTGGGCCCGGCCCGGGTCATCGAGCATCTGGTCAACACCGCCCGGACGTTCATCTTCGACACCGGCCTCGCGCCGGCCGCGGCCGGCGGCGCGCTCGCCGCGCTGCGGCTGCTCCAGCGTGAACCGCAACGCGCCGCACGGGCCCGGCAGGTGGCGCGGGAACTGCATGCCCGGCTCACCGCGGCGGGCCTGGCGGCGGTCCGCCCGGATGCCGCGGTGGTCTCCGTACGCGCCCCCTCCCCGGAAGCCGCGGTGCGCTGGGCCGCCGACTGCCGTGCGGCCGGGCTCGTCGCCGGCTGCTTCCGGCCGCCGTCCGTGCCCGACGGCATCTCCCGGCTGCGGCTGACCGCCCGGGCGGATCTGACGGATGACCAGATCGCCGCGGCGGTGGACACGATCGTGGCCACCGCGCCGCAGGTCTGAGCGGTCCGGGCGGCGGTCCGGCGCCGTACGCGGCACCGCTGCCCGGACGGACGAACCACCGTCACGAACGCCTCGTTTGCCCCAAATACGGTCTCTCGTAGCAGAGTTCACCGCATCGGGCGATAGAACAGCGATAGAACTCTGTATATCTTGGGCGATCGTCCACCACACCGGCAGCATGGGTGGCAGTCTGGCGCACAGTACACATCCGAGGCCGTCGGCGTCCCGACCGGCATCTCGGCTTCCCGGCGGGCCGGAGCCGAGCCTCGGTGGGAAAGGGACGGCGTCGCCATGGCAGACCACCAGGAATCCACCCTCACCCTGCCGAGCCACCCAGCCTCGGTCTCCACTGCCCGCAGACACGTGCTGGACGTCCTCACCCAGTGGGGCCTTCCCGATACCTCCGACACCGCCGACTCCGTCCGGCTGATCGTCTCCGAACTCGCCACCAACGCCGTCCAGCACACCTTCGGCCAGTCCCCGACCTTCACCGTCGAGCTGCGGCTGGACCGCGACGAACTGCTGTGCATCGGCGTCACCGACAGCCATCCCCGCTGGCCGCGCCGGCTGCCCGCCGCCGTCCAGCAGGACAACGGCCGGGGACTGGTCATCATCCGCTGCCTGGCCGCGGAACACGGCGGCCGGCTCTCCGTCGAGCCGACCGACACCGGCGGCAAGACCGTCTGGATCGCGATGCCGTGGACGGTGGCGGTGCCCTGAACCCGCCCCGGCCGGCGGTGGTCGACCGTCATGGCGCCGAGGCGCCGCGAGCCGGGTGGCCGGTGAAGGCACCGCGCAGCAGCGCGCGCAGGGTGTCCGCCGCCGGGGTCCCGCCACCGGGGCGATAGGCCACCGAGATCCGGCGGCGCAGCTCCGGCGGCTCCAAGTGGCGGATGCCCAGCGGCGTCACCGAGCCGGCCGCCATCATCTCCGGGACCACCGCCACCCCGAGCCCCGCGCTCACCAGCGCGCACACCACCGCATAGTCCGGCGACTCGCAGCGCACCGCGACACTCGCCCCGGCGGCGGCCAACGCCGCTTCCACCGCACGCCGGTTGGGGTCGGCCGGGGCCGTGCTCACCAGCGGCTGCCCGGCCAACTCCGCGAGCGGCAGCCGCCCGGAACCCGCCGACAGGGCATGGCCGGGCGCGGTGACCAGCACCAACTCCTCGGTCAGCAGCGGTTCCAGCCGCACCCCGTCCGGCGGTGGCATCGCCTCGCCCGGCACATACTCATGCGTCAGCGCCAGATCGACCTCGCCGACCGCCACCGCTTCCGTGCCCTCAGGGGGTACGTACTCCGTCACGCTCAGCTCCACGTCCGGGTGGGCGCGCCGGAACGAGCTGAGCGCGGGCGGCAGCAGATGCGTACCGGCGGTCATGAACGTGCCGATCCGCAGTCGGCCGCCGGAGAGCCCGGCCAACCGGGACAGCTCGTGCCGCGCCTGATCCAGCTCGTCGAGCACCCGGCGGGCCCGGACCAGCAGCAGCTCGCCGGCCGCGGTCAGCCGGGCCCCGCGGTGGTGGCGCACCAGCAGCGCCGCCCCGGTCTCGCGCTCCAGCTTGGCGAGCTGCTGGGAGAGCGCGGGCGCCGTGTAGCCGAGCCGGGCCGCGGCCCGGGTGATCGAACCGGCCTCCGCGACCGCTACCAGAGCGGCCAGCCGCGTGGGGTCGAACATTAAGAACCTCTTTGGGCTCACATAGAAGATTGCCAATACCTATTAAAGGCTCAGGTCGGTGACGATGGCCTCATGGACGGACAGCTGATCACCTTCACCGGAGTCGCCGCGGGCATGGTCACCCTGCCGGGCGCGGACTTCGCGGTCGTGGTGCGCAATGCCCTCGACTCGCGCCGCGCGGGGGTGGCGACCGCCGTCGGCGTCGCGGGCGGGCTGCTGGTGCACACCGCACTGGCGGCGGCCGGCCTGGCGGCGGTGCTGGTGGCCGTGCCCGCACTCTTCGGCGCCGTCCAACTCCTGGGCGGTGCCTACCTGTTGTACCTGGGCATTCGCGCGCTGACGGCGGTCCTGCGCCGCCCGGCCGCACCCGCGGCCGTACCCCCGGCTGTCCCCGCGGCCGTCCTCGCCGGGCCCGCGCCCGGCCCCGGCGCCCTGCGGATGCTCCGCCAGGGCTTTCTGACCAATGCGCTCAATCCCAAGGCCCCCGTTCTCTTCCTCAGCCTGCTGCCGCAGTTCGTACCGGCGGGCGCGCCGGCGCTGCCCCGGACGCTGCTGCTGGCCGCGATGGTCGTGGCCATGGCGCTGGTGTGGTTCCCCGCCGTCGCCCTGCTCGTCGACCGGCTGGGCACCTGGCTGCGCCGCCCGCTCGTGGCCCGCGCCCTCCAGGCCACCACCGGCGCTCTGCTCACCGTCCTGGGCGGCATCCTGCTCGTCGAGCTCGTCGTCGCCTGAGCACCCTGGCGCCGCTCGTCACAGGCCCGTCTGCCCCGCCCTTCGGGCGACGACGGGAATGCGGCGACCGGCCCTGGCCGCGCGCTCCGTGCGGCACCAGCAGCGCCTCCGCCCCCACCGGCCGGAAGCCCGCCGCCAGCAATGCGCGCACACTGCGCGCATTGCCCGGGGCCACCTGCGCCCACAGCAACTCGCCCGCCGGCACCAGATGCCGGGCGGCCCGCACCAGCTCCCGGCCGAGTCCGCGGCCCTGGGCGTCGTCGGCCACCTCGACGGCCACTTCCCATCGGCCGCCGACACCGCGGCCCATGACCAGCGTCCCGCCGCCTGCGGTCGTCCAGGCCCGCACGGCGTCACGGTGCCGCAGGGCCCGGACTATTCGGGGGTGGCCGCGGTCCACTGTCTCCGTCAGCTCCAACGGCGGCCGGCCGGGGAGCGCCTCGGCGACCGTGAGCATGTCGATGTTGTTGACCTCGCGGCCCGCCTGCTCGCCCAGCGCGGCCAGGAACGGCGGGCAGAGCGGCGCGGAGAGGTCCCCGGGCCGTATCCGCTCGCGCACCCAGGACTCCGTCACATCGGCGAACACCACGGCATGGGCCGTGAAGGACACCACTCCCACATCGCGCGGGGAGGGCGGCGGCAGCACCGTCACCGAACCGTCGGCGGGCGGATAGCTTCCGCGGGCCGCGGCCGTCAGCAGTGCGGTCAGTTCCGAGATCACCTCGCCAAATTACCCGGGGCCACTGACAATTGACCGGGCATAAGGCGTCGCCGCAGCTCAGCGCACTCTCCCGTACCAGACCGTGCGGCTCCAGATCCGCTCCAGACGGACCACCGCGCCGGTTTTGGGCGCGTGCCAGATCCGGTCTCCGCCGGCGTAGATGCCGACGTGGTAAATGCCCCTGCGGGAGTGGAAGAAGACCAGATCGCCGTCCCTGCGGGCGGCGCGCGACACATGCTTGGTGTGGTGGTACTGCTCCGCCGCGGTGCGGGGGAGCGCCCGCCCCGCCCGCCGGTACGAATAGAGCGTCAGCCCCGAGCAGTCGAAGCTGTCCGGTCCTTGGGCGCCGTACTCGTAGGGAGCGCCCTTCTTGGAGGCGGCGATCCGCAGTGCCGTGGCGGACACGGACACCGCCTCGGTCGCTCCCGGGGCCGTCGCCGTGCCGCCCACTGTGACCAGTGCCAGGGCGGACACGGCGCCGGCACGCATCAGGAGATGCGGCACCTGTAAGCGCATGGTCATGCGCAACCCTTCGTCAGCCGGTGATCCGGACGACGGCGGGATCAGGAGCCCGTCCGGACCGCCCCGTCGCTGTGGCGGGGTCTTGTCGTCGAAGGGATCGTCACGCAACCACTCCCCGATTTCCGAGCTGAAATTGCCCTATGTGGCATTGGTCACATTTAGTGCCAATGGGGGATTTTTGTCGCTCCGGCGCGGCGACGGGCGTGTCGCTGAGGCCGGGACCAGCGGCGAAGCCCTAGGGACAGCGGAAATCCCGATGCGCCGCGCAATTTCTCGCCTCCTTACCGCAGCCGCGGACGCTACGCCGTATGCGCGATGCGGAGTCGTTCGTGTCCTGTGCGTGTCCGCCGCGCGCGTCGCGCCGGCGCCTCAGATCTCCTCCTGCGGCGGCACCGCGACACGCCCGGCCCGGCGCTCTCCGTCCAGCACCCGCAGTGCCCGGCCCAGCGTCTCGTGGTGCAGTTCGCTCTCGCCGCGGTTGTGCATCAGCGTCAGCGCGTCCCGCAGCTCCGTGGCCTTGCCGACCAGGGCCTGGGCCGCGCGCAGGCTGCCGTATGTGGAGCTGCCGCGGGCCGGGTTGATCCGTCCCAGCAGGTCGAGGGCCGCCAGATAGCAGTCGATCAGATCACCCTCGGCGCGGGTCAGTGCGGGCAGCGGCGGCGGTTCCGGTGGCAGCACGGCGGCTCACCGCACCACGGGCCGCGCGGCGGACCGCTTGCGGTCGCGGGTGAGCCCGTCGATCAGGCCGTACTCCTGGGCGGCGGGGGCGTCGAAGATCTTGTCGCGCTCGATGTCCGCGGCGATCCGCTCGCGCGGCTGCCCGGTGTGCTCGGTCAGCATCTCCGCCAACTTGTCGCGGGTGCGCAGCAGTTCCTCCGCCTTGATCTGAAGATCGCTGGTCTGCCCCTGGACCGGCTCGCCGAACGACGGCTGGTGGATCAGGACCCGGGCCCGGGGGAGTGCCAGCCGCTTCCCGGGGGTGCCGGCGGCCAGCAGGACCGCGGCCGAGGAGGCGGCCTGCCCCAGGCAGACGGTCTCCACGTCGCAGGAGACGAAGCGCATCGTGTCGTAGATGGCGCACATCGCGGTGAACGAGCCGCCGGGGGAGTTGATGTACAGCGAGATGTCCCGGTCCGGAGCGGCGTGTTCGAGGTGGATGAGCTGCGCCATCACGTCGTTGGCGGAGGCGTCGTCGATGGGGGTGCCCAGGAAGACGATCCGTTCGCTGAGCAGCTTGGAGTACGGGTCCATGGTCCGGGTCCCGTTGGTGGTGCGTTCGGTGAACTCCGGCAGGACGTAGCGCGCCGCGGGTCGCAGCATGGCTGCTCCTCTCGCTCTGTGAAAAATGTACAGGACGTACATCCTGTCAGAATGGGACTCGATTCTAGTAATCAAGTCAAATGCCCAGGTCAGAGGCCATTTTGACTGTTCGCCGAGGGCGTACGTCTCACAAATTTCTCTACGAACTTTCGTTTGGATCGCCGGGCGGACCAGGGGAAGATGCCTGCGATGTGAAGTCCGGCCGGGTAGATGGTTGCCGCCTTCTCGTAGCGGGTGACGATGCCTCGCCCCTGGTCGATGACAGGGTTCACGAGGGTCTGCATGACCGAAGCCGGACACTCATTCGCTCGTGGCCATGGGCAGTGTCGTGTGTGGCCTCAGGACATAGATGACATGCGCTGCTGCTCGGCCTTGTCACAGTGCTGGGGCAGATCGTCTGGGCGCGCCTCGCCCAGGGAGAGGTGGCCTGGGCGCAGGTGGCACTCCTCGTCGGCGTGACCGCGGCACTCGGCACCGTCTTCGCGCTCAACTTCACGATCGGTCACCTGCGGGCCGCACGCGAGCAGGTCAAGCGGCTGGCCGCGCACCAGGAACGGGAACGGGGCGCCCGGGACATGCACGACATCCTCGGCCACACCTTCTCCACGATGACGGTCCAACTGGGTCTGACCCGGCGCATCCTGGGGTCCTCCGCAGACGTAGCCCTCGCCGTCGACCAGGTCACCGAGCTTGAGAACATGGCGCGCACGGCGCTGTCCGATGTACGGGCCACCATCTCGGGCTACCGCACGCTGTCGCTGGACAGCGAACTCGCCGGCGCCCGCATGGCCTTGCATGCCGCCGTGGTCCGGGCCGAACTGCCCGCCGCGACCGACGCCGTGCGCGCCGAGCTGCGCGAGGTGTTCGGCTACTTCATGCGAGAGGCGGTCACCAACGTGCTGCGGCACTCCGACGCCGAACTGTGCACCATCCGCCTCGGGCCCGACAGGGTCGAGGTCACCGACAACGGCAGTTCCACCGGCGGGGCGTGCGCCGGGAACGGCCTCACCGAACGGCTGGCCGCCGTGTCGGGCACCCTCGAACACGAGCCCGCCCCCGGCGGCGGGTTCCGGGCCATCGCCCGCGGGCCGTACCCGGCGATCTACCGCGCACCTTCGCACGAAGCCGAACCGACATGATCCGTGTCCTGCTGGCCGACGACCAGGCACTCGTACTCGGCGCTCTCGCGGCCGTGCTCCGACTTGAGCCCGACATCGACGTGGTCGCCGAGGTCGGCACCGGCACCGAGGTGCTGGCCGCCGCGCAGCGGACCGTGCCCGACATCGCGCTGCTCGACGTACAGATGCCCGGCAGGGGCGGCCTGACCGTCGCCGCCGACCTCCAGCGAGCGCTGCCCGGCTGCCGCACCATCATCTGCACGACCTTCAGCCGACCCGGCTACCTCTCGAGGGCGATGGTCGCGCCCGCGGCCGGATACGTCGTGAAGGACTCCCCGCCCGAACAACTGTTTGATGAGATCCGCCGCGTCCACGCCGGCCTGCGCTTCGTGCATCCGGCGCTGGCCGCGGAAGCACTGGCCGGCGGCGCCAGCCCACTGACCGGCCGCGAGGCGGACATGCTGCGCGCCGTCAAGCAGCTCAACAACGGCCTCAAGGCGGCCGGCTACCCGACGGTCTGACACGCACGGCCCGACGGGAGCGGTCCGTCCGATCGCAGGAGTGGAACCGAGGCGACTGCGTACGCAGTGAGGGGCCGGTGGAAGAATCCACCGGCCCCTCACATCAAGTAGCGGGGACAGGATTTGAACCTGCGACCTCTGGGTTATGAGCCCAGCGAGCTACCGAGCTGCTCCACCCCGCGACGGCACGCTGAACTCTACGTCACTGTCCCGGATCAGCCGAATCGGTTGTCGTTCCAGCTCGCTGGCGCCCCCCTTTTGCGCCACCGCATCCACGCCCAGCCGGTGAGACGAGCCATCAAGGCTCTGGCTCTGCGCGGCGTAAGTCAGGGTCGGGACCGCGCGATGATGATCGGTGTTTCCCCGGCGGGCTGACCTTTCAGCCAGCATTCCTTCGCGTCCGTGCCGGTGACGGCCGTGTCGCCTCTCGCGGTGGTCCAGGCGGTGGCGGTCGAGGCCGCGCTTGACGGGACGGAGCCGGTTATGGCGGCCAGGCTCCTCAAGGCGTTCGGCTCTTCCCTAGCCGATCTCGGGAGTGCATCTCGGTGGGCCGAGAGCTCGCTCACCGAGAGCCGGGCCCGTGGCAGCACGGGAATGCCGGAGGTGGGGAGGCAGACACTGGCTGTCGGAGTAGGCCAGACTGTCAGTACGTGATGGAGGTGAAGGGATGAGCGTTGCCAGCTTTACGCACCACGGGCCCTGGAGCGTCGAGGACGTCCTGGCCCTGCCCGAAGACCGGACCGTCCGCTACGAGCTGCTGGGGGAGTCGCTCGTGATGTCCCCCGCCCCCGGCCTGCGCCACCAGCGTGCGAGCTTCCGGCTCCACGTCGCCCTGGACGCGGCCGCCCGCGCTGCCGGCGCCCCGGTCGAAGTGCTGGAGGCCATCAACGTGATCCTGCCGTCCGGGCTGGTCGTGCCGGACATCGTCGTCGCCGACGCGGGCGCGACCGCCGAGGACGGCGTCAGCCTCGACGCCGACGCGGTACAGCTGGTCGTCGAGCTCGTCTCACCCGGCAACAAGACGATGGACCGCAAGATCAAGCCCCTGCTGTACGCGGAAGCCGCGGTCCCGCACTACTGGCGTCTGGAGTTCGACCCGGCCCCGCGCCTGATCGTCAGCGAGCTGGACGGCGGCCGGTACGTCGAAACGGCGACCGCCCTCCCGGGGACCGTGACCCGCATCAAGGAGCCGTTCCTCTTCGAGATCGACCCGGCAGGACTCGCCCAGCCGCAGCACAGAGGCTGAGACCCAACCCACGGGTGGCGACCGGTGGCCGGCCCCGTGGCAGGGCGGGGGTATGTGCGGCCGATATGCCTCCACCCGCCGTCCGCAGGATCTGGCCGCTGATGGAGCAGAATTTCTACGCCGGGATCCGGCGGGCAAGGTTCCCCGCCAGGTGCCGGGCCGCGTACGCTCCTTCGCCGTTGCTGGCACTGAGTAGTTGCAGCAGCTCGACCGCCGCGCGTGCCTCGTGCAGCGTCAGCAGGCAGCAGGAGCGCGAGGGGATCCTGGTGTTGGTTGCCACGCAGGATGAGTACGTCCAGGGGCAGTTGTGCCATTCACGGTGACCATGGACTGGGTGGTGTGGTGGTCATGGTGCCGGGCTGCACCGTGGCCATCGCCCTGCGCACCGCGTACGAGGACATGCCGAACGAGTTCTGGCGCCTGAATCCTGCGCAGGTCAGAGCCTCATCTCAGGTTCAGTGGCTCGGGCGCCGCCGGGCGACGAGGGCAGCAATGTCGTCGTCGAGGTCGCCGCCGCTGTAGGCGATCAGGTCGCGGTTGAGGTGGTCGAGGAGCTGGTGGGGTGTCTCGCTGCTCCATGAGCGGATCCGTTCGGCGAGGGGGTAGAAGGCGCCGGAGCGGTCACGGGTCTCAGTGACCCCGTCGGTGTACAGCAGGAGCTGGTCTCCGGGGAGGAAGGGGGCGAGGTCGACGTGGTACCCGTCGCTCACCAGCATGCCCAGGTTGAGCGGCGGCGAGGGAGCGGCGGGCTGCAGCTCCCGGACCTCGCCGTGGTGCAGCAGCAGCGGGGGCGGGTGGCCGCAGGTGACGGTCTGGACGACTGGTTCGTCGTCCGGGATCTCGGCGAGGAGCGCGGTGATGAAACGTTCAGCGATCTCCGAGCCCGGGACTCCCGGGTACTGGGAGGCGTGGCGGCTGATGCTCGTCTCCAGGCGGCGTGCGAGGTGGGGCAGGTCGGGCGCGTCGTGGGCGGTCTCGCGGAAGGCGCTGAGCAGCGTCGCGGCCGTCTGCACCGCGAGCAGGCCCTTGCCGCGTACGTCGCCGATGAGCAGTCGTACGCCGTGGGGGGTGTGTATAGCCTCGTACAGGTCACCGCCGATCCGGGCTTCAGCCGCAGCGGCCAGGTAGAGGCTCTCGAGCGTGACGTGCCCGAGGTGTCGCGGTACCGGGTGCAGCACCGCCAGCTGGGCGGTCTCGGCCACTGAGCGGACCTGGACCAGCTGATGGGCGCGTCGGTCCAGCAGGCGGTTGAGGAAGACGGCGAATGCCGCGATCGCCGCGAGGGTGGCCAGCTCGGAGTAGGCGGTCGCATCCCGCAGATCGTTGAAGTCCACCATCAGGCCGACAAAGATGGCGCACGCGCCCACTCCGGTGAGCACGGTCCCCCACAGGGGCAGCAGCGCGGCGGCAGCAACCGTGGCCGTGGCGAGGAAGGCCTCCGGCCTGACATTGCGGGGTGTGAAGAGGCCGAAGAGGAGGCCGATGAGCAGCAGCAGAGCAGGCAGCACGGGCAGCAACCTGCCCCCCGCACCGGTGCTGTGCGGGACTCCGCGTTCCTCAGGAGACCTCGCCACCGTGCCGCTCCCTCGCACAGGTCGAGCGGCAGCCCAGGCCCGGAAGCCAGGCCACCGATTTGCGTATTTCTATCGTCGTTCGCCCGTGGCCCACGAACAACCCGGTGGGCGATGGTGACGCGCAGGCGTCACCAGGTCACGGTGCCGCTCGGCGACAAGATCGACGGAGAAGGTATGCAGAAGGTTACCGGGGCTCATCTTCGGTGAGCTCCGGTTCCATGCCGCTCATGGTGGCCGCGCCCAACCGAACGGCAATCGAGATCACTACAGGGCGCCACGACCCCGTGACCTGCGAAAAGTGGCTGAGGCCCGGTCAGGCCGCCGGCGACTGTCTGGCGGGCGCGGCCCGGTCGGCGGGGCAGGTCACCGGCGGCACGAGAGCGTCAGTGGTCGGCATCTCGGCGTCGGACGCTCCACCCTCTACTGCACCCTCGCCGCCTACGACGCAGCTGCCACGCTTGAGTTGGCGGGCGGGGCGGGCTTCGATGGGGCTGAAAGTCGTTCTTTCGTTCGTGGGGTTTGGAGTGTGGTATCTCTCAAGGCCGGGATGTTGTCCACGGACAGCGGTCCGTCCGGGTGAGCGGATATCAGTATTGGCCGGGCTTGTAGTGGCCGCCGGGGGTGCGGGCGGTCACGTTGAGTCGGTTCCAGGTATTGATTACGGCGATCAGCGCGGTCAGCTGGGCGATCTCCTTCTCCTCGTAGTGCTCTGCGACTCGCTCGTAGACCTCGTCGGGGACGAAGCCGTCGGTCAGCACGGTTACGGCCTCGGTGAGTGCCAGGGCCGCCCGCTCCTTCTCGCTGAAGAACTCGGGCGCCTCGTCGAAGGCCGCCACCAGGGAGATGCGCTCCTCGCTCTCGCCGGCATGGCGGGCGTCCTTGGTGTGCATGTCGATGCAGAACGCGCAGCGGTTACGTGCCCGGGGCCGGGGCCGGGGCCGGGCGCCCGCCCGAACTACTGGAACAACTCCTGGCTGATTCCAGCCCACTCCGCCGGCGGCGCAACCGGAGCCGCGGTCTCTGCAGCGTGGTCCAGAGGGATCGTGTCGATCGTCGCCTTCGTCACGCGTTCGGTGCCGCTGAGGATGGCGTCGAACGCGGCTCCTCGGATCGCGTGGGACAGGGACCCCGATCATGCCGTCGGTCCGTTTGCGGAGGTAGCGGTCGAGTTCGACCAGACTGCCGGGTGGGTGATCGTGCAGCAGGAGTGTGTTCTCCAGGGTCGCGACCAGCCCTTTCCACTCGGGGCCGTAAGAAAATGGGCGGGTGGGGACGAGCGCTCCCGGGTCGGTCAGCGGCCCGCCCCGGGATGGCTGAAAGCGCAGCGGAGGGGCAGGGAACGCGGTCGGGTGCGTCACCGGGTTTCGGCGGGGAGGAATTCCGCTTCGAGTACTTTGAAGAAGGCGGCGATCGGGTTGACCCAGTCGCCGTTCACGTTGCAGACGACCAGGCGCTTGCCGTCACGGGTGCCCATCACGTAGGTCCAGGAGCCGTTGAGTGCGCCACCGCCGCCGAAGACGGTGACGCCGTTGGGCAAGGTCTGCTCGAAGGTGCCCATGCCGTACCTGGTGTCGGGGATCCAGCCCGCGCCTTCGGTCGAGACGGTGGCCCACATCTCGGCCTGCAGGGCGGGCGAGAAGAGTTCGCCGCCGAGCAGGGCGGTGAAGAAGCGGCCGAGGTCGCCGGTGGTGGAGACGATGCCGCCGGCGGCCCAGCCCAGCGACGAGTCCCATTCGGTCACGTCGTAGACCTTGGCGTCGGGGTCACCGGCCGGCAGCTTCGTGTACAGCCGGGGGTGTGGCCCGCTGATGGTGGTCTGGGTGCCGGGAAGGTAGGTCCCCGTCAGGCCGAGCGGGTGGAGGATCAGCCGGGAGAGTTCCTCGGCGAAGCTGCAGCCGCTGGCCCGCTCGATGATCAGGCCGAGGAGCATGTAGTTGGCGTTGGAGTAGCGGAAGGCGGTGCCCGGCGCGAAGTAGGGCGGGTACTTCATGGCGATCTGTATCAGCTGCTCGGGGGTCCACTTGTCGAAGCGGTGGGTGAGGTACCCGGTGGTGACGTAGCGGTCCATCATGTCCGGGTCGTCGAAGGCGTAGTTGACGATGCCGCTGGTCTGCTGCAGCAGGTGCCTGACGGTGATGACGCTGCCGTCGTTGCCGTTTCCCTGGACCAGACCGGGCAGCCACAGTTCCACGGTGTCGTCCAGACGCAGCCGGTGCTCGTCCACGAGCTTGAGGGCCACGGTGGCGGTGAACGCCTTGGTGAGGCTGCCGATGGGGAACTGCTCGCCCTGGGTGCGTGCGCGCCCGGTCTCGATGTCGGCCACCCCGGCCGTGCCGAACCAGCTCCGGTCGCCGTCGCGGACCTCGGCAACGATGCCGGGCAGGCCCTCGGCCACTACCTGCTCAAGAGCGTCCTGGATCTTGTTCATGACGTCGTTCCTCTCGGGTTCGCGAGGCGGTGTCGGCCGCGCCGCAATCGGTGTTCGGTACGCACTGAAAGCTATGTTGCGTTCGATATTCAGTCAAGCAATACATCGGCGAAGTTTCGTATTTGCCAAGGTAGATGGCTCGCAATCATTGCAATGACCTTGATGTTGAATGCACCGCAGTTTCTCGCTTGTTGCAATGAGATGGATATGAACGCACACTGATCGACGGACGGGACCTAGATGGACCGAGACGGGGAGAACGCCGATGCCAGGAGGCAGGCTCAGCCACCAGGAACGCCGAAGCATCGCGGAGGGACTGGCCGAAGGGCTCGCCTACGCCGAGATCGCCAGGAGCCTGGACCGGCCGACCTCGACCGTCACCAGGGAGGTCACCCGCAACGGCGGACCCACCGCCTACCGGGCGGACCAAGCGCACCGGGCCACCGAGCGGCGCGCCCGCCGCCGCACACCCACCCCGACACAGGCGCCGCCGGCCGAGACCGACGCCTACGGACGCGACCCGGAGGTGGTGCGCGACTTCGAGGAACAGTTCACCGCACTGTTCGTCCAGACGGGACTGCCGAAGATGGCAGCCAGAGTGCTCGGCTGCCTGTACGCCGCTGACACCGGCAGCCGCACCGCGGCAGAACTGGTGCAGCGCCTCCGGGTCAGCCCCGCATCGATCTCCCTGGCCGTGCACTACCTGGAAGAGCAGGAACTCATCCGGCGCGAACGCGACCCCGGAAAGCGCCACGAACGCTACGTCATCGACGACGACGTCTGGTTCCGGGCCATGCTCGCCAGCGCCAACACCAACGCGCTGCTCGCCGAGGCCGCCCACCAGGGCGCCCGGACACTCGGCGCCACCACACCCGCCGGCATGCGACTCGCCGACATGGGACGATTCCTCACCCATGTCGGCCAAGACCTGGTCACATCGGCCGAGCACTGGCGAGAGGTCCTCTCGGCCGGGCCAGGCTCTGGAACCGCAGGCCGCCCCCGGCAAGCACAGGACCGGTGTCCCGGCCTCCGTGCGGCGCAGGAGTAGTCCGCGCCGTGCCGCCGCTCACGCACACCGTCGTGCCAGTGCGGCCAGAACGGCTGAGAGCCGACCCCGATCACCGAGGGATCGAAACCCATCTCCAGCCGATACAGCCACCCGCCACCCCGGCACGATCACCCGCACGACCAGGTTCGCTGAGACAGAAGGCCAAACGACTGGGTTCGCTATGACTTCGGGAGTCGCTGCCGCCGTCCTCGCGGGCTGAACGTAGCCTTCGCCTCCCATGCGGCCCCGGGCGCGGCGGTCCCGCCGGTGGCGCGTTCGGCCCGCCCCGACCCCGATGGGATGAACCAGGACGGCACCGCGTGGCCTCCCGCCCTGCGGTGCGGTTGTACGACGGACACCGTCCCGACCGACCGGTCGATTCGGCGGGCGCACGAGCGCCCCGCCTTCCCGAGCCACAAGGGAGTCCGCGTGAACCACGCCCGCACCGCCGTCGCGACCGTCCTGGCCGCAGCCGCCTTCCTCGGCACCGTCGCCCTCGCCCCCGGCGCGGTCGCTGATGACGGCCGCGATAACGCCCCCCAGCACAGGTGACTCCCGAACTCGCGCACATCGGGTATTCGCGCGAGCGTGCGACGGATCGGCGGAGTTCCCGAGGAGACGGCCCGGGTGGCGTCGGCTTGGTGGTGCTCCAGGGGAGGCTGGAGAGGGGCTCAGGAGGCTGGCATGCGTATCCAGGACATCCGGATCGGCGAGACCTACCAGGTGAAGGTCCCCCAGCGACTGCCGCCGGACCCGCAGGTCCGGCGCCTGCGTACCCGTGCCGATGTCGCTGCCAACATGCAGCTGCACCTGCGCCGCGGGGACCGCTTCGACCTCACCGTCACCGAGATCGATCCCGACGGCGCCACGGTCGACGGCTACGAGGCCACCACCACGAACAGGGTCACCCTGCGCCTCACCACCGAGCAGACCGAACTCCTGCAGCTCCCCGCCAGCCCCGAGTACGAGATCGACGGCCCTCCCCGCCACCGTCACCTACACCCTGTCTTCGCCCTGCTCGGCAGCGTCGCGGACGGGCTGACGGACACCTCCCGCGCTCATGGGCCTCCAACGTCCCTCCGGCTGGACACTGCATGCCGCGCGATCGTCGGCAAGGTCAGCTCCCGCTCTTTCTCGATGACGAGCCAGCCCTTACCAAGGAGGGACTGGAGGAGGGGGCGGACTTCGTCGCCCAGCTCGTCCGCCAGGTCGTCATCCGTGGGGGAGTGGCCGGTCCGAAGGAGGGCGGCCACATGGAAGACGAGTGCCTCCTCCTCCGTGGTGAGATCGGCACCCTCAAGGGGCACCTCGCCCCGCTGGTCGACCAGGCCAAAGAGCACGTCAACGAGCACCGGCCGGGAGACGGCGCCTGGCGCCAGGCCGTCGCCGGGGCTGAGTTCCAGCTCCGGGCCGGGCCCGGCAACGGCCTGGTCTCGGCAACGCACCGCCTCCAGGCCCTCGCCCGGTGATAGGGCTCGTTGAAATTGGTTCAGGCAAGATTCTTGTGGAGGGTGACAGAGCGTCAACTACCTGGCATCGTCACCTATGTGTGACGGACTCTTGGACATCGTGTTTCCGCACCTGAAGACGGTGCTGGTGGAGCATGTGTGCGTGGAGGGTGGCACGGTGCATGTCACCCCGCGCACTCCGGACAACCGCGCCGTGGACTGCCCCAGCTGCGGCGTGGCCGCGCACCGTGTCCACGGACGCTATCAGCGGCACCTCGCTGATACCGCTGTCGCCGGTCGGCCGGTGGTCATCGACTTATTGGTGCGCCGTCTCATCTGCGATCATGCAACATGCCCGCGCCGCACGTTCGTTGAGCAGGTCGAGGGCCTGACCATCCGCTACGGGCGGAGGACCCCGCTGTTGCACCACCTGTTGCTGGCCCTCGCGCTGGCTCTGGCCGGCCGGGCCGGAGCCCGGATGGCGGCAGTGCTCGCGGCGGCCGTCAGCCGGGTGACGCTGATCAGCATGCTGATGGCCCTGCCCGACCCTCCCGCCACGAGGCCGTAGAAGATACCCGACGTCACTTATCACTCTCCAAGCGTGCGTGGCGGTTGATGGTTGCGTTGTTCTGTGCCTGTCATGATCGCAGCAGGTGCCGGTACAGGCAGGCTTGGGGGTTCGCCCTGCCTGGGCGGGCTCAGGTGGCGGACGTTGGGGGCCCGGTGTGAGAGGGCCCTTCTCCGGTGTGGCATGCCGCAGCTCGCGCAAAAACCGGACCACCGGTATGCATAGCGTTAAGGAGGCGCTAACGTCCCTCTTGGTGTGCCGGGAAGTCTGGTCGGCGATGCAGGCAGTCATGCCCTTCGTGGACCAGGAGAACCGTCCTGATGGAGATCACCCGCCGTACCGGCACCGCGGCCCGTCTGCTGCACGCCCGACCGGTCTTGCTTGTCGCCTTCGCGTTCGCGGTGATGGCCGACCCGGTCTCCTCCGTCGCCTACGCCATCGAAGCCGCCTTGCGGGCCCTGCACGGCGACCTCGCCCTGCTACTGCCGACCATGACCCTGGTGGTCGGCCTGATCGCGCTGGTCATCGTCAACTACCACCAGCTCGTCGCCCGATACCCCGGCGGAGGCGGGGCAGCTGCCGCCGCCGGGGAGGCGTTCGGCGAAGCCTGGGCCTTCCTCCCGATCGGCGCCCTGATCGTCGACTTCGTGCTGACCATCGCCATCAGCTCCGCCGCCGGAGCCTCCGCGATCATCGCCTACCTCCCGGCCGCCGCCCCCTGGCGGATCCCACTCGCCCTCGGCCTGACCATCGCCGTGGCCGCGCTGACCTGGTTCGGACACATCGGCCGAGCCGTCTTCGCGCTCATGACCCTCGCTTTCATCGTCATCACCACAGTCGTGCTGGTCGGCGGCATCAGAGCACCCGTCCACCCCACCGGCACCATCACCCACAGTGCCGGACACGTCGCCCCCCTCGCCGTCGCTCTTGCCTTTCCCGTCGCCATGGCCCTGGCCACCGGCGTCGAGGCACCCTCTTCCGCCATCGCCCAGCTCGGCCAGCTTGACGACGCCGGACGACGCCGCTTCGGCCGCATCACCCTGTGGCTGACCCTCCTGATCGTCGGCACCATCACCCTGGGCCTGACCTCCGAAGCAGTCCACCTGCGCATCGGCATCCCCGCCGCCGACAGCACACAGATCTCCGACCTCGCCCAGCAGGCCGCACCTGGTGCCCTGCACGCCCTCTTCCAGCTGGTCACCGCACTGCTGCTGCTCTCCGCCGCCTCGTCCTCGTTCCAAGCAGGACCCGGCCTGCTCAAGGCCCTCGCCCGTCGGCACGGGGAACAGGGCGACATGGGGGTCCTGCCCGCGCTGTGGGGGACGACCAACCGCCACCACACCCCGTACTGGGGCGTGGTCCTCTTCCTGGCCGTCTCCGGAGCCGTCATCACGGCGGCCGGGGGACAGGACCAGCGTCTCGTGCTCTTCTACGCGGTGTCGGTGTTCATGTCCTTCCTCGCCGGCCTCGTCGCCATGGCCCGCTTCTCCGCCCGCGAGAGGCAGCCCGGCCACATGGTCCTGAACGTCATAGGCGCACTCGCGGTCGGCTTCACCCTCGCGGTCAACCTCGCCCGAGGGGAGCCCATCGCCTCGCTGGCAGCCGCGCTTCTCATCGCCGGGCTGCTCTACCGCCTGTGGGTGAAGGCGGGACGCCCGCGCGGCGTACGGGACGTCGCCGCCGAGGCGGAACACATCGAGTGACTGCCCGTGCGGCCGACGCTTGTAGAGCCTGACCCGATCGGCATCGGCTATCGCCGCGGTCAACGGGTTGGTCACCGCGGCGAGAGCGGGCAGCCACCCGTGCCGTCGCGGTCATCCGGGCGGGTCAGGACGACCGCGGCGGGCGCTCCGTTGTCGTTTCTTGGCCAGGAGAGCCGAGGCGGTGATCACGATGGCGAGGCCGGTGAGCACGCCGTACAGCAGTGGCCCCGGCCGGGTGATGCCGGATGGGGCATCAGGCGTCTCCTCGGTCGGTGGTCGTGTCCAGCGCATCACGCAGGCTCACGGCCCGTCAGGACGGCGGGGAGCGCAATACCCCTTCAGGGGGTTGAGGGTGCCATTCGAAGAGCAGGATGGTGGCGTCGTCCTGCGGGCCGTTGTGCTGGTAGTCGAGTATGGCGTGGATGAGCAGGCGCAGCGCCTCGGGCGGGCGCTGTTCGGCGGCGGAGGCGCGGATGATGAAGTCCGTGAACCGGTCGAGGCCGAACTCGACGCCGTTCTCGTCGCGCGCGTCGACCACACCGTTGGTGTAGAGCAGGACGCGGTCGCCCGGTTCGAGTGTGGTCTCGTGGACCTGCCGGGCGTCTGGGGCGAGTTCGAGGTGCAGGCCGATCGGCGGCTGCGGGGGGCTGTCCAGCGCCCCGTCGAGCACGCGCATGGCACGGATCAGCAGCGGTGGTGGGTGGCCGCAGTTGATCCAGTGCAACTCCCCGGTGTCGGTGTCGAGTCGGCACACCACACCGGTGCAGAAGTGGTCGGGCAGCCACTGGGCGAGTGCGCGGTCGACGGAGCCGACGAGGTCGGGCAGGTCGGCGCCGCTGCGGCGGGCGTTCCGTGCGCTGGCCATGGCCACCGAGGTGGTCAGACCGGAGGCCAGATCGTGGCCCATGCCGTCGAGGATCATGGTGTGCAGCACGTGCTTGACCACCGCGTGGTCGAAGGCGTCGCCGCCGACGTCGTACGCCGGCTCCAGCACCGCGGTCGAGACGCACTGCTTGCTGCCGATGGTGCGGGGAGGCAGGAAGGCCCTCAGTATCTCGGCGGGCAGCCGCATGGTCGCGGTGCGGGGGCGAGCGGCGATCCAGTCGCTGTAGGCGTGCTTGGAGGTGACGACCATCGCGAGCAGGTCGGCCAGCATCCGGCTGCGGCGCATCCGCGTCCCGTCCAGTGTGGTGGTCCGCACCGCCAGTACCCCCAGCCGCTCCGCACCGTCGACCAGCGGCACCCACACGACCAGGGCGTCGCCGTCGTCCGTCACCCGCGGGGAGACTGTGCGGTACGCCCAGCCGGCCTGCGAGGCGTCCACCGGCAGCGGTTGTAGGGACTCGTCGAGCGGGACGAGCAGCCATTGCTGCAGGTCGACGAGGTAGATCAGCGCTGTGTTCAGGCCGAGGGCCGCGGCGCACCGGTTCGCCAGTGCGGGCAAATCCACCGGGAGGACGATCTGCGCCTCGGTGATCAGCTCTCCCAGCAGACGCTCGTCCACGGCGGCGCCGGGATCGGCTGGCGCCCGCGATGGGTCCGGCACCGGGATCACCCCTTCCGCACCCAGTCTCACACCGATCCCGGCGCCTCTCCCCTCAGCGGCGCGCGCCGAGCTGGGCCCGGGAGCGGTGAGCAGCACCGCCTGCAGCTCCAGCCTGTTCCGGTCGGGCGCCGGAACGGTCGTTGGTGCGGGCTTACGAAGGCCGCCGCGGTGTCGGCACGGGCGCGGGGTCGGCGGCGAGGCCGGGCGGAGCGGAGGCGAGCGCCCGGTGGACATCGTGAGGGCGACCGGCCCTTCCTCCGTCAGCTCCACGACGACCTGCGCGGACGAGCCCTGTCCGGGGTTGAGGAAGCCAATGTTGAGGGTGTGTTCCTGCGGCGCGTGCTGGGGGCCGTCCTCGTTGCCGGTGTCCGCACGTGGCACGGACACCGGCAGGGCCTACGGGGCTGCGGGTTGCGGCTCTGCCGTGGGGCCGTGGTGAAGGGCCGTGAGGACGGCTTGGTGGGTGATCCGGCCGAGGAGGCGGGTGCGGCTGTCGTCGAGAACGGGGAGTCCCGCGCCTTCGGCGGTGACGAGGGCGTCCAAGGTCTCGGACAGCTCGGTGGCCGCGATGACGGGCTTGGGAAGGTGGGTTATGGCGGCCACGGTGGTGGCGTCATGCGCGCCGTCGGCCAGGGTCTCGGCGACGCTCCGGGCGGTCGCGGTGCCCAGATAGGCACCGTCTGCGCCGAGGACTGGCAGGACACCATGTGGGGATCGGGCGAGCGCGTCGAGGGCCTCGGCCAGCGGTGTGGTGCCGGACAGGGGTTCGGGCACGGGTTCCATCACGGCGCTGGCCGTGATTCCGGCAAGTGGCGCGCTGGTCGGGGTGTGGTCGAGGTCGATGCCGCGGCGGCGCAGTTTGAGGGAGTAGATGGTGTCGCGGGACAGGGCCCGGCTGACGCCGGTGGCCAGGACGATGGCGGTCATCAGGGGCAGGATGATCGAATACTCGCCGGTCAGCTCGAACATGATGATGACGGCCGTGATGGGGGCACGGGCGGCTCCGGCGAAGACGGCGCCCATTCCGATCAGCCCGTAGGCGCCGACGGGTCCGGTGATGCCCGGGGCGAGGCCATGGGCGGCGGTGCCGTAGGCCGCGCCGAGCATGGCGCCCATGAAGAGCGAGGGCGCGAAGACCCCGCCGGAGCCGCCGATGCCGATGGTGAGGCTGGTGGCGGTGATCTTGCCGACCAGGAGAAGGAGCAGGAAGCCGATCACGTACTTGCCGCTGACGGCGTTCTCCAGGACTGGGTAGCCGACGCCGTACATCTGCGGCAGCACCAGCAGCAGGCCGCCCAGGAGCAGGCCGCCGACGGCGGGACGGGCCCATTCGGGGCCGCGCCAGGCGAAGTCGCAGGCGTCCTCGATCCGGTACAGGATGCGCGTGAACGCTACGCCGACCGCGCCTGCGATGACGCCGAGCAGGGCGAAGAGCAGGTACTCGGACACGTGCTGGACGCTGAAGGCCGGCAGGTGCAGGAACGGAGTGTTGCTGAAGGCTGCCCGGCCGATGACGCTCGCGGTGACCGAGGCGAGGACGACCATGCCGAAGGACTCGGCGGTGAAGTCCCGCAGGATCAGCTCCATCGCGAAGAAGACCCCGGCGAGCGGCGCGTTGAAGGTCGCCGCGATGCCGCCGGCGGCGCTGGAACAGGCCAGCCCGGCCACGAGCAGCAGGAGGACGGTGAGGCTGGCGAACGCCTTCGCGGCGAAGATCCGCCTGGGCGACCGTACCGCCACGAGCAGGTGGCGCCAGGTGCCGAGCCGGTCCTCGACGGCGAACACGTCGCCGGCGACCACCGAGGTCAGCAACGGAAGTGCCCAGGTGCCCGCGAAACCGAGCACCACCAGCGGTCCGGCCCATCCCGTGGCGTGCATCCAGCGGCCGAAAAGGGTGTCGACGGGCAGCGTGCTCTGTTGGCTCACCGCGGCGACGAAGAACGCCGGCGCGATCCAGCAGGCAAGAACCAGCAGGCGGATCCGCCACTGCGCAACCAGCTTGACCAGCTCGAAGCGGTAGCCACGCACCACCGAGGCGCGGCGGGTACCAGCACCGTGGGGCTGGGCGTGGGCGAGGGTCGCGGTTATCGCCCGGCCTCCTCAGGTTCGGTGAGGGCGAGGAACGCTGTCTCGAGCGGTGATACCACGGGGGAGAGCTCGCGTATCGCGACGCCCGCCTGCACCAGCCGCACCACCAGTTCGTCGAGGGCAGGCGCCGGCGCGCGCACGACGAGCACCCGGGCGTCGTGCCGTGCCCCGACGTCATCCACGAGGCGGATCCCGGCCACCTCGGCAGCCAGTCGGCGGGCGGCGTGCGCATCGCAGGTGCGTACCCGGTAGTCGAGTTCCTGCTCCTCGGCGGTCAGCTTGCTCAGCGGCCCGGAGAAGACGACCCGCCCCGTGGCGAGGATGGTGACGTCGGAGCACAGGGCCTCGAGGTCGTCCATCCGGTGACTGGAGAGCACCACGCCGGCGCCTTCCGCCGCGAGCCGGGTCAGGACACCGTGAACGTGCTTCTTGCCTGCCGGGTCCAGACCGTTGGACGGCTCGTCAAGCACGAGCAGCCGGGGCTTGGTGAGCAGCGCCGCGGCCAGCCCCAGCCGCTGTCGCATGCCGAG
>NZ_BMRP01000053.1 GCF_014648695.1 Streptomyces albospinus
CCCGGGAGGGTGAGGAACCGGGCTCGCTCACCGCCCTTCACGTCCCATTAGGCGTACTCTTCCCGCGCGATCCGCGACCATCTGCGCAAGCGCGGCATCCGCGCGGTGATTCCCGTTCCGGCGGACCAACGCGGCCACCGGCTGCGTCGAGGGAGCCGGGGCGGCAGGCCACCGGCCTTCGACGGGGAGACATACAAGCAGCGCAACACCGTCGAACGCTGCTTCAACCGCCTGAAGCAATGGCGTGGCCTCGCCACCCGCTACGAGAAGACCGCGACCATCTACCTGGCCGGACTCCACATCGCAGGCACCTTCCTCTGGTCCGCCCGATGAACCAACTGAGACTACGTCCTGGCGATCTCTTGCCGGAGCTGATGGGTGAAGCGGCGAAGCAGATCCGACGTCTCCTTGTGCTCGGCCCTACGGTCGTCTCTGCCCTCGCTGGGCCGGGAGCTCCAAACCCGACGCGCGAGAGCATTGGCGAGATCGACGGTGTCGTCGGCGCACAGTAGGTAGAGGGCCGACCGGGCTTCCTGCATCCGGCCCGCCAGCTCGTTGCCGCCGGCGCCGTCGTCACTCAGCTGTGTTTCCCGAAGGTAGTCGATGAGCTGAGTGACGGCCGTGTTGAAGCCGACCCCGGCTTTCAGCTTCTCTTCGCGCAGCCACATAGCAGCGGCGAGCGCAGTACGGCTTTGGTCTCGGCAACGAGGTTGAGCGAACGATCAATACCCTGAAAAGCTTCCGGCTCGTGGCCGCAAGGCGCGACAAGCGGACCTACATCTTCCGCGGCCCGTCACCGTTGCCGCGATCCGACTGTGGCTCAGGAGGCGATCGGACGGTCGGAATTCACAGCCACCGCTGTGCCGCCTCAACGCTGTCCCCACCACTGGTATTGAAGGCGATGGCAGCCTGGGGCGCATGGCGGCGGATCAGGTTCACGACGAGCTCGAACAGCGGAAGCAGCGGCTCGGTCTTGCGGATCCCGCCGCCGACGACCACAACATCCCACGGGTGCTTGGTCAGCGATGCAACGAGGGCGGACTCGGCCGATTCGTCGAGCATGACCAGCGTCATGGCCGCGTCGATGCCGTGCTCGCCGAAACGCGCCAGCTCCGCGTCGAGAGACGCACGAAGAGCCTCCCCGTCGACACCGGGTATCGCTTGCGGGTCGTAACCAACAACAAGTACAGAAGACATGCGGCCAACCTATCGGGCCTGCCCCAACATGATCCGCCGAACAGGCCTAACAGCCAACGGGGAACGGGGGAACGGGGAACGGGGCAGATGGTGGGGGGCGGGCCCGGGTGCCGGGCCCCTTTCTGCTCTCCCTTCCTTCAGTTTCCCTCGTTCCCTCCGCTCTTCCTCAGACGCGTGGCGCTCGTAGCAAGGGCCTGGTCCGGGCCCTGTAGGCGCGACGAATAATCACTTCCTGGTTGTTGTGAATCCGTCCCGGCAGGTATCGAAGATGGGACGGTAGGTGTCCCACTGCGCTTCCGGTGCCGAGAGGTTGATGTCGTACTCCCGGCCGCCCGCCCGGCCGAAGCCCTGCTCGATGGCCCGGTACACGCGCGCCTTCCCCTTGAAGGTGAACTCCCATACCACGGCCGGCTGTTCCCGGAACGTGGTCTGCTGCATGCGCAGCCTCCGGTACACGGAATAGTTGACCTTCGTGTTGGCTTCCATATCCATGAAGTGCGCCATGGGGGTGGAACCTGCGGGTTCCACCATCTTGACCGTGAGGCCGCCGCGGCCGGACTTGTCGGCGAATGTGACCAATTCACCCGTCCGCTTGATGGCCTTCCAGCCGTCCGGCACGGGGAAGGAGGCGCCGATCTCGCTGACCTGGTGGAAGCCCTTGGGTACGGGCGGTGGCGTGTACGGCGGTGCAGCAGCACCGGGGGTCTTCCGGGCGCCGCCGGTGTCGGGTGTGCCGGTGCCAGGGACCGATGTCGCGTAGATCGTGCCCGCGATGGCCGCGGCCCCTGCCGTCACGGCAACAGTGGTCATGACGAGGACGCGGCGCTTGCTGTCCCGGCGCCGTTCCCGGCCGCCACCGGTTCGAGCAGGTCCGGCCGTCACCGTCTCGCCGTCGGAGGGCCGGGTCGGGGACTCGCTGTCCTGGCCGGCGGACGGGATTGCAGCGGGCTCCGGAGGCACCGTCGTCGACCCGGTCGGTCCAGCCGTTGCAGGCGATCCACTGGACCGAGCGGCCCGCAAGGCCCGCTCGGTCTGCTCCGCCGACGGCCGCTCGTCCGGATCCTTGGACAGCAGGGCGTCGATGAGCGGCGCCAGCGGCCCGGCCTGCTCCATGGGCTCCAGTGGGTCGACGGCGATGGCGTACGCGGTCTCCATCGCGGTGGGCCGGTGGAACGGCGGGCGGCCCTCCACCGCCTGGTACAGCGTCGCGCCCAGCGCCCACAGGTCCGATGCCGGTCCGGGCTTCTGGCCCCGTATCCGTTCCGGCGCCATGTACTGGATGGAGCCGACCAGCTCGCCGGTCTGGGTGAGGGTCGAGACGTCGGCGGTCATCGCAATGCCGAAGTCGGTGAGCACCACCCGGCCCTCGGCGCCGAGCAAGACGTTGCCGGGCTTGACGTCGCGGTGCAGCACTCCGGCGGCGTGTGCGGCCCGCAGCGCGGTGGTCATCCCCAGGCCGATGCGGGCCGCCTCTTCGGGGGGAATGGTCCGCTTCTCCTTGAGGAGATCGCCGAGTGTGACCGCCGGAACGTACTCCATGACGATGCAGGGTTGACCGCCGTCGCCCACGACGTCGTGGACCACGACCACATTGGGATGTACGACGCGGGCGGCGCTGCGCGCCTCACGGCGCATGCGCTCGTAGAGGGTGGCGAGCTCGCTATCGGACAGGTGCGGCTGCGAGTGGAGCCGCTTGAGCGCGACCTGGCGGCCCAGGACTTCGTCCTGCACGCGCCACACCGTGCCCATGCCGCCACGGCCGATCTGCTCGATGAGCCGATAGCGCCCGGCGACGAGCCGCCCCTCGTCCGTCACAGCCTGCCTCCGCCAGCTTCGGCCCGTTCGCTTCTTCTTGTCACCATAGCTGCCCCTTTGAACGGCTATGCGGGCCGACGCCGCCGACGACGACATGTCCGCACCGTCGCCCGCGCCGCCCACCCCGTCGCAGTCCTCGACCGTGTGCCGGTCGCCGAGGTGCAGCTCTGTTCCCGCTGTGGCGGACGCTGCTGCCGGGATGGGTCACTGAGACCACGCCGAGACCTCGGCCGGGCAGCGGACTGCCTGTGGGGGCGCGGCGGGCGCGATACGGGTCCCGACCGCTCGCGGGTGTTGATCGCGTACCGGTCGGCTTCCGCCGTCTTGGCCCCTTGACGGTGCCGTCAGCCACGTCGGGTGAACCGCCGACCTACCCCGAGTCGGCGCAGGTCGGAGAGGACTTGCGGGTCCTGGGCGTCCAGCCAGTCGCAGAGCTGGCGGAAGGAGACCAGCCGGACGTCCTTGCGCTTGTCGTCGGCGATGTGCTTGAAGGCCTCTTCGACGGCGTCCATGTAGATGCCGCCGTTCCACTGCTCGAAGTGGTTACCGATGAAGAACGGCGCACGGTTGGTCTCGTAGGCGCGCTGGAAACCGGCGATGTACGCCTCCGTGGCCTGCTTGCGCCAGCCAGGGTAGTTGGCGGGCGGAGCCTTGGTGGATTTCCTCGACTGGTTGAACAGGATGTTGTAGTCCATCGAGAGGACTTCGAAGGAGTGGCCGGGGAACGGAATTTTCTGGAGCGGGAAGTCCCAGATGCCGTGCTTCTTGGTAGGCCAGACCTGGATCCCGCCCGGTGAGCTGGCGTCGTATCGCCAGCCGCGCTTGCGTGCCGTGGGAAGCAGGTTGTCCTGACCGAGCAGGCAAGGGGTACGGCTGCCGACGAGCTCCTTGCCGTAGTCGAAGGGCAGCGGGTCGAGGTCGGTGTAGCCGGTGTTGGTCCGCCACTTGGTGACGAAGTCCATGGCCTGAGCTATCTCGGAGTCCCACTGGGCGGGAGTCCAGTGCGCGACCGAGCCTGGACCGTCGCAGAAGTGGCCGTTGAAGTGCGTGCCCATCTCGTGGCCCTCCAGCCAGGCGGCGCGCACGTTCTTCAGTGTCTCCTTGATGTGGTCGTCGGAGAGGTAGCGGATGGCGGAAGCGCCGACGGGGTTGTTCGGCGGCCGGTACAGGCGCTTCTTCGACTCGGGCAGTAGGTAAAGCCCGGAGAGGAAGAAGGTCATCGAGGCGTTGTGGTCGCGGGCGAGCTTGCGGAACCGCGAGAAGAGGCCGTTGCCCACCTCGCCCGCCCCGTCCCAGGAGAAGACCACGAACTGCGGCGGCTTCTGGCCCGGCTCCAGCTTCTCCGGCGCGGGCCGCTGGTTCGGCTGGTTCCCGGTGTGCGCGGTCGAGCCGTCGCCCATCGGCTCGGCTTGCGGCGTCGGTCCGGGTTCGGTGCCGACCTTGCCGGAGACCGACGGCCCGGAGGACGAGCAGCCGGCGACCGAGAGCGCCGCCGCCGCGCCTATCCCGACTCCGAATATCTGTCGGCGGCTGAATTCACGCATCACGGTCCCCGTTTGCAATGGCTCGAAGTGCTGGTCGGTGCGGCGTCCGGAAAGTGGGGCAGCCAGAGAGACGGGCAAACGGAAGTTGCAGTTCCGTTTAAGACCCAGGAAGGAGTTTTCCCGACGGAGGGTCGCGAGGGGTTGACACTCCGCTACTCTCGGCGAGGCCTGAAGCCCTTGCGACCCCACGCGACGCAGCACTTCGATTACCTACTGCGATCGCACGGGGTCCCCTCGTGGAGGGCGGCGCTGCCGGTCAGGCGCACGGCAGGCCCGATCAGACCGACCGGCGAGCCGGGACGGGGCGAGGCGCCGCCCCTGACCCGTCCGTCGGCGGGTGGCGCTCCTGGGCACCCGCCTCGTATGGGCCGTCGATGACACCGTGTGTCCGGCGAGGTGTCACAAGCCCTCGACCCACCGGCCGCCCCCGGACACGTGATCACCGGGAGTTGCGTCCCACCGACTGGCCACAGCGCCCCGACGGCGCCTGCCTGACGGTGACGGCTGTCAGTCCGCGGCCCCAGGCTTCAGCGTGGTCACATCGAACCGCCCGCCGCACACCCGCAACCCGTCGGTTCCGGCAGTCATCGCCTCCTTGGAGCCGGGCGCGTAGACACGGACCAGCTGCGCCTTGGACCAGCACGGCGTGTCCGAGACCCCGTCGTTGACCGTGTGCAGCACGGCGTGCGCACTCTGTCCCGGCTTCAGACGGACGGCGCTGCCCACGGAGCCCGAGCGGGTGGCGGGCTTGCCGACAGGCGTGCCCTCCTTGAGCGTCAGAGAGACCCCGGGGAAGCCGCGCAGCGAACAGGTCTTCTTGCCCTTGTTGGTGAAGACCAGCGGTATGCGGATGTTGCCCGCGCCGATGTCCGTGCGGCCCAGGCGCACCGACAGGTTGTCCGCGGTGCAGCGGTCCGAGGCGGTCTTCGTCGAGGTCTGGGCCTGGGCCACGCCGGCCGTGAGCGTGAGCGCCGTCACAGCGATCAGTGATCCGGCGGCGACCCGGCGGCCACGGCGGAGGGTCTTGGACGTGAGCGAGAACATGGAGTCTCCCCTTCGTCTGGTAGCGAGCACCCGTCTCGGGACGGCGTGCGCACGGTCGGTCCGTTGCGCCTCCAACGTGATACGAGGCGCTGCCGGACCGCTAATAAGGCACTAACGCACCGCTAATAGCGCAGCCAATGAGCCACCAGCCCATACCTCTCCCCCGGCCGTCATGGCATCTGTCCGTCTCGCACCACTGCCGCACCAGTGGAGGCGGTCAGCCACGGACAACTGGGAACGCATTCGACGGCACCGGCAGGCAGCGCTCGGCCGAGCATCTGCCGCTTGAGCATTTTGGCCGGTCGTTGTGTCCCTCGGCAGAACCCGAACTGGAGGGAAGCGTGGGGCCGTTCACGACGGCTTGGTCACCCACCGACCATCGAAACGCCAAAATCTCCACGCTGGCAGAGCACTTCAGCGCACTGCCGCGATTCATCGATGCAGCGAACGCACGGCAGCATGAACAGACGCACCGCCCGGGCCGCAGGCGCACCGGCCCTCACCGCCGCGATCACCAGCCCGGCCCAGCATCCCGCGCAGGCGCTCTCACAGCGGACCGGCGGGGCCTGCAACGGACAGATGACTCCGCTGCCGGGCATTCCGCGAACAACATGCGGCCGGCGCGGAGCTCCCTGCCCACGCTCCATCTCTTCGAGAACCACCCTGCCACCTGCCCGAACACCGACTCCAACTCGCTCGCGAACAACAGAACCAGCCAGCTCAGGCAACGAATTCTGGAGGGAGCACCAGTGACGAACCGTCAGTCGGTCAGTGGAGAGCCGGCTGCTGCGCGCCGACACAGGGCGTATCGTGATCCGCGTCGGTCGCCGACCGGTGCTCATCGTCGCCGATCCGTCAGGGAGAGGACGGATAACGCGCAACGGACGGGATGTCACCTCACGTTTCGCCCACTTCTTCACGCTGCGGGACGGCAGGATCGTGCGGCTCCAGCAGACCAGCGACACACTCCCCATCGCCCGCGCGTTGGAGGAATGACCGGCGGCTCTCGGATGTGTCCGTGAGCCGGGCCGAGCCTCCCTGCGGTGTGGACCGTGTGAGGGGGCGTCCACCCTGCCCTGTACGATCCGGAGATGGCGCAGGATGGAAACCCGCAGGCACTGGTGTGTGGCAGCCATGTGCGACAGGCAGTAGACCACTGCATCAGCCTCCTTCAGGGAATTCCCGCCACACGTTTGCAGGCCCGTGCGGGCAGCTTGGAGTGGACGTGTCGGGAGACGCTGGAGCATCTCGCCGACGACCTGCTCACCTATGCACTGCGGTTCGGGCTGGCCCGGCCCATGGACTCGCCTCGTGTGCCGCTGCGTATTTCCAGGGATCGTCCTCAAGGGCCGGCGAATGTGGTTTTCGCGGACCGTGACGCAGGGCCCGAGGGGCTTTTGACGATGGTGGAGGCATGCGGCGGACTCCTCGCTACCGCCGTCGACACCACGGCCCCCGATGTTCTGGCTCCTCATGTCTTCGGCGCCTCCGACCCGGAGGGCTTCGCCGCGATGGGTATCGTCGAGACCCTCGTCCACACTCACGACATCGCCCAAGCCCTGCGCCTCGCCTGTGAACCTCCGCAGGACTTGTGCGAGCGAGTCCTGGCACGGCTCTTCCCCGATGTGACGATCACGGCAGATCCGTGGTCGACCCTGCTATGGGCTACCGGACGCATTGAGCTGCCCGACTGCCCTCGGAGGACGGACTGGCGCTGGTACGGCGCACCGCACGATCGCAGCTGATCCGAGCCGGCCAAGGCGCAACTTGATGGTCGACAGGACCGGACATGGCAAACCGTGCCGGTGAGCTGCGGGCGAAGCTCGCACAGTGCTGCGGCAGACGCGCTCCTCGCCCTTCCTGGGGGCGGGCAGCGCCCCATGGCGTGGCGGGTGTGGTCGTCACCGGATGTCGGCGTAGGTGTCGTCGTATGGGAAGTCGGCGTTGTTGTTCACCGGGTTCGTGAGCGTGGACCACCGGCCGAAGTAGTAGGTGGAGCCGTTGTGGGCGGCGTACTTGGTCCTGCCGATGCTGCTGCCGTCCGAATCGCGGCGCTTCGCCCGAGGACTTGCTGACGGTCAAGAGGGCCTCGTCCGCGAGCGGCGCTTTCCGGACGGACCCCGACCCACACGGTGGCACCGGCGGCACCGGCGGACGGGCTCGGCAGGTGCCTGGACGCTCACGCCGAAGTCTCGCCGACCTCTTGGCAACCGCGCCTTGCCACGATGCCGGTGAACCGTCATGCCGAGCGGGGCCTTCCCTGCCCACCCGAGCGCCCCTCCACACGCCGCTGAGAGTTGCCCCGCAGCACCCCGCGGGGCCTGGCTCCGAGCTGGGGCACGGCACCACTAGCGGCTCGCTAGCGAACGGCGCTGGTCGGGCGATGGTCGGCCGTTGGTGCCCTCGGACAGGCTCGGGAGTCGCAGGCGGTCTGCGGACCGCATCGCCGACTCGTGGAGGGCAGGATGACACCCGTACACGTCGAGAGCAGGTCTGCGGCTGTGCTGGACGCAGCACGCCTCGGGGCAGCAGTCTGCGTGCCGCAGCTGTTCGAGGAGCGGGTGCGGACCAGCCCTGATGCCGTGGCGCTCAGTGACCGCGGCACGTGCATGACGTACGCAGAGCTCGACACCGCTGCCAACCGGCTGGCCGGACTGCTGGTGGAGCGTGGCGCGGTCGCCGAGAGTGTGGTCGCGGTGAGCCTGCCGCGCGGGCGCGAGCTGGTGACGGCGATGCTGGCCGTGCTCAAGTCGGGCGCCGCCTATCTGCCGCTCGACCCGGCGCTGCCGGCCGAGCGCCGTGCCTACCAACTGGCCAGCTCCGGAGCCGCTTTGTTGATCGGGCCCGACACCGGGGACGGACTGGAGGCGCTCGACCCGGCCGCTCCCGAACTGGCCGGGCGGTCTGCGGAGAACCCGGCGGTGGCCGTCGAGCCCGGCGATCTCGCCTACCTGATCTTCACGTCGGGCTCGACCGGACGCCCGAAGCCGGTGGCCATCACCCACTCCTCACTGGCCCACCACGCAGCCGCCGTCTCCGCTGCCTTTGAACTCACCGAGGCCGACCGGGTGTTGCAGTTCGCCGGCCCGGGCTTCGACGTCGTCGGTGAGGAGCTGTATCCCACCCTGCTGGCCGGCGCCCGGGTCTCGGTGGCTCCCGACCCGGTACCGCCGCCTGCGGAGTTGGAGGAGTACTTGCGCCGCGCGGGGGTCACCGTGGCCAACTTGCCCACCCCGTACTGGGACCAGTGGGTCCGTGATCTCGACGCCCAGCCCCGGGCCGTACCCGAGGCGCTGCGACTGCTGGTCGTGGGCAGCGACACCGCCCACACCCGCACCCTGGCCGGCTGGCGGCGCCACTCCGACGTGCCGGTGCTCAACGCGTACGGTCTTACGGAGACCACCATCACCGCGACGGTCCAGGCGTTCACCGGCCAGTCGCTGCCCGACGGTGACACGCTGCCGATCGGGCGGCCGTTGGCCGGAGTGCAAGCGTACGTGCTCGACGCCGAGCTGGAGCCGGTCCCGGTGGGCAGCCCCGGCGAGCTGTATCTCGGCGGGGTCCTGCTGGCCCGCGGCTACCTCGGCCGGCCGGGCCTGACCGCCGACCGCTTCGTCCCGGACCCGTTCGGCGTTACGCCCGGTGCACGGCTCTACCGCACCGGTGACCTCGCGATCTGTCGGCCCGACGGGGCCCTGGCCTTCGTGGGCCGGGCCGACGACCAGGTGAAGATCCGCGGCCAGCGGGTCGAGCCGGCAGAGATCAGCGCGGCCCTGTGCACCCACCCGGCGGTGCGCCAGGCACACGTCCGGGCCGTGGACGACGAGGCGGACGGCAAGCGGCTGATCGGGTACGTGGTCGCCGCCGAAGCCGAGCCGGCGCAGCTGCGCGGGCACTTGGCCAAGAGCCTGCCCGCCGCGATGGTTCCGGCTTCGTTCGTCGTGCTCGACGAACTGCCGTTGACCGCCAACGGCAAGATCGACCACGACGCGCTCCCGGTACCGGGCCCCGCCGTGGCGGGACCGCAGAACGTGGTGCCATCCGGTCTGGAGGAGCAGATCGCGGCTGTCTGGCGCCAGACGCTGCGGGTCGATCACGTGGGGCTCGACGACAGCTTCTTCGAGATCGGCGGGCACTCGCTGCTCCTGGTTCAGGTGCAGCGGAAGCTGACCGGGTTGCTGGGGCGCCAGGTGCCCGGCGTCGCGCTGTTCGCCCATCCGACCATCCGCAGGCTCGCCGCCCATCTGCGCGAGGAGGAAGGGTCCGAGTCGGCCGCCGACGAGCGCAGCGGCGAACGCCGCAGCGGGCGCTCCCGGCTTGCGCAGCGTCGGGCCCGCGGGAGTGCCGGGGGCGTCCGATGACCGCGGCCGGACAGCCGGTGGATCCGGACAGCCCCTTGCTCGCCGTGGTCGGCATGGCCGGTCGGTACCCGGGAGCCCGCGACCTCGGAGAGTTCTGGGACAACTTGACGAAGGGCCGCGAGTCGGTCACCCGCTTCCCGGGCGACCCGTCGGCCTCCGAGTACGTTCCCGCGCTCGGCGTGCTGGAGGGCGCTGACGAATTCGACGCCGCGTTCTTCGGCTACTCGCCGCGCGAGGCGCTGATCCTGGACCCGCAGCAGCGGCTCTTCCTGACCTGTGCCTGGGAGGCGCTGGAGGACGCCGGGTACGACGCCCGGTCCTGCCCCGGCCCGATCGGCGTGTACGCCGGCAGCAGCCAGACCGGTTACCTGGACACGCTGCTGGCCCACCGCGACCGGCTGGGCCCGGTCAGCGAATGGCAGCTGCGGCTGGCCACCGGTATCGACTTCCTGACGTCGCGGGTCGCCCACCGGCTCGGGCTCACCGGGCCTGCCGTGACGGTGCAGACCGCCTGCTCGACCTCCCTGGTCGCCGTTCATGTCGCCGCGCAGGCGCTGCTCGCCGGTGAGTGCGACCTGGCCCTGGCCGGCGGAGCCAGCGTCAACGTCCCGGCCCGCCTGCCCGAGTACTCCGAGGGCGGTGTCATCTCGCCCGACGGCCGCTGCCGGGCCTTCGACGCCCAGGCGCACGGGACGGTGGCGGCGAACGGCGTCGGCATCGTGGTCCTCAAACGGCTCTGTGACGCGCTGGAGGACGGCGACCGCATCCGTGCCGTGCTGCGTGGCACGGCAGTGAACAACGACGGCATGGACAAGGTGGGTTTCACCGCCCCGGGGGTGGCCGGCCAGGCCGAGGCCATCCGCGCGGCCCACCTGGTGGCCGAGGTCGAGCCGGACAGCATCGGCTACGTCGAGGCGCACGGGACCGGCACGCCGCTGGGCGACCCGGTCGAACTGGCGGCCCTGACCAAGGCATTCCGGTACGGCACCGACCGGCGCGGCTTCTGCCGGATCGGGTCGGTGAAGACCAACATCGGTCACACCGATGCCGCCGCGGGGGTGGCGGGCTTCATCAAGGCGGTGCTGGCCGTCGGACACGGGCTGATCCCGCCCAGCCTGCACTACACCTCGCCCAACCCCGAGATCCCCTTCGAGGACAGCCCGTTCGTCGTGAACACCGGGCTGTACGAATGGCGCCCGGACGGCCCTCGGCGGGCCGGGGTCAGCTCGTTCGGCATCGGCGGAACCAACGCGCACGCCATCCTGGAAGAACCGCCCGCCCGCCTGTCCGCCGGCACCGCGCCGGGAGACCATCTGCTGGTGCTGTCGGCCCGGACCGCCGAGGAGTTGGACCGGGCCGCCACCCGGCTTGCCGAGCACCTTCAGCGGCAGGTCGCGGCCACGACCGACGCCGGACGGGAACTGGCCGACACCGCCTGGACGTTGCAGACCGGGCGCCGTGCCTTCGAGCACCGCCGGTTCGCCGTGGTCACCGACCACGCCGGGGCGGTCGAGGCGCTGACCGGCGCCGCCGACCACCCCCCGGCCTGCGGCGAGCGCCCGGTGGCGTTCCTCTTCCCCGGGCAGGGTGGACAGCACGTGGGCATGGGTCGCGAGCTGTACGAGAGTGACCCGGTCTTCCGCGACGAGGTCGACGCGTGCCGCGCACTGCTGGCGCCCACGCTCGGCCTGGACCTGAGGACGGTCCTGTACCCCGACGGCGAGCGGCAGTGCGCAGCTGCCGCCGAGGCTCTGCGGGACATGGGCGTGGCCCAGCCGGCCGTGTTCGCGGTGGAGTACGCCCTCGCCCGGATGTGGCAGCGGCGCGGCGTGCGGCCGTCCGCCGTCGCCGGACACAGCCTCGGTGCCTTCGTCGCCGCCTGCCTGGCCGGTGTGTTCTCGCTGCCCGACGCGCTGCGGCTGGTCGCCGAGCGCGGCAGGCTGTTGCAGACCCTGCCCGCCGGGGCGATGCTCGCCGTTCCGCTGGCCGAGCATGAGGCCACCGAACTGCTCTGTGACGGCCTGGAGTTGGCGGCGGTCAACGGACCGAACCAGTGTGTGCTGTCGGGGCCGCAGGCCGCGGTCGACGCACTGTTCGCCCGGCTGACGGCAGATGGCATCGACGCGCGCCGGCTGCACATCGCCGCCGCGGGGCACAGCGCGCTGGTGGAACCGATCCTCGCCCGGTTCGCCGCCCTGGTCGCGGAACTCGACGTCAAGGCGCCGTCCATCCCCTGGGTCTGCGACACCACCGGCGGTTGGGTCTCCACGGATCAGGCCCCGGGTGCCGAGTTCTGGACCGCCCACATGCGCCGGGCGGTGCGCTTCGGCGACACCCTGGCCACGCTGCTCGCCGATCCCGACCGGATCCTGCTAGAGGTCGGTCCCGGCCGCACCCTGACGACGCTCGCCCGTCGGCATCCGGCCCGCACCGAGCGCCACCTGGCGCTGCCCAGCCTGCCGCACCCGGCCGACGAGGAGTCCGCCCTGCGCACCTCGCTGGCCGCCGCCGGCCGGCTCTGGACGGCCGGCGTCGAACTCGACTGGGCGCGGCTGCACGAAGGCCACCGGCCGGGCCGGACTCCGCTGCCGACCTACCCGTTCAGCCCGCAGCGGTACTCGCCGCTGCCGTCCGACGGCCCCGCACCGACGGTCACCGACCGGCCTTCGCCGGACGTCCCCGAGCCCGTGCGAACGGGCGGCACCGAAGAACAACTCGCGCAGATTTTCGGCCAGTTGCTCGGGCTGGAGGAGGTCGCGGCGCAGGCCGACTTCTTCGAGCTGGGCGGGGACTCGCTGATCGCCGTCCAGCTCGCCTCCGCCGTCCGCGCGGCATTCGGTGCGCGGATCACCGTCAAGCAGGTCTTCACCGCCCCGACTCCGCGCCGGCTGGCCCGGCTGCTCGACGCCCAGCAGCCGGCCTGAACAGCCGCCACCCGACACCGATTCGAGAGGACAACCATGTTCGAGGACACCGGCGACCGGACGTACGAGGTGGTTCGCAACAGCGAGGAGCAGTACTCCGTCTGGCCGGCGGGCCGGACACTGCCCGCCGGCTGGGAGCGGGCGGGCGGATCGGGCAGCAAGGCGCACTGCCTCGCCCTGATCGACCAGCTGTGGAGCGATCTGCGGCCGAAGAGCGTGCGTGAGCGGGCCGCCCGATGACACAGCCGGTCCCGCAGCCCGGACTGTTGCGCCACCAGGGATTCCGGCGGCTGTGGGGTGCCCAGGCGGTCAGCGTGCTCGGCGCCCAGATCTCCGAACTCGCCCTGCCGTTGGCAGCCGTGGCGGTACTGAAGGCCAGCCCGTTCGAGTTGGGCCTGCTGGCCGCCGTACAGTACCTGCCGTTCCTGCTGATCGGACTGCCGGCCGGGGCCTGGGTGGACCGGATGCGCCGACGGCCCGTCATGATCACCGCGGACCTGGTCCGCTTCGCGGTCCTGCTGGCCGTGCCGGTGGCCGCGCTCTGCGGCGTCCTGCGGCTCTGGCTGCTGTATCCCGTCGCCTTCGCAGTCGGGGTCATGACGGTCTTCTTCGACCTGGCCGCACAGTCCTTCCTGCCGACGCTGGTCGGTGAGGAGCGGCTGATCGAGGCCAACACCAAACTCCAGCTCTCCCAGACCGCCGGCCAACTCGCCGGCCCCAGCGCCGGCGGGTTTCTGGTCCAGCTGCTGACCGCCCCGGTCGCCGTACTCGCCAACGCGCTCGGTTACGCCTGGTCGGCACTGCTGCTCCTCCTCGTGCGGGTGAGGGAGGAACGCCCGGTTCGCGACCCGGCCCGGCCGGGACTGGTGGCGGAGGTCAAGGACGGCCTCCGGTACGTCTTCCGGCATCCGCTGCTGCGCCCGATAGCGCTGAGTGCGGGGATCACCAACCTGTTCGGCCTGTTCGGGATGGTCCAGGCGATCCTGGTGCTCTACGGGGTCCGTGAGCTGCGGCTCCCCCCGGCCGGACTGGGCGCGGCACTCGCCGTCGCGAACGCGGGCGTGCTGCTCGGCTCGCTCGCCAACCGCAGGGTCGTGCGGCGCTGGGGCGTCGGCCCGTCCCTCACCGGGGCGACCTTCGGGCTGGGCGGCACGATCCTGCTGCTGCCACTGGCCACCCCGGCCACCGCGCTGCCCGTACTGGCGGTCGCGATGGCCCTGGCCGGGCTGTGCGCCTCGGTCTTCAACGTCAACCAGATCAGCCTGCGGCAATCCGTCACCCCCGCCTCGATGCGCGGGCGGATGACCGCAACCCTGCGCTTCGTGGTCTGGGGCGTCATTCCGATCGGGACCTTCCTCGGCGGAGCGCTGGTCGGGCCGCTCGGACTGCGCGGCGTCCTCTGGCTCGCCGGTGCGGGCAGCGTCCTGGCCGGGCTGCCGCTGCTGTTCTCCGCTGTGCGCTCACTGCGGGCGATGCCCGGTGCCACGGGAACCGCCTGTCCCAACGAACAGGAGGCCCTCCATGCCTGACATCGTGGAGCACAGCGCTCCCCGCTGGCTGGTCAACCGCCGCAAGTGCCCCGCGGCGCCCATGAGGCTGTACTGCTTCGCCCACAGCGGCGGGTCGGCCTCCGAGTTCGTCCGCTGGGGCGACGACCTGTCCGACATCGAGGTATGGGGCGTCCAACTGCCGGGCCGTGGCTCGCGGCTCGACGACCCGCAGTACACCCGGGTCGGTCCACTGATTCAGGATCTGGTCGAACAGGCCGAATTCCAGGGACCGTTCGCCTTCTTCGGCCACAGCCTCGGCGCCCTGCTGGCGTACGAGACCGCGCGCGCCCTGCGGGAGCGCGGCCTGCCGGGCCCCGAGCACCTGCTGCTCTCCGCCTGCCCGGCCCCTCACCTGCCCCGCGGACTTCCGCCGATCCACCAGCTCGGCGACCGGGCGCTGTTCGCCGCCATCCAGGGACAGTACGGCTCACTTCCCGACGAGGTGGCCGAGGACCCGGAGCTGCTCGCGATCGTGATGGCCTCGCACCGCTCCGACTTCGAGCTGGTCGACAGCTACCGACACGCCTCCGATACGCCGCTGGAGGTGCCGCTGCGCGTCTTCGGCGGCACCGAGGACCGGCTCACCGCCGAGGATCTCACCGCCTGGCGGGGCCACTGCCGGGGGCCGTTCGCCCTGAATCTGCTGCCCGGCGGCCACTTCTACCTCCGCGAGCAGCGCGCCGCCCTGCTCGCACTGATCCAGACCGCACTGGCCGACCGCCACCGTGCCGCGTCGCCCGCCGACGCGTTCCCCCACGACCTTTGAAGGCAGACATGGCTCACGACTCCACCACCCCGGCGGGCTTCCTCGCCGAGCTGCACCTGGGACGCCTGCGCTGGGATCTGATCAGCCCCTTCCCCGTCCAGTCGGACGAGGACCGCGCCCACGGCGACGCCGCCGTCGCCGAGCTGATGCACTTCCTCCGGGAGAGCGTCGACCCCACCGAGGTGGACCGCACCGCGAAGCTCCCCGACGGCTTCCACGAAGCCTGCGTCGCCCGCGGCTACTTCCGGCTCCAGGACACGCCCGAGCGCGGCGGTCTGGGCCTGTCCGCCCACAACGCCTTCCGCATGATCCAGGCCGCGGCCAGCTGGTCGGTGACCGCCTGTTACGCCATGTCCGTCCACCTCGGGCTGGGCGCGGGCGCCTACCTGCCGATCCTGGCCGACGGCGAGCTGAAGTCCGAGCTCGAACGGCTGCTCGCGGCCGGTGCGATCTCCGGCGACGCCGACACCGAGCCCACCGGTGCGATCAACCGGACCCGGGCCACCACGGCGGTGCCCACCGAGGACGGCACCGGGTTCCTGATCAGCGGCGAGAAAGTGTTCATCCAGAACGGTCCGATCGCCGGGCTGCTGCGGGTCTCGGCGACCGTGCACGAAAACGGCCGGGAGTACATCCGGCTGTTCTTCGTCGACACCTCGGACCCCGGCTTCTCGGTCAGGTCCTGGCACGAATACCTGGGCCTGAAGGGCCTGCCCAACGCGGCCCTCACCTTCGACCGGGTCTTCGTCCCGCACAGCAGGGTCTTCACCCTCGACGGCCTGAGCGCACAGGACGAGTGGCGCCTCTCCCCCGAGCTCCACACCATCAGCGTCCGGGGCCGGATGTACCCCATCTCGGCTCCGGCCCTGGCGATCGGCCGGCTCTGCCTGCACTGGTCCCGGGAGTTCGTCCGGCGGCGTTCGGTCGCCGGGCGCGGGTTGGAGCAGTACGACGAGATCCAGCGCATCGTCGCGGCGAACCTCGCCGAGACCTTCGCGATGGAAAGCGTGGTGGAGTGGTGCCTGCTGGCCGAGGAGCGCCACCCGGGGATCGACCTGGACCCGGAACAGACGGTGGCCAAGAACATCAACTCGATGACGAGCTGGCGCATCGTCGACCGCACACTCTCCCTGCTGGCCGCGGAGGGCTTCGAGACGGCGGGGAGCAAGGCCCGGCGCGGCGCCCAACCGCTTCCGGTGGAGCGGTTCTTCCGCGACGCACGCGCCCTGCGGGTGGCCGGCGGGGTGGACTTCCTGGTCGACCACTGGGCGGCCCGGCACCTGCTCTCGCGGCACTACCCCGAGCCGCAGGCCATCGCCGATGCCGCGACCGACCTCACCGCAACGGACGCGTCGCTCTCCCCGCGCAACCGCGACCACCTGCGCTACGTGGCCGACCAGGCCGTGCAGTTCGCCCGCCGAAGCCGCCAACTGGTGGCCCGCTACGCCGACCCCGAGGTGCTGTTCGCGCAGGAGCGCACGTTGATTCTGCTCAACCAGCTCTCCGCCGAACTGTTCAGCATGTCCGTGGTGTTGGCCCGGGCCGCCCGGCTGCACCCCGACGGCACCGGCCCCGCCCAGGAGCTCGCCGACGTGTTCTGCGCCGAGGCCCGCCACCGGATGGCGGACGCCCAGCGGCGACTGGCCGACACCGACGGACCCGAGCACGCCAGGACCTGCGCGCAGTGGCTGCACGGTGACGGCCTCGAATTCCTGCTCCGCGACACCATCACCGCCACCCCGCCCGCCCGCTGAGCAGGTACCCGGGGCCGGCTCCGCCATCGGCCCCGGGTACCGCACGACACCGACCCGGAAAGGGCCGCACCGATGTTCAACCTCTCCCGTTCCCAGGAGATCGTCTGGCTGCACGAGGAGCTCTTCCCCGACAGCCGCGCCTACAACTTCACCGCCGCCCTCGACCTGCGCGGCCCGCTGGACGAGCCGGCCCTGCGGCAGAGCCTCGCCACCGTGCTGGCCCGCCACGAGGCGTTCCGCCTCGAACTCGACCCCGAGGACTTCCCACCGAAGCAGCGGGTGAACGACGCGTGCGCACTGCGCTACCGCACCCTGGACCTGACCCGTACCGAGAACCAGGACGCGGCCTTCGAGGAACTGTGGCGCGCACAGCACGACGAGCCGTTCGACACCGCCGAGGCGCCCATGGTGCGGTGGACCCTGATCCGGCTTTCCGAGGACCACCACCGGCTGCTCCAGACCGAGCACCACCTGGTCCACGACGGCTGGTCCTTCGGTCTGGTCCTGCGCGACCTGTTCACCACCTACCGCGCGCTGGCCCAGGGCATCCCGGCCGAACTGCCCAAGCCCCGCTCCTATGTCGACCACGTCCGGCAGTCGGTGGCCGCCGAGGAGCTGCCCGGCCACCAGGACGAGGCCGTGGCCTACTGGCGGACCGCTCTGGACGGCGCGGCCTTCGACCTGCCGCTGCCCGGCCTGGTCGCCCCAGGACGGGTCCGCGACATCCCGCACGGCGACCAGCTGCGGCAGCTGCTGGAGCCCGCACTGGCCGAGCGTCTGCGGTCCGCCGCCCGGCGCAACGGCCACACACCGTTCTCGATCCTGCTCACCCTCTTCGCGGAACTGCTGCGCCGCCAGAGCGGCCGGGACGACCTGGTCATCGGCAGCGCCGTGGGCAACCGCCCGCCCGGTTTCGACGAAACGGTCGGGATGTTCGTCAACACCATCCCGCTGCGCATCCGGCTTCGGCCAGAGGACAGCGCGCTGGACGCGGTGGACGATGTCACCGAGGTGTTGATCCGCTCACTGCCGCACCAGGGCGTTCCGGTCCAGGACCTGGCCCGCGCGCTCGGCGCACACTCGACCGCCGGCCTGGACAATCCGCTGTTCCGGGTCATGTTCAGCGCGCACGACGCGCCGATGCCGCATGTCGAGGGGCTGGACGTCGAGGTGTCCATCCACGAGGCGTTCAACACCGGCACCTCCCGCTTCGATCTCGACGTGGTCCTGATCCCCGATTCCCGCCGGACGGTCAACGCCCGCTCGGGCCCCGGAGGCGCGCTGCTGATCTGGGACTTCGCCACGGACCTCTACGACATCCCGCAGATCGCCGCACTACAGCGGCAGTTGGCGGCACTGCTGGAGGCATACCTCGCCGACTCCGAGGCCGGCCTCGGAGACCTGGCCGCCGCCCACCGCTGAACCCACCATCCCGACCCACAGCCGAGGAGACGACACGACATGACCATCCAGAACCCCACCGACCGCCGGCCGCTCAGCATCGTCTGGGGCGGGGACCCGGCCCCCGCCCCCGCACCGGGCGCGGGGCCGCTCGACTGGTTCGACAGCTGGCTGGCCAAGCAGCCCGACGCTCCGGCGGTGGTGTCCGGCCCGGTCACCTGGAGCTACCGCGAACTCGACCGCGCCGCCGCCCGGATCACCGAGGCCCTCGACGGCCGGGTCGCCCCGGGCGCGCTGGTCGGAGTCTGCCTGGAGCGCTCTCCGCTGCTGGTCGCCGCGGCGGTCGCGCTGGCCAGGATCGGCGCGGTCTACCTCTCGCTCGGCGCGCAACCGGGGGCGGCCCGGGTGCAGTCGATCACCGAGGACGCCGGGATCAACTGCCTGCTCACCGACGGCGCCACCCCGCCGCTGCCCGACTGGCGCATCGAGCGGGCCGGCGAGGTGGACGGGCTCGGCCTGGGGCTGCGCAACGGCCCGGCCCGGGGACGGCCGAGCGACGCGTTCTGCGCCGTCAGCACCTCGGGCAGCACCGGCAAACCCAAGATCGCACTGCTGCCGCAGGAGGCGATGGCGAACCTGGTCCGATGGACCTGCGACCGGCTCGACATCGGCCCCGAGTCCCGGGTCGGCCTCTTTGTCGGCACCACCTTCGACGCACACCTCAAGGAGCTGTGGGAGGCCCTGTCCTCGGGCGCCGCCCTGCACGTCGCGCCGGAGGACGCCCGCGGTTCGATAGCCGAACTCTTCCAGTGGTGGCAGGAGTCGGGCCTGACCCACTGCCTGCTGCCGACCCCGCTCGCCGAGCTCGCCTTCGCCCAGCCGTGGCCCGCCGGCCTGGCCCTGCGCCACATCCTGGTAGGCGGTGACCGGATGCGGGTACGGCCCCCGGCGGAGTGCACCGCGGTCGTGCACAACGTATACGGCCCCGCCGAGGCCACCGTACTCACCACCACCCACCGCCTGCGGCCGGAGAGCGACGACCCGTCCGCCCTCGTGCCTATCGGAAAGCCGCTCACCGCCTACACCGTCTTCATCACCGACGAGGACGGCCGGATCCTGCCCAGAGGAGAGGCCGGCGAGGTCCGGATCGGCGGTGCCGGCCTGGCGCTCGGCTATGTGGACCCGGAGCGGACGTCCGAGCGGTTCGTACCGGCTCCCGAGGGGCAGTCGTACGTGGACCGGGTCTACCGGACCGGTGACAGGGCGGTGCTGCGCGCTGACGGACTCTTCGAGTTCCTCGGCCGGATGGACGACCAGGTCAAGATCAGCGGCGCACGGATCGAGCCGGCCGAGGTCGAGGCCGCACTGGAGGCGCACGAGTCGGTGCGGCACGCCGTCGTGGTGCCGTTCCGCGGTGCCGGCGGCGCGCTGCGGCTGGCCGCCTTCCTGCTGCTCGCCGAGGGCGCGCGAGCCGACGAGGACGCGGTGGTGGCCGCCGCCCGGGCCCGGCTGCTGAAGCAGGCAGTGCCGGCCGTCGTGCGCTTCGTCGACCGCTTCCCGCTGAACGCCAACGGCAAGGTCGACCGGGCGCTGCTCGCCCAGCAGGCAGGCCGGGCCGCGACCACCGGCCCCGAGGTCCGGCAGACCCCGCAAGCCGGCGACACCGAGGCCTTCCTGCTCGCTGCCTGCCGGCAGCTGCTCGACCAGCCCGGCCTCAGCGCCGCCGACAACTTCTCCGATTCGGGCGGTACTTCGCTGGCCGTCGCGCGCCTGCTCGCGCTGATCGAGAGCACCTACCGGATCCGCGTCAAGGCAGCCGAGGTCATGCGGCAGCCCGACCTGGCGGCTCTGGCCACCCTGGTCGTCTCCCGCCGGGCCGCGTCAGCACACAGCTGAGCGCTCCCGCGACGACCACTCGCACGCCCCGAGAGGACCTCCCGATGGACCGATCCACCCTGACCGAGCAGTACCTGACGCGACTATGCGAACAGCCCACCAGCGCAGTGGAATTGAGGGGACGTCAGCAAGACGACACCTTGCTCGCCAGCCACTACCGCGGCGGCTTTCTGTCCCGCCCGCTCTTCCTCGGACACGAGGAGCGCGAGCGGCTGATGGCGGACCTGGAGACGTTCCGCACGGCGCTGCTCAGCCTGCCGGACAGACTCTTCGACGGCGACCTCGGCGCGTTCGCCCGGGCAGTCGGCCTGACCGAGGTCCAGGTCCGCGCGATCCTCCGCAGCCGGGGCACCGGTATGACCCGGATGGCCCGCGCGGACCTGTGCGTCGACGAGAGCGGATTCAAGCTGCTGGAGGCCAACATGACCAGCGCGCTCGGCGGCATGGACAACGGCGTGATGGCCCGAGCTCTCCTTGAGCACCCGCTCCTGGCCGACTTCGCCGACCGGCACCGCCTCGGCTACGTCGACACCGTGAGCGAACTCCTGCACACCATGTACGCCGAGACGGGGTTGGTCCCGCAGTCCCGGCCGGTCATCGCGCTGGCGGACTGGCCGAGCAGCTACCAGAGCGGCTGGGGCGCCTTCCTGGAGGAGTTCTGCGCCCATCTCCAGAGCCTGGGCGTCGACGCGCACCCCTGCCACATCGGCCAGTTCGACTACCGTGACGGCCGGGTCTGGCTCGGCGACCGGGCCGTCGACATCATCCATCGGATCTTCCTCGTCGAGGACCTGCTCGAATCCCCCGAGGCCCCCGCGCTGATGGACCAGGTCCTCGACGCGGCCTCGGCCGGCCAGGTGAAGCTGTTCGTGCCGCTGGACGCGGAACTCTTCGCCAGCAAGACCGCGCTCGCGATGCTGTCGGACGAGCAGAACCGACACCTGTTCAGCGCCGAGGAACTGGCGGGCCTGGACCGCATCCTGCCCTGGACCCGGATCGTCCGGCCCGGCAAGGTGACCCTGGAGACCGGAGAAGCGGTCGAGCTGATCGACTACGCCCTGGCGCACCGGCACGACCTCGTGCTGAAGCCGACGGTGCTGCACGGCGGCAGCGGTGTGGTGCTGGGCTGGGACGAGTCGGTGACCCCGGAGAGCTGGGCCGAACACCTCGACGCCGCGCTCGGCAGCCCGTACGTGCTTCAGCGCCGGATCCGCCCGGTCACCGAACTCTTCCCCGACGAGAACGGCCGGCTGCAACCGTGGGTGACCGTCTGGGGCGTGTTCACCATGGCGCGCGGCTTCGCCGGCGTGCTGGCGCGCGGCACCCGCGCCGACGCCGACACCGGCGTGGTGAACGTGGCCAACGGCGCGCACGCCGGTACGGCACTGTACGAACTGCCGCCCGCGAGAACCTGCCGTTGAACATCATGGGCCCACCGAGTGTGCCCGTCGGGCCCCGAGTCGTCGAACGGAGCCCGAGTGACGATCCGCTTCCCGCGTGCCGTCGGGGAATTCGCCGGACGAGTGGACGAGTGCCGCCGGCTCGACCAGGTCCGCACGTCCCACCGCGGCGAGCCCACCCTGGTGGTGGCCGGTCCGGCCCGGGTCGGGAAGACCGCGCTGGTCGTCCACTGGGCCCACCGGGTGGCCGAGCAGTATCCCGACGGCCGGTTGTTCGCCGACCTCAACGGCTTCGGCGTGTGGACGGTGCGGGAACTCGGCGGCATCCTGGGCGAGTTCCTGGGCACGCTCGGCTTCGCGGGCGCCGAACTCCCGGCCGACGCGAGGGAGAGGTCCGCCCTGTTCACCCGACTCACCCTCAGACGACGGCTCCTGGTGGTGCTGGACAACGTGCGCCAGGGCGGTGACATCCGCCCGCTGCTACCGGCCGGCCCAAGGTGCGGCACCGTGGTGACCAGCCGGTCCCCGCTCACCCACCTGATCGTGCAGGAGGCCGCAGCCTTGCTGCTGCTGGCCCCGCTCGCCCAGGACACCTCGCCGACACCCCGGTGCCCGGCGTTCAGCTCCCGCTGCACGCCGCGATCCGAGCTTGCAGCCCATCCACCGGACGCCCCTGCTGCCGGGACAGGTCCAGCGCACGCTGCCAGTTGTCGCGGGCCTCGCCACGGCGCCCCTGCGCGTAGAGGACCTTGCCGACGAAGTCGGCGCAGTAGGTCTCGACCCGCAGATTCCCCTGGGTGCGTCCGAGCTCCAGAGCCCGACGGCTCTCGGAGAGCGCCTCGTCGACGCGGCCCATCCCGTACAGGGCCTCGGCGTACGTCTGGGTGGTGACGACCAGGAACGGGTCGCTGCTGCGGCCGAGCAGCAGTTCCAGCGACTTCTTGGCGTGGTTCATCGCCGGTTCCGGACGGCCGAGTTCGAGGAAGGCGTTGGCCAGGTTGTTGAGGGCCTGGGCGACCAGCCGTCCGTCGTCCAGCTCCCGGGCGGCGGCCAGCGCCGACTCGAGCTCGCCGGCCGCCTGCTCGGGCGCGCCGGCCGCGAGCAGGCTGTTGGCCAGCCGATTGCGGGTCAGCTGGCGCAGCACCGGTTCGCCCGCCCGGTCCGCCAGCCGACAGGCGTGCCGGTGCCGGCGAACCGCCTCGGCGTGACGGCCCTGCTCGTGCAGCGCCGCGCCGTGGTCGGAGTGGAGCCGCGGCCAGTCGTCGCCGATGCCCTCGGCGTCGGCAGCCGCCAGGGCCCGCCCGGTGATCTGTTCCCACTCGCGCAGCCGACCGCCGTCGTCGTAGTAGAGGAAGCCCGCGTTCTCGGCCAGCCGGCAGCCGTGCGCCACACGCCCCCAGTCGGCGCTGAGGACCACCAGGTCGCGGATCGCCGGCTCCTCGCGCCGGAACCACGTCAACGCGTGGGCCGGATCCGCGAACGGCGGCACACCGCCGGGCCCCGGGCGAGCCGGACGATGCGCCGGGGCCGTCGGCCGGGCCAGGGCGGTGGCGGCGGCCGTCGCGGCCAGGTAGTAGTCCAACAGCCGCTCGTGGGCCGCCTCCAGGACGGCGGGCTCCAGTTCCTCGGCGGCCTGCCGCGCGTAGAGGCGGACCAGGTCGTGCCGCGTGTAGCTGCCCGGAGCCGTCTCCTGAAAGAGGTGGGCGGAGTCGAGGGCGCCGAGCGCCGAGCGCACCGACCGTACGTCGCAAGCGGCCACCGCAGCCGCCGTGTGGGCGTCGATATGCCGGCCGGGGTACGCCCCGAGCAGCCGGAAAAGGTGCGCGGCCGGCTCGGGCAGCGTGCGGCAGCTGAGTTCCAGGGCCGCCTCGACACTCAGCTGACCCTGGACGGAGAGCGTGGCCAACCGTGAACACTCGTCGGCCAGTTCCCCGGCCAGGCCGGCAACGGTCCAGTGCGGCCGGGTGGCCAGCCGCGCCCCCGCGATCCGCAACGCCAGCGGCAGCCCCTCGCACAACTCGACGACCCGCCGGCTCGCCGCCGGCTCGGCATCCAGCCGAGGCCGGCCGGCAACCCGGGCAAGGACGTCGAATCCCTCGTCGGCCGAGAGCACGCCCAGCGGCAGTACTGCCGCGCCCTCCTGCGCCACCAGCTCACACAGGCGCCGCCGGCTGGTCACCACGGTGACGCAGCCGGGCACCGCCGGCAGCAGCGGACGGACCTGGGCGGCGTCGGCGGCATTGTCCAGGACGACCAGGGTCCGCCGGCCCGCGAGCCTGCTCCGGTAGAGCGCCGCCCGCTCCTCCGGCGCGACCGGGATGGCCGACTCGGGCACACCGAGCGCCCGGAGCAGGCAGGCCAGCGCCTCCCCGGGGGCCAGCGGTTCCGTCTCGTCGCAGCCTCGCAGGTCGACCCAGAGCCGGCCGCCGTCGAAGTCAGTGGCGAACCGGTGTGCCCAGCGCAGCAGCAGAGCGGTCTTGCCGACCCCCGCCGGGCCGGTTACCAGCAGCAGGCCGTCGCCGTGGCCGGTGTCCGGAGTACCGCAGTGTTCCGAGAGCCAGGCCAGCTCGTGGTTTCGCCCCATGAACCCGCCGGGTTCGCGCGGCAGCTGCACCGCAAGCCGGCACTGCTTCTGCTCCGGTTGCTGCGGCACGGTGGGCGGCCACACCCGAGCCGGCCGACCGGCCGACCCGGCCGGCGGATCCGCCGGCCGGAGCAGCTGGGCGAAGGTTGCCTGCACATCGGCCCCGGGGTCCACCCCGGCCTCCTCGGCGATCCGGGCCCGCAGCGCGTGGTAGGTCGCGAGGGCCTCCGCCTGCCTGCCCTCCTGGTGCAGACAGAGCATCATCAGCCGGACCAGGGACTCCCGCAGCGGATGGGCCTCCAGCGCCTCCGCCAGCTCTGCCGTGACCAGCTCGGCGTGGCCGATCCGGAGCAGCCGCTCGGCCAGCTGCTCCAGCGCCCGCAGTCGGGTGCTCTCCAGCCGGTGCGCCGAGCCCTCTCGCAGGACGGTCGATCCGCAGTCGGCGAGGGCCGGCCCGCGCCAGCAGCCGAGAGCCTGGCGCAGCAGCCGCACGGCGGTCCGGTCCTCGGCCGCGTCGGCCCTGGCCAGCAGCTCTCGCTGGTGGTGGACGTCGATCTGGGCGGGGTCCGCCTGCAACATGTATCCGGGTTCGCGGGTGATGAGCTGGACGCTGTCGTCGAACATGCCGCGCAGGCTTGCCACATGGCCCTGTAGAACGGTCCTGGCGCTGGGCGGCGGAGCCTGGTCCCACACCGTGTCCAGCAGCCGCTGGACCGAGACGACCCGGTTGACATCCATGGCGAGGGTGGCCAGCACAGCCCGCCGCCGGGCACCACCGACATGGAGCGCCGAGCCGTCCGGCGCCCTGACTTCAACCGGACCCAGCAGAAGGATCTGCACAGGGGCTCCGTTCTCTCCTCACCGGTCATCTTCCCGGTGTCATATTGGCTTCCGGGCCGACAGACAGGTTCGTGATTCCGCCACGTCGACTCCGTCCAGGACCGGGCCTGCCACACGCCGCACGAGAAGGACCGGAACGATCGCCTGTCCCGTGCGTCGACAGCGCCGGGGGCGTGCGCGGCGAGGCGTGCCGGGGTGGTGACCGGCTTCGGTATGTCAGCGCTTCCCCATCGGCTTGATGGCGTAGATCCGGCGGGCCAGGTCCAGCGCGGTCAGCTCCACGAAACCACAACCGCCGCACTGACCAACCGCCGCCCGACCGGGCCGCGTTCAGTCCCCCGCGTCACCTCGTCCCGGCCTCCCATGTCAGGCCCGGAACTCGAACTCGGCCCGCAGCCGCCCATGGGTGACCCGGCCCCCGTCGCTCCAGTAGAGGGCCTTGTACTCCTCGCCCTTCTTCAGGTTCGCGCCGATCAGTGTCGAGCCGAACGCGCCGCAGTGGGCGTTGCCGCAGACCCAGTCCCACGTCACACGCTTGCCGCTGCCGTCCACGATCTCGATCCAGTCCCAACCGTCGTACGGATCCCGCCCCGAGGGCGCCACCCACGTCACGTCGACCCCCTTGACGTGGGACTGGTACCACCAGCCGCGGAACTGCGCCGGCGACACTTCACTGATCAGGAAGTCGGTGTTGATCCGGCCTGGCTCCGTCCCCGGATCCCCGGCGCCCCGGCTCCGGTGCGTCAGCGGCTCCCAGTGCTCGCGCGCCGAGTCGGTCGCCGGAGCCGCCTGCACAGCGGCCGTCGTCGACTCCCCCGAATCCTGCGACACGGCGGAGGCCGTCCCCAGCGCCATCACGGACACACTCGCGAACACCCCGGCCATGACCGCGGCCCGCCGCCGGGGCGTGTTCGCCCGGGCGCATAAGGAAGAAATCCTGCCCTTGCCTCGCGCGCGGAACACCATGCCTACTCCACCTAGCCGTTGATCGAAGACGGATGCGCCAGAAACGCTAGTGAACGTCGGTCAACGTTCCTTGAACGATCGCTCAATGCAAGGATTCACGAATGCGGTGCATGAGGCCGAGGAGCCTTCGGCGGAGGACTTCGATGCGGTCGGCGTCGGCTCCGGGGGCGGGAGCGAGATCGCTCAGTCCCGGCTCCGCCGACGCGAGACGTTCCCCGTGCGCGCCGTCGACGAACCACCGGCAGACGGCTGCCTCGGCGGCGTACCAGTCACGCGGAGCACAGTGGCCGACGATCACCGATGCCGATACGAGCGAGCCGACTTACCCGCCCAGGAGTTCGAGCGTGTGCCATCGGTCCACCGAGAGGCAGCTTCGGCACTCTCGCTCAGGTCTCGTGCGACGATGCACTCCATGTGGCGCACGATTGTGGAAGCCGTCGGGGAGCTTCGCGGTGCGGTCCTCCTCGGACGGAGAAGGCGCTGTTCCCGCGGAAGATCGGAGTGGTCCTCCAAGGGCTGTCCCGTAAATGATCTACGGGACAGCCCGTGGGGAAGTGGAAGACGGGCACGCCCGGATCACCTGCGTGGCGACAAGGGGTACATCTCTCGGCGGAACCGACAGCACCCGCGGCGGCGGCAGATCCGGCACACGATCCGCGAGCACAAGGACCAGCAGGGCGTCAACGCGCTCAAGAGTTGCCGAGCCATGGCGACCCGATACGGCAAGAGGGCGCACGTCGTTCACGGAACGGTCACCCTCGCCGCAATCCGGATGCGGCTCCGCTGACAACCCGCCGGACCGTCGTCAGCTTGAGCTGAGCAGCCCCTTGATCCCATCCCCCAACCCACTCGCGGTCGAGCCCACGGCCTGATCCACCTTGCCACCGGGAGTGCCAGGGTCGAACAACTTGTCGATCGCATTGGTCAGACTCTTGCCTGGGTCAGCCCTTGCTGCGTCGTCTTCGGCGTTGGCGGCAGAGGCGCTGAGAGCGAGGAGTGCGGCGGCGCTGACGGCAACCGTAGCGATGCGTCGCATGAAGTTCCCTTCATTTGGCAGTCGTTGGAAACTGACTACGACTGTCCGGCCCTGGAGACACGGGTGAATCGCCACTATCACTCGCCTGGTGCCGCCGAAACGGTCAATCTCGATCGACACCAGCCGGCCCAGCAACAAGCCGACGAGCCACGGGGCAAGCCCAGCGGCCAAGCAGCAGGCCCGTCGGAGACTCCTCAGTCCAGGGTGGTGCGGGTCAGGTGCAGGCCGATGCCGTAGCCGGCGGTGATCGTGAGGGTGTAGGCGTCGATCGGCGTGTGAGTGGAGTCGTAGGCGACGCCGGTGATCTCCAGCGCCGGGTCGCCCGGGGAGGCACCGCAGCGTTCGGCGTCGGCTGCGTCCAAGACGCCGGGTTCGAGGCGCTGAAGGCTCTCGGCGACCCGGCTTTGCGCCAGTGTCAAAGCATCCACGATGGTCGGGCCGGCGGCGAGCACCTCCGGTGTGATGCGCTCGGCCACGGACAGGGGGACGATGTCGGTCGCGACACCGTAGGGCACGCCATGGCGGAGCCGGGTGGCACGGTAGCGGACCAGAGGGGAGTCCACCGGGACCTTCAGACGCGCGCCCAGCCACTGATCGGCGCGAAGGGTGTCCTGGACGCGGTCGCGTTCGCGGACGTGGTGGGCCTCGTTGTCCAGGTCGTCGAGGAAACCGGTGTACACCGGTCCCGACTGGGGGGACAGTGCCTCGATCGGCAGCGGGTCGGCGACGTAGCTGCCAGATCCGCGGCGACTGGTGACATAGCCGGTATCGCGCAGCTCGCTCAACGCCTGACGGACGGTGCTGCGGCTCGCCCTCATGGTCGCGGCGAGCTCGTCCTCGCTGGGCAGGCGCTGGCCGGGGACGTAATGCCCGGCCAGGATGCGGCTCTTGAGCGACATCGCGGTGCGCACGTACAGCGGGCGGTCGTGCCCGGGCGGGCGGGCCATATCGGGTGTCTCCTTGTCCCCGCATCCCACCGCATCCGATGCGGCGATGTGTCAGTGCATCGCCGGGCGGGACGGTGCCGGCGATCCGGTCGGTGGGATCCGGTCATCCGGCGATCAGTATCGCGCGCCCCGTCACCCCGCAGGTCGCGGCAGACCGCCGGAGACGGCGGCGTGGTCAACACCCGGGGTCGAGGGCGTTTACGGTCGGACTCCATCGAGTTCACGGGCGATGGCGGTCTTTGTCGCGGCGGGGGCGTAGCAGGCCCGCAGCGCGGTGGTCTGGGCGTCCAGCAGTGCCTGGCGGGTGAAGCCGTGCAGGTCGTGGGCCACGCGCAGTTCGTCGTTGAGGGTGGTTTGGAAGTAGGCCGGGTCGTCGGTGTTCAGGGTGACCGCCAGCCCTGCGCGAGCCAGCTCGCTCAGCATGTGGCTCTGCACGTCCTTCACCAGCTGGAGGGCGACATTGGACGTCGGTGCCACCTCCAACGGGATCTGCCGTTCGCCGAGGTGGTCGACGAGGGCCGGGTCGTCCAGGCACCGGATGCCGTGCCCGATCCGATCGGCCCGCAGCGCCCGGATCGCGCCCCAGATGCTTTCGGGGCCGACGGTCTCGCCGGCGTGCGGGAGCGAAGCCAGCCCGTTCGCCTTGGCCCTGAGGAATGAGGAGGCGAAGGGCTCCGGCGGAAACCCGTCCTCCACTCCGCCCAGCCCCAATCCGACCGCACCCTCGGGAGCGTCCCGGCCCAGCAGGAAGTCGACGGTGAACTGCGAGTCGGGCGCCTCCGCATTGCGGAGGACATCGCAGATCCAGCCGATCTCCACCCCGTACTCGGCCCGGGCGCGCCGACGCCCCTCATCGAGCCCGGCGGTGTACTCCTCCATCGCGATACCGCGGAGGTGATGGGCCATCGGCGTGGTGGTCACCTCTGCATATCGCACGTTCTGCGTTGCCAGTTCGGCGGCGAGCGCGGCGGTGGCGTCCGCGAAGTCCTCGGCGCCGCGCAGGACGTCCAGTCCCTTCATGAACAGCCGGCCGAAGTCGTCGAAGCCGTCGAACCTGTACAGATCGATCAGCTGCTCCGCGCTCGCCGCCCCCAGGTCGACGCCATGACGTTCCGCGAGCGCGAGCAAAGTCGAGGGCCGCAGCGAACCCTCCAGATGCAAGTGCAGCTCCACCTTGGGCAGCCGCTGGATCCAGTCGTCGACGCTCATGGGCCCTCCCGTCACGAGTGACTGACCGTCACCTCTGATCTGCATGGTCAACCATACAAATAAATCCGTCTGGTTGACCAGACAGATTCGGCGAGCACACACGGCGGTTGCGAGGCAATCGGACCCGGCCTCGGCTCGGCGGTCGGCTGTCCAGGCGACTGCGATCGATCGCCGAGTTGCCTGCGTGGGCTGCGTGGCCTGCCGACCCCGGCATGTTCAACGGCTGGCGTGTGAGGGAGAAAAGCCGCGGCCGGGCAGGCCTCCAGGCCATGCTCGACGCGCTCGATGCCGACCAGCGCCAACGCTTCCGCACCCGCGTCGGCCTGCCCACACCGCTGCCGGGCCGGCACGCGCGACCCGCACATCGCGGACCATCTCGCCCTGCCCAAAGAAGCGTTCCCGCAACCTGCCCTACGACGAACGCGGCCTGTCCGTCGAACCCGGCCTCGGTGAGGCCATGCCACTGACGGCCGACCAGTGGCTCGGCTCGCATCGTTGATTGGCTCATCGACGGGCTGGGTGCTCTGCTGTGAGTGGGTGGCGTGCCTGTGGGGGCCCTGTCTAACATCACCTGTCATGACTGCTGAAGTCGAACCCCCGGCGGAACCCGAGGTCACGCTCACCAGCCCGGCCGAGTTGTTGGCGGGCTATCTCGATTTCTACCGTGCCGCCGCGCTGCGCAAGCTGGACGGCCTGACGGACGCGGAGCTGCGGAGCAGCCGGCTGCCATCCGGTTGGGCGCCGCTGGAACTGTTGAAGCATCTGGCCTATGTGGAGCTGCGCTGGCTGGAGTGGGGCTTCGCCGGCCAGCAGGTCGAACAGCCGTGGGGCGACATGGAAGCCCGTGGCGGCAGGTGGCGTGTCAAGGCCGGAGAGACCGTCGAGGAGGTAACGGGGTTCTTCCGTGCCCAGTGCGAGCGATCCCGGGCGATCGTCGCCGACGCGCGGCTGGAGGACCGGATGGCCACTCTCGGGGGCCGAATCCCGCCCGAGGAGGAGCGGCCAACGCTGATCTGGGTTCTGTTCCATCTGCTCCAGGAGTACGCGCGACATGTCGGGCACCTCGACATCGCCCGGGAGCTTGCCGACGGCGTGACCGGCGAGTAGCCGGAGTCTGCGTCCCACCGGCTCTCGATCACCCGGTCAGCAACGCGAGCCGAGCCACTGGCGCAACCGCCACCTCCGTACCGCGCGCAGCTTCGTACCGTCGCCGTCCGCAAGCGAGGCGCGAGGACGCGGACCATGTCCGGAGCACCCTCACGGCTCGCACTCACGCCATTTCGACACATGACGCCGCAGAGCAGACGGTTTCGGGCGATCGAGTCGTGGACGCCGTCAACGGTGAGGTCATCCGCGCAGCGCCTTCGTGTGACGAGCGCTTGCTCGGCGTCACTCCCGCCGACGTGGAGCGCCCGCGCGAGCCTGCCGGCCGAAGCACCGCCTGCTCCCGGGCCGCCGGCACCGCCTCGACGACCGCTCGCAGTACCGTCCTCAACTGCTCGGCGAATACGTCGGGACCTGAGCCAGGCGCCGCTCCAGTTTCGAGCGGCACTCGGGCCACTCCGCCGCGGTGATGGAGAAGATCGCGGAGTCACGGAGAAGGCCGTCCTCGCCCTGCGCCCGCGACCGGGACCAGTTGCGCAACACGCCCTCGAACCGCGCCCCTACCGCCTCGATCGCCGCCCGCGACCGGCTGTTGCGTGCGTCAGTCTTCAAGTCGACGCGCGCCACGGCCCAGTTCTCGAACGCATGCCGAAACAACAGGTATTTGGCTTCGGCGTTCAGCCCAGTGCCCTGGGCCGACGCCGTCAGCCAGGTGTACCCGACCTCGATCGCGAAGAGCCTGTCCCCGGTCGGCCAGGGACGCGGACTGCAGTAAGCGGTGGCCCCCACGACACGTCCGGATGACTTCTCCACCTGGGCGTACGGAGCCAGCTTCCCGGCAGCGGCACGAGCGAGCTGCGTGTCTATGTACTTCTCGGCCTCGGCCGCCCGCGGCACCCAGGTGAAGCGGTATGCGCTCCGGTCCTCTTCCGCGGACACGGCCAGGCCTGCGGCATGACGCCGGCTCAGGGGCTCCAGCCGCACCAGCTTTCCTTCGAGAACCGGGCCCTCCAGCGTGAAACCCACTGATCACCACTCCATGTCCGCGCAGATCATCCGTACCAGGAGGCCAGCGTTGCAGAGCCATGACGTCATGTCGCGCGAATTCAGCGCCGTCAGGTCAGGTCGGCTCCGGCCGCGGACGGTCGGCGGGGGCGGCGGTTCGGCCATGCCTCCTGTTGCCGGATGTCGGGGCATGTCACGGGCGGGTGTGCTGTCTCGTCCCAAGGGGCGAACGGGGCAGGCAGGTTCGCCAGCAGTTCGCGGCCCATCCCGGCCGGATGATGTCGACCCGGCGTTCGAGTTCGATGGCCGTCCGAGCGGCTGTCATCCCTCGCGCGATGAGCGCACGAGGTCGCACGGATCGCGGACTATGCCTCAAGTCGCCCGCTGGACAGTCGGCTTCGACGCAGTCGTCACCACATTCCCCGACGCGTGCCAGACGGTAGGGATGCTTCGGGAAACCGAGGAGCTCGCCGTCCCGGCGTTCGGATACCTGATCGACCCCTATGCCCACCGAAGCTGGGTCCACAGCGGCTTGGACTCACACCTGACGTGACGGAGACCACCGCAACGCAAGGCCGCGCCCGATTCGGCGTCCCCATGCAGGTCGGCGGTCCGTTGGCCTCCCCCGACTTTGCCGCCCCGGTCGCAGCCGCGGCGCGGGCCAAAATGCACGCTGAGCTGGGTGTTCGGAACGACCAGGTCCTCGCCCTGGTGACCTCCGGCTCGCCGGGGTTCGACGTGCCGGACACCGCGCGAGCGCTGAGCACGGCCCGCGGCATGGTGCCCGTTGCCGTGTGCGGCCACAACCGCCAACTGCGCCGCCGGTGCGCCGCGCTCCCGGGCGTCGTGGCATTCGGTTGGCGCACCGACATGGCGGTCCTGGCCGTGGCAGCAGACGTGCTTGTGCACAACGCTGGTGGGATGTCCCTGACCGAAGCCGTGGTCGCGAGCCTCCCTGCCGTGATCTACGCCCCTATCGCCGGGCAGGGCCGGGCGAGCGCCGCTGTCCTGGCCGACAGCGGGATGGCCCCGTGGCCGCAAAACCCGGATGAGCTGATCGCCACCGTGCGGCAACAAGCCGCCCGCGGCCGAGTGGATCGGATCGAGCTCGACGAGAAACAGCAGGTGACGACCGTAGTCGCCGAACTGGCCTACCGGACATGGGAGGCACGCAGAGCGCGTTGGCTGCCGCGGCCCAAAGCCGGTGACGCTGCGGTGGATACGATGACGCGGGCTCGCGGGATCTCCAGCAAGAAGGCCAAACGCGAACTGGGCTGGACGCTCCAGTACCCAAGCCAGCGTACGGGTTTCGAAGCTGACGGGATCTGCTGCCAGGTGCAAGCCCATGTGGCCACGAACACGGTCGCCGCGAGCACTTCACGGTCACCACGCCGGCGCCGACCACCGCCCCGAGGCAGCGACGGCACCTCCGGTACCCCCTCAACGATCCCCACACGAACGGCACTCTGTGGAGGCAGCGAGCTGAGATGACTTCCTCTGCGGGCACGATGGGGAATGAGCGCATCCGCCCCTGTGACATTCGTCAGTGCGGATCAGTGACAGACGGTTCTGCCGACTGCACGGACTTCTTGGCAGATTGATGTCGGTTCACCACTTGGTGATCCGACATCAAGTGAAAGGTCCGCACACCGTGTCACCACGCAACCGCAGCCGCGTCTTCGCCCTGGCCGCCGCCACGGCCGTACTCGCCGGGACAGCCGCTGCGCCCAGCGCCACAGCGCTCGTAGCCGAGCCGTCCGGACCCACGTCGGCTGCGGACATCAAGGTCACGAACCGCGTGACCAACACCCTCTCGTCGCACGCAATCGGAGTGAACACGCCGTTCTGGAACCCGTACCTCACCCGGCCGGACACCCCGGAGCTCATCCGCAAGGCAGGCATCAGCACGCTGTCGTTCAACGCCGGCGGGCCCGGCGACCTGTACCACTTCCAGAACGGCGGCTGGCTGAGCCCCGACCCGAACGGCAAGAACAACGGGGGGTACGAGGACCTCGACCCGACGTTCACCTTCGACCAGTTCGCAAAGACCGCCCAGGACGCACACGCCGGCATGCTGGTGCACGTCAACTACGGCACCGGCCCGACCGACACCAAGGCCCACCCGAGCACCACGGAGCACCCCAAGCCCGGTGACCCGCGTGAGGCCGCCGCCTGGGTCCGGTACGCCAACCGCACCCACCACTACGACGTGCACGACTGGGTCGTCGGCGAGGAGACGTACCTCAACGGCTGGTTCAGCAACCCCAAATACCCCGCGCCCAAGGAGCCGGACGCGCACACCGACAAGTCGCCGACCGCCTACGCCCGCAACTCCATCGCCTACGCGAAGGCGATGAAGGCCGTCGATCCGAGCATCCGCGTCGGCATCGAGTTCTTTCCCAACGACCCGGCGACGGCACATGATCCGGGAAAGAGCAAGCTGAAGGAGTGGGACGACGCGGTTCTGAACACGCCGGGCCTTGCGAAGGCGGTCGACTTCGTCGACATCCACTGGTACCACCCCACGTTCAGCGGGAAGTTCGACGACGCGTCGGTGCTCGCCGACACCGCACGTACAGCGCCCGTCCTGAAGGCGCTGCGGGCGAGTCTGGACCAGGCTTCGGGACCGCGCCACCACATCGACATCGTCGCGGGTGAGAGCAACTCCGGCGTCTTCCCGACGCAGCAGCAGGACAACGCGGTGGGCGCGCTCTATCTGCTGGACAGCAACCTGTCGCTGCTGGAGAGCGGCGTCTCGGACGTTGACTGGTGGGCTCTGTACAACGGCCCGAGTTCCACGAAGGACGGCGGCTGGGGCGATCTCGGGCTGCTGTCCTCGGGGAAGTGCCCGTGGGACCAGCCGAAGAAGAAGCACTGCGAGCCGCCGGTCGGCACGCCGTTCGCGCCCTACAACACCCTGCGGATGCTGACCACCGCCCTCAAGGGCGGAGGCGCCACCCTCGCCACGACCACGACCGGTGGCAGCGGCACCCTCACCACCCACGCGGTCCGTCGCGCGGACGGCACGCTGGCCGTCGTCGTGGTCAACAAGGACCCGAAGCAGACCCAGTCCTTCCACCTCTCCCTGCCGGCCGGCTACCACACCGACCGCACCCTCACCTGGCAGCGGGGCGACTCCACTCCCACGACCCACCGCGGTGCGGCCCCGACAAGCCTCGCCCCCTACTCCGCGGCCGTCATCCTCCTCAACCGCTGAGCCAACCTGACTGCGTGCCGATACAGATTCCCTGCCCGGCCACATCCCGGCCACATCCCGGCAACTGCACGGCGCACCGGCCGTACGGCAGCACGGCGGTCAGGGCTTGCGCCGTTGTGACAGCTGGGGCCGGACGCAGTGATCTGCTGCCTTCGTACGCCGAGTGTCCGGAGGCGCCGGATACGAGTGCCGTGCCGACCCGCCCTGCAAGGGGAGAGCCAACTGTCGTTTCCCTGAAGGCGACCAGCCAGGCGAGGGGTGACCGGGGCAGTCGTCCGAGTGCGGGCGGCTGCCCCGGCCTCTACCGGCATGGGTTTCGGCTCCGGCGTCAGCCGTTGGAGGCGCGCCGACGGGAGGCCGGCCGGTTGTCGGTGAAGTACGCCCCTGGCACCACGAACCCTGGATCTGGGTCGACCTCGCCGACACCTGAGATCAACTCCAGCTCGGCGAACACACAACAGTCCGCCACCAGATGCCCTCAAAACGATCTGGATCCCGGGCGGTCTACTCCGACGGCTTCCGCCCCCAAGCGGAGATCAACGGCGCCGTCGCGGTGTCGAGGTGCCCGGCCCCGATGTGCGCCAGATGCTCCTCGATCTCCTCGGCCGTCGCCAGCCCGCCCTCGATCAACCGATCGCTGATCTGCCGTACGGTCGCGGCTTCCAACGCACTCCCGACCGGAGAAGTGATCGGGAAGTACGCCTCGGCCTCGACATCGACCAGCCCTGCCGTACGCAGCAACCGAGGGAGCGTCCGCCCGAAGGCGAGCTGCGCGCCCCGCTCCGCGAGCAGCGCTCGAAAGCCGCGCCGAATCCGGTTGGCGAGCTCCTGCTCAGGGCCGTACTCATCCGGGCAGGCCAGCGGCTGGAGCGCCGGATCGGCATCCTCCACCAGCAGCCACCCGCCCGGCCGCAGAGCCCGCACCATGGCCCGCAGCGCGGCCTCGCGCTGCGGCACATGAACCAGGACGAGCCGCGCGTGCACGAGGTCGAACGGCCCCTCCGGCGCCTCGTCGGCGCCCACATCGTGGCGAACCACCTCGTACGGCGCCCCGGCCTGCGGCATCCACGACGTATCGAGATCGGTGGCCAACACCCGGCCCTTCTCCCCCACCCGCTCGGCCAGCCATCCAGGCACGCTCGGGCCGCCCGCCCCGACCTCCCAGCAGCTCCACCCGTCCGCAACCCCCAGGGCCCGCAGCCGCCGGAACGTCACCGGATCGAACAACTCCGCCAACGCCGCAAACCGCTCGCCGGCCTCGGCCTGCTGGTTGTCGAGCAGATATCCCTTGCCATGCCTCTGATCCGCTTCGTAGTCCGTCACCGCCCGAAAATAACAGGGGCGATCCACGAACCGCGGAGCAGAGACCGGCACAGAGTCCGACGGCACTCACCATCCCGGCATGATTGGCCTCGACCTGCCCGTGGGCAGAGCTGCCGCGCGCTGGAACTGAACGAATACCGCGTGCAGTCGGCTGTCGATTCCCTGTCCCCCATGCGCCGGCAGGATGTGGATCTGTCAGTGCGCGCCGGCAGTTGCTGCGTCCGCGTCCGAGTACACAGGCGGCTCCATCGCTACGACGCCCGCCGCACTCGCTTGCGGAGGAGCGCGAAACCGGCTCGGCTTCCCGTACATTTGACGCTAGATCACCTTGTTCCGGCTGACATGGCCTTCACCCGGGCCGCCAACTGTCGCGGCGCTGGGCCCGGCCCTCACCGAGACGTCCGCCCCCTCGATGTCAGCTCAGCGCAACCGGGACGGTCCCGAGCCGAACACTCCGTGTGACGACGAAGAACGTCGATATCGGCGCTCCTCCCCGCGCCCCTGTCGGTGCAACTCCGCAGGTGCTCGCCCATTGGTCAATGGCTCCTTCGATCTGTGTGACGCGGTATGTCGGCTCAGGGCGGCTGCGGGTCAGTCGCAAGTCGTGCGTGCGTCTCGACGTCATATCGAACGCCGTCGTAGGCGAGCTTTTGCCGTTGCAGACCTTCCGGTGTGAAGCCCGCTATGAGAGCTGTCCGGCAGGACGCAGGGTTGTCGGTGCGGTGTCCCAGTTCCAGCCGGAAGAGTCCCAGGTCGGCGAAGCACCAATCGGACAACGCCCGGCAGCCGTGGGATGCCACGCCCTTGCCGCGGGCAGCGCAAGTGGTCCAGTAGGAGATCCATCCGGTGGCGTGCCGGGGGGCGAGGCCGCTGACTGTGACACCGCCGAGTGCCATGTTTGTACTGTCGGTGACGGCGAAGCCGTAGGCCACTTCTTGGATCCACTGATTCTTTCGTCGCTCGATCCATTGCTCGGCATCTGCGGACGTGGTGATGGGTGCGTCGGCTTGTCGTTCCATCACTGGTTCTGTGAACGCCTCCAGCACGGCGGGGGCGTCGGATGACTCCCACGTACGTAGACGTAGTCCCGTCGGCAACCACATTCGATCACGCACTCCGTGAATTGTCCCTGGGGTCCCGTGAGGATGCCACTGCGGTGCGGCACGCACCGGACGGCCGCGATCGATGCGGAGGGCCGAGGCGTGACTCGGCGTTGGATGGGATGTGATGAGGCGCGGTGGCCCACTTGGTCTTGGTCGTTGTCGTGTCGATGCGATTCTCGGGTCGTTCGTTCGGGCGGTGACTGGGGGCCTTACGACTCGGTCCGCGATTGAGATCCGGACGTGCTGGCCTGACGGGTCGGCTGGTGGATGATCAGCAGGCTGCCTGCCTGGCGAGCACCAGTTCGGCGCTCGGTTTGCGGCTGGTCGGCCGACGTGCGGAGCGGTCCGAGACCAATGAAGCGATCGCACGATGGGCCTCGGCGTAGTCCTCGCGTCGGCCGGTGTAGCGCTGGAGCGGGCGCCACTGCCGCAGCTCGGCGTTGGCGTGCTCGACGCAGATCCGATCCGAGGACTGCCGCCGTCGCCTCTCCCTCCAGGCGTACTGCTCGCCGAGCGGCGCGTCATTCTTCGGCTTCTCCGGCGGGGCGCTGACCTGGTCGGGAGACTCGTTCGCCAGCCCCCGTAGCCCTCGTCGACCTCGGCTGTCACCTTCGAGCGAAGCCGGAGTTGCTCAGCGATGCCCTCGGTACGCATCGCGGTCTGGTCGTGCATCCGGCCCGGGCGGTCCGCACCCGACCACAGGAGACGTCCCTGACCGTCGCTGATGGTGGTTGTCTTGATGGTGTTCTGCTTCCTCTTACCGGAGACGAAGGCCCGCCGTCCGGGCCGGTTGGTCTTGGGCCGGCGGACCTGGGTCTCGGCTCCGTCGATCCGCAGCCGGGTCCCCTCGGCGTCGGCGTAGGCGAACACGTCGGCCAGAGTGCGCAGCCGAACACCGGGGCGGTCGGGGACCGCGAAACCGCGCGCCGCCAGCAGCGGGCGGATCTCGCCGATGGCTCGGGAGACCGTGTAGCGGGCGGTAGCGTATAGCGCGGCGAGCGCGGAGTGGGGAAGCCCGGTGCGAAGGTGGACCAGGGTGACGAGCAAGCGGTCGGTGAAGACCAGGTCGTACTTCGGCCCGGCCCCCGCCTGACGCTGCCGCCCGCCACCGCGCCGCTCATCGAGCGCTGACTCCTGCCGGGCCACCGCGGAGATCCACACCAGTCGGCCGCGGTCGTCGGTGAGCGCGATCACAAGCAAGCCATGGCATTTGTGCTTGCCCGAGTAGTTCGGCCGGTTCTCCGCCCCGGTGCGCCGGCGGGTACGGCTCAGGGAACCGTCCAGCAGGACGATCCCGCCGCCCTTTCGGGCGATCTTCTTCAACGCGCGGTCCAGGCGCGGGGCGCGGGCAGCCAGCAGGCCGACGGCCTCGCGCACCCACCGGCTCACGGTGGTGCGGTGCACCCCGTTCCCGCCGGCCAGATCGCCGGGCCGCCGGTCACAGCGCAGCACCGCCAGCACGATGCCGGCGATCTTCCCGGCGGGCAGGGCCCGCCACCGCGAGCCGGTCTTCTTCAGGTGAGCGCGTATCAGGCCGGCGAGGTAGTTCAGGGTCGCGCTCGACAGCGGCAGGCGGGCGGTTGGACAAGGCCGTCAGGGCCCTCGACGAGATGGTTGTTTTTCTTCACACCAAACTCAACTGCCGCCGGGGGCCCGCCAGTTACGCCCCACCCCGCACGGTCATGGACGTGCGGTGAACCGCCCGTCGCCTCGCTTGTGCAGCCAGCCGCGGTCGGCGAGCTTGGTCATCTTCGCCCGCAAAGGCTCCAGCTTGCCGCGCACCGAGGCGTCCAGGCCCAGCCGCTCACCGACCATCCTGACCTGCACCGGGCCGTCGGCCTCCCGCACGATCGCCAGGATCTCGCGGTAATCACCGGGCAGCGCGCCCTCGTCCCCCACGTCACCACGGTGCGGAATGAGCAGGACCGCCCGCCCGGCTACCTTCACCGATACCGGAGCGACAGCCTCGGCGTCGGCCTGCTCGGCCAGGCGGTTCAGCACCCGCTCCGCGATCACCAGTTCGTCCCGCTCGGCCTGGACCTCCTGAAGCTGCTTGGTCAACTGCCCAGCAAGGGTGTCCAGTTCGCTCCGGCGGGCGGTGATCCACTGCCGCTCCCGCATCCCCGCACCCTCCCGCGTTCTCCTGGCCTGCCGACCTGCTGACGGATCGTAGACGGGGGTCGGTGGTGGGCGCAGCCGAACCCGGCATCCCGCCGGAGCCGGGCCTGCCCGATGATCTACGCCATGGTCATCGGCCGCCGACCGGCGCGAGTACCCAACTCGTCATTCACACCAGACCCGTGACCTGCGACTTCACGATGCACACCGCTCAGTGCACGGGTCATCCCGGCGAGGTAGGCGCGGCCGAGTCCGTCTTTGGCGGTGCGGTGCAGCACGCCGACGGCGTCCGGTGACTCGGCGGCGAGATTGTCGGCGACCTCGCCGGTGCCGTCGGGTGAGCTGTCGTCGACCACGAGCAGATGAAGGTTCGGCACCGGCAGGTCCGCGAGCAGGCCGGCCAGGACGGGCAGGTTGTCCCGCTCGTTGTAGGTCGGCACGACGACAACGACCTTCGGGAACACGGCGGTCATCGGCAACTCCTGGGTCAGGGGTCGGGAACGGTTCAGCGGTACCGGCGCTCGGCGGTCGCGGAGTGCTGATCGCACTCCGATGGCTGGGGCCTACGCCCTCTTCTGCCGTAGGTCGTGGCCGGTGCTGATGGCCGTGGCGGCCAGGAGGCCCAGTGCCGTGCTCTCGGCCAGGGACCCTGGATGAGGAGCGGTCCGGACCATGGCGAGGAGGTTCTGGCTCGCGGCGAGGGTCAGTCCGGTCCCGATGTGCAGCAGGGCCGTGGACAGCCGGCGTGTGGTCGGCAGGGCGGCGGTTCGGGCGATGCGGGCGACGAGGACGCATAGGCGGAGTGCGACGAATCCGAGCGTGAGCCAGTAGGAGGTGACCGCGGCTGTGTCGGCGAAGCCGGTGAGGTGTTCGGCCATGCCGCTCCATGCCGTCAGGCACAGGGCGACGACCGCGGCGGTCGGAGCGGCCAGGGTGCGGACCGCCGCGGCGGTCATGCTGCGGAGCGCTGCGCCGCTCAGCGGGGGAAGTGGTGCGGCGAGACCGATGCCGAGCAGGAGCGGGGCGAGCCAGAGGCTGGTGGCGGGGTGGTGGATGTCGGCCGTGAGGGTGGTGGAGGGTTCGGCCGAGCGCAGCAGCAGTCCGGTGGCCGCGGTGAGCGCGAAGAGGGCGACGGTCACCACACGGCGGGTCTGCCCGGTGCACGTCTCGGGCCAGTCGCCGGGGTGCAGCCAGAGGCGCGCGGCCCCCGCGAGGGTGTCGGGCCAGGACCGGATTCCGGAGGCGGACACCTCGTGACGGATGTCCTCGCCCCATCGCTCGCGCACGGCCGGTGGGTAGAGCCGGGTCAGGAGCGTGGCCGCGTTCATGCCGGGTTGACCCCGAGCGCGCGCAGGCCGGCGGCGGAGATCCGGGCCATCTGCTGAAGTTCGGCGCGCAGTTGGTCGCGGCCGGCGTCGGTGATCTGCATGGTGCGGTGGCGTTCCTGGGGGTCGGCCGCCTCGTCCGCAGGCTGGATCAGCCGGCGCCCCTCCAGTCGGGACAGCGCGCCGTAGAGACTGCCGGGGCCGAGTCTGCGGCCGGTGAGCTCTTCGATCGCGGTGTTGATGGCGTATCCGTGCAGCGGCCTGTCCGCGAGGACGGTGAGCACGAGCATCTGGGCGTCGTTGCTGTGCATGAGCCTCCTTCCCTCCGATCCACATACTACGAGCCGCGATACTACTTGTCACGTAGTACGAGATGCGTACTATGACGGGCCATGGAACACGTGATGGAGAACGGCCGGGCTTCCTCGGCCGTGGTGTGGGCGAGCATCGGCGCGGCCGGTGTGTTCGAGGCGTTGACGGTGCTGGAGAACCAGGACAAGACGGTCAGGGCTGCCAGCCCGTGGCAGGACGACCCGTACGACGTGGTGGTGTCCCTGGCTCAGTTTGCGGTGCCGATGCTCGCGCTGGTGATCGCGTTACGGCTGCTCGTGTGGCGGACGCCGGGCGGCGCGGACCGGGCGCGGCAGACGGTGCGTGCGGCGGGGGCGATGGTCACGCTGGTCGGGCTCACCGTGGTGTCCGAGTGGGCCGCGGTCATCGCCAGGACGCTTGCCTCATCCTCGGGGACATGGCCAACGGTGCTGATCGGCGGGCTGGTCGTCAATTCCGTACTCACCGTGGCGGTGGCGGTGTTGCTCGTGCGAGGCCGCCGAGGGCACGGCTCGGCCGACCCATGGCGGCATGACTGGCTCGGCGACGCCGTCTTCCTCTGCCGACGGATTCCCGTACTGCGGCGCTGGGTCGGTCCGGACGCAGCGGTCTGGGTGCGCCGTCGCGCGATGACGGTGTTCGTCGCGCTGAGCACGCTGGCCGGGGCGGCCATCACCAGTGCGCAGGCCATCGGCGAACGCTGGACGGATCCGCTGCTCATCGCCTGGTTTCTGGTCGTCGCAGCGACCTCCAACCTCGCGTTCTGCGTGATCAGCAACGCGGTCGCGGGATTCATCGCCCGGTCGGCGCGTACCCGGCCCCGCCGTATCGCCGAGGTATCGGTCGTCGCCGGATGCGTCGCGATCAGTGTGGCGACGGCGTTCCGCGACGCACTGTGGCCGATGTTCGGGACGGGATCGCTGACGTCCGTGCCGGCTTTGGTCGCCCTCACACTCGGCGCGGGTCTGGCCACCTCTCTGGTCACAGCCGCGCTCCTGCTCGCCTGCTTCCCGTACGACTCCTTTGGCTTGCGCCGCCGCTTCGGCGCGGCCGCCACTCACCTTCGACGACCGGACAAGCACCGGTGAAAGGCGTGACAATGCACCTGTTCACACCGCAGGAACAGGCAACACCTGCGATCTGCGCCCGCGAGCTGTCCAAACGGTACGGACGCAGGCAGTCCGTCAGCGGGCTCAGCTTCGCCGTGGAAGCCGGCCAGATCTGCGCGCTGCTCGGCCCGAACGGGGCGGGCAAGACCTCCACGATGCGGATGCTGGTCGGCCTGTCGTCCCCGGACACCGGCGGCGCGAGCATCCTGGGCGAGCCGGTCGGCCTGGGCGCGGACGTACTGCGCGGAGTTGGCGTGCTCATCGACGGCCCGGCGTTCGTGCCGCACCTCACCGGCCGGGCCAACCTGCGGCTCCTGTGGTCGGCGACACGACAGGCATGGCCGCCTCCCGCCTTGGGCAACGCCCTGGACCTCGCTGGGCTCGGCGAGGCGCTCGACCGCAAGGTCAAGGGCTATTCGATGGGGATGAAGCAGCGGCTGATGCTGGCCCAGGCCCTGATGCGCAAGCCGGACGTGCTGATCCTGGACGAGCCGGCCAACGGACTGGACCCCGGCGAGGTCCGGGCCCTGCGCGAGTACCTGGGGGAGCTGGCCCGACGAGGGGCCGCTGTGCTCGTCTCCAGCCACCAGTAGTGCTTGGTCAGGTTGGTGCGGGTGTGGGTATGTCGCGGTGGCAGGTGGGGCAGG
>NZ_BMRP01000054.1:0-20322 GCF_014648695.1 Streptomyces albospinus
GAGCCTGCCAACGGGAGCCCGCCAACGGAGCCTGCCAACGGGAGCCCGCCAACGGAGCCCGCCAACGGAAAACCTTCAGCGAAAGTCCGTCAGCGAAAGTCCGTCAACAGGAACCCGTCAACGAGATGCCGTCACCAGGGCGGCGCATCAACGGCGCCCCCCTCAGCCCCGACCAGCGCCCACTGGCGCCTCGCCTTCGCCCCCACCGAGGCCCCGCCTTCGCCCCCCACCGGCGCCTCGCCTTCGCCCTCACCCCTTGCTGACCGCCGCCAGGATCTCCGGGAGCCGGGCCACGACCCGGGGAGCCGCGAGGCGCATACCCAGGGCCGCGATGCCGAGCCCGTACACCGCGCCGGCCGGCAGCAGCACCCACAACAGGCTTTGCATGCCCGCTATATGGAGCCAGAGGGTCAGCGCGAGCATCGGGAGGTTCAGCACGGCGGCCGTCAGGAAGCCGCCGAAGAGGCTGATCCAGGCGATGCCGGCCTGGCCGGGTGCGACGTTCTTGTTGCCCTCGGAGGGGATCGAGTACGGGAAGAGCGCCGAGGCCATCGCTCCCGTGGCCAGCAGCCCGCCCAGCAGGGCCAGCGAGAGGCCGTAGACCTCAGGGAAGGCCGACCAGGGACCGACGAAGGCCGCGGTGCCGAGCACGACCAGCGTGACGTACGGGACGGCCACCAGCGCCAGTGTCAGCGCACGGGCGCGCAGTTCGTGATGCGCGTCCCGCGGGCTGGAGATCGTCGAAGCCACCATCCAGAACGCCGAGGTGTCCTGCCCGAACTGGTTGTACATCTGCATCCCGATCAGCGCGGACGCCGAGAAGGCGGTGTAGATGCTGCCGTGGCCCTGGACGGCGTTGACGATGGGCACGAGAAGGCCGACGCCGAGCGCCGTCGCCCAGGACATCTTCGACTTCGGGTCGCGCCAGGCGTAGCGCAGCGCACGCAGCATGACCGTGCCCGTACGACCGCCCGGCAGCAGCCGAGCGAGGCCGCGCTCCTCGCTTCCGGAGCGGCGGGCGCTGTTCTTGTCCGCGGTCTGGAGGGTGGAGGAGTCCGGCGCCGTCATCAGGGTCGTGAGGGTGCGCTGCCACCACCAGAGGAGCAGGGCCAGCGCCAGCACGGTCAGTGCGAGGCCGGCCGCCGCGCGCCCGTAGGCGCCGTGGCCGGCGTCGTCCACCGCGCTGATCGCGGAGGCGGGCGGCACCCAGCGCAGGACGTTGCCCAGCGGCTCCAGTACGGACAGGCCGTCCGGGCGGCCCAGCCGGCTGGCGGCGATATTGACGCCCTGGGCGCCGACCGCGATGAACAGGCCGCTGAGCACGGCGAGGTCGCGGCCCCGGCGGCTGGTCAGCAGCCGCACCGAGGCGGTGGCGACGGCCCGTGCCAGGGTGACGCAGACGAGCACCACGAGGACGGCGGCCAGTACGCCGATGGCTGCGCCCGCCGCCCCGTGCGCGACCGCGATCACCGAGCCGGTGACCAGGGCGAGCGTGAAGACCGGGCCGATGCCGACCAGGGACGCCACCAGCAGCGAGCGGACCAGCGGTCGCGGTCGCAGCGGCAGCATGACCAGCCGGGTCGGGTCGAGGGTCTCGTCACCCGCGGGGAAGAACAGCGGCATCACCGCCCAGGCGAGGGTGAGGATCCCGGTGATCAGGACGGTGAGCGCGCCGGCATGGGCGTTGCCGCGCAGTGCGATCTGCGCGGCCACCACACCGACGGCGAGCGCCAGCGCACCGATGAAGGAGATGACATACGCGGCGGTGCGCCCCGCGGACTGGCGCAGGCCGTTGCGCAGCAGCGTCAGCTTGAGCCGTATGAAGACGGCGGTCGGGGACGTGGGGGCGGGGGCTGCTGCGGTGCTCATCGGGCGCCGCCGCCCAGCCAGTCCAGGTTCTTCCCGGCGCCGCGGTTCGCGCCGACCAGCTCCAGGAAGGCGTTCTGCAACGAGGGCGCATCGCCGCGCACTTCGGCGATCGGCCCCTGCGCCCGGATGCGCCCGGCGGCCATCACCGCGACCCAGTCACACAGGGACTCGACCAGCTCCATCACATGGCTGGAGAAGATCACCGTCGCGCCGGAGGAGGTGTAGCGCTCCAGGACGCCGCGGATGGTCTGCGCGGAGACGGGGTCGACGCCCTCGAAGGGCTCGTCCAGGAAGAGGATCTCGGGGTTGTGCAGCAGCGCGGCGGCCAGCCCGATCTTCTTGCGCATGCCCGTGGAGTAGTCCACGACGAGCTTGTGCTGGGAGCCGGACAGGTCGAGGACGTCCAGCAGCTGGTCGGCCCGCTTGTCGACCTCGCTCCCCGGAAGGCCGCGCAATCTGCCTATGTAGCCGAGGAGTTCGCGTCCCGACAGCCGCTCGAAGAGGCGCAGCCCCTCGGGCAGGACGCCGATCCGGGACTTCACGGCCACCGGGTCGCGCCAGACGTCGTGCCCGCCGATCTCGACCAGCCCGGAGTCCGGCCGCAGCAGGCCGGTCACCATGGAGAGAGTGGTGGTCTTGCCCGCGCCGTTGGGGCCGACCAGGCCGATGAAGTGGCCCGCGGGCAGCGTCAGATCGATGCCGTGGACGGCGGTCTGCTCGCCGAACCTCTTCCACAGGCCCTCGATGCGGACAGCGGGCGGGCCGTCCACGGCACCGCCCGAGGTCGCGGCCGACTCGTCCTGTTTGTGCATTTCTTCCGGTTTGCTGGCCACGGCCTGCCCTTCGACGTCCCCGCAGGGGTCCGGTCGTGACCCCCGTCCGCGTTCCACGATACGGGCAGGCGCCGACACCCCGCGGGGGGCTGTGGATCAGCGGCTCCGGGCCGCCGCCGCATCGCGCGCGCAGGCGTACGCCAGCGGGCTGATCAGCTCCTCCGCATCGGGCAGCCAGCGGTTGCTCGCGGTGGGGCGGCGGGCCCACTGCACCGAACCGTGCGGCCCCATGCGCGTCGGCGGCGCGGCGATGTACTCGCCCTCGCCGCGGCAGATCAGGTCCAGGGCGGCCGGCGCCCAGCCCAGATTCCGGACCATGTCGGGCACCTTCGCCGAGGCGCCGGGCAGTACGAGGAAGAGCATCCGGCGGTCGGGGGTGCGGGTCACCGGGCCGAGCGTCAGCCCCATCCGCTCCATACGGGCCAGCGCCAGGCAGCCGGCGGTCTCGGGAACGTCGAGCGCCTCGAACGTCCGGCCCGTGGGCAGCAGGATCGACGCGCGCGGCTGCTTGCTCCACATCCGGCGGACGGCGGAGGCGGTGCCGCTGGCCAGGCCGGCCCAGCCGGGCGCGGTCGGATGGGCGCCGGGCGAGGTGCAGTCGGCGGCGTCGCACGAGCAGCGCGGCCGTTCGTCGTCGTGCTCCAGCCATGCGCCGGGGAACACGTCCCAGTGGCGTTCTTCCGCGTAACGCACCGCAGTGTCGAGCAGCTGCTCGCCGCGCTGCTTGGGGATCTGCGAGGCTCCTGTGACTCCGATGGTCTCTTCCACGCAGATGACAACTGCCCCTGTCACCAACGGTTACGGCCGAATGGGTGACAGCCCCGGCGCATCGTTCTCGCACGTGGGGCGCATGGATGCACCGATGGGGGCGCGTATGCGGCCGGGGGCCGGGGAGCGGGTAGCCACCTGCATGACGGGCGGAGAGGCCGCCCGGCGGCAGCCCGCGGGCAAAAGGGGAGCTCTGCGCCGCGGCGCCGCGACCGGTGCACGGACACCGCGCGCCTTCCCTTCTCGCGGATCAGCGCTTCACACCTCGGACTTCGGCCGTGGGGCTTCGCATGACGACGCACGGGTATCGCGCATATCGCTCGTATCCCGTGCGTCTGCTGCAAAGCGCCCGGCCCCGGTTCGTACCGCGCATATCCAGGATGTCCCGGATATCCGGGATATGTGTGGGGAATTGATCGCGAGGAACGGCGTTCGCCGGTGAACGCGCAGCAGTAACAGCAGTACAGGGGGTACAAGCATGGCCGCCAGGCCACTCGTCGCGCGCCAGCCCAATGAGCGGCTGCAAGCGCTCATCCAGGAAGCCGCCTGCTCCAATGCGGGGCTGGCCCGCCGCGTCAACATGTGCGGTGCGGAACACGGTCTCGATCTGCGCTACGACAAGACCTCCGTGGCCCGTTGGCTGCGCGGGCAGCAACCACGGGGCCGCGCCCCGGCCGTCATCGCGGAGGCGCTGGGCCGCAAACTGGGCCGTACGGTCACCATCGACGAGATCGGGATGGCCGACGGCAAGAACCTCGCGTCCGGGGTGGGTTTGCAGTTCTCGCCGACCGTCCTCGGAGCCATCGAGCAGGTCTGCGAGCTGTGGCGCAGCGACGTCGGGCGACGGGACTTCCTCAGTGGCTCGACGGTCGCGGCCTCCGCGCTCGTGGAGCCCAGCCGGGACTGGCTGATCACCGGGGCGGACACCCAGGTCGCCCGCAACGCCGGTGCCAGAGTGGGCATTTCGGACGTCGCTGCGGTGCGCGCCATGACGACGGCGCTCAGTGAACTCGACCACCGCTTCGGCGCCGGGCACGTCCGGCCGGTCGTCGTGCACTACCTCAACAGCGTCGTCTCCGGCCTGCTGGCGGGCTCGTACCGCGAGGCGGTCGGGCGGGAACTCTTCGCCGCCGTCGCGCGTTTGACGGAACTGGGCGGCTACATGGCCGTCGACACCGGCCAACCGGGCCTGGCGCAGCGCTACTACATCCAGGCGCTGCGGCTGGCGCAGGCGGCCGGCGACCGCGGCTACGGCGGCTATGTGCTCGCCGCCAGCATGAGCCACCTGGCCGCGTCGCTGGGCAATCCGCGGGAGATCGCACAGCTCGCGCGGGCCGCCCAGGAGGGCGCGCGGGGCCAGGTCACGCCCAGGGCGGAGGCGATGTTCTGCGCGGCCGAGGCCCGCGGGCACGCCCTGCTGGGCGACGGCCGGGCGTTCCAGGCGGTGGCCGGCCGGGCGCTGTCCGCGATGGAGCGCGCCGAGGCGAGCGTCGGCGCGGGCGACGACCCGGATTGGATCGGCCACTTCGACCGGGCGTATCTGGCCGATGAACTGGCTCATTGCCACCGGGACTTGGGGCAGCCGGGGCCCGCCGGGCAGCGGGCCCGGGAGGCGCTCGACGGCCATCCGGCGGGCCGCGCGCGGCGGCGGGCCATCGGGATGGTGCTGCTGGCCAGTGCCCAGGTGCAGCAGCGCGAGATCGAGCAGGCATGCCATACGGGCACGCAGGCGGTGGAGCTGCTGACCGGGCTGCGCTCGGACCGGGGCTCGGAATATCTGGACGACTTCCAGCAGCGTTTGGAGCCGTATCAGGACGAACCCGTCGTAAGGGAATTCGCCGCACGGATGGAACTGCGCGCCGTGGCGGCGTGAGCAACGCCTCAGGGGCGCCGGAGAAGAGAGCGGAGGCACGAGGAAAAGGACGGAGAGGACGAGGGCGCGCGAGGCGCGTTCGGCCCTCCGTTGCGGGGGCGGACCGGTATTCCGGTCCGCCCCGTACGCGGGCGGCGCGCCCGGGCGGCGCCCACGGGGGCAAAGGGGGTGGTGACCTGGACACGTGGTCGAACGTTGCTGCGACCCGGTAGCGTGCAGCCGACGATCCCGTAGGTCTGCACGATGGTAGGAGTCCCGGTGACGCAGAGCGGACAGGGTCACGACCCGCAGAATTCTGCGGCCGGCCCGGCCAGAGAGGGCGTAGTGCTGCCCGCCGGTGGAGGCGGCGACGCATGGGTGCCCGCCCAACAGGCCGCGCCGCCGGCCGGCCAGCCGTGGGGCCAGCCCTGGGGCCCCGGCCAGCAGCCGCCCGGGCAGCAGCCGGAATACGGGCAGGGCCAGTCGCAGCCGTACGGGCAGGCGCCGGGCCACGGCTTCCCCTCCGCCCCGTCCCAAGGGAAGCACGCGGCTGCCCCGGCGTCGGCCCCGCTCCCGGAGGCATCGCCGCAGCAGCCCGCCGCACCCCTGCCGCAGCAGCCGCTGCCACCGCAGAACCAGGGCTTCCCGCAGGGGCAGCAGCCGCTGCCGCCCATGCCGTCCGCGCCGCCGCAGCAGGCGTCCGGGCAGCCGGCCCCGGAGCCCGCCGCCGCGCAGCAGGCCGGTGCGCCGCTGCCGCCCGCCGCCGCGGACGCCGAGGCGACCGCCCTCATATCCTTCGGCGCGCAGGCCCCGCAGCCGGCCCCCGCCGACCAGAGCGCGCCCGGCGCGCACGCGGCGCCTTCCGGTGGCCTGCCGCCCGAGAGCGGACCGCACGCCGCCGCCCAGCAGCCGGACCCGTACGGTCCGCAGGCCCCGGGCCCGTACCCGGCCGCCTCCGGCGAAGTGGTCCGTGCGACCCGGCAGGCAGGTGCGCCGCTGCCGCCCGCCGCCAACGAGGCGACCACCTTCCTCACCCCCGTCGCCGGCCGCCCCGCCGGCGCCCCCGGTGCCGCCCCGCTGCCGCCCGAGGCGGCCGGTGAGTCCACCCAGCTGCTGCGGCCGGTCCGGCAGAACCAGGGCCCGGCGCAGGGGCAGCCGCTGCCGCAGTCCGCGCCGATGCCCGGCGCGGTGCCCACGGACGGCTCGGAGGCCACCCAGCTGATCCCGCCGGTCGGCGGTGGCGCCACGCCCGCCCCGCAGCCCGGTGCCGCCGCGTACGGCGCCCCCGGCGCTCACGGCGACCGCCCGACGCCCGCCGAGTTCGAGGGCCTGTTCCGCGCCGAGCCGGCCGCGCCGGGCGGCGTCCCCGCGCCGGACGCCACCGCGCAGCTGCCGCGCGTCGAGGACCCCGGCCGCCCCGCCTACGGCCAACACGGCGGCTACGGCCAGCAGTTCCCGCCCGGTGGCGGCCTCGACCAGCCCGCCGCCTACGAGGGCGGCGGCGGCCGGGGGCGCGGCAAGCTCCCCCCTGCCGTGATCATCGGCGTGATCGTCGTGGCGCTCGCGGGCGCCGGCCTCGGCCTCGGCTGGGCGCTCAGCGGCGGGAGCAGCGGCGGCGACGACCCCGGCAAGAAGCAGGACCCCGGCACGAGCACCGCCAAGTCGGCGAAGGACGACGGGTCCAAGACGGCCGGCGACCCGGCCGAGGCCCAGGCCAAGGGGCTGGACGCGCTGCTCGGCGACAGCAACAACAGCCGCTCGTCGGTGATCGGCGCCGTGCAGAGCATCAAGAGCTGCACCAATCTGGACGGTGCGGCCAAGGACCTGCGGTCCGCCGCCGGACAGCGCAACGACCTGGTCAAGCGCCTCCAGCAGCTCCCCGTGGACAAGATCCCGAACAACGCCGCGCTGACCGCCGCGCTGACCAAGGCATGGCAGTCCTCGGCCGCCGCGGACAACTCCTATGCGGCCTGGGCCGACAAGGCGGCCGGCAAGGAGGGGTGCGACGACGGCCACCCCAAGGGCGGCAAGGAAGCCTCGCAGGGCAACGCGGCCAGCGGCGACGCGACCACGGCGAAGCAGCAGGCGGCCGGCATCTGGAACCCGATCGCCCAGAAGTACGGCCTGACGCAGCATCAGCCCGAGCAACTGTGAACCACCGCACGGGCGAGGCGGCTTGTCCGGCCGCCCGGCCTGGCGTCAGTCGCCGGTGTCCGTGCGCCGCCGCTCCAGCGTCGTGGTGACGTTCACGAAGCCGTCCTGGGCGGCGACCAACTCGCCGTTGCGGACGACCTGATACGTCACCATGCCGTTGACGATGCGCGGGAAGTCCGTGACGGCCAGCATGTCGTCGCCGCGCCAGCGCAGCTTCGGCGTGAGTCCGCCGGTGTCGATGGCGCGGTCGCCGCGGTCCAGGGTGGTCTGGATGGCGTGCGCGGTGATGTCCTCGACGCCCGCGTCGTCGAGCTGCTGGATCACCGCGCGCAGCACGGTGTAGGCGATCCAGGTCGTCTGGACGCCCTGGTCGGCCGGGTCGATGCGGCTGTCGTTGAACGCTTCCTCGTTGATGACCCGGCGCATCGGCAGCCAGCGCGGATCGCCGGCGACCGGGTACCAGCCGGTGATGTCCGCGCCCTCCAGCGGGCCGGTGGCGCCGCCCGTGCGGTTCACCGTCGACTGGTCGACGCTGCCCAGTACGGACGCCACCCGCACCTTGGGGCTCTCCTCCTGGAGCCGCCGGAAGGAGTCGAAGAAGGTGTCCGTGTGGTCGCCCAGGGAGGCGGACACGCAGGAACCGGTCGCCTCGCCGCCCCCGGCCGCCGTTCCGTAGACGGCCGGGTCCGCGCCTACCGCCTTCAGGGCGGCGGCCACCTGGGTCGAGTAGTCGGTGCCGTCCTCGGGCGCCTTGACGTCCCGGGCCGGGCTGCGGCTGCCGCTCTGTAGCCCGGCGTCGAGCAGCGACGGCATCTGGTCGCCCTGGATGCTGTCCGGGCGGACCAGCGCCACCCGCTTGCAGTCGCCGGCCAACTGGCGCCCGTTCCCGGCCAGGAGGGCGGCCTGGCCGCCGTTGACGGGGTACGAGAGCGGGCTGGCGAACTCCTCCTCGGAGGCGCCGTACCCGCCGATGTACGGGATGCCCGCGACCTCCAGCGGGGACATGAACGAGCGGCCGTACTGGCTGTACGAGCCGACGACCGCCACCGCGCCCGCGTCCACCGCGCGCTGGGCGCACCGCGTGGCATCCGCCGAGTCGTTGTGCTCGTTGCAGGTGAGGACCTTTAACGGGTGGCCGGCTATCCCGCCGTGCGAGTTGACCCAGCGGGCATACGCCTCCGCCATGGCCGGCATACCCGGCATATTGGTCGTCTTGGTGCCTTCCGGGGCCCAGGTCATCACCGTGACCGGGTCCTTGTCCCCGGAGTCCGCTCCTGGGATGGAGCCGCAGCCCGAGAGCAGCGACGCGACGACCGCCGTGCACGCCGCCGCGGAGGCGACCGCGGAGGTGTGGGGGAAGGGGCGGGGGGAGGGGCGTCGCCGTCCGGTCATGACTCCGCAGCCTGCCGCTCCGCCCGGAACGAGTGAGTGACGTCCGGGTAACGAGTGGTGACGGAGGGGTGAACTCCGGGGGGCCGCTTGAGATCATCGGGGCGGAACGTACGATCGAATGCTGTGCAAGGTTCGGAGAAGTCTTCCCGTCGCGGGCGCCGCTCGACCACCATGGGCGGTATGCCACTCACTGACATGCCGTGGTGGCGCTGGCGCAGCAATGTGCGCTCCGCGCTGCACATGCTCTCCGACCCCGTCTTCCAGCAGCAGACCTGGCTGCCCGGTCGGCCCGGGTACGGAGACGTCACCGACGCCGTCTACCGGCTCGTCGAGGACACCTGGCTGGACAACTGGTCCGCCGACAAGTACATCGGCACGATCTTCCGCGACGCCCACGAGGCGCAGCTGGTCGACGCCGCCGTGCTGCGGGTGCTGCGGATCATGCACCAGGTGGGGGCCGACGCCCCGGTCACCGCGTACATGGAGCACCCCGGCTGGCCCGACGCCGTACGGGCCGCCCGCGAGGCGCATGTGCACCTGGCGGTGGCGGACGGCGAGAATCCGGACACCGTCCCGCACTCCCTCGAAGCGCTGGCCGTCATGACCGGCCCCGTGCAGGCCCCGATGTGACCGCTTCCCGGGACGCCCCGGTCCGGCCCCGTCCGCGGATATGCGACCCTATGAGGTCATGAGCGAGTCGCAGCCCACCCAGCCCGGTCAGCACGATCACAACGACCAGTACGTCCTCACCCTGTCCTGCCCGGACAAGCAGGGGATCGTGCACGCCGTGTCCAGCTATCTCTTCATCACCGGCTGCAACATCGAGGACAGCCAGCAGTTCGGCGACCGGGACACCGGGCTGTTCTTCATGCGCGTCCACTTCAGCGCGGAGGCGCCGGTCACCGTCGAGAAGCTGCGGGCCAGCTTCGCGGCGGTCGGCGACTCCTTCGCCATGGACTGGCAGATCCACCGGGCCGACGAGAAGATGCGGGTCGTCCTGATGGTCTCCAAGTTCGGGCACTGCCTGAACGACCTGCTCTTCCGCTCCCGGATCGGCGCGCTGCCGGTCGAGATCGCGGCCGTGGTCTCCAACCACACGGACTTCGCCGAGCTCGCCGGCTCGTACGACGTCCCCTTCCACCACATCCCGGTCACCCGCGACACCAAGGCGGCGGCCGAGGCCCAGCTCCTGGAGCTGGTGCGGAACGAGGGCGTCGAGCTGGTCGTGCTCGCCCGCTACATGCAGGTCCTCTCCGACGACCTCTGCAAGGCCCTGTCCGGCCGCATCATCAACATCCACCACTCCTTCCTCCCGAGCTTCAAGGGCGCCCGCCCGTACCACCAGGCGCACGCCCGCGGGGTGAAGCTCATCGGGGCCACCGCGCACTACGTCACCGCGGACCTCGACGAGGGCCCGATCATCGAGCAGGAGGTCGAGCGCGTCGGCCACGAGGTCACGCCGGACCAGCTCGTGGCGATCGGCCGGGACGTCGAGTGCCAGGCGCTGGCGCGCGCCGTGAAGTGGCACAGCGAGCGGCGCGTGCTGCTCAACGGAAGCCGCACGGTCGTCTTCGCCTGACGGATCCGCATCACGGCGGCACGGCCCGTCCCGTAGCCCGGGGGTACCCGGCCACGGGGCGGGCCGTGCCCTGTGCGGGGCGCGGCCGGCCGCTCAGAGGCGGGACAGCGCCGCCGTCGCGAACAGCACGTCGCGGATCGCCTCGCGCTCGCCGTCCTGCCCCACCGCGGTCTCCTCGGGGGAGATGTGCCCGGCGGCCAGCTGGCAGAACTCGTCGCTGTCCAGGGCGATATGGGCGACGGTGAACTCCGGCGAGCCCAGCGCCGCCGGGGAGTCCAGGGCTATGTACCAGTGGCCGCCGCCGTTGCCCTCGACCTCCAGATGGAGCGTGCGGCCCGGGGTGCCGGCCGCCACCAGCCCCTGCGGCGGCGCCGCGAGCCCGGCCCGCCGCCGGTCGGCCAGCGCGACGGGCAGCAGCCGCGCGGCCAGGTCCACCAGCAGGTGCAGATGCCCGGACGCCGGCGGCTCGTACGGATAGTCCACCGCCTCGGCGATGTCCCCGGCGTGCACCCAGCACTCGAAGGCGCGGTCCAGGAAGGAGTCGCGCAGGGCGAGGCTGAACTTGCCGTAGGGCACGTTCAGTTCGGCGGCGCCGCTGCCGGCGAAGGAGGCCGTTCTTATCAGCGCCTGGCTCTGTTCGCGCCACGGATCGTGGACGGCGAGCGGGCCCGTCTCCTCGCCCGCGGTGTGCCAGTACGCCTCGGTGCGGCGCCGCGGGCTCGGGGTGTCCGGCGGGGCCGCGGCGCCGAGCGGATCGGGCAGCCCGAGGGCCGTCGCGACCAGCCCGTCCACCGCCATCAGATGCCCGATGACCCCGCCGACCGTGGTCTCGCGCTCGACCGGCCGCTCACCGTCGAACCAGCGCAGCCGCACCGGCGCCCGCCACTCCGCCTCGCCCATGTCCCGCAGCAGCGCGTCCAGTTTGGCGGTCTCCGCGTCGTACGGCGTCGCCCACTCGGGCACCGGGATGCGCGCCGGGCGGCGGCCCAGGCAGCCCTCCAGCACCCGCGAGCGCAGCAGCGGATCGAGATCGAGGCTGTCCGCGGGATGCAGCAGCCCCACCGCGTCGCGCAGCCGCAAGGCCTCCTCCGCGCAGGCGGCGCAGTCGGTCAGATGCTCCTCCACCGCGGCCGTCTCCTCGGGCGAGCAGGCGGCCAGCGCCCAGGCGCCGAGCAGCGACTTGAGCACCTTGTGCGGCGGGGCGCCGCCCGGAGCGGGGAGGGGCGGATGGCGGCGCGGGTCCCGGTCGTCGGTCACGGGGTCGTCATCGCTCTCGTACTCCGGATCGACGTCGTGGGGCGGGGCGGGGTCGGGCTCCCGGGCGGTACCGGGATCCGGGGCGGGGTCGGGCTCCGGCAGGCCGTGCGGGAGGCCCGTGGTGGCGTCGCCCACCAGCTCGGCGAACGGCGCGGGCGGGAGGGGCGGGGCGTCCGGCAGCGGACCGTGGTCCTCCGCGGCGGGACGCGGTGACGGTATCCGCGGCCGTTCACCGTGCCCTCCGGGGTGCTCCCGGCCGTCCCAGTCGTCCGGGCCCGTCACAGCGGCCGTCCGGGGCCCGGACCGGGCGGTGAGTACGGGGCCCGCGAGGGACGCGCGGGGCGCGCCCCCAGGGAGGCGGTGCGGCTGAGCGGGACCGCCGGCAGGGCCTGGTGGTTGTGCGCGGTGGACAGCAGCTGGAGGCCCAGGCGGAGCCGGCGCCGCGCCTCGTCCTCCGTGACGCCCAGGTCGGCGGCGGTCTGGCGGTAGTCCCGGCGCTGGAAGTACGCGAGCTCCAGGGCGTCCCGGAGCGGGGCGGGCATGGACGTGACGATGTAGTCGGCGCGGGCGGCCGTGGAGGCTTCGTGGATCTTCCGTTCCATCTCGGCGGGCGCCGGGGCGTCCTCGCCGCAGTCGCGCGCCGAGTCGGCCTCCGTCTGGCGCAGCCGCTGGACGGCCTGCTGGCGGGTGATCCCGGCCACCCAGGAGCGCAGCGAGCCCTGCTTGGGGTCGTACGCGTCCGGGTGCTCCCAGATGTAGCCGAACACCTCGCGGGTGATGCGGTCGGCGGCGTCCCCGTCGTCCAGGACGCGGTGGGCGAGGCTGTGCACGAGCGAGGCGAAGCGGTCGTAGAGCTCACCGAGCGCGGCTGCTTCGCCGCGGGCGAGCCGCTGCTGCATCCGCCTGTCCCAGCGCGGTGGTGCGTCGTGTCCCATGGGACCCCCATCCCTGCCCGTCGCGGCCGGGCTCACACCTCGGCCGCCGCCTCTCACCGTGACCCGTTCCGTCACTCCCGCTCACTCTCGTACCCGCGCGCGTCCCTCCGCTCACGATCGCCGGTGCCTCACCCGATCCGGCGGGCCACCGGATCCCGTCCGCCTGCCGTATGCGGTCCGTACGCACGCCGTGACACCGAATGTAGTGCGCGGGTCCGACACCGCATGCGCCTTTGCGGCAAAGCCCGCCGTGAGGGCGATACGGATGGTAAGGGCGTGATGACGGTGTGGTGGTGATTCCCGATCACGCCTGATCGAATCCGGAGAGGCTGCGCTGGAAGCCGGTTGAAACGGAATGATGCGGACCGTTCATGCGCGTTTCCACCCATGTGTTATGCGTGTGTGACCGGTTGCGGGCGGAAACCCGTCACCCCATGGGCATAGCCTTACGAGGGAACGGCCTGCCACGCCAAGGATCCGGAAGAGTTTCGGGGGAGAGAGGCCGGGCAGCCGAGCCGGGGAAGGGTGGGTTCCGAATGCAACCGGGGCGCATCCGGTCCGAAAGCGAGCGAAAGGCTTCGAGCGCGTGTCGTTGAAGGTGGCAGAGGACGAGAAGGGCCCCTGGGCCGTACTCCAGGTCTCCGGCGAGATGGACCTGGTCACGTCGCCTGCGGTGCGCCAGCACGTGCACGACGCGGTGGCCGACGGCCGGCGGTCCCTCGTGCTCGATCTCTCCGAGGTCCGGTTCTGTGATTCCAGCGGTGTCGGCGTACTGATCGCCGCCCGCCGCCTGATGCGCTCCTGTCAGGGGCGGCTGCGGCTGATCCTGCCCGCCCAGGGGGCCGTCGACGGCTCCCACGTCAACCGCGTGCTCGCCGCGCTCGGCGTCCGCCGGCTCTTCGAGGTCTACCCCGATCTGCGCACCGCGGTCGACGAGGCCGCCGCGCCGCTGTCCGCCTGAGGCACCGGGCGCACTGCGCGGCCCCCGGAGGCCCGCCGGTCCCCTCACCCTCTCCCGTACGGGAATTCCGCCCGTACGACGAAGCCGCCGTCGGACGTGGGGCGCGCCTCCAGCGTCCCGCCCAGGCTCTGCGCGCGCTCCCGCAGCCCCACCAGGCCGTGGCCGCCCCCGGGCAGCGCGGGCGCCGTCGCCGTGGCATCCGGCGGCCCGTTGCGGATCTCCACCCGCAGCCCCGCTTCCGCCCCCTCCGCGGCATCCGCCGGCTCCAGGGTGTCGATCCGGACCCGCACCCGGGCCCCGGGCGCGTGCTTGCGGACATTGGTCAGCGCCTCCTGGACGGTGCGGTACGCGGCCCGCTCCACCGTCCCCGCGCCGCTGGGCCGGCCCGCCCCCGCCACGGCACCGCCCTCGTACGTCACGTCCAGCGCGCTCATCTCGATCAGGCGCGGCAGCTCGTCCAGGTCCGGCTGCGGCGCCAGTTCACGCGCCTCCTGCGCGTCGCCGCCGGCCGCCCGCAGCACACCGACCATGTGCCGCAGCTCCTCCAGCGTCCGGATCGACAGCTCGCGGATGGTCCGCGCACCCGTACGGGCCGCCTCGTCCGCCGTGCTGACCTGTACGGCGCCGGCCTGGAGGCTGATCAGGCTGACCTGATGGGCCACCACGTCGTGCATCTCGCGGGCGAGCCGGGCGCGTTCGGTGGCCTTCACCCGCTCCGCCAGCAGCCGGTCCTCGCGGCGCATGCTGCGGGTCAACTCCTCCACGCGGGACGCCAGTTCGCGGCGGGTGCGGACGAGCAGGCCGAGCGCGATCGGCGCGGCGGAGGTGACCGTGGCGTCGATCAGGACCAGGGTGTTCTCGCGGTACGCGGTCGGCTGGAAGTCGGAGATCGGGTACGGGAGGAAGTGCGCGGCGATCAGCAGCAGCGCGCAGCCGGCGAGCCGGGCGCGGCCGGGCCGGCGCGCGGCGAGGGTGTAGAGGGCGATCATCGGCGCGAACCAGATGTAGCCGATGTAGAGCCCCGGCAGGGTGACCAGGAACACCAGCAGCGGCCAGCGCCGGCGCAGCAGCAGCGCCGCCGCGGCGACCACCGAGACGCCCAGTTCCAGGGCCATTCCCAGGCCGTTGACCAGCAGCGCGTCGGCGATCGAGAGCAGAACCGGCACGACGACCGGGCCGATCCGGCGCAGCCACCGGGCCGTGCGGCCGCGGGCGAGCGCCCGGCCGCGGTCCCGCAGCGCCCGCCCGCCGCGAATCCGGGACGCACCGCCCCCGGATGTCACCACGCCCCCCGCGGATCCCCCGCCACCAGCCCCGCACGGTCGGCGACGATGGCCGCCTGGATGCGGTTGATGCCGCCCAATTTGCCCAGCAGCGCGCGCACATGGTCCTTCACCGTGCTCGGCGCCAGCCCCATCCGGTCCGCGATCTGCGCATTGCCCAGCCCTTCGCCGAGCAGCGCCAGCACCTGCGACTCCCGCGGTGTCAGTCCGCTGACCGCCCGGGTCGCCGCCGCCTGGTCCTCGGCCGTCAGATAGCCGCCGATCACCGCCCGGGTCACCCCCGGGTCCAGTACGCTCCCGCCCGCCGCCAGCGTCCGTACCGCCCGCACCAGTTGCTCCGGATCCGAGTCCTTCAGCAGAAAGCCGGCCGCGCCTTCCCGGAGCGCCGCCGTCAGGTATTCCTGCGCGTCGAAGGTCGTCAGCATCGCCACGGCGGGCGGCTCCGGGGCGGCGCGCAGCCGGCGCAGCACGGTCAGCCCGTCCACGTCCGGCATCCGGATGTCGAGCAGGACGACCTCCGCGCCGCACCGCAGGACCGTCTCGACGGCCTCCGCGCCCCCGCAGTCCGCGACCATCTCGATGTCCGGGGCGGTCCCCAGAATCATCCGCAGCCCGGACCTGACGAGCCGCTCGTCATCCACCACAGCGACACGGATCACCGGCCGCCCCTTTCTCCTTCGCACCCATCCGAGCCCCCGGAACCGCCCGGCGCTGCGCGACTCCGTCCCCCTGCCGACGGGTCCCCCTTGCGACGGCCCCGCACCCCCGCCGACCGGCGGGGGTGATCCCGCGACCTGCGGACGATGTCGCGGGGAGCACCCGCGGGCAGAGTGGTTCTCATGCTGCACCACTGAAGAGGCCACAAGCCCAGGACGCGTTGCAGTTCACATCGACGGCCGCCGCGGCCCCCACACGCGGCGGCCGTTCCTGGCGTGCGGGGGCGGCCCGGAGGGGGACCTCTCCCGCACGGCCACGGAGGCTCAGGAGGCCCGGTGGCCGCCGTCTCCGCCGCCGTCCTCGTCCTCGGCGTCCGCCAGCCGTTCACCTCGGCTCTCCGCGACGCGTACGGCGTCGTGCAGCGCCGTGCTGAGCTGTGCCGACAGGAACCGCAGCTGCCGCGCGTCAGCCGCCGGATCGTCGATCATCGCCCGCGCGTGCTCCAGCAGCCCGGCCCCCATGCGCAGTTGCAGTGCCTCGACCTCGTCGGCACGGCGGGAGACGAACCCGCCGCCCGCTCGGTCGGTGAGCAGATAGCAGGGCTGGCCGTCGGGCCCGTTCCAGGGGAGCAGGCGGGGGGTGCACGGGGTGGTCATGGGGGGCCTCCAGTTCACGGCGGTTGCGGAGTTCTCGACTCCTGCGAGACCCTCGCGCCGATCGCCGCCCGAACCCATCCCAACTCCCTATAGGGCCGCACTATATTAGGGGACATGGGTGATTTCGCCGCCGACCTCTGGTCCCACCCTCGGCTCATGGCCGCCGTCGCCGACGAGGACTGGGGCGCCGTCTTCCGCGCGTACCGGCGGCTCACCGGCGTCAGCCAGATGACGCTCGGAGAGCGCGTCGGGCTGGTACAGCCGGACGTCTCGGAGATCGAGCGGGGGCGGCGGCGGGTCACGTCGGTGGAGGTGCGGCAGCGCATCATCGCCGGGCTCGGTATCCCGCCGGAGCGGCTGCCCGGCACGGCGGTGGGCGCGGACGCCTTGCCGGTGCCGGGGCTCACCTTCGCGGGCATGGCTCCCGACGAGGATCTGCTCGCCCGCGTCACCACAACCGTGGACGGCGTCCACAGCGTCGATGCCGCGACCCTGGACTGGCTGGACCGCCTGCTGGCGGAACACCGCAGGGCCGAGGACTTCATCGGCTCCGGCCCGCTCGTCGAGGTGATGGGCCAGCAGCTGCGTACGGTCGTGAAGCTCTACGCGGGCGCGCGTGGCCCGTTGGTGGACCGGGTGGTGCGGCTGGCCGCCGAGCACGCCCAGTTCCTCGCCTGGATGGCGCAGGACCAGGGCCAGTCGGCAGCAGCGCTCGCCTGGTACGACCGGTCCCACGAGTGGGCGCTGGAGGCCGGGGACGCCGACATGGCCGCGACGACGCTCAGCATGAAGGCGCACATGGCCTGGTCCGGCGGCCGGGGGCGGCGCTGCGTACGGCTAGCGCAGGCCGCGCGATGGTCGGCGCCGGGTGCGTCGCTGGGCGTACGGGGCATGGCCGCCCAGATGGAAGCCCGTGGCCATGCGCTCAACCACGAACCCGATGACGCCCGTCGCCTCCTGGACGACGCCCAGGCCCTGATCGGCCGCGCCACCCAGCACCCCGAGGACGAGCCGCCGTGGATGTACTTCTACGACGAGACCTGGTTCACCCTCCAGCACGGCATGGCCGCCATGCACCTGAGCGACTGGCCGGCCGCCACCCGGCACATCACGACGGGCCTGGACGCCCTACCGCCCAACTACCGCCGTGACAGGACCTGGTATCTCTCGTGCCTGGCCCACGCCCACGCCGCGGCGGGCGAAGCCGAACAGGCGCTGACCGCGGCCCTGGCAAGCGTCCCCGACGCATCCGGCGTCGGCCGCCCGCACGCCTGGAACGAACTGCACACCACGGCGGCGGTCCTGCTGCGCCACGGCGCTCCCGAGGGACGCGAGTTGACGGACGCGCTCAGGGCGTACGACTGACGGCACGCGAGGCGACGTCGGTCCACCCGTCACCCGTCCGCCGCCGCCCCTGCGCCGCCCCGCTCCCCGTACGCCTCCGAGGTGCCGAATCCCCGCCCCGTGGCCAGGACGACGACCGAGGTCATGGCCGCCAGGTCGTAGGCGGTCGTGGCCATGGAGAGGGCGCCCTCGGGGGTTTCGAAGGACTGGTTGAAGAAGTCCGTCACGGTCAGCCAGACGACCGTGCGGACGGTGAGGTAGAGCTGCATCGCCGCGAAGACCAGGAGCGCGCCGCGGATGTCGCGGCGGGCGCGGAAGGCCAGTGCGCCGAGGACGAGGAGGACGACCACCGAGCTCACGGTGGTGAATTCGCCGGACGCGGCCAGGTTGAGGGTGCCGAGGACCGAGCCGTCGACGATGCCGCGGAGGTAGCGGGCGGTGTCCATACCGGGCGTCGTCAGGGCGCTCACGGTCAGGGCGAGGCGGGCCAGGCCCATCAGGAGGAACAGGGCGCCGCAGATGCGGGAGAGGCGGCGGGGGCGTCCCTTGGGGGGCGACGCGGTCCCGCGGCCGGACCGCCACCCCTCCGTCGCCGGGAACATGGCGACCGGCACGGTCACGGCGACCACCAGTCCCAGTGCCCTGGTCGCCAGCACCCAGCCGCCAAGGGGGTCGGTGCTGTACTGGTCGCGGTAGGCGGCGTCGAAGAGTCCGACGCCCTCGCGTACGGAGAGGGCGAGGAGGAGGAAGCCGCACAGGAGGGCGGCGGTGCGGGCCAGGCGGCGGTGGGCGAGGGCGAGGCCGGCGGTCGTGAGGAGGGCGGCGGTGAACGCCCATTCCCAGGGGCCGACCAGTTGGGACGCGGGGGAGGCGCCGGGGTTGAACAGGCCCTCGACGAAGTCCCGGACGGTGCCGCCCCCTTGGACGATGCCGTAGACCGTCCAGCCGGTGAGGGCGCTCGCGTAGAGGGCCAGGAAGAGAGCAGCGGTGTGGTAGGCACCGTGGTGCTCCGGTGCGGCGCGGGCCGGGTCAGGGCCCGGACGGACGTCGAGCGCTGCGCCGTCCTGCATCGCCATGGCCGATCCCCGTTCCCGTGCTGCTTGTTGCCGTGCCGCGGTGTCCGCCGCCTCACTTTGTCAAGGACGGGCGGAGGGGCGGGGGAGGTTCCACCCCGTGTGTCGTGAGTTGATCATGGCGTATGGGGAGGTGATCGGGTAAGGGCGGGGGCGGAACGGGCCGCCGCGTCCGTTCACCGCATGCGGCGGGCCGTCGCCGCCACGAAGTCGCGGATGCCCCGGCGCGTCGTGGCGCGGAGTTCCGTCAGGGTGTCGCGGTCCTCGGCCCAGTGGATCTCGGTGACATCGGCCATGATCTGCTCGGTGCGGTCCAGTATTTCCGGGTCGTCGGTCACCATCTGGGCGCGGAACATGGCCTCTTGGGCCGCGTAGCGGGTCTTGTAGACCTCCTCCCGGAGCTCGGGGGAGTCCTCGTCGCAGCGGTCCTCCTCGTGGACGACGAACCAGCGGTGCACGAGGACCCGGCGGTAGTCCAGGAGCGCGCCGGCGTAGGCGCAGTACGCGTCGATGCGTTCCTGGCGGAGCCGTTCGGCGCGGGTGAAGCGCTCGCGGCGGTCGGCGGTCCGGCTCTGGAAGACATGGGTGACGGCCGACCCCAGCAGGGTGCCGAGGACGGCGACGACACTCGTGATGACTGCCTCCATGAGGGCAGTGGATCATGGCGGGCGCCGGCCGGGTGCGGCTTTCGGCGAACCCGGGGTAACCCGGCGGTCGTTCGGCGGGGTGACGGCTCCCGCCCGGCCCCGCCCGCACCGGCTCCGTGCGGCAAGATAAGGCCATGGGGATCTTCGGGGGCGAAGGCCGGTTGATCGGTGGGCGGTACCGCCTGGGCATACGGCTGGGCCGCGGTGGCATGGGGACGGTCTGGCGTGCCACGGACGAACTGCTGAACCGTCAGGTCGCGGTCAAGGAACTGCACTTGGACGAGGATTCGGCCGAACCCGAGGTGCGGGCGCAGCGGGACCGGGCGATGCGCGAGGCGCGTACGGTCGCCCAGGTCAAGCATCCGAATGTGATCGTGGTGCACGACGTGGTCGAGCAGGACGGCCGGCCGTGGATCGTGATGGAGCTGGTGGAGGGCCCCTCGCTGGCCGACCGGCTGGCCGGCGGCGGCCCGCTGGCGCCCCGCGAGGCGGCCCGGATCGGGATCGCGCTGCTGGGCGCGCTGCGCGCCGCGCACACCCGGGGCGTGCTGCACCGCGACATCAAGCCGGCGAACGTCCTGATGGAGAACGGCACCGGGCGGGTCGTGCTGACCGACTTCGGGATCGCCCAGGTCCCGGGCGTCACGACGCTGACCGACACCAACGGCTTCGTCGGCTCGCCCGAATACACCGCGCCCGAGCGGATGTCCGGCCGCGGCGCGGGCCCGGAGGCCGACCTCTGGTCGCTCGGGGTGCTGCTGTGCGCCGTACTGAGCGGGGTGACGCCGTTCCGCCGGGACTCGATGGCCGGTGTGCTGCACGCCGTCGTGTACGACGAGATCGAACTCCCCGAGGAGGCCCGGCCGTTGCTCGCGGTGGTCGGCGGCCTCCTGGAGCGCGATCCGCAGCGCCGGCTGGACGTCGCCGAGACGGAGCGGCTGCTGCGCGGCTACCTCCGTTCGGGGCGGGCGCCGGAGCGCGGCGGCACGGGCGGGCACTGGGGTTTCGGGTCCGGGCCCGGCCACGGCGCGGGGCGCGGCAGGGGGCGGGGCGGCGGCTCTG